>NZ_NEIT01000003.1:0-741484 GCF_002112855.1 Pseudomonas sp. B40(2017)
CTCCGCTACTTTGGAATGCTCAAAGTTAACAATAACGATGACTTCCTGGTCGTCTGCCGTACATGGCATTACTGACTGAACACGAACAACGCAAGGTCGCCGAGGCCATCGCCCGGGTCGAGCGCGACACCGACGCCGAACTGGTGACGGTGCTCGCGGCCCGCGCCGACGACTACGCGTACATCCCGCTGCTGTGGGCCAGCCTGCTGGCGCTGGTGGTGCCGGGGATCGTGCATTACCTGACCGGCTGGCTGACCATGCACAGCCTGTTGCTGGTGCAGTGGGTCAGTTTTGTAGTTCTGTGCCTGGTGTTTCGCCTGCCCAGGGTCACCACTCATCTGATCCCGCGCCACGTCCGGCACTGGCGCGCCTCGAACCTGGCGCGGCGGCAGTTTCTCGAACAGAACCTGCATCACACGGTGGGCAGCACCGGCATGCTGATTTTTGTTTGCGAAGCGGAGCGGTATGTGGAGATTCTGGTGGACGAAGGAATTTCCAAAAAACTGGATAACAAGAGCTGGGACTCGATTGTTGCGGCGTTTACCGAGCAGGTAAGGCAGGGGCAGACGTTGCAGGGCTTCGTGACCTGTATCGAGGCGTGCGGCGAGTTGCTCAAGGTGCATGTGCCGGTGACGCAGGTGAGGAATGAGTTGCCCAATCGCTTGGTGGTGTTGGGGTAGTCTCGGCA
This sequence comes from Pseudomonas sp. B40(2017), assembly GCF_002112855.1. Classification (NCBI taxonomy): domain Bacteria; kingdom Pseudomonadati; phylum Pseudomonadota; class Gammaproteobacteria; order Pseudomonadales; family Pseudomonadaceae; genus Pseudomonas; species Pseudomonas sp. B40(2017). Next base: position 689 of record NZ_NEIT01000003.1, read on the forward strand.
GTTTTATAGGTCTTGAGATCGCAGCCCTCACTGTAGAGACCGGTACATCCTTTACACATTAGACCGGGGACATCGTTTACACCTTTTACAGGCTTGATACGCGGTTGGCACCGCGCTCAAGCCTGCCTAAACAGAAGTTGCAAAGGTACAGCTCCCACACGTCATCAGCCACTTCCTTCAGCGCGATGTCCTCGCCGATCAGCGCCTCGCCCAAAAACATTCGTTGCCCCTTCCACTTGAACTCGCCGTTCGAGCGAACCTTGCGTACCTCAACCTCAGGGCCATATTCGACCGCGGGCAAGTAGCCCGGATACGGGCGCAACGAAGGTCTGTATACGGAAGCCGGCGGTTTCATGCCCAGTGCGGTGTGTGGTCGATCATGGTTGAAGTCCTGAACGAACTCTTCAAAGGCCAGCTGCTGGCGTACGAGATTTTCCGCAGGTGTTCGCAGTACCGCTGCTTTGAGGGTGCGGTGCATCCGTTCGTGTCGACCGTTCTGGTCAGGACGCCCTGGTGTGATTGTCTCGATATGGATGCCATGCCTGATGAACCAGACGGACAGCTTCGACAGCCGCGCCAAACCGGTCGATGCGAAAGGCGCCCCGTTATCTGTGCGGATTACGTCCGGCAATCCAAACTCCCGGAAAGCCCATTCGAATCCCTGTCGCGTCGGCTCGCTGTGCGTGCCGGGCAGCGCCCGGCAGAGCAGCAGATAGCGGCTCATCTGATCGGTAATGGTCAGCGGATAGCACCAATTGCCGTCCTGCATCCTGAACTGCCCTTTGAAGTCGGCACACCAGGTCTGGTTGGGTTCATCGGCCGGGCGTAAATGCGTCGGAGCACGCGGGCGCAAAGGATAAGGGCGCCGCGCAATGACCAAGCCAGCCTTCTTCAACCACTCACCAGCAGTGCTTGCGGCCGGCCATGGGATCTGTGGATCGGACTTTCGCAGGCGATCAATGATCTGTTTGGGACCTCGATCCGGATGCTCGTTTTTCTTGGCCAGCAATGTGGCGATGATTTCATCCGGGGTTTGATGAGGGCAGTTCAAAGGCTTGCGGGATTGCTCTTTCAAGCCATCCACACCGAGCGCTGCATACCGATCCAGCCATTTATCGACGGTTGGCCGGCTGACCCCATAACGCCGGCTCAATTGGCTCTTGGTGTAGCTGCCACTGAGCCAGTCACTGACTAATTTCACTCGTTGATCCATCGGGGACTCTTGATTCCAGGGCATGGTCAGCACCTCCTGACCATGATTGATACCTGTAAACCATGTCCCCGGTCTCAAACGTAAAGGATGTACCCGGTCTTTACCCACCCCAGCCCTCTCCCGGAGGGAGAGGGAGCCGACCGAATTGTCTGCCGCTATCCATCGACCTGAAATACCGAGTCGATTATGGATTCAAAGCCATTCGTTCAAGTCGGCGTATCTCCTCAATATCCCCCAGTCGGTCCCCTCTACCTCTGGGAGAGGGCTAGGGTGAGGGCCGCTTTTAAAAGCCGTTCAGTAAATAAGAGCGTGTCCCCAACCCCCATCCCCCCTAAACTAGCGCCCATTCCCGATCCGCCCGTCCGAGGCCGCTTTTTCCCATGTCCGTTACCGCTCCCTCCGCATCTGCCAAACCGGCGCCCGATCACCACGCCCGGTTCATCGAGCTACTGCAAACCAGCCTCGAACAGAACGGCTTCATCAAACTGGTGCTGGCCAAGTACGTCGGCGAGGAAGCGGATCTGCAGCGGATCATCATCAAACCGGTGACGGTCAAGGCGCAGCCGTGCCTGTCGTTCGTTTATCGCTACAAGACTCGCGACATCACCAAGAACCTGCCGCTGGACGAAGCGGTGGCGACGATTGCCGGGCTGCTGCCGGCGGCGTTCAAAAATGCGCATTTGCTGGCGCTGACGGACGAAGCCCAGCTCGAATACAGCAAAAAGGGCAAGAGCTCGCTGTTCATGAGCAAACCCCAGCAATTGCGCGAAGTGCCGTCCGCCGAGCACAACCGCGAGAAAAACCGCTTCCTCGAACTGAACCGACCGTTCCTCAAGGATCTGGGCGTGACCAACGCCCAGCACGAGCTGATCCCGGCGATGTCGCGCAAGTGGAAGCAGATCAACAAGTTCATCGAAGTCTTCAGCCACGCGCTGACCTCGTCGCCGCTGGCCCTGGACAAACCGGTGCGGGTGGCGGATTTCGGTTCGGGCAAGGGGTATCTGACGTTCGCCATTCATGACTATTTGCGCAACACCCTGAAGGCCGAAGGCGAAGTCACTGGTGTCGAACTGCGCGAAGAGATGGTCAACCTGTGCAACGCCGCCGCCGCGAAGCTGGAACACCCGGGGCTGGTGTTCAAATGCGGTGATGTGCGCAGCGTGGCGCCGAGCGAGCTGGACGTGATGATCGCCCTGCATGCCTGCGACATCGCCACCGACTACGCGATCCACACCGGCATCCGCTCCGGCGCCTCGATCATCATGTGTTCGCCGTGCTGCCACAAACAGATCCGCTTGCAGATCCAGAGCCCGGCGCTGCTCAAGCCGATGCTGCAATACGGCCTGCACCTGGGCCAGCAGGCGGAAATGGTCACCGACAGCTTGCGTGCGCTGTTCCTTGAAGCCTGCGGTTACGAGACCAAGGTGTTCGAGTTCATCTCCCTGGACCACACCAACAAGAACAAGATGATCCTCGCCGTGAAGCGCGCCGAGCCGGTGGACCCGACTCAGTTGCTGGTGAAGATTCAGGAGTTGAAGGCGTTCTACCAGATCAGCGAGCACTGCCTCGAAACCCTGCTGCTCGCTGACGGCCTGCTGAAGCTCAAGGCTTGAGCTGAACCCCGGCCGGTAATGTGCCCGGTTGAGCCGGGCGCACCGCGGTCTTGCGCCCGAGCATCACTGTCGCGATCACCCCGCAGGCGAACAGCCAGGTGATCGGCTCCACGTGTTCCCCGAAGAACAACGCGGAAAACGCGATGGTGAAGAAGATCTGCAACAACTGGATCTGACTGACCCGGGCAATGCCACCCATGGCCAGCCCGGCGTACCAGGCGAAGAACCCCAGAAATTGCGAAAACAGTGCGACGTAACCGAAGGCCCACCAGGTTTTTGCCGATACCGCGCCCTCATGCTGCAACGCCAGGTACAGCACCGGGCCGATCAGCAGCGGCGTCGACAGCACCAGCGCCCAGCAGATCACCTGCCAGCCGCCCATCTCCCGGGCCAGACGCCCGCCTTCGGCATAACCCAGACCGCCTACCGCGATCGCACCCAACATCAACAAATCCCCGGCCTGAATGCTGCCGGCACCGGTGTACAGCGCGTATCCCAGCACCAGCGCACTGCCCAGTGCGGCGCAGGCCCAGAAGGCTTTTGAAGGACGTTCATGGGACAACCACGCCGCATAAAGCGCCACGCACAGCGGCTGCAAACCGTTGACCAGCGCGCCATGGGAGGCCGGCAGGGTCTGCATGGCCCACGCCGACAGCACCGGGAAACCGAGGATCACCCCGGCGATCACCAGGCTCAGGCCTTTGACTTGCTTCCAGGTCGGCCACTTTTCCCGTCGCCACAACAACAGCGCTGCTGCCGGAATCGCGGCGAACAACGCGCGGCCGAGGCCATTGAGCAGCGGGTGCAGTTCCTGTACCACGATGCGGGTGAAGGGCAGGGTGAGGCTGAAAATCACCACGCCGAGCAGGCCGAGGGCCATGCCGGTGTTTTCGCGCGAAGACATTGAGGGCAACTCGATTCGAAGGTAACGGGAAGGTGTCTTCATCTAGCCACAAACCACGGCAGTCGGGCTGTTACAGCTGAGCGCAGAGTTATCCATACAGTTTGCGAACGCCATCGCGGTCCTTGGGCTACTGTGAATATTCCTGCGCATTCACCAGAGGAGCCCTGCCCATGGCCGCGAAAAAGATACTGATGCTGGTCGGCGATTACGTCGAAGACTACGAAGTGATGGTGCCGTTCCAGGCCCTGCAAATGGTCGGTCACACCGTCCACGCAGTGTGCCCGGATAAAGCTGCCGGCAAGACCGTGCGCACCGCGATTCATGACTTTGAAGGCGACCAGACCTACAGCGAAAAGCCCGGTCACCAGTTTGCCCTCAATTTCGATTTCGCCAAGGTTGATGCCAAGGATTACGACGCCTTGCTGGTGCCCGGCGGGCGTGCGCCGGAATACCTGCGGCTGAACGAAAAAGTCCTCGAACTGGTGCGTGCTTTCGACAAGGCCGGCAAGCCGATTGCCGCCGTCTGTCACGGCGCGCAACTGCTGGCGGCGGCGGGGATTCTCGAAGGTCGCGAGTGCAGTGCTTATCCGGCCTGCGCCCCGGAAGTGCGCCTGGCCGGCGGCACCTACATCGACATCCCGGTCACGGACGGCCATGTCCAGGGCAACCTGGCCACTGCGCCCGCCTGGCCGGCGCACCCGAAATGGCTGGCCGGTTTCCTCGGATTGCTTGGAACCAGAATCACCCTGTGACACATCGAAAAGGAGAAACACCATGTCCGGATGGTATGAGTTGAGCAAAAGCAGCAACGGCCAGTACAGGTTCGTACTGAAAGCGGCGAACGCCGAAACCATTCTGACCAGCGAGCTGTATACCAGCCGCACGGCCGCCGAAAACGGCATCGCCTCGGTGCAGGCCAACAGCCCGCTGGACGAACGCTACGAGAAAAAATCGACGAAGGACGGTCACCCCTACTTCAACCTCAAGGCGGCCAATCACCAGATCATCGGCAGCAGCGAATCCTATTCATCGGACGCGGCGTGTGACAAGGGCATCGCCAGCGTCAAGGCCAACGGGCCGTCCAAGGTGATCAAGGACAAAACCCTGCCGGTGCTTTGAACCACCCATGACGTTCAGTCGCCAAATCTTTGGCGACTGAATTATGGCTATGTGCCATCATTTCGCTTATCCTCCGCCGCCAATCCAAGGAAGGGGCGCGAGATGACTCTTTCGCGGAATTTTTGAACAACTGCCGCCAGAGTTTTCCCACTGATGATCCGCCTTTTCGCTGTCCTGACCCTGCTGCTCGGCTTGAGCGGCTGCTATAGCCTGTCCCCGACCCAAATCGATGATGAACTCGCACCGAGTGCCGATTCCGGCACCGCGTATCTGGTGGGCGTGGTCGGCATCTGGCCAAAAGCATCCTATGCGGCCCAGGAACAGATGCTGCTGATCCGCAAGCGTGGCAGTGACGAATTCGCCAGCGCGCGCCTGCACAACGAGTTCTATGCCCGTACCGCACGAGACGTGCGCGAGACCGGTCATGGCATCGGCACGCTGTTCGTGATGCCGCTCAAACCCGGTCGCTACGAGATCTACAACGTGCGATTCGATCGCGGCAGGTCGGTGTCCTGGAGCCGTGAGGACTTCACCATCGGCATGCAGCTTGAAGCGGGCAAGGCTTACTACATCGGTGACTTCCGTGCCGGCTGCGTGTCCCCCAGCGACAGCACCTGCCTGTTTCTGCACAGCGATCATCTCGAACGCGACGCCGCGCTGGTCCGCGCCAGATATCCGCAAGTACCCGGCCTGCAACGACTGGACATGCCGAACCTGTACACCGCCACACCGTTTATTCGTGAAGAGAACGGCACCAGCGCCTCCGTCTACAAAGCCATGCTCTCGGGGAAATTCTAATGCTCATCAAACGTCTGCTTCTGGGCTTGCTTCTGCTGCTCGGTGGCTGCCAGGCCACCCATTCGCTGAAGGCGCCGGACGTCGATTACAGCAGCCAGCAATTGCCGGCCATCAACGTCAGTGTGATCGGCATGCCGAGCTGGATGCTGCGTGACGAATTGCGTCGGCGTGGCACCTTTGAAGAAGTGAAGGCCGGCCGCAGCGAAGACGGCTACAACGTTTTGGTGATTGCCAACAGCGATGTCGGCGGGATTCAGCCGCAGATGCTTCTGAGCGCCTTCACTCTGTTTCTGGTGCCGGTGCCGGTGAGTTTCGACAGCACGGTGGTGTTCAGCCTCAGCCATGGCAAGCAGATACTGGGCGTGTACACCGTGAAGAATCACACCGAATCCTGGCGCGGCGCATTCAATGCCTCGGGCGGTCAGTTCGAACACATGCGCTTGATCAGCGACACGTTCATCGCGCAGATTCTCAAGGATCAGCCGTTCCACCGCGAAGCCATGAAACGCGCCGCCAGCCTCTGATCGACGGCCACAAAAAATCCCGCCCGGCGTAAACCGGGCGGGATTTTTTTCGTTCAACGCAAGGTGTTCAGCAAGGCCTGCAATTGCGTACGCCCGGCCTCAGCCAGCGGGAACACCGGCAAACGCGGATCGCCGACTTCCAGATCGGTCAGGCGCAGACCGGCCTTGATCGTCGCCGGCAAGCCGCCCTTGAGGATGAAGTCCAGCAGCGGCAACTGGCGGTAGAACAGCTCCCGCGCCTTGCCGAGATCCCCTGCCAGTGTGGCTTCGTACAAATCCAGATTGAGTTGCGCAATCAGGTTCGGCGCCGCCGTGCACCAGCCCTTGGCCCCGGCAGCGAAGGCTTCCAGCGCCAGCGGGTTGCAGCCGTTGTAGAACGGCACCCGGCCTTCGCCCAGCAGTTGCAGCTTGTGCATGCGCTGGATGTCGCCGGTGCTCTCCTTGACCATGGTCACGTTTTCCACGCCGTTGACGATACGCAGGATCAGCTCCACCGACATGTCGGTGCCGCTGGTGGCCGGGTTGTTGTAGAGCATGATCGGCACGCCGATGCTGTCGCCGATGGCGCGGTAGTGGGCGAGGATTTCCGCTTCGGTGAGCTTCCAGTAGGACGTCGGCAGCACCATCACCACGTCGGCGCCATGGGCTTCGGCAAAGCGTGCGCGCCGTACCGCTTTGGCGGTGGTCAGGTCGGACACGCTGACCACGGTCGGCACGCGTTTGGCGACGTGCTTGATGCTGAATTCGGCGACCTGGTCCCACTCCGCATCGCTCAGGTAGGCGCCTTCGCCGGTGCTGCCCAGTGGCGCGATGGCGTGAACGCCGCCGGCGATCAGACGGTCGATGGAGCGGCCGAGGGCCGGCAGGTCGACGCCTTCGCCATTGGCGCCGAACGGGGTGATGGTGTAGCCGATGATGCCGTGAATGTTGGACATGAGAGTGCTCCGCAAGGATGAGGTGTTCAGTTCAGGCAATCGGCGTGCTGCCGCAGGTTCTGCCGGGCGTAGTAGTTGAAGGCCGCGGCGTGGCGTTTGGGTTTCGACACCCAGTCATGGGCCTCGCGGCCGAGCTCGGGAATGATCGGTTTGATCGTCCCGGCGGCCATTGCCAGCAGTTGCAGTTTGGCGGCGCGTTCGATCAGTTGCGCGATGACACAGGCTTCCTCGATGGTCGTGCCGGTCGACAGTTGCCCGTGGTGGGAAAGCAGGATCGCCCGTTTGTCGCCCAACGCGCCGGCAATCAGTTCGCCTTCTTCGTTACCCACCGGCACACCCGGCCAGCCTTCAAGGAACGCGCAATCGTCGTACAGCGGGCACAGGTCCATGTGGGAAATCTGCAGCGGCACTTCCAGCATCGACAGCGCGGCAATGTGTGTCGGGTGGGTGTGGATGATGCAGTTCACGTCCGGTCGGGCGCGGTACACCCAGCTGTGGAAACGGTTGGCCGGGTTGGCCATGCCGTGGCCTTCGAGTACTTCGAGGTCTTCGTTGACCAGCAGCAGATTGCTCGCGGTGATTTCATCGAAACCCAGGCCCAGTTGCTGAGTGTAGTAAGTGCCCGGCTGCGGGCCACGGGCGGTGATCTGCCCGGCGAGGCCCGAATCGTGGCCGTTTTCGAACAGGATCCGGCAGGTCAGGGCCAGCTTTTGCCGGTCTGTCCACGTATTATCCGCCAGGGTTTTTTGCATCTGGGTCAGCGCTTGCTTGACCAGTTCGTCTTTGGGTAGTGCTAATGTCTTCGCCATATCCGTGTCCTGTGGTGATTGCCATGGATGACACTTAAGAGGCTATATGACACTTTGTGTCATTGGCAAGGACAAAACGTCTTTCCTTTGCTGGATTAATCGCTTCGCATGTCTATCCGTTTGAAATTATTGAGAAAAAAACTTGGCGTAACCCTTGAGGCGCTGGCCGAGAAATCCGGCATGACCAAGAGTTACCTGTCGAAGGTCGAGCGCGGGTTGAACACGCCGTCGATTGCCGCTGCGCTGAAACTGGCGAAGGCGCTGAACGTGAAAGTCGAGGAGCTGTTCTCCGAAGACAACGTCAGCCTCGACAGCTACAGCCTGGTGCGCAGCCATGAGCGCCAGTCGCTGGCGGCCAACGACCACAGCCCCGGTTATGCGGTGCTGGCCCATCAGGTCAGCGAGCGCAGCCTGTTGCCGTTCATCATTTATCCGCCGAGCGAATTCACCGACAAGACTTTCAAGGAACACTTGGGCGAGGAATTTCTGTTCGTCCACGAAGGCCAGGTCGAAGTGGACTTCGTGAACGAACGGGTGCTGCTGGAGCGGGGCGATGCGCTGCACTTCAATGCGCAGAAACCCCACCGCATCCGCTCAGTGGGCGAGGTGCAGGCGCAGTTGCTGGTGGTGGTGCACAGCAGCGAGGAGTGATCAGATCTCGACCGGCACCGACAGCTTCGGATTGCCCAACGCATGGCTCTTGGAATCAAAAAACCGCAACTCGACGCCCGTGCCCTCGAACACCTTGGCGTAGTGACGCTTCTGATGCTGGATGAACGCCGCGCTGCGCGGGTAGATCGAGATCGCCACGGTCTTCGGTTTCGCCAGGCGCAGAGCGCGCACGAGGTGGCTGTCCTGCTCGCCGAGGGCGTGGCCGAAGATGCACAGATTGTCGCCGTGACCGAGTAACTGGTTGTAGCAGAACGACAGGTAATCGGAACTGCGGATGGTTTTGAGCTTGTCCGCGCTCGGCCCTTCGTTGACGAACAGCGGCACGTCGTCCAGCGTCTTGATCGTGTTGTTGATCGCGAAACTGCCGAGCAGCGTGCCCTCGGTCGCTGTCAGTTTGCGCGCAGTGCCGTCCTGATTGCGCACCAGATGCAGGCCGCCGTGCAGGTACAGCAGACGCGGTTTTTCAGTGTTGCTGTCGCACAGATCGAAACTCGCATCGGGGCCGTTGAACAGGTCGTCGATCGCCTCGCCCTGATGTTGCAGGGCCCAGTAATTGAGCAAATCGTAATTGGTGGTGAACACCGTGCGATAACGCGCCAGTTCGCTGTTCAGGGTCGTCAGGGTCGAGGCTTCGATGAGCCGCCACGGGATGTGCACCGCGTGCACCGTGTTGATCAGCGCTTCCTTGATCGCGTAGTAGCGGTTGCGCGGTGCGGCCGAACTGACGGCCAGCGCCTTGTTGACCCGACTGGTGGTTTTCAGCGCGCCGAGCACCTGCTCGAAGCTGCGCGTCTGCATGGCGTCGAACACGCTCAGTTCCGACGGGCTCAGGGGCTTTTCTTCCACCGTGCGGGCGTTTTCGAACAGCGAGTCGTAGCCGAAATCGTCCCACACCGCGCGACTGGCTCCGTTGCCCAGCAGCAGGCCGCTGAAATCGGTGGTGGCGCGCAACGCGTTCCAGTCTTCGAGGGTGGCGTCGACATCCAGAAAATCGCTCATTGCAGGGCACGTCTCAAAACAAAGGGGCAGATGGACGGCGACTTTATCACGAGCGGGCATTGAGCCAGATCAACATCCGCCGTGACCGATCGGTCGATCCTGTGTGCATCCGCCGAATTGCACGAGTCGATTCGGCTCCAGTCAGGAGACGCGCCATGAGCAGCACCTTTTTCATTCCCGCCGTAAACATCATGGGCAGCGGCTGCCTTGACGACGCCATGAACGCGATCCGCAACTACGGTTTTCGCAAGGCGCTGATCGTCACCGATGCCGGGCTGGCCAAGGCCGGGGTGTCGACGATGATTGCCGAGAAACTGGCGATGCAGGACATCGATTCGGTGATCTTCGACGGCGCCAAACCCAACCCGAGCATCGCCAACGTCGAGGCGGGGCTGGCGCTGCTCAAGGACAGTCGCTGCGACTTCGTGGTGTCGTTGGGCGGCGGTTCGCCCCACGACTGCGCCAAGGGCATTGCATTGTGTGCCACCAACGGCGGGCAGATCCGCGACTACGAAGGCGTCGATCAATCGACCAAGCCGCAACTGCCGCTGATCGCCATCAACACCACCGCCGGTACCGCCAGCGAGATGACCCGGTTCTGCATCATCACCGACGAAACCCGCCACGTGAAAATGGCCATCGTCGACCGCAACGTCACGCCGCTGCTGTCGGTGAACGATCCGGCGCTGATGGTCGCCATGCCGAAAAGCCTGACCGCCGCCACCGGCATGGACGCGCTGACCCACGCGATCGAAGCCTACGTCTCCACCGCTGCCAACCCGATCACCGACGCCTGCGCGCTGAAGGCAATGACCCTGATCAGCAACAACCTGCGCCTGGCCGTTCGCGACGGCAGCGACCTGGCCGCGCGGGAAAACATGGCCTACGCGCAGTTCCTCGCGGGCATGGCATTCAACAATGCGTCCCTCGGCTACGTGCATGCGATGGCGCACCAGTTGGGCGGTTTCTATGATCTGCCTCACGGGGTGTGCAACGCGGTATTGCTGCCGCATGTGCAGACATTCAACGCGCAGGTCTGCGCCGATCGTCTGACCGACGTGGCCCACGCCATGGGCGCCGACATTCGTGGTTTCAGCCCGGAGGAGGGCGCAAAAGCCGCGATCGATGCGATTCGTTGCCTGGCCAGGGACGTGGAGATTCCCGGTGGCCTGCGTGATCTGGGCGCCAAATGCACCGACATCCCGGTGCTCGCCGCCAACGCCCTGAAAGACGCCTGCGGCTTCACCAATCCGCGCGCAGCGGATCAACGACAGATCGAGGAGATTTTCCGCAACGCGTTTTAAGCGGGCAGGCGAACGGGCGTGCCTCTCGTACAGAGCAGCGCGCCCATCGCCAGAATGCAGCACAGCAACGACAGCGGCCACGCTTGCGGACTGGCGAACAGGCTCGCCACGGCGCCGATCAGCGCCGCCATCAATTGGTGGATGAACCCGCTCAGGGCCATCGCGTAGGCGCCGGCAATCGGCGCGCCATCGTTGGCCCGTGACAGGCTGATCGGATAGTTCAGCGACTGGCCGAACACGGCAACGCAATAAGGCAGCCAAAGCAGCCAGGCCATCGAGCTGGCCAACAGACTGCCAGCCAGCATCACGCCAGTGCCGGCCATCACCAACGCGACCCCCAGTGTCATCAACCGGTGCTGACCGATACGCAGTACAAAGCGATTGACCGCCAGCGCCCCCAGAAAATATGCGGCGCTGATCGGCCAGCCCAGCAACCCATATTCAGTCGCCGACCAGTTGAACGGGCCTTGCAGAATCAACGGCGCAGCGCTGTTGAACGCGATGATCACGCCATAGCCCAGGCCGCCCGCGAGCGCTGGCAGAAGAAACGCCCGATGGACCAGAATCGTCCGGTAGACCGCCCAGGGCGAAGCGGTTGTGGGCGCTTCGACGAGTTGCGGAAAATTCAGACGCGAGACTATCGCGGCCATCAACAGACTGACCGCGCCCAGCAGATAAAAGATCGCCTGCCAGCCCAGCGTCACCTGAATGAGCGAACCGGCGTATTGCCCGATCCCGAGCGCGACAACGAATGAAATCGAAATCCACGACAACGCCTTCGCCAGCAGATCCCCCCGAAAGCTGTCACGAATCAGCACCCGCGCCATCACCGAAATGCCGCTGGCGCCGATCCCCTGAAGCAGTCGCAGCAGCAGGAACGACTCCAGCGTCGCACCCAGCGGCAGTGCCAGATTCGCCACGCCATAAATTCCCAATGCCGCCAGCAGCACCGGTTTGCGGCCGATGCGCTGGGCCAGGCTGCCCCACAGCAGCATCGGCAGCGCCATGCCGATCAGGTACAGCGACAAACCCCAGGCCACTTGCGATGCATCGACCCGCAAATGCCCGGCGATCTGTGGCAGCGCCGGCAGATAAATGCTCATGCCCAACTGGGCGAGGAACACGGTGGAGCAAGTGATGAGCAGGATGAGGCTGGGGTTCATGAGTCGTCCGTAAAGGTTCAGCGGTTGCGAGGGTGACCGCGCGTCATTAACAGACCGGTGATCAAATCACAAAAGCGGTGGATCAGGGTCGATTCCATGTCGGCGCGCAGGGTCACGCGGATCGCGGCTTTGCCCTGGGCTACCACCGGGAAAAACACCGCACTGGTGAAAAAGCCGTGTTCGGCCAGTTCAACGGCGATTTGCGTGGCCAGGGCGGCCTCGCCGCAGTTGATCAAACGGATGGCCATGGAGCTGCCGTGCTGCTCGGTGCTCAAGAGGCTGTCGAACAGGTGGATGTTGGCCTGGAGCCGAACCTGCAGCGCCCTCAGTTCCGCGCTGCGATGCACCTGGATCGACGCCAGGCCCGCACCGATGGCCGCGCAATTGAGACTTTGCGACCAGTTGCTCGGCCCGCCGTAACGCTGGATCAACTTCCTCTGCCGTTCATTCCCGAGCATCACCAGACCGCCGCTTGCCCCGAACGATTTGGCCAGCGAAGCGACGATCAGGCAGTCCTCCTCCAGCGCCGGCATTCTTGGTCGAACAAGACCTGCGCCGTTGCTGCCGACTGCCGACAACGCGTGGGAGTCATCGAGATAAAGAAACAGGCCGTAACGCTCCTTCAGATACAACAGACCGTCCAGATTGGCAACGCCACCCATGCTGTAGGCACCGTCGGCGACATAGGCGACGGTGGAATGGCGCTGGCACACCGATTCGAGAAAATCCATGTCGTTGTGGGGGCAGGTCAATACCTGGGTCTCGTCGGCGCAACTGGCCTTCAGGTGATTCATCGAGTAATGGGCCAGGCGATCAAACACCATCACCGGCGGGCGGTTCTGGGTGAACACGCCACTGGCCAGCAGCGGCAGGATACCGGCGCTCGCGGCGCTGCAGGACAGAGTCGTCAGACACACCGCGCCAAACAATTGCGACAACTCGCTTTCGTATTGCTCGAGCAGCGCCAGTTTGCAGCGGTTTTTCGAGTTGGCAACGCGCAACGTACCGGTTTCACGCAGCGCCGTGATGGCCCCCTCAAGCAGCGCGGGGTGGTGATCGAGGCCCAGATAGGAGGTGGTGCAGAAATGATGGAACTGGCGCCCGTGCTGATCGAGCAAGTGATTACAGCCTTTGACCTCGACGTTGAGGGCGGCGATTTTTCCAGCTTCCGCAGCCTCCCAATCGTGGTCTGCCAAAGCGATGACCTTGCGGTAATTGGAGAAAGTGTTGGCGGATTCCGACAGGTGATTCATAGGCAGCTCTCCTTGAGCAGGGCAATCCATGGGGTGTTGCAAATTGTGTGTGTTGCCAGACTTTACAGAGAGCTATGCAGGGTCAGAATCGGCTGCGTCCGATAGCATTGACGGCTGTTGGAGATTTGCTTGTAGGGCGAAGCCTTGCCCGGCTGTGAGGCGATGAAATGCCCGACAAGTCCGGTGCTGGAGAGCCTACGCTTGAACCCTTATCCAACGGCTGTGGCGCTCTTTTCCAGTGTCGGGGAGAACTGGATCAACGCCACTCCCGCCATCAACAAGACTGCGCCGAACAGGCGCGGCAATGTCAGGTGCTTCTCCACCAGCCCGAACAGGCCGAAGTGATCCAGCACGATTGACGTGATCATTTGCCCGGCCAGGGCCAGCGCCAGAAATCCCGAAGCCCCCAGCTTCGGCAGCAACACCACCGCCAAGGCCACGAAGCACACCCCGAACGCCCCGCCGGTCCACATCCACAATGGCAGCTTGCTGGCGAGGGCCAGCGACGGTAACGGCAGGCGCAGGGCGACAATCACCGGCAACAACACCAGCACGCTCACCACCAGCGAGGTGAACGTCGCCCACAGCGGATGCCCCAACCCCCGCGCCAGATTGATATTGATCGCACTTTGAAACGGCACCACCGCCCCGGCAAATACCGCCAATAGCAGCAAACCGACCCACTGCATCGTTCCCATGATCGTTCTCCGGCAAGGTTTTGCTGGACTCTAGGGTATTCGTCGCGCAGATTTAAATTCTGTTTTGGTATTCGGAACATGCATCGAATGAATGATCTGCGCCGCATCGACCTCAATCTGCTGGTGATCCTCGACGCCTTGCTCGGCGAGCAACACGTGACCCGCGCCGCCGAACGCCTGCACCTGAGCCAACCGGCGGTCAGCCACGCGTTGGCGCGTCTGCGCGACTTGCTCGGTGATCCATTGTTGGTGCGTGCCGGTTCGGGGCTGGTGCCCACCGCGCGGGCGCTGGAGCTGGCGGCGCCGCTGGCGGAAACCCTGGCCCAGGTGCAATCGCTGCTGGCGCCGAACACCTTCGATCCGGCCAGCGCCCGTCGGACCTTTCGCCTCGCGATGTCGGACTACGGCGCGGCGATCATCCTGCCCGGGCTGATTCGCACCTTGCGCGCGGAAGCACCGGGCATCGACCTGCAAATCAGCCATGCCAGCCGCGAAGGCATGGTCGAAGGCCTGCTCAACGGCGACATCGACCTAGCCGCCGGCGTACTCCCCGAATTGCCCGGTGAACTGCGCAGCACGCCGCTGTTCGAGGAACGCTACGTGTGTTTGCTGGATCGCCACAGTTTGCCGGCCGACGGCCAGCTCGACCTGCCAACCTATCTCTCCCGTCCCCATGTCTTGCTGGAAATGCGCGGCAGCGGCACCCCGGAAATCGAACGCACCCTGACTGCCCTGCGCGAACGCCGCCGCGTCGCCATCAGCCTGCCGCACTGGAGCGCTGCGCCACGTTTCATCAGCGGCACGGACCTGATCCTGACCGTCGCTTCGCGGGCGTTGAATGAGGTGGATGACCAATCGCTGATCGTCGTACCGCCACCGTTTGAAATTGCACCGTTCACCTTTGTGTCGGCGTGGCACAAGCGGCGGGGTGGGGATCAGGCGTTGAACTGGTTGAATCGCCGGATTGAGCAGGGGATAGTGCGCGGCTGAAAAACATCAAGGAGCGGGGCGTGACAGTGAAGTCTGGGGTTGTTGTGGGGCTGGCGCTTTGTGGGGCGCTGATGGCGGGGCAGGTGTTGGCTGATTGTGTGCCTGAGCCGGTGGCGGGTGATCTGGATTTCTCCGTGTGCAAGGAGTGGCCGGCGTATCCGGGGTTGATCATCAGCGCGAATGCGAAATTTGAGCGGAGCTCCGTGCCGGAGAGTACCGACACGAGCGGCACCTATGATTTCAATTTATCGGTCTTGAAAAGCGACCAAACGAAACCGGTTGCCACTTATCACCAGGCCTCCACTTTCTTCTCGGGTGGGGTGGCATTGCGAGATATCTCGCTCGATACCGCACGCTACAAACTCACCCCCGAGGCACGGGCCTTTGGCGTTCGCGTGCAATTCACCAATGCCTCTCGCCTCAACCCGCTTGAGGAAACGCACCTCTCTCTTTATGTGAGAGAGGGCGATAAATTACGTCCCGTGCTCAGTCAATTAGTGGTTTATGAGTACGGCGGTGAATGGGACGGTGATTGCGCCGGCGAGCGATATGAGACGACCAGAACGGTAGAAATCGCCAAGACCAGCTCCCATGGTTATGCCGATCTGATCATCAAAACCAAGACGACAGGGACGACCAATGTCGTCCAAGGCGACACTTGTGAAGAAAAGACCAGTGTCAGCAGCCCTGAACTGACAACCCTTCGCTACGACGGAAAATCCTACGTTCTGCCTAAAGGTTTCAAAGCCATCGAGTGATACAGAGCCAACGCGACTTAATTCAAGGAAGAACAATGCTCACCCCAACCCGACTTCTTATCGCCCTCGGTTTTTTGGCCATCACCACTCAGGCCCACGCTGCCTGTCAGGTAAAAAAATTCGACGGTCACTCCCTGTCATGCTGCAAAGTGTGGCCCGCCTTTCCGGACAAGGCGATCTCGGCAAAATCCACATTCGTTTCAGACTCCGAAGGTGACCACGACGGCGTGTTCGATCTGGAGTTGTCGCTGCTCAACGCCGCCAATGCCAAGCCGTTGGCGACTTACGTCAAGCCTGGAGCCTACAACTCCGACGCGATCAGCTTCGATGACTTGAAGATCGATACCGCTCGATACCGTCTGGCGTCGGACGTTCGCGCCTTCGGTCTGCGTTCGGATTTTGCCGACCATCTCTCAAGCGCCAACCCCTACGCGAAAACCGATCTGGCGTTGTATGTGCGCGAAGGCAGCAAGTTGCGACCGGTGCTGGAAGGTCTGGTCATTCGGAAGGAGTTTGGCGAGGGTACCGGTGAGTGCGAAACCAAGGACACGAAAATCCTCAGGACCGTGGAAATCGGCCCGTCCAGCCATAATGGCTTCTCTGATCTGATCGTTTCTTCAAGTGGTGTGGTGTACACCTCGACTCGGTCAGGCAAAGAGTGCGTTTCCAAAACCACTGACCTGAAGAAAACCCAAATCACCCTGACCTACGACGGCAAGCAATACTCCATCCCCGAAGACCTCCGAGGTTACTGACCGATGCTCACCGGCCTCAACCACCTGACCCTCGCCGTCACCGACCTGGACCGCAGCCTCGCGTTCTACCGCGACGTGTTGCACCTGCGGGTCGAAGCCACGTGGGACGCCGGTGCCTACCTGTCGCTCCCGGGCCTGTGGTTGTGCCTGTCCCTCGATCCGAAGCGCCATCCCGAACCCGCCGCCGACTACACCCACTACGCTTTCAGCATTGGCACTGCGGATTTCCCGCTGTTCGTACAGCAGCTTCGCGCCGCCAACGTGCAGGAATGGCGCGACAACCGTAGCGAAGGCGCGTCGTTCTACTTCCTCGACCCGGACGGGCACAAGCTCGAAGCCCACGTCGGCGATCTGGCCTCGCGACTGGCCGCGTGTCGGCAAAAGCCCTATGCGGGCATGGGTTTTTTCAACGAGCCGTGATCATCCGTTAATCGCTGATATAGACTGGCGGCCACGTTTTCCGGGACTTGCAGGTTTTCCATGACTCCATCGTTGCTAATGGCCGTGCTGGCTTCGGGTTTCATTTACGGCATCACGCCGGGGCCGGGTGTGCTGGCGGTATTCGGCATCGGCGCCGCACGTGGGCGGCGGGCTGGGGCGGGGTTCTTGTGCGGGCATCTGCTGGGCGACGTGATCTGGTGCAGCACCGCGCTGATCGCGATTGTCGGCGCCCGGGAAATCGGCAGCACCGCGTTCGATGTACTCGGCGTACTCAGCGGCCTGTACCTGTTCTGGCTCGGCTGGCGTGCGGTACGGGCCAAGCGCAGCAACGGCGATCAACCGCAGGGCGCGGCGCGTCAGCCGTTCTGGCACGGCATCCTGTTCGGCCTGACCAACCCCAAGGCCTACCCGGTGGCGGTGGCAACCTTCACCGCGCTGCTGTCGAGCCGCGCCGAACTGCTCAACTGGTCGATGCTGCCGATGCTGATCGCCTTGAGCTTCCTCGGCGGATTGCTCGCCTACGCTATCCTCATTGGCATCGTCGGGGCGCGGCAGGTGCGTACGTTGTACCAGCGTCATGAACTGGCGATCACCCGGTTGTGCGGGATCATGTTCATCGGTTTTGCCATCAACGCGCTGGTGCATGCGCTGCCAGGGTTGATGCCGAACAAGGCTTGAAAACATTCGCTGGGATGCGAGTTCGAGGTCACGGATGGTTGAACAGCGCTGCATTGTCCGGACACCTTTTCTGAACCATGGAAAGCCGAAATTCCGCGCCGTTGGCGAGTTACATCGATCTGTTGCTGGACGCCGTCTGTGCCGTGGACAAGCAGGGCCGTTTCGTTTTTGTCAGCGCAGCCTGCGAGCGGATTCTCGGCTACACGCCTGACGAGCTGATCGGCCAGTCGATGATCGACTACGTCTACCCGGCCGACCGTGAGCGCACCCTGGCTGCCGCGAACGACATCATGGGCGGCGAACCCAAGCACAATTTTGAAAACCGTTATGTGCGCAAGGACGGCAGCGTCGTGCATATCCTGTGGTCGGCGCGCTGGTCGGAGGTCGACCAACTGCGCATCGCCGTGGCCCGGGACATCACCGAGCGCAAACTCGCCGAGTCGCGCCAGGCGGCGCTGTACGCCATCTCCGAAGCGGCCCATGCGGCGGAGGATCTGCTGGCGCTGTTCAAGCGCATCCACATGATTATTGGCGAGTGGCTGCCGGCGCTGAATTTCTCCGTGGCGCTGTACGACGAACATTGCGCGCAGCTGAATTTCCCCTATCACGTTGACGATGACGAGTTGCAGCCGGAACAACCCGGGACAGTCACCGGGCGTCTGTGTGCGGAGGTGATCCGCAGCCGCCAGCCAATCCTCCTGACCCCGGATTGCCCCCACGCGCCGCCGGAGTTCGCCGCGCTGGTGGCCGGGCAGCAATCGCCGTGCTGGCTCGGTGTGCCGCTGAGTTCGAAAGACCGCACCATTGGCGCGCTGATCGTCAAAAGTTTGCCCGGTGGCGAGCGCTACACCGAACGCGACAAGGAACTGCTGCAATACGTCTGTGCCCAGGTCGCCACCGCCATCGAACGCCAGCAACTGCACGCCCGCCTGCGACGCATGGCGCAATACGACCAACTCACCCAATTACCCAACCGTGAGCTGCTGCGCGAACGCCTCAAGGCTGCCCTGAACCATGCACGGGAACAGTCCGGGCACATGGCGCTGCTGTACGTCGATCTGGATCGCTTCAAACAGGTCAACGACACCTTTGGCCATGCGGTCGGCGACATGCTGTTACAGGCGGTGGCCAACCGGCTCAAGGGCTGCGTGCGCGAGACCGACACCGTGGCGCGGATTGGCGGCGACGAATTCGTGGTGCTGCTGCACAGCGTCCACGCCGCCGACGATGCCGACAGCGTGGCGGAAAAGATCCGACAGGTATTGGTGCAACCCCTGCGCTTGGACGGGCACAACCTGAGTATCGAACCGAGCATCGGTGTGGCGCGGTATCCCGAGCACGGACGTGAGGAACAGCAACTGTTTCGTCACGCCGACCAGGCCATGTACGCCGCCAAACGTTTGAATCATCGGGCGCTGGACCACTGACTGGCAGCTCACCGTTCGTCGCGGCGACGGCAACTTTTCTAAACCTTTGGCGGTCAGGAAATTCTCAATCTAGGCGGGCACCTGCTCGCCGCGATCAAATACCAAGGGGTAGAGAATCATGCCTAATTCAAGAAACTCGAACTCGGGAAACTTCGCCAACGATAAGACCAAGGCGTCTGAAGCCGGTCGCAAAGGTGGGAAAACCACCACCACGACGGTCGACAAAGAGCCTAAAACCGAGATGGGCCGCAAGCCTGCTCAAAAGTCGAAGTAGTCGGTGAAGGTTGTTTTGATTGAGAGGCGGGGGCGCAAGCTCCCGCTTGAATCTGCAAAGAAGGAGGGCGCGACCATGAGCCGGATGGCCACCCGAGTACGCCACATCAGTTTTGTCAGCCTGCTGGGGTTGTTCGCCAGCAGCGCGTTTGCCCAGTCGCCCGCCGACTTCATCAATGAGGCCTCGGCCAAAGGCATGGCCGACATTGAGGCCAGTCGTCTGGCGCACAGCAAGGCCGAGTCCAAAGAGGTCAAGGATTACACCATCGTCGTCATCAACGACCGCACAACCGCCAACCAGCATCTGGCGAAAATCGCCAAGAAACTGGACCTGCCGGTGGCGCCCCGCGAAGAAGTTGCCGACAAGGCCAAAGCGCTGATGCCCGAAGTCAAAGAAGGCGCCAGCTTCGATCAGGCCTACGCTGCCAGCCAGGTCAAAGCTACGGAAGAGGCCATTCAGCAGATCCAGCAGGAGGCTCAGACCACCGACGTGCCGGAGATCAAGGCGTTTGCCGACGAGACCCTGCCAAAACTGCAGAGTCATCTGGAAATGGCCCGAGCCCTTCAGGCCAGTCGCTGAATCCGCAGCAATGAAAACGGCGCTTTTTTAGCGCCGTTTTTTTTGCCTGTCAGCATTCATTCAGATCCTGCTTCGGCTTGCTCTTGTCTCCCAGACCTTCCAGGTCAAACACCTCATTCTCACCCATCGCCCGGTAATGCCGACGCAGTGCCTCCAGCTGCTTGAGATCCAGCGACTCCAGCCCGAGCATCGCGTTCTGCGCTTCCTTGTTCACCCGCAGCAGTTCATCGAGTTTCAAATGCAGGATGTCGGTGTCGCGGTTCTGGGTGTTCTGGATCAGGAACACCATCAGGAACGTGATGATCGTGGTCGAGGTGTTGATGATCAGTTGCCAGGTGTCGTTGTAATCGAAAATCGGCCCGCTCAACCCCCAGAGCCCGATCAGAATCAACGCCCCCATGAACGTTCTGGGGCTGCCGGCCCAGAGGGCGAGCGTCTGGGAGATTTTTGCGAATTTCATGGCCGTTTTCCTTGTGGGGGGAGCTTGAAATTCAGACATCGGAGGGGGGCGGAAAATTCTACTTACAGTTTTCTGAGTTCCTGTGGGCACGGCGAAGACAGCGGTCCCGGCGATATCGGACATACGTAGGGGAGGGCAGATAAACGCGATCGCTGTATCGTGACGGCAGCCGCTTTTCTACGTTTCGCCAAAACGTCCAAGACAGGAGAACGCAATGACCTGGTCCGCCAAGCAATACGTCACTTTCGAAGATGAACGCACCCGCCCGGCTCGCGACTTGCTGGCGGCAATTCCCACGCCCGAGGCGCGTTCCGTGGTGGATATCGGGTGTGGTCCGGGCAACTCGACCGAGTTGTTGGTGGAGCGTTTTCCGGGGGCGAAAGTGCAGGGGCTCGACAGTTCGCCTGACATGATCGATGCCGCGCGCAAGCGTCTGCCGCAGTTGCAGTTCGCGGTGGCGGACATCGATAAATGGGCGGATGCAGGGCCATTCGATGTGATCTTTGCCAACGCCGTTTTGCAGTGGGTGCCGGATCACGCGACGTTGCTGCCGGCGCTGGCGGGCAAGTTGGCGCAGGGCGGCAGCCTGGCGATTCAGATGCCGGACAACCTCAACGAGCCGTCCCATCGGTTGATGCGGGAGGTCGCTGCCAACGGGCCGTGGGCCAGCAAACTGGCGGACGCGGCGGGGCAGCGGACCGAGATGGCGGATGCCAGTGCTTATTTCTCGCTGCTGCGGCCGCATTGCGCGCGGGTCGACGTGTGGCGCACCACCTATCACCATCAGTTGGCAGGCGGGGCTTCCGGCGTTGTCGAGTGGTTCAAGGGCAGCGGTCTGATTCCGTTCCTCAGTCCGCTGACGGAAGCGGAGCGAGCGGATTATCTGGCGCAGTATCTGGCGGAGGTCGCGAAGGCGTATCCGGCGCTGGCGGACGGTTCGGTGTTGTTGCCGTTTCCGCGGTTGTTCATTGTCGCCACACGTTGATACGAAATAGGGCCGATTTGATCGGCCCTTTCTTTACGGTCAGCGCTGTACAGCGACCAGCATCATCATCGGCCGCTCGCGCTCTTCAGCGAGGGCCGGTTGCGCAGCCACTTCCTCATCGCTCGGGCCCCATTCATTGACGTGTTGAATCGTGAACCCAGCGTCGATCAATGCATTAAGCAGCGTCCCGACCGTGCGGTGCTGCTTGATCACCCCGTCGGCCAGCCAGTTGGTCACCCGCTCGCCTTCCATCTGATAACTGTCCAGCGGCCAGCGCTTGTTGCCCTCGCTGTCGATCAGCCAGCCCGGATTGCGCGGCGCCATGAAGATCGGGTGCTCGATGGAAAACACGAAATGCGCACCGGGTTTAAGCGCCGCATGCAGTTTGTTAAACAGCCCCGAAAGATCCTTGATGTAGTGCAGTGCCAGTGAGCTGTAGGCCAGATCGTAAGTGCACGCAGGCAAGTCGAGGTGTTCCAGGTCGGCGCGTTCGTAGCGGATGTTCGCGGCCGAAGTAGTTTCCTTCGCCCGCTCGAGCATTTTCTCCGAGACATCCAGACCCAGCACTTGGGCAGCGCCGTGTTCGCTGGCCCAGCGGCAGAACCAGCCGTAGCCGCAGCCCAGATCCACCACCTGCAAACCGTGCAGGGAGGGCAACAAGGCTTTCAGCGCCGGCCATTCCGGCGCGGCATCGAGGCCGCCGATGGAGCGGTTCATCTGGCTGTAGCCCTGGAAAAATTCGGGGTCGTCGTAGATGTTCTGGGTCATGGATTTGCTGCTCATTTGAATTTGATTTGGGTGGCTCGCAGGCCACGGTTTTGAATCCCTCGAAACGTGATGGCGCGTATTCGTCGATGGCCGCGCAGGGGGAGGGTGGTGGGCGATGGGGAAATGCTAGCGGGTCGTGGCGAGTGTGAGAACCGGGGGAGTGTTGGGGATCTGTAAACGTGGTTTTTCGATTCGGGATGTTTAAAGAGTTGGCCCTGTTTACTGAACCTTCCCACAAGGTTTTCAGGTTGTCCGTCGGAAGTGCGGTCTCTAGCCTGTGAGGGTCGCTGATGAATCGGCGATCGGGATTGGAACCCCGAGGAGAGTTGAAACGCACAATCGTTATTCATGACGTATGCTGCACACCTTGAATGTGTGCACTCTGTTATGGCGGCTGTGCGCGGGAGACCTTCGGGTCTGCCGGGTTGTCTCTCCCCGGGTTCCAACCTGCGTACAGCTGCCTCCTTTCGCGTGGAACCGAATGGGTCAGCTCCAACCTGTTTTTGGAGAGATGAAATCATGTTCAAGCCGACACCGAATCCACCTGAAGTCGAAACCGACCCAACATCCCCCTACACCTCAGTCGACTCCAGAAAACTCAACGACGCTGCCAACCGCGCCCTCGATCACTACCTCTGCCCCGGCGCTCATGTCATGGGCACGACCAACCAGCCCGACCCGATGTACTTCGCCAACCCGGCCTACGACACCGAATCCTTGCTCGCTAACGCCAGCGAATCACTGGGCTCGGCATCCGAGATGCTCAACAACTTCGCCGCCACCCTCGACCCCGCCCACCGCAGAACCGCGATAGGCATTGCGCAACTGGTGATGCTGGGGGAATTGGCGGTGAATCAGGCGCTGGATCATGTTGAGGTGAAGAGTTAACTGCGTTGATGCAATGTTTCAGAAGGCATAAAAAAACCGGCTCAGTGAGCCGGTTTTTCTTTACGAAGGTTGTTTCGTATAAATCTTCAAGGTGCGCAGGGCTCCAACTGATCGACATCGGTGCCACTGCCAGCGCCACGGTCAACCTCGCCATTGCTCCCGATATGAATTTTAGTCGTGGGCCATTTCGGGGTGATCCTGATGCAATGATTTTGCCCGGAATTACGCCAATCAAACTCCATAAAAAAGTCATCATCGGAAAACAGATGCCCTGGTCCGCCCGTAGACTCTCCGGGGGCAAGGTTTCCGCGAAAGATCTCATTTTGCGTATTCAGCACAAACCTCAAATCACCTGTGCCTTCTTTCGAGAAATCAATCTCGACGCGTGGCACTGCGACGTACCAAACCAGATACGTCAACACCACAAGAATAAGTAACCGCATAACGAGATAGAGCGGGTGTCGCTTACTTGCATTCGTGGACACGGACTACATCTCCCCATGTCCTGGCAATGAAAAAACGTGTTTATCGCCCAAGCGTGCGGAAGAAAGCATGAGTCGTCCTTGTTGAGTACGTCCGTTAACCCCAAGCGTCCTCTTGGGCGTGCGAATGCTAGCGGAATCTCAAGAACTGATCGCTGGGAAACGTCTGAAAACATGGCGAGCATCACGCCATTTTTGTGTGCGGCGAGAGATTACTCACGAACTCAACATACGCAACGCAGCCGAAGCCAAAAATGCGGAACGACTCTTTTCCTCCGGATGCTGGCTGACGTGAAGGTCTATGCGGCTCAACAAGTAGCCTGGGAGTGTGATGTTGACCTTTTGCGTATTCCCCAGGCACTGACTGATGTCCACATCCACCAACGCCCATACGCAGTTTTCAAACCTCGGATCGGAAACATGGTTACTGACCTTGCTGGCGGCAGGTATCACGGCACCGCTCTCAGCGAGAATCGCGATGTGGGTTTCTATCGCCTCTTTGGCCATTTCCAGCGCATGGTTCTGATCGTTTCCGGCGGAGAAGCAACCGGGGAGATCTGGTACTTCAACCCCCCATGTTGAGTCGCCGTCGCTGGGAGATATTGCGATTGGATAAAGCATGCGGATTATTTCCCTTGAGGCCTAACGCTTCGTCTGATTGTCAGGAGCGTAAGCGCAGCCGGGGGGAATTCAATCAACGTGTTGTTTCTGAATGGTTCAAAACTAGCTTGCGTGTCATTAGACAACAGGCCTCAAAAAACGGCCATCTACGCCGGTCTACTGAATTTCTCCCCTGTAATGATCCGCGCGAGACTCTCGTATTCTTTTCGTGAAAAAGTTGAGAACCACGCCAACGTCAGAATGAAAAAGCCCGGCACTTGGCCGGGCAATTTTTGAATCCACTAACGTGATCAGTCTTGCTTTTCACGTGCAGCCAGCATCACTTCATTCTGTTTTTTGGTGGCTTCAGTCAGCACTTCACTGTAAACGCGCTTCTTTTCTTCCGATTTCGCATTACGAATGAAGTCTGCGAATGGACTCGTGTACTCCTTTTGGGGGCCGGGTTTCATGGAAGACATGGGGTTGCTCCGTGATTTATCCCAAGCATAACCATTAGGTCATACCTCGTATGCTTATCTGGCGGCTAAACATAAGGAGGAATAGCGTAACTGCAATCAACGGTGTGTTTCTGAATTGTTCTTTGCCGAACAAGCAGTTGACCTCAAAACGCAGACACAAAAAAACCGGCCATCAAGGCCGGTTTTTCTGTTTCCGCATCCCCCGTCAAACCACGACGCAGGACATAAATTCGATTGGAGCGGGTGAAGGGAATCGAACCCTCGTTATCAGCTTGGGAAGCTGGAGTAATGCCATTATACGACACCCGCTCAGAGCGGCTGACTTTGTACCAGACTCGGCCACGGATTTGAAGTTTTCTTTGCACGCGAACTACGGAAAGTCTTGAAACAGAGCCGAAATCGGTCAATCGCGGGCAAGCGCTGCGGGCTGGAGGACGGCTGAATCTCAGCCTCGCAGGCTTGCTCGCGACGACACTGTTTCAAATGGCCAATGCATGGTGATCCTGGACAAACTGGTAACGCGTTCGGCTGGCCTGTTGCGCCGGTTTCAGGAAACCGAGCAGGGCGTTCTGGCTGTCCCGGCAGGCGGATTTGTGTTCCATGTCGAGGAAGTGCCCGGTGGCCTGAAGGGTGGTGAAGGTGCTCTGCGCGACATGGTTGCCAAACAGTCGGGCGTCTTCGGCGGCGGTGTATTCGTCCCATTCGCCGTTCAGGAACAGCACCGGTACGTTGATTTTCTTCGCCGCGTTCAAATAGCACTGACGGTCGCTGTGCAGCACGTCGTTGATGTGGAAATGCATCTGCCCGTATTCGTGCTCGGCCAGGCTGCTGACGTGGCGATAGTTGAAGCGCTTGAACAGCGACGGCAGGTGTTTGCCGATGGTGTCGTTGACGAGGTGTCCGACTCGGTCGCCGTCGCGTTTGCCGAGGCATTCGACGCCGCGTTCGAGGTAATCAAGCATGTGCGCGTTGATTACTGGCGAGAACGAGCTGATCACGGCTTTTTCGATGCGCCGAGGCTGATGAGCGAGGGCGACCATGGTCGCAGCGCCACCCCAGGAGAACGACAGCACGTGTTCAGCGGCGAAGTGATCGATCAGCTCCAGCAGGATCAGACCTTCGACTTCTTTCGTCAGATGTTTCTCGTGGCGGTTGTGGACTTTCGACTTGCCCGCGTAGGGCTGGTCGTAGCAGACCACGTTGAATTGCGGGTGCAGATTTTTCACGGTTTGTGCAAACGACGCAGTCGTGGCCATCGAGCCGTTGACCAGGATGATGGTCTTTTCTGCGGCGTCTGCGCGATAGAACTCCGTGTAAACCCGATACTGACCCTGTATATCCAGCACAGCGATTTCTGGCCTCATGTCATAAGACTCCTGGCAAGCAAGCGGGTATGCGCGCAAATGAGATTGCACGAGCTTTGTGACAGGTAGGCATATGCCTGGAATTTTGTGGCCCATGTCGATCCGGTACGGCAGGTCGACGGGTGTTGTTATTGGCGGGCAGTCTGCCGGCTGAGGCGCAGCCCTGATGGGCTGTCTACCGACAAAAAGTTTCTTGGATGTTATGTGTGACTCATCGGTCACAATTTGGCCGACGACCTGATTCAAGCAGGGGGATCCGGATCGCGCAAGTGCCGTTGGTAAATTGTTCGACAACTTCTGCTGAGCGGTCGGCTGCTTAGAACAAATGAATCTCTTCGGTGCGCAAAGCGCGGTACTCGCCCGGTTTTAGCGCGTTATCCAGCGCCAGCGGGCCCATGGATTCGCGGTGCAGGCGCAGCACTTTGTTGTTGAAGTGGCCGAACATGCGCTTCACCTGATGGTAACGACCTTCGACGATGCTCAATCGCGCAGTTCGCGGGCCGAGCACTTGCAGCTGCGCCGGTTGGGTCGTCAGGTCTTCGAAGGCGAAGTAGATCCCCTCGGCGAACCTGATCGCATATTCCGGGCCGATCTCCTGTTCGGTCTCGACGTAATAGACCTTCGGCAGTTTGGTCTGCGGCTGGGTCAGGCGCCGCGACCAGCTGCCGTCATTGGTGATCAACATCAGCCCGGTGGTGTTGAAATCCAGCCGCCCGGCGATGTGCAGGTCGTCTTTGTCCGGCTCGTGGATCAGGTCGAGCACGGTCGGATGCTCGGGATCGCGGGTGGCGCTGACGCAGCCCTGCGGTTTGTACAGCATGAAGTAGCGCGCCGGTTTGCCGGGTTGCAGCACTTCGTCGTCGACCTCCACGCGGCTGAACTCAAGGACTTCGCTGTGGGGATCGCTGACGACTTTTCCGTCAATGCGCACGCGCTTTTCCACCAGCAACAGGCGAACCTGCTTGCGGTTGTAGCGGGGCAGGTTACTCAGGAAACGGTCGACACGCATGTTCAGCAATCGGCGGGAAGCGGGGCGCGCATCTTACGGGATCGACGGCTTGGCCGCTTGCAGTTGCGCCTCGACCTGGGCGCAACGCGGGCAAAGGCAGGACTTGTCGCGCAGTTCCGCCGGCAGGGCTTCGAGCACTGCCGGATCGATGGAAACGCCGTAGCACCAGCAGGCGCGGTCGGCGGTGCGCGGGTCGGCCAGGGTGCAGTCGTTGCGGGCGCCGCAGGCCGGGCAGAGGTCAGGTGTGTTCTTGGCGTCAGGCATAGGTCGAGTGAGGCATTTCCACGCAGGTGCGGTTACGGCCGGTCTGTTTGGCCCGGTACATTGCATGATCGGCCCGGGACAGCAGACTGTGCAAGGTGTCATCCGGTTGCAGGGTGGTGGCGCCGATGCTGACCGTCAGATTCAGGGTGTGACCGTTGTAGGCATATTCATGCTGTTCGACGTGCTGGCGGATCTTCTCGGCAATCTTCTGACCGGTCTCGCCGTCGGTGTCCTTCAGCAGCACGATAAATTCCTCACCGCCCCAACGGCAGACAATGTCGGAATGCCGCAGACAGCTTTGCAGGTCCCGGGCGAAACCGATCAGCACCTGATCGCCGGCCATGTGCCCGTAGGTGTCGTTCAAAACCTTGAAGTGATCCAGATCCAGCAGCAACGCGGTCAGCGGTTTCGGCTCACGGTGCGCTTCGTGCAGCGCTTGCACGGCGAGCAGGTCGAAGCCGCGGCGGTTGGGCAGTTCGGTGAGGCTGTCGAGGGTGGCCTGGGCGTGGATCTTTTCCTGATAGCGGCGGATCAAGCGGTTGACCAGGGCCAGCACGATCAACGTCACCAGCAGGCAGATCAGCAGGTTGAGGTACAGCGACTGGCGGATTTCGCTCAGCGCGCCGTCTTCGCGTTTGTCGACAAACAGGTACCAGTTCAACTCTGGAATAAACCGCACGTTGAGGAAATGCCCCTGGCCATGGGTGGAATATTCATAGCTGCCGCTGTGGGGTTTGGGCAGCTGGCTGACCAGGCTTTTCATGCTGTCGAGGTCGGTCAGGCTTTTCCCGACCCGCGCACCTTCCGGCCCGCCCTCGGCGCCGGTCAGCACCAGTCGGCCGAAGGTGTCGACGAAGTACACACTGCGTTGATAGCGCTGCTGGTACTTGTCGATCAGCTTGATCACCGCATCCACTGTCAGCCCCACGCCAGCGGCTCCGATGAAGCGATCGTTGTAGTCGTAGACCTTGTAGTTGATGAAGAAGGTCATGTTGTCTTTGTTGGCCAGGTCCGGGTCGACGTTGATCTCGTACGGATCCTTCATGTCGCGCACGCGGAAGTACCAGGCGTCGCGCGGCTCGTCGATCTTTACCTGCTTGAGCACACCTTTGGCGTGGTAGTAAGTGTGGGTGGTATTGGAGACGAAAAACGCGGTGTAGGCGCCGTAGTGGGTCATGACCTCGTCGAGGTAGCGGGTCATCTGGTCGCTGTCCTTCTCGCCGTTCACCACCCAGTCGCGCATGAAGGTGTCGCGGGACATCATCGAGGAAATCAGGATCGGTCTGACGAGGTCTTTCTGGATTTCCGAGTACACCGTGTCGGATGTCAGCGGCAGTTCTGTGTTGACGATGTTGTCGCGGATCGACGCTCGCGAGGCGTAGTAGCTGAGCAGCGAGGTGGCGAGGAAACCTGCGCCGAGCAGGGCGATCAGGGTCAGTACCAGCGAACGTTGGGAGTGAAACGCAGATCTGAGCGGCATTGGCAATTCCGTTGACAGTGACCCGATGGGCAGCATTCTAGTGGCACGGCGGGGAAAAGACTGCGGGATTTGTGCCTGAAATGCGGGGGGATCAGCCGGGCAGGGGTGTCTGGAGAATGGCTCACTCATCCAGCCCCCTCCCGGAACGAGAGGGGGCGGTGTTCGGATCAGTTTCCGGTTTGCAGATATGCTCGCCACCCACCCAAATGGCTGATGTCGGTTGCACCTTCCAGGCCGTAGGGTTCGCAGATGAATCCGCTTTCCCAACGGCCATCCGCCAGTTGCACCTTGCCCAGTCCCAGCGGTGCCGGGATGCCGGTCAGGAACGAGCCCAGCTCACGGCTCGGCAATTCCCAGACTTCCACCTCGATGGCCACGCCACCTTCGGCCACGCGCAGCATCCCCGGACGCAACGGTGGGCCGCCGGCCAGGGCATAGAGTTTGTAGTCCTTCGAGCTGTGGGTGACTTCGATCAGGCGTGCGTCGCGCTGGCGCAGTTGCCAGTTCAGGGCCAGACCGTCCAGGTGAGCACCGCAGACCACCAGTCGCGCACGGTCATGGCGCGCCGGGTTGTTCGGCGTCGGCAGCGCGCGATCCTGCTGGCGCTGCAAGGCATCGGCCACTCCCAGCAGATACTGATCGGTAAACGCCCGGCCAAACAGCGTCACACCCCACGGCAGCTCGTTGGCCATGAAACCGCTGGGCACGGCGACGGCGGCGTAATCGAGCAGGTTCATGAAGTTGGTGTAGTAGCCCAGTTCGGAATTGCGCAGCACCGGTTCGGCGTCGAGTTCCGCCAGCGTCACCGGGCGGCCGATAGTGGGCGTGAGCACGCAGTCGAGTCCTTCCAGCGCTTTATCGCAAACGGCTTTCAGCGCTTGCAGTCGGTATTGCGCACGGAAAGTTTGCACGCCGCTGACGGCCGGTGCTTTGGCCAGCACCGCGCGGATCACCGGCAGCACTGCTGCGGGATTTTCTTCCATCAACTCGCCGGCCACGCTGTAGCGCTCGGCCACCCACGGCCCTTCATAGAGCAACCGCGCCGCTTCGAGGAACGGCGACAAGTCCAGCTCGACAGCCTCACCCCCCGCAGCCTTGAGCCGGTCGATGGCGTCGCCGAACAGCAGCGGGCCTTCCTCACAGCCGAAAAATTCCAGGTCTTGCGCACGCGGTACACCGAAGCGAAACGGCCGTGGCACACCGAACGCGGTGCCGTCGTTCCATGACGGATTGCTGCGGCTGTATTCGTCCCGTGGATCGAGGCGCGCGGTCAGTGCCAGCAGTTGGCTGGCTTCCCGCGCCGTTGCGGTGAACGTGGTGACGCAGTCCAGCGTGCGACAGGCAGGCAGCACGCCGGCGGTGGAGATCAGGCCTTTGCTGGCTTTCAGACCCACCAGGTTGTTCAGCGCCGCCGGCACCCGGCCGGAGCCGGCGGTGTCGGTGCCGAGGGCAAAACTGGCAACGCCGAGCGCCACCGCCAGCGACGAACCGGCGCTGGAGCCGCCCGACGGATATTCCGGCAACACGCTGTTCGGGCAGGCGCCGTAAGGCGAACGGCTGCCGTTGAGGCCGGTGGCGAACTGGTCTAGGTTGGTCTTGCCCAGCGGGATCGCCCCCAGCGCCAGCAGTTGCTCGACGATGGTCGCCGAACGCTCCGGCACATAGGCGAACGCCGGGCACGCGGCGGTGGTGGGAATGCCGGCGAGGTCGATGTTGTCCTTGATCGCGAACGGCACGCCATACAACGGCAGGCTGTCGAGGTCGCGACCGTCGAGGGCGGCCAGATACGGTTCCAGTTCTTCGACGCTGAGCAAGTGGATGAACAGGTGGTAGTCCGGGTTCAGCGCAGCGGCTTTGTCCCGCAGCGCCAGCAGCAGTTGCCGCGGTGTGGTGTCGCCATTGCGGTAGGCCTGGCGCAGGGCATCAAGTTGCAGATTCATGGGTTGATCCTTTGGCAAATGGTTTCAGTCGAGTTCCAGCACCACGACCCGTTGTCCGGCACGCACCGCCGATCCCGGCTGCACGCGAATGTCCTGTACCACCCCGGCCATGGGCGCGAGGACGGGGATTTCCATCTTCATCGACTCCAGAATCACCAGCACATCGCCGGCCGCCACGCGGCTGCCGACCTCGACCTGCACCTGCCAGAGGTTGCCGGCGATGTGGCTGTCGATGCTTTGTTGGCCGCTGGTCAGCGGTGTGTCTTCGCTGCTGTCCGGCACGGCTTCTTCGCTGTCGAAGTGCGCCTGGCCGCTGGCGATCCAGCGTTCGCGCTCAGCCTGGAACGCGCCCTGTTGCTGCGTCCGGAAGGCGTCGATGGTCTCGGCTTCGCGTTGCAGAAAGGCCTGGTAGTCGGCGAGGTTGAGCTGGCTATGTTCGATGTCGAGATCGAAGCGCCCGAGGGGAAAATCCCGGCGGATGCGCAGCAGTTCTTCGGCGCTGACCGGGTAGAAACGGATCTGATCGAAAAACCGCAGCAGCCACGGTTTGCCGTCGAACGCCGCGACCTCGCGATAGCGGTTCCACATCTGCAAGGTGCGCCCGACAAACTGGTAACCGCCGGGGCCTTCCATGCCGTACACGCACATGTAGGCGCCGCCGATGCCCACCGAGTTCTCGGCGGTCCAGGTGCGCGCCGGGTTGTACTTGGTGGTCACCAGCCGATGGCGCGGGTCGAGCGGGGTGGCGACCGGCGCACCGAGATACACATCACCGAGGCCCATCACCAGATAGCTCGCGTCGAACACCGTGCGTTGCACCTCGTCGAGGTTCGGCAGGTCGTTGATGCGGCGGATGAACTCCAGGTTGCTCGGGCACCACGGCGCGTCCTTGCGTACGGTGGTCATGTATTTCTCGATCGCCAACTGGCAGGCCGGATCGTCCCACGACAGCGGCAGATGAACGATGCGCGACGGCACTTGCAAGTCCTGGGCGGCGCACACCGCATCCCATTCACCGGCGACGATGCCGAGCAGATCGGCCAGCGGCAATTGTTCGGGCTGGTAGTGGATCTGCAGCGAACGAATGCCCGGTGTCAGGTCGATCACGCCGTGCAGGTTTTTGCCTTCCAGCGCCTGCATCAGGGCATGGGCGCGAAAGCGCAGGACCAGATCCAGTTCCGGCGCGCCGATTTCCAGCAGCAGATGGGTATCGCCGGACACACGCCCGACCAGCCGCTTGTCGTCCTGACCCAACTCCAGAACCACAGGCGAAACCAGACCCTGTGGGAGCTGGCCTGCCAGCGATGAAGTTGACGCGGTGTCTGCTCGGGCCCCATCGCTGGCAAGCCGGCTCCCACAGGTATCCCAATTGAGGGCGAGGTTGCGGGCAGTCTTGAGATCGACCGGTTCAAACTGCACCTTGTCCCCGGCCTTCAGTTGCCCGAGCTGCCAGAGATCCGCCTCGATCACCGTCACCGGGCACACGAAACCGCCAAGGCTCGGGCCGTCCGGACCGAGGATCACTGGCATGTCGCCGGTGAAGTCCACGGCGCCGATGGCGTAGGGATTGTCGTGGATGTTCGACGGATGCAGCCCGGCCTCGCCGCCGTCGGCGCGCACCCATTCCGGTTTCGGCCCGATCAGGCGCACGCCGGTGCGGCTGGAGTTGAAATGCACTTCCCAGTGCGTGGCGAAGAACGTATCGATGTAGTGTTCGGTGAAATATTCCGGCGCGCCGTGGGGGCCGTAGATCACCCGGATCCGGCGCACGGCGGGCAATTCGCTGACGTGATGCGGGGCCAGGGTCTGCCCGACGCTGCGGTCGCTCAGTGGGGCCAGGTGCAACACGTCCCCGGCGCGCAGAGCGCGCCCGCCATGCCCGCCGAACTGACCAAGGGTGAAGGTGCTTTTGCTGCCCAGATAATCCGGCACCTGCAGGCCGCCACGCAGGCACAGGTAGCTGCGGGCGCCAGCGTCGAGCAAACCGCCGAGATGTAACTGGCTGCCTGCTTCGATCAACAGCACGGTGTTCATCGGCACCGCTTCGCCGTCGAGTGTCAGCGTCAACGGCGCCCCCGTCACCGCCACCACCGCGTCGCAATAGAAGCGCAGCAGCGGTCCGTTCATGGTGATTTCCAGTGCCGCCGCGCCTTCGTCATTGCCCAGCAAGCGATTGCCCAGACGCAACGCGCGACTGTCCATCGGCCCCGAGGGTGGCACGCCCACCGCCCAGTAGCCGAGGCGACCGGGGTAGTCCTGGACGCTGGTCTGGGTGCCGGCGCTCAGCACTTCGAAGGTGTTGGCTCGATACACCAGGCCTTCCAGGCAACGGGTCCACGGCTCGCCGCTGGCAAACGGCGCATCGAGCAGAATCTGCCGCAGGTAGTCGCGATTGGTTTCCACGCCGTACAGCAGGCTGTCGCCCAGGGCCTGATGCAGATCGGCACGCGCCTGTTCGCGGGTCGGCGCCCAGCAGATGACTTTGGCGATCATCGGATCGAAGTAGGGCGGGATCTCGCAACCGGCCTCGACCCAGGTGTCGATGCGCAGTTGAATGCCGTTGGCCGCAGGAAACTCTACAGCGGTCAACAGCCCCGGACTCGGCTGGAAATCTCGCCCCGGATCCTCCGCATACAGCCGTGCCTGAATCGCGTGGCCTTGCGGTTTCAGGCTTTCAAACAACTCGCTCAGCGGCGGCAGATCTCCCGCCGCCAACTCGACCATCCAGCGCACCAGATCAACGCCCCACACCTGTTCGGTGACGCCGTGTTCGACCTGCAGCCGGGTGTTCACTTCCAGAAAATAGAAGCGCTGCGCATCGCTGTCGAAAACGAATTCGACGGTGCCGGCGCTGCGGTAATTCACTGCTTTGGCCAGTTTGATCGCCGCCGCGCACAGCTCATCCGCCATGCCGTCGGGCAGGTTCGGTGCCGGGGTTTCCTCGAGGACTTTCTGGTTGCGCCGCTGCACCGAGCAGTCGCGCACGCCAAGGGCGATCACTTCGCCATGGCCGTCGCCGAACACCTGAACCTCCAGATGCCGCGCACGCTGGATGTACTTCTCGATGAACACCCCGGCGTCGCTGAAGTTGTTCTGCCCGAGGCGCTTCACCGCTTCGAACGACTCGCTCAGTTCGCTGGCGTTACGGCACACGCGCATGCCGATGCCACCGCCACCGGCGGTGCTTTTGAGCATCACCGGATAACCGACGTGCGCGCCGGCAATCAGCGCGGCGTCGAGGCTGTCGAGCAGTTCGGTGCCTTCGAGCATCGGCACGCCGTGCTGTTTGGCCAAGGCGCGGGCGGTGTGCTTGAGGCCAAACACCCGCAGCTGTTCCGGAGTCGGGCCAATGAAGGCAACGCCGTGGTTTGCGCAGGCTTCGGCGAATGCGGCGTTTTCCGAGAGGAAGCCGTAGCCGGGATGGATCGCTGTGGCGCCAGTGGCTTTGGCGATGGCGAGGATCTTTTCGACGGCCAGATAAGTGCCGGCCGCTGCGCCTTCACCGAGGCTGTGGGCTTCGTCCGCTTGCAGGATGTGCAGGCTGGCGGCATCGGCTTCGGAGTACACCGCGACGCCTTCGACGTGCAGTTCACGCAAGGTGCGCAGAATGCGGCAGGCAATCGCGCCACGGTTGGCAATCAGGACTTTTTCGAACATGGCAAAACCCCTGAAGGGGATGCGGGCCGTCCCGCAGTTTTTCGATGAGCGCCGGGGTCGTCCCCGACGGCAAAATCACAATTTCGAAAGTCACCATTGACCTTGTGGGAGCGGGCTTGCCCGCGATGGCGGTGTGTCAGTCATCATCAATGTTGGCTGTGCCGACGCCATCGCTGGCAAGCCAGCTCCCACAGGGTTCAGGGGTGTTTTGGGGATTTCAGACACTGGCCGGAACGGGCCTGGCACAGGGCGAAAAGCCAACGGCGCAGACGGGCGAATGTCAGTTCCATACCAGCAGCTCCGCAGGCGTCGGGTTATAGGCGTTGCACGGGTTGTTCAGTTGCGGACAGTTGGAGATCAGCACGATCACGTCCATCTCGGCGCGCAGGTCGACGTATTTGCCGGGGGCGGAAATGCCGTCCTCGAAGGTCAGGCCGCCGTCGGCGGTCACGGGCACGTTCATGAAGAAATTGATGTTCGGCCCGATGTCACCTTTGCTCAGGCGCCCGTCGTGGGCGCAGGCACGCAGGTAGTTATCGCGGCAGCTGTGCATGTAGCGTTTTTCCAGGGCGTAGCGCACGGTGTTGCTCTCCTGCGCGCAGGCGCCGCCGAGGGTGTCGTGGCGGCCGCAGGTGTCGGCGATGATGGTCAGCATCGGTTTGCCAAGGTTGGAATACAAAACGCTGCCGGTGCTCAGGTACACGCTGTTCTGCCGGCGCAAAGTGCGTTGCACATCGTAGCGCTCGCGGGGATTGGCGAGGCTGTAGAACAGCGTATCGACCGCCTGGTTGCCCTCAAGGTCGAGGATGCGCAGGGTCTGGCCGGCCTTGACCTCCATCAGCCAGGGTTCGCCGGCCGGGATGGTGGCGCGGTACACCGCAGCGTCGGGTTGTTTTTGCGAAGTGGCGATAGCAACTGACATGGCGATGATCCTCAGGCGAACAAACGGTCGGTGTTGATAAAGCCGCGCTCGTTCTCCGGGCGCGAGGTACGGCAGTGCTCGGCGACGCTAGCGTCGGCGTTCATCCAGCTCAGCTTCAGCGGTTTTGGCGCGTAGTCGGGCGACGGATCCATCGGGTGTTGCAGGGCAGTGAGGACAACGAGGGTGTCCATCGGTGCATACAGCTCGATGTAATCGCCGGCCTTCGAATGGCCTTCGACGAAATGGAAGCGCCCGGCTTCATCGACGTTGACCCGGCTGAACAGGTTGAGGGTCATCAGCAGGTCGGACAGGCCCAGGCCCCACTTGCCCAGTTCTACCAGCAGGTTGTCGGTGCCGTTGCGAAAGAAGCCGTTGCGCAGTTCCTGATAGCGGCCCTGGCCGTATTTTTCCGCGACCTCTTCAGCGCACAGCACACCGCCGAGGCTGTCGCTCCAGCCGCAGGTGTCGGCGGTGATTGCCGCCAGCACCCGGCCCATGTCCGAGTACAGGCAATGGCCTGCGGTCAGCTTGGCGGTGTGTTGGCACTTGAGGCTGTCGGGCAGGTTCAGGCGTTCGGTTTTTTCGTTGGCGTTGAGCAAGGTCAGGCTGACGTTGGCACCGCCGCGCAGGTCGGTCAGGCGCAGCAACTGGCCGCGTTTAAGGACGAAGGAACGGTGGCCGCCGCCGGGCAGGGTTTCTTCGGCGAAGGGTGGAAACAGTTGGGTCGAATCAGTCATGGGAGCAGTCCTCTCAGGCAATACGAAGCGTGCCGGCCAACGCGGCGGGCAGGGCGTCGACGGCGGCGCGTTGGGCGCGACGGTCGCTGTTCAAAGGGATGTCGTAGGTGATGCGGGCGCCATAGGCGCCGGGGGCGTGCGGGTCGAGGCGGACCTTGTCAAACACCAGCAGGCGGGTGCCGAGGCTGAAGCCTTCGGACAGGTCGTGGGTGACCATGAACACGGTCAGTTGCGTTTCGCGCCACAGCTCCAGCAGCAGCGCGTGCATGTCCTTGCGAATGCCCGGATCGAGCGCGCCGAACGGTTCGTCGAGCAGCAAAACCCGCGGTTTCATGATCAGCGCCTGGGCGATCGCCAGCCGCTGTTGCATGCCGCCGGAGAGCTGCGCGGGGTACTTGTCCAGCGCATGGCCGAGGCCGACTTTGTGCAGCAGCGCCGAGGCCTGTTCGCGGGCGTCTTTTTTCGCGCTTCCGAACAAGCGCCCGAGCAGCGGAGCGCGCGGCAATTCCAGGCCGATCGCAACGTTGTCCAGCACGCTCAGATGCGGGAATACCGAGTAACGCTGGAACACCACGCCACGGCTGGCATCCGGCTCTCGGGCCAGCGGCTGGCCGTCGAGCAGAATCTCGCCGCGACTGGCAGTTTCCTGCCCCAGCAGCAGGCGC
The DNA here is from genome assembly GCF_002112855.1 of Pseudomonas sp. B40(2017). Taxonomy (NCBI): domain Bacteria; kingdom Pseudomonadati; phylum Pseudomonadota; class Gammaproteobacteria; order Pseudomonadales; family Pseudomonadaceae; genus Pseudomonas; species Pseudomonas sp. B40(2017). Next base: position 37,295 of record NZ_NEIT01000003.1, read on the forward strand.
AGGAAGGTTGACTTTCCGCAGCCCGAAGCACCGACCAGCGTGCAGAACTCGCCCTCGTTGACGTTGAGGTTCAAGCCTTCGAGCACCACTTGGTCGGCGTATTGCTGCCAGACGTTTTTCACCGTGATGAAGCTCATTTGGCGGCCCCCTCATACCAGGGGAATGCCCGACGGGTCAGGTATTTGAGGCCCCAATCCATCAGCCAGGCGAGCAGGGTGATCCAGACCACGTACGGCAGGATCACGTCCATCGCCAGGTAACGGCGCACGAGGAAAATCCGGTAGCCCAGACCGTCGGTGGAGGCGATGGCTTCGGCGGCGATCAGGAACAGCCACGCCGAACCGAGCATCAGCCGCAGCGAGATCAGCAGACGCGGCAACAGTTGCGGCAGCACCACACGCAGCATCAATGTCCAGGTCGAGGCGCCGAGGGTCTGCGCCTTGATCAGCAGTTCGACGGGGATGTCCCGGGCCCGCTGTTCCAGATCTCGGGCCAGAGCCGGGGTGATACCGATCACGATCAGCATCACTTTCGACAGTTCGCCGAGGCCGAAGACGATGAACAGGATCGGCAGGATGGCCAGCGGCGGCACCATCGACAGCACCGTCAGCATCGGCGACAACGGTGCGCCGAACAGCGGCAGAGTGCCGGCGGCCATGCCCAGGCATGACCCGGCCAGTGCGGCGATGCCGAGGCCGATGGCCAGGCGTCGCAGGCTCGACGCGGTGTCCTGCCAGAGCAGGTATTCACCGGTGCGGCTGTCGGCGTTGAAGGCCAGGCGTTTCACCGCGTCGGTCATCTGCACCGCGCTGGGCAGCAGTTTGTCGTTGGGATTGTCCGCCAGGCGCTCGGCCGAGCCCATGAAATAGGCGAACAGCACCAGGGCGAACGGCAGGATCACCAGCAACAGGCGACTCGGGCGATCCGGGTGGCGATTGATCAGGCGCATGGCCAAATCCTCCGTGGCTTACAGCTTGGCGTCAGCGGCCATCTGCACGTAGGTCGGATCGAAACGCAGCTTGAGGTTGCCGGTGTCGCCGCTGGTCACGCCGTTGGCGAACGCCATGCCGACCGCGCTGGTGTCTTTCGCGCCTTCACCGAGCAAACCGTGCTGGAACGAGAACTCGGCGACCCTGCGCATGGTTTCCGGCAGTTGCTTGCTGGTGGCGAACGCCAGGGCTTCTTTCGGTGTGGCGAAGAGTTTGGTGGTGTCCAGTTGCGCCTGGAATCCGGCCAGGTCGGTGCCCGAGGCTTTGGCCATGTGCTCCAGCGCGGCTTTGCTCGCCGCGTTTTTCGCGTTCATCAACTCGACCACTTCGAACCACGCGCCGGTCAGTGCCTTGCCCAGGGCCGGGTTGTCTTTAAGGGTGGCGCTGTTGACCACCATCATGTCCATGATTTCGCCGGGGATCTGGCTGGAGTTGAAGACTTCGGTCACGCCCGGTTTGGCCTTGATGTCCGAAAGCATCGGGTTCCAGGTGGTGACGGCGTTGACCTGTTCGGTGTTGAAGGCGGCGGAGATGTCGGCGTCGGAGGTGTTGACCACTTTCAGATCTTTTTCGGTCAGGTCGACCGAGTCCAGCGCGCGGGCCAGCAGGTAATGCGAGACCGACAGTTCGACAAGGTTGACGTCCATGCCCTTGAGGTCGGCGACTTTCTTGCCTTCGCCCTTGAGGACGATGCCGTCATTGCCGTTGGAAAAGTCGCTGACGATCAGCGCGGTGCTGTCGACGCCGCCAGCGGCCGGAATGGTGAGGGCATCCATGTTGGTCATGGTGCAGCCGTCGAACTGGCCGGCGGTGTACTGGTTGATCGACTCGACGTAATCGTTGAGTTGCACGACATCAATCTTGATCCCGTACTTCTTCGCCCATTTGTCGACGATGCCCTGGCTGCCGGCGTATTCCCATGGCATCCAGCCGGCGTAGATCGTCCAGCAGACACTGAAATGGTCTTTCTGCGCGGCGGGGGATTGAGTGCTGATGAGCGCGGCGAACGCGGCGGCGAGCAGGGCGGGCAAACGTGGTCGGGACATGGTGGCTTCTCCAGTTGATCGAGGGCGGACAGGAAGGCAACGCGGCACCGCGAACGGTGGCTTGTCTCCCGGGCTTTTGTCCCGCCGTGTAACCTCAACTGGAGGTCGCCAACTCTCGGACCAGCCACTCGCAGATGCGAGCCGGAACCCTAGTCAGCCATTGCAAATTGTGGTGCCGCGAACCTGTGATGACTCCTGCACGGGTTTGCTAAAGCGAGAGGCGTGCCAAGTCGGGTCGGGCCCTCTGTTACGGGCTTTCGTGACGTTACGGCGGATGGCGAACGCCTGTGGGCGCTTTGTGTTGGTGCGCAGTTGCACCGTCATGCAGCGTCCGCTGCCGCTGATCCGATGCCCCTGAGGGTTGGGCACTCGGTAGCGGTCAGCCAGTCAAATCTGATGTCAGCCGGTCTGTGCCGACTGCTGTCACAGGTCTTTCAGGAGGCCGCCATGCGTATTTCAAAATTGCTGCGTCGGGTGCTGCTGGGAGCAGTGCTCGGTCTAGGGCTGTCCGGCTGTTACTACTACGCCGGCGGCTACGATGTTTACTCCACGCCCTATTACTATCCCGGCTATTACTCGCCCTATTACTACGGTGGTTATTACGGCCCGCGTTACTACGGTGGCGCCCGCTATTACTACGGCGGCCATGGCTATCGCGGCGGTTACGGACGGGGTTATCACGGCGGCGGATACCACGGTGGGCACCACTAATCAGCGGCTGAATGACGGCGTTTCTGCATGAACAAGGTTTCATCAATCACTTGTTTCAAGTTGTTGCAGAAACGCACCGGATGCCGAAATCGCTGTCAGATATTTCGTCAGTCGCCGAATGAAAGACTGACGCCTGCCAGCGTCGCTGGTGTGGCTACCCGCGGTCCAGGAGGCCGCCATGTATCGCCGAATTCTTCTGTTTACCGTGATGCTCTTTTCCCTTGGCGGATGCGTCCCTTATTCCTACGGAGATGGCTACTACAGCTCAGAGGTCTACACATCGCAGGCACCTTCGTATTACAGCGGTGGCACTTATTACACCGGCGGCAGCACGTATTATTCGGCGCCGCGCTACTACCAGCCAGCGCCACGCTATTACCAACCGGCTCCACGCTATTACTCGGCGCCTCGTTACTACCAACCGGCCCCGCGCTACTACGAGAACCGTCGCTGGCACGGTCATGATCGCGGACGCTGGGACGACCACCGTCGCGGTGGCTGGGATGACCGCCGGGGTCGTGGCAACTACGACCGTCACAGTGGACGTGGCGACTACAACCGACACGGCAACCGCTGGTAACCCCCCGCAAAAAAGCGGCGCAATGAGCGCCGCTTTTTTTGTGCCCGGATTTCAGTAACTGGAGAGATCCGCCAACGGATGCCGCCCCTCCCACACCTTGTGAAAGTGCGCCTCGACCACCGCGTCCGGCACCCGGGCGATGTCCGGCCAGTGCCAGTGCGGTTTTTGATCCTTGTCGATCAGCCGCGCCCGGACCCCTTCACTGAATTCCGGATGCCGGCAGCAATTGAGGCTCAGGGTGTATTCCATCTGAAAGACTTCGGCCAGCGACATGTGGCGGGCGCGGATGATCTGTTCCCAGACCAGATGCGCGGTAAGCGGCGAACCTTCGCTCATGGTTTTCGCGGCACGGGCAATCAACGGGTCGCTGCTGTCGCGATGCAGGCTGATGGCTTTCCAGGCGCAGATCACGTCGCTGACATCCAGCCATTCATCGATCTGCTGGCGACGCGGCAGCCATTGCGCCTCAGGCATCTGCGCCACGGCTTCCTGCTGCAACGCCTTGAGCAGGCTGTTGAGCTGCATCGCGGTCTGTTCCTGCCAATTCAGCTGCAACAAACCGTCGATCAGTTCCTGCTGCTGTTCGTCGAGCAGGAAACGGTCGGCCAGATCCAGATCGATCGCATCGCGACCGTTCATGTGCGCGCCGGTCAAGCCAAGGAACAAACCGAGCTTGCCCGGCAGCCGCGAGAGGAACCAACTGGCGCCGACATCCGGGTACAGGCCGATGCTGATTTCCGGCATCGCCAGACGACTGCTCGGCGTGACGATCCGGATGCTCGCGCCTTGCAAGAGGCCCATGCCACCGCCCAGCACATATCCGTGTCCCCAGCAGATCAACGGTTTCGGATAGGTGTGCAGGCTGTAGTCCAGGTGGTATTCAGCGTTGAAAAACTGGGCGGCCAGCGGCGGCACCTCGCCGGGATGGGCGCGACAGGCTTCCACCAGGCTGCGCACTTCGCCGCCGGCGCAGAAGGCCTTGGCGCCGTTGCCGCGCAGCAGCACGCAGACGATTTGTGGATCCTTGGCCCAGGCGTTCAGTTTGTCGCTCAAGGCGTGGATCATCGGCAGGGACAGCGCATTGAGCGACTTTTCGGCATCCAGCGTGGCCACGCCGATGCGCGCGCCGTCGGTGCCGGTGAGTTCTTCGAAGTGCAGATTCATCGTGACCTCGATCGGGAATTTGAACGATCAGTATGATCGCTGTGTGGGAAAGTGCCGGATCTGCGTCAGATCAATTGACAAGCGTGGTCGGCTTTCCTAGGGTTCGCCCCATTGTTTTTGCCGGGTATGACCATGACTGCTGACGACCGTATCAAACTCGAACCGAGCTGGAAGGAGGCACTGCGTGCCGAATTCGACCAGCCCTACATGGCAGAGTTGCGCACTTTTCTGCAGCAGGAGCGGGCGGCCGGCAAGGAAATCTATCCGCCGGGCCCGATGATCTTCAACGCGTTGAACTCGACGCCGCTGGACAAGGTGAAAGTGGTCATTCTCGGCCAGGATCCGTACCACGGCCCGGGCCAGGCCCACGGCTTGTGCTTCTCGGTGCAACCGGGCGTGCCGGCGCCGCCATCGTTGGTCAACATCTATAAAGAGTTGAAGCGCGACCTGAACATCGACATCCCCAATCACGGCTATCTGCAGAGCTGGGCCGATCAGGGCGTGTTGATGCTCAACACCACCATGACCGTCGAGCGCGCCAACGCCAATGCGCACAAGGACAAGGGCTGGCAGTTCTTCACGGATCGGATCATTGAAGTGGTCAGCCAGAAACAGCCGCATCTGGTGTTCATGCTCTGGGGCGCCCATGCGCAGAGCAAGCAGAAGCTGATCGATGCCACCAAACATTTGGTGCTGACCTCGGTGCACCCGTCGCCGCTGTCGGCCTATCGCGGCTTCCTCGGTTGCGGGCATTTCAGCCGCACCAATAAATTCCTGGAGCAGAATGGCGAAGCGCCGATCGAGTGGCGCTTGCCGTCGGTGGTCTGATGCTCAGGGCTGGCGGTTCCAGTATTTGAACAACGGTTCCGCCAGAAACAACACGAACAGCAGCCGCATCACCTGCATTGCCGTCACCAGCGGCACCGACAGTTGCAGGGTCTCTGCCGTCAGGCTCATCTCTGCGATCCCGCCGGGCATCATGCCCAACGTCAGCGAGCGCAGGTCCAGATGGGTCAGCGCACTCAATCCCAACGCCGCCAGTGTCGCGATCAACATGGTCAGCGCCGTGCCGATCAATGTGCGCCCCATGAACGACGGGGCGCGGCGGAAGAACTGGCGGTTGAAGTGACAACCCAGCCCACTGCCGATCAACCACTGGCCGATCTGGCTGCCGCCATTGGGCAGGCCGATGTGCAGGTCCCAGCCGATGCTCACCGCCGCGCTGACCAACAGCGGACCGAACAGCCAAGGGTTGGGTTGACGCAGACGTTGCCAGAGCCAGGCGAGCAGGCCGCCCGCCGGAAAAAGAATCGCCAGCCAGCGCCAATCGACGCTGCCGGCGTGTGAAATCGGGGTGCCGTCACCCAGCAGATACTTGAACGCCGCCGGAACACACAACACCACCACCAACACCCGCAGACTCTGCCCGGCCGCGACATGGCTGAGCAGCGCGCCGTTGCGGGCGCCGAGATTGACCATCTCCCCGGAGCCGCCGGGCATGCTGGAGAAAAATGCCGTGGCGCGATCCTCGCCGGTGCGGCGCATCAGCCACACGCCGACCACCGCCGAGAGGCTGGTGACCAGCGCGCCGAAGAAGATCAGGCCGAAGTGGCCGAGCACCTGCTCCATCACCAGCGGGGTGAAGTGCAGGCCGATGCCGATTCCGACGATCCACTGGCCGCACTTGCGGCCGCCAGGGATTTCGGTCAATTGCCACGGGGTCAGGCAGCGCACCAGGATGATCGCCAGCAACGAGCCGACCATCCACGGCAGCGGCCAGCCGATCTGGCTGGCGATGTAACCGCCAAGCAGACCGACCAGCGGGGTTCCCCACCAGGTTTTGAGGGAGAGCCGATCAGACATCGGCAACGGCGCGTTGCGCGGCCGAGCGTTTGCGCCAGATGCGCAGCAGCGGCATCAGCAACATGATGGCAGTCAACACCCAGACGCCGAAGGTGATCGGACTCGACCAGAGGATTTCCAGCGCACCGTTGGAAATCGACAGCGCCCGGCGCAGGTTCTGCTCCATCAGCCCGCCGAGGATGAACCCCAGCAGCACTGGCGACAGCGGGAAATCCAGTTTGCGCAGGATGTAGCCGAAGATGCCGATGCCGACCATCAGGAACAGGTCGAATGTGGTCGCGTGTACGGCGTACACACCGATCCCGGTGATGATCGCGATCACCGGCACCAGAGCCCAGTTCGGCACGGCGAGGATACGGGTGAAGATGCGGATCATCGGGATGTTCAGGATCACCAGCATGATGTTGGCGATGAACAGCGAAGCGATCAGGCCCCAGACGATGTCCGGCTGTTGCTGGAACAGCAGCGGGCCGGGAGTGATGTTGTACAGCGACAGGGCGCCGATCATCACCGCCGTGGTACCCGAACCCGGAACGCCGAGGGTCAGCATCGGCACCAGCGCGCCGCAAGCGGAGGCACCGATGGCGGTTTCCGGTGCGGCGAGGCCGCGGGCGTCGCCCTGACCAAACTTGCCGCTGGCGCCGGCGATGCGCTTCTCGGTCATGTAGGCCACGGCGCTGGCCAGGGTCGCGCCGGCACCCGGCAACACGCCCATGATGAAACCGAGCAGGCCGCAACGGATGTTCACCACGAACACCGACGCTGCTTCCTTGAAGTTGAACATCATCCGCCCGGTGGCTTTCACCGCTTCCTGGCCGCGATGGGTTTTTTCCAGCAGCAGGAGGATTTCGCTGACCGAGAACAGGCCCAGTACCAGCACCACGAACTGAATGCCGTCAGTCAGGTGAATGTTGTCGCCGGTGAAACGGTAAACGCCGCTGTTGGCGTCGATGCCGACGCTGGACAGGAACAGGCCGATCAACGCCGCAATGAAAGTCTTCAGCGGTCGGTCACCGGCCATGCCGCCGAGACAGACAATCGCGAACACCATCAACACGAAGTATTCCGCCGGACCGAAGGCAATCGCCCATTTCGCCAGCAGCGGGGCGAACAGCACCATGCCGCAGGTGGCGATGAAGGCGCCGATGAACGAGCTCCACGCCGACAACGACAGTGCCACGCCGGCCAGGCCTTTGCGGGCCATCGGGTAACCGTCGAGGGTAGTCATTACGGTGGAGGCTTCGCCCGGAATGTTCAGCAGGATCGAGCTGATCCGGCCGCCGTATTCGCAGCCCAGATAGACCGCCGCCAGCAGGATCAGGGCAGATTCCGGCGGCAGTCCGAGGGCGAACGCGATCGGGATCAGCAACGCCACACCATTGATCGGGCCAAGGCCCGGCAACAACCCGACCACGGTGCCGATCAACGTGCCGGTCAGGGCCGTGACCAGGTTGTACGGACTCAGCGCGACGCCGAAGCCCTGACCCAAATAACCGAGAGTATCCATATCAGTTCTCCAGAACGTCGAGCAGGCCGAGGGGCAGCGGTACGTCCATCACGCGGTCGAACAACACGTACAAACCAATCGCCATCAGCGTCGTGACAATGACGCTGGGCACCCAGCGCCCGCCATACAGGCGCGCCATCGGGATGCCGATCAGAATGCTGCTGAGGATGAAGCCCAGCGGTTCGAACAAACCGGCGAACACCAGCAGCAAGGCGACGCAGATCGCGATCTTGGTCAGGGTTTCGCGATCCAGCGGCGGTTCGTCCTCGCTGTGTTTGATCGGCGCCGGGCGGAACACCATGTACAGCAGCGCCAGGCCCATCAGGCCGAGCATCAGCAATGGAAACGCCCGAGGGCCCACCGGTTCGTAGGAAAAAGCCGCCTGATACGGCCACGCCATCAGTGCCAGGCCGGCACAGGCCAGCAACAGCACCGAGGCAAAAATGCGTTGAATAAGCATGAGGGAACTCCTGCCATGGCCCCGGTGAGAGGGCCATGGACGCTAGACAGAGACGATCACTGAATCAGGCCGAACTCTTTGGCCAGCACCTTGTAGTCCGCCACCTGTTTCTTGACGTAGGTGTCCAGCTCGGGACCGGTCATGGCGAACGGGAACAGCTCACGCTGATCGCGCAGTTTGGCGAAGTCGTCGGAGGCCAGCAGTTTGTCGAAGGAGTCTTTCCACCAGGCGTAGTCTTCATCGCTGACTTTTGGCCCGAGGTAGAAACCGCGCACCACTGGCCAGACGATGTCGTAGCCTTGCTCGCGCGCGGTCGGGATGTCCTTCATTTCCGGCTCGTCCAGGCGTTTTTCGGCAAACACGGCCAGCAGGCGCATGTCGCCGCTCTGGATATGCGGCATGGAGTCGGAAATGTCGGTACTGCCGACCTGGATATGACCGCCGAGCAGGGCGGTGGCGATCTCGCCGCCCCCTTCGAGGGCGACGTAGCGCAGGTCGCGCGGGTTGATCCCGGCGGCTTTGGCGATCAGCGCAGTCTGCATCCAGTCCTGGCTGCCGACGGTACCGCCGGAGCCAATGACCACGGAACTCGGATCTTTCTTCAGCGCCTGCACGAGATCATCGAGGGTTTTGTAGGGCGAATCGCTTTTCACCGCGATGGCGCCGTAGCTGGTGCCGACGGCGGCCAGCCAGCGCACGTTGGTTTCATCGAACCGACCGAACTTGCCCTGGGCCAGGTTCAACAGCGATCCGCTGGACCACGCCACCAGCGTGCCGGCATCGGCCGGACGCTGCGCCACAACGGCGTTGTACGCCACCGCACCGACGCCACCGGGCATGTAGGTCACGCGCATCGGTTTGGTCAGCAGTTTTTCATTGACCAGCGCGCTTTGCGCCAGTTTGCAGGTCAGGTCGAAACCGCCACCGGGGGAGGCCGGGGCAATGCATTCGGGGCGTTTCGGTTCGGCCATCAGTTGGCCGGCGAACAGCACGCAACCGGCAGCGAGGGCGAAACGGCGCAGGGATCGGTTCATGAGTGTCTCCACGGGAGTTGTTGTTTTTGGGGATGTTTCAGGTGCGGCGGTTTCGCGCGCGCAGGCTGACAGGCTCAGACCCGGACGGGTTGAACGCCGCGCAGCCGACGATGGCGCTGACAAGCGAAAACGGGGAAATTCGAAAGGAAGAATGAAACGGGTCAACCTGAAGCTGTGTGGACAGCATGGTGCAGTACCTCGTTATTGTTCTTATTGGCGAAAACGCATCGAGGCGTTTTTCGAGAGCTACGGTTTGAAACTACGGTGTATGAACAGGCAAAACGGCGAAGGTCGGCAGTCGGGACCTTCGGTGAAACGACTCTAACGGCCCAACCTTTCGCTAACCTTTCAGTATTCTTTCGCGTGTTTTCGGGCTTCACAGTGGCGGTTGCGGCTGTAAACTCCGCCGCAAAGAATGGCGTCGGCCATCCCTGAATGAGGTAGAGATCCATGCGTGTCCTGCTCGTCGAAGACCATTTGCCGCTGGCCGAAAGCGTCGCCCAGGCGCTCAAGAGCACCGGTCTGACCGTGGACGTCTTGCACGACGGCGTGGCTGCCGACCTGGCCCTGGGCAGCGAGGAGTACGCGGTGGCGATCCTCGATGTCGGTCTGCCGCGCATGGACGGTTTTGAGGTGCTGGCGCGCCTGCGGGCCCGGGGCAAGAATCTGCCGGTGCTGATGCTGACGGCCCGCAGTGACGTCAAGGACCGGGTCCATGGGCTCAATCTCGGCGCCGATGACTACCTGGCCAAGCCGTTCGAACTCACCGAGCTCGAAGCACGGGTCAAGGCGTTGCTGCGCCGCAGTGTGCTTGGCGGCGAACGCCAGCAGCGCTGCGGTGTGCTGGCCTATGACCTCGACACCCGACGCTTCACCCTCGGCGATGAATTGCTGACGCTGACTTCTCGCGAACAAGCGGTGCTCGAAGCGCTGATCGCCCGTCCGGGTCGAGTGATGAGCAAGGAGCAACTGGCTGCGCAGGTGTTCGGTCTCGACGAAGAGGCCAGCCCCGATGCCATCGAAATCTACGTGCACCGCCTGCGCAAGAAGCTCGACGGCCATTCGGTGGCCATCGTGACGTTCCGCGGTCTGGGCTATTTGCTGGAAAGCCGCGATGCATAAGCCCAGCAGCCTGCGCTGGCGGTTGCTGTGGAACCTCGCGCTGCTGTTGGTGGTGTTGATGCTCGCCAGCGGATTGAGTGCGTACTGGAACGGTCGCGAAGCTGCCGACACCGCCTACGACCGCACGCTGCTGGCCTCGGCGCGGACCATCGCCGCCGGTCTGTCGCAGCGCGATGGCAGTCTCAGTGCCGACGTGCCATACGTTGCGCTCGATACCTTCGCTTACGACAGTGCGGGTCGCATCTATTACCAGGTCAACGACATCAACCAGAAGTTGATTTCCGGTTATGAAAACCTGCCGGGCCCGCCGCCGGGCACGCCGAGAACCGACAGTTATCCCGCCCTGGCGCGGTTTTACGACGCGAAATATCAGGGCCAGAACGTGCGTGTGGTCAGCCTGCTCAAAGCGGTCAGCGAGCCGAACATGAACGGTATGGCGGAAATCCGCGTTGCTGAAACCGACGAAGCACGCGTCAGCATGGCCCGCAGTCTGGCCGCCGATACGTTGTTGCGGCTGGGCATGTTGGCGATTGGCGCGTTGTTGCTGGTGTGGTTTGCGGTGAGCGCTGCGTTGCGGCCGATCGAACGTCTGCGCACGGCAGTGGAAGAGCGCCAGCCTGACGACTTGCGTCCGTTGCCGCTGGTGGAAGTCCAGCATGAGTTGTCGCCGCTGGTGCGTGCGCTCAACCATTTCACCGAACGCCTGCGTGGCCAGTTCGAGCGGCAGGCGCAATTCATCGCCGATGCAGCCCATGAGCTGCGCACGCCACTGGCGGCGCTCAAGGCGCGACTTGAACTGGGCCTGCGCTCGAACGAGCCGCAGACCTGGCGCGAAACGCTGGAATCCTCGGCACAAAGCACGGATCGCCTGACCCATCTGGCCAACCAATTGCTGTCGCTGGCTCGAGTGGAAAACGGCGCCCGGGCGATTGCCGAGGGCGGTGCGCAGTTGCTCGATCTGAGTCAGTTGGCGCGAGAACTGGGCATGGCCATGGCTCCACTGGCCCATGCGCGGGGTGTCGCGCTGGCGCTGGAAGCGGACGAGCCGGTATGGCTGCGTGGCGAGCCGACATTGCTCAACGAGTTGCTGAGCAATCTGGTGGACAACGCGCTGGCCCACACGCCGCCGGGCGGCAACGTGATTCTGCGGGTCAGGGCGCCGGCGGTGCTGGAGGTTGAAGACGATGGGCCGGGCATTCCGCTCGAAGAGCGGGATCGGGTTTTCGAGCGTTTTTACCGGCGCAACCAGCAGGTGGCCGGTTCCGGGCTGGGGTTGGCGATTGTCGGGGAAATCTGCCGCGCGCATCTGGCGCAGATCAGTCTGCACGATGGTGAGCAGGCGGGTTTGAAGGTACGGGTGAGTTTTGTCGCCGGTGATCAGTAGAACATCGACCGCGATTCTTCCAGATCGGCGCACAGCGCCTTGTTTTCCGGATCGATACCAAGCTTGCGGAACGCCGGCACGCTGAACGGATCGATGCGGGCCAGCGGGTGGTCGGTGTCCTTGTGGCAATACAGGCTGGCCACTTGCACGATGTCGACGTAATCGATGTGCTGCGATTCGCGCTTGAGGTCCTGATACAGCCCCGGCAGCTCCACCAGACGCTCCGGAAACTCCCAGACCCGCAGCAATTTGTCGCCGAGCAACGGGTGAATGTGATCGATCACATGGTTGAGGCTGACCGGATCGGACAGCAATTCGTAGTGGTCTTCGGCATACGTCAGGATCGGCAGCACGCCGATCTGATGAACCAGTCCACCGAGCGCAGCCTGATCGGGCTTGAGCTGGGTGTAACGGCGGCACAGGGCGTAGCTGACGCCGGCGATCTCCAGGCTCTTGCGCCAGACTTCGCGCATCTTCTGTTCGACCACGTCGGAGCGGGCGTGGAAGATCTGCTCCATCACCAGACCGATCGCCAGGTTGCTGCTGTAGTTGACGCCGAGCCGGGTGATGGCGGTGTGCAGGTCGGTCACTTCCTGGGTGGCGCGCAGCAGCGGGCTGTTGACCACTTTGATCAGACGCGCCGACAGCGCCGTGTCACGGCCGATCACTTTGCTCAGGTCGCTGACGCTGATGTCCGGATCTTCCGCGGCCTTGCGAATCTGCAGGGCCACTTCCGGTAACGTTGGCAGAACCAGGTCATCGTTATCGATGGCCTCAACCAAATCCTGTTGGACCTTATCCGCCAGCTCACTCATGTCGTTTCTCTAGGGTGTTGCAACAAATGCTGCGATCAACGCTGGATTTCGCGGTCGCGATCCAGTTCGTATGGCAGGTCGAGCAAGTGCAGCGCCGGACCTTCGGCCGAGCCCAGATGCAAGTCGCCCGCTTCGGCAGCTTCGGCCTGCAACACCGCCAGCAGTTCAATATTCTTTTCGGTACGGGCGGCCAGCACCACTTCGCCGATGGAACTGCCGTGGCTCGGGGCGAACAGCGCGGTGCCGGGCTCCGGCAACTCAGCGGCGTCCAGTTGCACGCGATACAGGCGACGCTTGAGTTTGCCCAGGTATTGCATGCGCGCGACGATTTCCTGGCCGGTGTAGCAGCCTTTCTTGAAGCTCACGCCGCCGACGGCCTGCAGATTGAGCATCTGCGGGATGAACAGCTCGCGGGTGCTCGGCATGACCTGACCGATCCCGGCGCGAATCTGGCCCAGCAGCCATTGATTGAGTTCGCCTTCGCTCAATTGCGCGGACAGTTTGCCTTTGACGGTGTCGGCCTGATCGGCGGGTACCCAGAGTTCGGCACGATTCGGGGAGACGCGAATCGCGATCAGCCCTTCGTTGCGGGCCACGCTGTCGGTTTCTGCCGGCAGTTCCAGGCCCAGACTGCTCAGGACCGCATCGCCATGATCGAGGCCGAAGCGCACCCAGGAGGCGCTTTCGTCGGTCAGTTTCGATTTGGAGAACACCGCGTACTTTTTCAGGTCCGCCAGTTGCGGCTCCAGCAGTTCACCCGCCATCGCCAGCAGCACGCCGTCGCCTTCAAGCACGATGCGGAAGCTCGACTGCATCCGGCCTTTCTGCGTGCAGCGGGCGCCGAGGCTGGCTTGGGTATCGCTCAGGTAATTGATGTTGCAGGTCAACTGGCCTTGCAGGAATTTGCCGGCATCCGCGCCGCGAACCGCGAGAACGCCTTCATGAGACAGGGTGCAGAAAAAAGCAGAATCGGCCATGGGTCATCGCAGGGTAAATAGACTGGGGCACATCATAAGGGGGTGGTGTTGAAATGGGTAGTTCATAAAGGATCTATGGTGCCCGACCAAAGCCGACTGTTCGGGCCGCTTCGGGCCTGTATACTTGCGGCCTATTTGAGGAGGGCTCCATGGTCGAACAAGTTGAACTGAATCGCCTCTTTTGGCACAGCCGTCGCGGCATGCTGGAACTCGACGTGTTGCTGGTGCCGTTCGTGAAAGAGGTCTACGCCAATCTGAACGAGGTGGATCGCGCGCTGTATGTCCGCCTGCTCGAGTGCGAGGATCAGGACATGTTCGGTTGGTTCATGGAGCGCAGCGAATCGGAAGATCCCGAGCTGCAACGCATGGTTCGCATGATTCTGGACCGTGTCCAGCCCAAGTAACACGTTCGAATGCCGCTGGCATGCCTCACGGCAGTTGCTGGCGGCGTATCTGTTGGCCCAGGCATTCGCGCTGGGTTCTCTGTTTCTATTGTCGATTCCGTTCTGGACCGTTTTGCTCGGGGCGTTCGCGTGTCTCGGCCATGCGGCCTGGGTGTTGCCACGGCAGATTCTGCTGAGTCATCCCAAGGCATTTTGCCGATTGCGCCGGGACGCCGATGGCTGGCAATTGTGGAACCGGGCCGATGGCTGGCAAGCGGTGCAATTGCGCCCGGACAGCCTGGCGCTGCCGCTGATCGTGGTGCTGCGCTTTCGATTGCGTGGTGAGCGGCGAGTCAGATCGATCTGCGTGCCGCGGGATGCGCAGGCGGCGGATCTGCACCGGCGCCTGCGGGTTCGCCTGAAGTTCAGCCGGCGTAGGTGGGCGGCACCAGAATAGTGTCGAGCGCTTCGGGCAGCAGGTTCGGGTAGTCGAGGGTGTAATGCAGGCCTCGGCTTTCCTTGCGTTCCATGGCTGAACGGATCATCAGTTCCGCCACTTGCGCCAGGTTGCGCAGCTCGATCAGATCGCGACTGACTTTATAGTTGCTGTAGAACTCGTCGATTTCGTCCAGCAGCAGACGCACCCGATGCTGTGCCCGTTGCAGGCGCTTGTTGGTGCGCACGATGCCCACGTAGTCCCACATGAAACGCCGCAATTCGTCCCAGTTGTGGGCGATGATCACGTCTTCGTCGGAGTCGGTCACCTGGCTGGCGTCCCAGGCCGGCAGGGCGTGTGGAATCGCCACATCGGGAAGTTGCTCGAGAATGTCCGCCGCTGCCGAGCGGGCGTAGACGAAGCATTCGAGCAGCGAGTTGCTGGCCATGCGGTTGGCACCGTGCAGGCCGGTGAAGCTGGTTTCGCCGATGGCGTACAGGCCGGGCACATCGGTGCGGCCCTGTTGATCGACCATCACGCCGCCGCAGGTGTAATGCGCGGCCGGGACGACCGGGATCGGTTGTTTGGTGATGTCGATGCCGAATCCGAGGCAGCGCTCGTAGACGGTCGGGAAGTGCGATTTGATGAAGGCTTCGGGTTTGTGGCTGATGTCGAGGTAGACGCAATCGACACCCAGACGCTTCATCTCATGGTCAATGGCGCGGGCGACGATGTCCCGTGGCGCCAGTTCTGCACGTGAGTCGAAGCGCTGCATGAAGCGTTCGCCGTTCGGCAACTTCAAATGAGCCCCTTCGCCGCGCAGGGCCTCGGTTATCAGGAAACTCTTGGCTTGCGGATGATAGAGGCAGGTGGGGTGGAACTGGTTGAACTCCAGGTTCGCCACCCGGCAGCCCGAACGCCACGCCATGGCGATGCCATCACCGCAGGCGCCGTCGGGGTTGCTTGTATATAGATAGACTTTGGCAGCGCCGCCGGACGCCAGGATCACGAAGCGTGCGCCGAAGGTATCGACTTCGCCGGTTTTGCGGTTGAGCACGTAGGCGCCCAGGCAACGTTCGCCCTCCAGCCCCAGCCGGCGCTCGGTAATCAGATCGACCGCTACCCGCTGTTCGAGCAACTCGATGTTCGGGCGTTCTTTGGCCTGGGCCAGCAGGGTCGTGAAAATCGCGGCGCCGGTGGCGTCGGCGGCGTGGATGATGCGGCGATGGCTGTGGCCGCCTTCGCGGGTCAGGTGAAATTCGAAACCGCCGTCTTCAGTGCCGGACTGATCGTCGCGAGTGAAGGGTACGCCTTGATCGATCAACCACTGGATTGCTTCCTTGCTGTGCTCGACGGTGAAACGCACCGCGTCTTCGTGGCACAGGCCGCCGCCGGCATTCAAGGTGTCATCGACATGGGATTCGACGGTGTCGGTGTCGTCCAGCACGGCCGCGACGCCACCCTGGGCCCAATAGGTCGAGCCGTTGGCGAGGTCGCCTTTGCTCAGTACGGCGATGCGCAAGTGACCGGGCAGGGTCAGCGCGAGACTCAAACCGGCAGCGCCGCTGCCAATCACCAGGACATCGTGTTGAAACTGTTGGCTCATTTCAGGATTCCGCTCAAAGCGACCCGGGTCGGGGTTGGCGCAGGACAGGCGAATGGGCGAGTCGAGACAGCCACACAGCCCACTAGTATATAGAGGGGTTGGGCGGCACAATAGCCGGGCCGATATGGCATTGTGAAACTACCGTGACGGAAATATACGGACGCTTTGTCGGGAAGTTTTCTTCACCGGTTTTGGGGAAAAGCGACTGTATCGCAGATGAAACATGCTTTTTCAGCTCACGGTTGCACAATGTCGGCGCGGCACGTCTATAAATATTTGGAACTTTTGCCAAAGGCCCAAGATCAATAGACAGTTGCCCGAAACAAGGGACAGTGTCGGCTTCAATGCGGAACCTGCGGTTGGGTTCTTGCCGGCGAGCCGATGACAAGATTATTCGCGCAGCCGGTTCATCCCGCGCTGCGTTTTTCGTGCGTGCCAAATCAGAGCCCGCAGGAAACTTGCTTGGAGGGGGAGAACTTTTGCGAAAAGCCCGAGTCTATGTTTGCAAGTCCGGTCGTTTGGTCATGCAAGCCTCCTTCGAGTTTATCGAGGAGTGTTCATGCTAACCCAGGAAGAGGATCAGCAGCTGGTCGAACGCGTTCAGCGTGGCGACAAGCGAGCTTTCGATCTGCTGGTGCTGAAGTATCAGCACAAAATTCTCGGGTTGATCGTGCGTTTTGTGCACGACACCCATGAAGCCCAGGACGTCGCACAAGAAGCCTTTATCAAGGCGTATCGAGCGCTTGGAAATTTCCGCGGCGACAGTGCGTTTTATACGTGGCTGTACCGCATCGCCATTAACACGGCGAAGAACTATCTGGTTTCACGCGGCCGCCGGCCGCCGGATAGTGATGTAAGTTCCGAAGATGCAGAGTTCTATGACGGCGATCACGGCCTGAAAGATCTCGAGTCTCCTGAACGGGCATTACTGCGGGATGAGATCGAAGGCACCGTCCATCGAACCATTCAGCAACTGCCGGAGGATTTGCGCACAGCGTTAACTTTGCGCGAATTCGATGGTCTGAGTTACGAGGACATCGCGAGCGTCATGCAATGTCCGGTTGGTACCGTGCGCTCCCGGATTTTCCGCGCCCGGGAGGCCATCGATAAAGCCCTGCAGCCGTTGTTGCAGGAAAACTAAAGACAGCGGCGACAGCCAAGAGAGGAACGCCATGAGTCGTGAAGCCCTGCAGGAATCGCTGTCCGCAGTGATGGATAACGAAGCGGACGAACTGGAACTGCGTCGAGTGCTCAATGCACTGGATGATGTTGAAACCCGTGAAACCTGGGCTCGTTACCAGATCGCTCGGGCAGCCATGCACAAGGATCTGTTGCTTCCGCGTCTGGATCTCGCTGCGGCGGTTTCTGCTGCACTGGAAGATGAAGCCACCCCGGCCAAAGTGTCTCGTGGCCCATGGCGCAGCCTCGGTCGTCTGGCCGTAGCCGCTTCGGTGACTGTTGCCGTTCTGGCGGGTGTTCGCCTGTACAACCAGGACGAAATCGCCGGCGTCGAACTCGCTCAGCAATCCAATCAGCCAGTGTTGGCCACACCTCAGGTCAAAGGCCCGGCGGTATTGGCAGGCTATAGTGAGAGTTCGGAAGCTACTGGCCCAATGGCCAATGGTGTATTGCAAGGTCAGCCAGGCTGGCACGATCAGCGTCTGCCAGGTTACCTGCGTCAACACGCTCAACAGGCTGCCTTGAAAGGCACCGAGAGCGCGCTGCCTTATGCACGTGCAGCAAGCCTGGAAAACCGTTAAGGGGGATCATGCGCGCCATACCTCTACTTTCGCTTCTGCTCAGCGGCTGGTTCATTGTTCCAGCCCACGCCGACGAGGCTCAGGACTGGTTGACCCGCCTGGGCCAGGCCGAGCAGCAGCAAAGCTTTCACGGCACATTCGTTTACGAGCGTAACGGTAGTTTTTCTACCCACAACATCTGGCATCGCGTCCAGAATGGCCAGGTCCGCGAGCGTTTGCTTCAGCTCGATGGTTCGGCTCAGGAAGTCGTGCGCATTGATGGACATACTCAATGCGTCAGCGGCACCCTGATTGCGGGTCTGGGAGATTCTCCCAATTCCGCCGCTCGGCCTCTCGATCCTCAAAAGCTGAAGAACTGGTATGAGCTTGCCGTCATTGGCAAGTCGCGTGTGGCCGGGCGTGAAGCAGTGATCGTATCGCTGACGCCGCGTGATCAGCACCGATACGGTTTCGAACTGCATCTGGACAAGGAAACGGGTCTGCCGCTCAAGTCGCTGTTGTTGAACGACAAGGGGCAGTTACTCGAGAGATTCCAGTTTACGCGACTGGATACCTCTGAAATTCCATCCGACAAAGATCTGCAAGCCAATTCCGATTGCAAGACAGTCACCCTCGACAGCGACAAGGCTTCTGCAATCAAGACCGCTCAGGTATGGCGTTCCGACTGGTTGCCTCCTGGCTTCGAACTTACCAGCAGCTCCTCGCACAAAGATCCGGAAACCAAGACCCAGGTCAACAGCCTGATGTATGACGATGGTCTTGCCCGCTTCTCCGTGTTTCTCGAGCCGCTGAACGGCGCAACCGTCACCGATACCCGGACTCAGTTGGGCCCGACCGTTGCCGTATCCCGCCGTTTGACTACGCCTCAAGGCGAAATGATGGTCACGGTAGTTGGCGAGATTCCAATCGGGACCGCCGAACGGATTGCCCTGTCGATGCGCAATGATGGCGCTGCAACCAGCAAGCAGTGAGCTGATTCCAGCTATCTCCCCTTCGTCTTCGAGACGTGAAATGTTTGCTGAGCATTTTCATTTGCAAAACAACCGAAAATTTTTTATAGGTCAGAGCCTCTCGGCTCTGGCCTTGTTTGTTGTTCCCGGAACAAAAATGCCGGCCTGTGGTTTCCGGTGTTCCTTGCTCCATATCGCTTAACCCTGCTCGTCGTAACGGGAGCTGTATGTCGATACCAAGCTTGAAGTCTTATCTCTCCATTTTCGCCACGGTGCTGGTGCTCGGTCAGGCTGTTCCTGCAGCCATGGCGGCTGAAGCGGTCAGCCCGGCCAGCCTGCCTGATTTCACCCAACTGGTCGAACAGGCCTCGCCTGCGGTGGTGAATATCAGTACCACGCAAAAGCTGCCGGATCGCAAAGTGAACCAGCAGATGCCTGACCTTGAAGGCTTGCCACCGATGCTGCGCGAGTTCTTCGAGCGCGGCATGCCGCCGCAACAGCGTTCTCCGCGTGGTGATCGCCAGCGTGAAGCGCAATCGTTGGGTTCGGGCTTCATCATTTCGCCGGATGGCTACATTCTGACCAACAACCACGTGATCGCCGATGCCGACGAAATCCTAGTGCGTCTGGCAGATCGCAGTGAAATGAAGGCCAAACTGATCGGCACCGACCCACGTTCCGACGTCGCGCTGCTGAAAATCGAAGGCAAGGATCTGCCAGTGCTGAAGCTTGGCAAATCTCAGGATCTGAAAGCCGGCCAGTGGGTCGTGGCAATCGGTTCGCCATTCGGCTTTGACCACACCGTGACCCAAGGCATTGTCAGCGCCGTCGGCCGCAGCCTGCCGAACGAAAACTATGTGCCATTCATCCAGACCGACGTGCCGATCAACCCGGGCAACTCCGGTGGCCCGCTGTTCAACCTGAACGGTGAAGTGGTCGGGATCAACTCGCAGATCTACACCCGTTCCGGTGGCTTCATGGGCGTGTCGTTCGCCATTCCGATCGACGTGGCCATGGACGTTTCCAACCAGCTGAAAAGCGGTGGCAAGGTCAGTCGTGGCTGGTTGGGCGTCGTCATCCAGGAAGTGAACAAGGATCTGGCCGAGTCGTTCGGTCTGGACAAACCGGCCGGTGCGCTGGTTGCACAGATTCAGGATGACGGCCCGGCTGCCAAGGGCGGCCTGCAAGTGGGTGACGTAATCCTGAGCATGAACGGTCAACCGATCGTCATGTCCGCTGACCTGCCACATCTGGTGGGTGCGTTGAAGGCCGGCGCCAAAGCCAATCTCGAAGTGATTCGTGACGGCAAACGCAAGAATGTCGAGCTGACTGTCGGCGCCATCCCGGACGAAGACAAGGAGCTGGACGCGCTGCCGAAATCCGGTGCCGAGACCAACAGCAATCGCCTGGGTGTATCGGTCGCCGAACTGACCGCCGAGCAGAAGAAAACCTACGACCTGAAAGGTGGTGTGGTAATCAAGGAGGTGCAGGACGGCCCTGCGGCCCTGATCGGTCTGCAACCGGGCGACATCATCACGCACCTGAACAATCAGGCCATTGGTTCTTCCAAGGAGTTTGCCGAGATTGCCAAGGCGCTGCCGAAGAACCGTTCGGTGTCGATGCGCGTTCTGCGTCAGGGTCGTGCCAGCTTCATTACCTTCAAACTGGCTGAATGATCCGATTGTTGAAGTGAAAAAAAACCGCCTCGAAAGAGGCGGTTTTTTTGCGTCCGGAATTTGTCTCGGCTTGGGCTTAACCCATCATGTCCTTGACCATGCGCTCTTGCTCCATCAGTTCGCGCTGACGGGCATCGATACGCGACGACAGTGGGAAGTTGCTGCCGGCCTTGCGCTTGGCGAAGTCCAGTTGCTGGATGGCCTGGCGATAGTCGCCGACCAGCGCGAAATACTCGGCACGGGCCTGATGCAGGCCAATGATGTTGCCGGACAGACCACGAGTCTCGGCGACCTGATACCAGACGTCCGGATCGTCCGGACGCGATTTGAGCAAGCCCTCCAGCGCCTTCTCCGCATCGGCGGTACGGTTTTGTTTCAGCAGCAGATCGACGCGTACCTGGTTCAGCGGGTAGTTGCCTGGGTACTGACTGAGCATCCGGTCAACCCGGGACTGGGCATCGGCCAGCTTGTTGTTGGTGATGTCCAGATCGACCTGCGCCAGGTTGTAGATGATCTCGTTCGGCGATTTGGCCAGCAGTTGCTTGAGATTCTCTCGGGCTTCATTCAACTGACCGCCCTTGATCTGGGCGATCGCCAATCCGTAACGGGCCACATCGTTGTTCGGATTATCGTCCAGTTGCGCGCGAAAACGCTTGGCGCCGAGCCCCGGCGTTTCTTCGTAGGTCAACTGCACCCGCGCGCGGATCAGTTGATAGCGCTTGCTGTCTTCGATGCCGCCGGGTTTTGCCTGCTCGGCGCGGTTGCGGGTGTCGGCGATCCGCGATTCGGTGACCGGGTGAGTCAGCAGGAATTCCGGTGGTTTGGCATCAAAGCGATACTGGCGCATCAAACGCTCGAACATGGTCGGCATCGAGCGCGGATCGTAGCCGGCCTTTTCCAGGTTGAGGATGCCGATGCGGTCGGCTTCCTGTTCGTTCTGGCGCGAGAAACGCCGTTGTTCCTGGATCGCCGCTGCTTGGGTACCGGCTATTGCTGCAATGCCGGCGTCACCGGCGCCGGCAGCGGCGATCACGATACCGGCCAGCAGCGCTGCCATCATCGGCACCTGCATCCGCTGCGACGCCTCGACGCCACGAGCGAAGTGGCGCTGGGACAAGTGAGCCAGTTCGTGAGCCAGTACCGAGGCATATTCGCCTTCGGTCTGGGCATTGAGGAAAAGACCGCCGTTGACCCCGACAATCCCGCCCGGTGCGGCGAAGGCGTTCAGCTGCGGGCTGTTGATCAGGATGAACTCCAGGCGTCGGTCATTGACCTGGCTGGTTTCCACCAGCTTATAGACACTGGACTCGACGTAGTCCTTGAGTTGTGGATCGTTGAGCTGCGAAACCTGGCTGCGCAGCAATGCCAGCCAGGCGCGACCTAGTTGATATTCCTGTTGTGGCGAGACGATGGCAGAGCTGGCGTCACCGAGTGACGGCAGGTCGTCGGCGAAGCCCGGTGAGGCGAGCAGGCAAGCGAGCGTCAGCAGGGTAGGGCGCAGAAATGTCATGCACAAAGCCTTAGTCGACAAAGACCTTACTGTAGCCGGACACCGGGCCTGCGACCAGATATTCTAGGCAGCCTGACCACCTGATTCGGAGTGACGCATGACCGACGCTGTAGCCCATGACTGTGAACTGGACGCCAGTGGCCTGAATTGTCCGTTGCCGTTGCTCAAGGCCAAAATGGAGCTGAACAAGCTGCCCAGTGGCGCAGTACTCAAGGTGATTGCCACGGATGCTGGCTCGCAACGCGACTTTCGCACCTTTGCCAAATTGGCCGGTCATACGCTGCTGCGTGAAGAGGACGAGGCGGGTGTCTACCGTTACTGGCTGAAAAAAGCCTGAAACCGACCGCGTAAATGACCTAAGGAAAATTGATGTTCAAAGTGTTGCGCGACTGGATTCAGCGCTACTTCTCCGATGAAGAAGCCGTGGTGCTGGCGGTGCTGCTGTTTCTCGCCTTCACCGCGGTACTGACGCTTGGCGGAATGCTCGCGCCGGTGCTGGCCGGGATGGTGCTGGCGTATCTGATGCAGGGGCTGGTGCTCACGCTTGAACGTCTGCGCGTGCCCGGTGGGGCGGCGGTCGGTCTGGTGTTTGCACTGTTCATGGGCGTGCTGATGGTGTTCATCGTCGTGGTGCTGCCGCTGCTCTGGCATCAGTTGATCACGCTGTTCAACGAGCTGCCGGGCATGCTCGCCAAGTGGCAATCGCTGCTGTTGTTGCTGCCCGAGCGCTATCCGCATCTGGTCTCCGATGAGCAGGTGCTGCAAGCGATCGAAGCGGCGCGAGGCGAGATCGGCAAGTTCGGCCAGTGGGCGTTGACGTTCTCGTTGTCGAGCCTGCCGCTGCTGGTGAACATCATGATCTATTTGGTGCTGGTGCCGATCCTGGTGTTCTTCTTCCTCAAGGATCGGGCGATGATCGGCGAGTGGGTGCGCGGCTATTTGCCACGAGAGCGGGCACTGATCACTCGGGTCGCCGAGGAAATGAACCGGCAGATCGCCAACTACATTCGCGGCAAGGTCATCGAGATCGTGATTTGTGGCGGCGTGACCTACATCGCCTTCGTCGCCCTCGGATTGAACTACGCAGCACTGTTGGCGTTACTGGTGGGCGTGTCGGTGGTGGTGCCGTATGTCGGCGCCGTGGTGGTGACCGTGCCGGTGCTGCTGATTGCGCTGTTCCAGTGGGGCTGGAGCGATCAGTTCATCTATCTGATGGCGGTTTACGGGATCATCCAGACCCTGGACGGCAACGTGCTGGTGCCGTTGCTGTTTTCCGAAGCGGTCAACCTGCACCCGGTGGCAATCATCTGCGCGGTGCTGTTGTTCGGCGGGTTGTGGGGATTCTGGGGAGTGTTCTTCGCGATTCCGCTGGCGACGTTGTTCAAGGCTGTGCTTGATGCCTGGCCGCGCAAGGAGCCGGTGGTGGCGCCGCTGCTTTGAGAATGAATCGGCGCCCGCAAGGGCGCCGACAGCATCAGGCCTTGTTCAGCGCCTGAGCAGCAGCCAGCACTGCATCCACATGTCCTGGCACTTTCACGCCGCGCCATTCCTGACGCAGTACGCCGTTCTTGTCGATCAGGAAGGTGCTGCGATCAACGCCCAGGTATTCCTTGCCGTAGAGCTTTTTCAGCTTGATCACGTCGAACAACTGGCAGACGGCCTCGTCCTTGTCGCTGATCAGCTCGAACGGAAACTCCTGCTTGCACTTGAAGTTCTCGTGGGATTTCAGGCTGTCGCGGGAAATGCCGAAGATTTCCGTGTTGGCAGCCTTGAATGCTGCGTATTGATCACGAAAGCCCTGGCCTTCGGTGGTGCAGCCCGGGGTGCTGTCCTTCGGATAGAAGTAGATCACCACTTGCTTGCCCTTGAGGGCCGACAGGCTGACGGTCTGCCCGCTGGTGGCAGGTGCTTCGAAATCCGGAACCGGTTGGTCGATAACAACGGCCATGAAAGCTTCCTTACATTGGGTTCTGTGGGCGCCACGGTTCGATCAGTGCATCCAGGTTCATGGCGTCGGCGAAATCCAGGAACTGGTCGCGCAGCCAGCTGATCTGGGTGCCGGCGGGCAGGGTCACGGTGAACGTGGCGTTGAGCATGGTGCCGCCGGTCTGCGGTGCCTGATAGGTATCGCAGGTCAGGTTTTCCAGCTCGACGTTGTGATCCATGAAGAACTGGCACAGCTCGTTGATGATGTCCGGACGGTATGCCGAAGACACGTAAGCCACGTACGGCAGGGCTTGCGGACGGTTTTCCAGAGCGGCGCTGCGCACTACGTTGACGGTGAACGCATGACGCTTGGCCAGCACCGGCAGGCTGCCTTCCAGGCGGGCCAGGGCGTCCCAGCTGCCGGAGACTTCGAGCACCAGCGCGCTGCACTCGCCGTGGCGGGTCAGGCGCGAGGTGACGACCGCACAGCGGTTTTCATGGCTGGCGCGGCACAGGACGTTGGTCAGCTCCATGGGATTGGCGCCGAGGGCACTGATGACAAGGAATTGTTCGCGAACTGTGGGGGTGGACATGCAGCATTCCTAAAGCGATGAGCGGTCGGTAGCGAGAGGGCGTTGATTGCCGGGGCAATGACTGTCCGGAAGACCCGATTCGTGTGGCGCTACGGCTCCATGAACAAGCAAGCGTACGGCAACGACACTGGAACGGGGCCCGGGAGGCCGAAACGGGAGACTGGAACCCGGCGTACAAGCTGATCAGTACCGATCAAAGTCTGAAGGGTAGCGAAAAGCGGCGCCAAGGGGAATGGCGGCACAGTACTTCGCTTGTGCAAGCATCTTGGCGCCAGTACCATTACCGCTCTCTTTTTCCGGCAGGAGCGGTTTCATGATTGCGGGCAGTATGGTGGCACTGGTCACACCCATGGATGCACAAGGGCGTCTTGACTGGGACAGCCTCAGCAAACTCGTGGACTTCCATCTCAAGAACGGCACCCATGCCATTGTCGCGGTCGGCACCACCGGCGAGTCGGCAACCCTTGATGTAGAAGAACACATCGCCGTCATCAAAGCCGTGGTCAAACAGGTTGCCGGTCGCATTCCGGTGATCGCCGGTACCGGCGCCAACTCGACCCGAGAAGCGGTCGAGCTGACCCGCAATGCCAAAGAAGCCGGTGCCGATGCCTGCCTGCTGGTCGTTCCGTACTACAACAAGCCAACCCAGGAAGGCCTGTACCAGCACTTCAAGCACATCGCCGAAGCGGTCGACATTCCACAGATCCTCTACAACGTTCCCGGCCGCACCTCCTGCGACATGCAGGCCGAGACCGTGATCCGCCTGTCCACCGTGCCGAACATCATCGGCATCAAGGAAGCGACCGGCGACCTGAAACGCGCCAAGGCGATCATCGACGGCGTGAGCAAGGACTTCATCGTGCTGTCCGGCGATGATCCGACCGCCGTTGAGCTGATCCTGCTGGGCGGCAAGGGCAACATCTCCGTCACCGCCAACGTCGCGCCACGCGAAATGGCCGACCTGTGCGAGGCCGCGCTCAAGGGCGACGCCGAGACCGCACGGGCCATCAACGAAAAACTGATGCCGCTGCACAAGGACCTGTTCATCGAAGCCAACCCGATTCCGGTGAAGTGGGCTTTGGTCGAAATGGGCCTGATGCACCAAGGCATCCGCCTGCCGCTGACCTGGCTGAGCGCTCCTTGTCATGAAACGCTGCGCTCGGCCCTGCGCCAGTGCAACGTCCTGGTTTAATTGAGGAAGTACAACGCATGAAGCGAATGGCCGGACTTTCCGCACTTGCCTTGATTATCTCCAGCACCAGTGGCTGCGGATGGATCTGGGGCCCGGAAGGTTATTTCCGTGACCGTGGTAGCGATTACCTGGAAGCGCAACAGACTGCACCGATGCAACTGCCACCGGACGTCAGCACCTCCAAGCGCCTGGATCCGCTGCTGCCGATCCCGCGCAACGTGGCCGACGACACCGCCAAGGGTGAGTACATCGTTCCGCGCCCTCAACCACTGTCGACC
Source organism: Pseudomonas sp. B40(2017) (assembly GCF_002112855.1). NCBI lineage: Bacteria > Pseudomonadati > Pseudomonadota > Gammaproteobacteria > Pseudomonadales > Pseudomonadaceae > Pseudomonas > Pseudomonas sp. B40(2017). The sequence goes on from NZ_NEIT01000003.1 coordinate 63,257, forward strand.
GTGGCCGACGCCAGCGACTACTCGCTGCAGAAGAGCGGTGATTCGCGTTGGGTCATGGCCCAGCATCCACCGGCCGAAGTCTGGCCAGTGGCGGTGCAGTACTTCCAGGACAACGGTTTCCGTCTGGATGAACAGCGCCCGCAAACCGGCGAATTCACCACCACCTGGCAGCATTCCGACGAACTGTCCGCCGCCATGGCCAAGCGTCTGAGCGCCGCCGGCGTCAGCACCGACAGCGAAACCCGCGTGCGGGTGCGCATTGAGCCGGGCGTGCAGCGCAACACCAGTGAAGTCTATGTGGTCAGCGCCGAGCGTCCTGCCGGCAGCACCGCCAATGTCGATTTCACCAACCGTTCGGTCAATACCGGCCTCGACGCTGCGCTGGTCGACGACATGCTCGCGAGCATGAGCCGTACCTCCGAGAAGGGTGGTTCGGTGTCGATGCTGGCTTCGCGTGATTTCGATACCCCGAGCCGTGTCAGCCTGAGCGAAGACGGCAGCGGCAACCCGGTGCTCAACGTCGGTACCGACCTGGATCGTGCCTGGTCGAGCGTCGGTCGTGCGCTGGAGCAGGGCGAATGGCGCGTTGAAGACATCAACCGCAGCCTGGGCCTCTACTACATCAACTTGTCCGAGAAGGCCGAGAAGAAAGACGAGAAGCCTGGTTTCTTCAGCAGCCTGTTCGGCAGCGCGCCGACCAAGGAAGAAGTTGAAGCCCGCGCCGAGCGTTATCAGGTTCGCCTGAGCAAGGTCGGCGAGAACGTTCAGGTGACCGTCGAGAAAAACATCAACACCGTAGCGCCGGCCGATGTGGCCCGTAAAGTGTTGAGCGTGATTCAGGACAACCTGGGCTGATCCAATGCGTTTTGCCGTTCTCGGCAGCGGTAGCCAAGGGAACGGCACGCTGATCGCCAGTGCTGATACGTATGTGCTGGTGGATTGTGGTTTTTCCCTGCGGGAAACCGAAAAACGCCTGTTGCGCCTGGGTGTGAACCCGGCGCAACTGAGCGCGATACTCGTAACCCACGAACATGCCGACCACGTGCATGGCGTGGGTTTGCTGTCTCGGCGCTACAATCTGCCTGTGTACCTCAGTCGCGGCACACTGCGCGGGATGCGCAAACCGATTGAACCTGCCGGTTTCGTGACCGGTGGCGAGCAGTTGCAGATCGGTGCTCTGAACATCGGGGTCATTGCCGTGGCTCATGATGCACAGGAACCGACCCAGTACGTATTCAGCGATCAAGAGCAGCGGCGCTTCGGCCTGCTGACCGACCTGGGTTCATACTGCGAGCGGGTGCTGGACGGCTATCGGGACCTCGATGCGTTGATGATCGAGTCCAATCATTGTCGCGACATGCTGGCCCGTGGTCATTACCCGTACTTTCTCAAGCAGCGGGTGGGCGGCGAGCTGGGACATTTGAACAACCATCAGGCGGCATTCCTGGTGGCCGAGTTGGGCTGGCAAGGCCTGCAACACCTGGTCCTGGCCCATCTGAGCAGCAAGAACAACCTGCCGCAGCTGGCCCGGCAATGTTTTGTCGACACCCTCGGGTGCGACCCGGACTGGCTGCAACTGGCCGATCAAGATTCAGGGCTCGACTGGCGCCACATCGCCTAGCCCATCTACTTAGCAAGCGGAGCCCATCATGGAAAAACGTGAAGAACTCTACCGCGGCAAAGCCAAATCGGTTTACAAGACCGACGACGCTGACCGCTTGATCCTGCTGTTTCGCAACGACACTTCGGCGTTCGACGGCAAGCGCATCGAGCAGCTCGACCGCAAAGGCATGGTGAACAACAAGTTCAACGCTTTCATCATGCAGAAACTCGAAGCGGCCGGCATTCCGACCCAGTTCGACAAGCTGCTGGCCGACAACGAAGTGCTGGTGAAAAAACTCGACATGATCCCGGTCGAGTGCGTCGTGCGTAACTACGCCGCCGGCAGCCTGGTCAAGCGTTTGGGCGTCGAGGAGGGCATGAAGCTCAACCCGTACACCTTCGAACTGTTCCTGAAGGACGACGCCAAGGGCGACCCGTTCATCAACGAATCCCACGTCGTGGCCTTCGGATGGGGCACCGCCGAGCAACTGGCGCGCATGAAAGAACTGTCGCTCAAGGTCAACGAAGTCCTGAGCAAACTGTTCGACGACGCAGGCCTGCTGCTGGTGGACTTCAAGCTTGAATTCGGCGTGTTCAGCGACGGCTCCATCGTCCTGGGCGACGAGTTCAGCCCGGACGGCTGCCGTCTGTGGGACAAGGACACCAAGAAGAAGATGGACAAGGACCGCTTCCGTCAGGGCCTCGGTGACGTCATCGAAGCCTACGAAGAAGTCGCCAACCGTCTGGGCGTACCGCTTTAATCGACGCAAGCATCTGATAGCACGGAAAAAATTTCGTCTGGGGGTTTCCCATTCAGCGAAAGTGTTGTTATGATGCGCGCCGTTGGAGAGATGCCAGAGTGGCCGAATGGGACGGATTCGAAATCCGTTGTACCTTCACCGGTACCTAGGGTTCGAATCCCTATCTCTCCGCCATACATAGAAAAACCCCGTAGCTGAGAAGCTGCGGGGTTTTTTCGTTTCTGATCCGGCGCAATTCGACACCCAACTACTTCTGCCCCAAATCCACCACCTCCCAACTATCATCCGGATCAAACCGCTTCATCGCTTTCGCCACCTTCTCCCCATCCGGCCCGAGGTCCTTCTGAAACACCTGGCCCTCATGGCTGATCATGAAGCTCATCACCCCGGTGTCGGCATACTTCGCTGGCCAGGCGATCAAGGCGAACCCGCGGCTCATCTTGTCTCCAATCAGATAGCTGTAAGCGCCGCCCGGGGCTGACGGGCCTTGGGCGTCGAGGATGCGGAAGTGGTAGCCGTGCCAGTCTTCGTCGTTGATGGCCTGGCCGAAGGCGGGGCCGAGGGGGCTGATCTGGCCGCTGTCGTCTTCTGGCCAATAGAGGCCGTCGTGTTTGCCGGGGGAACTGAAGATTTTCTGTGCGTATTCGAGGGCGCCGTCGCCGTCGCGGTCTTCCGAGGCGTAGTCCATTTGCGCGTCGTGGTAGGCCAGCGCCGATTGCACCGCCGCCAGTTCGTTACGGCCGATGCGGCGGGCGCGGATTTCGACCTGGGCGGCTTTCGTGTCGAAGCGCCAGCCGGTTTTGTCTTTGATGAGCGGGATGGGCAGCGTCCAGTGATCGGGCCCTACGGAGAGTACGGCCTTGTTGTCGCCGGTCTTTTCCAGGGTGTGCTGTTCGCGGTATTGCTGCAGGAAGGCATCGACATCACTGCGCTGCACGCCTTCGCGGGGAATGAAACTGTGCCATTCCTCGCCCAGCAGTTCGGTCAGGCGTTTTTGGTCGGCGTGTTGCGTGCCGAGGGCTTCGACGAAGGCGTCCGCGGCTTTTTCCGGGGTTGGAAATACCTGCTGGGCCGAGGCGAAGGTCGATAATGCGAGGCCGGCCGCGAGGGTCAGGCAGTTTTTGACCAGAGAATGGATGTTCATCGACGGCCACCTCCTCTCTGACGCATGCCCCCGCCGGATGGCCGGCTGATCTGATGTCCGGCGGCGCGGGAGGTATTGGGACGTTGCGCAGAAATCTGGCTGGCACGGCCGCGATCAGCCTGGACGCGGGTCTGGGACGGAGAGCGCGCGCCGGCAAAGGCGTTGTTACGCGCACTGCCTGCTGCGGGTCGGGCTTGAGATGCACGAGGTTCACGTTGATTGACGCCGGGCTGGCGCGCCTCCCGCGTATTGCCTTGAGCGCGGGAGGCGACTCTGGGTCTGTCCGCGCCGCCTTGCATGCGATTGCCGACATTGGCGGATTGCGCTTCGCGGACTTGATTGCGGGCTTCGCGATTGCTGGTGGCAGGGCGCTCGATACCGGCCCTGTCCATCGAACTGCGCGCCCGTTCTCGAGCCTGCGCCCGCTGCGCGTTGTCCCCGCGATAGGCATCACGCTGAGCCGCACCGTCCAGCTGCCGGCCATACTGCGCGCGGCTGCGGTTGTCACGATAAGGCACGCCATCGCGATGCACGTTGTTGTGCTGCCACTTGTTCTGGTTGTTGGTGATGCGGTTATTGCCGTTGATATTGTTGTAACGGTTCACATCGATGTCGATGTCGTTATTGCCCCAGTCGCAGTCACCCCACAACGACGCGACGACCGCCACGCCCGTGCCGAAGGCCAGCCCGGCCACCAGTGCCTGACCCGGGTAGTAAGCGGGCGGCGGCGGGTAATACACCGGCGGCGAGGCCGGATAAGGCCAGGTGCCGTAAGTAGTAGTCGGGTTATAGGTCGGAACGTAGACCACCTGCGGATCGGCGGGCTGAATGATGATGGTCGTGTTGTCGGCCGGCTTGGTTGAGCCGGAAGAGATGGGCGGCGTTACGTTCTGCACCGTCACATTCTGATATTGATTGCTCTGTAGATTGCCCGCCGTCTGGGCTTGACGCCGCAAGCGCTGGACGCCGGCCATGAGTTCGTCAGGCTGGGCCAGGAAGGCATCCCCCAGACGCTGCACCCAGACCGGATCCTGCCCCAGTGTCGCCAGGACCTGCGGAAACGCCACCAAGGCCTGCACGCTCGGGTCCCACGTCTGGCTGGCCACTTGCTTGACCGCGTCATCGCCCTTGGCATCCGGATGGGCCTTGGACCAGGTCACGGCTTCGGCGACTTCTCCCGGATAGGTGGCGGCCATCAGCACTTGAGCGAGCAGTGGGTCGGGATACAGCGCAATCGACGCGAGCATTTGGTCGAGCTGCTCCGTGGTAAACACGGCATCTTTGGCCGGCGCGGTGGCAGCCGCCGGTGCCGCAGGCGCATCGGCGGCCTGCACCAGGACCGGTGCAGCGCTCAAGGCGAGCATGAGCGACGCGGCACGCAAGAGCGAACTGTGCATGACCTCTTCCCCACATCCAGATGGCAGGTTTGCAACACGCGAGGCATCAACGGCCGACATTGGAAGCTGCGCCGTGATGGAGAATGGTTGGCGATTGGCGTTCCGTCAAAAACTGCACAGGCTTTTTCGCAATAAGCACGTTGCCTGAGCGTTACCGCCCGTTTGCTTGCGTTTTGCGATAAATGACTAAACTTTCCGGTTCCAGGTCATGCATTGCCGACGAGCCTGGCTGTCGTTCCAACCCGAGAGGTCTGGTCATGGCAAAGGGAAAGAAGAAAGACTCGCCCCGAGAAAAACCTGACGAACATATAAAACTGTCGAACAAGGACTACCTTGCCGAGTTGCGCCGCCTGCATGTCGAACTGGTGAAAATGCAGGAGTGGGTCAAGGCCGAAGGCATCAAGATCTGCATCATCTTCGAAGGCCGCGACGGTGCGGGCAAGGGTGGCACCATCAAGGCGCTGACCGAGCGGGTCAGCCCGCGAGTCTTTCGCGTCATCGCGTTGCCGGCCCCGACCGATCGCGAGAAGAGCCAGATGTACCTGCAGCGCTATCTGCCGCATTTACCGGCGGCCGGCGAAGTGGTGATCTTCGATCGCAGTTGGTACAACCGCGCCGGCGTCGAGCGGGTGATGGGCTTTTGCACGGACAAACAGGTCGACAAGTTTCTCAAGACCGTGCCGCTGGTGGAGCGCGCAGTTGTCGGTTCGGGGGTGATCCTGCTCAAATACTGGCTGAATGTCAGTCAGGAAGAACAGACCCGGCGCCTGAAGGCGCGCATTGTCGACGGTCGCAAGATCTGGAAGCTGTCGCCGATGGACCTCAAGTCCTACAGCCGCTGGTATGACTACTCCCGGGCGCGGGACGACATGATCGAAGCGACCGACACCGATTACGCTCCATGGCTGGTGGCCAACTCGAACGACAAGCGTCGGGCGCGGCTCAATATCATCTCGGATCTGCTCAGTCGCATCCCCTACAAGGAGGTGCCGCGAGAGAAGGTGACCTTGCCCAAACGGCAGAAACCGGGCGGTTATAAAGAGTCGGATTATCCGTTCAGGCACATTCCCGAGAGGTTCTGAAACCGCATTCGTTCAGTCGCCGGAGCTGCCAATACAGGCAGCCCGGCGTCTTGGGTTTTCCTCAGATCTCCTTGACCGGTGTCTCACCCTTCACACCTTTGATCAACTCGATCACATGCAGACAATCCGCCTTGTTCACGTACGATTCGCCACTGGCGACCGTCTCGTGATTCCCCGCCCTTAATCTCCAGCGCCATTGGCCTTTACCGGTGCTCGGGGTGCCTTTGGATTGCCTGTAAATCTCGAAATACATTCAATTCGCTCCATGCGATGCGTTTGTGCGACAACCTGTCGCTTCGACGCAAGCCTAGCGGAGCGCGGTTTTTTGGCTATCGAGGATTTGTTTCCAATCGTTGGAGAATGTTTCCGTCATGTGCGGGGCAGAGCGTCGGGATCGACCTTTGGATTGGCAGGTACGTCCTCGCGGCGCCCTTGCATGACCTGGTTGGGTGCTGCTTAATACGGCGAGGCTCATGGCGTCGAATCCGTTTCGGCGACCCACCAACACTATAAGAAAAGAGCACTCCATTGACCCATCCGCACGGAACACAACACGTGGGCCCCGTGAAGTTGTCGCTGGTGATCCCCGTATTCAACGAAGAGGACAGCCTCAACGGTTTTCTCCTGCGCATTCGTCAGGTTTTCGAGCAAGAGACGCTGGTCGAGCTGGAACTGGTGTTCGTCAATGACGGCAGTTCCGATACAACACTGGAGCGCTTGCTGCACTGCCAGCAGAGCGACTCGCGCATCCGTATCGTCGATCTGAGCCGTAACTTCGGCAAGGAGGCGGCGCTTTCCGCCGGTCTGCAGATCTGCACTGGGCAGATCGTGGTGCCGATCGATGTAGATTTGCAGGATCCGCCCGAGGTCATTTTGCAAATGATCGAGCGTTGGCATGAAGGCTTCGAGGTGGTGCTCGGCCATCGCCTTAGCCGGCGCAACGATACTTGGGCCAAGCAAACTTCCGCCAGTTGGTTCTATCGCCTGCACAACAAAATTGCCGAACAGTCATTGCCGGAAAACGTCGGTGATTTCCGGCTGATGGATCGCTGCGTGGTCGACGCGCTGCTGACCTTGCCCGAGTCCCGGCGCTTCATGAAAGGCCTGTTCGCCTGGGTCGGTTTCCGCACCACGCAAGTCGAGTACGAACGCCCGGAGCGGGCGGCGGGGCAGAGCAAGTTCAATGGCTGGCGACTGTGGAATTTCGCCCTCGAAGGCATCACCAGTTTCAGCACCGAACCGTTGCGGATCTGGACGTATCTGGGGGCGCTGGTCTCTCTGGTGTCGTTCGCCTTTGCGATGTTCATTGTGCTGCGCACGCTCATTCATGGCGTTGACTTGCCCGGTTACGCCTCGCTGATGGTTGCCGTGACGTTTCTCGGCGGCTTGCAATTGATCGGTATCGGCGTGCTTGGCGAGTATCTGGGCCGCACTTATATCGAAGCGAAGCGCCGGCCGGTTTTCCTGGTGCGCCGCATTTACGAATCCAAGGACTGAAGCATGGATCTCAAGGAAACCGACATCCTCGGCGACAGCATCGGCGAGCATTGGTATTACTGCTCCAAAGCGGCCGCCACCCGCCGCTTGCTGGGTGACGCGCCGATCAAACGAATTCTCGACGTCGGCGCTGGTTCAGGATTCTTCTCCCATCATTTGTTGACCCACACGGCGGCGCGCGAAGCGTGGTGCGTGGACATCAGCTACCCGGCCGATTCGAGCGCCACCACCGCCGGCAAACCGGTGCATTACCGTCGCTCGATCGACAAAGTCGACGCTGATCTGGTGCTGCTGATGGATGTGTTGGAGCACGTTGATGACGACCTCGGCCTGCTCAAGTCCTACGTCGACAAAGTGCCGTCCGGCAGTCGCTTTCTGATGACCGTGCCGGCGTTCCAGTTCATGTGGAGCGGGCACGATGATTTCCTCGAACACAAGCGTCGCTACACCCTGAAGCAATTCGAGGCTCTGGCGGGTAACGCCGGATTGACGGTGGAGCGGGGCGCCTATTACTTCGGCGCGGTCTTCCCGCTTGCGCTGGCGTCGCGCCTGATACCCGGTGGCATTCGGGGTTCGGCCCCGCGCTCGCAGCTGAAAAAACACCATCCGTTGGTCAATATGCTGCTGAAAACCCTGTGCAGTCTCGAGCTGCCGTTGATGGGTATCAACCGCCTCGCTGGTCTGAGTGTCTTCGTGCTGGCGCGCAAGCCGTGACACCCACCGAAAGATCCGCCTTGATCCAGCGCGGCTTGCGCTTCGCCGTGACCGGTCTGTTTGTCACGGCGCTGCACGCGCTGGTGGCGGTGCTGTTCATCAACTTCGTCAGCCCCCTGCCTCCGTTGGCCAACGGTGTGGCTTTTATTGTGGCGACGTTGGTGTCCTACGTGATCAACACCACCTGGAGTTTTTCGGCCCGCCTGCACGGTAAAACCCTGCTGCGTTTCATGCTGGTTTCGGCGAGTGGCTTTCTGTTGGCGATGTTCGTGGCCTGGGCGGCACAGATGGCAGGGCTGCACTATCTCGCCGGAATCGGTGCCGTGGCGCTGACGATTCCGGCATTCACCTTCGTACTGCATAACTTCTGGACGTATCGATGAAGGACTCACAGGAGCACCCGGCACTTTCCCTGTTGCCATTGTTTTTGGGTGCTCTGGTGTTTTTTCTGGTGGTCGGACCGCAAGCGCTGAACCCGCAGAACATTGCCTGGCTGGAGCAGGGCGATCCGGCCACGCATTATCTGGGCTGGGCGTTTTTCCGACATTCACCGTGGACTTTCCCGCTCGGGCTCAATCCGTCATATGGATTGGAACTGGGTAGCGCGATCATTTTTTCCGACTCCAATCCACTACTGGCGCTGTTGTTCAAACCATTCAGTGCCTGGTTGCCGGACACCTTTCAGTATTTCGGATTGTGGCTGCTGGCCTGCTGTGTCCTGCAGGCCTGGTTTGGCTGGAAACTGATGGGGCTGATCACGGCCAATCCCTTGATTCGACTGCTGGGTGCCGGGCTGCTGGTGTTCTCGCCAGCGATGCTCTTGCGTATGGGCGGGCATCTTTCACTGGCCGGCCATTTCCTGATCCTGGCTGCGTTATACCTCGCGCTGCTGCCGAACCTGCGCCGACGGCGCTTGGCCTGGGGCACCTTGCTGGCGGTGACGGCATGGGTGCACGCCTATCTGCTGGCCATGGTTGCGCTGATCTGGGTGGCGGATTTGCTGGGCAAGACATTCAATCAGTCACTGGCCCGGCGTCAGGGTTTGATCGAGGGCGGCATGCTTTTCGCCCTGGTGAGCGTGTGTTGCTGGCAGGCCGGGTACTTCAGCATTGCCGATGGCGCGGCCTCCGGCGGTTTTGGTTTGTACCGGATGAATCTGCTGTCGCCTGTCGATCCGGCCGGCTGGTCCCTGATTCTGTCTGGTCTGCCAAAAGGAGAAGGAGATTACGAAGGTTTCAACTACTTCGGCCTGGGCGTTCTGTTGCTGGTGCCGCCGGCTTTTTTGGCCTGGCTGCGTAACCGGCATTCCTTGAAGGATGAAGTAAGTGCTCGTCCATGGCTGTTGCTGGCCATGCTCGGTTTATGGCTGTTCGCGCTGTCGAACCGAATAGGCATTGGCGCGTTGACGTTCGAGTACCCGCTGCCGGATGGCGTCATTGCCCTGGCCAGTATTTTTCGGGCCTCGGGGCGGATGTTCTGGCCGGTGTTGTATGCCTGCGTCCTGACCATGATTTTTCTGGTGATACGCGGTTACCGGCCACGCATCGCCATCGCTCTGCTTGCCGTCGTGTTGTTGATCCAGGTTGCCGACACCCGCGGCGGATGGATGGCTATCAGCCAGGGAAAAATGTTGGCGCCATCATCGGTGTGGAGCAGCCCGATGGTTGATCCCTTCTGGGCCAGTGCTGCTGCGCGTTATAGCAATGTGCGCAGTCTGATGCCGCAGAACCAGGGCGAACGCTGGCAGCTGATCGCCGGTTTCGCAGCGACCCACGGGCTGAAAACCGATGCGGTGTATCTGGGGCGTATGAGCACTTCGGCGCTGCTGTTGGCACAGCAGAAAGCACAGGCGATGCTCGAATCCGGGCAGTACGACCCAGACTCGTTGTACCTGCTGGACGACGATGCGCTGGTCGAAGCTGCAAAAAACATCAACAGTGAAACCGATCTGTTGACGCGCGTGGACGGGGTAGCGTTACTGGCGCCTGGCTGGAAGCGCTGCAGGGAATGCCTGCAGATGCCTGATGAAGGGCAGCAGATATTGCTCACGCCGCTCACTCGTCCAGGGCAAACGCTCACCTTCAACTATCGCAACCGACAACTGACCGGCGGCTGGTCGAAGCCGGAAAGCTGGGGGACGTGGACGGAAGGACAACTGGCGAAAATCCAATTGAGAGTATTGCCACCGGCACGCTCAATCGTGATCGACGCATTGGCATTCATTCAGCCCGGGCACCCCGGCCAGCGGGTGATCGTCAGCCTGAATGGCCAACAGGTACTGGATACCCGTTTGACGCAGTTTCAAGGCAACCGCCTGGAGATTCCGATTAGTGCCGCGCTCAACCAGCGCCTCGGGAGGGATGACCGGCTCGACATCGAATTGCAGCTGCCGGATGCCGTCAGCCCTCGGCAGCTGGGTATCAACGACGATTCGCGGATTATTGGCCTGGGGCTGAAGACGTTGACGGTGCAATGACGCAGCGTTTCGATGGACGCCGCCCCCACGGCCTTTCTACACTTCCGCCATCTGGGGATCGGGGGGGCAATGGATGAACCGCAATGAACTTCGCAAGGCCGACATCAACCTGATGGTGGTGTTCGAGACTTTGATGCTCGAACGCAACGTGACGCGGGCCGCCGAGAAGCTGTTTCTCGGTCAGCCGACGATCAGCTCGGCACTCAACCGTCTGCGCACCATGCTTAACGATCCGTTGTTCATTCGCGTCGGCCATCGCATGGAGCCGACTGCCCGCGCCGAAGACATTTATCGCCATCTCAAGCCCGCGCTCGATTCGCTGTCGGTGGCGCTGAGCCTGACCCGTGATTTCGACCCTGCCGTCAGCACCATGACGTTTCGCATCGGCCTGTCGGACGACGTCGAATTCGGCCTGCTGCCGCCGCTGTTGCGCGCCTTGCGTCAGGAGGCGCCGAGCGTGGTTTTCGTCGTACAGCATGTCGATTACTGGCGGATTCCCGACTTGCTGGCGGCGGGCGATATCACCGTCGGCATCAGTCAGACCCGCGGCCTGCCGGCCAATGCCAAGCGCAAACTGCTGCGGCACATTCAGCCGAGCATCCTGCGTGCCGACAAGTCCGACACGCCGCTGACCCTCGATGAATATTGCGCACGTCCTCACGTGCTGGTTTCCCACACTGCCAATGTCAGCGGCTACGCCGATGAGTGGCTGGCAGACATCGGTCGCACCCGTCAGGTGGTGCTGTCGGTGCCGCAGTACAGTTCGTTGCCGGCGCTGTTGGCCGGCACCGACCTGATCGCCAGCCTGCCGGATTACACCGCCGACGCCATGGCCGCTTCCGGGTTCTTGTTCAAGGAGCCGTTCCCGTTCAAGACCCCGACCCTCGACCTGTCGATGGTCTGGCTCAGCCACGTCGACAGCGATCCGGCGGAGCGCTGGCTGCGTTCGCGGCTGGAGCAATTCATGAGTGAGCGGCCGGTGATGTCGTCGTTGGCGTGAGTCAGGCGTTGCTGTGTTATATCTACGGCCTTTTTGCCGAACCTCTGGAGCACTGACATGCCACATCTGCACCTGGAATACACCGCCAACCTGCCGCAACTGAACGCCGACGTGGCGTTGATCCGGCTCAACAACACGCTGGTGGGTTCCGGTCAATTCTCGGCGGAGTTCGATATCAAGAGTCGTGCCACCAAGGTTGAAACCTTCAAGGTCGGTACCGCCATGAACGAGCGCGCCTTTGTGGCGGTAAGGCTGGCGCTGTTCAGCGGTCGTTCCTCCGAGATCAAGACGCAACTTTCGCAGAGCCTGCTGGCGGTGTTGCAGGAACTGTGCGAATGGCCGGTCGGGGTCGAGGTGCAGCTGAGCGTGGAACTGCTCGACATCGACCGTGGGTCCTACAACAAGACCGCCATCGGCGTGTAGAACTCAGGCCGTTTCCAGTTCCGCGCAGGTCTTGATGACCTGCTCGCGCAGCCAGAGGTTGGCGCTGTCCTGATCGACGTTGTGGCTCCACTGCATGTCGAGGGTGAACCCCGGCAGACCGTTCGGCGCCTCGCAGTGGTTGAACACGGCATCGTTGGTCAGCAAACGCTGGATACGCCGGGGCAGGGTGAGGATGAAATCGGTACCGGTGATCATCTTCAACGCCGCGCTGTAACTGTTGGAGCGGGCGACGATCTGGCGTTTCTGCGCCTGGCGCGCCAGCCAGCCATCGACCATGTTGGTGGTCGACGTCCACGGCGTCGGGAACACATGCCGGCGTTCGGTGAAGGCTTGCAGACTCAGGCGCGGTTCCAGCGGCGTGGCGCGTTTGTCGAAGACGCAGACCAGGTCATCTTCCAGCAGCATGCGTGACTTCAGGTCGGCGTGACTGCGATGGAAGTGCGGGCCGAAGCAGATCACCAGATCGAGGCTGCCGTCGCGCAACTCTTCGACCGGCACGTCGGTTTCGAACTTGTGCATGTTGACCATCACCGGCAAGTCATCGAAGTCGAAGCGCTTCAACATTCGCGGCAGGATCAGTTGTTCGAAGTATTCCGGGGCGCAGATGTTGAAGGTCACCGGTTGCGCCATCGGGTCGAAGGTCGGGGCGCCGGCGTGGCACAGGTTGATGCTTTCGAGGATTTTCTGCACATGGCCATACATGCTGCTGGCCTTGTAGGTCGGGCGCATGCCCGTGCGGGTGTTGACGAACAATTCGTCTTCGAAGCTGGTGCGCAGTTTTTTCAGGCAGTAACTGACGGTGGACTGACTGACGAACAGCGCCTCCGAGACGTCGGTGACGCTGCTTTGCTCATACACGGCGACAAACACCATGAGATCCTGCATGTCGAGCTTTCTAAGCAAGTTACTGTTCAGCATCCGTTCTGTCTCGCTGTGCTCCTTGCGCCGAATCCGCGCAAACGTGTGCGCATGATCGTAACGGAACGATGGTGCCAGGAGAAAGCCCTGTAGGACGTTTCACGGTCAGTTGTGGGACAGAAAGTTTTAGTAACACGACGTGCCCAATCAAACCCGGCAAAGATGGCCAGAAGCCTTTATCCAGACGGGTCGGTCAGATTAGCCCATGTGCTGCGCGTAATACCGCGGGTTGAAACGCAGCACCATCAGCAGCATCAGCGCCATCACCGCCGTCAATGACCACCAGGCCCATTCGAAGTTGCCCAGTCGATCGCGAACCATCCCGGCCATCAACGGCGAGAGCCCGGCAATCAGGTAGCCGATGCCTTGGACGAATGCGGTCAGCCCGCCGGCCCGTTGCGGTTCGTCGAGGTGATCGAGGGATACGATCAGGCTCATCGGAAACAGTCCGCCGATGCCTAGCCCGAGCAGGCAGGGCCACAGCAGGCTCAGGTGCTGCGGGCTGAGGATCAGACCCAGGAATCCGGCGATGATCAATCCGAGCAGAGCGCCGAGCACCAGGCGTCGGTCACGGCTGCGATTGGCGATGGCGGGCACCACCAGCCCGGAAATCACCTCCATGGCCGTCAGAAAACCCAGCATCAGGCCGGCGTTTTGTTCGCTCCAGCCTTTTTCCACGTAGTACGGCGCCAGCCAGGCGAGCACGCAGGTGTAGGACGCGGTGCCCAGACCGAAGAAGATCGCGAGCAGCCAGGCTCGGGAATTCGTGAAGAAAGATTCTTTTCTGACAGCGGCCCGGGTGGTCTCCGGTGACGTGGCGCGGGTTGCCCACCACACAGGAATGGCGAGCAGTGCCAAAATCGCCCAGACCGCCAGACCTGCCCGCCAGTTGCCGGTCTGCATCAACACCCACGGTGCAAACGAAGCCGCCAGCGCCGCGCCGCCCATGATCGAGGTGACGTAAAGCCCCATGCACAGCGCCACGTTGTCGGGAAACCGCGATTTGATCAGCGCTGGCATCAAGGCCTGGATCAGTGCAATGCCGATCCCGGCCAGCACGGCGCTGGCGATCAATTCCCCCGCCGAGTCGAGAAACAACCGCGACAGCGTTGCCACGCCAATGATCAGCAACGACAGCAGCACCGTGCGTTGTTCACCAAGGCGCTGGCTGACCGCCATGCCGAAGAACATCGCCAGCCCCATCGCCATCACCGGCAGCAGCGTCAGCAACGCTGCGAGGCTGAAACTCAGCGGCATATCGCCGCGAGTGGCCGAGAGCAAAGGACCCACCGCCGCCATCGACGGGCGCAGGTTGAGGGCGACCAGGATGATGCCGAGCATCAGCCAGAGGGCGGGGCGGGCAGCGGCGCGAACGTTTTCCATCTTCAAACCTTTGGACCAGAGAGTGTCGATTAGGCGGGCAGGCGAGCGGGGCGGCAAATCAGAAAGTCGGGAGCGCTATCGAGAAATTCGATACGGCGTTTTCGTTGCCCGCGACTGAACCACAGCTGAATCATTATCAAATACGCTGCAAGTTTCATGGTTATTTCATGTGCCAACTAATCGTTGGCTTCTTTTTCACAAAAAATTGATGGTTGCCTGCATAAAGTTTGTGTGGTCTGAGTCAATGAAATTTTCACAATTGACGACGGCACTTATTTCAAGGAAATCGCCCCTCGCCATGTTCAAGTTAAAAGCCGTGCGCCCGGAATGGGTGACGTTGTTTGCCAGCGCCTTTCTTTTGACCGGATTCAATTTCGTTCTCTGGCAACACCTGTTCGACATCACCGCTGCGGACGGCAAGGGCATTGCCATGCGCATTGCGTTCGGGGTGATGATCTTCGCGGCGTATAACATCGTGTTGACGTTGCTGGCGTTTCGACCCGTATTGAAACCCGTATTGACGTTGTTGTTCATGGTCAGTGCCGGCGTGGCGTATTTCATGAGCCAATACGGGGTCATGATCGATGCCGGCATGTTTCGCAACTTTGCCGAAACCAATGCCACGGAAGTTCGCGACCTGCTGTCTTTGAAGTTGCTGGCTTATATCGTTTTTCTGGGTGTCTTGCCGTCCTGGTTGTTATGGAAAGTTCCAGTCAACTATCGTCGCTGGCATCGCGAGTTATTAAGCAAAGTTGTGGTGAGTGTCGCGTCGGTTGCCGTCATTGGCGGCGTGGCGCTGGCCAACTATCAGGGGTTGTCCTCGCTGTTTCGCAATCACCACGAAATTCGCCTGATGCTGGTGCCGAGCAACTACATCGGTGCTTCGGCCGGTTATCTGCGCGAGCAGGTGGCTTCGGCGCAGCAACCGTTTGTCATGATCGGCGAAGACGCCCAGCGCAATGCCGCCGTGCAGAACCATCCGCGCAAATCCCTGACGGTGCTGGTGGTGGGGGAGAGTGCCCGGGCGGAAAACTTCGGCATCCTCGGTTATGGCCGCGACACCACGCCGAAACTGGACAAGGAAGCCGGACTTATCGCCTTCACCGACGTGCATTCCTGCGGCACGGAAACCGCCGTGTCGGTGCCGTGCATGTTCTCCAACATGGGCCGCAAGGATTACGACGCCAGCAAGGCGAAGAATGAGGAAGGGCTGCTGGACGTACTGAAACGGGCCGGGATCGACGTGATCTGGCGCGACAACCAGTCCGGCTGCAAGGGCACCTGCGATCGCGTCACCCTGCAGGACGTCAGCAACCTCAAGGATCCGGCGCTGTGCGCCAACAGCGAGTGCCGCGACGAAATCCTGTTGCAGGGCCTGCAAAGTTTCATCGATCACCTGGACAAGGACACCGTACTGGTCCTGCACCAGATGGGCAGCCACGGCCCGGAGTATTTCAAGCGTTATCCGAAGGAATACGAACACTTCACCCCGGTGTGTGAAAGCAACGCGCTGAACAATTGCAGCCGCGAGAGCATCGTCAACGGGTACGACAATACGCTGGTGTACACCGACCATGTGCTGTCGAGCCTGATCGATATGCTGCGTAGCAATCAGGACAAGGTCGATACCGCCATGCTGTACCTGTCCGACCATGGCGAATCCCTGGGCGAATACAACCTGTTCCTCCACGGCACGCCGTACATGCTGGCGCCGGAGCAACAGAAACACGTAGCGATGCTGGCGTGGTTCTCCGACAGCTATCAGAAGTCCTACTCGGTCGACACCCATTGCCTGCAAATGAGCCGCGACAAGCCGCTGAGCCAGGACAATCTGTTCCACTCGATGCTCGGACTGCTGGAAGTGCAGAGCAAGGTCTACCAGCAGGATCTGGACATGTTTGCCGGCTGCCGGGGCGCGGTGATCGACGGGGTGTTGGCCAAGGACTGAGCCGGCAGACTCACTCTGTAAGACTATTCTTTCCCTCAGGCAGGAGATTTCATCAAGCTCTTGCCCTGTAGAGGCGCGGAAAGCGCCGGTGGCGATATATACTGCGCGCCATTCTTGAAGGGAGAGCCGTGTGGCCATCGATATTCACTGGATTCGCGACAACGATAGCCTCGCGCAGTTTTGCGCCGAGTGGCAGCAGCTGCCGTTCGTTGCCCTCGACACCGAATTCATGCGGGTCGACACCTTCTACCCGATTGCCGGGCTGTTGCAGGTCGGCGACGGCAAACGCGCCTACCTGATCGACCCGCTGACCATCAACGCCTGGCAACCCTTGGCCGCGTTGCTGGAAAACCCGGCGGTGCTCAAAGTCCTGCATGCCTGCAGCGAAGACCTCGAAGTCCTGCTGCGCCTGACCGGCAGCCTGCCGGCGCCGCTGTTCGACACGCAACTGGCCGCTGCCTACCTGAACCTCGGGTTCTCGATGGGCTATTCGCGTCTGGTGCAGGAAGTGCTCGGCATCGAACTGCCGAAGGGTGAAACCCGTTCCGACTGGCTGCAGCGTCCGTTGTCCGACACGCAAATCAGCTATGCCGCCGAAGACGCCGTGCATCTGGCGGAGGTTTTCGTACAACTGCGTCCGAAACTGTCTGACGACAAATTCGCCTGGGTGCTGGAGGACGGCGCCGAACTGGTCGCCAACCTGCGCCGCGAGACCGATCCGTACGAGGTGTATCGCGAGGCCAAACTGGCGTGGAAACTGTCCCGCGCCCAACTGGCCGTGCTGCGCGAACTGTGTGCCTGGCGTGAGCGCGAGGCCCGCGCCCGCGACCTGCCGCGCAACCGCATCGTGCGTGAGCACTCGCTGTGGCCGCTGGCCCGGACCCAACCGGACAACCTCAGCGCGCTGGGCAAGATCGAAGACATGCACCCGCGTACCGTGCGTCAGGACGGCGAGTTTCTGCTTGATCTGATCAAGCGCTCTGGCAGTGTGGGGCCTGATCAATGGCCGCCAGCCGTGCCGGAGCCGCTGCCGATCGAAGCTGCCGCGCTGATCAAACAGCTGCGGGCGCTCGGTCAGGCCGAAGCCGAACGTCTGGGCATCGCGCCGGAACTGATGCTGCGCAAGAAAACCCTCGAAGCGCTGGTCAAAAGTGGCTTCCCCGAGGGCCCTTACCAATTGCCTGATTCGCTGCGTGGCTGGCGCCGCGAATTGATGGGCCAGAGGCTGCTCGACAGCCTGGCCACCGCCGGAGAACAGCCTTGAAACGTATTTGTTCCATTTATCAAAGTTCGAAGAAAAGCGGCATGTACCTGTACGTGCTCAAAAGCGATGCGCTGGAGCGCGTGCCGGAAGGCCTGATGGCGGCGTTCGGCAAGGCGAAGCATTCCTTCGATCTGGTGCTGACCCCCGAGCGCAAGCTGGCCAGCGAAGACATCGCAGTGGTCCTGGAAAACCTCGAAAAGCAGGGCTATCACCTGCAAATGCCACCGGCCGAGGAAGAGTACATCGAGCACTTGCCCGAAGAGTTGCTGCGACGCAACGACCCGGTCTGATCCGCGAGGCCCTGTCCTGGGCCTCTGGTAACCCCTGGAACGGTTTTTACGGCGACGGCTGCCACGAAGTGGACGGCCGCCTGCACGGTTTGCGAAAGGTTTGAAGATGCGCGTTCTGATTGCTGAACACGACCACGCGATATACGCCCGACTGCTGCGTCAGGCGGCTCCGGAGCTTGAAGTGCTGACCAGCGGCGACTCCGCCGAACTGGCCCGCCAGGCTGCTGATTGTCCGGTGTGGCTGGGCCAGCCGGATCTGTTGGCGACCCTGTTGCGTCAGGGCCACGAGCCACAATGGCTGCAATCGACCTGGGCCGGGATCACGCCCCTGCTGGCCGACGGCCTGCGCCGGGATTACCGCCTGACCCGGGCGGTCGGCATTTTCGGTCAGGTCATGGCCGAGTACGTGCTGACCTACATGCTCGGCCACGAGCGCGAAGTGCTGGCGCGGCTGGTCAGCCAGGTCGAGCGCAAGTGGGACAACCGCACCGGCCAGAGTCTGGTCGGACGCAAGGTGCTGATCGTCGGCACCGGTGACATCGGCCAGAGCGTGGCGCAGTTCCTGCTGCCGTTCGGCGTCGAGTTGTATGGCATCGCCAGCAGCGCCCGCGAACAGGCGCCGTTTGTCGAAGTCGGTTCGATGGCGGACTTGCCGCGTCTGGTCGGCGAGGTGGATTACGTGGTCAATCTGCTGCCCAACACCGAGCACACCCACGACATTTACGATGCGGCGCTGTTCAAGCAATTCAAGCCGACCGGGTTGTTCATCAACGCCGGACGCGGTGTGGCGGTGGTCGATGCGGATCTGGTCGAAGCTTTGAAGGAAGGGCATCTGGCTGGCGCGGTGATCGACGTCTGCCGTCAGGAACCGCTGCCGCAACGGCATCCGTTCTGGACCGCGTGGGGTTTGCTGCTGACCGGGCACAGCTCGGCGCCGACCTCGCCGCCGATGATGGTGCAGTTGTTTCTGGATAACTTGCGGGCGTATCAGGCGGGAGAGGCGTTGCGCGGGGAAGTGGATTTCGCACGCGGTTACTGACTACAGAGATCGTTCCCACGCGGAGCGTGGGAACGATCAATCAGCGGCGATCACGGGTGTGGCTTAGAGGGTGAAATCGCCTTCAGCCGCCAGTTCGCTCAGCGGACGACGCGGGCTCGGCGTTTCCCGTGCTTGCAGGTAATCCGCCAGGGTTGCCTTGTCACCCAGCTTGCCCACCGCAACGGCGGCGTGCAGCGCATAACCCTCCGGAATGTTCAGCTCCTTGCGGGTCAGCTCCTGATCGAAGCCGGCCATGCCGTGGGTGTGCCAGCCGCTCAGGCTCGCTTGCAGCGCCAGATGGCCCCAGGCCGAACCGGTGTCGAAGGTGTGCCACAGCGCTGGCGTTTCTTCGGTGGCGCCCGGTGCAGTGAAGGTGGTTTTCGAAATCACGATCACCAGCGCCGAAGCGTGCTGTGCCCAGCTGCGGTTGAATTCATTGAGCAGGCCCAGGTAACGCTCCCAGTTGGGCGTGTCGCGACGGGCGTAGAGAAAACGCCACGGCTGCGAGTTGTATGCCGATGGCGCCCAGCGTGCAGCTTCGAAGAAGCTCAGCAGGGTTTCTTCCGGGATCGCTTCGCCGGTGAAGGCGCGGGGCGACCAGCGATCGGTGAACTGCGGGTGAATGGCGTATTCGGCAACGCGAGGGTTGGCACTCATCGAAAGATTCCTTGCTACGTTTGAGGACAGGTTGGAAGCGAAACCCGGCGGGATCAGTTGGGCTGAACGATGGGGTTGTGGCGCAAGCCTGCAGTTCACCGGATGCGACGCGGTCGAGCGTTAATGGCATCCGGCAAAGGCCTGGTGTGACCGGCAAAGCTACTTGGCCGTGCAAAAACTGACAAGCCCGGCATAACCGGCAGTCGCCAGCGCTTGGCCCACGGGGCCTTGGGCACTAGACTGGCGGCCTTTTCACCACCTGATGTTGATGCTTGAGCCATGGCCGCCAAAGTCGAACCGTTCTGGATACGCAAAACCCTCGATCAACTCGATCACGAGGAATGGGAATCGCTGTGCGACGGTTGCGGCCTGTGCTGCCTGCAAAAGCTCGAGGATGAAGAAGACAACAGCGTCTATTACACGCGCATCGCCTGCAAACTGCTGGACCTGAAAACCTGCCAGTGCAGCGATTACCCGAACCGCATGCAGTTTGTCCCGGACTGCATCCAGCTCACCCCGGGCCAGGCCGAAGAATTTAAATGGCTGCCGCCGACCTGCGGTTATCGGCTGGTCAGCGAAGGCAAGGACCTGCCGCTGTGGCATCACCTGGTCTGCGGTGATCGCGACGCGGTACACCACGAACGGATTTCCCAGTCCGGGCGCATGCTCGCCGAAGGCAGCGTGCCGGAAGACGACTGGGAAGATCACCTGATTTTCCGCGCAGGTTAACGATTGACCAAGGAGCAGGTATGGCGACGGGATTGCGCCGGGCGCTGATCGTCACGCTGCTGGCGCTGAGTGCGCCGGTGTGGGCGGCGAAGAAAGTCGATCTGGATTATCAGGTACGCCTGCTGCCGCAGAGCGATCAGGCCGAGGTACGACTGACCCTCGCCAACGGCGAAGTGGTGCGCAGCCTGGACTTCGACCTCGGCGACGGCAGTCACTACAGCGACTTCAAGGCCGACGGTCAGTGGCAACTGACACCGGGCAAACCGGCGCGCGGGGTCTGGCGCCCGACGGCGGACAAGGCCAGCCTGACCTACCGCGTACGCATCAGCCACGGCCGCAAGAACGGCAGCTTCGACACGCGCATGACCCCGACCTGGGCGCTGATGCGCGGCGATGAACTGGTGCCGCCGGCCAGGCTCGATCAGCAGGACGGCATCGAACTGGTCGCGCGCCTGCACTTTGAATTGCCCGACGGCTGGAAAAGCGTCGAAACCGCCTGGCCGCGCATCGGCAAGAACAAATTCCGTATCGACAATCCGTCACGCCTGTTCGACCGCCCGACCGGCTGGATGCTCGCCGGCCACCTCGGCAGCCGCCGCACGCGGTTGGGGGAAACCGAAGTCACCGTGGCCTCGCCGCAAGGGCAGGGCATGCGCCGGATGGACGTGCTGACGCTGCTGACGTTTGTCTGGCCGCAGGTGCAGGCGGTGTTTCCCCGCCACCCGAGCAAACTGCTGATCGTCGGCGCCAATGACCCGATGTGGCGCGGCAGTCTGGCGGCGCGGGAGTCGATCTACCTCAACACGCGGTTGCCGCTGGTCAGCGAAAGCGGCAGCAGTGCCTTGGTGCGCGAACTGGCACAGGTGTTCGGGCGGATCAACGACGAACAGCGCAGCGACTGGATCAGCGAAGGGTTTGCCGAGTATTACGCCATCGAACTGGTGCGCCGTGCCGGCGGCATGAGTGACGAGCGTTATCAGAGCTTGCAGGCGAAACTGGCGAAGGACAGCCAGAAAGTCACGACCCTGCGCGGCGAGCAGATCAGCCCGGCGCAGGTGTCGAAAGCGGTGTTGCTATTGCAGGAGCTGGACGGCGAGATTCGCCTGAAGACCCGCAACAAGCGCTCGCTGGATGATGTCCTGCGCGGGGCGATGCATCTGGGGACGGTGGACACCAAAGAGTTCGTGCAACTCGCCGAAAGCGTTCTCGGCGAGTCGTCCAAGGTCCTTGATAGCGGGTTGCTTCGGTAGCGGTCAAACCCCGGCTTTCGGCGATTTCACCGAGTCATTGCCGGTCACGGTGGCGGTGTTGGTCGCCGCCTCGGCATTGGCCTTGAGCTTGCTCAGCTCTTCACCGGCCCGCTCGATCTTCGCCCGCACGTTGTTCATGTCCTGACGGCTTTTCTCCAGCAGGCTTTTCACCGAGCTGTGGCCGGTGATGCCGCGGGCCATGGCCACGCCGCCAATCGCCACCTGAATCAGCCCGAATACGCCGCCACGGCGCAGGCCCTTGCCGACCATGATCACGCCGCCGGCCAGCGAACCGATGCGCTCCCAGCCTTCGACGTTCTGCTCAGGACGGCTCTGAAACGGGGTGGATTCGATACGTTCGACACGTTTGAGCTCGGTCATGATCTTTCTCCAGGCAATGAGTAATGGATAAACAAGCTGACTGCGCAGGCGGTCAGCTCGTTCCATCGGATGTGCGGCGTTTCAGCGGAATTTCGGTCCGGAGCGGGTGTTCAGGCCTTTGGCCATGCGGTCGTAGAGCACGACGTTGACCGTGGCGGCGAGATTCATGCAGCCGGTGGTCGGGATGTACACGACGTCTTCGCACCAGTCGCGGATCTCCTGATCCAGCGAGCCGTCTTCGGGGCCGAAGATGTACAGGGCGCGATCCGGGTGAGTGTATTCCGGCAGCGGGCGGGCGCCGTCGACCAGTTCCACGGCAACCGGGACGCAGTTGAGCGGCAGGATCTTTTTCAGGTCGTCGATGCCGATCAGCGGGATGTCGTAGTGCACGCGCTTGGTGTCGGTGACGAAATCGGCGGCGCGCTCATAGCGCTTGCCGGTGTAGAACACGGTCGACACGCCGTAGCAGCCTGCGGCGCGCATCACCGAACCGACGTTTTCCGGTGATTTGGGGTTATACAAACCAATGCAGCTGTACCGTTTGTCTGCCACGAGCGGGGTGCCTTCGGGAAAAAGAGGGCGATTATACGGGGATTGGGGGAGGGCGGGCAGATTCAGGATCTGCGGTGTTGATCGTTCCCACGCTCTGCGTGGGAATGCAGCCCGGGACGCTCCGCGTCCCAAAGCGGACGCAGAGCGTCCATTGAGGCATTCCCACGCAGAGCGTGGGAACGATCACATCAGAGTGGGGTAACTCAGTCTTCTTTCTTCATCAACCCCGCCAGCGCCGCAAACGGATTGTGCGTAGCCTTGGCGATTTTCGGCGTGCTCAGCGAGCCTTCGCCGAAGTACTGCTGGTCGGTGTAGCGCGAGTGTTCGTTGTCGTGGCAGTACAGGCACAGCAGCTCCCAGTTGGAACCGTCCTGCGGGTTGTTGTCGTGGTTGTGGTCGCGGTGATGCACGGTCAGCTCGCTCAGGCGCTTGCCGGAAAACTCACGAGCGCAGCGGCCGCAAACGTGCGGGTACATCTTCAGGGCCTTGTCGCGGTAGCCCATTTCCTTGTCGCGCTGGTTGTCGGCGAGGATGCGATCCAGCTTCGAGGTGTTGGTCGGGGTGGACGAACTCATGGGTTCACCTTTGCAGAAGACTAATGACGGTTATGAGGCAAGTTTAGCTCAGCCCTTGAGCTTCTCGGCAATCCAGATCGTGTGGCGCGTGCCCTTGTTGCCGTGAGCGAAGACTTGCACTTCTTCGGCCTTGAAACCGGCCTTCTTCAATTTGTCGGAAAACTGCCGGTCAGCGCTGGCCGACCACACCGCCAGCACGCCTTTGGGCCGCATCGCCCTGGCGCAAGCGGCCAGGCCTGCGGCGGAATACAGCCAGCTATTGGCCTTCTGGGTCAGGCCTTCGGGGCCGTTGTCGACGTCGAGCATGATTGCGTCGAAACCGTTCGGCTCGCTTTGCAGCACCTTGGCCACGTCTTCCTGACGAATCACCGTGCGCGGGTCGAGTAGCGGACGCCCGGACTTTTCACCGAGCGGGCCGCGGTTCCACTCGACCACGCCGGGCACCAGCTCGGCGACCACCACTTCGGCGCTCTTGCCCAGATGCTTGAGCGCGGAGGCAAGGGTGAAGCCCATGCCCAGACCGCCGATCAGCACCCGCGAGTTGGGCCGGCCGGCGACCTTACGGCACGGGATCTCGGCCAATGCGTCTTCGGAACCGTGCATGCGGGTGTTCATCAATTGGCCGCCGTCACCGCCCTGGATCTTGATGACGAAGTCCTCGCCATACTCGAACAGGCACAGGGCGCCGCCGTTGTCAGGGATCGGCGTGGTGTCGAGCAGAACGAAACGTTTCATGGAAATCTCTACAGGGGGGAAGGCAAGCCGGCGCGTTGGGAGTAGCCTGAAGGCAGACTTCAGGCCAACGGAGCCCTTGATGAAGCGCACCATTCTAACGGTCATTACCCTGGCCGCGCTCTCGATAACTGCCGGACAGGCGCAACAGACGATTCCCGTCAGCCCCACACCGCAACCGGGCTCGCCCGGCACCGCGACGCCAACCCCGTATCCGCAGATCAGCCCGGTGCCGATTCCCAAGGCCGGCCCCGGCAGTGGCGGCCCGCCGCTGGTGCCGATCGAAATGCCCAGCCCGCCGACCAAGGATCAGCCATTGCCGGGCCTGGAACAGAACGACAGTAAACCCAAATCCCCGGGGGGCTAGATCTGCTGGGCGGCGAGCTGGCCGTCGGCCATGCGCAGGCGTTTGGAGAGGGAGACGGCGAGGGCGCGGATGATCTTGGCGGCGATCTTCGGTGCGTCGTTGAGCATTTTTTCCAGCGAATCCTTGCCGAGGTTGAGTAACTGACAGTTGCTCGCCGCCACGCAAGTCGCTGAACGGCGTTCGCCGTCGAGCACGGCCATTTCACCGAACGCCCGACCGCTGCGCAGGGTGGCCATGGTCACGACCTGGCCGTCGCCACCGGTTTTCTGCACGGCCACTTGGCCGGTGTGGATGATGCACATGAAACTGCCGGCATCGCCTTCGCGAAAGATCGCTTCGCCTTCAGCCACGGTGCTGATGCTGAAGTAACCCGAAGCGGCGGCGAAATCCGCCAGTTGCAATTGATCGAACAGGCCGCAGTCCATCAGCCAGTCGCGGATTTCGTTGTTCAGTAGGGTGGGTTCTGACATGTCGTGCGGTCTTTTTTTGTTTTCACTGTTTCAAGGCGTTGCACAGAACTCCTGTGGGAGCGAGCCTGCTCGCGATGGCGGAGTGTCAGCCAACATCAACATGACTGACAGATTGCTATCGCGAGCAGGCTCGCTCCCACAAGGGATTGATGTGCTATCGGCCTATCGGGTCTGGAATTAAGACCCAAGTGACCGGCGGAGTTCCTCAGGCAATGCCCAGAACCTTGAAAGCAAATGCATATTCGAGCGCTACGTCACGTAATCCCTGATAACGCCCGCTCATGCCGCCGTGGCCGGCGCCCAGTTCGGTCTTGAGCAGCAATGGATTGTCATCGGTCTTGGTCGCACGCAACTTCGCCACCCACTTGGCCGCTTCCCAATACTGCACGCGGCTGTCGTTATAGCCGGCGATCACCAGTGTTGCGGGATACGCCTGTGCAGTGACGTTTTCGTACGGCGCATAGGCCTTGATCCGCTCGTAGACCTCCGGCTCTTCGGGATTGCCCCACTCGTCGTATTCAGTGACGGTCAGCGGCAGGTCCGGGTCGAGCATGGTGTTGAGCACGTCGACGAACGGCACTTCGGCAATCGCCACACCGAACAGGTCCGGACGCTGATTGAGCACCGCGCCGATCAGCAGGCCACCGGCGCTGCCACCGCTGATCGCCAGTTGTGGTGCGGTGGTGATGCCGTTGAGGATCAGGAATTCGGCGCAGGCAATGAAGTCGCTGAAGGTGTTGTGCTTGTGTTCCTGCTTGCCGGCGCGGTACCAGGCTTCGCCCAGTTCACCACCGCCGCGAACGTGGGCGATGGCGAACGCCATGCCGCGATCCAGCAGGCTCAGCCGCGCGTGGGAGAACCACGGATCGAGGCTTGAACCGTAGGCGCCGTAACCGTACAGATACAACGGCACGGGTTTGCCGACCATTTCCCGTTTCATCACCAGGCTGATCGGCACCTGGGTGCCGTCCGGCGCAGTCGCCCACAGGCGCTGACTGACGTAGGCGTCGGCGTCGAACGGGCCGAGCACCGGGGTTTCCTTGAGGACAGTCTGTTCGCCGGTGGCGAGGATCAATTGCCGAACCTGAGCCGGACGGTTCAGCGCTTCATAGCGCAGGCGAATGCGGTCGCTTTCGAATTCCAGGCTGTTTTGCACATAGAGGCTGTAGGCCGCATCCGGTAATTGCACGCGATAAGGCGCCAGACCGTGTGGGCGAACTTCGATGATCGGCAGACCACCTTCGCGCAGGCTCAGGGTCAGGGCTTCGGCATTGAGTGTCACGCCATCGAGCATCACCGAATCGCTGTGCGGAATCAGGTTCTGCCAGTCGGCTTCGCTCGGTGCGATGCCGGTGTCCGGCGCCTGATACAGGGCGAAGTTGATGCCGTCGCGGTTGGTGCGGATGAACCAGGTCCACTCGCCGTCGAGCTTGCCGTGATCGACGTCGTATTCGTGATCCTCGACCCGTGGCGCCAGACAAGTGAATGGCTGCTGCGGCTGATTGGCGTCCAGCGCCCAGACTTCGCTGGTGGTCTTGCTGCCCAACGACAACAGCAGTTGTTGCTCGGAGCTGGCGCGGTAGCAATGCAGGAAAAAACGCCCGTCCGGTTCGTGGAACACCTCTTCGGCGGCCGTGCCATCCAGGCGATAGCGGAACAGCTTGTGCGGGCGATGGGTGTCGTCGAGTACACCGAAGAACAGGGTCAGGCTGTCGTTGGCCCAGGTCATGCTGCCGTCGCAATCCTGGAATTCCAGTTCGCTGACACGCTCGCTGGACAATTCCTTCACGAACAGCGTGTAAATCTCGTCGCCCGAGGCGTCGACGCTGTAGGCCAGACGCTGGTGATCCGGGCTGATGCTGAAGGCGCCGAGGGAGAAAAAGCCGCCGTTGGCCAGGGCGTTCGGATCGAGCAGCAATTGTTCGCGGCTTTCATCGAGGGTCAGGCTGTCGTCGGCCGGACGCGGGCAGCGGTAGTGACGGGCGTATTCGTCACCCGCTGTGGTGCGGGTGTAATACAGGTACGGGCCCCATGGCGAGGGAAGGGACAGGTCGGTTTCGAGGATCCGGCCCTTGATCTCTTCGAACAGGGTTTCGCGCAGCTCAGCCTGATCGGCGGTCTGTGCCTGCTGGTAGTCATTTTCAGCCTTGAGGTAGTCGAGCACCGCGTCGGTGTCGCGTTCCTGCAGCCAGGCGTACGGGTCGTGACCGGCGGCCTTGTGGGCAATCGGGGCGCTGCTGACGTTGGCGGATACGGGCATGGAAAGCTCTCGGACATGACAAATAAGGGCCGCACGGACGGCGGGGAAGCCTGACGTGCGAAAAGTCGTTACTATAAGCGCCTCTTTGCCTGCCTTGCCATGGACACCATGACCGAGAACGACTATCTGATCGCCTGGGGCCTTTACGCCTTTGCCGCCGTGGGCTGCCTGCTGGTGTGGATGCGCATGACCCGCTGGATGTGGCGCTGGCTGCGCGAGCCGCTGCGTGTGTTGATGGCGGTGTTGCTGTTCAGCCCGACCATCATTGACCCGGTGAAGGAAAAATTCGCCCCGGCCATCGCCATCACGGCGCTGGATCTGGCGTTCAAGGTCGGCAACAACGCCTGGCGCGCCATTTCCGAACTGCTCATGTACGCCATGATCGCATTCGGCCTGTACCTGATTTTTGTGCTGATCCGCCTGCCGATCGAACGCGCCTCCAAGGCCCGCCGGGAGCAGGCTGAAGCCGCCCGCGCAGCGGCCCGCGCCGATGACGAGCGTGACGCCGATCAACCGTTCGGCGGTGCCGGCGATGACCGCTACGGTCGCCCGCCGGTGCCGAGCAATCCGCAGCGCATGCGGGTCGAGCCGCGTCTGTAATCACGAGAGTCCGCACATGTGTGAATTACTGGGCATGAGTGCCAACGTGCCGACCGACATCGTGTTCAGCTTCACCGGGCTGATGCAGCGCGGCGGTCGCACCGGGCCACATCGCGACGGCTGGGGCATTGCCTTCTACGAAGGGCGCGGCTTGCGCCTGTTCCAGGATCCGGCGGCCAGCAGCGAGTCGGAAGTGGCCAATCTGGTGCAGCGCTATCCGATCAAGAGCGAAGTGGTCATCGGGCATATCCGTCAGGCCAACGTCGGCAAGGTCTGTCTGTCCAACACCCACCCGTTCGTCCGCGAACTGTGGGGGCGCAACTGGTGCTTCGCGCACAACGGCCAGCTCGCCGATTTCACCCCGATCAAGAGTTTCTACCGCCCGGTCGGCGATACCGACAGCGAAGCGGCGTTCTGCGATTTGCTCAACCGGGTACGTGCAGCGTTTCCGGAACCGGTCGATATAGAAGTGCTGCTGCCGGATCTGGTCGCGGCCTGCGCCGAATATCGCAGCAAAGGCGTGTTCAACTGCCTGCTCAGCGACGGCGACTGGCTGTTCTGCTATTGCTCGACCAAACTGGCGCAGATCACCCGACGCGCACCGTTTGGCCCGGCGCGGCTCAAGGATGTCGATGTGATTGTCGACTTCCAGGCCGAAACCACGCCCAACGACGTGGTCACGGTGATTGCCACCGAACCCTTGACCGAAAACGAAACCTGGACCCGCTACGAACCGGGCCAATGGAGCCTGTGGCGACGCGGCGAATGCGTCAGCCAAGGCACGACCGAATAAGGATTGCACCCCCATGTTGCTCAGTTATCTACGGCTGGTGTTGTTTGCGGCGGGCCTGTTGATCGGTGTCCAGGTGCCGGGCTTCATCAACGATTACGCCAAGCGGGTCGAAGCGCACCTGATCGAGGCGCAGACTGGTCTACGCGGCTTCCAGGGCACCGCCGAGCAGTTTTTCAAGGGTGATATCCAGGCGCTGGTCGCCCACTATCGAGCCAGCGAAGATCCGGTGTTTCGCAGCGATGCCGACAGCCTGAGCACCTTGCTCAACCGTCAGCTGGCGCTGGACAAGCAATTCCAGGCGATGCAGGGCCCGTGGTACATCCGCTTCCTGCAAGTGGTGCTGGCCGCCGACCCGGACATCCGCAAGGAAACCTGGAATGGCTACAGCTACCAGATCCTGCTGACGCCGGAAGCGATGATCTGGGGCATGAGCAGCGCGATGTTGCTGTCGTTCGGTCTTGAATGCCTGTTCCGTCTGATCGACTGGGTGGTGCTGGGCGGCAAGCGCCTGCGCCAGAGCCGGCCGATCGAAGACCGGGATGTGCGCGGGCTGTAAGCTTCGATGGATCGTTCCCACGCAGTGGGAACGATCAACTTAGAACGATGTAATTCGTACCTACCTTGCGCGCATATTCCTCCAGCACCTGCTGACACAGCGTCACAATCTCCTCGACCCATTCCACACCGACCCGCCACGACACCACCACCTGCAGGTTCGGCGGACGCTGTTCGATGTCAAGCAGGGTCAATTCCCCTCGCGCCAGTTCCTCGGCCACCAGTACCGGCGGCAACGCGCCAATACCGAATCCGTCGCGCAACAGACGGGTGATCGCCGACACTGAATTCACACAGTTCAAGCGTGGCGCCAGCACGCCCTGGGCCTGCATCAGCGCCAGGATGTCCTGATGTGGGCGGGAGTTTTTCGAGTAGGTGATGATCCGTTCCTGCGCCAGGTCGGCGAGGTTTTGGTAGTCGCGGTTGTAGATTGAATGGCTGGCGACGATCCAGCCGATGGGGTGGCTGGCCAGCTCGAGGCTGCGCACGCTTTCCTGACGTACCAGATCGGTTTGCAGAATCAGGTCGAGAAAGCCTTTTTGCAGCTGATCGCAGAGGTTCAGCGAGGTATCCGCCACCAGCTCGATTTCCACCCGAGGGTACAGATCGGTCATCTGCGCCACCAGCGGGCTGAGCCAGGTGTGGATCACCGTGTCCATCACGCCGATACGTACCCGGCCGACCTTGCTCGATCGGGTCTCGATCGACTGCTTCAGCGCCTGCATCGTGTCGAGCATCTGCTCGGCATAATCCAGCACTTTCAAACCTTCGGGCGTCAGACTGACGCCGCGTGAGTCACGCAGGAACAGCTTCACCCCGAGCTCGCCTTCGAGTACTGCAATCCGGCTGGAGATCGAGGCCTGGGTGGTGAACAGCTTGTCGGCGGTCAGGCGAAAACTTTTCAGCCGGGCGACCCAGACGAAGGTTTCGAGAAACTTCAGGTTCATGGCAACAAATTTTTCTTATGTCTTGGGCGGGTTTTTATTCGTTGGACGCGACCGGGTGACGCACCCAAGAATCGACGCATCCGGTTCCCACGATAGGCGTCGTCGGAGCTTCGAACAAGACCAATAAAAGCCTGCGGAGACATGCCATGAGTGCGCCCGACACCCTCGACCTCCCCAAGACTGCGGCCCGTCCCGGCCCGTTCGACTGGTATCGCAACATCAATCAGCAGGAGCGCCGGACCTTCTGGAGCTGCAAGATCGGCTACGGTCTGGACGGCATGGACACCCAGATGCTCAGCTTCGTGGTGCCGACCCTGATCGCGATGTGGGGCATCACCACTGGCGAAGCCGGCCTGATCCACACCAGCACTCTGATCGCTTCGGCCATCGGCGGTTGGGTGGCGGGGATTCTCTCCGACCGCATCGGCCGCGTGCGCACCCTGCAACTGACGGTGCTGTGGTTTGCCTTCTTCACTTTTCTCTGCGGCTTCGCTCAAAACTACGAACAGCTGCTGATCGCCCGCACACTGATGGGCTTCGGTTTCGGCGGCGAGTGGACGGCTGGCGCAGTGCTGATCGGTGAAGTGATCCGCGCCAAGGATCGCGGCAAAGCGGTGGGCATGGTCCAATCCGGCTGGGCGCTGGGTTGGGGGCTGACGGCGATTCTCTATGCGCTGCTGTTCTCGGTGTTGCCACCGGAAGACGCCTGGCGCGCACTGTTCATCCTCGGCATCGTGCCGGCGGTGTTCGTGATTTTTGTCCGGCGTCTGGTGAAAGATCCGGAGATCTACCGCGAAGCCAAGGCCAAGCAAACCCCGGACAGCCCGTCGAAGTTCTACGAGATCTTCGCCCCCGGCATGCTCTTCACCACGATTCGCGCCTCGTTGCTGACCACCGGCGCCCTCGGCGGTTATTACGCGATCACCTCCTGGCTGCCGACTTTTCTGAAGAACGAACGCGGCTTGAGCGTACTCGGCACCGGCGGTTATCTGGCGATGGTGATCATTGGTTCCTACGTCGGTTATGTGATCAGCGCCTATTTGACCGACCTGCTGGGCCGCAAGAAGAACTTCATCCTGTTCGCGGTCGGCTCGTTCACCATCGTTCTGCTCTACACCCAATTACCGGTCAGCAATGGCGTGATGCTGTGGTTGGGCTTTCCGCTGGGCTTTTTTGCCTCGGGGATTTTCAGTGGCATGGGTGCGTTTCTCACCGAGTTGTTCCCGACCCGGATTCGCGGCTCGGGGCAGGGCTTCTGCTACAACATCGGCCGGGCGCTGGCGGCGTTGTTCCCGCTGTTGATCGGGTTGCTCAGCCAGAAAGTGCCGCTGAGTGTAGGCATCGGTGCCTTTGCGGCAGTGTCCTACGGGGTGGTGATCCTCGCGGCATTGAGCCTGCCGGAAACCCGTGGCAAACAACTGGACGCGCAGTAACTGATAACCTGCGGGACACTGTCTGTCCCACAGCAAAAAAAGAAAAGAACTACAGGAGTGTTCACCGTGAGCCGCCTGCTATTGAACTGTGACATCGGCGAGAGCTTCGGCAGCTGGACCATGGGTCTGGATGCGGAAGTCATGCCCTTCATCGACTGCGCCAACATTGCCTGCGGTTTCCACGCCGGCGACCCGAGCATCATGCGCAAGACCGTCAGCCTGGCCCTGAGCCACGGCGTGCAGATCGGCGCGCATCCGGCCTATCAGGATCTGGTGGGGTTTGGCCGGCGTTCCATGGCCTACACCGCTCAGGAGCTGCAAGACATCCTGCATTACCAGATCGGCGCCCTCGACGGCATTTGTCGTGCCCAAGGCGGGCGGGTCAGTTACGTCAAACCCCACGGCGCGATGTACAACGACATGATGGCCAACCCGGCGCAGTTGCGGGCGGTGATTCAGGCCGTCGCGGCTTACGATCGCAGCCTGCCGCTGATGCTGATGGCCACCCGCGATAACACGGCCGCGCAACAGCTTGGCGACGAATACGGCGTGAGCCTGTGGTTCGAAGCCTTCGCCGACCGCGCCTACGACAGCGCCGGCCGACTGGTTTCGCGACAACTGCCGGGCGCGGTGCATCACGATTCCGAAACCATCATCGGGCAGGCGCTGACCATCGCCCGTGGCGAAAGCCTCACCGCCAGCGACGGCAGCGCGCTGCACCTGCAAGCCAACACGCTGTGCGTACATGGCGACAACGCCAGTTCTGTGGCGGCCGTGCAGCGCATTCGTCAGGCTTTGAACGAGCAGAGCGCGCCATGAATCCGCGAGTGGAAGTGGTGGCACTGGATTGCCTGATGCTGCGCCTGTTCGATGAAATCGCCGAAGCCAACATGCCGTGGATGCTCGCCGCCAGTGAGCGGCTGCGCGCGGTGTTCGGCGAGCATTTGATCGATCTGGTGCCGTCGTACACCACGTTGATGGTGCATTACGATCTGACCGCGTTGAGCCCGAATCAGGCGCGGGAGTTGATCGCCGAAGCGCTGATCGACCTGTCGCCGAACGCGCGCACCGGCGGCCAGTGTCATGTGCTACCGGTGTGGTACGACCTGAGCGTCGGACCGGAATTGAGTCTGCTGTCACAACGCAGCGGTTTGGCGGTGGAAGAAGTGATCCGCCGTCACAGTGCTCGTGAATATCAGGTGTTCGCCCTAGGCTTTGCGCCGGGTTTCGCGTTCATGGGGCTGGTGGAAGAAATTCTCGCGGCACCACGTCTGAATACCCCACGCAAGAAAGTCGCCGCCGGCAGCGTCGGCATCGCCGAGCGGCAGACGGCCGCGTATCCGGTGGTGTCTCCCGGTGGCTGGAATCTGATCGGTCGCACACCGGCAAAACTGTTCGACCGTGAACGCGATGGCTACAGCCTCATGCAGCCCGGGGATACCGTGCGTTTTGAAGCAGTGAGCCACGCCGAATTCATCCGCCTCGGTGGTGACGACACGCCTCTGGAGGCCTTGGCATGAGCCGACTGACGATTGAAGCGAGCACGCCGTTGTGCCTGTTGCAGGATGCCGGACGGTTTGGCGTACGCCATCTGGGCGTGACTCAGGGCGGCGCGGCGGACTGGCGGTCGATGGCGTGGGCCAACTGGCTGCTGGGCAATGGCTTGGACTTGCCGGTGATCGAAATCACCCTCGGCGGGTTCACAGTGGTGGCTGAAGAAGATTGCTTGCTGGCATTGGCGGGTGCCGATCTTGGCGCGCAGATCGACGGCGAGGCGTTGGCGCCGTGGCGCAGTTTCAAGCTGCGCAATGGGCAGACCTTGAAGTTCACTCAGCCGTTGCTGGGCGCGCGGGCCTATCTGGCGGCGCCCGGCGGTTTCAGTGCGCCGAAAGTGCTGGGCAGCAGTGCTACAGTGGTGCGTGAGGAGCTTGGCGGTCTTGATGGTTTTGGATTGCCGCTGGCCAAGGGCGCTTCGCTGAGTTATCAGGGCGAAACCCTGTTGGTGCGTGAGGTTCCAGCGGAGCATCGACCGGACCTGCGCCTCGACGCACCGCTCGATCTGGTGCTGGGCGCGCAGATCGGTCAGTTCAGCGGGCAGAGCCTGTTCGATGCCTTCAACCGTGCCTGGACGCTGGACAGTCGTGCGGACCGAATGGGCATTCGCTTGCTGGGGACGGCGTTGCAGTATCAGGGCAAACCGATGATTTCCGAGGGCATTCCGCTGGGCGCGGTGCAGGTGCCGCCAGACGGGCAGCCAATCGTGTTGCTCAATGATCGGCAGACCATTGGCGGCTATCCGCGATTGGGCGCGTTGACGCCGTTGGCGCTGGCTCGACTGGCACAGTGTCTGCCGGGGGCGAAGGTCAGATTGCGCCCGGTGGTACAAGAAGTTGCACACCGGGAGCATGTCGAATATCTGAAGCGCTTTTGATTGTTTCCCCCGCCGCTGGCGGGGGAGCCATTGCGGATTACTTGGACAGAAACCGCATCCCTTCTTCCAGCCCGCGCAACGTCAACGGATACATCTGGTCCTCGATCAGATCCCGCACGATGTTGGTCGACGAGGTGTAGCCCCATGTATCTTTCGGGTACGGATTGATCCAGATGAGCTTCTTGTACTTCTCCATGAAGCGCTGCATCCACACGTAACCCGGCTCTTCGTTCCAGTGCTCGACGCTGCCGCCGGCCTGGGTGATTTCATAAGGTGCCATTGCGGCGTCACCGATGAAGATCACTTTGTAGTCGGCGCCGTACTTGTGCAGCAGGTCCTGGGTCGAGGTGCGCTCGGAGGTGCGGCGCATGTTGTTCTTCCACACCGATTCATAAATGAAGTTGTGGAAGTAGAAGTACTCTAGATGCTTGAACTCGGTCTTGCAGGCCGAGAACAGTTCCTCGCAGATCTTCACGTGGGCGTCCATCGAGCCGCCGATGTCGAACAGCAGCAACAGCTTCACCGTGTTGCGCCGTTCCGGGCGCATCTGGATGTTCAGCAGGCCGGCATCCTTGGCGGTGTGGTCGATGGTGCCGTCGATATCCAGCTCTTCCGCCGCGCCCTGACGCGCGAATTTGCGCAGGCGGCGCAGGGCGACCTTGATGTTACGGGTGCCCAGTTCAACGGAGTCGTCGAGGTTCTTGTACTCGCGCTGATCCCAGACTTTCACCGCTTTGCCCTGGCGCTTGCCGGCATCGCCGACCCGGATGCCTTCCGGGTTGAAACCACCGGAGCCGAACGGGCTGGTGCCGCCGGTGCCGATCCATTTGTTGCCGCCGGCGTGGCGTTCCTTCTGTTCTTCCAGACGTTTCTTGAACTCTTCGATCAGCTTGTCCAGACCGCCGAGGGATTGGATCTGCGCACGTTCCTCGTCGCTCAGCGAACGCTCGAATTCCTTGCGCAGCCAGTCTTCGGGGATCAGCGCCTGCAAGTGATCGTCGAGCTTTTCCAGGCCATTGAAGTAGGCGCCGAACGCACGGTCAAACTTGTCGAAATGCCGTTCGTCCTTCACCAGAATCGCCCGCGACAAGTAGTAGAACTCGTCCATGTCGGCGAAGGTCACGCGCTGTTTCAGTGCGTTGATCAGGTCGAGCAGCTCGCGCACCGACACCGGCACCTTGGCTGCACGCATTTCATTGAACAGGTTGAGCAACATGGCATCAGCCTCTTAGCGGGTGCCGCGACGGCTCATGAACGCCAGACGTTCCAGCAGTTGCACGTCCTGTTCGTTCTTCACCAGCGCACCGGCCAGCGGCGGGATGGCTTTGGTCGGATCGCGTTCGCGCAGCACCGCTTCGCCGATGTTGTCGGCCATCAGCAGTTTCAGCCAGTCCACCAGCTCGGAGGTCGAAGGCTTCTTCTTCAGGCCCGGCACTTTGCGCACGTCGAAGAACACGTCCAGCGCTTCGCTGACCAGGTCCTTCTTGATGTCCGGGTAGTGAACATCGACGATTTTCTGCAGGGTGGTGCGGTCGGGGAAGGCGATGTAGTGGAAGAAGCAGCGGCGCAGGAACGCGTCCGGCAGCTCTTTCTCGTTGTTGGAGGTAATGATGATGATCGGACGTTTCTTGGCCTTGATGGTCTCGTCGATCTCGTAAACGTAGAACTCCATCTTGTCGAGTTCTTGCAGCAGATCGTTGGGGAACTCGATGTCGGCCTTGTCGATTTCGTCGATCAGCAGAATGACGCGCTCTTCGGACTCAAACGCTTCCCAGAGCTTGCCCTTCTTCAGGTAGTTGCGCACATCGTGGACTTTTTCATTGCCCAGTTGCGAGTCGCGCAGACGGCTGACCGCATCGTACTCGTACAGGCCCTGATGGGCCTTGGTGGTGGACTTGATGTGCCAGGTGATCAGCTTGGCGCCGAACGATTCGGCCAGCTGCTCGGCGAGCATGGTCTTGCCGGTGCCCGGTTCGCCCTTGACCAGCAGCGGCCGCTCCAGGGTGATGGCGGCGTTGACCGCCAGCTTCAGGTCATCGGTGGCGACGTAGGCCTGGGTGCCTTCGAACTTCATCTGCTAATCCTCGAACGGTAACGCCGACCTGAACGGGCAGGGCGGGGGCGAAATAATCGGATGCCCGACTATAACGCGCGGCCCGGTCGACTGTGAACGCAGACGGCTTATTCAGTCTCTGAATGGGGCGTCACATGTTGACTCAGTTTCGGCACGAGGCCAGTATTCCAGGTATCGCCGATTTGGCGATAGCCTTCGGGCATGACTACCAAATACCGATTTCGCGAAAAATACCGCATTCAGTTGCGCGAGAAGGATCACCCGCCACCCCATGTTCACCTGACCGGTGGTGGAGTGGATGTGATGCTGAGCCTGGAAACCGTCGAGGTCATGATGGGCAAGGCACCGCCACTGATCGTCAAGGAAGCGTTGGCGTGGGTTTCGGCCCATCAGACGCAATTGCTGGAGGACTGGAAACGATGTTACCCATGAAGCGGCCACGATTGGCCGCAGTGCAGGCTGTTGGCGATGCTTGCCTGTCGCTGACCTTTATTGATGGCCAACGGCTGAACCTGGACTTGAGCCGCGATCTGCAAACCTATCCGGGGCTCGCTCCGCTACTGGACGCTGAAGTGTTTGCAACCGCTGAGTTGGGTGACGACGGCTGGAGCGTGGAGTGGCTGGAACCGGATATCCAGATTGGTGCCGATACCTTGTATCGGGACGCGCTCGCGCAAAATGCGCCGGACGAAAACACACGGATTTTCATGGATTGGCGCGCTCGCACCGGACTACCGTTGAATGAGGCGGCCGAAGCATTGGGTGTCAGCGCCCGCAGCATCAGTCGCTACAGTAATGGTCGGGAAGCGGTGCCGCGATCATTGGCCCTGGCCTGTCTGGGTTGGGATTCGTTGCAAGAGAAGCCTGCACTGATCGCGGCAGAGGTTAACGGGCGTTACATCGTCAACCGTAAAACTTAGCCCGCGTCCGGCTTCGGCCGTTCATACCGGGCATTGAAGGCCTGGATGAATCCGTTGCGCAAAATCTGCAAAAACGCTTCGAACGCGTTGATATCTTGCTGGTGCACGCTGCCGCTGAGTTCGACTCGGGTGGCAAACTGGTTTTTGCCCTGGTTTTTCAGCACGGTTTCCGTGCCGCCGACCAGTGCTTCCCAGATCGAGCGGAAGATCCCCTTGTTCTTGTTCTCGACATCTTGCTGCCAGTTGAACACGTCCACGTCGCGCAGCAGCGGTTTGATGTAGCCCTTGAGCTGGCCCTTGTTGGCGGCGGCTTCGATGACCACGTCGCCGTGGCCGGCGTTGAAGTCGAATTTGCCGTAGGCCGAGGCGAAATCGTTCATGCGCTTGAGTTCGATGTCGCGGGCCCGCAGGCGAAATTCGAAGTC
The DNA here is from genome assembly GCF_002112855.1 of Pseudomonas sp. B40(2017). NCBI lineage: Bacteria > Pseudomonadati > Pseudomonadota > Gammaproteobacteria > Pseudomonadales > Pseudomonadaceae > Pseudomonas > Pseudomonas sp. B40(2017). Next base: position 100,367 of record NZ_NEIT01000003.1, read on the forward strand.
TTCGAAATTGCTCAAGGGGTCGAAGGTGGCTGTGGTTTCCAGCGGGGCATGTCCCAGCAGCAGAGCCTTGCCTTCGAAGCGAGCGTCGCGTTTGCCCTCCTTGTCGACCACGTTGGTCAGGTTGTAAATGCTGGCGTCGACGTTGGTTGCATTCATGTTTACCGGTGGTTTGGAGTTGAAGTTGCGAAAGCTGATCCGCCCATCGCTGATCTGCACTTCGTCGAGCGTGATAGGCAACAGTTTGCCCAGTTGCTCACGCCAGTCGGTGCCCTGACCGGTCTGGGAGTTCTGCTTGTTGGCACCACCATCGACGAAGTTCACCTGAGGTTTAAAGAATTTCACCTGTGCCACGACAGCATGGTCGTACCAAAGCGAGTGCCAACTGACAGACAGGTCGATAACCGGCGCATCGACGAACGGCACCGGCACCTTGCCGTCGGCCTTGACGATTTTCAGGCCATTGATCTTGTAGGCCCCGCGCCAGAGCGCCAGGTCCACGTCAGTGATCTGGCCGCGGTAGTCGCCCATGTTGGCCAGCTTGTCATTCAGATAGTCGCGCACGAGGTAGGGCAGGGCGATGTGCAGGACGACCAGTAATACAACGAGAGTGGCGAAAATCCACAATGGCCAACGGTAGCGACGCTTCATGGCAGCAAATTCCGAACGGTATAAAGCGATTGACTGCCGCCTGCCGCAGACGTTCGGCCCGACTGGACTGACAAGAGCAACAGGCTTACCTTGGAGAGCTGAATTCAACGCTGCACAAGGACCCAGCCATGAGCCGTATTTTTGCTGACAACGCCCATTCCATCGGCAACACGCCGCTGGTGCAGATCAACCGCATCGCGCCCCGTGGCGTGACCATTCTGGCCAAGATCGAAGGTCGCAACCCGGGCTACTCGGTCAAGTGCCGGATCGGCGCCAACATGATCTGGGACGCCGAAAGCAGCGGCAAACTCAAGCCGGGCATGACCATCGTCGAGCCGACCTCCGGCAACACCGGCATCGGCCTGGCCTTCGTGGCGGCCGCGCGCGGCTACAAGTTGCTGCTGACCATGCCGGCCTCGATGAGCATCGAGCGACGCAAGGTGCTCAAGGCGCTGGGCGCCGAGCTGGTGCTGACCGAGCCAGCCAAGGGCATGAAAGGCGCTATCGAAAAGGCCAACGAAATCGTAGCCAGTGACGCGGGCAAATACTTCATGCCGGCCCAGTTCGATAACCCGGCCAACCCAGCCATTCATGAAAAGACCACTGGCCCGGAAATATGGAACGACACTGATGGTGCCATCGATGTGCTGGTCGCAGGGGTCGGCACCGGTGGAACCATTACCGGTGTGTCGCGGTATATCAAGAATACGGCGGGCAAACCGATTCTGTCGGTGGCGGTGGAACCGGTGTCTTCGCCGGTGATTACCCAGGCGCTGGCAGGTCAAGAAATCAAGCCGAGCCCGCACAAGATTCAGGGCATCGGCGCCGGTTTTGTGCCGAAGAACCTTGATCTGTCGATGGTTGACCGGGTCGAGCTGGTGACGGATGACGAGTCCAAGGCCATGGCCCTGCGCCTGATGCAGGAAGAGGGGATCCTGTGCGGGATTTCCTGCGGTGCGGCCATGTCGGTGGCGGTGCGTCTGGCGGAGACCCCGGAAATGCAGGGCAAGACCATTGTGGTGGTGCTGCCCGACTCCGGTGAGCGTTATCTGTCGAGCATGCTGTTCAGTGATCTGTTCACCGATCAGGAGAACCAGCAGTAAGGGGGCGCGTTGATTCAGGTCAGCCAGGGTTCAGGATCGTTATGTTAATAAGTGCTTTGTTGCGCAATTCTTAACACTGAATGTTGGGTCGGGCGGGTTTTTCCCGGAGCCGGTAGTGTTTATCATGGCCGGCCGCCATCTCGGGTAAATGACATGGCGTGGCGTTGTCTTATTTCAAGGAGTTGTTGATGACCTTTTCGTTAGCCGCCAAGGTGTCGGTGTTGCTGCTGTTTGTGGGCAGCATCCTCTACGTGCATTTGCGCGGCAAGGCGCGTTTGCCGGTGCTGCGGCAGTTCGTCAACCACTCGGCGCTGTTCGCCCCGTATAACGCCTTGATGTACCTGTTCTCGGGCGTGCCGTCCAAGCCGTATCTGGACCGCAGCAAGTTTCCGGAGCTGGACGTGTTGCGCGATAACTGGGAAACCATTCGCGACGAAGCCATGCATCTGTTCGACGAGGGTTATATTCGTGCCGCCGAGAAGAACAACGACGCCGGTTTCGGCTCGTTCTTCAAGAAAGGCTGGAAGCGTTTCTACCTCAAGTGGTACGACAAACCGCTGCCATCGGCCGAAACCCTGTGCCCGAAAACCGTGGCGCTGGTCAGTGCCATCCCCAACGTCAAAGGCGCGATGTTCGCGCTGTTGCCGGGCGGCAGCCATTTGAACCCGCACCGCGATCCGTTCGCCGGCTCCCTGCGTTATCACCTGGGTCTGTCAACGCCAAACTCCGACGATTGCCGAATCTTCGTCGACGGTCAGGTCTACGCCTGGCGCGACGGTGAAGACGTGATGTTCGACGAGACCTACGTGCATTGGGTCAAGAACGAAACCGAACAGACCCGCGTCATCCTGTTCTGCGACATCGAGCGGCCGCTGAGCAGCCGCCTGATGACCCGCATCAACCGCTTCATCAGCGCCTGGCTGGGCCGTGCCACGGCACCGCAGAACCTCGACGACGAGCGTGTCGGCGGGATCAACCAGGCTTACGCCTGGAGCAAGAACTTCAGCGACAAGTTCAGCGGTAAGGTCAAGCAGTGGAAACGCCGTAATCCAAAAGCCTACCGCGTGATGCGGCCGGTACTGGCGGTGGTGGTGTTGACGGTGCTGGGGTATTGGCTGTTTGGTTGAGGCTGGAATTAAAAGCATAAAAAACCGCTCGTTTGAGCGGTTTTTTGTTTTCGGAATCAGGGACGGCCAGCAAGTAAGCTTGGTTCATCGATAGCGGTGCCGGTTGCAATGATCTGTAAGAGCCGTCTTTGACTGGCTGTCAAAACCGCCGGATCAGATTCACCCCTTATTGCATGCGCTTTTTTCTTTCTGGGGGATTTTTTTATTTCTTTGCGCATATTCACACCGTGGTTGATCAATATTTGAGCGTTTTTCACAATACTAGGCTCCCTACTGTTTTGACAAGGCGACCCTCGTTATCCAAACCGAAGCCGAGTTGTTCGTAAATTGGTATTGCTCCCTGGAATGGTTCTTGAGCTTCGATCAAGCTACTGCCAATGATGCGGGCGTATTGCTCAATTGCCAGAACGGATAGCGGTGCAACACGGTTTTTCAATGGATGTGTTTCTCTTGGCCGCCCCTCCAGTCGTACGATTCGGATGCGTTGTCGACTTTTATTCGGGTTGGCGAAGCAAAGTCCGCACAGTTCAGATTCAAACCAGATTGCGATGTCGAGAGCGAGAGGTTCGCGCGCTTTCCATCCAATGACTTCTTCCCATGAAAAATGTGGGCTCTCCCAACACTCAAAAGCACTCAGCGCCAACGAGTCGATGGGTTCGAAACGTACTTTCGAAAGGTCAAGCGTTGTGGGACCAGCCATCTCCAGGTCAATCTGGAGTTGAGTCGTGGCAAGGCGGGCAAGCTTCCTGGCTTGCGATTTGTACAACTGATACCGCAGATGATTCCGTTCCCTTGGCATATGATCTCGCGCATTCCATGTCCCCCATCAATGGTCGTTGCAATTGCAAACGAGCCTATGCGCCTGCCTCCTGCCTGTCGCTACTGGCCCCTTGTCCAATTCATTGCAATCCATGTCCCGCGCTGGTTATAGTCGGCGCTCGTGAGTCGCGCGACTCATTGTCCAACCCTTCAAAAAAGATCAGCCCAGATGCCTGCATCCCTCATCAACGCGGTAGTCGATTCAGCGGTCAACGCTGGCGTCGTGCCGTGCGGGAATCAGCAGCCTGTGCAGATCAGTCATTACCCTCCACCTGTCAGTAGCACGCCGGTGTGCGCAGTCGTATCACCGCCGGGCGTTGGTGTTTCGGGCTGATCAGCGTTATCTGCTGACCCCTGTGCCCGCCTGAAAAAACCTACTGAATTTCAGCTTCGGCTGAGTTGGCTATTGGCCTGACTACAGGTGGTATTCATGTTTATCCTTTCGAAAAAGTCCGCGCTCGCGGCGGCGTCCACGAGCCTGTTCGTTCTGCTGTGGAGCAGCGGGGCGATCTTCTCCAAGTGGGGGCTGGCCCACGCTTCACCCTTCGCCTTTCTGCTGATCCGGTTTGTCATTGCCCTGTGCGGGCTGGTGCTGCTGGTGCCGTTGCTCAAGTTGAAGTTGCCCAAGGGCGGCAAGCCGATGCTGTACGCGATGGCCACCGGGGTGGTGTTGTTGGGGGCTTATCAGATCTTCTATCTGCTGGCGCTGGACCTGAAGGTCACGCCCGGGGTGATGGCGACCATCATGGGCGTGCAACCGATCCTGACGGTGGTGCTCATGGAGCGGCAGCGTTCGGCGAGCCGAATGTTTGGTCTGGCGTTGGGATTGGCCGGTCTGATCATGGTGGTTTACCAGGGCATCGGTCTGGCCGGAATGTCGCTGGCGGGGATGTTGTTCGGGCTGCTGGCGCTGGCGAGCATGACCTTCGGTTCGATCATGCAGAAGCGCATCACCGACAATCCCCTCGGCACGCTGCCGGTGCAGTACCTGGCGGGTCTGCTGCTGTGCGGGATCTTCGTGCCGTTCCAGCCGTTCCACTTTGAGCACAGCGCCGGCTTCATCGTGCCGGTGTTGTGGATGGGGCTGGTGGTTTCCGTGCTGGCGACGTTGCTGCTGTATCGACTGATCGCCCGGGGCAATCTGGTGAATGTCACCAGCCTGTTCTATCTGGTGCCGGCCGTGACGGCGGTGATGGACTATCTGATCTTCGGCAATCGCCTGGCGGCGCTGAGCGTGCTGGGGATGCTGTTGATCATCGTCGGTCTGGTGTTCGTGTTCCGTCGGGGAGCTTGATTCAGGCTGGTCCGGGCCGAGATTTTACCAGCGGGCCGGACCAGCCCGCCAACTTTCGCTCCGTAAAGATGTAGAAAAAAGATCACTCGCTGATTGATAACGGGTAGTGGCAATATGGTCATGAATAGGGTGTCGAGAGTCGCTGAAAAAAGCTGATGCTCGTCATTTGCGGGCTTCATATCACAGTGAGTTCGATCGCCGTTGTCATAAGCAGGGAAGCGGAATGTTCTTCAGTCCTTCATATTTGAGTAAAAAATTCAGCACGCTTCAACTGGATAGTTCTCCGTCAGATTTGCTTCAGGTTTTGGCCAATCCAGTCAGCGACTACATCATCCTGGGTGATCGTCTGCAACATGGCGGCCGGGTTCAGTTGCTCGTGCGTAGCGCATTGACCGCTGTCCTGCTTGAGCGAACGACGCTCGGAACACTCGAGAAGCGCAAGTGGGAACGATCACTCACGCAGTCTCCATTGAAGATCCCAGAATTTATTCGCTTTCTGGCAATGAAAGAGTTCAAAGGGAACGAGGTCTTTGGCCCCCGGTCGTTTATAAATTGGAGTCTTAAAAAGTTTATCCAGTACTGGTTCGGCACTCCCCAATCCGTGCCAGTCGCCGAATACGATTCTGTGCGGCGACTGACATCTCGCTTGCGTGTACTGATTGAATATGATCGGGTAGTCAGCGTTTATGACCCGGGCCTGGACACCAAACCCCGTACTTTGGATAAACGTCGTGATCTCACCAGGGCCTTCCGCGACTTTCCGAGTCCCAACGATTCTATCCGCACGTGGGAATCCGAGCGGGTTAAATTCTCTTATGGACCTCCCGTAATTTCCCCCCCGGAAAGAGCGAGTCCTTTTGTTGCCCATCCGCGAATTACGCCCTTTGGCGATGCTATTCACGAACAACCACTGCAGTTCTCTGTTGGATTTTCAACTGCACCTGATGCCGACGCGAGCGAGCAAAAACGTATTGAGATCGACGATGCCAGTCCTGGTGAGAAGCTTACGGTTTTCGTCAGCGCCGACGGTGCCGAAATCGACGGTTTATCGATGGTCGAGCTTGAGCTTGATATGGCTGCTGAGCATGTTTTCAGTTTACGTCCTTGCGCAGGAATCAAAGAACTGATCTTGCGTGCGAATTATTTTTTCCGTAATAAACTGGTCGGCAACATTGTTAAGAAACTGGCCGTGCGCAGCCACCGGATCAGCGATGACGAATCGTCCACGCTTCCTGCGCCTGTAGCGTCGGTTTCCGTTCTTCCCCTTGCTAATCCAGCTAACCTGGAGGCCGTTGATATTGTGCTCTGGGTCCAGAGGGAGAAACCTGACTACGTGGCGTGGAGTGCGTGGGTGCCGGGTTCACTGCACAAAGGCCCCTTTTCGGTTTGGTTGGAGCAGCCTCAGATATTTGGCATGCAACTGTCGAATTTTCAGGGTGTATTCGGATCGCCCAGTGGAAAGGGCGCTTACGCGCACCTGACGGGGATTGGCCGGGTCATATCCAAATTGATCCCCCTCGCAATCAGAAGCGAAGTACTGCTACCTGCTTTTGCAGACGGGAGGATGCCAAGCATTTTGCTGATGACAGACGAGCCCTATGTTCCCTGGGAGTTGGCATCCTTCGTGGAAGATGACTCACCTTTCAAAGTTGCCGGGTTTCTCGGCGAGTTGTCACATTTGGGGCGGTGGTGGAGTGCCCGTGATTCCTCGGGGCCTATGTCAAAAATTATGATCAACCATGTCAGCGTCCTGGCGAGTGATTACGAAAACCATCCATCACAGAGTCCGCTTGTGCACGCTTTGAAAGAGCGAGATATGTTGAGTCGTGATTTCAACGGGCAAAGTATTGAAGCGCGATTGCCAGCAGTTGAGGAGTGGCTGGAGCAAAAACCTAGACTTAGCGGACATCTTGCCCATGTCGCATTACACGGATACAGCGATGTAGCTTCGCAAACGCAGGCCTTGTGCCTTGAGGATGAACAGATCCTTTCGCCTTACCATTTTGCCGGGGTTCGTGAAAATGGTCTGCCGAGATTCTCCGCAGTCTTTCTCAATGCTTGCCAGGTTGGAACAGCAGGTCAGCAACTTGGCTTTCTAAGCGGATTTCCAGGCGCATTCGTGGATGCTGGCACACAGGCATTCATTGCACCACTGTGGGCGGTGCAGGACGAAGTTGCCCTGCAAGTGGCCGAAAAATTTTATTGCAACACGCTTACGCAGGGTCAGACCGTCGGGGAAACCTTCCGTGAGATCCGTGCAATGGCGCGCGACGGCGGACACATAACTCATCTGGCGTACATCTTTTATGGGCATCCTTCGTTACGGATGACCCAACTTCGTATCAATCGCAAAGAATCGGATCTATGAAAACAACACTGCGAGGTTCGTTTCAGCCGGAAAAACTCAACGGTACGTTATTCAGCTTGCGGGCTCGCGGGTATACGGGCGAGGTCACAATGCGTACTTCGGGCACAGCGACTCGCATGGGCGTGAAATCACTTCCTCTGCACTCAGCGTCTCTCGATGCGGAAATAATCGTCGTTGCGCAGTTGGATCTGGTACTGACTCCCGGACCAGTCTCGCAGGCCGGCACTCGAAACGCTGGCGGGGATGACGCGCAGTTGATCGTTCCGTTCAAGGCGGGGAATAGCTACGCAATTCTTCAAACGGACGAGCGCGGTTTATCAACTTGGATTTTTCCGAATCAAGTGTCACCACAAGAGCAAGTATTTACCCTTGTGGCCAGCAGTCCTGCGTCAGGAGCGGGCAGTCGAGGCGTTGTCACGAAGACGATGCGTAGCCTGGTCAGTATTATCAGCTGGATCACCGATCCCGTGGTTGGCAAGGCTGCCAAGGCATTGACCAGTCAGTGGGAGCAACGTCATCGGCCGTATGAACTTTTACAGGTACAGTCAGATGGCACATGCACTTTGCCTGACTGGAAGAATTTTGGTGCCGGCCCTGCGCTTTTGCTGATACACGGTACGTTCAGTACACCGACGGTCGGGTTCAATGGCTGGCTGGGCAAGCCTGCCTTCCAAGCATTGATGGAGAAGTATGCCGGCCGAGTAATTGCCTTGGCTCACCCATCTTTATCTGAAAGTCCGCAGGAAAACGTCGACTGGCTGATAGAGCAGCTTCCTGCGCATGTCGTCGGTGACAATGTCTTCGACATCGTCAGCCACAGTCGCGGTGGTCTTTTAGCTCGAGAGTTAAGCGAGAGAGTCGAGGCGAGGTTGAAAATTGAAAAGGTGTGTCTTGTAGGGACGCCGAATCGAGGGACGCCTCTGGCAGATATTCAGCACTGGACGTCTTTCCTTAATGCCCATACGTCATGTCTGAAAATAATGCCGGACACCTCAGTTACCGTGTTTCTGGAAGGTTTGCTGTGTCTGGTCAAGGTTATTGGTAGCGGATTGACGCAGGGATTACCTGGGCTGGCAGCCATGGAACCTGCACATCCGTTGTTAGCAAAGGCTTCTAGTGGCAGTCACTTGATCGACTGGTATACGGTCGGAGCGGTCTTCCGTGCACCAATTGCTGGAGGAATGCTGGCTCGCTTCAAAGACGCTGCCATCGACAGGTTTTTTTCCGCCGATAATGATTTGGTCGTTCCCTCTGAAGGATGTCATGAGTCTGTCCTTCTGCCGGTGGATTCCTTGTTGTTCACTGGTGAGCAGGTCAACCACTGTAACTATTTCGAAGCCGAGGCGTTACATGCCAAGCTGCTCGAATGGCTTAAGTGAGTCGCCCTCGACAGCGGGAAAGTGCGTTAGAAAATGCTTGCGGATGTCTTGTTTAAGAAGCTCGGCATTTTCTTTGTTCTGCATAAACGTCTCGACTATTCGAAGCACAGTCTGTTCGCTTTTCAGGCTTTCCTCGAATATCTGAATTTGCTTTTCGATAGGCAGATGAGCGAGCGGGTAGGGAGGCGCTGAAAATTGTTCAAATGTTGGTATCAGCCCTTCCGCAGATCCTGGTGAGGACAGGTTACTAAGCAAGACACCAATAAAGCTCAGGACCAGGGAGTCTTCGGTGTAAAGCTTGTACTTCTCCATCGTGCTGTCTTTTTCCGAAGGCAGCGTGCTCTCCAGTAACAGAGAGTCGTAGAGAAAAGCGAGATCCCGCTCAATATCACATGGCAGTATTTTCTTTTCGTAACCGATGAATGCAAAAAAAGGGGACGGTCGTTGTTGCTTGACGCTTTCTTTCTCCATCTCGAAGGAATGACAGGCCGCAAGAATAACGGTCAGGTTTCCATTACAGGCGATGTTGATATCGCGAAATATTTCAATCAACTCCTCCCAGGTCACAATTTCCGGATCTGCTTGTCTTGGGAAAATGACCAGCCCCTGACCTTCACAGCCATGTGTTTCGAGATGAATAATCGGAGCGGTTCCCTTTAAACAAGCGAGCCTTATTGCCTCTAGCTTGTCGAACAGGTGACGTTTGCTCTCGAGCCGCTCAACTACCGGAGCTGCGGCGGCTTCTCCTTTGCGAATCCTTTCGGGATTCACACTTTCAGTGATGTGCCGGTAAAGATAATCGGCAGTGTCGGGATCTTCTTCTCGAAGCGACTTAAGAATGATTATCTTGTTACAAGGTGCGGCAGAGAGTTTGCGATACGTGAATGTGCTGCTGTCGGATTTCATTGTGTGATCTCTTTCTGATCCATTTTCAGAGGCTTTGCAGGTTTCAGCACCAGCCACAGCGCAATGGCGATCAACACCCCGCCATACACGTGGGCCATCGACAGCGGCTCATCGAGAAACAGCGCCCCCCACAACACGCCGAACGGCGGAATCATGAAGGTCACGGTCATCGATTTCACCGGCCCGATGGAGCTCAACAGGCGGAAGTAAATGATGTAGGCAAACGCAGTGCAGCCCAGCCCAAGGCCCAGCAGCGACAGCCAGACATTCCAGCCACCCCAGCTCACCGGCGGCGCAGTGATGACGCTGTAACCGAACAGCGGCAACAGAAAAAGGGTTGCACCGAGCATGCTGCCCAGCGCCGACAGACGGCTGTCGAGGCCGCCGGCCTGATCCAGCCAGCGTCGGGCGAGGAACCCGGCGAAGCCATAACAGGTGGTTGCGAGCAGGCAGGCCACCGCGCCCATCAGCAAGTGCAGATCGAACGCGACCGGGCCGGCGCGGGTCAGCACACCCACCCCGAGCAGGCCGAGGAACACCCCGGCGAGTTTGGCCAACGTCAGTTTTTCACTGAAGAACAAACCGCCAATCAACACGCCCATCAATGGCGTGGTGGCATTGAAGATCGCCGAATAACCGGCCGGCAGCACCTGGGCGGCGACCGAATACAGCGTCGCCGGCACGCCGGAGTTGATCACGCCGAGCATCATCACGGTCTTGAGTTTGCCTTTGAAATCCCAGCTGATGCGCATCAGCCCGAGGATCACCAGCAAGCCGACGGCGGCGATGGAAACGCGGAAGAATCCGGTCGGAACCGTACCGATCGCAGGAGCGATGATGCGCATGAACAGGAAGCTCGCGCCCCAGATGGCGGCCAGCGACAACATGCGGAAAATATCGACGGGGCTCACGGGCCACTCCTTCCTTGATCGGGACGAGAGTGTTGCCGAGGGCCCCGGCGATGGCAACCGCTAATCGGGCATTTAATTGTCTGATCAGATCACGAAGCGCGTGACCAGTGCGTTCAGGTCGACGGCCAGTCGCGACAGCTCCTGACTGGCGGCAGACGTCTGGGTGGCACCTGCTGCGGTTTGTGTCGACAGATCACGGATGGTCACCAGGTTCTGATCGACCTCCCGAGCCACCAGCGCCTGTTGCTCGGCGGCGCTGGCGATTACCAGGTTGCGCTGGTTGATCTGCGAAATCGACGCGGTGATTTTCTCCAGTGCATGGCCGGCACTGTTGGCGCGACGCAGGGTATGGCTGGCCTGCTCGGCGCTGTTTTGCAAGGCGCCGACGGTGGCACTGGTGCCTTGCTGAATGCTGCTGATCATCAGCTCGATTTCTTCGGTGGAGTTCTGCGTGCGCTGGGCCAGCGAGCGGACCTCGTCGGCAACCACTGCGAAGCCACGTCCGGCCTCGCCGGCTCGCGCGGCTTCAATCGCAGCGTTCAGGGCCAGCAGGTTGGTCTGCCCGGCGATGCCGCGAATCACTTCCAGCACCTTGCTGATGTCCTGGGCCTGGGTCGCAAGGCCCTCGGCCTGTTCGGACGCGCCGAGTACTGCACTGACCAGTTCCTGAATCGAACTGATGGTCTCGCTGACCTGCACATGCCCGTGCTTGCTGTCCTCGTTCGACGCTTCGGAGGCCTGGGCACTGGACACCGCATTGGCGGCCACTTCATCCACCGCCGTGCTCATCTCGGTGACCGCCGTGGCGGCCTGCTCGATCTGGTCATTTTGCTGCTGCAACCCGCGAGTACTTTGTTCCATCACCGAACTCATTTCCTCGGCAGCGGAGGCCAGTTGCTGGGCCGACTCGCTGATGCCGCGAATGGTCGAACGCAGATTGCCCTGCATCTGCGCCAGCGCCGTGAGCAATTGCGCCGCTTCATCACGACCCTCACTGTCGATGCGACCGCTGAGGTCTCCCGACGCAATCTGCCGCGCCGCGTTCAGCGCCTGATTGATCGGCGTGGTGATGCTGCGGGTCAGCAACCAGGCCAGCAACAACGTGGCAATCAGGGCGATGACGATGATCGCGGCGACGATCCACAGCGCCTGCTGGTACATCGCCGCCGCGGACTTGGCGGCGGCATCCGCGCCTTGCTGATTGAGGCTGATCATTTGCTCAAGGGTCTTGTCGAGCACCGTGCCCTGGGGCGCCAGTTCAGTGGTCAGGCGCGCGTAGGCTTGTTCGTTTTGTCCGGCATCGATCTGTTTGATGATCTGGTCGAGGATGCTCAGGTACTTGGCCGTGTCGGCGCTCAAACCTTCCAGCATCGCTCGCTCCTGGTCATTGGCGATCAGGGCCTTGTGGTCGTCGAGGCGCTTGAGCAATTCCTGACGTTGCGCGGTGAGAATGCCTTTGCTGCGTTCGCGAACGGCCACCTGGGTGCTGGTGATCAGGCGCAGGGATTCAAGACGGATGCTGGCGATATTCGCCGCTGCGTCATGGATGCTTTCGATGCTGGGCATCCACGATTCCTCGATCACCGCCGCGCTCTCGCGCAGGGTTTTCATCTGGCCCAGACCGAACAGGCCGACCACCACCAGCAGACTGGCCAGAACGGCAAAACACAAACTGGCGCGCAAACCTATGCGCAGATTCCGGATAGACATCAATGTGCTCCTTGGGGATTGGGGGAGAGGTCGTCCTCGTGGACCGAGGATCTTGTTGTAAGGCGGGTGATGGCGGGCTGTATATCAAAGTGCCACTATCTTGGTAAGGCCATTTTTAACCGGGGTGGCACGCGATGGACGAGAAGGAACTAGCCGGGAAAAGCGCGGATTAGAGACGTCGCTACCGGGTTGGATCCGAAACCCAGAAGAAACGCGGGCTGGCGCTCAGCGATAGGGAGAAGCCGAAGGGACGTTTATTGACCGAACGGTCGATTAAAAAAACTTTGATAAAAACTGTGTCGTTGTACAACCCGCAAGAGGATTTGGCCGAAATTGCGCTTCTCCTGCGCCTGCTTCCGTGGCTAAGCTCAGGCCTTCGAGCACAGATTCTCCAATTCCCGCAGAGGTCTCATCTATGCCGCAGCAATGGCCAGCCACCGACATCGCCCGCCTGATCCTCGATGGCTTTGACGATTACCGCGAGCATTTCCGGCGGATCACCGACGGCGCCCGGGAGCGCTTCGAGCAGGCCCGCTGGCAGGACACGCAAACCGCGTCGGCGGCACGGATCAACCTCTACGAAGAAAAGGTCGGTGAAACCGTCGCCCGTCTGCGCGAGTACTTCGAGCCGGACACCTTGATGGATGTCACCTGCTGGCCACTGGTGAAAAGCGCCTACATCAGCATCATCGACCTGCGCTTCGACGATGAACTGTCCGAGACCTGGTACAACTCGATTTTCTGCAGCCTGTTCAGCCACGACCTGATCAGTGACGGCTGCATGTTCATCCACACCACGCGCCCGAGCCTGCGTCGGGCACGGGCCGCGCAAACCCGCACCTACAAGCCCCAAGGGCAGATCTCGGGCATGCTTGCGAGCATCTTTGCCGATTACCGCTTCAGCGAGGCCTACGCCGATTTGCCCGGCGACTTGCTGCGTCTGGAAGCGCAACTGCGCGAGAACCTGCCGGACTGGGTGTGCAAGGACCCGGAGCTGAGCGTCGAGCTGTTTTCCTCGGTGCTGTACCGCAACAAGGGCGCGTACCTGGTGGGGCGCATCTACACCAACGACGATCAGTGGCCGTTGGTGATTCCGTTGCTACACCGCGAAGGGCGCGGGATTCAGATCGACGCATTGATCACCGACGAAGCGGAGGTGTCGATCATCTTCTCCTTCACCCGTTCGTATTTCATGGTGGATGTGCCGGTGCCGGCGGAGTTCATCGGTTTCCTCAAACGCATCCTGCCGGGCAAGCACATCGCCGAACTGTACACCTCGATCGGTTTCTACAAGCACGGTAAATCGGAGTTCTACCGCGCCCTGATCAATCACCTGGCCAACACCGATGACCAGTTCATCATGGCGCCGGGCGTGCGCGGCATGGTCATGAGCGTGTTCACGCTGCCGGGCTTCAACACCGTGTTTAAGATCATCAAGGATCGTTTCTCTCCATCGAAAAACGTCGACCGTGCCACGGTGATCGAGAAGTACCGACTGGTGAAAAGCGTCGACCGGGTCGGGCGCATGGCCGATACCCAGGAATTCGCCGACTTCCGTTTTCCCCTGAGCAAATTCGAGCCGGCGTGCCTGGCGGAGCTGCTGGAAGTCGCGCCGTCCACGGTGTCGCTGGAAGGCGAAACCGTGCTGATCCGCCACTGCTGGACCGAGCGCCGAATGACGCCGCTTAATCTCTATCTGGATAACGCCAACGAAGCCCAGGTGCGCGAAGCGCTGGAGGATTACGGCCTGGCGATCAAGCAACTGGCGGCGGCCAACATCTTTCCCGGCGACATGCTGCTGAAGAACTTCGGCGTCACCCGTCATGGCCGGGTGGTGTTCTACGACTACGACGAGATCTGTTTCCTCACTGAAGCGAATTTCCGCCACATCCCGGCACCGCGCACGCCAGAGGACGAAATGGCCTCCGAGCCGTGGTATTCGATCGGGCCGCTGGACGTGTTCCCTGAAGAATTTCCGCCGTTCCTGTTTGCCGATGCGGCGCAGCGCAAGCTGTTCGATCAGCTGCATGGCGAGTTGTACAACGCCGATTACTGGAAGGGGCTACAGGAGGCGATTCGGGCGGGGAAAGTTATCGATGTGTTTCCGTATCGGCGTAAGGGGCTTGATAACGAGTAACCCCCCAAAAGCAAGCCCTCACCCCTGCCCTCTTCCGGAGGGAGAGGGGGTCGACCGAGGTGTCTCGGGTTAAACATCGACCTGAAAGATCGTGGCGATTATGGATTCGGTGAGGCTCCTTCAGGTCGGCGTAGCTCTAGAGCAACCCCCGATCAGTCCCCTCTCCCCCTGGGAGAGGGCTAGGGTGAGGGCAGCAATCCCCCAGACACGCCACAAATCCCGCAAATCTGCGACAATCGCGTCCTTGCGCCACTAGACGACCGAATTGCGTACCCGATGACCGACGAATCGCCCTCCATCGACAAACTGCTGAAAAACCTCGATCACGCCATGCTCGCCGACCGCCACCGGCTGCGGCGACAGTTGCTTGAGCTGCGCAAGAAACCCGACGAGGCCAAGCTGGCCCAGTGGGTGGCGCGGATGCAGGCGTCCTGCGATCAGGTGCTGGCACGCAAGGCCAGCCTGCCGGTGATCCGTTACGACGACAGCCTGCCGATTGCAGCCAAGCGTGACGAAATCAAGAAGGCCCTGGAAAAGCACCAGGTGCTGATCATCGCCGGTGAAACCGGCTCGGGCAAAACCACCCAGTTGCCGAAAATCTGTCTGGAGATCGGTCGCGGCCAGCACGGTTTGATCGGCCACACCCAGCCTCGGCGGATCGCGGCGCGCAGCGTGGCCAGCCGGGTTGCCGAAGAACTCGGTACACCGCTGGGCGCGCTGGTCGGTTATCAGGTGCGCTTCGAAGACCAAAGCGATTCGAACACCCTGATCAAACTGATGACCGACGGCATCCTGCTGGCGGAAACCCAGAACGACCGCTACCTCGAACGCTACGACACGATCATCGTCGACGAAGCCCACGAACGCAGCCTCAACATCGACTTCCTGCTCGGTTACCTGAAAACCCTGCTGCCGCGTCGCCCGGATCTGAAAGTCATCATCACTTCGGCGACCATCGATCTGGAGCGCTTCTCCAAACATTTCGACGATGCGCCGATTGTCGAAGTGTCCGGCCGCACCTTCCCGGTGGAAACCTGGTATCGCCCGCTGACGCTCGAGCAGGACGAAGAAGGCAACCGCGTCGAGGATGACCTGACCGTGGATCAGGCGATTCTCGCCACCCTCGACGAAATCGCCGCCTATGAGCGCAGCGAGCGCCGCAGTCCCGGTGATGTGCTGGTGTTCCTGCCCGGCGAGCGCGAGATTCGCGACGCCGCCGACATGCTGCGCAAGGCCCAGCTCAAACACACCGAAATCCTGCCGTTGTACGCGCGCCTGTCGCCGGCGGAACAGCAGCGGATTTTCCAGTCCCATCCGGGGCGTCGTGTGGTGCTGGCGACCAACGTTGCCGAAACTTCGCTGACCGTGCCGGGCATCCGTTACGTGATCGACAGCGGCACCGCGCGCATCAGCCGCTACAGCTACCGTGCCAAGGTCCAGCGGCTGCCGATCGAAGCGATTTCCCAGGCCAGTGCCAACCAGCGTAAAGGTCGCTGCGGCCGGGTCGAGCCGGGTATCTGCGTGCGCTTGTACAGCGAAGAGGATTTCCTCGGTCGTCCGGAATTCACCGATCCGGAAATCCTGCGCACCAACCTCGCTGCGGTAATCCTGCAGATGCTCCATCTGCGCCTCGGCGAGATCACCGATTTCCCGTTCATCGAGCCGCCGGACGGCAAGGCGATCAGCGACGGTTTCAACCTGCTGCAGGAATTGTCGGCGGTGGATCGCAACAGTCAGCTGACCCCGCTCGGTCGCCAACTGGCGCGCCTGCCGGTGGACCCGCGCATGGGCCGCATGCTGCTTGAAGCCGCCAAACTCGGCAGCTTGCAGGAGGTGCTGATCGTCGCCAGTGCCATGTCGATTCAGGATCCGCGCGAGCGTCCGCCGGAGCGTCAGCAGGCCGCTGACCAGGCCCACGCTCAGTGGAAGGACGCCGATTCGGACTTCGCCGGGCTGGTCAATCTGTGGCGCGGTTTTGAAGAGCAGCGCCAGGCGCTGACCGCCAGCCCGCTGCGCAACTGGTGCCGCAAGAATTTCCTCAACTACCTGCGCCTGCGCGAGTGGCGCGATTCCCACCGTCAGTTGAGCCTGATCTGCCGCGACTTGCAGCTGAGCCTGAACAAAGAGCCGGCGGATTATCCGAAATTGCACAAAGCGGTGCTGGTCGGCCTGCTCAGCCAGATTGGTCAGAAAACCGAGGACGGCGATTACCTTGGCGCCCGTCAGCGGCGGTTCTGGATTCACCCGTCATCGGGTATCGGCAAGAAACGCCCGCAGTGGGTGATGACCGCCGAACTGGTGGAAACCACCAAGCTCTACGCGCGGATGGTGGCGAAGATCGACGCCGATTGGATCGAGCCGCTGGCCGGGCACCTGATCAAGAAGAACCACTTCGAACCGCACTGGGAGAAGAAGCGCGGCCAGGTCGTCGCGTTCGAACAGATCACTCTGTTTGGCCTGATCGTGGTCGGTCGCCGGCCGGTGCATTACGGCCCGGTGGATCCGGTGGTCTCGCGAGAACTGTTCATCCGCGAAGGTCTGGTGCGCGGCGAGATTCAGTCCCGGGCCAAATGCCTGACTGCCAACAAGCAATTGCTCGAACAACTCGACGAACTGGAAGCCAAGGCTCGTCGCCGGGACATTCTGGCCGACGAGGAAACCCTCTACGCGTTCTACGACGCGCGACTGCCGGCGGAGATCCACCAGACCGCGACGTTCGACAGTTGGTACCGCGTCAACAGTCAGAAAGACCCGCAACTGCTGATCATGCGCGAGGAAGACGTGCTGGCTCGCGAAGCCAGCGAAGTCACCGCCCAGCATTACCCGGACACGCTGCACATCGGCGATCTGGAACTGGCGCTGAGTTACCACTTCGAACCGAATCATCCGCGTGACGGCGTGACCCTGCGTGTGCCGGCGCCGCTGTTGCCGATGCTGCCGCCGGAACGCCTGGAATGGCTGGTGCCGGGACTGATCGAGACCAAGTGCATCGCCCTGGTGCGCAACCTGCCCAAGGCTTTGCGAAAAAACTTCGTGCCGGTGCCGGACTTCATCAAGGCCGCGCTGCAACGCATGACCTTCGCCGAAGGTTCGTTGTCGCAAGCGCTGGGTCGCGAACTGCTGCGCATGACCGGTGCGCGGGTCAGCGATGAAGCCTGGGCCGAAGCGGCGCAGCAGGTTGAAAGCCACCTGCGGATGAACCTGGAAATCGTCGACGGCCAGGGCAAGTTCCTCGGCGAGGGCCGGGATCTGGCCGAGCTGACCGCACGTTTCGCCGAAGCCAGCCAGGCCGCACTGGCGGTGCCGCAAAGTGCGAAAAGCCAGCAACCGGTGGAGGCCAAAGTCTTTGCGCCGGTGGCGGAAAAGACCCAACAGAAGATCGCCGGGCTGTCGATGACGGTGTATCCGGCGCTGGTGGAAGAGGGCGGTACGGTCAAGGAAGGGCGATTTTCTACCCCGGCCGAAGCCGAATTCCAGCACCGCCGCGCCTTGCAACGTCTGCTGCTGCAGCAACTGGCCGAACCGGCGAAGTTCCTGCGCGGCAAGTTGCCGGGCCTGACCGAACTGGGCCTGCTGTACCGCGAACTGGGGCGGGTCGATGCACTGGTGGAAGACATTCTGCTGGCCAGCCTCGACAGCTGCATTCTCGACGGCGAAGACCCTTTGCCGCGTGACGGCGCAGGTCTGGCGGCACTGGCCGAGCGCAAGCGCGGCAGCTGGACCGAGCACGCCGAGCGCGTGGCGCGTCTGACCCTGGAAATCCTCAAGCTCTGGCACGGTCTGCAAAAACGCTTCAAGGGCAAGATCGACCTGGCCCAAGCGGTGGCGCTCAACGACATCAAACAGCAACTCAGTCATCTGGTGTATCCGGGCTTCGTCCGGGAAACGCCGATGCTCTGGCTCAAGGAGTTGCCGCGTTACCTGAAAGCGGTCGAGCAGCGTTTCGAGAAGCTGGGCGCGCAAGTGCAGAAGGATCGGGTCTGGAGCGGCGAACTCGCCGGCCTCTGGACGCAATACCAGACCCGCGCTGCCAAGCATGCCCAGGAAGGCAAGCGCGATCCGCAGCTTGAGCTGTATCGCTGGTGGCTGGAGGAGTACCGGGTTTCGCTGTTCGCCCAGCAGTTGGGGACGAAGGTGCCGATCTCCGACAAACGCCTCAACAAGCAGTGGACGCAGGTGGAACCCTAGCGAGTGCCTGATCGCTCCGTGGGAACGATCACAAATTCCCCTTGTGGGAGCAAGCTCGCTCCCACATTGGGAAGGTCGTGACGCTTGGGAAAGGCGCCAAAACCTCGGGTTTATGGCAAACTTCGCCACCATAAATGCCGTTTTCGCGTCCCAGAGCCTTTGCCGGGCCGCGCAACGGAATAAAGCGATGCCAGGTTTTTGCGTCCCTGATACGGGAATGGACCCTTTGCGTGTTGGCACGTCGGTGCCAGCACTTTCTGCCTGAACAGATTAGAGAAACGACCATGCATAACGTCGTCATCAGCGGCACCGGCCTGTACACCCCGGCCAACAGCATCTCCAACGAAGAGCTGGTGCAGTCTTTCAATACCTACGTCGCCCAGTTCAACGCGGACAACGCCGACGCCATCGCCAGCGGCGAAGTCCAGGCCCTGACCGAGTCCAGCGCCGCGTTCATCGAAAAAGCTTCCGGCATCAAGAGCCGCTTTGTCATGGACAAGGACGGCATCCTCGACCCTGCGCGCATGGCGCCACGGCTGCCGGAGCGTTCCAACGACGAATGGTCGGTGCTCTGCCAGATGGCCATCGGCGCTGCCGAACAAGCCCTGCAACGTGCCGGCAAGACCGCCGCCGACATCGACGGCGTGATTGTCGCCTGCTCCAACCTGCAGCGCGCCTACCCGGCCATCGCCATCGAAGTCCAGGAAGCGCTGGGCATCCAGGGTTTCGGTTTCGACATGAACGTGGCCTGCTCGTCGGCGACCTTCGGCATCCAGCAAGCGGCCAACACCGTGCAACTGGGTCAGGCCCGGGCGATCCTGATGGTCAACCCGGAAGTCTGCACCGGTCACCTGAACTTCCGTGACCGCGACAGCCACTTCATCTTCGGTGACGCCGCCACGGCGGTGATCATTGAGCGCGCCGATCTGGCGACGTCGAAACACCAGTTCGATGTGGTCAGCACCAAACTGCTGACCAAGTTTTCCAACAACATCCGCAACAACTTCGGCTTCCTCAACCGCGCGGCGGAAGAGGGCATCGGCGCCCGCGACAAACTGTTCGTGCAGGAAGGCCGCAAGGTGTTCAAGGATGTCTGCCCGATGGTGGCCGAGCTGATCGGCGAGCATCTGGAAGAGAACAAGCTCAACGTCGGTGACGTGAAGCGCTTCTGGCTGCACCAGGCTAACCTGAGCATGAACCACCTGATCGTGCGCAAGTTGCTGGGCCGCGAGGCCACCGAAGAAGAAGCCCCGGTGATTCTCGACACCTACGCCAACACCAGCTCCGCCGGTTCCGTGATCGCGTTCCACAAATATCAGGACGATCTGGCGGCCGGTTCGCTGGCGGTGCTGAGTTCGTTCGGTGCCGGTTACTCGATTGGTAGCGTGATTCTGCGTAAACGCTAAGAGCGAGTTCATTTCCTCTTAATCGCGCTGACGTTTCCTACATCCGAATCGGCGCGAGCGCTGTAATTTTCGAAACTGGCGGCAGGAGAGATCCTGCCGCTATCATTTTCGGAGTCAGGAAAAGGGGATTGATGGATGGCGGTTGACGACACACAACTGCTCGAGCGGTTGTTGGCAGGCGAACAGAAAGCCTTCAAGGAACTGGTCAGCACCTATCAAAGCCCCATGCGCGCGGTCGCCTACGCGATTGTCGGCCAGCGCCATGTCGAGGAAGTGGTGCAGGACGCGTGGCTGTCGGTGGTGCGTAATATCGGCCGTTTCGAGGGGCGCTCCAGTCTCAAGACCTGGCTGCTGACCATCACCGCCAACTCGGCCAAGAGCCGCTACAAACTCAATCGTCGCGAAGTGTTGCTGGATGATCTGCCGTCCCCCCACGGCACCATCGACGACAATCGCTTCTGTCCCGGCGACGGTCACTGGCTGGTCGCACCGTTCGCCTGGCACCAGGACACGCCCGAAGCGTTGCTGACAGAAGGCGAGCTGCGTGAATGCCTGGAGCATACGTTGCTCAGTCTCTCCGAACTTCAGAGCAGTGTGCTCACGCTGCGCGAGCGTCAGGGTCTGGAGCTGGAGGACATCTGTAATCTTCTGGAGATCTCGCTCTCCAATGTCCGCGTGTTGCTGCACAGGGCACGCTTGAAGGTCTTCGCGACCGTGGAGCATTTTGAGGAGACGGGAGAATGTTGACCTGCAAGGAGCAAGTGGCGCGATCCAGCGATTATCTCGATGGCCAGTTGAGCTTTCGCGAGAAGTTGATGGTGCGTCATCACCTGATGTTCTGCCGCAATTGCCGGCGGTTCATTCGCCAGATGCGTTTGATGCAGGCGACGTTGCGAGCGATGCCGCAAAAGCCTGAAGAGGGCGTGGACGCGTTGGCCGAGCAGCTGGCAGCGCTGCGGCGCAAGGATCGATCCTGAAATCACAGACTGGCGCGGCCGCAGCGAACGGATGATGGGGATCGCTGCGGCCGCGCCAGTCTGTTGAAGCCTCTTCAAACGATGGAACCGGATGTAAACCCATCGTTTGAAGTCTGTTGCCGGGTTGCTTAGAACTTCGCTTCCGCGTCCAGCTGCAGGGTGTTGGTGTCTGCATCACGCTGGGTACGGCTGGAGAAGTCGGCCTTGGTCAGGAAGTAAGTCGCACCAATGGCGAAGTTTTTGTCGATGTCGTAGCCGACCTTGAACTTGTGGCCACGGGAACCGGTGGTGCCGTTGGCGAAGTCCGAATCGGTGAAGGCGCCGACCACCGCGTTGCGCTGTACGTCACGATAGTTGTAGTCGAGGTTCAGGCCGAAGACCTTCGACTTGGCACCTACCAGCCACGCGGTGTCCTGATCGGTCACTGCATCGTTGTTCTTCACGTACTGACCGTAGAACGACAGCGGCATTGGCAGGCCGCCGATGTCGACCTGGCTGAAGCCTTCGTACAGACGGAATTCGTTGTCGGCCGAGTTGCCGTTGACGGCCAGGGCGCACGGCGTGGAGGTGCCGGTGCAACGGCTGTCTTCGTCGTTCTGGTAGGCGTAGACGCTGCCGCCCAGGGTCAGTTTCAGGTTGTCGGTGATGGCGAAGCGGCTGCCCAACTGGCCGGCGGTCAGGCGCAGGTCGTGACGGAATTGCACGCCGTCGCCGTCGACGTTGTCCTTGAGGTTGTAGTTACCCAGGCTGCCGAACAGCTCGACGCTGCTGCCCAATGGATACTTGTAGGTGACGGCCAGACCTTCCGGGTTGATGTCGCTGTCCCAGATCACGTCGCCCATGCTCACCCACGGTTGCAGCATCTTGCCGCCGATGATGTGCAGGTTCTTGATCTGATCCGGGTGGTAGTCGATATAGCCCAGGTCGAGCCAGATCTGCTTCTTGTCGAAGTAGTTGTCCTGGTCCTGGTTGGTCGAACGGGCATCGTCGCCGCCGCCGGTGGCGATACGGATGCCGGTGTCGACTTGCGGGTTGATCTCGGTGTACGCACCCAGACGGGCACGGATGCGCTGGCGATCCTTGTCGCGGCCGCCGTTGTTCGGCTCGCCGTCGATCTTGATGGTTTCCTGACGGATACGCACGTCACCCTTGAACTGGGTCTTGGCGGCCCAGGCCAGTTTCTGGTCGAAACTGCTGAGTTCGTTGGTTTTCTTCGCGGTCGCCGCGATTTGCTCGTTGGTCTCTTGCTGCGCCTGCTGCGCGATCTGCTGGGCCTTCTGATCCTTGGCCAGTTCAGTTTGCAGTTCAACGTACTGCGCCTGGGAAATCGAACCGTTAGCCTTGAGCATGTCGAGCAGTTTGGCGTCGACTGCGGCACTGGCCGGAACACTCATGGCCAGCAACAAGCCACCGCACAGGGCCGCCGCAGTTTTCGTGGAAGCAAGACGCATAGCAATCTCCGAAGATGAAAAGGGGATGGCTGAACCATCCTGGGCACAACCGACGGTTTGACGGTCGGAAAACAGTGTCCGGGGTAGAACCCGGCGCTCTAAAAACAGGCGCCAGTATCGCGATGGTTTATGACAGAGCAGTGGCACGATGATGGCAGGTTGATGACGATACAAAGCTGCCGTGAACTATTGATTTAGAGCGCTGTCGCGTAATCGGACGTGGGCAACGCCCCGCCGATCAGCGATACTCGCCGGGCGTTCACGCCCGAAAGTGGAGAGGAAAATGCCGCTGCAACGTCTGCATAAACTGTCGGAAATTCCAGCGTCCGACTGGGATGTTCTGGTCCCGCAAAACCAGCCGTTTCTGCGCCACGCCTTCCTGGCTTCGCTGGAGGACAGCGGCAGCGTCGGCCCGCACACCGGCTGGCAAGCGGAGCATTTGCTGCACGTCGAAGCGGGGCGCGTGATCGCCGCGTTGCCCGGTTATCGCAAGTGGCACTCCTACGGGGAATACGTGTTCGATCACGGCTGGGCCGATGCCTGCGCCCGCGCCGGCATCGATTACTACCCCAAGTTCCTCAGCGCCGTGCCGTTCAGCCCGGTCAGCGGCCCACGGTTGTTGGCAGCGAATGTCGAGGACGGATTCGAGCTGCTCAAGAGCCTGCCGGGCTATCTGGAAGTCGAAGAGCTCTCCAGCGCCCACATCAACTTCACCGATGCATTTACCGATGCCGCCATGGCCGAGCAGCCGGGCTGGCTGCAACGCATCGGCTGTCAGTACCACTGGCAGAATCGCGGCTATCGCGACTTTCAGGATTTCCTCGACGTGCTCGCCTCGCGCAAGC
Source organism: Pseudomonas sp. B40(2017) (assembly GCF_002112855.1). Taxonomy (NCBI): domain Bacteria; kingdom Pseudomonadati; phylum Pseudomonadota; class Gammaproteobacteria; order Pseudomonadales; family Pseudomonadaceae; genus Pseudomonas; species Pseudomonas sp. B40(2017). The sequence goes on from NZ_NEIT01000003.1 coordinate 123,636, forward strand.
GCAAGCAGATGCGCAAGGAGCGCGAGCAAGTGGCGGGACAGGGTTTCGAGTTCGAATGGCTGGAAGGCCGCGAGCTGGACGAGGCGCAGTGGGATTTCGTCTACGCCTGTTATGCCAACACCTACGCGGTGCGTCGGCAGGCACCGTACCTGACCCGGGAGTTCTTCAGCCTGCTGGCCGAGCGCATGCCGGAAGCGATTCGCGTGGTGCTGGCCCGACAGGGCTCACGGCCGGTGGCGATGGCGTTCAGCCTGGTGGGCGGCGACAGCTTTTACGGGCGTTATTGGGGATGCCTGGCCGAGTTCGACCGGCTGCACTTCGAGACCTGTTTCTATCAGGGCATGGACTATGCGATTGCCCAGGGCTTTCAGCGTTTCGATGCCGGTGCCCAGGGTGAGCACAAACTGATTCGCGGCTTCGAACCGGTAATCACCCATTCCTGGCATTACCTGCGCCATCCCGGTTTGAAAGCCGCGGTCAAAGACTTCCTGCACCAGGAACGCGCCGGTGTACTGGCCTATGCCGAAGAGGCGAGGAGCGCCTTGCCGTATCGGCAAGCCTGATCCTCGCCGACTCCCTCAGCTGTCTTCCTTGCCCAGCCAGCGATAGAGCACGCCGCCGACCACCGCACCCAGCAACGGCGCGACCCAGAACATCCACAACTGCGCGATGGCCCAGCCGCCGACCATCAGCGCCGGGCCGGTGCTGCGGGCGGGGTTGACCGAGGTGTTGGTCACCGGAATCGAGATCAGGTGGATCAGCGTCAGGGCCAGGCCAATGGCGATAGGTGCCAGTCCCGCCGGAGCGCGTTTGTCGGTGGCGCCGAGGATGATCACCACGAACATGGCGGTCATCACCAGCTCGGTGACGAAGCCGGATGCCATCGAGTATTTTCCCGGCGAGTGTTCGCCATAACCGTTTGAGGCCAGGCCGGCGGCGACGTCGAAGCCTTCCTTGCCGCTGCCGATGTAGACGATCAGCGCCGCCGCGAGGATCGCCCCGATCACTTGGGCAATGATGTAGGCGGGCAGCTCTTTGGCCGGGAATCGACCGCCGACGGACAGACCGACCGACACCGCCGGGTTGAGGTGACAGCCGCTGATGTGGCCGATGGCAAATGCCATGGTCAGCACCGTCAGACCAAACGCCAGGGCGACCCCCAGCACGCCGATTCCCAAGGGTGAAGACGCGGCAATGACCGCACTGCCGCAACCGCCCAACACTAACCAGAACGTACCCAACAACTCAGTGACTGAACGTTTGAACAGAGACATGAGAGTGTCCTTGATAGACGTACTATCGAGACTGGATCGAGTGGTGCTTCCTTGCAGATTTACGACAGGTTCCGTTCCGGAGCCTTGGGTCAGTACAGCAGGGTTCATGCGAATTTCCAGCAGGCGATAAAAAACCGCCAGAGCCCGTGGGTAGAGGGCTTTGGCGGTTTTTGTGTTTCGCGCAGGATCAATCGATGCCGACAAACCCTCCGGTCTGGTGCGCCCACAGCCGCGCATACAACCCGCCGTGGGCCAGCAGTTCGGCATGGTTGCCGCTTTCGGCGATATTGCCGTTTTCCAGCACCACCAGCCGGTCCATGCGGGCAATGGTCGAGAGGCGGTGGGCGATGGCGATCACGGTCTTGCCCTGCATCAGGGTTTCCAGGCTTTCCTGAATCGCCGCTTCCACTTCCGAGTCCAGCGCCGAGGTCGCTTCGTCCATGATCAGGATCGGCGCGTCCTTGAGCAGCACCCGCGCAATGGCGATCCGCTGACGCTGACCGCCGGACAGTTTCACCCCGCGCTCGCCGACATGGGCGTCGAATCCGGTGCGTCCTTCGGCGTCCGACAGCAGCGGGATGAACTCATCGGCGCGGGCCTTGCGCACCGCTTCCCAGAGTTCGGCGTCGGTGGCGTCGGGCTTGCCGTACAGCAAGTTGTCGCGAATCGAGCGGTGCAGCAGCGAGGTGTCCTGGGTGATCATGCCGATCCGAGCACGCAGGCTTTCCTGGCCGACTTCGGCGATGTCCTGGCCGTCGATCAGAATCCGCCCACCCTCGACGTCGTACAGGCGCAGCAGCAGGTTGACCAGGGTTGATTTGCCGGCGCCGGACGGGCCGATCAGACCGATTTTCTCGCCGGGTTTGATGGTCAGGTTGAGGTCGCCGATGATGCCTTTCTTCTTGCCGTAGTGAAAATCCACGTGCTCGAAACGCACTTCGCCACGGGCCACGGCCAGCGGTTTGGCCTGCTCCCGGTCGGTGACGCTGACCGGTTGCGAGATGGTCTGCAGACCATCCTGGACCATGCCGATGTTTTCGAAGATGCCGGTGACCACCCACATGATCCAGCCGGACATGTTGACGATGCGGATCACCAGGCCGGTTGCCAGGGCGATCGCGCCGACGCTGATCAGCGATTGCGTCCACAGCCACAGCGCCAGCGCGGTGGTGCCGACGATCAGCAGGCCGTTCATGGTGGTAATGACCACGTCCATGCTGGTGACCACGCGACCGGCCAACTGGGCTTTTTCGGTCTGTTCCTGAATCGCCTCGCGGGCGTAGTGCTGTTCGAAGTTGGTGTGGGCGAACAGCTTCAGGGTGGCAATGTTGGTGTAGCCGTCGACGATCCGGCCCATCAGTTTCGAGCGCGCGTCGGAGGCTTCCACCGAGCGGTCCTTGACCCGTGGCACGAAGTAATAGAGCGCGCCGATGTAGGCGGCGATCCACGTCAGCAGCGGGATCATCAGGCGCCAGTCGGCCTCGGCGAACAGCACCAGCGAACTGATCGCGTAGATCAGCACGTGCCACAGCGCATCCACCGCTTGCACGGCGGAATCGCGCAGCGAGTTGCCGGTCTGCATGATGCGCTGGGCAATGCGCCCGGCGAAGTCGTTCTGGAAGAAATTCAGGCTCTGCTTGAGCACGTAACTGTGGTTCTGCCAGCGGATCAGGCTGGTCATGCTCGGGCTCAGGGTCTGGTGCACCAGCATGTCGTGCAGCGCCAGGAACAGCGGGCGCAGCAGTAACGCTACCACCGCCATCCACGCCAGTTCGACGCCGTGCACCTTGAAGAAGTCGACGTTCGGCGTGCCCTGGGCGAGGTCGATGATGCGGCTCAGGTAGCTGAACAGGGCCACTTCGATCAACGCGCCGAACAGGCCGACGATCAGCAGGGCGACGAAACTCGGCCAGACCTGCTTCAGGTAATAGGTATAGAAGGGCAGAACGCGGTCCGGCGGAGACGCCGTCGGGGCGTCGCGGAATATGTCGATCAGTTGTTCGAAACGGCGATAGAGCATCAGATAACCGCCCGGAGCACGGGCTCTCCTTTTATCAGTGTGAGCGGCGTGACATCAGGTCAGCGCCGCTCGATATGCCCTGTAAAGCTTAGTCGATGCGCTTGGCCGACTTGATGATCACAGGGTCGACCGGCACGTTTTGCATGCCCTGTTTGGTGGTGGTCTGGGAGTTGACGATGATGTCGACCACGTCCATGCCCTTGACCACTTTGGCGAACACCGCGTAACCGGCGTCACGGCCCGGATCGAGGAAGGCGTTGTCGGCCACGTTGATGAAGAACTGGCTGGTGGCCGAATCCGGGTTGGAGGTACGCGCCATCGACAAAGTGCCACGAACGTTATGCAGACCGTTGCTGGCTTCGTTCTTGATCGGCGCCTTGGTGTCTTTTTGCTGCATCTGCTGGGTGAAGCCGCCGCCTTGGGCCATGAAGCCCGGGATCACGCGGTGAAAAATCGTGTTGTTGTAAAAGCCGCTGTCGACGTACTCGAGGAAATTCTTGGTACTGATCGGCGCCTTGACCGGGTCCAGCTCGATTTCGATCTGGCCGTTGGTGGTGTCCAGCAGCACGTGCGGTGCTTTTGCCGGCGTGGCAGCCATCAGGTTGGCAGCGAACAGCACGGTGCCGGCGGCGAGGGCGAGTTTTTTCAGCATGGGTCAGTGATCCTGAGGGTGATTATCGGCTGTGGCGAGGAACTCCAGCAGCGTTTGATTGAAGCGTTCGGGCTGATCGAGCGGGGTGGCGTGGCGCGAATCGGCGATCACCACCAGCCGCGCATCGGGCAGCAGTCTGACATAGGTTTCTTTCAACGAAACGGGGGTGTAGTCCCGGTCGGCGCTGACGACGAGGGTTGGACAGGTGACCCGGGAAAGTCGTTCCTGGACCCCCCAGCCAACAATCGCATCGAAGCTGGCGAGATAAGCACGTTTGTCGTTTTTTGCCCAGCGCTCTGCCATCTTCTGGCGCAAATCGGCCTGCTCCGGTTTGGGGAACAGCTTGGCGCCAAGGGCCTTGCCGATGGTGGCGAGGCTGAGCAGGCGCATCAGGCTCCAGCGCTTGAACCACTGCCAGTAATCGTCGCGGCTGCGCACCTTGACCTCGGGCGCGCTGTTGACGATGGTCAGGCTCTTGAGCATCCGCGGCTGATCGACGGCGAGCTGAAAGCCGATCATGCCGCCCATGGACAACCCGGCGTAGTGCACCGGGCCGAGTTTCAAATGCTCGATCAGGGCGACGATGTCAGCGCTGAAGCCGGCGATGCTGTAGCGCTCGCGGGGCTTGTCGGAGCGGCCGTGACCGCGCACGTCCGGGACGATCACCCGGTAATGCGCGGCCAGGGCAGGAATCTGCATTTCCCAGTCCAGAGTGCTGGAGCCCAGACCGTGAACCAGCAGCAACGGATCGCCGTGGCCATATTCCTCGTAGTGCAGGTTGCAACCTTCATGCTCGAAATACGCCATCGGTGAACTCCGTGTCAGGCTTGTTCGGGGGCGGCGAACGGTGCGTCCAGCGGCAGGGTGTCGAAGGTGCGCAGCAGTTCGATGAGGATTTGCGTGGCTGGGCCCAAGGGTTTGTCCTTGTTCGAATACAGATAGAAGCTGGAGTTGCGGTTGCCGCCTCTGTCCAACGGTAGCAGCTTGAGTGAGCCGTCTTTCAGTTCCCGCTCGATCATGTGGCGTGGCAGCCAGGCGAATCCCAAGCCACTGCTGACGAACGTCGCAGCCGTGGCGAGACTGCCGACGGTCCAGCGCTGCTCGGCGCCGAGCCAGCCGACGTCCCGAGGTTGCTGGCGGCCGGAGTCGCGGATGACCACTTGCATCTGGGTTTCCAGGTCCTGAAAGCTCAGCTCGCGGTTGAGCCGATGCAGCGCGTGATCAGGATGGGCGACGGCGACAAATTCGACATCGCTCAATTCTGCGCCAAGGTAACCGGGAATGCTCAGCCCGGTGATGGCCAGATCGGCCACGCCTTCGAGCAGCACTTCCTCAACGCCCGACAGCACTTCCTCACGCAGACGCACGCGGCAGCCACGGCTCTGCGGCATGAACGCGGTCAACGCGCGCACGATACGGGCGCTCGGGTAGGCGGCGTCGACCACCAGCCGTACTTCGGCTTCCCAGCCCTGCTCCATGTGATGGGCAAGGTCTTCCAGCTGGCTGGCCTGTTTCACCAATTGCCGCGAGCGGCGCAGCAGCACGCCGCCGGCTTCAGTCAGCACGGCCTTGCGGCCGTCGATGCGCAACAGCGGCACGCCGAGCTGATCCTGCATGCGGGCGACGGTGTAACTCACCGACGATTGCGAACGGTGCAGGGCCTCGGCGGCCTGGGCGAATCCGCCGTGGTCGACCACGGCCTGCAACGTTCGCCATTGATCAAGGGTCACGCGGGGCGCTTTCATCAATAGCTCCTCTTGTCCTAAGCTGGCGGTCCCTCATGGAGACTGCCGAATGAAAAAATTCTGTTGTGTGTTGCTGGCGCTGCTTCCGCTGACTGCGTTCGCGTACCCGATCGATGTGGAAAAGGACCTCAACGGCCTGAAGATCGACTACAACGCGTTCGACACCGATAACGACATCGGCTCCATCCAGGTCAACAACTACGGCGACGTCGACGCAACCTGCAAGGTGGTATTCACCAACGGCCCGGAGGCGCCGCGCACGCGCAATATCGAGGTGGCGGCGGGCAAGCATAAAAACGCCACGGCCAAATTCACCCGGACCATCATCAAGCTGCGCATCAAGCTGAGTTGCACCCCGAAATAGCGTCATGGGCCTGTGGGAGCGGGCTTCCACAGGCTAAGGCTTGCATCTAAACGAATTTTTCGATGCTTTGCAGCAATTATTTGCGCTTTTTCATCGATACGGCACTGTTTAACCTTCACTCCATCGACTTACAACATTCTCGGATGGAGGCTACACAACATGTCCCGCGTTCTGATCATCGAAAGCAGCGCCCGCCAGCAAGACTCGGTTTCCCGTCAACTGACCCAGACCTTCATCAGTCAGTGGAAAGCGGCGCATCCGGCCGATCAGATCACCGTACGTGACCTCGCCGTGAACCCAGTGCCGCACCTGGACATCAACCTGCTGGGCGGCTGGATGAAATCCGCCGAGCAGCGCAACGACAGCGAGCAGGCCTCGCTGGACCGTTCCAACGAATTGACCGATGAATTGCTGGCCGCCGACGTGCTGGTGATGGCGGCGCCGATGTACAACTTCGCCATTCCGAGCACCCTGAAGGCCTGGCTCGACCACGTACTGCGTGCCGGCGTGACCTTCAAATACACCGAAACCGGCCCGCAAGGCCTGCTCAGCGGCAAGCGTGCCTACGTGCTGACCGCTCGCGGCGGCATCTACGCTGGCGGCCCGGCGGATCATCAGGAACCGTACCTGCGTCAGGTGATGGGCTTCATCGGCATTAACGACGTGACCTTCATCCACGCTGAAGGCATGAATCTGGGCGGCGACTTCCAGGAGAAAGGCCTCAACCAGGCCAACGCCAAACTGTCCCAGGTCGCTTGATATGTTAATCGCCAGATAATCGCCGATTGTTCTAGTGACCTGGCGCAACCCCTTCAAGGCTCTACGCGCATCGAACCTCCCTTTGCACTTGTTGCTCCTGAGTGCTGTAGCCCGATTGAACGCTTTAGCGAGATCGGGCTTTTTTTTGCCCGGGATTTAGCGATGGCTGGCAAAAAACGCTATCGTCGCCGCCATTCGAAATCGAGGCGAGCATGGGCTATCTACTTTTTGTCACGCTGATCCAGGCGTTTTCCTTCAGTCTGATCGGCGAATACCTGGCCGGTCATGTCGACAGCTACTTCGCGGTGCTGGTGCGTGTGGTGCTGGCCGGGCTGGTGTTCATTCCGCTGACGCGCTGGCGCTCGGTGGAGCCGGCGTTCATGCGCGGCATGCTGCTGATCGGCGCGTTGCAGTTCGGCGTGACCTACGTCTGCCTGTATCTGAGCTTCCGAGTGCTGACGGTGCCGGAAGTGTTGCTGTTCACCATCCTCACGCCATTGCATGTGACGCTGATCGAAGACGCGCTCAACCGACGCTTCAACCCGTGGGCGCTGATCGCCGCACTGGTGGCCGTGTGCGGTGCAGCAGTGATTCGCTACGACCGGATCAACCCGGACTTCTTCATGGGCTTTCTGCTGCTGCAACTGGCCAACTTCACCTACGCCGCCGGGCAGGTGCTGTACAAGCATCTGGTGGCAAAACACCCGAGCGATCTGCCGCACTACCGGCGCTTCGGTTTCTTCTACCTCGGCGCGCTGGCAGTGGCGTTGCCGGCGTTCCTGTTGTTCGGCAAATCCAACTTCCTGCCCGAAGCGCCGCTGCAATGGGGCGTGCTGGTGTTCCTTGGTCTGGTCTCGACCGCACTCGGTTTGTATTGGTGGAACAAGGGCGCGTGCCTGGTCAACGGCGGCACCCTGGCGGTGATGAACAACCTGCACGTGCCGGTGGGGCTGCTGCTGAATCTGCTGATCTGGAATCAGCATGAAGAGCTCGGGCGGTTGTTCCTCGGTGGCAGCGTGATTCTGGCCGCGGTGTGGATCAGCCGGTTGGGGATTCGCAAGCCGGCGCCAGTTGCCCCACCAGAAACTCGATAAACGCCCGGGTCTTCTGCGGCACCCGCCGCGCTGACGAATACACCGCGTTGATGGTGATCGCCGGGGCTTGCCATTCGCAGAGCACCGGCACCAGCCGCCCGGCCGCCAACGCCTCTTCGACGATGAAGTCCGGCAGCAGCGCAATGCCCATGCCGGCCTCGGCCGCTTGCGCCAGCAGGTCGCCGTTGTTGGCGTGCAGCGGCCCGGTCACGTTGACGCGCTGGGTCTCCTTGCCGTTGCACAGTTGCAAGCTGACCCCGCTCTGCAGATAGCCGTAGTTCAAGCATTGATGTGAGCGCAGATCCTGCGGGGATTGCGGCGTGCCCGCGCGTTCGAGGTAAGCGGGGGAGGCGACCATGATTCGTGGGGCGGGCGCCAGTTGCCGGGCGATCATGGTCGAGTCGGGCAGGCTGGCGATGCGGATGGTCACGTCGAAGCCGCCGCGCACCGGATCGACCTGCTGGTCGCTGAGCACCAGTTGCAGTTCGATGTTAGGGTGTTGCTCGTGGAACAGCGGAATCAGCTTGCCCAGCCGTCGCAGGCCGAACGACATCGGCGCGTTGACCCGCAATACCCCGCGCAATTCACCCACCCCGTCCCGCGCCCGCTGTTCGGCCTCGTCCAGTGCCGCAATCACTTCCCGCGCCGCTTCGAAATACTCGGCCCCGGCCTCGGTCAGGTGCAGGCTGCGGGTGGTGCGTTGCAGCAGTTGCACGCCGATGGCCTCTTCCAGTGCCTGAATCTGTTTGCTGACTTTCGAGCGGGGCACGTCCATGGCCCGGGCGGCGGCTGCAAAGCCGTTTTCGCCGACCGTCACCACGAAGGCGCGCATGCATTCGATGCGATCCATGATTGTCCCTATTTTGGAATCAATGATTCTCGATTTTAGGGAATTGTCCCTTTATCGGCTAGCCCCTAAAGTGACATCCAAGCCGAGACAACAACGCCGAAGACGGCAAGCCGCCTCGACTCACCAATACCCAATCGAAACTTTGAATCGACATCAAAAGGAACGCGCCATGTCTATCCGTGAACTGCTGAACCCAACCAACTCCGCCCTGATCCTGATCGACCACCAGCCGCAAATGGCTTTCGGCGTACAGTCGATCGACCGTCAGACCCTGAAGAACAACACCGTTGGCCTGGCCAAGGCTGCCAAGATCTTCAACGTGCCGACCATCTACACCTCGGTCGAAACCGAAAGCTTCAGCGGCTACATCTGGCCGGAATTGCTGGCAGTACACCCTGAGCAGAAACCGATCGAACGCACCTCGATGAACTCCTGGGAAGACAAGGCGCTGGTTGACGCCGTGAAGGCCACCGGGCGCAAAAAGCTGATTATCGCCGCGCTGTGGACCGAGGTTTGCCTGACCTTCCCGGCTCTGGAAGCTCTGGCTGAAGGCTACGAGGTGTACATCGTCACTGACGCGTCCGGCGGCACTACCAAAGAAGCCCACGACATGTCGGTACAGCGGATGATTCAGGCCGGCGCAGTACCGGTGACCTGGCAGCAAGTGCTGCTCGAGTACCAGCGTGACTGGGCGCACAAAGACACTTATCAGGCAGTGATGGACCTGGTGCTGGAACACAGCGGCGCGTACGGCATGGGCGTCGATTACGCCTACACCATGGTGCACAAGGCGCCGCAGCGGCAGGCGAAGTAATTTAGGGAAGCGATGCAAAACCTGTGGGAGCCAGCCTGCTGGCGTTGCAGTGGATCAGACTGATCAATGTCTGATGACACTCCGCAATCGCCAGCAGGCTGGCTCCCACATTTGATCGGTGGTGTTACATGAGGTGTTTTTCAGCTTCAGGTATGTGCGCCGAACCCAACACCGCCGGCAACAACCCCGACCGCAAATCCCCACCACTCGGCTGCTGATACAGACTCAACCCAAACTCCGGCAGCACCGCCAGCAGGTAATCGAAAATATCCCCCTGGATCCGCTCGTAATCGGCCCACACCGTGGTGGTGGTAAAGCAGTAGATTTCCAGCGGGATGCCCTGGGCGGTGGTCTGCATCTGGCGGACCATGCAGGTCATGTTCGGCTGGATCTCCGGATGACTCTTCAGATAGGCCAACGCATAGGCGCGGAAGGTGCCGATGTTGGTCATGCGCCGGCGGTTGGCCGACATCGCCGCGACGTTGCCCTGCGCCTCGTTCCAGGCCTTGAGCTCGGCTTTCTTGCGCCCCATGTAAGCGGTCAGCAGGTGCACCTGGGAGAGTTTCTCCTCTTCATCGTCGCGGATGAACCGCACACCGCTGGCATCAATGAACAGGCTGCGCTTGATTCGTCGACCGCCGGACTGCTGCATGCCGCGCCAGTTTCTGAACGATTCGGACATCAGGCGCCAGGTCGGGATCGAGACGATGGTCTTGTCGAAATTCTGCACCTTGACCGTGTGCAGGGTGATGTCGACCACATCGCCATCGGCGCCGACCTGCGGCATTTCGATCCAGTCGCCGACCCGCAGCATGTCGTTGCTGGTCAGTTGCACGCTGGCGACGAACGACAGCAGGGTGTCCTTGTAGACCAACAGGATCACCGCCGACATCGCACCCAGACCCGACAGCAGCAACAGCGGCGAACGGTCGATCAGGGTGGCGACGATGATGATCGCGCCGAACACGTACAGGACCATTTTCGCCAGTTGCACATAACCCTTGATCGAGCGGGTGCGGGAGTGTTCGGTGCGGGCGTAGATGTCCAGCAGTGCGTTGAGCAGGGCGCTGACCGACAGCAGCAGGAACAGAATGGTGAACGCCAGGGCCACGTTGCCGAGGAACACCGTGGCGGTCTTGCTCAGTTCCGGCACCAGGTGCAGGCCGAACTGGATCACCAGCGATGGCGTCATCTGCGCCAGACGCTGAAACACCTTGTTATGGCGAAAGTCGTTGATCCAGTGCAACGCGGGCTGGCGACCGAGCATGCGGCTGGCATGCAGGATCAGGTAGCGCGCCACTCGTCCGAGGACCAGCGCGATCACCAACAACAGGAGCAGCGCCAGGCCGGCGTGCAGGAGCGGGTGCTGATCGAGGGCACCCCAGAGGTCTTGGGCGTTGAGCCAGAGCTGTTTGAAATCCATGAGCGAAACGATTCTTCTGTAAGACGCGACGGGCGATTAGAGCATTTAAGACGCTGTGTATTACCGTTGGAGACAAATCGAGCAACAAAAAAGCCACTGATTACCGTGGATTTCACAAAGAAACTCGGCCTGAGCGCTCGAAACCGGTAACCTATGCAGCTGATTTTTTGCATATCTTCGAGGTAGCACCCGTGTTTTCCCAATTCGCCCTGCACGAACGCCTGCTCAAAGCCGTGGCCGAGCTGAAATTTGTCGAGCCAACGCCTGTGCAAGCCGCGGCCATTCCGCTGGCGCTTCAGGGGCGTGACCTGCGGGTGACGGCGCAAACCGGTAGCGGCAAGACCGCCGCTTTTGTCCTGCCGATCCTCAACCGCCTGATCGGCCCGGCCAAGGTTCGCGTCAGCATCAAGACCCTGATCCTGCTGCCGACCCGCGAGCTGGCCCAGCAGACCCTGAAGGAAGTCGAGCGCTTTTCGCAGTTCACTTTCATCAAGTCAGGCCTGATCACCGGCGGTGAAGACTTCAAGGTCCAGGCCGCCATGCTGCGCAAGGTGCCGGACATCCTGATCGGCACCCCGGGCCGGATGATCGAGCAACTCAACGCCGGCAACCTCGACCTGAAAGAAGTCGAAGTGCTGGTGCTCGACGAAGCCGACCGCATGCTCGACATGGGTTTCGCCGAAGACGTGCAGCGTCTGGTCGATGAATGTCCGAACCGTCAGCAGACCATGCTGTTCTCCGCCACCACCGGCGGTTCCGGCCTGCGCGAGATGATCGCCAAGGTGCTGAACAACCCTGAGCACCTGCAGCTCAACGCGGTCAGCCAGCTGAACGACACCACCCGTCAGCAGATCATCACCGCCGACCACAATCAGCACAAAGAGCAGATCGTCAACTGGCTGCTGGCCAACGAGACTTATCAGAAGGCCATCGTCTTCACCAACACCCGGGCCATGGCCGACCGTATCTACGGTCGCCTCGTCGCCCAGGAATACAAGGCGTTCGTGCTGCACGGCGAGAAAGACCAGAAAGATCGCAAGCTGGCGATCGACCGTCTGAAGCAGGGCGGCGTGAAGATCCTGGTGGCCACCGACGTGGCGGCCCGTGGTCTGGACGTCGACGGCCTGGATCTGGTGATCAACTTCGACATGCCACGCAGCGGCGACGAATATGTGCACCGCATCGGTCGTACCGGCCGTGCCGGCAACGACGGTCTGGCGATCTCGCTGATCTGCCACGGCGACTGGAACCTGATGTCGAGCATCGAGCGTTATCTGAAGCAGAGCTTCGAGCGCCGCACCATCAAGGAAGTCAAAGGCACCTACGGCGGACCGAAAAAGGTCAAGGCCTCGGGCAAGGCCGTCGGCGTGAAGAAGAAAAAGACCGACGCCAAGGGCGACAAGAAGAAAACTGCCGCCAAAACCCCGACCAAGCGCAAGAGCGCCAACCGTCCGAAACCGGACGCTCTGGTGAGCAGCGACGGGATGGCCCCACTGAAACGCCGCAAACCGGCAGCGCCAGCGGCTGAGTAAGCCGTTTCAGGCAGACAAAGAAAAACCCGGACATGGTCCGGGTTTTTTATTACCAGCGTTTATTAGCTGCCCAGCAGGCCTGTGGTGTCGGCATCAAAGCGCCGCTTGGCTTGATCGGCTGCCGGTTTGAGCTGTGCGAGCAGGGCGGCCTCGCTGTACAGCCCGGTCAGTGCCAGTTCTTTTGGCGTTGGCTCAATCGGAATCAAAACGTCTTCGTCCGCCGCATGCAGCCAGATCGCCACAAGGTGCAGCGCCGACACAAACAGCATCCGCAGCTCAACGGTTTTGCCCTTCAGTTGCGGCGATTGCTCCGCCAGTTTCAGCGCATCGACCGTGGCGGCCGCCAGGTTGCCGTGGTTCAGCGAGGCGAACTCGACGTGACCGCGTACTTCGGCCAATTGCGCATCGGCAATCGACACCCCGCCGGAAAACACCAGGTAATGCCAGTCGCCCGCTCGGGCATTCTTCAGGCCTTTGCCCTGGCTCAAGTCGTCCAGACTGAGCGAGTAGCCGCGATAGGCCTCGCTGAGGCTGATCCCGGCGGGCGCGGCGCTGGCGAACTGGCGATTGACGCCAAAGCCCTGGGTCTGCAACGCGGCCTGTAGGGCCGGGCGCAAAGTCTGCACGCCGTTGGAAGGCGCCTTTGGATAAGTCAGTTTCATGATGCCGCCCCCTGGTTTTTCGCCGTGAAGTAAGTGTGGGTCCAGTTGCCGCCGCCGTTGTAGGAACCGGGGAAGGCACTCAGCGCGCGGGTCGAATAGCCGTAGATCGAATCCGCGACCAGCACGTAATTGCCGTTGGTGCCGTAGATCGCCAGAAAGTGCGCACCGCCACCGTACCAGGCGCAACGAAGGCCGATCGGGCGGCCCATGTTGATCTGGTTCTGGATGGCCGACATTTGCAGCGAGCCCGAATTCATGCCGTTGAAACTGCGGGTGATCTTCAGCGCAACATCGAGATAGCCGTAGACGTTGCACGGCCCCGGTTGATTGCAGCAGTTGCGGTCCAGTGCGGCGCTGGCAACGGCGCATTGGGTCCAGGACCCGGTGCCGTAATAATTGCCGACCGAGGCGGAAGCAGCGGCCCAGCACCAGTTGGTCTGGGTCTGTTGCTGCATCGTGAAGTTCAGGCTGGCGGCCGCGAGGGCGCGTTGTTGTACAGCCGCCTCGACCTCGACCAGTTGCGGGTCGAGCAGATGGCTGATCAGACATTCGGGCAGGGTGTTGCCGGTGAATGCCGTTGTTTCAGTGGTTAACATTTTTCAATCCTCCATGAATGAAAACAAACGTTCCGCGTTTGCGGGATAACGGTACTACCGAGCGATCGGTGGGTAAGGGTTGCCATCTCCGATGGCCGGTTCCGATCAGGCTCGGGGTAACCCTAGGTGTGAATATGCATTTGTGCAAATAGCAAAATGCACTAATGCAAATTTCCGGACGAAAGGAAGCAGGCTCTGGTATCGATCCAGCCTGATCGATGCCAAAGCCTGCCGTTGTCTGAGCGGGTGTTATCCCTCGGTTTTTTTCTCGGCCGAACCCAGTTCCTTCAAGCGCTGATCGATCAACTGGCATTTGTCCGGCAGATCGGCGGAGGCAGTGCCCAGGTCCATTTTCTGCAACTCGGCGTTGATCTCCTTGGCCTTGGCCGGGTTTTGCTCGGTGAGCTTCGCGACTTCCTTGGCCAGTTGCTCGCGTTTGGCGGTGGCTTCTTCCGGCGTACAGGCCCAGACGGGCAGGGTGCAGGCGAGCGTGGCGGCGAGGGTGAGCTTGAGCAGGGTTTTCATGGGGCAGGCCTCAGTTCCGGTTAAGGCGGGTTAACCGGTTGAGGGCTGTGGCCGGTGAAAAGTTCAGTGTGTTTGGGGCTCAGTCACCATGGCAGCAACTGGATTTTGCTGCCCCGTCGTACCGATCATGATGCCGCACCCATTCCATGATCTCGTCCTCGTTCCGGCCCTTGGGCGTAAGGTCGAGAAAGTTGTACGCACCGACCAGCATGTCCAGACCTCGGGCGTAGGTTGAGTAGGTGTGGAAAATCTCGCCGTTGTCAGCGCGATAGAACACGCTCAGCCCGGGCATTTCTTCCTCGGCGCTGTCGGTCTTTTCGTAGTTGTACGTAGCCTTGCCTGCTTCGACATCCTCAGCGCGGGCACACACGCCAAAGTCGTAGTTGAAATCGCAGCCGTCCGACGACACCCAGTCGAATGTCCAGCCCATCCGGCGCTTGAAGGCCTGGAATTCGGCGAACGGTGCGTGGGACACCGCCACCAGCGCAATGTCGTGATGGGCCAGGTGTTGGTTGGCGCCGTCGATGTGGTCGCTGAGGAATGAACAGCCCGGGCAGCCTTCCTCCCAGCCCTTGGCGAACATGAAGTGGTAAACGACGAGCTGGCTGTGTTTGCCGAACAGGTCGGCAAGTTTCAATCCGCCGTTCGGGCCCATGAAGCGGTAATCCTTGTCGACCTTCACCCAAGGCAGGGCGCGGCGTTTGGCGCTGAGGCGGTCGCGTTCCCTGGTGAAGGCCTTTTCATCGGCCAGATGCTGCTTGCGGGCGGCGAGCCATGCTTCGCGCGACACCACCGGATGATTCTCAACGTTCATGATGATTTCTCCTGCGGGGTTGAAACCGTCTGTCTCAGACTAGTCGTTCAACACCCCGGGAAATCGACAGACCGCCGGTCGGTCGGGGCGCGGAATAATCCTGAACGCTGACGCAGCGCTCCGGTCACAACCTGTGAACGCGCCAAAAAATCACGCGCACCGGAGGTTGTATCAGGATGACGACTTATAACTGGGATTTGATTGAGCGCCTGCTGCATGAAGTGCAGAACGGCGCGGGCCACAGCTTCGCGCCACGGTCATTCGCCGAAGACTATGCGGCAGAAAAAGCGGCAGCGGGCGAGCCGATCGAGAATCTGGATCACCTGAAAACACTCGCCTGTGACTACGAAAAGCTGCTGCTGGAGCGCGGCTACATCGAGCCCCGTGGCGAAGATGAAGGCAGTACCGGCAACAACTTCAGCCTGACCCCGCGTGGCTCCAGCCTGTTGAGCCTGATCGACAGCAGCATTCCCGGCAACGATCATCCGCGTCAGGTGCTCGATGAGCAGGAAGATGCGCTGGATGAGCTGACATTCGATGAGGTGGCTTCCAAAGCGCAGATTGCCTGAGGCTTTGCACAAAAATGTGGGAGCGATTTTGCTCGCTCCCACATGGGTTTTTCAGTGATCTCAGCTTTTTTGCGCAGCCTTCAGGCACTTCAAATCATTGAAGTCCTTGCGCACCCCCTCGATTTTTTTCAACAGGCGCTGTCTTTGCTGCGGCGTGCTCTCTGCCATCAGATCGACGAACAGCGAACGGGCCTGCGCCTCGGTATTGGCGTAGGCCTTTTGGTAATCCGGGGTCCATAAACGCTCGCGATTGACCAGAAGGGTCTCGATCCGTTGTGGGAATTCAGGACTTTTGCGTTGCGCTACCGCCGCGCTGAACTGCTTTTGCCAGTGGGCGCGGTTGGCGATCCACTGGGTGTTTTGATCGCCCAGGGCGGTCGACCAGGTCATCACCCGCTGTTCCTGTTTGGCGCTCAATGGGCCGAGCCAATCGTTGAGACGCTTGTCCATGCGCGCGCCTCGTTCGGCAATCTGCTGCGCCAGTGGTGGCTTGAGGTATTCCTGCTGGCGCTTTTGCAGATCCTTGGCAAACGCGTCGTTCATTTCAGCGACCTGCCGATCATCCAGCCCTTGCAGCAATTCAATCGCCGATGGGGTGATTTCCCGGGCGGTTTCGGCGATCGCCTGCTTGGCTTCTGCGGTGCGGGCCTGGAGCGCTGCGTCGGTGACCTGATTGGTCTCGACCATGGTTTGCAGGCGATCCAGCCAATCGAGAAAACCCGGCAATTGCGTGGTGCAATGCCAGTTCAAGTGTTCCTTGAGTCGCTCGTTGAACCAGTCCTTCTGCTCGCCGTTCATGTCCAGGTAGTCGCTGAGCGTCCACGGAATGATCACGTCAAGGTTGCGATAAGCCAGGCCGACACGGCTGCAGGCGCCGAGGGCAAGGGTCAGGATCAGTAGAATCGCGATGCGTTTGAACCAGCTAGACATGGGCGAGTCCTTGCGAAAGCCAGCCTTGAGGGTCTGATTCTCATGTGAACACAGGATGGCCCCGGCAGTTCAGCCCATCAAAAGAACGGGCGTTCGGCCTTGAGCGTGACCAGCCCGTCGCACTGACTGTTATGCCCGGAATAGGCCGAGCAATCGCTGCCGCTGAGGCTCGAATTGCTGTAGATCAGGTCGAGGTCGATGCCCATGAACGGCCGGGAAAGTTTCACCGACCAATCGGTAAAACTGCTGACATAACCCCCGTCCACCGAGACCGGCGTGTTGAGTTGATGGGTGGTGTATTTCATGCTGATCCCGATGCCGAACGGCTGATTGCCGCCCAGGTCGGCAAACAGGGTGTTGTTCTGTTTATCCGGATCGTTGCTCAGGGCGATGCCGATCCGGCTGCCGAGCAGGGTCAGGCCACCGAACAGTTCCTGGCTGTCGAGGGTGTCGACCTTGGGATAGCTGTAATGGATCATCCCGACTTCGTAGCCGAGGGTCTGATCGAAAGGTTGTTTAAAGCCGACGTAGGAGTCGATTTCGAGATTCTTCCCCGGCGTGAGGCCCATGCTCGGTGCGTACTGGCCAACATACAGGCCGCTGTCATGGCTAAGATCCAGGCCGCCGTGGAACGAGCCGACTGCCGAAGGTTTGACCAGCCCCTGGGCCATGCTGCGGCTGGGCGTGGTGCCGAGCTTGAGGTCGAAGTCACCGAGTTCACGCTGGAAAATCTGCGCGTGCGCGGCTGTGCTCGCCAGCAGGCCTACAAGCAATAAACAGGATGATTTGAGCATGCGTCACTCCTTGAGCAGCGAGCGCAGGGCGATAAAGCCTGCTGAAACGCTTGATCCAGACGCGTGCAAGGATACCGGCGAATGATCGGCATCGAGGGCCGTTCGTCGATTTCTGCTGTTTTGTAGGTTTGATTAAACGCGAGAGAGGTCTTGCGAGAGATCCGGTCCAGACGCTTCGAAGCTCAAAGCGCCTTTGGACTGGTGTGCTGCGGGGGGTGTTACTTCTTGCCCAGGCTGATCTGCTTGGACGGGCCGAACGTCTGGCCGCTGACGCCCTTGGCAATTTGCTGGATTTCGCCGCCGGACTTGAGGAATGCCGCGATCTGATCGTTGATCGATTCGCTGGTTTCAACGGCTGGAGCTGGCTTTGCTTTGCTGGAGGATGCTTTTACACGCATGGCGGCCATTAACCTGTAGAAAAGTAACTCGGCCAGGCATCGTACAGGAATAACTTGACAATTGCTTGGTAAATATCCCCCGGAATAACCAGTGGGCGGGTGGATTATTCGTGATTAATTATTCGAAATATCCCGCTAACCTGCTGTTTTAAATAACAACCTTTAGGCGATTCCATGATGTTCGGCGCTGTCGGGATCGCGTGAAAGCCGTCACGCTGGCCTGACGAGCGGCGCCCATCCAACGCGAAATCCAGGAAAATCAAGGCTTCCCACAGATTTTCGCGCGGCCGGCCGATCGGACGGCCAACCAGCACGGCAAAACCGGGTAGAATGCCGCCCACGCAATGAGGGTATTGGAAATGGCTTTAGTCGGGCGTTACAACAGTTTGCAAGTGGTTAAACACACTAACTTCGGTTTATATCTGGACGGCGGTGCCGACGGCGAAATCCTTTTGCCCAACCGTTATATCCCTAAAGATATTCCCAGCGAAGATGAAGACTGGCTCAATGTTTTCATTTATCTGGACAGCGATGACAAACTTATTGCCACCACTGAAAAACCAAAAGTTCAGGTCGGTGAATTTGCCAGTTTGAAAGTTGTTGAAGTCAACAGCATCGGCGTGTTCCTTGATTGGGGCCTGCCGAAGGATCTGCTGCTGCCTTACTCCGAAGAAAAACGCCAGATGACCGCCGGCGAGTACTGCGTGGTGCACGTCTACCTCGACAAGCACACCCGCCGCATCACCGCCACCGCGCGCCTGGATCGTTATCTGGACAAGACCCCGGCCAACTATAGCGCTGGGCAGGAAGTTGATCTGCTGGTCGCCGAAGCCACCGACATGGGCTTCAAGGCGATCATCAACAACAAGCACTGGGGTCTGATTCACAAGAATGAAATCTTCAAGTTCATGCGGGCCGGCATGCGCGAGAAAGGCTTCATCAAGGAAGTGCGCGCCGACGGCAAGATCAGCCTGAGTCTGCAACCGGTGGGGCAGGAAGCCGCCAGCAGCCTGAACTCGAAGATCCTCGCCAAGTTGCGCGAAAACGATGGCACCCTGGCCGTCAGCGACAAGAGCGATCCGGCACTGATCAGCAGCCTGTTCGGTGTCAGCAAGGGCAATTTCAAGAAGGCCATCGGTTCGTTGTACAAGAACGGTCAGATCGTCATCCATGCCGATCGCATTGAACTAACCTGAGTCTCGCGTGGCCCATGTTGCATGGGCTTACTTGAGGTCAGGCAGATGAAAAAAGCACTGATTGCCTACGTCGCCACACTGCTGGCGTTTCTTCTGCTCGACGGGCTCTGGCTCGGCGTGTTGATGGCGCCGACCTATCGCGAACTGCTCGGTTCGCTGATGCTCGAAAAACCGTTGCTGGTGCCGGCAGCGGTTTTTTATTGCCTGTACGTTTTCGGCTGCGTGGTGTTTGTGGTGCTGCCGTCGCTGACCTGGCAACGCGCCGCCCGCATGGGCGCGCTGCTCGGGCTGGTGGCTTATGGCACCTATGACCTGACCAACTGGGCGACGTTGCGCGGCTGGTCGGCGCAGGTGTCACTGATGGATTGGGCCTGGGGGACGTTTGCCACGGCGCTGGCTTGTACGGTGGGATGGGGAGTGGCCAGAAGGCTTGATCGATCCGCCGGATAATGTTTGTTGCCTGAACTGGCGTCAATCGCGAGCAGGCTCGCTCCCACAAGGGATCGCGTTTCCCTGTGGGAGCGAGCCTGCTCGCGATTGACGGCGCAGCCGTCAGCCAATCACCACTGACGTTTCAGGAGAATCAAATGTCTTTTCCAGACGGCTTTTTCTGGCTGACTGGTTAATAATCCACTCACTATTTTTCGCCCCGGACAACGAGCCGGGGCTTTGTTTGACCATTGGAAAAACTGCCATGTCGTGTGTGTTCGAGGTGTCGAGGTGAGCGTCAGTCGGCGCAGTGCCGACAGATTTGCCCTGCAAGTGATGATCGGCCTGTGCCTGATCTGGGGCGTGCAGCAGGTGATGATCAAGTGGGCGGCGACCGACATTGCGCCGGTGATGCAGGCGGCGGGGCGGTCGGGAATTTCCGCGTTGCTGGTAGGACTGCTCATCTGCTGGAAGGGTGGCTGGGATCAGGTCGGTGCTACCTGGCGCGGCGGCTTGCTGGCCGGTGCCTTGTTCGGTCTGGAGTTCCTGTTCATCTCCGAAGGCTTGCAGTTGACCACGGCGGCGCACATGTCGGTGTTCCTCTACACCGCGCCGATCTTCACTGCGCTGGGCGTGCATTTTCTGTTGCCGAGCGAGCGTCTAAGACCGGTGCAATGGCTGGGGATCTTCATGGCGTTCGTCGGGATTGCCGTTGCGTTTGCCGGCGGCGTGTCGTGGGACAACCTCGACCGCCGCATGTTGATGGGCGATGCCCTCGGCGTGCTGGCCGGTGCCAGTTGGGGCGCGACCACCGTGGTGGTGCGCGCTTCGCGTCTGTCGGAGGCGCCGGTGACCCTGACCCTGTTCTATCAATTGATCGTCGGCTTCATCGGCCTGTTGCTGATCGCACTGCTCAGCGGCCAGATCACCCACGTCAGCCTGACCGTCGTGGCCGTGGGCAGCGTGCTGTTCCAGGGACTGGTGGTGTCGTTCTTCAGTTACCTCACCTGGTTCTGGCTGCTGCGCCGTTATCTGGCGGCCAACCTTGCGGTGTTTTCCTTCATGACGCCGTTGTTCGGCGTGACCTTCGGCGTGGTGCTGCTCGGCGAAGAACTTAGCCTGAATTTCATCATCGGTGCCGTGCTGGTGTTGCTCGGCATCACCTTCGTCAGCGCGGAACAGTGGGTGCGTCGGCGTTTGCGCAAAGCCCTCGGCCAGCCGTAACGGATTTGCACGCCAGACCGCCGGCAATCAGCAGGCCGCTGCCGGCGATCACCAGCGCCGGTTGCAGGCCGCCGCTGAAATGGCTGCTGACCGCCGCCAGCAACGGCCCGCTGAGCTGGCCGACGGCGAAGCACGCAGTGAGCAGGCCGGCGTTGCGCTGGGTGGCGTGGGGCGCCAGTTCCCGGGAGCGTTGCATCACCAGTTGCATGCAGGCCAGGAACGGCGTGCCGCACAGGATCACGCCCAGCGCCAGACCAAGGCCACTGCCCAGCAGACAAGCGAACACCCCGGCAGCCTGCAGCCACAACGTCGCCATCAACCAGTGCCGGGTGGTTTGCGGATCGTGCCGACGCAAACTCACCAGCAGCACACCAATCGCAGCGCCAAGGCCGAAGCACGGCCAGAACAGATCCGCCTGCCATTGCCCGTGGAACTGCGCGTTGGCCATCTGCGACAGGAACGTGGCAGGGATGATGTAGCCCACGCCGTACAAGGCATACACCACCGCCAAACGTCCAATGCCACGATTTGACGAACCGACCGCAGTCGGCGCGGCCGGCACGCCGACACCCGGTTGCGGCAGGATCCGCACGATCCCCAGCAACATCACCAGCGCCACGGCGGCATAAATCAGCCACAGGGTAGCGGAAGTCTGCTGCGCCAGATGTGAGAACAGCGCCAACAGCCCAGTCAGAAAAATCCCCAACCCCGGCCCGGCAAATACCAGCGCCCCCAACCGTGGGCGACCCGCCGCCGCAGCCAGCGGCTGACTCAATGCAGTAATCATCACCAGCACCCAGGCGCTGGCCACTCCGGTGCCGAACCGCAGCAACAGATGCGACCAGAAACCGTTGGCCCAGAACGACGCCAGTGTCAGCAACACACACAACCACAAGCCACCATGCAGGCGCCGCTGCACCTGATCCGGCCGCCGGGAAAACATCGCATCCACCGCACCGAGCAGATAGCCGAGGTAGTTAGCCGCCGCAATCAGACCGGCGGCGGTCAGGTCGATCTGCCCTTCACTGAGCAGGTGCGGCAGTTGCGGGGTGAGGGCGAAACGCCCGATGCCCATGGCCATCATCAGGGCAACGAAACAGGCGGATAAGCGAATCAGCGGTGACATGGTCTGAATTCCGTTGGAGGTTCAATGACCGTCAGGCTAGGACTGATTGACTTTCTTTAAAATTGAATAATAGTGAGTAACTTGTTCTGTTCAGGAGAAAGGTTGTGGAGTTCAGCCAATTGCGGATCTTCCAGGCCGTGGCGGAGGAGGGCTCGATCACCCGCGCCGCCGAACGTTTGCATCGCGTGCCGTCGAACCTGTCGACCCGGCTCAAACAGCTCGAAGAGCAACTGGGTGTCGAACTGTTCGTCCGTGAGCGTCAGCGTTTGCAGTTGTCGCCTGCGGGAAAAGTCCTGCTGGACTACACCGGCAAACTGTTCGCCCTGCGCGATCAGGCCTGCGCGGCGGTGATGGGCGGGCAGCCGGCGGGAGATTTCGTGCTCGGCACGCTGTACAGCACCGCCGCGATCCATTTGCCGGCGCTGCTGGCGCGCTATCACAAGCAATATCCGGCGGTGAATCTTCAGGTGCAGTCCGGGCCCAGTGGCGAGTTGCTCGAAGGCCTGCTCACCGGGCGCCTCGACGCCGCGCTGGTGGACGGCCCGCCGCAACTGGCCGGGATCGACGGTGTGCCGTTGTGCAACGAGCGACTAGTGCTGATCAGCGAGGCCGATCACCCGCCGGTGCGCAGCGCCAAGGATGTCGAAGGGCGGGCGGTATTCACCTTTCGTCATGGCTGCGCCTATCGCGCACGGCTGGAAGCGTGGTTCGCCCACTATCAGGCGGCGATGGGGCGGGCGATGGAGATCGAGTCCTATCAGGGCATGCTCGCCTGCGTGATTGCCGGCAGCGGCGTGGCACTGATGTCAGAGTCGATGCTCGCCAGCCTGCCGGGGCGCGAAAGCGTGGCGGTGCATCCGCTGGCCGAGCCTTTTGCCAGTGCGACAACATGGCTCATGTGGCGCCGGGGCATGGTCGGTGCCAACCTCAACGCGTGGATTGAACAACAGCAGGCGCTCTATCCCGTGGCTGGCGAGGACGTGCGGGAAACGGCTTGAACGAACGGTCAGGGATTTGGATCAATTCAGTAACAGATCATTGCGGATTTGGCCGAGCATTGCGTAGGACTTCGGACTATTATCAGTGCGAAGCGGCCTCAGAATTCCGGACGCTCAGCACCACCCTGAAGGGGGCATGACGATGAAAGAGAAAATTCAAAACTGGCTGCACGATTTGGGTGTTGCCCTCGGCTTGATCGAACCGCCTCTGCAACCGGTCCCGATTCGCACCGATGACGAACAGCGTCGGCGTCAGCCACGTCGGCGGTAATGCCCCGCTTTGAAGGATCAAAGGATTTAAACGACAAAAGATCGCATCCGGCCGTCGCTCCATGGAGTGGCGGCCGGGTGCGATCTTTTGTTTTCAGTGACGCCCGATTTCCATCAGAAACCGGCTCAGGTCATTCACGGTTTTCGCAGTCTTGAGCATCCGGTCTTCTTCGGCGGTGAAGGCCGTCAGTCCGAATTCATCTTCCAGATGGAAGATCAGATCCTCGATATCCGCTTTTTCCAGCCCCAGTTGCGCAAGGCTGGTGTGGTCGTCGAATTCACGATTTTCCAGCAGGCGCAGGATGAATCGGTGCACGGCAGCACGCACGGCAGCTCTTCTCATGGCAGATTTTTATGGTTGTTGATCTGACTGGAGTACAGCAGGCCTCAGGCGTGCCGACGCAACCATTCGTCAATCATCCCGCGCAGATGCTCTCCGGAAAAACTGCCGAAGTGCCCGCCATGCACCGTGCGGATCTTCAGCCCCTGCAAGCGCCGCAGGCTGGCGGCGTAGTCGTCGAGATTGGAATGGTAGGCGTCTTCGATCAACGGCCCGTCGTAAATGATGTCGCCGCTGAACAGGGTTTCGCTGGCCGCTTCGTAGAGGCTGATCCCGCCCGGTGAATGTCCCGGCGTGTGCAGCACCTGCAGCGTGCGATTGCCCAGGTCCAGCACATCGCCGTCCTCGACAAACCCAGTGGCCGGCGCAGCCTTGACCCGATATTCGGCGTAGCACAACGGGCAATCCGGGTGCGCTTCGAACATGTCGTCGCCGACGAAGGCCCGGCTCAGATCGTTCTCGCCATCCGGCGCTGCCAGAATGTCCGCCTCGGCGGGATGCACCAGCCGTTCGGCAAATTCGTGATGCCCGGCGATGTGGTCGAAATGGCAATGACTGGCCACCGCCACCAGCGGCCGCTCGGTCAGCCACGGCAGTTGCTCGCGCAGGCTGACCAGCCCGGAACCGCTGTCGAGCAACAGATCCTTGTCCCGGCCCTGAACATGCCACAGGTTGCAGCGGTAGAACGGGCGGATGAACGGCTCGTGAATCAGCCGAATGCCGTCGCTCAGGGTTTGCACTTCGAACCACTGATCGCGAGAAACAATCTTCATAAGCACTTTCCTTGAGACGAAAAAAACGGGTGTGGCAACCGACGCCACACCCGCCGAAGAAAGCATCAAGTCGTTACGTTCAGCTTAGATCGCGCTGGCCACCACGTTTGGGCGACGGGACATCAGGCTGACCACCACAAAACTCACCAGACCCACAGCCAGGCTGTAGTAGATCGGCGTGTTGGCATCCAGACCATCCTTGAACATGAACAGCAGGGCGGTGGCGAAACCCAGGCCCATGCTGGCGATGGCGCCGGCGGTGGTCGCGCGTTTCCAGAAGATCGCACCGATCAGCGGGATCAGCATGCCGCCCACCAACAGGTTGTACGCGAGGGTCAGGGCGCTGATCACGTCGTTGACCACCAGCGCGATGCCCAGCACCACGACACCGGTCAGCAGGGTGAACAGGCGGTTCACCCCCAGGCTCGACTGTTTGCCGCCACGCAGTTTCGGCAGCAGGTCTTCGGTCAGGGTGGTGGCAGCGGCGAGCAGACCGGCGCTGGCGGTGGACATCATCGCGGCCAGGGCAGCGGCGATCACCAGGCCACGGATGCCATCCGGGAGCGACAGTTTGACGATGGCGGCGAAGGCGTTGTTGACGTTGTCCAGATCCGGGATCAGCACGTGCGCCGCCATGCCGATCAGGGCACAGGCCAGACCGTAAAGGATGCAGTAGATGCCTGCGAAGCTACCGGCGTACTGAGCCACTTTTTCGTTCTTGACGGTGAACACCCGTTGCCAGATGTCCTGACCGATCAGGATGCCGAAGAAGTAGATCATGAAGTAGGTGATGATCGTGTCCCAGCCGATAGTGGTGAAGCTGAAGGCGGTGGCCGGCAGTTTCAGCACCAGTTCGTCCCAGCCGCCGACGCGGTACAGGCAGATTGGCAGGAGGATGAACATCAGGCCGACGGTCTTGATGATGAACTGGACGATGTCGGTCAGGGTCAGCGACCACATGCCGCCGATGGCCGAATACACCACGACCACGCCACCGCCGAGCAGTACCGAGATCCAGAACGGCAGGCCGAACAGCACTTGCAGCACGGTGCCGATGGCGAGGATCGAGGTCACGCCGATCATCAGCGCGTAGGCCAGCATGATCGCCGCGCTCGCCGAGCGGGCCATCGGGTTATAGCGTTTTTCCAGGACCTGGGTAACGGTGTAGATCTTCAGTTTCAGCAGCGGCTTGGCCAGGAACAGGTTCAGCGCCACGATGCCGCAACCCAGTGCCGCGCACAGCCAGAAACCGGAAATGCCGTGCACGTAGCCCAGGCGCACGGTGCCGACGGTGGACGCGCCGCCGAGAACGGTTGCAGCCATGGTGCCCATGTACAGGCTCGGGCCGAGGTTACGCCCGGCGACCAGGAAGTCCTCGTTGGTCTTGGCCTTGCGCATGCCAAAGTAGCCGAGCAAGAGCATGCCGGCGGCGTAGATGAGGACGACGAATAAATCCAAAGCCATGATGGCGTGTCTCCGATTGTCTTTTTTATGGTGAAACAAATTGGTTCTATGAGGCTGCCCTTGTGGGAGCAAGCCCGCTCCCACAGGGTTGATCAGGCAGCCTGACGCAGCGCCGCTTCAGCCGGCGCATGGGCGCCTTTGCTGCGGGGATCCTTCGGGCCGTAGACCAGCGCCGGCTCCGGGAACAGGCTCAGCAGCATCAGGTACATCACCGAGGCCAGACCGAGGGTCACCAGCAGGCTGATGTCGATGCCGCCGGCCAGTTCACCCAGCGGACCCACGAACTGCCCCGGCAGGTTGACGAAGCACAGGCCGACCGCCGCGCTCGGGATCCACGCGCCCAGGCCGCGCCAGTTCCAGCCGTGGCTGAACCAGTAGCGTCCGCCTTGCTCGCCGCGAGTGAACACTTGCAGGTCGTCCGGGCAGTAGAAGCCGCGACGCACCACCAGGCCGATGATCATGATCACCATCCACGGGGTGGTGCAGGTGATGATTAGCACCGCGAAGGTCGACACGCTCTGCACCAGATTCGCCGCAAAGCGCCCGATGAAGATGAAGGCAATCGACAGCACGCCGATCAGCAACGTCGCCTTGACCCGTGAAAGCAGACGCGGGAACACGCTGGACATGTCCAGCCCGGTGCCATACAGCGAGGTGGTGCCGGTGGACATGCCGCCGATCACCGCAATCAGGCACACCGGCAGGAAGAACCAGCTCGGCGACACCGCCAGCAGACCGCCGACGTAGTTGTTGGCCGCGATGTAGTCCGGTGCCTGGATCGCCACGATGGTCGCGGTGGTCAGGCCGAACAGGAACGGGATGAAGGTGGCGATCTGCGACAGAACCACCGCCGCCATGATCCGCTGGCGCGAGGTTTCACGCGGGATATAGCGGGCCCAGTCGCCGAGGAACGCGCCGAAGGAAATCGGGTTGCTCATGGCCACCAGTGCGGCGCCGATGAACGCGGCCCAGAAGCCTGGCTGGCCGAGGCTGACGGTGCCGGCGTAGTGCGAATCGAACGGGCCGGCGAAGGCAAAGATGCCCAGCAGGAACAGCAGGCTCGCGCTCCACACTGCGACCTTGTTCACCCACAGCAGGAAGCGGAAGCCGTAGATGCACACGGTCAGCACCAGAATCGCGAACAGACCGTAGGCCAGGCCCAGGGTCAGGTCGGTTTCCGGCAGGCCGATCAGGCGTTTCGCACCACCGATCAGCGCATCCCCCGAACTCCACACCGAGAGCGAGAAGAAGGCGATGGCGGTCAACAGCGACAGGAACGAACCGACGATCCGCCCGTGCACGCCGAAATGCGCACCGGACGACACGGCATTGTTGGTGCCGTTGAGCGGGCCAAACAGGCCCATCGGTGCAAGGATCAGCGAGCCGAGCAGCACGCCCGAGACAATCGCCCAGACGCCCGCCTGAAAGGACAGGCCGAACAGCACCGGGAAACTGCCGAGCACGGCGGTGGCAAAGGTATTCGCGCCGCCGAAGATCATGCGGAACAAGTCCACGGGACCGGCGGTGCGTTCGTTGTCCGGGATCTGTTCGACCCCGTGGGTTTCAATCTGCGTAAGGCTTTGGTCGTTGTTGTTGTTATTCATGATCTGCTCCGATCATAAAGGCGCGCCTCATCGTGTGTGAGGCGTCACCTGTTTGGCTAAGGGGATGGCAGCCCTTCCGGCATTGCGGACAAATGTTCGTGGCAGGCCAGCCAAAGGCCTTGTTGTTCTAGGCTCGACGCTTGTTTTCTGAAAACAATCGTCTCGCGCTCCTGGCTGAAGTGTTGCTCCCCTTGCATGCGCAGCTCGGTGGCCACGTCATGGATGAAAATCGCCACGTCATCCTGCAGGCTGACGAAGGCGTTGCTCGAGGTGCAGGACAGCACCTCGAAGCCATCCTCGGCGCGCCAGCTGTCCCACAACGCCTGATAGGCATCGCGCGACAGCAGGGGCTGTTCGAGGGTGTAGAACACAAAGCTCGCATCGGCGCTGAACGCGCCGAAGTAGGCTTCGCGATCGTTGCGGGCGAAGGCGGACACCAGATCGGCGGCCGCTTTCAGAACCTGATCACGTTCGTTCATGACCCGACCCTCAGCGGTGGACCACGCCTGGCAGTACGCAGAGCATTTCGTACAGCAGATTGGCGGCCAGCAGCGAGGTGTTGCCGGTGGTGTCATAAGCGGGCGAGACTTCTACCAGATCGCAGCCGATCAGGTCGAGGCCCTGGCAGCCGCGAACGATTTCAATCGCCTGAATGGTCGTCAGACCACCGATTTCCGGGGTGCCGGTGCCTGGCGCCCAGGCCGGGTCGATGCCGTCGATGTCAAAACTCAGGTACACCGGGCCGCCACCGACTTTCTCGCGCACTTCGGCCATCAGCGGTGCCAGCGACTTGTGCCAGCACTCTTCGGCCTGAACGACGCGGAAGCCCTGATCGCGGCTCCAGTTGAAGTCGTCGGCGGTGTAACCCTGCGCCCGCAGACCGATCTGCACCACACGGTCGCAGTCCAGAAGACCTTCTTCGACCGCACGACGGAAAGTCGTACCGTGGGCGATCTTCTCGCCGAACATGTGATCGTTGACATCAGCGTGAGCGTCGATGTGTACCAGACCGACCTTGCCGTGCTTTTTGTGGATGGCACGCAGGATCGGCAGGGTGATGGTGTGGTCGCCACCCAGGGTCATCGGGATCACGTTGTGCTCGAGGATGTTGTCGTAGGCTTCTTCGATGATGCGCACGGCGTCGAGCAGGTTGAAGGTGTTGATCGCCACGTCACCGATGTCGGCAACCGACAGCGAGTCGAACGGCGCAGCGCCGGTGGCCATGTTGTACGGGCGGATCATCACCGATTCGGTGCGGATGTCGCGCGGCCCGAAGCGGGTGCCGGGGCGCAGCGAAGTACCGATGTCCAGTGGCACGCCAACGAAGGCAGCGTCCAGACCGGCAGCGGTCGGTACATGGGGGAGTCGGAGCATGGTGGCGATGCCGCCGAAGCGCGGCATTTCGTTGCCGCCCAGTGGTTGGTGAAGAATCTTGTCCACGGGTAGGGCCTCATCGTCTTTGTTTTATTTATGTCGGCGCACCGCATTCGCAAGGTCACGGGCACCGCTGTGGGCCGATTCTGCGAAATGTAGTGAGGCGGAAGAATCGCTACGGGCAAATACTTAGTTCAGAAATTTCTAAACTAATGATGTGGGTAGAGATAGACTTTGTGCGCCTTGGGGTTTGTGATCGGCTGAACATCGCCGCCCTCACCCCAGCCCTCTCCCGGAGGGAGAGGGAGCCGATAGAGTTGTTCTCAGGAGCTTCATCGACCTGAAATATCGAGTCGAACTTAATAGAATCTGGGACAGACGCAGAATTTGAAGGCCATGGAGATCGGCTCCCTTTCCCCCTCTCCCCCTTGGGGAGAGGGCTGGGGTGAGGGGTGGTTCCAACAGACGACACAGTTCCAAAGCCCGGAGTAGACATGGCCAACGCTTTACCCGACCTGAAACTGTTGCGCATCTTCGTCAGCGTCGTGCGTCATCAGGGGTTTGCCAACGCGCAGCAGGAACTCAACCTGTCGACCTCGGCGATCAGCACCTACATGAGTCAGCTCGAAGCCGCGCTGGGTCTGGTGCTGTGCCATCGCGGGCGCGGCGGTTTCAGCTTGACCAGCAAGGGCGAGCTGTTCCATCAGGAAACCCTGCGTCTGCTCGCGGAGCTTGAAGGTTTCGAGCAATACGCCGCCGCGCTCAAGGGCGAGTTGCGCGGCACCCTCAACCTCGGGGTGATCGACTCCACGGTCAGCGACAAGGCCTTGCCGTTCGCCGAAGCCATCGGCGCCTACAGCCAGGAACACCCGGCGGTGCATTTGCATCTGTCGGTGATGAGCCCGTATGAACTGCAACTCGGCGTGCAGGACAACCGCCTCGACCTGGCCATCGGCGCGTTCTCCACGCGCATGAGCGGTCTGGTGTACATGCCGCTGTACCGCGAGCAGCACTGGCTGTATTGCAGCAACCGGCACCCGCTGTTCAGCGAACGGCGGATTCCCGAACAGGTCATCACCCAGCAACGCATGGTCGGACGCGGTTACTGGAGCCAGGCCGAACTGGCCCGTCACGGTTTCAAACACAGCGCCGCTACCGTGGAAAGTATGGAAGCGCAACTGATTCTGGTGCTGTCCGGGGCCTACATCGGTTACCTGCCGGAGCACTACGCCCAGGCCTGGGCCGACAAGGGCGACCTGCGGGTGCTGCTGCCGGCGACCTTCGGTTATCAGGCGCCGTTTTCCATGATCATGCGCCGTGGCCGCAGCCGCGAACCGCTGATCCAGACCTTCCGCGATCTGCTCAAAGCGCAGCTCAATCAGGCATAAAGAACATGTCCAGACCCCAATGCCCGCGCTGCCTGCGCCCACAAACTCATTGCCTGTGCCCGCTGATCCCCAGCCTCGACAGCCGCACCCGAGTATTGCTGTTGCAGCACCCGAGCGAGGTCAATCACGCGCTCAACACCGCACGGCTGGCAGTGCTCGGGTTGAACAATGCCGAGCTGATCGTCGGTGAGGTATTCGAGGATTTGCCCGCGCTGCTGAACCGGCCGGGGTATCGGGCGCGATTGCTGTTCCCGGCGGATGATGCGCAGCCGATGCAGGCTTACGCCGCATCGGATGAACCGCTGTTGCTGGTGGTGCCGGACGGCACGTGGCGCAAGGCGCGCAAGATGCTGCACCTCAATCCGCTGCTTGCGGCGTTGCCACGGGTGACTTTGGCGGAGGGCGGGGTTTCGCGGTATCGGCTGCGCAAGGCACCGGGGCCGGGGGCGTTGTCGACGATTGAGGCGATAGTGCAGGCGTTGCAGACCTTGGAAGCGCCGGCCTCTTTCGAGCCGCTGCTAAAGCCGTTCGAGGCGTTGATCGAGGGGCAGATTGCGGCGATGGGGGAGGAGACCTTTCAGCGCAATCATGGCGAAAGATAGGAGCTGTCTGTACTGGCCATATCGCTAGCAGGCTAGCTCCCACAGTGGATTGGTTGTGAATGCAAAATTGAGTTCACAGCAAATCTCCTGTGGGAGCTAGCCTGCTAGCGATTGCAATGGTCACATCACCGACAATGTTGAGCAGAATTAGCGCTCGCGCATCGCCTCGGTCCGGGCCTTGAGCACTGGTTTCAGCAGGTAATCCAGCACACTTTTCTCCCCGGTAATGATGTCCACCGTCGCCACCATCCCCGGAATGATCAGCAGCGGTTTCACATCCCCGCCCAAATGGTTTTTGTCGGTGCGCACCTGGATCAGGTAGAAGCTGTTGCCCTTGTCGTCGGTAATCGTATCGGCGCCGATCAGTTCAAGCTTCGCGCTCAGCCCGCCGTAGATCGTGTAGTCGTAGGCGCTGAACTTGACCATGGCTTTCTGGCCCGGATGCAGGAACGCCACGTCCTGAGGGCGGACCTTGGCTTCGATCAGCAGGTTGTCTTCCAGCGGCACGATTTCCACCATGTCACTGCCCGGCTGCACCACGCCGCCGATGGTGTTGACCTTCATTTGCTTGATCACCCCATGCACCGGCGAAGTCACGGTGGTGCGGCTGACGCGGTCGTCGATGGCGATGCTCGACGCGGTGATTTTCGACAGGTCGGTGCGTTTCTCGTTGAGCTCCTTGGCCGCTTCGGAGCGGAAGGTCTGTTCCGATTCGTCGATCTTGCTGCGGATCTCGGCGATGGCCGATTCGGCGCGGGGAATGGCCAGGGTCGTGGCGTTCAGGGAACCGCGGATTTCCACCGCACTGCGCTTGAGCCGCAAGATCTCCACCGGCGACACGGCACCGGTCTTGACCAGCGGTTCGGACATGTTCATTTCCTGATTGACCAGCGCCAGGCTCGAACTGTATTGCCCCTGTTTCGAGCGAAACTCCGCCAGCTCCTGAGTCTTCTGCCGCAGCTGTTCGCTGAGGGTTCTCTGTTCGCTGGCCAGCCGCCGCTGCCGTTGTTCGTACAGCGAACGCTCGTCCTCGGCCACTTGCGGCGCCTTGGCGATCACTTCGTCCGACAGCTTGAACGGCCGGCCCTCTGCTTCGGCGGACAAGCGTTCGACCTGCGCGGTCAAGGCATAACGATCGGCCTCGCTCTCACCCTTGTTCGACAGAAACCGCGTGTCGTCCAGGCGCAGCAGTTTGTCGCCCTTATCGACCATTTGTCCTTCGCGCACGAAGATCTCGGTGACGATCCCGCCCTCAAGGTTCTGGATCACCTGGACCTTGCTCGACGGAATCGCCTTGCCTTCGCCCATGGTCACTTCCTGCAACACCGCGAACTTGGCCCAGACCAGCGCACTGATCAGCAGCGCCGCCGCCAGCCACACGGTGATGCGCGACCAGCGTGGCGAATCCTGCAGCGAAGCACCGGCGGTTTCCGGCATGAATTCGGCTTCGGCGCTTTTGCCGAAACTGTCGAAGTAACCGCGCGGTTTTGAAGGTGAGGAAGCCGACATGGGGTAACTCCTAGACCGCTGCCGAGCCGACCCGGCCCTTGCGCAGCGCATCGATGACCGCTTCTTTCGGACCGTCGGCGACGATCCGGCCGTTGTCCAGCACCAGCAACCGGTCCACCAGGCTCAGCATTGAAGTGCGGTGGGTGACCAGCAACAAGGTTTTGCCCTGCACCCAGCCGTGCAGCTTCTGGCGCAGGACGTCTTCGCTGCTGTTGTCCATGGCGCTGGTCGGTTCGTCGAGCAGCATGATCGGCGGGTCGAGCAACAGCGCCCGAGCCAGCAACACGGCTTGGCGCTGGCCACCGGAAAGCAGTTGCCCACGCTCGCCCACCGGCCGGTCGAAGCCTTGCGGGTGCTGGCGGGCGAGCTCGGTGACGCCGGTCAGTTCGGCCACTTCGAGCATCCGTGAATCGCTGATGTAGCGGGCGCCGAGGGTCAGGTTGTCGCGCAGGCTGCCGGCCAGCAGCGGCAGGTCATGGGCGACGTAGCCGATCTGCTGGCGCAGGTCGGCGACATCCAGTTGCCGCAGGTCGAGGCCGTCGAGCAGCAACTGGCCTTCGTCCGGTTCGTAGAAGCCCATCACCAGTCGCGCCAGGGTGCTTTTGCCCGAGCCGCTGCGGCCGATGATGCCGATCCGTTCGCCGGGTCTGACGCTGAAGCTGACGTTGCTCAGGGCCGGGGCGTTCTGGCCGTTGTAGTGGAAGGTCACCGCGTTGGCGTCCAGCGCACCTTGCAGTTGCGTGCGCTCCAGCGGCCGCTGTTTGCCGTCGCGTTCCTGAGGCAGGGACATCAGCGCATCGGTGCTTTTCATGGTCAGTTGCGCTTGCTGGTAGCGGGTAATCAGCCCGGCGATCTGGCCCAGCGGCGCCAGCACGCGGCTGCCGAGCATGTAAGTCGCCACCAGTGCGCCGACGCTGAGATTGCCGGCGATGATGCTGTAGACCCCGGCCACAATTGTCGCCATCCCCGAAAACTGCTGGATGAACAGCGTGCCGTTGGTGGCCAGCGCCGAGAGATTACGCGCGTGGCTGTCGAGTCGGGTGAGGGCGCCGTGGGTGCTTTCCCATTTGTGTTGGCGCTCGCTTTCGGCGCTGCACGCCTTGAGGGTTTCCAGGCCACCGAGGGTTTCGATCAGCAACGCCTGACGCTCGGCGCCGAGGCTCAGGCTTTTCTGCACGGTGTCGCGCAGGCGAGCCTGAATGATCATTGCGAACACGATCGTGATCGGAAACGCCAGCAGTGGAATCACCACCAGCCAGCCGCCGAGCAGGCCGATCACCACCAGCATCAACACCACGAAGGGCAGGTCGATCAGGCTGGTCAGGGTCACGGCGGTGAGAAATTCGCGCAGGCCCTGAAAGTCATGAATGCTCTGGGCGAAGCCGCCGATGGTCGCCGGCCGGGCTTTCATCGCCATGCCGGTGATGCGTTCGAATAAAGTCGCAGAAAGGATCACATCGGTTTTCTTGCCGGCGGTGTCCAGCAGGTGCGCGCGCACCACCCGCAGCACCAGTTCGAAACCGGTTCCGATCAGCAGCCCGATGGCCAGCACCCACAGGGTCGACGTGGCCTGGTTCGGCACCACGCGGTCGTAAGTCTGCATGACGAACAGCGGCACCATCAGGCCCAGCAGGTTGATCAGGAAACTGGCGAGGATCGCGTCGCTGTACAGCCATTTCGACAGCTTCAGGGTGTCGCGAAACCACGCCTGCACTCGTGGCACCAATGGCGAGCGCAAGTCCTCCAGTTCATGCCGGGGCCGGGCGAACAGAGCCTGGCCGCTGTAGTGTTCGGTGAGTTCTTCACGGCTGACCCATTGCTCGCCGCCGTCGGCTTCGCTGGGCAGGATCAGCGCCTTGCCGTCTTCGCTAAAACGCCGCAGCACTGCCGTGCGCCCGTTGCCCAGCAGTAACAGCACCGGCAGGTTCAGCGGTGAGATGTCTTTCAGCTCTCGGCGCAGTAACCGCGCCTGCAACCCGGCCCGGGCTGCGGCGCGGGGCAGCAGGTCCAGGCTCAGGCGTTGTTTGTCCAGGGGCAGCCCGGCGCTCAGGCTGGCGCGACTGACCGTCGCGCCATGCAGTTTGCAGAGGATCAACAGACCGTCGAGCAACGGGTCATCGAAACTCAGCCGCGGATCGATCCCGGTGTTACCGGGTTGCATGCTGGTCATATTGATCGCTCCCCTGGCACTACATCATCGGGACTACTTCAGTTCAGGCAAGCGCGCTTCGTTTTTCACCTCGGTCGCAGCAATCGCATCGGCCGGCAGCACCACCCGCTGCTTGCTTAACAACTGGCCCATGTTCGCCAGCACGCGGTACATCGAATATTCCTCGGTGTAGCGGATTTCGGTGTAGCG
The DNA here is from genome assembly GCF_002112855.1 of Pseudomonas sp. B40(2017). Taxonomy (NCBI): domain Bacteria; kingdom Pseudomonadati; phylum Pseudomonadota; class Gammaproteobacteria; order Pseudomonadales; family Pseudomonadaceae; genus Pseudomonas; species Pseudomonas sp. B40(2017). Next base: position 158,107 of record NZ_NEIT01000003.1, read on the forward strand.
ACGGTTGGCGTTGTACAGCTCGTTTTCACTGTCGAGCACGTCCAGCAGGGTGCGCTGACCGAGGCCGAACTGATCCTGATACGCAGCGCGCACACGCTTGGTGGTCTCGGCGTATTCGCGGGCGGTGGGGGTCTGTTTCTTAGCGTTGAGCATGGCGTTCCAGGCCAGGTGAATGTTCTCGTTGAGCTGGCGCAGGGCGTTGTTGCGGATGTCCATCGCCTGGTTGATCTGGTGCGCGTCGGAGGCCAGTCGCGCTTTGTCGCTGCCGCCACGGAACAGGTTGTAGTTCATCACCACGCCGACCCGCCATTCGTTGTCGTGGCCCTCGTCACCCTGCACGTTGTTGTTGGCGCCGACGGCGGCTTCCGCGTCGAAGCGCGGGTAGAACGGCGACTTGGCGACTTCGTACTGGCTCTCCGCCGATTGCACGTCAGCCTGGGCGGATTTCAGATACGGGTTGTTCTCGACCATGCTCTGCTGGGCTTCAGGCAGCGTGGCGGGCAACTCGCCGCGGGTCGAAGCCGGGGTTTCCAGCTCATCGGGCATGCGCCCGACCACGCTGTAGAAGTTGGATTCGGCATCCGCCAGATCGACTTCGGCGGTGTCGAGGTTGTTCTGCGCCAGCGCCTTACGGGCCACCGATTGATCGGAGTCGGCGGTGCTGCCCACCCCGCGCTCGGTGCGCAGGCCGATCTGGTCGTTGACCCGCAAGTGCGCCTGCAGGTTGTTCTTGGCCAGGGTCACCAGTTCGCGACGCTTGAGCACTTCGAGGTAGACCTCGATGGTGCGCAGGGCCAGATCCTGGGCGGTGCCTTGCGCGTAATAGGCACGCGAGTTGGAAACACCCTTGGTGCGCTCGACTTCGTTGGCGGTGTTGAAACCGTCGAACAGCATTTGCCGCAGCCGCAGCTCGGACTGGGTGTAATTGAGGATTTCGGTGTGGTGGTTACCGAAGGCCCGGGTGTTGGTGTTGTCGCTGTAGCCGCGCCCGTAAGCAGCGTTCAGATCCACCGACGGATAGAAGCCGCCCTTGGCGACCTTCACCTGTTCATCAGCCGACAGGCGCGCATCCACGCGCGAGGCCAGTTCGGGGTGGGTAGCGATGGTGCTCTGGATCGCTTCGGTGAGGTTCATGGCCTGGGCTTGGGAAGTGCAAGCCATGGCCAGCAAAACCGCGCTGCAGAGGGGGGTTAGTACGCGCATGGGTGCATCTCCCTGAGTCCTGATGGTGTTTCGCTGTCGCCAATTTATTGACGATATTTTTAGTAGAAAGCGTTTCATGCCTGTAACAACAGAGCTAAGAACATCCTGAAGCGTAGCTAAGAAAAAATTTTCATAAGGGTTATGCCAAAAAAAACTTATGCGCTTCGCTAAATCCAGCACATTGTTCCACTCGAAAGCCTTTGTTTTATGCGCTTTAGGGAGCACAGAAAGGCTTGAGGAAAGTTCCACTCACTTTGCGACATACGGCGAAGTACTGCTAAAGGGGAGGGACGCGTAGCGGCTGATGAGCGACAGATTTTTGTCACTCGGGTGATTCACCACCGTTACGTAGCGCTAGTGGGCCTGCTGCAGTGAACAGAGATTCCAAGTGCTTGATGGCGCTGGAGTTTCTGAACTTGCACAACCTGCGAAACGAACTGTCGAGGTGCGAGCGTCGCCCCGACAACCCGCTTGAGCCATGGGCTGCTTCGCTAACCAGCGCCGACGGTGGTCGGCAGCGGAGGAATGCACATGGCAACGCTCATCGGGATCGTCACTAAAGTCATTGGTCAGGTTTTCGCTCAGTCGGCGGACGGCACTCGTCGCGCACTGGTCGAAGGCGATCATCTGTTTGCAGGGGATCAATTGATCACCGGGGCGCAGGGGGCGGTTGCCGTTCATCTGCAAAACGGCCAGGAGCTGACCCTCGGCCGCGACAGCAGCCTGACCATGACCGGCCAGTTGCTCGCCGATCAGGCGGCTTACGTCAATGCACCGGAAGCGGTGACCCCGAGCGAGTCGCAACTGACCGACGTCGAACAGATCCAGAAAGCCATTGCCGCCGGCGATGACCCGACCCAATCCGCCGAAGCGACAGCGGCCGGCCCCGGCGCCACCGGTGGTGCGCCGGGCGCACTGGGTGGCGGGCACAGTTTCGTGTTATTGACCGAAGTGGCCGGCCGGGTCGATCCGGTCATCGGTTTCCCCACCGCCGGTTTCAATGGCATTCCCGAGTTTCCCGAAGAACGCCACAACGCGGTGATCGACAACGGTGACGACACCACGCCGATCGCCCCACCACCACCGCCAGTCAACAACCCGGTAACACTCACCGGGCTGTCTGTTGCCGGTGGCGAATTGAATCTTAACGAAGCCAATCTGCCCGACGGTTCCGCTGCCAACCCTGGCGCGCTGACCCAGACCGGCAGCTTCACGGTGTCGGCGCCGGACGGTCTGAGCAGCCTGAGCATCGGCGGCATTAACGTGATCGTCGGTGGCGTGCCGATCGGTTTCCCGCAATCGATCACCACGCAACTGGGCAACACCCTGACCATCACCGGCTACAACCCGGCCACCGGCACGGTCAGCTACAGCTACACCCTCAACGGCAACGAAACCCACGCGGCGGGCGACGGGACGAACAACCTCAGCGAACAGTTCACTGTGATTGCCGGCGACAGCAATGGCGACACCGCGACCGGCACGCTCGACGTCAACATTACCGACGATGTCCCGAAAGCGTTCGATGACAACAATGGCACGGCCTCAGAGACCCAACTGACCCTGACCGGCAACGTCCTGACCAACGACGTGCAAGGCGCCGACCGTGTACCTGTCGGCGACAACGCCGGCCCGATCACCCCCGGCACCTTCATCGGCACTTACGGCACGTTGGTGCTCAACGCCAACGGCACCTACACCTACACGCTCAATACCAGTGATGCGGACTTCAAGAATCTGCATGGCGGTGGCAATGGCACCGAGACTTTCACTTACACCCTGACCGATGCCGACGGCGACACCAGCACCGCCAACCTCGTTTTGCAGATCCACAACAACGACGACCCTGTGATCATCAACGGGTTGAACGTCGAGGGCGGTGAACTCACCGTCTACGAAAAAAACCTCGGCGACGGCAGCAGCCCTGACGCTCCAGCCCTGACCCAAAGCGGCACCTTCACCATCACCGCGCTGGACGGCGTCACCACGCTGACCATCGGCGGCATCGCCGTGGTCACCAATGGCGTGGCAGCAGGCTTCCCGCAATCCATCGTCACTCCGTTGGGCAGCACGCTGACCATCACCGGCTTCAACGCCGCCACCGGCGTCGTCAGCTACAGCTACACCCTGGTCGACAACGAAGCGCACCCGAATGCCAACGGCGCCAACGTGCTGAACGAGCAGTTCGCCGTGACCGTGGTCGATGACAACGGCACCACCGCCAACGGCACGCTGGACGTGAACATCGTCGACGACCTGCCAAAAGGCGTGGACGACAGCAACGCCGGCACCGCTTCGGAAACCAACCTCACCTTGAGCGGCAACGTCCTCACCAACGACGTGCAAGGCGCTGATCGCGTGCCTGTCGGTGAAAACGCAGGCCCGATCACCGCCGGCACTTTCACCGGGACTTACGGGACATTGGTGCTGAATGCCAACGGCACTTACACCTACACGCTGAACACCAGCGACGCCGACTTCAAAGCGCTGCACGGCGGCGGCAACGGCACCGAGACCTTCACCTACACCATCACCGATGCCGACGGCGATACCAGCACCGCCAACCTGATGCTGCAAATCCACAACAACGATGATCCGGTGATCATCAACGGCCTCGACGTGAATGGCGGCGAACTCACCGTCTACGAAAAAAACCTCAGCGACGGTACCAGCCCCGATGCTCCAGCCCTGACCCAAAGCGGCACCTTCACCATCACCGCACTGGACGGCGTCACCACGCTGACCATCGGCGGCATCGCCGTGGTCACCAACGGTGTGGCAGCAGGCTTCCCACAATCGGTGACTCCACTGGGCAGCACCCTGACCATCACCGGTTTCAACGCCGCCACCGGCGTCGTCAGCTACAGCTACACCCTGGTCGACAACGAAGCGCACCCGAATGCCAACGGCGCGAATGTGCTCAACGAGCAATTCGCCGTGACCGTGGTCGATGACAACGGCACCACCGCCAACGGCACGCTGGACGTGAACATCGTCGACGACCTGCCAAAAGGCGTGGACGACAGCAATGCCGGCACCGCTTCGGAAACCAACCTCACGTTGAGCGGCAACGTCCTCACCAACGACGTGCAGGGCGCCGACCGCGTACCGACCGGCCCCAATGCCGGCCCGATCACGGCGGGTACGTTCACCGGGACTTACGGCACCTTGGTGCTGAACGCCAACGGCACTTACACCTACACGCTGAACACCAGCGACGCCGACTTCAAAGCGCTGCACGGCGGCGGCAACGGCACCGAGACCTTCACCTACACCATCACCGATGCCGACGGCGATACCAGCACCGCCAACCTGATGCTGCAAATCCACAACAACGATGATCCGGTGATCATCAACGGCCTCGACGTGAATGGCGGCGAACTCACCGTCTACGAAAAAAACCTCAGCGACGGTACCAGCCCCGATGCTCCAGCCCTGACCCAAAGCGGCACCTTCACCATCACCGCACTGGACGGCGTCACCACGCTGACCATCGGCGGCATCGCCGTGGTCACCAATGGCGTGGCAGCAGGCTTCCCGCAATCCATCGTCACTCCCTTGGGCAGCACCCTGACCATCACCGGTTTCAACGCCGCCACCGGCGTCGTCAGCTACAGCTACACCCTGGTCGACAACGAAGCGCACCCGAATGCCAACGGCGCCAACGTGCTGAGCGAGCAGTTCGCCGTGACCGTGGTCGACGACAACGGCACCACCGCCAACGGCACGCTGGACGTGAACATCGTCGACGACCTGCCAAAAGGCGTGGACGACAGCAATGCCGGCACCGCTTCGGAAACCAACCTCACGTTGAGCGGCAACGTCCTCACCAACGACGTGCAGGGCGCTGATCGCGTGCCTGTCGGTGAAAACGCAGGCCCGATCACCGCCGGCACATTCACCGGGACTTACGGCACCCTGGTGCTGAACGCCAACGGCACGTACACCTACACGCTGAACACCAACGATGCAGACTTCAAAAACCTGCACGGCGGCGGCAACGGCACCGAGACCTTCACCTACACCATCACCGATGCCGACGGCGACACCAGCACTGCGAATCTGGTGCTGAACATCCACAACAACGACGATCAGGTGTACCTCAACGGCCTCGACGTCAACGGCGGCGAACTCACCGTCTACGAGAAAAACCTCAGCGACGGCACCAGCCCCAACACCCCGGCACTGACCCAGAGCGGCACCTTCACTGTGACTGCCCTCGACGGTCTGCAAACCCTGACCGTGGGTGGCATTGCCGTGATCACCAACGGTGTCGCGGCCGGCTTCCCGCAATCGACCGTCACCCCGCTGGGCAGCACGCTGACCATCACTGGATACGACCCGGCCACGGGCGTGGTCAGCTACAGCTACACCCTGGTGGATAACGAAACCCATCCGACCGCCAACGGCGCCAACAGCATCACCGAGAACTTCAACGTGGTGGCGACGGACACCGACGGCAGCACCGCCACCGGGCAGATCAACGTCAACATCATCGACGACCTGCCGACCGCCAAACCCGACGCGACGTCGGTGCAGGAGGGCGGCACCGTCAGCGGCAACGTGCTGGACAACGACATCGGCGGCGCCGACGGCCCGGCAGCCAGTGGCGCGGTAGTGGGCGTGCGCGCCGGCTCCGACACCTCGACCTCGGCCATCGGCGGCCTCAACAGCAACATCAACGGCACTTACGGTTACCTGACTCTCGACGCCAACGGCAACGCGGTCTATCACAGCAACCCGAATGCCGTGAGCGGCCCGGGTGCGGTGGATGTGTTCGTGTACACCGTGCGCGATTCCGACGGTGACGAAAGCACCACCACCATCACCATCGACGTATCCAACAGCAAGCTGTGTGCGGTCAGCGACACCGACGTCACCGTGTACGAAAAAGCCCTCGACCTGACCAAGGACGGGCAAGACCTGGCCCCTGGTACGGTCACCGGCAGCGATCCGACCAGCACCGGGGAAACCGCGTCCGGCACACTGGTCGGCTCGGTCACCGGCGCGGTCGGTGTGATCAGCTACGCGCTGGTCGGCAGCGCCACCGGCAACTACGGGCAAATCGTGCTCAACCCCGACGGCACATACACCTACACCCTGACCTCTGCGGCCAGCACCACCCCGCACGCCGATGACGGCGCCAACACCCTGACCGAAACCTTCACCTACCAGGCCACCGATTCGCTGGGCAACGTCGTCACCAGCACCCTCGTGGTCAGCATCGTCGATGACGTGCCGAAGGCGATCAACGACAGCAACGCCAGCACCGCGTCGGAAACCCAGTTGACCCTCAACGGCAACGTGCTGACCAACGACGTGCAGGGCGCCGACGTGGTGGCAACCGGTCCGAATGCCGGCCCGATCACCCCCGGCACCTTCACCGGCACTTACGGCACCCTGGTGCTCAATGCCAACGGCACCTACACCTACACGCTGAACACCAACGATGCAGACTTCAAGAATCTGCACGGCGGTGGCAACGGCACCGAGACCTTCACCTACACCCTGACCGATGCCGATGGCGACACCAGCACCGCCAACCTGGTGCTGAACATTCACAATAACGACGATCCGGTGGTCCTCAACGGTCTCGACGTGTATGGCGGCGAACTCACCGTTTACGAGAAAAACCTCAGCGACGGCACCAGTCCCGACACCCCGGCGCTGACCCAGAGCGGCACCTTCACCGTCACCGCGCTCGACGGTCTGCAAACCCTGACCGTGGGCGGCATCGCCGTGATGACCAACGGCGTGGCGGCCGGCTTCCCGCAATCGACCGTCACCCCGCTGGGCAGCACGCTGACCATCACCGGTTACAACCCGACTACCGGCGTGGTGAGTTACAGCTACACCCTGGTCGATAACGAATCCCATCCGAACGCCAACGGCGCCAACAGCCTCACCGAGAACTTCAACGTGGTGGCGACCGATACCGATGGCAGCACCGCCACCGGGCAGATCAACGTCAACATCATCGACGACCTGCCGACCGCCAAGGCCGACACCGGCTCGGTGGCGGAGGGCGGCACGGTCAACATCAGCGTGCTGGGCAATGACATCAGTGGCGCGGATGGCGTTGCGATCGTGGTCGGCGTGCGCGCCGGCGGCAACACCGCAACCTCGGCCATCGGCGGCCTCAACAGCAACATCAACGGCAATTACGGTTACCTGACCCTCGATGCGGCGGGCAATGCGGTCTATCACAGCAACCCGAACTCGGTGAGCCCGCCGGGCGCTACCGACACCTTCACCTACACCATCCGCGACAGTGACGGCGACGAAAGCACCACCACCATCACCGTCAACGTCGCCGACAGCAAACTCGTGGCCTCGACCGATCAGGACGTGACCGTCTACGAGAAAGCCCTCGACCTGACCCAGGACGGACAAGACCTGGCCCCCGGCACGGTCACCGGCAGCGAGCCGGGCAACACCGGCGAAACCGCGACCGGCACGCTGGTCGGTTCGGTCAGCGGCGGCAGCGGGGCGATCACCTACACCCTGGTCGGCAGCGCCACCGGCACTTACGGGCAGATCCAGCTCAACGCCGACGGCACCTACACCTACACCCTGACCTCGGCGCCGAAAACCACGCCGAACGCCAACGACGGGCCGAACACCCTGAGCGAAAGCTTTACCTACAAAGCCACCGATGTGCTGGGCAACAGCACCACCAGCAACATCGTGGTCAACATCGTCGACGACGTGCCAAAAGCGGTGGCGTCGGATCGTTCGGTGGCGGCGGTGGAAATCGACTCCAACATCCTCATCGTCCTCGACATCTCCGGCAGCATGGCTGACGCCTCCGGCGTACCGGGCCTGTCGCGGCTGGAACTGGCCAAGCAGGCGATCAGCGCCTTGCTCGACAAGTACGACGATCTGGGCGATGTGAAAGTGCAGCTCGTCACCTTCAGCAGCAACGCCACCGACCGCACTTCGGTGTGGGTCGATGTCGCGACGGCCAAGACCCTTCTGGCCGGCCTCAGCGCGGGCGGCGGCACCAACTACGACGCTGCCGTGGCAACCATGTACAACGCGTTCAACACCTCGGGCAAACTCACCGGGGCGCAGAACGTCGGCTACTTCTTCTCCGACGGCAAACCCAACGAGGGTGATATCGGCACTGCCGACGAAGCGACACTCAAGGCGTTCCTCGATGCCAACAACATCAAGAACTACGCGATCGGCCTGGGCAGCGGCGTGAGCAACGCCAACCTCGATCCGCTGGCGTACGACGGCATCACCCACACCAACACCAACGCGGTGGTGGTCACCGACCTTAATCAACTCAATTCGGTGCTGTCCGGCACGGTGCAGGGCGCGCCGGTCACCGGTTCGCTGCTGGGCGAGGGCGGTACGTTCGGCGCCGATGGCGGGTTCATCAAATCCATCGTGGTCGACGGCACCACCTACACCTATGACCCGAAAGCCAACGGCGGTCAGGGTTCACTGGTCGCCAGCGGCGGCGCCAACCACGGCACGTTCAACACGGTGAACAACACCCTGAGCATCGCCACCAACAACAGCGGCACCCTGGTGGTCAACCTCGACACCGGCGACTACAGCTACACCTCGCAAAAAACCACCGCCGTGGTGATCACCGAAAACATCGGCTTCACCCTCAGCGACAACGACGGCGACCTCGCCAGTTCGACGCTGACCGTAAAAGTGATCCCCAACGCGCCTCCGGTGGCGGCGGACGACCACATCATCACCAACGTGCTGTCGGGCAACATCGTGGTGCCGGGCGAACTGTTGCTGGCCAACGACACCGACCCGAACGGCGATACCCTCAACGCCACGCCAACCTCGTTCAACACCGGCTGGGTCTCCAAAGCGGCAGACTTTACCGGCAGCGGCGCGATCAGCTTCACCGGCACCAACGCCAACACCGCCGCCAACCAGAACCTGGCCAACGTGCGCAATGCGTTCAGCGCCAACGCTGCGACCATGACCGCTGTGCTGGTGGTCAGCGGCTACCTCGGCGCGGTGACCAACACCAACGCCAACGATGAAGACCGCATCACCGTCAACCTGCGCCAGGGCGAAACCCTCAACCTGGACCACAACCTGGCGGCCGGTCACATCACCATGGAGTACTCGATCAACGGCGGCGCTTACATTGCCCTCGCGGACGGCCAGACCCTGACCGCGACGTCCGATGGCGTCTACCAGATCCACATCACCAACATCAGCAACACCACGGGCAGCAACGCCAACGCGGCGGAGAACTACCAGCTGACCATGACCCTCAACTACGCCGGGGCCCACGACATCACCCCGGACTACCACGGCACCTACACCGCCAACGACAACCACGGCGGCAGCGACACGGCGAACGTGACCATCAGCTATCAGGACGGCCACACCCTCACCGGCACCTCGGGCGATGACGTACTGGTGGCCGGCACCGGCGACAACATCATCAACGCCGGCGACGGCAACGATGTGCTCACCGCTGGCTCCGGCAACAACGAACTGCACGGCGGCGCCGGCAATGACTTGCTCTACAGCGGCCCGGGCAACGACCTGCTCGACGGTGGCACCGGCATCGACACCGCCAGCTACGCCCACGCCACCGCCGGGGTGACTGTCAACCTCGGCCTGCTCGGTGCGCAAAACACCATTGGCGCCGGGACAGACACCCTGACCGGTATCGAAAACCTCGTCGGCTCGAACTTCAACGACACCCTCACCGGCGACAACAATAACAACGTGATCAACGGCGGTCTGGGCAACGACATCCTCAATGGCGGCGGCGGTGACGACCTGCTGATCGGCGGGATGGGCAACAACACCCTGACCGGCGGGCCGGGTGCCGACACCTTCCAGTGGCTCAAGGGCAACAGCGGTCACGATCTCGTCACCGACTTCACCCCCGGCACCGACAAGCTCGACCTGTCGCAACTGCTGCAAGGTGAAAACGGCACGTCGGCGTCACTGGATGACTACCTGCACTTCACCGTCACCGGCAGCGGCGCCTCGGTCATGACCAGCATCGACGTCAGCGCCATGGCCGGCGCCACGCCGAACCAGACCATCGACCTGGCGGGCGTCAACCTCGCCAGCCACTACGGTGTGACGCCGGGGGCGGGTGGGTTGATCGCCAGCGGGCACGACACGGCGACCATCATCAACGGCATGCTGAATGATCATTCGTTGAAGGTGGACACGGTCTGATCTGAACGCTGAAACGACAAAACCCGCCGCCCCGATCACACGGGACGGCGGGTTTTTCATGCCGCAAGTGATGGGTTGCCTGTGAGTGAGCCTTCGTCGGATTGCCGCCGGAGCAAGGTCGTGCGTCTAACACACATTTAAATTACGCCGCCGTACCTGTGGGAGCGGGCTTGCCCCGGGCGGCGATCCGACGAAGGCGTCATGTCTGTCACGCATTATTCGGGACAGTGCATTTACCTTTTTTACACCGCCGTCTCGGTTTTCAACTCCAGATTATCCAGCACCCGATTCACCGCCAGTTCACCCAGCATGATCAACTGCGCAATCCCCAACAGCACATGCCGCTGCGGGCCGTCCACCAACCCGGCGAAGTCATTGGCCATGACCTTGGCCGAGGTCAGGGTTTCGCAGGCATCGGCCAGCAGTTCTTCGCTATCGATGCCGGGGGCGATGAGGTAGCGGGTGTTGGGTTTGAGCAGCGGTTTGCGGGGGAGCAGCGGATTGAGGTAGTGATCGAGGGCGCGTTCGGCGGCTTCGTGGAATTTCTTGGAGTCGAGGGTTTCGTAGGGGGAAGTCGAATCGACTTCGGGCGGGTTTGGCGTTGGTTTGATCATGGCGAATCTCCGTGATTGGATTTGGCCGCCACGACTCATCGCTAAACAAGTAAAGGTGGCGGCTGTACGCAGGTTAGCGATCCGGGTCACAGAAACCCCGGGTAGACCCGAAGGTCTCCCACGCACAGCCACCATTACGCCAAGTGCAGAGAAGAGACTGCAATCGGGATTGGGCGTTGTTGCGTCTGTATGGAGCCGGATCGCTAAACCCGATCGCTGTTTTTCAGCGACCGCCAAACAATAGAACCCGCCCCCAAGGCGCACAAGCCGGCGGATTCTGGCGGATGCGTAGGCAAAGGCGCAAGGTTGCGTGGCTTTGCGGACATGTTCTTAAACATGATTCAACTGGGTGTCAGGTTGAAAGGACTGAGTTGCGCCATCGCCCCTTGTCAGGATTTGCGCAACGTCTTCTGCCGCAAGATATAAACCGTCACCAGCACCGCGCTGGTCAACATGAACCCCCGGGCCCAAGGCAGCGGCACCAGGTAGCACGAGAACAGAATGCTCACCCACATCAGCCCGATCGCGTAGACCTTGCCCTTGAGCGGTATGCCGTTGCCATCAAGGTAATCGCGGATCCATGGCCCGAGCCGGGGATGCTCGACCAGCCATTGATAGAAACGCGGAGAGCTGCGGGCGAAGCAGGCGGCTGCCAGCAGCAGGAAGGGGGTAGTGGGGAGAACAGGCAGGAAAATCCCGATCACCCCCAATGCCACGCTCAGCCAGCCGATGGCCAGCAGGATGTAGCGCAACATCAGGGAGCGGTTGCCTATGGGGTTGTCCATAGGCCGGATCTTAGTGGTGACGTGGCTTGAGGATCGCCGGTTTTTCGTCGGGCGCCTGGCACAGCAGGTACAGCGCGGTCAGGGCTTCCGGGATCTGCACGATCATGTCGTCCATCAGGTTCGCGTCCTTGGCGATGTCTTCGAACTCAGGCTGTTCGTCGAACAGGCCCGAACCGACCATGATCGGCAGGAGCATTTCGCTGACTTCTTCTTCGGCGGTTTCGAACCAGGCCGCTTCGCGCAGGAACACGCCTTCCATGAAGCCGATGCACCAGCCGCGCAGTTCGGAATCGTCCGGGTCGTCGCCCAGGTCCAGCTCGCATGGCAGCTCGAACTCTTCGTCCGACGCCAGTTGGCGGGCGATGTGGGCCTTGAGGCCGATCAGCGTGGCTTCGATCTCTTCACGCTGCGCTTCGCTGCTGTAATGCGGCTCTTCGGCGAACAGGGCGTCGATCCATTCACGCTCCGGCACCACGTCGGCGCAGATCGACAGCGCAGTCAGGTAACCGTGAGCGGCCACGTAGTCCAGCGCCTCTTCATGCAGCTCGTCGGCGTCAAGGAAGACTTGCAGGCGGGTTAGTTGCTCGGCGAAGGACATTAAAGGGCTACCTTGGGGGAATAAACAATGCGGGAATTCTAGGCCTTCTTGAGCCCTCAAGCCAGCCGCACGGCAGATTTGCCCGAACAAGCTTCTTATCGGCGGTGCCCTCTGCCGAGGAGGGCTCGGGTATACTGCCGCGCTTTGCGATCCCTGCCGGTGTCGCGGCTGATTGTGTACGGCGCATGCAATGCACGCTTACGTTTTGTTTAAAGCAGCCTCGGCTGTCTTGAACCAGCCTGTGCAGGGATGTTTCAGTGGATTTTTGGAGTTTTTATGCTCGAACAGGCTCAACGCGTCCTCAAGGACATCTTCGGCTACGACAGTTTCCGTGGCCGTCAGGGTGCAATCATTGAGCGCGTGGCCAGTGGCGGTGATGCCCTTGTCCTGATGCCGACCGGCGGCGGTAAATCCCTGTGCTTCCAGGTGCCGGCGCTGCTGCGCGACGGCCTGGCGGTGGTGGTTTCGCCGCTGATCGCTTTGATGGACGATCAGGTTGCCACCCTCGAAGAGCTGGGCGTGGCCGCCGCCGCGTTGAACTCCACGCTGAGCGCCGAGCAGCAGCGCGACCTCGCCAACCGGATCAAGCGCGGCGAAGTGAAGATGCTCTATCTGGCGCCGGAGCGGCTGGTGCAGCCGCGCATGCTGTCGTTCCTGCAAGGCTTGAACATCGCCCTGTTCGCCATCGACGAAGCGCACTGCGTATCGCAATGGGGCCACGACTTCCGTCCCGAATACCTGCAGTTGGGGCAGTTGGCGGAAATGTTCCCCGACGTGCCGCGCATCGCCCTGACCGCCACCGCCGACAAGCGCACCCGCGAAGAAATCGTCACCCGCCTGCACCTGCAGAATGCCGAACGTTTCCTCTCGAGCTTCGACCGGCCGAACATCTTCTACCGCATCGTGCCCAAGGAGCAGCCGCGCAAGCAGTTGCTGGCGTTCCTTGCCGAGCGGCGCAGTGACGCCGGCATCGTCTACTGCCTGTCGCGCAAGAAGGTGGAAGAGGTGGCCGCGTTTCTCACCGAGCAGGGCTTCCCGGCACTGCCGTATCACGCCGGTCTGCCCAACGATCTGCGCGCCTATCACCAGAAGCGCTTCCTCAACGAGGAAGGCCTGATCATGGTCGCCACCGTGGCGTTCGGCATGGGTATCGACAAACCCAACGTGCGCTTCGTTGCTCACCTCGACCTGCCGAAATCCCTTGAGGCGTATTACCAGGAAACCGGACGTGGCGGCCGTGACGGTCTGCCGGCGGACGCGTGGATGGCCTACGGCCTGCAAGACGTGGTGATGCTCAAGCAGATGCTGCAGAACTCCGAGGGCGACGAGCGCCACAAGCGTCTGGAGCAGCACAAGCTCGACGCCATGCTCTCGCTCTGCGAAGAAACCCGCTGCCGCCGTCAGGCGCTGCTGGCCTACTTCGATGAAGACATGCCGGAGCCGTGCGGTCACTGCGACAACTGCACCGACGGCGTGCAGACCTGGGACGCCACCGAGCCTGCGCGTCAGGCGCTGTCGGCGATCTATCGCACCGGCCAGCGTTATGGCGTCGGCCATCTGGTGGACGTGCTGCTGGGCAAGGACAACGAAAAGGTCCGCAGCTTCGGTCATCAGCATCTGTCGGTGTACGGTGTCGGCAAGGCGCTGAGCGAGAGCGAATGGCGCTCGCTGTTCCGTCAACTGGTTGCTCGCGGCCTGGCGGATGTCGATCACGAAGGTTACGGCGGGCTGCGTCTGAGCGACACGTGCCGGCCGCTGCTCAAGGGTGAAGTGAGCCTGGAGCTGCGCCGCGACCTCAAGCCGCAAGTCTCCGCCAAGAGCGGCAGCAAGAGCCCGGCCAGCCAACTGGTGCGCGGCGAAGAACGGGAACAGTGGGAAGCCTTGCGCGCCCTGCGGCGCAAGCTGGCGGAAGAACACGGCGTGCCGCCGTACGTCATCTTCCCCGACTCGACCCTGCTGGAAATGCTCCGCAGCCAGCCGACCTCGCTGGCGGACATGGCCCGGGTCAGCGGCGTCGGCGCGCGCAAGCTGGAGCGCTACGGCGAGGCCTTCCTCGAAGTGCTCGGCGGCGAGGCCGAGGCGCCGAAAGTCGTGGCCGACGTGCGCCACGAACTGATCACCCTGGCCCGCGCCGGCATGACGCCGTTGCAGATCTCCGGTCAATTGCAGTGCTCGGAAAAGAACGTCTACACCATGCTCGCCGAGGCCATCGGCAAGCAGCAGTTGTCGCTGGAACAGGCGCTGGATTTGCCGGAAGACCTGATGGGCGAAGTCCAGGACGCGTTTCTCGACGGTGAGGGCGAGTTGCCGTCGGTCGCCGAAGTGGCCGAGCTGTTTGCCGGTCGCGTGCCTGAAGGTGTGCTGTATTGCGTACGGGCTGCGCTGCAATCCGAGTTTGAAATGTGAGAGGGCGTTTGTGCCAACCGCTATACCGATGTAACGATTCAGTACAGGACGCCTCTTGCCTATAGGCAAATGTCATGCTTAGCTGACTAATAATTAGTTTTTCTCTATTTCTTCAGTCTGATCATGAGTGTTTTATGCCGTTAACCGATCAACACCGATTTGGCATGCAATTGGCCCAGATGTCCCGTGGCTGGCGTGCCGAACTGGATCGCCGGCTGGCCGGCCTGGGCTTGTCCCAAGCGCGCTGGCTGGTGCTGCTGCATCTGGCGCGCTTCGAAGAGGCGCCGACCCAGCGGGAGCTGGCGCAAAGCGTCGGCGTCGAAGGGCCGACCCTGGCCCGTCTGCTCGACAGCCTGGAAAGCCAGGGTCTGGTGCAACGCCAGTCCGTGATGGAAGACCGCCGGGCGAAAAAAATCGTGCTGTGCTCACCGGCCTTGCCGCTGATCGAACAGATCGAAACCATCGCCACGCAACTGCGCAAGGAATTGTTCGAAGGCGTCGACGAAGCGGATTTGAAGGTGTGCATGCGGGTTCACGGGCACATTCTTGCCAATCTGGAAAAGTCTTGAGGCACAACCGCGTGCCGTTTTTTTGAGAGAACGCGCTGGGCAGACTATAAGAACTACTGGGCAATATCGTGTTCGTACCGGATGTGCGAACGCATAGAAGTCGGTTTTGCTTATTCAAGGGATGCTCATGCTCGGAAGTCGGCACGTGGTAAAGCGTTGCGCCAACTCGCTGCTGGTGGCCGGTGTTCTCACCTGGTCCACCGCCTCATTGGCGCTGGGGCTCGGTGACATCACCGTGCATTCAGCCCTCAATCAGCCGCTCAAGGCTGACATCGCGCTGGTGGATGTCGGGGCCGTCAGTGAAAGCGAACTGGCGGTCCGTCTGGCCTCGGCGGACGAGTTTGGCCGCGCCGGCATCGAGCGCGTGTTCTTCCTCAATGACCTCAAGTTCACCCCGATCCTGCGCGGCAATCGCAACATGATCCGGGTGACGTCCAGCAAACCGGTCAACGAACCCTTTCTGAATTTCCTGGTGCAGCTCGATCAGCCCAACGGCCACCTGCTGCGCGAATACACCGTGCTGATCGACCCGCCGGGCTCACCGGGAATTGTTCCGGCCACCGACGAGCCAACGGCGCGCGCGCAATCCTCGGAATTCCCGACCCCCGAGGCTCCCACCGCAACTACGCCGGCCAAACCTGCTGCGCCGGTGCAGCCACCGGCTCCGGTCGCTGACGCGCAGGCCGAGCAACTGGCGGCGAGCCTTGTGCAGAATCAGCAACTGCAAAAAACCATCGATGCATTGAACGTGAAGCTTCAGGCGCAGGAAGTGCTGATCGCTGACGGCAAGAAACAGCTCGGTGATTTGCAGGCTCGTCTGATTGAAGTGCAACAGGCACCCCCAGTGACCGCAGCGCCCGTGGCACCTGTGCCGGCGCCGGTCATTGCCCCGGTCGAGGCTCAAGAGGATTCACTAAACTGGCCGCTGCTCGGCGGACTGCTGCTGGTACTGGGGTTGCTGGTGGCGGGGTTGTATGTGCGCCGGCAACGCCAGCAGGCGCAAGGGACTGCTGCGCCGTTGCCGTTCCTGCCGGTACGAAACGAACCCCCGGTCGACGACGCCGAACCGATGCAGCCGAGTGCCATTCACAGTGCTGTCGAGCATCGCGAGGAACACGCCAACGGCGATGTGCTGGAAGCGGTCGGCATTTATCTGGCCTACGGACGCTTGGGCGAGGCTGCCGGTTTGTTGCGCGATGCGTTGCAGCGGGAGCCGGAGCGCATCGACCTTGGCGTGCAGTTGCTTGAAGTGCTGGGGCGGCAGGGCGACACGCCGATCTATGACGAGCAGGAAAACCGCCTGCGCCAGCTCGGGGTCGAGGATCAGCGCTTGCAGGAGATTCGCGCCCGCTACCCGAAACTGGTCAGCGCCGCACCTCTGGCGGCAGCGGCTCCGGTGATTGCTGCGCTGCCGATCGAACCCCCTGTGGAGCCGGAACCCGAAGACAATTTCGAACTGAACCTGGATCAGCTCTCGATGGCGTCGAGTTGGGATCTTGAGGAGACTCGCTCCACCACCGACGCACCTGAACAGGCGCCATCAACGCTCGGCTCCGATCTGCAGGTACTGCCACAGGATTTCGAATTGCCGGAAACCCTGCCCGACGATGCTGAAACCGCCGAACTGGAATGGATCGCCGAGCCGGAAGCGCAGCCGCTGGATGAGGACTTTCTCAACGAGTTTGGCGATCCCGGTTCGTCGCTCTCGTTGGAACCACTGGAGCTACATGCTCCTGAACTGGAGCCCGAACCCTCAGACGCCGCCAACGCCGGCAAACTCGAACAGGCCCAGACCTGCATCGACGACGGCGATATCGACAGCGCCATTGCCTTGCTCAACGAACTGCTCAAGGAAGCCGACGAACCCCTCAAGCAAACGGCGCGCACGCTGTTGGCGGGGATTCGCTGACCGCTGTCAGAAGGTCTGCCCGAGGTTCAGGTACACCGCCTGCTCATCCGCATCGTTCAGTCCATAGCTGAAGTTCAGCGGCCCCAGCGGCGTATCGAAGCCGATGAACACGCTGGCGGCGTTGATGTAGCCACTGTCGAACTCGTTGTCGTTGTTCCACGCCCGGCCGCGTTCCAGCGAGGCGCCGGCGTACAGCGGGAAGTCCAGCGGCAGGTACGAGCGCGGGGTGAGGCGGCGGTAATACACCGCACGCATCAGACTGACGTTCTGCCCGGAGATCGCGTCCTCGCGGAAACCGGACAGTTGCCGGGCACCGCCGAGCAGGAAACTGGAGGTCACCACGTTGGCATCGTCCAGCGTTCGACCGTAACGACCGCCGAGAATCAGCGTATCCGGGCCACTGCTCATGGCCTTGTCCAGTTTGAATTCCCACTGCCGGTAGCGTGTGTCGGAACCCAGGCTCGGCTCGAACTGCACCAGCGTCAGGCCGATGTCCTCGCCTTCGTGGGGGTAGTAGACGTTGTCCAGCGAGTCGAACGAGTACTTCAACGCATAGAACCCTTCGTTGAAGTTCTCGCTCGGCAGATCCTGATCGCCGATCCGCACATCCGCCTTGCCCCAGGCCTCGCCAACCCCGAAGCGCACTTCGCCGCTGTTGCCGATCTGCCGGCCGACATTCAGGCCGAAGCCGTAGCGCTCGACGCGATACTGGGCGATCGGATCGTTGTCCAGCACCGAGTCGACGTTTTGTGCGGCGAACGACGCATAAGGCGCCACGAAGTAGCGAGAGCCCACGTCCAGCGGCTGGTAGAACTCGCTGTACAACTCTTGTTTATCGCCGATCTGCGCCCGGGTCAGCCATTCCGCGCCGAGTCGGTTGATGCCGTTCATGCGGTAACTGGCGCCGAGGTTGAAGGCGCTGTCGCCGCGCATGTCGTCCGACAGGCTGAGGCCGACCCGCAGGTAATCGGTGCCGGTGCGTTTGCCGCGCGCGCTGATCACCAGCGTGTGATCCGTGCCCTTGTGCACCACGCGGTATTGCACCTGCTCGAAATAATCGAGGCCGTACAGAGTGCCCATGTCGGTTTGCAGGCGGCCCAGGTCCAGCGGTTCGCCGATGTGCTGGCGGATGTAATAGCGGATCACGTCATCGCCGACTTTAGAGTCGTTCTCGACCTTGATCGCGGTGATGATCGGCGTGCGTTGGCCCGGCGCGCGGGCAGCGTTGAGTTCGGCGTCCTGCGACTGCACCGGTTTGAGGCGGGCAAGGCGTACGTCCAGGGCCTGGGTCGCTCGGTAGCCGGCGTCGATCATCTCCTGGCCTCGGCCGAAATCGGTGGAACCGAAACTGGCCAGCGGCGGCTGGATCAGCACGTCATTGGGATGCAGGGTCGCCAGTTGCTCTTCGGAGTTGCGTCGGGTCATCAGGGTGATCGACTGGTTCAGCACATCGACCACGGTCACCAGTTGCTTGCGGTTGCGCAGCGGGGTGCCGATGTCGACCACGATGGCCACGTCGACGCCCATTTCCCGCGCCACATCGAGGGGAATGTTGTCGGTCATGCCACCATCCACCAGCAATCTGCCGTCGAGTTCGACCGGGGCGAACACTGCCGGGATCGACATGCTGGCGCGGATCACTTGCGGCAGATGGCCCTTGCGGAACACCACTTTTTCGCCGTTGGCGATGTCGGTGGTCACGGCGCGGAACGGGATCGGCAGTTTGTCGAAATCCCGGGTGTCGCTGGTGTGGGCCAGCAGGCTTTCGAGCAGCAGCGCGAGGTTCTGGCCCTGGATCACGCCCAAGGGCAGGCCGAGGCTGCCGTCGTCGCGAAAGCTCAGCTTCTGTTTCACCAGAAAATCGCGGTCGTCCTGCTTGCGCCGGAACGGTACGTCTTTGCGGGGCGGGGCGTCGGACAATGCCTGCTGCCAGTCGATGGTCAGGGCGAGTTTTTCCAGCTCGTCAATCTTGTAGCCCGAGGCGTACAGCCCGCCGACCACCGCGCCCATGCTGGTGCCGGCAATCGCATCGATCTTGATGCCTTGTTCTTCCAGAGCCTTGAGCACGCCGATGTGCGCCAGGCCACGGGCCGCGCCGCCGGACAGCACCAGTCCGACTTTCGGGCGTGTGGCCTCACTGGCATGGACGCTGACACCAGCGAACAGGGGTAGGAAACCAAGCAACAGGCAGATCAGCAGACGACGCATCGTGAGTCTCGGGGCGAGCGATAAAGCCGGCTATTATAGCGGCGCCCTCTGGCTCAGGAGTTTCAGCAATCATGACCGTCACAAAACCGGAAATCGTCATCACCTATTGCACGCAATGCCAGTGGCTGTTGCGCGCCGCTTGGCTGGCGCAAGAGCTGCTCAGCACCTTCGGCGACGATCTCGGCAAAGTGTCCCTGGTGCCGGGCACCGGTGGGATATTCCACATCACCTGCAACGACGTGCAGATCTGGGAGCGCAAGGGCGACGGCGGTTTCCCCGAAGCCAAGGTGCTCAAGCAGCGGGTGCGCGACCGGATCGACCCTGACCGCGACCTCGGCCACAACGACCGTACTCAGTGAGAGGCGGCTTCGGCCGCGACGGTTTTCTTGTCGCTGCTGCCTGACATCCGGCTCGACACCACGATGGCAACGATGATCAGCGCGCCGCCGATCAGCATGCGCAGGGTCGGATCTTCATCGAACAGCAGCCACGCCACGGTAATCCCGTACACCGGCTCCATGGCGAACACCACTGCGGCGGTGCGCGCCTTGATTACCGCCAGACTGGCGACGAACAGACTGTGGGCGACGCCGGTGCAGAACACCCCGAGCAGACCGATCCACAACCAGTCGATGGCCCGCACTTCGCTCAGTTGCGGCGCTGCCACCGGCAGCAGACACAACGCCACCACCACGTTCTGACACAGCGCTGCCTGCACCGCCGGGATGCGCCCGGAGCTGGCGCGGTTGGTCAGGGACAACAGGGAAAACAGCAGGCCGGACAGGATCGCCCAGAGCAGGCCGGTGGTCGCGCCGCTGGCCAGATCGAACGCCGGCGTCACCAGTACCAGCCCGACACTGACCAGCACCACCAGCACGATTTCATTGATGCGGATGCGTTCGCGGAAGATCAGCCCTTCGAGGATCACCGTGAAGGCCGGGAAACTGGCGAAACCCAGGGTCGCAATGGCGACGCCCGCGACCTTGACCGCAATGAAGAAACTCACCCAGTGGCCGGCCAGCAGCACACCGCTCAGGGCCAGTCGCCGCCAGTCGACGGCCTGCAGTTTCTGCCAGCCGCCCTGTTGGGCGAAGCGGGCGAAAAACGCCAGGGCCAGCACGGCAAACGCGGCGCGCCCAAACACGATGACGGCGGGCGTTGCGGCGGCGAGTTTGCCGAAGACGCCGGTCAGGCCGAACATCAGTGCGCCGATATGCAGGGCGCCGAGGGCGGTACGGGGAGTCATTGCAGTCCTTTTTCCAAACACCATTACAGGCACACATTGAAGCGTGTCACGGCGCAAAAGTCTGTCGGCAGGCTATCGACTTTTGTCGTCAGCCTCGCGTCGCAATTGTGTAGGAGACGTACCGAATTCACGCAGGACGGCGGCCGAGAACGCACTCTGCGAGCTGTAGCCGACGCGGCTGGCCACTTCACCGACGGGCAGCGTGGTGTTGCGCAACAGCGCGACGGCTTTGTGCAGCCGGCGGCTGCGAATGTAGTCCATCGGTGTCTGCCCGCATTCGGCGACGAACCGCGCATGCAGCCGAGCGCTGGACAATCCGGCGACGCGCGCCAGATCCGCCACTTGCAGCGGATAGGCCGCGTACTGCTCGATGTGCGCGTCGAGTGCCGCGTAGGGCAGGCGGCGCGCGACGATCTCGGCGGGTGGCGCGTGGTTCAGACTCGCCAACAGCAGCACCGCGCCCTGTTGCGCAATCAACGGGTCGTCCACCGGACTGTTCGCCAGCCAGTTGACCAATTGACCTTGCCCGGCATCCAGCGACAACCGCGCGGCGTTGTCCAGCAGGCGACGGCTGGCATCGGCGTGATCGCCCAGCGAGCGCGCCAGCCATTGTTCGTCCGGCACATCCAGCACCAGACAACGGCTGCCCTTGGGACTGCCGCACGCGTGATGCGCGCCGGCGGGGATCACCACGAAGCTCTGCTGCAATACCTGGCTGCCACGCCCTTCGACTTCGAAATCCAGCGCGCCGGACAGGCCGAACACCAGTTGCGCGTGGTCGTGGCTGTGGGCGATCAGGTCGTGGCTGTAATGGCGCAGGGTCAGGATCGGTTGCATGGCGGTCTCCGGGCGAGCTGCCAGTCTACACCGGCGCAGGGGCGACGCGTTTGTCACACGACTGACGCACACCTGTCATGGTCGATTAACCGGGCGCGCGCAGAGTGGCGAAAACATCGCAGAGGGTTGCCCATGACCAGCGCCGAGCTCGCCAGACCCAGCCGTAAACAACGGGTTCGCACCCTGTGGATCTCCGACGTGCACCTGGGCACGCGGGATTGCCAGGCCGAGCATCTGTCGCAATTTCTCAAGGGCTATCACGCCGACAAGATCTACCTGGTCGGCGACATCATCGATGGCTGGAAACTGCGCGGCGGCATGTATTGGCCCCAGGCCCACACCAACGTGATTCGCCGCTTGCTGACCATGAGCAAGCGTGGCACCGAGGTGATCTACGTCACCGGCAACCACGACGAATTCCTGCGCCGCTATTCGAAACTGATTCTGGGCAACATCCAGCTGGTCGACGAGGCAGTCCACGTCACCGCCGATGGCCGGCATCTGCTGGTGATTCACGGTGACCAGTTCGACGTGATCACCCGTTACCACCGCTGGCTCGCGTTCCTCGGCGATTCGGCCTACGAGTTCACCCTGACCCTCAACCGCTGGCTCAATCACTGGCGGGCGAAATACGGTTACGGCTACTGGTCGCTGTCGGCCTATCTCAAGCACAAGGTGAAGACGGCGGTCAGCTTCATCAGCGACTTCGAAGAAGCCATCGCCCATGAATGTGTGAAACGCGAGTTGCACGGTGTGGTCTGCGGGCACATTCACCACGCCGAGATCCGCAAGGTCGGCGAGGTGGATTACCTCAATTGTGGCGATTGGGTGGAGTCATGCACGGCGCTGATCGAGCACTGGGACGGCACGATCGAGCTGTATCGCCTGGCCGATGCGCAGGCGCGGGAGGCCGAGTTGAAAGCGGCGAAGGTTGCCGAGCTGGCTTAGAAAAGATGTGTGTCGGTTTTGCTGGCCTCATCGTCGGATCGCCGCCCGGAGCAAGTCCGCTCCCACAGTGGTCGAAGGTGTACGTAGCCTTTGTGTACACCCCAAAAACCTGTGGGAGCTGGCTTGCCAGCGATGAGGCCGGTGCAGACAACATCAGGCCTAGGCGTGCTCTTCCATCGCCGCTTTGTAGATCGAGTTTTTCGGCTGGGCGAACAACCTTTCCATCATCGGCTCGAAGAAGCTCAGCGGCAGGGTGTCGTACTCGGGGTCGAACGCCGCTGCGTCGTATTTGGCGCAGAACTCTGCGGTCGCCAGAAACTGCGGGTGGTCGCTGAACTGCTCGCGCAGGTGCCGATCCATGCCCAGGTGATGGAAGAAGTAGTAGCCCTGGAAGATCCCGTGCTTTTCCACCATCCACAGGTTCTCGGCACTGACGAACGGCTTGAGAATGGCCGCGGCAATGTCCGGGTGATTGTAGGAACCGAGGGTGTCGCCGATGTCGTGGAGCAGGGCGCAGACCACGTATTCCTCGTCGCGCCCGTCGCGAAAGGCGCGGGTCGCGGTTTGCAGCGAGTGGGTCAGGCGATCCACCGGGAAACCGCCGAAATCGCCTTCGAGCAGTTTCAGGTGGGCCATGATCCGGCCCGGCAACTGACGGGCATAGGCGCTGAAATCCGCCGCAATGATCGCCCAGTCTTCCTGCGTGCCGTCCTTCATGTGGGTGAAACGGGCATTGGCATTCATCGGCAATCCTCTTGGTCGGAATTTCTAGAACGGCACGCGGCCCAGGATCATGTCGCGGTACATGACAAAGTCGCCGAGCAGGCTGTAGAACGGGTGCTGGAAGGTGGCCGGGCGGTTTTTCTCGAAAAAGAAATGGCCGACCCAGGCAAAGCTGTAGCCGGCCAGCGGCAAGGCAAGCAACAGCAGCCAGGCGCCCTTGGCGATGGTCAGGGCGAGAATGAAGATCACCAGCGTCGTGCCGATGAAATGCAGGCGACGGCAGGTGCTGTTGCTGTGCTCGCTGAGGTAATACGGATAGAACTCGGCGAAGCTGTTGAAAGGCTTGAGGGTTTCCACGACTGCGATCTCTGTGGCTATTGTTCTGATTGCAAGTTGTTCGGCGGGTAGCTTATTTGAGTCTAGAGTGATCATTGGCGTCGGCCAGTGACAATCGGCGCCACTTTACTATCCTTGGGAAATCGGCCGTAGTATGCGGCTCACCATGTCATCCAAGAAAAAACGCCATGAGCGAACGAACGACTTCTGCAAGCTGGGCCATGGGGATTGTCAAGGCACTGGAAATGGACGGCCTGGATTGCCGGGTTCTGTTCAGACAGCTGGGGCTCGACTACGCGGCGCTGGAGGATCCGGACGCGCGCTTCCCACAGGATTCCATGACCCGACTCTGGCAACGGGCGGTCGAGCTGTCCGGGAATCCGGCGATCGGCCTGAACATGGGCAAGGTGGTGCGGCCGGCTTCGTTCCATGTCGCGGGCTATGCACTGATGTCCAGTAATACGCTGGCGGAAGGTTTTCAGCGTCTGGTGCGTTATCAGCGGATCATCGCCGAAAGTGCCGACCTGAGTTTTCGCCTGCTCGACGAGGGTTATGCGCTGATCCTGACGGTGCACGGCGATCACCTGCCGCCGACCCGCCAGAGTGCCGAAGCCTCGCTGGCCTGCGCGCTGGCACTGTGCGGCTGGCTGACCGGGCGCACGCTGCACCCGCGCAAAGTGCTGGTGCAGGGTGACGAGCCGGATGATCTTGAACCCTACAAACAAGCCTTCCATGCACCGCTGGTGTTCAACGCGCCGTATGACGCGCTGATCTTCGAACGGGCCGACATGGAAGCGCCGCTGCCCACGGCCAACGAGGCGATGGCGCTGCTGCACGACCGGTTCGCCGGGGAGTATCTGGCGCGTTTTTCCGAAAGCCGCGTGACCCACAAGGCGCGTCAGGTGTTGTGCCGCCTGCTGCCGCAGGGCGAACCCAAGCGCGATACGGTGGCGCAGACCCTGCATCTGTCGCAGCGAACCTTGCAGCGACGCTTGCAGGAGGAGGGCACCAGTTTTCAGCAGTTGCTCGATGACACCCGCCGCGAACTCGCCGAGCAATACCTGGCGCAACCGAGCATGACCTTGCTGGAGATTGCCTATCTGTTGGGGTTTGCCGATCCGAGCAATTTCTTCCGCGCCTTCCGTCGCTGGTTCGACACCACGCCCGGCGATTACCGGGCGCGGTTGCTGGAGGCGCCGAAGGCGATCAGTGACGCCAGAACGCCGGAATACACAGTACAAACACCGTAATGATCTCCAGTCGGCCGAGCAGCATGCCGAACGACAGAATCCACTTGGCCGCATCCGGCAGGCTGGCGAAGTTGCCGGCCGGGCCGATGGTCTCGCCCAGGCCCGGGCCGACGCCGGACACGGTGCTGGCGGCGCCGGTCAACGCGGTCATCCAGTCCACGCCCAACAGCGACAGCAGCAGGGCGATCACGCAGATGGTGATGGCGAAGAAGAACGAAAAGGTCAGGATCGACCGGACGATTTCCTCGTCAAGGCGATGACCGTTGTACTTCTGCTTGATCACCGCTCGTGGGTGAATCAGCTGGTTAAGGTTGGCCTTGAGCAGGATGTACGCGACCTGGAAACGGAAGATCTTGATCCCGCCCGCCGTCGAACCGGAACAGCCGCCGACGAAGCCCAGATAGAAGAACAGCATCAGCGAGAAGTTGCCCCACAGGCTGTAGTCCCCCAGCGCAAACCCCGTGGTAGTGACCACCGACGTCACGTTCAGCGCCACGTGGCGCAGCGCGTCCAGCCAGTGCAGGTTGGTGGTCCACCAGTACCAGGTGCCGAGCACCAGCCAGGTCGCCAGCAACATGCCGAGCAAACCCTGCACCTGTTGATCCTTGATCAGCGCCCGGCGGTTGCCGCGCAGTGTCGCCACGTACAGGGTGAACGGCAGGCTGCCGAGAATCATCACCACCACGGCCACCCAGTGCACCGCCGGTTGCGTCCACTTGGCCAGGGACTGGTCGGAGGTCGAGAACCCGCCGGTGGAAATCGCTGACATCGCGTGGTTGATCGCATCGAACGGGCTCATCCCGGCCCACCAGAACGCCAGGCTGCCGAGAATCGTGATGCCGACGTAGGCTGCCACGATCAGCCGCGCCACCATGTGCGAGCGGGGCATGACCTTTTCCGAGCGGTCCGAGGATTCGGTCTGGAACAGCCGCATGCCACCGATGCGCAGCAGCGGCAGGATCGCCACCGCCATGCCGATGAAGCCGATACCGCCGATCCAGTGCAGCAGCGAGCGCCACATCAGGATGCCGGGGGACATGTCGTCCAGGTGGTTGAGCACGGTCGACCCGGTGGCCGTGATGCCGGACATGCTTTCGAAGAACGAGTCGGTGTAGCTGATGTGCTGGGTCAGCAAAAACGGCAGCGCGGCGAAAATGCACACCACCAGCCAGCTGCTGACGGTCAGCAGGTACATGTCCCGGGGGCGCAGGTGAATGTGTTCCGGGCGGCCGGGAATGACCAGCGCGAGGCCGGCGACGAAGGTGATCATGCTCGCCCAGAGGAACGACGGCAGATCGCCGGTGCGCTCGAAAATCACCAGGGTGGCCATGGGCACGACCATGGCGACGGCCAGGGTGATCAGGAAGATGCCGATGATGAAACCAATGATCCGTAAGGTCGGCAACGCCATGAAGTCCGCTCGGGCTGATGTGGGAAGGGCGCCATTCTACCTGCGGTGCAAGGCATGTAAACCGACGCGTCTGGATCACTTGCAGCTAGAATAGCCGGACATTTTTTTCAGGAGGTGGCCGATGCAGGCTCTCGACGCTTTGCTCAACCGTGTTTCCGTTCCACGACTGATCGATCCGGCCCCCACCGCCGAACAGCGCGAAGTGCTGTTTGCCGCCGCGACCCGTGCACCGGACCACGGCCATTTGCAGCCGTATCGCTTCCTGACCGTCGAAGGTGCGGCGCGTGAGCAGATGGGCGAGTTGCTGGCCGAAGCTGCACAGATGCAGGAAGGCGAAGTCACCGAAGCGATGATTGACAAGGCACGCAACGGCCCGCTGCGGGCGCCGCTGGTGGTCGTGGTCATCGCCAAGTTGCAGGATCACGTCAAATACCCGAAGGCCGAGCAATTGCTGGCAGCGGGCTGTGCGGCGCACGGGATTCTGCTGGCGGCTTACGCGCAGGGGATTGGCGCGGTGTGGCGCACCGGTGATCTGGCTTATTCGAAACATGTCGCCAAGGGCCTGGGCCTGACGGATGACGAAGAGGTGATTGCGTTCCTGTACCTAGGCACGCCGCAGAAAGAACCGCGGGTGGCCGAGAAGGTTGATTTGGCGGAGTTTGTTAGCGCTTGGTCGGGTAAGGCTTAAAGGGCGTTAAAAGCTTTAAAAGCGCCCTCACCCTAACCCTCCCGAAACGTCGGACCGCCCGGAGGGAGAGGGGACTGATTGGGGGATGCTCCAGAGGTTCACCGACCTGAAAGAACTTGGCCGAATCCGGAATTGACGCGGTTCAGGGGCTTTGGCAGATCCATAATCGACTCGTTTTTTCAGGTTGATGTATGACGCAAGACACGTCGGTCGGCTCCCTCTCCCTCCGCGAGAGGGCTGGGCGGGCGGCGTTCCGATGAGGGGGGCTTTTCAGGGTTGCACCACAATCCCAGGCTCCAGCGGTAACTCAAGACTGGCCACAAACCCGCCCTGCGGGTGATTGGCGAGCACCAGCGTCCCGCCATGCCGCTCCGCTGCCCGCCGGGCAATCGCCAGCCCCAGGCCATGACCCGCAGCGGTCTGCCCCGGCGCCCGATAAAACGGTTCGCCCAACTGGCTCAGATGCTCGGCCTGCACCCCGGGCCCATGGTCACGCACGCTGACCACGATCCGCTCGCCCTGACGTGACGCCTGCATTTCAATCGACTGCCCGACCGGGTTGAAGCGTTGGGCATTGCGCAGCAGGTTGTCCACGGCGCGTTCGATCATGGTCGGCCAGCCTGTCAGATTGAGCGCCGGCTCGGCCTCCAGACGCACGGTCTGCTCTGGCGAACCCAATTGAGCGTCTTTTTGCAGGGTGGCGAGCAGGGCATTCAAATCCACCTCTTCGGCGCTGGCGTTGTCGGCATCGACTCGCGCCAGCACCAGAATTTCACTGATCAGCGCTTCCAGCCGGTCACACTCGCGGGTCAGGCGCGGCCAGAGTTTTTCCCGTTCTTCGGGGCTTGCACGTTCGGCCAAAGCCAGGGCGATGCGCAGTCGGGCCAGCGGTGAGCGCAACTCGTGGGACACGTCGCGCAACAGTTGGCGCTGACTGCCGATCAGGCTTTGCAGGCGTGCGCCCATGCGGTTGAAGTCATTGGCCAGCACGCCGAATTCATCACGACGGTTGGCCAGTTGCGCCAGGCTGTTCTGCTGATAGGTGGTCTGCCCGAGGTCGTGCACCGCGCCGCGCAAACGGCTGAGCGGACGGGTGATGGAAAAGGTCACCAGCAGGCTGAACAGGGTCAGCACCACCAGCGCGATGCCCAGCGCGCTCAACGGCCAGAGCAGGCTTTCGCGGTGCCAGGCGTCGAGTTCCGGGTGCGGGATGCGGTAGATGAAGAGGTAGGTGTCGCCGCTTTTGTCGCTGGTGAATTCGTCGGTCAGTCGGCGCCAGGGCAGGCGTCGGTCATCGTTGTTCTGCCGCGCCTCGAAGGCGGCCGCACGCCGGGGGAAGGTGCCGCGCACTACCGGGTCGCCGCTTTCGTTCAGCACTTGCACGTCGATGTGGTACTGGCGTTTACGCTGTTCGAGGATGTCCTGGGCGGCGTCTTCGCCTTGGGCTTCGTAGGTCTGCGTCCATTCGGCGGCCAGGGTGTTGAGGCCCGGATGGCGGCTGAGGATCCACGCGTCCTGGTTGAGCATGTGCCCCAGCAGAATGGAAAGCCCTGCAACCAGAGCGATGGCCAGCCAGAAGCTGGCGAGGATACGCCAGAACAATGAACGCACAGAAAGTCCTCAAACAAAGAAAACCCAACGGCGGTGAGCCGTTGGGTCGGGGCGTGACGCTAGAACATTATTGCGCCTTTTGCGGCTGTTGCGCTTTCCAGGCTTTGAACTCGGCCCATTCGGCGCGACGTTCGGCCTGTTTCTTCTGGATCTCGTCGAATTTCTTCTGTTGATCCGGTTTCAACACGGCGCGAACATCGGACTCGGCTTTCTTGTGGTTGGCCGCCATCTCGTCCTTCATGGCTTTCTGGTCGGCTGGCGAGAGTTTCTCCAGGTATTTTTCGACCGTCTGTTTACGCTCGTGCATCTGCTCGCCCATGATCTTGCGGATCTGCTCGCGCTGTTCGCGGGACAAGTCGAGCTGGCTGTACGGGCCTTTGCCGTGCATGCCGTGCATCTGACCGCCATGGCGCGGGCCGTCCAGCGGGCCACCCATCGGGCCGCCATCCTGTGGCATGGCCATGGCGACGGTCGGCAGGGCAGCGGCGAACATCAGAGCGATAAGAGTCTTGCGCATGGTGAATCTCCTTTGTCTCGTTCCCGGTACGTTCCGGATGAGTACAGATTACGGAGATCAAGGTCAGCGGCGGTCAGCGCTGTGTAAAGCTTGGGTAAACACGCTTTCGCGCCGACCTGACAAAACTGGCAGACGATCAGAGGCTGTAGTAGTAGCCACGGCTGCGCAGGGCGACGATGCGCGGGCGGCCGTCGGGGTGCGGGCCGATCTTTTTGCGCAGGTTGCTGACGTGCATGTCCAGGCTGCGGTCGTACAGGGTCAGCTTGCGGCCGAGGGCGATCTGCGCCAGTTCCTGTTTGTCCAGCGGCTCGCCCGGTTGCTTGAGCAGGGCTTCAAGCAGGCGGCTTTCGGAGACGGTGAGGGTGAATTCCTTTTCGTCGATGCTGACCACGCCGCGCACCGGGCTGAAGCTCAGATCGCCCAGTTCGAGCTGGGTCGAAACGGCGGTCGGGTGGCTGCGGCGCAGCACGGCGCGCAGGCGGGCGGTCAGTTCGCGTGGATCGCAAGGTTTGGCCAGGTAATCGTCGGCGCCCAGTTCCAGGCCGAGAATCCGGTCCAGCGGCTCGCCCCGGGCCGAAAGCATCAGCACCGGCAGGTCGGCATGATCGCTGCGCAGTTGCTTGAGCAGTTCCAGACCGCTGCCGTCGGGCAGCATCACGTCCAGCACCACGGCCGCCGGCGCGGTTTCGGCCAGCGCCTTGCGGGCACTCTGACCATCGTGGCAGGCCCGGACCTGAAAGCCTTCCTGGCTCAGCCAGCTACTCAGGAGTTCACACAACTCCTGGTCATCATCAATCAGTAACAGCTCGCTCATGACTCACTCAATTTAGCCATTGCCGACGTTTTCGGCTTGCTCCACTGGCAAAGATACCGCAGAGCAGCGCCAATAGCGCTACCCCGGCCCCGGTGACGAACCATTGCTGCTGTTCGGTCAACAGGCGCGGCAGCGGGCTGGCCTGGGCTTCCTTGAGTTGCAGCTTCAGACGCTGGTTCTCCTGGCGCAACCGGGCGAGCTGGGCGCTTTCGCGGGTGTTGTCGGCATTTTGCAGTTGTTTGCTCAGTTCTTCCCGTTGCTGCTCGCTGGCCTTCAGGCGCTGCTGCAACTCGGTGATCTGGCTGCCGGCGCTCAATGAAAGCGGCGTGGAGCTGTTGCCTTCGGTGCTTTCTTCACCATGGGCGGGCGCCATGATCGACAACGTGACCAACATCAGACACAACGGACCCTTGCGCATCGCGACTCCTGTTTCCAAATGGATATTGGGCAGGTTGTCGGCCGGCAAACGAGAATAATGAGCGATTGAGAACGCGATGAACCGACAAGGTTCATCGCGCTGAAGGCTTTTGCGGGGGAGGTTACGGCAGGACTTGCTTGAACGGCTTGACGATCACGTTGGCGTAGACGCCGGCGGCGACGTACGGGTCGGCATCGGCCCAGGCTTGCGCCGCGCTCAGGGAGTCGAATTCGGCGACGATCAGGCTGCCGCTGAAACCTGCTGCGCCCGGATCATTGCTGTCGACCGCCGGGTGCGGGCCGGCCAGCACGATGCGGCCTTCGCCCTTGAGCACTTGCAGGCGTTCAAGGTGTGCCGGGCGCGCAGCGAGGCGGGCGTCCAGGGAATTGGCGACGTCGGTGGCAATGATGGCGTAGAGCATGTCAGTCCTCGGTTTTTGGCGTTGTGGTATCGGCGTCGTGCAGGTGACGGGACAGGTAGATGCCCTGACCGACCAGGAACAGCACGGTCATGCCCAGGCTGCCGAACACCTTGAAGTCCACCCAGATGCTCTGGAAGGTGAAGGCGACGAACAGGTTGGCGGCCCCGCAGAACAGGAAAAAGGCGATCCAGGCGATGTTAAGGCGGGTCCAGACCGGATCCGGCAGAGTCAACGCGTGACCCATGATGCGCTTGATCAGCAGGCGGTCACCGATGAAATGGCTGCCGATGAAGGCTAGGGCGAACAGCCAGTTGACCACCGGGGCTTTCCATTTCAGGAAGGTTTCGCTGTGAAAAGCCAGGGTCAGGCTGCCGAACACCAGGCAGGCGATCAGGGTCAGCCACTGGCTCTTCTCCAGCTTGCGCTGCTTGATGAAAAGCGCGCCGTACACCGCCAGGGAGCTGATGATCAGCATGGCGGTGGCACTGTAAATGCCGCCTACCGTCAGTTCATGGCCGGCAACGTCGACGGTGCGTGGATCGAGTTTGTAGACGATGAAGAACAGCAGAAGCGGGATGAAATCGATGAATTGTTTCACAGTGAGAGCCAGAAGCTGGATGTGGCGGCATAATAACAAACATATGGGCGCGCGATAGCGCCAGCTGATTTGAGGTAACACATCCCCGTGAATGTTGATTTGCACTGCCACAGCACGGCCTCCGATGGCGCCCTGGCGCCTGCGGCACTGGTTGCGCGTGCGTTCGAGAACGGCGTGCGAGTCCTGGCCCTGACCGATCACGACACCCTCGAAGGCCTCGCCGAAGCGCGCACGGCCGCCGAGGGGCTGGGCATGCAACTGGTCAACGGCGTCGAATTGTCCTGCACCTGGGGCGGGGCGACCATTCACGTGCTCGGCTATGGTTTTGACGTCAATGCCGCGCCGTTGGTCGAGGCGATTGCGAAGTTGCACGACGGCCGCTGGCTGCGGTCTGAAGAAATAAGCCGCAAGCTCGCCCTCAAGGGCATGCCGAATGCGCTCGACGGCGCGCGGCAGATCCAGCAGGAATTGGGCGACAGCGGCAACGCGCCGGCCCGCCCGCATTTCGCCGACTGGATGGTGCGTGAAGGTTTTGTAAAGGATCGCGCCGAGGCGTTTCGTAAATGGCTCGGCGCCGGCAAGCTGGGGGACGTCAAGCAGCACTGGCCGACCCTGGAAGACACCGTCGGCACGTTGCGCGCCGCCGGCGCCTGGGTCAGCCTGGCGCATCCGTGGCACTACGATTTCACCCGCAGCAAGCGCCGAAAGCTGATTGCCGACTATATTCAAGCGGGCGGGCATGCGATCGAAGTGGTCAACGGTCATCAGCCTGCGGAACAGGTGGGCAGCCTTGCCATCCTTGCCCGTGAGTTCGGTCTGCTGGTCAGCGCCGGCAGTGATTTCCATGGCCCTGGTGGCTGGTCCGAGATCGGCCAGTACCGGCCGGTGCCGGAGGACCTTCCACCCCTGTGGGGTCGGTTCAAACATGACCCAGTTATTGCCGCCGTCTGAACAGGTAGAGAATGTGAGTCAATTTTTCCAGATTCATCCGGAAAACCCGCAAGCGCGCCTGATCAAACAGGCGGTCGAGATCATCCGCAAGGGCGGAGTGGTGGTCTATCCCACGGACTCTTCCTACGCAATCGGCTGCCAGATCGGCGACAAGAACGGCATCGAGCGCGTTCGACGCCTGCGTCAGCTCGACGAGAAACACAACTTCGCACTGATCTGCAGCGACCTGTCGCAACTGGGCAATTACGCCAAGATCGATACCGGGACGTTTCGAATCCTCAAAGCCCACCTGCCGGGGCCGTACACCTTCATTCTCAACGCCACCCGCGAAGTGCCGCGCCTGTTGCTGCATCCGAAGAAGCGCACCATCGGTCTGCGGGTGCCGAGCCATCCGATCGCGCTGGCGCTGCTGGCCGAACTGGGCGAGCCGTTGATGAGCGTGACCCTGATCATGCCGGGCGATGAAGACCCGTTGAGCGACCCGTACGAAATGCGCCAGTTGCTCGAGCATCAGGTGGATCTGATCATCGACGGCGGTTCCGGCGGCATCAAGGCCTCCACCGTGATCGACCTCACTGGCGATGATCCGGAAGTGATCCGCGTCGGTTGCGGCGATCCTGCTCCATTCATGGTCGAGGCCTGAATGTCCGCAGTGGAAACCGTTGATCCCCAGGCCGGTGCCCAGCAGGAACTGCCGTTTGCCATGGTCTACGGCCAGGCCGTCACGGAAATGCCGCTGGACCTGTACATCCCGCCGGATGCGCTGGAAGTCTTCCTCGAAGCCTTCGAAGGTCCGCTCGACCTGCTGCTGTACCTGATCCGCAAACAGAACATCAACATCCTCGACATCCCGGTGGCGGAAATCACCCGCCAGTACATGGGCTATGTCGAGCTGATGCAGTCGGTGCGCCTGGAACTGGCCGCCGAGTACCTGGTGATGGCCGCGATGCTGGCCGAGATCAAGTCGCGGATGCTGCTGCCCCGGGCCGAAACCGTCGAGGACGAAGAGGACGACCCGCGCGCCGAACTGATTCGTCGCCTGCAGGAGTACGAACGGTTCAAGGCCGCCGCCGAAGGCATCGATGGCCTGAGCCGGGTCGGTCGCGACGTGATCGTGCCCAAGCTCGACGCCCCGGAAGCCCGCGCGCGCAAGCTGTTGCCGGACGTGGCGCTGGAAGAAATCCTGATGTCCATGGCCGAAGTGCTGCGCCGCGGCGACATGTTCGAAAGCCATCAGGTCAGCCGCGAGGCGCTGTCCACCCGCGAGCGCATGAGCGACGTGCTGGAGCGGCTCAAGGGCGGCGGGTTTGTGCCGTTCATCGAGCTGTTCACCGCCGAAGAGGGCAAGCTCGGGGTGGTGGTGACCTTCATGGCCATCCTTGAACTGGTCAAGGAATCCCTGATCGAGCTGGTGCAGAATGAGCCGTTCGCCGCGATCCACGTGCGAGCCCGAGCCGAATAACGAGTCCCGATATGAACCTGACTGAACCCCGCGAGCTGGCGTCCCTGCTTGAAGCCTTTCTGTTGGCCTCGGGAAAGCCGCAATCCCTCGAGCGTTTGTATGAACTGTTCGAAGAGGGCGAGCGCCCGGAACCGCCGGTTTTCAAGAAAGCCCTGACCCTGCTTGGCAAGTCCTGCGAGGGCCGGGCGTTCGAGCTCAAGGAAGTCGCGTCCGGTTATCGCCTGCAAATCCGCGAGAAGTTCGCGCCGTGGGTTGGTCGCTTGTGGGAAGAACGTCCGCAGCGTTACTCCCGAGCGCTGCTGGAAACCATGGCGCTGATTGCCTATCGCCAGCCGATCACCCGGGGCGAAATCGAGGACGTTCGGGGCGTGGCGGTCAACACCAACATCGTCAAGACGCTGATCGAGCGCGAGTGGATTCGCATCGTCGGTTACCGCGACGTGCCGGGCAAACCGGCGATGTTCGCCACCACCAAGGCGTTTCTCGATCACTTCAACCTGAAGAACCTCGACGACCTGCCGCCGCTGGCCGAGTTGCGCGAGATCGAGGCGGAACCGGTGCTCGACTTCGACGACGCTCCGGTGCCACCGGGCTTGCAGGAACTGGCCGACGCCAGTGCCGAGCCGGAAGAACCGAAGGAAGAAACCAGTTTCCATACCTTGTTGCTGGAACTGGACAGCATGGAAGAGGGGATCAAGACCGACTTCGACGACTTGCTGCGTGACGGGGTGGGCGGCGAATCGCTGCCGACCGGGGTTGAGTCCGATCCGGTCGAGCCGTCGGTTGAGGGTGAGCCAGAACTTGAATTTGAGCCTGAATTTGAGCATGAGCCTGAATTCGAGCCCGAACCCGAGCAGGAAGACGATGTGCTCGGCGTGGCCGAAGCCCGGGAAAAACTGCTGGCCGCCGTCGCCCGCCTCGAACAACCCTCACCAGAACCTGAGGAAGAACTGAGCGAAGAAGAAGCCGAAGCTCGCGCCCTGGCCGAAGCCATTGAAGCCGAACGCCGCGAGTTCGAGGACTGAGCATGAGCTCGACCAAAGACCCGTGCATCAGCGTCTGCAAGTTCAGCGACGACATCTGCCTCGGCTGCGGCCGCAGCAAGCGCGAGATCCGGGCCTGGAAGAAACTCGACAAGGACGACAAGCGCACCGTACTGGCCGAAGCCGCGCTGCGTCTGATCAAGCTCGGGGCCACCGGTCGGCGGAAAAAGAAATAACCTTGGCCTGATCGACTAGTCTCTGATGCGCGCGCGGCCACATCCGCGTATGATTCGCGACCCTTCGGCGATCCCCTTCGCCCGAAAACCCAGATTTCAACGCTTCAGCGGCTCAATTCAGCGCCGCTGAACAGACCACACCGGGAGGTGCCCAGATGAGTGACATCAATCAGAAAGACGACCAGGAAATCGGCCCAGCAGGCGAAAAGCTGCAGAAAGTCCTCGCCCGTATCGGCGTCGGCTCGCGCCGTGACGTCGAATCCTGGATCGCTGCCGGCCGGATCAAGGTCAATGGCAAAGACGCCACCTTGGGCCTGCGTGTCGACATGCACGACGCCATCACCATTGATGGCAAGGTCATCAAGCGTGAAGAAGCCGCCGAGTCGGTTCGCCGCGTGATCATGTACAACAAGCCCGATGGCGAGATCTGCACCCGTGACGACCCGGAAGGCCGTCCGACCGTGTTCGACAAGCTGCCGCGTCCGAAAGAAGGCCGCTGGATCAACATCGGTCGTCTCGACATCAACACCACCGGTCTGCTGATGTTCACCACCGACGGTGAACTGGCCAACCGCCTGATGCACCCGTCCTACGAGATGGACCGTGAATACGCGGTGCGTGTGCGCGGCGAAGTCGATGACGAGATGATCGAACGCCTGAAGGCCGGCGTGGTGCTGGAAGACGGCCCGGCGCGGTTCACCGACATTCAACAGGCACCGGGCGGCGAAGGCTTCAACCACTGGTATCACTGCGTGGTGATGGAAGGCCGTAACCGTGAAGTACGTCGCCTGTGGGAATCCCAGGGGCTGGTGGTCAGCCGTCTGAAGCGCGTGCGTTTCGGTCCGGTGTTCCTCAACTCCGACCTGCCGATGGGCCGCTGGCGTGAAATGAGCCAGTACGAAGTCG
This sequence comes from Pseudomonas sp. B40(2017), assembly GCF_002112855.1. Classification (NCBI taxonomy): domain Bacteria; kingdom Pseudomonadati; phylum Pseudomonadota; class Gammaproteobacteria; order Pseudomonadales; family Pseudomonadaceae; genus Pseudomonas; species Pseudomonas sp. B40(2017). The sequence continues at coordinate 193,938 of NZ_NEIT01000003.1, forward strand.
ACGTGCTGAGCGCCGAAGTCGGCCTGACCCCGGTGGCCATGCCGCAACTGAATGCCAAGAGCAAAGACAAGCTCGACCGCATGCAGCGCAAGTCGTCGCGTCCGATGGCCCGTACCGAGCGCGTGCGCACCCTGCGTCCGGCCAACGGTGCACCGATTGGCGCCGGTCCGCGTCCGGTCCGCGAGCCGCAGATCGAAGGCGAGCGTCCAGGTCGCAAGCCGGCAGCGCGTCCGGATGGCGAGCGCGGTCCACGCACTCCGCGTCCGGCCAATGGCCGTACCGAGCGTGGTGAAGGTCGCGGTACGCCGGTGGCGGATCGTCCAGTCGACACCAAGCGTCCGTCCAAGCCATCGCCGAAGCGTCCAGGCATCAAGCTGGCTGATGATGACAAGCCGTCGGGCAAGCGCCGTGGCGCACCGGCCGGTTCCGGCCAGCGTCCGGGTTTCGGTCGCAAGAAGCCGGAATAACGCGGTTGTAAGCTTCGAGCGGCAAGCTTCAAGCTGAAAACAGAAACGCCAACCTCAGGGTTGGCGTTTTTTTTGGACTTTTTATTTCTTTTTTTCGGGCGTGTTTTTCTTGTTTTTAAACAAAAAACTTAACGCCTTTCAAATAGTTAGCCAGCTAACGTCAAACACCGGGCGCCGCTTCGATGGGTCTGGAGTGGAAACTTTACGTTACGCGCTGTCAGTGAATATTTACGAAAAAGCCCTCGCCTTCCCATGAATCGGGTGGCTTTGCCTGGCTGTAAGGAAAATCTGCCACAGCCACGCCCGCCGGGCCTCGCGCAGCGCTCTGGCGCGCTTGTTTCAGCGTCGTTTGGAGGGTGAGATGCGCTGCATGCCTGTCGTGCAGGTGCATAACAAGAAGGAGGCGCAATGAACGCCGTAATCCATTTTCACTTCTCCACGTGGGGCGGATTGTCCATCGTCCACGCCGATGGCCTGCAAAGGCCTGACTCAATTTTTGCAGCCGCCCGGGCTTCCCGGGGTGGACACATGCAATCCCGGCAACCGACACGCTGATCCGGCGAGGTCTGGCAGCAGGGGGTTAGCGGTGTACAATGCGCCGCGTTTTAACTGTGACCCTCTGCGTAATCGCGCAAACCTCAAGGTTTATCCGCCTTGTTCACTCCGCCGCGTCACAAGCGTGTCGGGTTCGATTTCGTCACAGATAAAAACAAACAGGTGACGCATGACCGTTGTAAAAAAGCTGAATTCCTGGTGCCTGCGCTGGGGTTTGATCAAGGTTGGCTGAAATCGCAACCTTGCAGCAACGTCTACTGAACATCATCAAACCTTGCGTGAGACCTTTTTCATGAGTGGACAAAACTCGCAATCAGGCGAGCTGAAACGCGGCCTGAAAAATCGCCATATTCAACTGATCGCCCTCGGTGGTGCGATCGGTACCGGACTGTTCCTCGGCTCGGCCGGGGTGCTGAAATCCGCCGGTCCGTCGATGATCCTCGGCTATGCCATCTGCGGCTTCATCGCCTTCATGATCATGCGCCAGCTCGGCGAAATGATCGTCGAAGAGCCGGTGGCCGGCTCCTTCAGCCACTTTGCGCACAAATACTGGGGCGGTTTCGCCGGCTTCCTGTCGGGCTGGAACTGCTGGATCCTGTACATCCTGGTGGGCATGTCGGAGCTGACCGCGGTCGGCAAATACATCCACTACTGGGCGCCGGAGATCCCGAGCTGGGTCACTGCCGCTGCGTTCTTCGTGCTGATCAACGCGATCAACCTGGCCAACGTCAAAGTCTTCGGTGAAGCCGAATTCTGGTTCGCGATCATCAAGGTCGTGGCGATCGTCGGCATGATCGCCCTGGGCAGCTACTTGCTGGTCAGCGGCCATGGCGGCCCGCAAGCCTCGGTCAGCAACCTGTGGTCCCATGGTGGCTTCTTCCCGAACGGCGTCAGCGGTCTGGTGATGGCCATGGCGATCATCATGTTTTCCTTCGGCGGTCTGGAAATGCTCGGTTTCACCGCAGCCGAAGCCGACAAGCCGAAAACCGTGATCCCGAAAGCGATCAACCAGGTGATCTACCGGATCCTGATTTTCTACATCGGTGCACTGGTGATCCTGCTGTCGCTGACCCCATGGGACAGCCTGCTGGAAACCCTCAACGCTTCGGGCGATTCCTACAGCGGCAGCCCGTTCGTGCAGGTGTTCTCGATGCTTGGCAGCAACACCGCCGCGCACATCCTCAACTTCGTGGTTCTGACCGCGGCATTGTCGGTGTACAACAGCGGCACCTATTGCAACAGCCGCATGCTGCTGGGCATGGCCGAGCAGGGCGACGCGCCGAAAGCGCTGGCGAAGATCGACAAGCGCGGCGTACCGGTGCGTTCGATCCTGGCGTCGGCGGCGGTGACTCTGGTGGCCGTGCTGCTCAACTACCTGATCCCGCAACACGCGCTGGAACTGCTGATGTCGCTGGTGGTTGCAACGCTGGTGATCAACTGGGCGATGATCAGCTTCTCGCACTTCAAGTTCCGCCAGCACATGAACAAGACCCACCAGAAGCCGCTGTTCAAGGCGCTGTGGTACCCGTACGGCAACTACATCTGCCTGGCGTTCGTGCTGTTCATTCTCGGCGTGATGCTGCTGATCCCGGGCATCCAGATCTCGGTGTACGCGATTCCGGTGTGGGTGGTGTTCATGTGGGTCTGCTACGTGATCAAGAACAAACGTGGCGCGCAGCAGGCACTGCACGCAGCGAGCGCAGCCAAGTAAGCGTCGTTGCAAAAACAACAAACCCGGCCAAGTGCCGGGTTTTTTGTACTTTCGCGGTATCCTGCGGGTTCTGATCAGGGACGCTTTTCCATGCTGGTGATTTCCAACAATGTGCATCTGCCGGATGCCGAGATCGAACTGACGTACATCCGCGCCCAGGGCGCCGGTGGGCAGAACGTCAACAAGGTCTCCAGCGCCGTGCACCTGCGCTTCGACATTCCGGCCTCATCCTTGCCCGAGTTCTACAAGGAGCGGCTGCTGGCGCTGCGCGACAGTCGCATCACCGGCGACGGCGTGCTGATCATCAAGGCCCAGCAGTACCGCACGCAGGAACAGAACCGCGCCGATGCGCTGGAGCGTCTGACCGAGTTGATCCTCAGTGCCACCAAGGTTGAGAAGAAGCGGCGGCCGACCAAGCCGACGCTGGGTTCCAAGAAGCGTCGGCTCGAATCGAAGACCAAGCGCGGCAGCATCAAGGCCGGGCGCGGCAAGGTGGATTTCTAGTCTTCGCGGTACTTCGCCGTGTGGCGGTAGAGATAGACGCTCAGTGCCAGGCCGCTCAGCGCGGCGAGGGCGGCGAACAGGAAGATCGAGGCAAATCCGAAGCCCGCTGCAATCGCCCCTGCCAGCGGCCCGGTGATGCCCAGCGACAAATCAATGAACAACGAATAAGCCCCGACCGCCGCGCCACGGCTGGAGGCCGGCACCAAATTCACGGCTTCCACGCCCAGCGCCGGGAACACCAGCGAGAAACCGAAACCGCTCAATGCCGCGCCGGCCAGTGCCCAGTGCGCGTCCGGCGCCAGCCACAACAACAGCAGGCCCAAGGTTTCCACTGACAGGCAGGCAATCGCCACTCGAAAGCCGCCGAGGCGGTTGATCAGGTTGCCGAACAGCAGGCGTGCGCCGATGAAGCTGGCGCCGAACAGGCTGAGGCACAGCACCGCGTTATCCCAATGCTGCGTGGCGTAATACAGGGTGATGAAGGTGGCGATGGTGCCGAAACCGATCGAGCCCAAGGCCAGTCCACAGCCGTGCGGGAAGACGCGACCGAGAACGTGCATGAACGGCAGGCGCTCGCCGGCCACGATCGGCGCGGCGGTTTTCGGCCAGGCCAGCAGCAGCCCCAGCGTGGCGAGCAACAGAATGCTCACACCCATGCTCCACAGACCGAAACGGCTGACCAGCCACACCCCCAGCGGCGCACCGACCGCCAGCGCGCCGTAACTGGCGATGCCGTTCCACGAGATGACCTTGGCGGTGTTGGCGGCACCGACGCGGCCGATGCCCCAGCCGATCGATCCCGAGCCGACAAGACTTTCCGCGCTGCCCAGCACCAGGCGGCCGACGAACAGGCTGATCAGGCTCAGCAGCGGCAGGTTGGGCGTCCACGCCGAAATCAGCATGAACACGCCGCTCAAACCACAACCGGCCAGACCGATCATCACCGCACGTTTGCTGCCCTGGTTGTCGATGATCTTCCCGGCATACGGGCGGCTGAGCAGGGTGGCGAGGTATTGCACGCTGATCACCAGCCCGGCGATGACCGCGCCGAAGCCCAGGTCGCTGTGCACATAGCCGGGCAGCACCGCCAATGGAATGCCGATGTTCAGGTAGCCGATGAAGGTGAACAGGACGATGGAAACGACTTGCAGCGTGACCGCCAGGGGGCGCTGGGGTTCTGGCATAGAGGACGACATGAATTACGATCCACGGGAAGAGCAGAATAGATAGGCTGCTCATGATACCGATGCGGACGCGTCCGGGGCGGGGAAAAGTAAAACTATTTGGCCGGGGCGACCAATTGCGTGGTGACCAGGGCGGCCAGCGCGTTTTCTTCGCTGCCGAAACGGGCGAGCAGGGCGGCCTGTTTCTCGGGCGAGAGACGGCTCCAGATCTCGATCATCTTCTCGGTGGCACCGATCAGGATCTCGGCCTGTTGTTCATCGAATTCTTTGGACATGGCAACTCAGGTTTCAGGCAGTGTGGAAAGCGCATGTTAGCGCTTTCCACACGGTCTGTACGGCGGGTTTTGCTTACTCTTCGCTGTCGGCCGGACGGCTCTCGGCGGCTTCTTTCGGCTCGGGCTGTTGGGCACCGGCTTGTTGCGTGGTCGTCTGCTCAGTTTCGTGCAGGCTTGGGAAGGGGAGATTCGGAATCTCGTGCATGGTTGCGCTCCTCGCTAAGTCTGTTGATAGATCTGGTAGATCCGCGCTTTCAGAAAGCTTGCGCAGGATACAGCAAGAAAAATGACAATCAGACTTTTAAATCCATTTGGTTCGACGGGCGGGATTGTCTAGACAAGTGCGACAGGGTGACGCAGGGCAAATGTGGGAGCGAGCCTGCTCGCGATGAGTGCTTGTCAGTCGACATTTGTGCTGACTGATGCACCGCTATCGCGAGCAGGCTCGCTCCCACAGTTGGGACTATTTGCAGACGTTGGCGATCGCTTCGGCCAGCAGGTCGAGACGCGTCGCATCAATCCCGGCAACGTTGGCCCGGCCCGAGCTGACCATGTACACGCTGTGATGCTCACGCAGGTTCTTCACCTGTTCCGGCGACAGCCCGGTGTAGGAGAACATCCCGCGTTGCACGCCGATGTGCGCAAAACGCTCGCGCAGGCCGTGCGGTTCCAGCGCTTCCACCAGACCGCTGCGCAACTGGGCGATGCGCAGACGCATGGCTTCCACTTCGTCGGCCCAGCGGCGTTTCAGCTCCGGGTCGGCGAGGATCGTGGCGACCACAGCCGCGCCGTGATCCGGTGGCGTTGACCACAGGTTGCGGGCGATGTGCGCCAACTGGCTGCGGATGTCGATCAGCTTGTCAGCGGTTTTCGCGCTGACGATCAACGCACCGGTGCGGTCGCGATATAAACCGAAGTTCTTCGAGCAGGAGCTGGTGATCAGCAGCTCGGGCAACTCGGCGGCGAACAGCCGGGTCGACCATGCATCCTGCTCCAGACCGTCGCCAAAGCCCTGGTAGGCAAAGTCGATCAGCGGCAGCAGGTCACGGCGGCGTACTACCTCCAGCACTCGCTGCCAGTCGTCGTGGCTCAGGTCGAAACCGGTCGGGTTGTGGCAGCACGCGTGCAGCAGCACCACATCACCTTTCGGCACTTCGTTGAGCACGGCGAGCATCGCATCGACGTCGAGGCGGTTATCGCTGCCGACGTACGGGTAATGGCTGATTTTGACCCCGGCGGCCGCGAAAATCGTTTCGTGGATCGGCCAGGTCGGGTTGCTCAGCCATACGCCCTTGCCCGGCAGGCATTGGGCGATGAAGTCCGCCGCCAGACGCAGGGCGCCAGTACCGCCCGGCGTTTGGGTGGCGCCGGCGCGTTGCTCGGCGATCAGCTTCGAATCGACGCCAAGCACCAGCTCATTGATCACCTTGCCGAACAGCGGATTGCCGTGGCCACCGATGTAGGTCTTGGTGTCCTGGCTCTCGACCAGACGCGCCTCGGCGATTTTCACCGCCTCGGGGATCGGCGTCAGGCCCTGGGCATCCTTGTAGACGCCCACGCCAAGGTCGAACTTGCGCGGGTTGGAATCCTGCGCGTAGGCCTCCATCAGACCGAGGATCGGGTCGCCGGGCACTCGGCCGATGGCGTCGAAGTGCATTACTTGCGTCCTTCTGCGGTCTTGGCCACTTCGTCAGTGCGCGCGGCCATGATGAAGTCGTTGCGATGCAGGCCTTTGATGGAGTGGCTCCACCAGGTCACGGTGACTTTGCCCCACTCGGTGAGCAGGCCCGGGTGGTGACCTTCGGCCTCGGAGATCTCGCCGACGGCGTTGGTGAACGCTAGCGCGTGTTTGAAGTTCTTGAACAGGAAGACTTTTTCCAGCTGCATGATGCTGTCACGTACTTCGATGTTCCAGTCAGGAATCTGCTTGATCAGGATCGGCAGTTCTTCATCGCTGACTTGTGGGGCATCGGCACGGCAGGCTTCGCAATGGGCTTGGTTCAAAGTGGACATGGTGGACTTCCTGAAATCTGAAGGTGTTTTTTTATATTGGCGGTCAATGTCGCCACGCTAAACCAAAGTGGCGACGACGGACAGACTCACTTGTAAGCAAAAGTCGCGGGTCACGCGGCTTTCGGTTTTGGCGGAAACTTCGGTGCGTGCAGACCCAGCTGCATGCCTTGCTTGACCATGGCCATGATGTCTTCGTGGGCCAGGTCGAACAGGCGCTTGAGGTTCGGCAGGACAAAATACAGCGGTTGCAGGATGTCGATGCGATACGGCGTGCGCATGGCTTCCAGCGGATCGAAGGCCTGATGCTCGGGCTCGTCCGACAGCGAGTAAACAGTTTCTTTTGGCGAGGACAGGATGCCGCCGCCGTAGATGCGTTTGCCTTGCGGGGTGTCGACCAGGCCGAACTCGATGGTCATCCAGTACAGGCGCGCCAGGTAAACGCGTTCTTCCTTGGTCGCCTGCAGGCCGAGCTTGCCGTAGGTGTGGGTGAATTCGGCGAACCACGGGTTGGTCAGCAGCGGGCAGTGGCCAAAGATCTCGTGGAAAATGTCCGGCTCCTGCAGGTAGTCCAGTTCTTCACGGGTGCGGATGAACGTGGCCACCGGAAACTGCTTGCTGGCGAGCAATTCGAAAAAGGTCTGGAAAGGGATCAGCGCTGGGACGCGGGCAACCTGCCAACCGGTGGTCTCGCCGAGCACCTTGTTGATCTCGCCCAGTTGCGGAATGCGGTCGTGGGGCAGACCGAGTTTTTCGATACCGTCCAGGTATTCCTGGCACGCACGACCCTCGATCACTTTCATCTGGCGGGTGATCAGCGTGTTCCACACCGCGTGTTCTTCGGCGGGGTAGTCGATAAAACCTTGCGCATCGGGCTCGCGGGCCACGTATTGCGTCTGCTTCATACTGCTCTCCTGCGAGGGGAATTTCGTTCTTGTTATGTCCTGCGATGGACTGAGAAATACCCCGGAACGTTTGTTGTTGCAGCAGGTTGAAGACTGGTTGAGTAGGAAAAGTCTCTTTAATTCGTAAAATTTTCGTTACGCTTCGCGCGATAAGTCGTGTTTACGGTGACCGTCGGGTTTGAAAAGGCCGATGGCTGTCACATAATCTTGACGACTATCTTGCGCGCTGCGCAGAAAATTCCGGCGTCAGACCGGCTCTTCACCTGTTTCGGGCCTTTATATGCGTATCAAAGTCCATTGCCAGAACCGCATCGGCATCCTGCGCGACATTCTCAATCTGCTGGTGGAGTACGGGATCAACGTCGCCCGTGGCGAGGTGGGCGGTGAGCATGGCAACGCGATCTACCTGCATTGCCCGAACCTGATCAACATTCAGTTCCAGGCGCTGCGACCCAAGTTCGAGGCGATTGCCGGGGTGTTCGGCGTCAAGCGGGTAGGGTTGATGCCCAGCGAGCGGCGGCACATGGAGTTGAATGCGCTGCTCGGCGCGCTGGAGTTTCCGGTGCTGTCGATCGACATGGGCGGCTCCATCGTTGCCGCCAACCGTGCGGCAGCGCAGTTGCTCGGGGTGCGGGTGGACGAGGTGCCGGGCATTCCGTTGTCGCGTTACGCCGAGGATTTCGACCTGCCGGAACTGGTTCGCGCCAACAAATCGCGAATCAACGGCATGCGGGTCAAGGTCAAGGGCGACATCTTTCTGGCCGACATCGCGCCGCTGCAATCGGAACACGACGACAGCGAGGCCATGGCTGGTGCTGTGCTGACGCTGCACCGCGCGGACCGGGTCGGCGAGCGCATCTATAACGTGCGCAAACAAGAGTTGCGTGGCTTCGACAGCATCTTCCAGAGCTCGAAAGTGATGGCGGCGGTGGTGCGCGAAGCGCGACGCATGGCACCGCTGGATGCGCCGTTGTTGATTGAGGGCGAAACCGGCACCGGCAAGGAATTGCTGGCGCGGGCCTGCCACCTGGCGAGCCCGCGTGGTCAGTCGCCGCTGATGGCGCTCAACTGCGCGGGGCTGCCGGAGTCGATGGCCGAGACCGAACTGTTCGGCTACGGCCCCGGTGCCTTTGAAGGCGCGCGGGCCGAAGGCAAGCTCGGGCTGCTGGAACTGACGGCGGGCGGCACGCTGTTCCTCGATGGTGTCGGCGAAATGAGCCCGCGCTTGCAGGTGAAACTGCTGCGATTCCTGCAGGACGGTTGCTTTCGGCGGGTGGGCAGTGATGAAGAGGTTTACCTCGATGTGCGGGTGATCTGCGCAACCCAGGTCGACCTGTCGGAGTTGTGCGCGCGCGGCGAGTTTCGCCAGGATCTGTATCACCGCTTGAACGTGCTGTCGCTGCACATCCCGCCACTGCGCGAATGCCTCGACGGTTTGACGCCGCTGGTGGAGCACTTTCTCGATCAGGCCAGTCGGCAGATCGGCTGCCCGCTGCCGAAACTGGCGCCGGCGGCGATGGATCGGCTCAGTCACTACCACTGGCCGGGCAACGTGCGGCAACTGGAGAACGTGCTGTTCCAGGCGGTTTCCCTGTGCGACGGCGGCACGGTCAAGGCCGAGCATATTCGCCTGCCGGATTACGGCGTGCGTCAGCCGCTTGGCGATTTCTCCCTCGAAGGCGGGCTCGACGAAATTGTTGGGCGCTTCGAGAAGGCGGTGCTGGAGCGCTTGTATTCCGAGCATCCGAGCAGCCGGCAACTGGGCAAGCGGCTCGGGGTTTCCCATACGACCATCGCCAACAAGTTGCGTGAGTACGAAGTCGGCAAGGACGCGTCGGAGTGATCACGGCCGGATCGGGTGTTTGCCGCCAAGCGGCATGACACCGCCGGTTTTTCGTCTTCGATACATTTCCCTTCTCCCCGCAAAATCCCTCAAGTCCTTTGTTTACCGGGTCGTGGGCCGCCAGAAAAAAGTTGGTCTGCAAATTGCTTATGGCTCAGCAGTACAGCGGTGGGCGGCAAACGTCCGGCATGCAGAGGAAAGAGTGTGGACAAGTACCTTTATGTGGCAATGACCGGCGCCAGCCAGAACGCACTGGCGCAAAAGGCTCATGCCAACAACCTGGCGAACATCTCCACCAACGGTTTTCAGCGCGACCTGGAGCAGGCGCGTTCGATGCCGGTGTTCGGTGACAGCTTTCCGGCGCGTGCGTTTGCCATGAGCGAACGGCCCGCCACCGACTTCACGCCGGGCTCGCTGGTGCAGACCGGTCGTGACCTCGACGTCGCCGTGTCGGGTAACGGCTGGATCGCCGTGCAGAACCCCAATGGCGGTGAAAGTTACGTGCGCACCGGCAGCCTCAATATCGACGCCCTCGGCGTGTTGCGTGCCGGCAACGGCATGCCGGTCATGGGCAATGGCGGGCCGATCGCCGTGCCGCCGGAGCAGCAGGTGGAAGTCGGCGAAGACGGCACCATCAGTATTCGAGCGATGGGCGAGGGCCCGCGCGTCATGGCCGAAGTCGACCGCATCAAGCTGGTCAATCCGGACATCAAGAACATGAATAAGGGCCTGGACGGTTCGATTTACACCAAGGACGGCCAGCCTGCGCCGGCCGATGCCAACGTCAAGCTGGTGTCGGGTTTCCTGGAGTCGAGCAACGTCAATGCCGTGGAAGAGATGACGTCGGTGCTGGCCCTGGCCAAGCAATTCGAATTGCACGTCAAGATGATGAACACCGCCAAAGACGACGACCAGGCCATGGCTCGGGTCTTGCAGATCAGCTAATTATCAGAACGTCGCGCCGTAAAACAGGCGCACGAGGAGAATCGAATGCTTCCGGCTCTATGGGTTGCCAAAACCGGTCTGTCCGCCCAGGACACCAACCTGACCACCATTTCCAACAACCTGGCGAACGTGTCGACCACGGGTTTCAAACGTGACCGCGCCGAGTTCCAGGACCTGCTGTACCAGATCAAGCGTCAGCCAGGCGCCCAGTCGACCCAGGACAGCGAACTGCCGTCGGGTCTGCAAGTGGGTACCGGTGTGCGCATCGTCGGCACCCAGAAAAACTTCACCGCCGGCAGCCTGCAAACCACCGAGCAGCCGCTGGACATGGCTATCGACGGTCGCGGTTTCTTCCAGATCCTGCAGCCGGACGGCACCACGTCCTACACCCGTGACGGTACTTTCCACCTCGACTCCAACGGCCAGATCGTCAACGCCAGCGGTTTCGCCCTGGAACCGGCCATCGTCATCCCGAACAACGCCCAGACCTTCACCGTAGGCCGTGACGGCACCGTTTCGATCACCACCGCCGGCAACGCCGCATCGCAAGTGATCGGCAACCTGCAAACCGCCGACTTCATCAACCCGGCCGGTCTGCAAGCGGTGGGCAACAACCTGTTCCTGGAAACCGCCGCCTCCGGTGCGCCGCAAGTCGGTACGCCGGGCCTGAACGGTTTCGGTACCACCCTGCAGAACACCCTGGAAACCTCCAACGTCAGCACCGTGGAAGAAATGGTCAACATGATCACCACCCAGCGCGCGTACGAGATGAACTCCAAGGTGATCTCCACCGCCGACCAGATGCTCTCGTTCGTAACGCAGAATCTGTAATCAAGTCTATGAGGCGGCCATGAGGCTGCCTGCAACACCGTGAGGTAAGGGTCATGAAACGCTTTGTATCTGTTGTGGCATTGAGCGGGGTCGTCTCGCTCGCGGGCTGCGTCGCTCCGACGCCCAAGCCCAATGATCCTTACTACGCCCCGGTGTTGCCGCGCACACCGTTGCCATCGGCCGCCAACAACGGCTCGATCTATCAGGCCGGTTTCGAGCAGAACCTGTACAGCGACCGCAAGGCGTTCCGGGTCGGTGACATCATCACCATCACCCTGAACGAGAGAACCCAGGCCAGCAAGAACGCCAACTCGCAGGTGGCCAAGAACAGCAAGACCGGCATCGGCCTGACGTCGCTGTTCGGCAGCAGTGCAACCACCAACAACCCGATCGGCGGCAATGACCTGAGCCTGAGCGCCAGCTATGAAGGCGACCGCGCGACCAAGGGTGACAGCAAGGCCGCCCAGGGCAACACCCTGACCGGCTCGATCACCGTGACCGTCGCCGACGTGCTGCCCAACGGCATCATCGCCGTGCGTGGCGAGAAGTGGATGACCCTCAACACCGGCGACGAGCTGGTGCGGATCGCCGGTCTCGTGCGTGCCGACGACATCGCCACCGACAACACCGTCTCCTCGACCCGGGTCGCCGATGCGCGCATCACCTACTCGGGCACCGGTTCGTTCGCCGATGCGAGTCAGCCAGGCTGGTTCGACCGTTTCTTCCTCAGCCCGCTGTTCCCTTTCTAGGTGGCTACGTTGAATTTCAGAAGCCTCATGATGGCCGCGTTTTTGTTGTCGGCGGCCTTCAATGCACAAGCCGAACGGTTGAAGGACATCGCCAGCATTTCCGGCGTGCGTTCCAACCAGTTGATCGGCTATGGCCTGGTGGTCGGCCTCAACGGCACCGGCGACCAGACCACGCAGACCCCGTTCACCCTGCAGACCTTCAACAACATGCTCTCGCAGTTCGGCATCAAGGTGCCGCCGGGATCGGGCAACGTGCAGCTGAAAAACGTCGCGGCGGTGTCGGTGAGTGCCGATCTGCCGGCGTTCGCCAAACCGGGTCAGCAGGTCGACATCACCGTGTCGTCCATCGGTAACTCCAAGAGCCTGCGCGGCGGCACCCTGTTGCTGACCCCGCTCAAGGGTATCGACGGCAACGTCTACGCCATCGCCCAGGGCAACCTGGTGGTCGGCGGTTTCGATGCTGAAGGTCGTGACGGTTCGAAGATCACCGTCAACGTTCCGTCGGCCGGTCGCATCCCTGGCGGTGCGTCGGTCGAGCGTTCGGTGCCGAGCGGTTTCAACCAGGGCAACAGCCTGACGCTGAACCTCAACCGTTCCGACTTCACCACCGCCAAGCGCATCGTCGACAAGATCAACGACATGCTCGGCCCTGGCGTGGCCCAGGCCATCGACGGCGGTTCGATCCGTGTGACCGCGCCGCTCGATCCGAGCCAGCGCGTCGACTATCTGTCGATCCTGGAAAACCTTGAAGTCGATCCGGGTCAGGCGGTGGCGAAAGTCATCATCAACTCGCGTACCGGCACCATCGTCATCGGCCAGAACGTGAAGGTCTCGCCGGCCGCCGTGACCCACGGCAGCCTGACCGTGACCATCACCGAAGACCCGATTGTCAGCCAGCCGGGCCCGCTGTCCAACGGCCAGACCGCCGTCGTGCCGCGCTCGCGGGTGAATGCCGAACAGGAAGCCAAGCCGATGTTCAAGTTCGGCCCGGGTACCACCCTCGACGAGATCGTCCGTGCGGTGAACCAGGTCGGCGCCGCGCCGGGTGACCTGATGGCCATCCTCGAAGCACTGAAGCAGGCCGGCGCGTTGCAAGCCGACCTGATCGTGATCTGAGGACGCCGACCATGGATATGCGCAAAAGCGGTCTGGTCAGCAGCAGCGATTCGGGTTCGTACTCCGACCTCAATCGTCTGAACCAGCTCAAGGTCGGCGACAAGAACAGCGATGCGAACATGCGCAAGGTCGCGCAGGAATTCGAATCGCTGTTCCTCGGTGAAATGCTCAAGTCGATGCGCTCGGCCACTGAAGCGCTGGGCCAGGACAACCCGCTCAACACGCCGGCGGCCAAGCAATATCAGGAAATGTACGACCAGCAACTGGCGGTCTCCATGTCCCGCGAGGGCGGTGGTATCGGCCTGGCCGACGTGCTGATGCGCCAGATGTCGAAGAACAAACCGATGGCGCCGGGCGAGGCGGCGGCCGCATCCGCCGCCAAGCAGGAGGAAGCCAAGGCCAAGGCCGCTGCCGTGGCCACGCCGATTGCCGCCGGCACCGTGGCTACGAATGGTCCGTTGTCGCGACTCAATGGCGAGCGTCCGTTGTGGGCGTCGCGTTCGGTGCATGCGCCGAGCACCGAACTGACCCATCGCAATGACATGGAAATGATCAACCAGCGTCGTCTGGCGCTGCCGCCGAAACTGGCGGATCGCTTGCTCGCAGGTCTGGTGCCGTCAGCCACGCCGGCGGCGACCGCTCAACTGCCGCAACGCGCCACGACCGCCGCTGCCACCGGTTCCGGCCCGCTGTACAACGGCGACTGGCTGGCCCGTGCCGAGGCAGATAAAGCTTCGGGCGGGCAGATGCAGATTTACGGTCGCGCCATGGCGCAGATCCCGCTGGCACCGGCAAAGAAAGCGTTCGGCAACGCCGACGAATTCGTCAACACCATGCTGCCGATGGCGCAGGAAGCCGCCGCGCGAATTGGCGTCGATCCGCGTTATCTGGTGGCTCAGGCTGCGCTGGAAACCGGTTGGGGCAAATCGGTCATGCGCGCCCAGGACGGCAGCAGCAGTCACAACCTGTTCGGCATCAAGGCCAGCAGCAACTGGAAGGGCGATTCGGCCCGGGCGATCACCAGCGAATTCCGCAACGGGCAGATGGTCAAGGAGACGGCCGAGTTCCGTTCCTATGCCTCGTACAAGGACAGCTTCCACGATCTGGTGACTTTGCTGCAGAGCAATAATCGCTATCAAGATGTGCTGAAGTCGGCCGATAACCCAGAACAGTTTGTACGCGAATTGCAAAAGGCCGGTTACGCGACCGACCCGAACTACGCGACGAAGATTTCGCAGATTGCCAGGCAGATGACGGTCAATCAGAACTACGCTGCGGCCGGCGTTTCAACAACGCCCTTATAAACACAAGGTAAGGTTTGAATCATGAGTTTGCTCAATATCGGGATGTCGGGGTTGGCCGCGAGTTCATCCTCTCTGGCTGTGACGGGTAACAACATTGCCAACGTCGACACCGCCGGTTATTCGCGTCAGCAAACCGTGCAGGGCACCAAGTCCTCGATTCAATACGGTAACGTGTTCATCGGTACCGGTACGACCCTCGCCGACGTGCGCCGGGTGTACAACTCCTACCTCGAATCTCAGCTGCGTACCGCCACGTCGCTCAATAGCGAAGCCGCCGCTTTCGGTGCGCAGGCCACCGCACTGGACGGCTCGCTGTCCGACACCAACACCGGCCTGACCGGCGTGCTGCAGAAATTCTTCACCTCGATGCAAGGCGTATCGACCTCGGCCACCGACGACACTTCCCGTCAGTCGGTACTGACCGGCGCGCAGGCCCTGACCAGTCGCTTCAACGCGCTGGCCAAGCAGATGAACGATCAGAACGCTACGCTCAATGGCAACCTGTCCGACATGGCGTCCCAGGTGAACAAGCTGGCAACCTCGATTGCCACTCTGAACCAGAAGATCGGCGAGATCTCCACCAGCGGCGGCCAGCCGAACGATCTGCTCGACAGCCGTAACGAAGCCGTGCGTCAGCTCTCCGAGCTGACCGGCGCGCAAGTCGTTGAGCGTGGCACCAGCTTCGACGTCTACATCGGCAGCGGCCAGCCGTTGGTCATCGGCAATACCACCAATACCCTGAGCACCGTGCCGCTCAAGGGTGACCCATCGCGCATGGGCATCCAGATGGATCGTGGTTCGAGCACCATCGACATCACCTCGGCGATGACCGGCGGTGAAATCGGCGGTCTGCTGACTTATCGCAAGGAAGTGCTCGATCCTGCACTCAACGAGCTGGGCCGTGTGGCACTGGTCGTTGCCGACCAGATCAACCGCCAGCAAGCCCAGGGCATCGACAAGAACGGTGACTTCGGCGCGGCGATTTTCAACAACATCAACAGTGCCGCCCTGATCAGCCAGCGCAGTATTGCCCAGTCCGGCAATAGCGCAGGTTCGGGCAACCTTGATGTCACCATCAAGGACACCGGCAAGCTGACCACCAGCGACTACCAGGTCACCTTCACCAGCGCGACCAACTACACGGTCAAGCGCTCCGACGGCACCGACATGGGTTCGTTCAGCACCACGACCACGCCGCCTCCGGTAATCG
Organism: Pseudomonas sp. B40(2017); assembly: GCF_002112855.1. NCBI lineage: Bacteria > Pseudomonadati > Pseudomonadota > Gammaproteobacteria > Pseudomonadales > Pseudomonadaceae > Pseudomonas > Pseudomonas sp. B40(2017). The sequence goes on from NZ_NEIT01000003.1 coordinate 209,547, forward strand.
ACGGCTTCACCCTGGCCCTCAATGGCGGTGCCCTGAGCGCCGGTGACACCTTCAAGGTGACCCCGACCCGTGGCGCGGCCTCGAGCATCCAGACTGTGCTCACCGACCCGAAGAAAATCGCGGCAGCCGCACCGTTGACCGGCGTGGCCAGTGCCAACAACTCAGGCACCTACACTCAGCCGACGCTGACTGACGTCGTCGATATCTACAACCCGGCGTCCCAGGCGGAGCTGCAGAACGCGCTCAAGTATTCGACCCCGGTCAAACTGGTATTCGGCGCCACCACCAGCGGCAGCCAGACTTACAACATGGTTGATGCCAAGGGTGCCACGATCGGTTCCGGCGTCATCGTTCCCGGTCAGGCGAACACCCTGAACCTGAAGATCGGCATGGTCGACTCCACCGGTGCTCCGGTGATGGACACCACTGTCATCCCGAACGTGCAAAAGACCTTCACCGTGCAGACCACCGTGGGCGCGACGCCGAAGTCCGGCGAAACCTTCACCATCAACCTGACCGGCGCAGCCTCTTCGGACAACCGCAACGCCCAGGCACTGGTCGGTTTGCAGACCAAACAGACCGTTGACACCGGCACGGCGAGCAAGGGCATCAGCCTGACCGACGCCTACAACAAATTGGTGACCAACGTCGGTACCCAGGCCGCCCAGAGCAAGTCCGACGGTGCGGCCACCACGGTGATCCTGGATCAGGCCCAGGGTGCGCGGGACTCGCTGTCCCAGGTCAACCTGGATGAAGAGACCGGCAACCTGGTCAAGTATCAGCAGTACTACACAGCGTCTTCGCAGATCATCAAAGCTGCGCAGGAAACTTTCGCCACGCTGATCAACAGCCTTTAAGGAGCCGTAATTCATGCGCATTTCCACCGCCCAGTATTACGCGACACAAGCTGCCCAATATCAGCGCAACTACAGCAAGACGGTCGCGACCGCCAACGAAGCCAGCAGCCTGCAGCGCATCAACACTGCCGCCGACGATCCGATCGGGGCTGGTCGTTTGCTGAAGCTGGGCCAGCAGGCCGCGATGCTCGAGCAGTACAAAGGCAACATTGACACCACCAAGAGCTCGTTGACCGTTCAGGAGTCCACCCTGAGCGCCATCACCACCGCTCTGGCACGTGCCAAGGAAATCGGTCTGGCGGCCAACAACGGCATCGCCACCGACAAGGACCGCCAGGCTTACGCCGCGGAACTTGGCCAGATCCAGCAGCAGGTGCTGGGCCTGATGAACTCCAAGGACGCCAACGGCAACTACCTGTTCTCCGGTTCGAAAACCGATACCGCGCCGTACTCGCAGAACGCCGATGGCACCTACACCTACAACGGCGACCAGACCCAGATCAACCTGGGCATTGGCGACGGCCTGTCGGTGGCCACCAACACCACCGGTTGGGATGCCTTCCAGCAGACCATCAATACCGCCCGGACCCAAACCAGCATGACGGCTCCGGCGGTCGATGACGGTCGTGTGGTGCTGACCAACGGTATCGTGGGTACCGCTGCGACTTACAACGCCAAATTCACGGCCGGCCAGCCGTACACCGTGGATTTCATCAGCAGCACTCAGATCAAGATCACCGATGCCCTGGGCAATGACGTAACCACCGAAGCCAGTCAGAACGGTGCGATCACCAACAGCAACGGTGCCAACCAGACGGTCAGTTTCCGTGGTGTCGATCTGAAACTGAACATCAACCTCAAGCCAGGTGATACCAACCCGGACGCGGTCATTGCCGGTCACAGCTTCCAGCTGTCGGCCACACCGGACTCTTTCACCTCCGTGCGCAGCCCGGGCAACCCGTCGACCGCGGTCATCACCGGTTCGAACGTGACCAACCAGGCGGCCTACAACGGCGCCTTCCCGTCGGGCGGCGGCGCCGTTCTGAAGTTCACGAGTGCCACGGCATTCGACCTGTACGCGGCGCCTGTCACTGCCGACAGCAAACCGGTGTCTTCGGGCACCGTGGTCGGTGGCAACGCTACGGCTGCGGGCGTGACTTTCGCCATCGGCGGCACGCCAGCCGCCGGTGACCAGTTCTCGATCCAGTCCAACAACCACCAGACCCAGAACGTGCTCGACACCTTGGGCCAGATGGTCACTGCATTGAACACACCGATCGATGGTGATCCGGTCGCCAAGCAGAAATTCCAGGGGGCGATGGAGTCGGCGCTGGGCAACATCGACAGCGCCAGCAACCAGATCGGTTCCGCCGTCACGTCGATCGGTGCCCGTGGCCAGTCGCTGGATGACCAGACCACCACCAACGAGTCCCTGATCCAGGCGAACACCACCACTCAGGGCTCGATCCGCGATTCCGATCCGGCCGAGGTGATGACCCGCCTGACCCTGCAGCAGACCATGCTGCAGGCCTCGCAACTGGCGTTCAGCAAAATCAGCCAGCTGGGTCTGTTCAACAAGATCTGACGGCAGGCGGGCGCGCAAGCGCCCGCGTTGCCCTGTTCCTTCAATAGTTAATGTCTTAGCGGTTTCAAGAGCTCGCTTTTCTGGGCGGGTTCGCACCGCCTGTGAGCCCGCCGTGAATTCACTTCCCCTCGTCAGCCTCGTTATTCCAGCCTTCAATCCGCGTTTTTTCGAACGGGCATTGCAAAGTGCCGTGAGTCAGGGCTATGGCAATCTCGAAATCATTGTCTGTGATGACAGTCGTGGTCACGAGATCAAAACCATCGTCGACTCGGTGAGCGATAGCAGCGGCGTGGCGGTGCGTTATGTACGCAATTCCCGGACGCTGGGGCTGGTGGGCAACCTGCACGTCTGTCTCGAACAGGCTCAGGGCGAGTTCATAAAATTCCTGTGCGATGACGACCAGTTGTTCAGCATCTGTGTCGAGCGTCAGGCGCAGGTACTCATCGATCAGCAGGATGTCAATCTGGTCCTGGCTCAGCGCCTGTTCTGGGACGCAGACGATCGGCCGCTGCCGTCACGCCTGCAAAACACGCCGCTGTCTCCGACCTGCGGGCTGTTCAAGGGTGAAGACCTGCTGGCGATCTTCGAGAACTTTCCGGTCAACATTCTGGGCGGTTTCAGCAATGCCCTGTTTCGCCGCGCCGATGTAGTGGAGTTGCTGCCGGCGTTGACCCAGCCGGGGCACTGCTTTGTCGCCAGTCTGGACTTCGCCCTGTATGTCTGTCTGCTGCGCCGGGGCAACATGGTGGTCTCGAACCATGTATTGAGTGTCGAGCGACTGTACCCTGAACGATTGAGCGGTCAGCAGGCCATGCGCGATGCGATCGAGGCCGAGCGTCAATGGCTGACGCAGATGCTCAAGGCGCGCAGCGGCGAGTCGGCGCCTGCACCGGGCTGGGTGCGCTACGTGCCGATGACCAAGGCAGACGAGTCGCCGCGTGTCTGGGAAGAGCTGCCGCTGAGCCGGACACTGGGTACCAAGCAGACGACCCAGGATTGGCACGTGGGCATCTCCAGCGTCAGTTTCGCCGAGCTGTACGCGCAGTGGCTCGAATGCCGCCGCCTGACCGAAGGCCAGCGTGAATTGCTGCCGGATACACTGGCCGCGTGGCCGCGTATACCGAAAATCGTTGCACTGATCATTGACGAGCAGGGCAGTCGCTCGGCGCTGGATCTTACGTTGCAATCGCTGGCCGCCCAGGAGTATTTGTCCGAGCTGACCATCGTATTGTCTGCGGCCTGTACCGAGGTGCAGCTGGACGAGCGCGTGGTGCGCATGCCGCTGCAGGATGACTGGCAGCAACAAATCAATGATCTGCTGCCGCAACTCGATGGCGCCGACTGGTTCTACCTGCTGCGTGCCGGCGATCGGTTGGTGGTGCCGGCGCTGCTGGTGATGGCCGAGCGCATTGCGTTGTCGTGTACCTTGACGTGTCTGTACAGCGATGAGGGTGGTCTGTCCCAGGGGGAATCGACCGAGCCGGTATTCAAGCCGGACTTCAACCTCGATCTGATGCGCAGCTACCCCTACGTCGGCAGGGCGCTGGCGTTCGAGCGTGAACGTTTCCTGGCCCTGGGTGGTTTCGATTCGTCGTTTGGCGAACTGGCACCCCACGATGTGCTGTGGCGCATGGTCGAGGAGGGCGGCACGCCAGTGGTCGGTCATATCGCCGAGGTGTTGCTGGAGTCGGCATTTGACCTGGCCAAGTGGCTGTCGGGACCGGAAATGGCAGACAGCAATGCGCAACTGGTCGGCGCACACCTGGATCGGCTGGGCATCGCTCATGACATCCGTCGAGGTGCATCGAACCTGTTGAACCGGGTCGACTATCACCACGCCCGCCGGCCGCTGGTGTCGATCATCATCGTCAGCAAGGATCAGACGGCGGCGGTGCAGCGCTGCGTCGAGAGCCTGCTGGAGAAAACCGCATACGCCGAGTACGAACTGCTGCTGGTGGACAACGGCAGCGAGAGCGCCGAAGCCCGGGCCTGGTTCGATGGCATGGCGCAATTGGGCAGCGAGCGGATTCGCGTGCTGGACTGCCCGCAGCAGGACAACCTGGCGTCAGTGCGCAATCTCTCCGTGAGTGAGGCCCGTGGCGATTACGTCCTGCTGCTCAACCCGTACGCCGTGATCACCAACGGCGAATGGCTGGCGGAAATGCTCAATCATGCGCAAAGGCCGGAAGTCGGTGTAGTGGGCGCGAAACTATTCAACCCGGATGGCCGGATCGTGCATTCCGGGCTGATTCTGGGTCTGCAAGGGCCGGCCGGCGTACCGTTTTTCGGTGAATCGCTGCAGGCGACGGGTTACATGTATCGTCTGCTGGCGGCGCATGACCTGAGCGCCGTCGGCAGCGATTGCCTGCTGGTGCGCAAGTCGGTTTTCGAGGCCGTCGGTGGCCTCGACGAACAGGATCTGGCGCAGTCGCTGAACGAAGTGGACTTGTGCCTGCGTGTCGGTCAGCAGGGTTATCTGGTGGTCTGGACGCCTTATGCGCAGCTGGCATTGGGTGCGCAGCCGGCCGTTACGCCAAAAGAGGGTGAAGAGGCGCAGCTCGGCAAGGAGCAGGAAACGTTCTACAAGCGCTGGTTGCCCATCGTTGCGCGGGACCCGGCCTACAACAAGAATCTGTCGCTGAACGGCCTTGGCGGGTCGAGCTTCAGTCTCGATCCAGGCTTGCGTACTGGCTGGACTCCGTTCTCCCAGCCACAACTGCCGAAGATCCTTGCGCTGCCGGTCAACGCCTCCGCCATCGGCCACTACCGCGTGACGCAGCCTCTGATCGAGCTGGAAGCAGCAGGTCGCGCGCTGGGGCGCATTCACTACAACCTGCCGACCATCATTGAAGTCGAGCGTCAGTCGCCGGACGTGATCATTTTGCAGGGGCGCTATGCCGAAGCGCCGATCAACGAAATCCCGAGTCTGCAAAAGTACTCCAGTGCGCGGCGGATCTATGAGCTCGATGACTACGTCATCGATGTGCCGCACCGCAATGCGCACATCCGCAACATGCCGAACAAGGACGAAATGGAAAAACTCGTCCGCCGGGCAATTGCCATGTGTGACCGGGTCGTGGTGTCCACGGCGCCGCTGGGCAATGCGCTGTCGAGCATGCATAACGACATCCGGGTCGTTCCGAACATGCTGTCCCGACACATGTGGTGCGACTTGCGCAGCCAGCGCCGCACCTCGAAAAAACCACGGGTCGGCTGGGGTGGCGGCACCAGCCACCACGGCGACCTGGCCGTGATTGCCGACGTTGTTCGTGAACTGGCCAATGAAGTCGACTGGGTGTTCTTCGGCATGTGTCCGGATGATCTGCGTCCGTACATGCATGAATTCCACGGCGTGATCGGCCTGGACGTGTACCCGGCGAAACTGGCGAGCCTCAACCTCGACCTGGCCCTGGCACCGCTGGAGTTCCACATTTTCAACGACTGCAAGAGCAACCTGCGTCTGCTGGAGTACGGTGCCTGCGGATACCCGGTGATCTGCACCGACACCGAGGCCTATCGCGGTTACCTGCCATGCACCCGGATCAAGACCAACACCACGGATGAGTGGCTGCAAGCGATCCGCATGCACCTGGCCGATCCGGATGCGAGCTATCGCATGGGTGACGAATTGCGTGAAGTCGTGCTGCGCGATTACGTGCTGCGTGGGGATAACCTACGGTACTGGGAAAACGGCTGGCTGGCGGATTGATCGGTTCATCCGCGCTCCAAAAAAAACAGGCGACTATTGCAATCGCCTGTTTTTTTTTACCTGCCTGTTCGTCTTTGTTTCATTGGCGATACATTTCTTTGCAACGGACTCAAGCGCAGGGAGTTTCCTGTCGATATCAACACATTGCAGTTCAAGAAAATCATGCCGCGATGACGAGTGATCGCCACGCTGGCCGGTACCGGTTCACAAACAAGGCAAGGAAGATGTAATGGCGGTAATCAACGGGACAAACGGCGCGGATACGCTGACGGGTACCAGTGGTGATGACGAGATCAACGGTCTGGCAGGAAATGACATCCTGATCGGAGGGGCCGGTGCAGACAAGTTGAATGGTGGTGAGGGTTTCGATACGGTCGATTACTCGGCTTCCGCTGCGGGGGTCAACGTCGATATTCGACCGGGTACCGGTTTGGCGGGGGTCGGTGGTGATGCGCAGGGCGATACCCTGACGGGTATCGAAAAAGTCATCGGTTCGGCGTTCAACGATACCTTCACTACCGACGCCTACCTTTTTGCCACTTACGACGGCGGTGCCGGTGACGACATCTACTACGTCAACGGCGGTGGCGTCACTGTTATCGAACAGGCGGGTGGCGGCAATGATGAAGTGCGGGTCAGCTACAAGGACCACATGCTAGCAGCCAACGTCGAGCGCCTGACCTATACCGGCACGGGTTCGTTTACCGGCTGGGGCAATGCCAGCGACAACATCATCACCGGCGGCAATGGCAACGACCTGTTCTATGGCGGCGGCGGTGCCGACCAGTTCTTCGGCGGTGCAGGTCGCGACACTGTGTCGTACCTCGACAGCACGGTCGCCATGAACATCAATCTGAAAACGGGCGTTATTTCGGGGATCGGAGCAGGTGATACGTTCAACAGCATCGAAGCGATCGCCGGTTCCAAATTCAACGACACGTTCGTGGTCGATAGCCGAATCACCGGCGTCGATGGCGGTGAAGGTTTCGATACCGTCGATTACTCGACGTCGGCTGCCGGCGTCAACGTCGACATCCGTCCGGGCACCGGGCTGGCGGGCGTTGGCGGTGATTCGCAGGGCGTGACCCTGACCAACGTCGAGAAAGTCATCGGTTCGGCCTTCAACGATACCTTCACGACCGACGCCTACCTCTTCGCCACTTACGACGGTGGTGCCGGCGATGACATCTACTACGTCAACGGCGGTGGCGTGACCGTCATCGAGCAGGCGGGCGGTGGCAACGATGAGGTACGCGTCACCTACAAAGAGCACACCCTGGCGGCCAACGTCGAGCGTCTGACCTATACCGGCACCGGTTCGTTTACCGGCTGGGGCAATGCCAGCGACAACATCATCACTGGCGGTAACGGCAACGACCTGTTCTATGGCGGTGGTGGTGCCGACCAGTTCTTCGGTGGTGCAGGTCGCGACACCGTGTCGTACCTGGACAGCACGGTGGCGGTGAACATCAACCTGAAAACCGGGGTCAACTCGGGGATCGGCGCGGGCGATACCTACAACGGTATCGAAGTCATCGCCGGCTCCAAATACAACGATACCTTCGTGGTCGACAGCCGGATCTCGGGCGTCGATGGCGGTGAAGGTTTCGATACTGTTGATTATTCGACGTCGGCTGCCGGCGTGAACGTAGACATCCGTCCAGGCACTGGTTTGCCAGGTGTCGGTGGCGATTCGCAGGGTGTGACCCTGACCAACGTCGAGAAAGTCATCGGTTCTGCCTTCAACGATACCTTCACGACCGACGCCTACCTCTTCGCCACTTACGACGGTGGTGCCGGTGACGACATCTACTACGTCAACGGTGGCGGCGTTACCGTCATCGAGCAGGCAGGTGGCGGCAATGATGAAGTGCGGGTCAGCTACAAGGACCACACGCTGGCGGCCAACGTCGAGCGTCTGACCTATACCGGCACCGGTTCGTTTACCGGGTGGGGCAATGCCAGCGACAACATCATCACTGGCGGCAACGGCAATGACGTGTTGTATGGCGGTGGTGGTGCCGACCAGTTCTTCGGTGGTGCGGGTCGCGACACCGTGTCGTATCTGGACAGCACGGTCGCCATGAACATCAATCTGAAAACCGGCGTTATTTCGGGGATCGGTGCAGGCGATACGTTCAACAGTATCGAAGTCATCGCCGGCTCCAAATACAACGATACCTTCGTTGTCGACAGCCGGATCTCGGGCGTCGATGGCGGTGAAGGTTTCGATACCGTCGATTACTCGACGTCGGCTGCCGGCGTGAACATCGACATCCGTCCGGGCGTCAGCTTGCCTGGTGTCGGTGGCGATTCGCAGGGCGTGACCCTGACCAACGTCGAGAAAGTCATCGGTTCGGCCTTCAACGATACCTTCACCACCGACGCCTACCTTTTTGCCACTTACGACGGCGGTGCAGGGGACGATATCTACTACGTCAACGGTGGCGGCGTCACCGTCATCGAGCAGGCTGGCGGCGGTAACGATGAAGTGCGGGTCAGCTACAAGGACCATGTGCTTGCGGCCAACGTCGAGCGCCTGACCTACACCGGCACCGGTTCGTTTACCGGCTGGGGCAATGCCAGCGACAACATCATCACTGGCGGCAACGGCAATGACGTGTTGTATGGCGGTGGTGGTGCCGACCAGTTCATTGGTGGCGCCGGGATGGACACCGTGTCGTACCTTGACAGCACCGTGGGTGTCAGCGTCAACCTGACAACCGGGATCAATACCGGGATCGCGCTGGGTGATACCTACAACAGCATCGAAGCGATGCGTGGTTCAAACTTCAACGACGTCTTTGTTGGCAGTGCTGCCGCACTGGCGCTCGATGGCGGTACGGGCTTCGATCTGGTCAGCTACGAGTCGTCCGCCAGTGGCGTCACCATCGACCTGAAAACCAACGTCAACGCCGGTGATGCCGCTGGCGATACCTTTACCGGGATAGAGATCTTCCAGGGCAGCAATTTTGCCGACACCTTGTCCGGCACTGCGATCAACGACAACTTCGTCGGTGGCGGTGGCGCCGATGTGATTGACGGTCGTGAAGGGATCGACACCGTCTGGTACCTCAACAGTGCCGCAGCGGTGAGCATCAATTTGCAAACCGGCGTCAATCAGGGCGGCGATGCGCAGGGCGATGTGCTGATCAACGTCGAGAGCATTATCGGCACCCACTTCAACGACACTCTGACCGGCAATGCGCTGGCCAACGGGCTTGAAGGCGGTCTCGGCAATGACACCATTTATGGCGGCGATGGCAATGACGTCATCTACGGCAGCTTCTATACCCAGCTCGGGCCATTCGCGGTCGACGTGGCTGCCGCTGGCCCGCAAGCCGACATGTTGTACGGCGGCAATGGCAACGACATGATCGTCAGTGCTCCGGACGACCGTGGCACCATCGCTTATGGTGAGGCCGGCCATGACACGATTTATGTCGTCAGTGGCACTGCGGATGGCGGAGAGGGCAACGACGATCTGCTCGGTACGGGAGCGAACTTTGTCCTGCTCGGTGGTGCGGGCAACGATGCGTTGACCTTTGGCGCCCTGGGTACTGCCTACGGGCAGATGAAGGCTACCGGCTTCGCCAATGGTGGAGAGGGGGATGACACCTATTTCGTCAACACCGGCATGTTGGTGACAATTCGGGATGACGGGCTCAGCACCAATGACACCTTGATCCTGAATAACATCCGTTCGGCCAGTACGTTGCAACTGGCGCGGGTTGGCGACGACCTGTACCTCAACGATGGCTACTTCCCGCCGTCCGACCCGACCGAGCAAGGTGTCAAGCTGCTGGACTGGTTCGCCGGTGGCAACACCATTGAACACTTCAAGGCAGCCAACGGTGATGTTCTGCCGCTCAATGGTGATGGGTTTGCCATGTTTGGCTGATTCATTTGCCTTGCGTACATCGAAGGTATTTTGAGCCGAAATGAAGGAAGGCCGATCCTGGTGGATCGGCCTTCCTTTTTTAATTTTGAGCGTTCGTCGCTACTTGCGACGCAGGCATTTGGCAGTCGAGCTAGCTGGCGCGTTTCCTGCAAGTCCCCCTCAAATCGCCATAAAACGAGCGCTCGCGGTCATTGCCCCTGCGCCCGTACCGGCAGAAAGGTTTAGCCAGAAGGCCGCAATGCGCAAAAAGCAGCGCGCAGCCCTGTGACGAACGAGAGGGGAGACCATGAAGGCAGTTATTTTGGCGGGTGGCCTGGGCACGCGCATCAGTGAAGAGTCGCACCTCAAGCCGAAACCGATGATCGAGATCGGTGGCAAGCCAATTCTCTGGCACATCATGAAACAGTATTCCGCCCACGGGATTCATGACTTCGTGATTTGCCTTGGCTACAAGGGCTACGCGATCAAAGACTTCTTCGCCAACTACTTCCTGCACACCTCCGACGTGACGTTCGACATGCGTGAAAATCGCATGGACGTTCACCAGAACTACAGCGAACCGTGGCGCGTGACGCTGATCGACACCGGCGAGGAAACCATGACCGGTGGCCGTCTGCGCCGCGCCGCACGCTATCTGGAAAACGAACAAGCCTTCTGCTTCACCTATGGCGACGGCGTCTCCGACCTGAATATCAGCTCGCTGGTGGATTTCCACCTGACTCACGGCAAGTTGGCGACAGTCACCGCCGTACAACCGCCGGGTCGCTATGGCGCGCTGGATCGTGACGGCGACCGGGTTCTCGGTTTCACGGAAAAACCGCGCGGTGACGGTGGCTGGATCAACGGTGGTTTCTTTGTGCTCTCGCCCAAGGTTTTGCCGCTGATCGAAGGCGACGAAACCTCGTGGGAGTCCGGCCCGCTCGACGGTCTGGCCGAGCGCGGCGAGTTGATGGCGTACCAGCACGAAGGCTTCTGGCAGCCAATGGACACCCTGCGTGACAAAAACCACCTCGAAGCGCTGTGGCAGAGCGGGGAGGCCCCATGGAAGCAATGGGCCTGAGTCCTGAGTTCTGGCGCGGCAAGCGGGTTCTGGTCACCGGCCACACCGGTTTCAAGGGCAGCTGGCTGACCCTGTGGCTGCAAAGCCTCGGCGCGCAGGTCAGCGGTTTTTCCCTCGATCCGTCGACCGAGCCGAGCCTGTTCGAACTGGCGCGCGTGAGCGAAGGCATCAACGATCAGCGCGGCGACCTGCGTGACCTCGGCGCCTTGCTCGAGATCATCGCCGACACCGAGCCGGAAATCGTCCTGCACCTGGCGGCCCAGCCGCTGGTGCGCGAAGGTTATCGCGATCCGCTCGGCACTTATTCCAGCAACGTCATGGGCACCCTCAACCTGCTCGAAGCGATTCGTCAGGTTGGTTGCGTGCGGGCCTGCGTGCTGGTGACCACCGACAAGGTCTACGCCAACAAGGAATGGCTGTGGCCGTACCGCGAGGACGAAGCCCTCGGTGGCCACGATCCTTACAGCAGCAGCAAGGCCTGCTGCGAGTTGCTGGCGCAGTCTTACGCGGCATCGTTTTTCCCGGCCGACAAGTACGCCGAGCACGGTCTGGCCCTGGCCACTGCGCGCGCCGGCAATGTGTTGGGCGGCGGTGATTTCGCCCCAGAACGGCTGATTCCCGATGTCCTGAAAGCCTGGTCGGCCGACGAGCCGGTGACCCTGCGTTATCCGCAAGCCGTGCGCCCGTGGCAGCACGCGCTGGAGCCGCTGGCCGGTTATCTGCAACTGGCTGCCGGCCTCTATGAAGATGGCCCGGAATACGCTGGGGCGTGGAACTTCGGTCCGGGCGAAGCGGACATGTGCAGCGTCGGCGAAGTGGTCGAACTGCTCTCCAACCGCTGGCCTCAGGCCCGTGGCCTGCGCCTCGAAAAGAGTGACCTGCACGAAGCCGGCCTGTTGCGTCTGGACAGCAGTCGCGCCCGTCAGGTGCTGGGCTGGCAACCGCGCTGGTCGTTGCAGCAATGCCTGACCCAGACCCTCGACTGGCACCTGGCGTGGCAGAACGGCGACGACATGCGCACCGTGACCCTCGGCCAACTGAACCTGTACCGGGGCGCGCTGTGAGCGAGTTTTCCTTGAAACCGTTGCCGCTGGCCGGGTTGTTCAGCGTCCAGCACAGACGCTTCGAAGATCAGCGCGGGCACTTCGCCCGGCTGTTCTGCGAAGGCAGCCTGAAAGCGTTCGGCAGCGAATTCCACATCCGCCAGATCAACCATTCCTGCACCCGCGAGAAGGGCAGCGTGCGCGGTCTGCATTACCAGAACGCCAATGCGCCGGAAGCCAAACTGATCACCTGCCTGCGCGGTGAAGTGTGGGACGTGGCGGTGGACCTGCGCCCGGACTCGGAAACCTTCCTGCACTGGCACGCCGAGCACCTGAAGGCCGGCGACGGTCGCAGCCTGCTGATTCCGGCCGGTTTCGCCCACGGTTTCCAGACCCTTACCGAAGACGCCGAACTGCTTTATCTGCACAGCACCGATTACGCGCCGGAGCACGAGGGCGGTCTGTCGGTGAACGATCCACGGCTGGCGATCGTCTGGCCGTTGCCTGTCAATAATTTGTCAGCGCGGGATTCCAGCCATCCCGCGCTCGATCAACACTTTGCTGGAGTGCGTCTATGAACTGCCGTGGGTGCGCCGCACCGCTGAGCCTGCCGCTGATCGACCTCGGCACCTCGCCACCGTCCAACGCCTACGTGCCTGCCGATCGGCTGGAGCGGGCCGAACAATGGGTGCCGCTGAAGGTCGCCGTGTGCGAGCAATGCTGGCTGGTCCAGACCGAGGATTACACCTCGGCCGACAGCCTGTTCGACGCCGATTATGCCTACTTCAGTTCGTTCTCCAGCACCTGGCTGGCCCACGCCGAGCGTTATGTGGCGGAGATGGTCGAGCGTTTCGGCCTGACCGCCGACAGCCGCGTGGTGGAAGTCGCGGCCAACGACGGCTACCTGCTGCAATACGTGGCCGGTCGAGGCATCCATTGTCTGGGCGTCGAGCCAACCCGCAGCACCGCGCAGGCGGCACGGGAAAAAGGCCTGGAGATTCGTGAACTGTTCTTCGGTCGCGACACCGCCGCCCAGCTGAAAAGCGAAGGCTGGGCCGCCGACCTGATGGCCGCCAACAACGTGCTTGCTCACGTGCCGGACATCAATGATTTCCTCGGTGGATTCGCCACGCTGCTCAAACCGACCGGCGTCGCTACCTTTGAATTCCCGCAACTGCTGACGCTGATGGCCGGCGCGCAGTTCGACACGCTGTATCACGAACACTATTCGTACCTGTCGTTGACCGCCGTGCAGACACTGTGCGAGTGCAATGGTCTGGAAGTGTTCGACGTCAGCCGGCTGACCACCCATGGCGGATCGCTGCGGGTGTTCGTCCAGCGCAAGGACGGCGAACGCCGCGCCGTGCAGCTGGCCGTGCAACAGCAGTTGCAGGCCGAGCTCGAGGCCGGGGTGAAAACCACCGGGTACTACGCGACGCTGGCGCCGGCCGCCGAACGGATCAAGCATGACCTGCTGCGTTTCCTGTTGCAGGCCAAGGCCGACGGCAAACGTGTGGTCGGCTATGGCGCGGCAGCAAAAGGAAATACCTTGCTCAACTTCGCCGGCGTGAGGACGGATCTGCTGGCCTGGGTCGCCGATGCCAACCCGCACAAGCAGGGCAAGTTCCTGCCGGGCAGCCGCATTCCGATTGTCGCGCCCGAACGCATCGAGCTGGAAAAGCCCGACTACATCCTGGTGCTGCCGTGGAACCTGTTGAGTGAAGTCACGCAGCAACTGGCCTCGGCCAAAACGTGGGGCGCACGCTTTGTCGTCGCCGTTCCGGAGTTGAGCATTCGATGAGCAGAATTCATTACACCAAACCCAGCGTCGGCGAACTCGAAGCCCGCTACACCCTTGACGCCGTGCAGAACGGCTGGGGCGCACGTTGCTACGAATACCTGACCCGCTTCGAGCACGGTTTTGCCGAGCACCTGGGCGCGACCTACGCCATCGCCACCTCCAGTTGCACCGGAGCCCTACACATGGGCATGGCGGCGCTGGGCATCGGCGAAGGCGATGAAGTGATCCTTGGCAACACCAACTGGATCGCCTCGGCGGCGCCCATCACTTATCTGGGCGCCACGCCGGTGTTCGTCGATGTGCTGGCCGACAGCTGGTGCCTCGACCCGCAGCAGGTCAGAAACGCGATCGGCCCGCGCACCAAAGCCATCCTGGCGGTGCATCTGTACGGCAATCTGTGCGACATGGATGCCTTGCTGGCCATCGGCAAGGAATTCGGCATTCCCGTGATCGAGGATGCAGCCGAAGCCATCGGTTCGCAGTGGCGCGGCAGGGCGGCGGGCTCGCTCGGTGCTTTCGGGGCTTTTTCGTTCCATGGCACCAAGACCATGACGACTGGCGAGGGCGGGATGTTCGTCACCTCGGACAAGGCCTTGTACGAGCGCGTGCTGACCCTGTCCAACCACGGTCGGGTGGCCGGCTGCACCAAGCAGTTCTGGCCCGAGTTCGTCGGTTTCAAATACAAGATGAGCAACCTGCAGGCGGCCGTCGGTTGCGCACAGGTCGAGCGGATCGAAGAGTTGATCGCGCGCAAGCGGGCGATCTTTGCCAACTATGCGCAGGCGCTGGAAGGCGTGCCGGGTGTGTCGCTCAATCCCGAGCCGGCTCACGGGCGCAACGGTTACTGGATGCCGACCGTGGTGTTCGATGCCGACACCGGTATCCATCGCGACCAGTTGATCGCAGCGTTCCAGGCCGCCGACATCGATGCCCGGGTGTTCTTCTGGCCGCTGTCGACGCTGCCGATGTTCAGCGGGCACAACGTTGACACGCCGGTGTCATTCGCCCTGCCGGAGCGCGCCTTCAACCTGCCGAGCTATCACGACATGACCGACGCCGATCAGCAGCGCGTCGTGCAAGTGGTGCTGGACTTGCTGGCAAGCAGGCCCGCGCCGTGAAGATGTATCTGCTGGGGGCCGCCAACCCGGAAGCGGTACGCATGCTGCACGCGGTCAAACGCAGTACGCCGAATGTCGAATTCGCGTTTCTGGACAACGATCCGCGCAAGCACCACACGATGTTTTACGGGGTGCCGGTGGTGGGTGGTTCGGAGCGGGTCGCCGAGCTCAATGGGCCGGACGTGCGCTTCGTCAATCTGATCACCGGCAGTACCCGGTTACGCTACGAAACCACGTGTCAGTTGGTAGATGCAGGGGCGAAGCTTGGTCAGTTCATTCATCCCGGCATCGATCTGAGCATGATCCGCATGGGGCAGGGCAGTTATCTGCAGGAAGGCGTGTTGATGCAGGCCGAAGTCGAACTCGGCGACAACACCAGCATCAGCGCCGGCAGCGTCGTGGGACATGAGGGGCGAATCGGTCACTCGGTGTTCATGGCGCCGGGCGTGTGCATCGCCGGCTGTGTGGAAATCGGCGACGGCACGTTTATCGGTACCAACGCCACGATCCTGCCGCGCCTGCGCATCGGTCGCTGGGTGACCATCGGCGCCGGTGCCGTGGTGACAAAAGACGTTCCGGATTTTTCGGTCGTGGTGGGCAATCCCGCCAGGATCATCAAGACCAACACCGTGCCATACCCTGACGCCAGGGTGTTCAGGTAAGCCGTTTTCCCGAATTTTTGGAGAGTCGCAATGAATCCACATGAGCAGTTTCGCGAAGAAGTAAAAGCCAACATCGAAGGCCTGCAACAGGACAAGGCACTGCAAACCGAATCGCTGGGCTGGGTCGGCACCACCGCAAAACACAAGTACACCTACAACTTCAGCTGGATGGGCCGGCCGATCATTCAGTTCCCGCAGGACATGGTCGCCATGCAGGAAATCATCTGGAACCTGCGTCCGGACGTGATCGTTGAAACCGGGATCGCCCACGGCGGTTCGCTGGTGTTCTACGCCTCGATCCTCGAACTGATCGGTCACGGCGAAGTGCTGGGCGTCGACATCGACATCCGCCAGCACAACCGCGAAGCCATTGAAGCGCACCCGATGTTCAAGCGGATCAGCATGATCCAGGGTTCGAGCATCGATACCGCCATCGTCGACCAGGTACGTGATCGCGTGCAGGGCAAGAAAGTGCTGGTGGTGCTGGACTCCAACCATACCCACGAACACGTCCTCGAAGAGCTGCGCCTGTACGCACCACTGGTGTCGGTGGACAGCTATTGCGTGGTGATGGACACCGTGGTCGAAGACATGCCCGAAGACGCCTTCCCGGATCGTCCGTGGGGCAAGGGTGACAACCCGAAAACCGCTGTGTGGGCCTACCTGGAAGAGAACAGCGATTTCGAAATCGATCAGGCCATTCACAGCAAGTTGCTGATCACTGTCGCGCCGGATGGCTATCTGCGTCGCGTTCGTTAATCGACAAAAACAACGTTGAGTTTTCGGCGACTCGCCGCTTGTGGGGAATTTATGCAAGGCAAGAACAGTTCTGGACACGATTTGGCACTCAACGAACAGTTGACCGTTGTGCTGATATCTCACGAACGCCCGGCGTTTCTGCGCAGGGCCGTGCGTTTCTACAGCGCCCTGCCGTGCAGGATCCTGGTGCTGGACTCGTCCGCCGAGGCATTGCCGGGCGTGGCCGGGCAATTTGCCAACGTGGAATATCAGCATCTGCCGCAGTTCGGCTATTGGGGCATCCGCGCCAAGCTGGCCTACGGCGTGCAGCAGTTGCAGACCCCCTACATGGTGTTCGCCGCCGACGATGACTTCCTGGTGCACGATGCCTTGCACCAGGCCGTTGATTTCATGGATGCCAACCCCGACTACAGCTTGTGCCACGGCTACAGCATGATGTACCTGACGCTGGCCAATGGCGTCAGCTACTACCGTCGTGACAAGAAAGTCTGCGAGGACTACTCGGCCGATCGTGCCCAGGATCGCCTGCTGGAATACATGTCCCAGTACCTGCCGCCGTTTTATGCGGTGCAGCGCACCGAGATTCTGCGCGACTGGTATGACGCGATGCCGCAAGACACGATCTTCCAGTGGCAGGAAGTCGGTCACACGTACTACATGCTGGCACGCGGCAAGGCACGTATCCTGCCGATCCCCTATGTTGTGCGTGAAATCAACTATCAGCATTCCGATCACAACACCGAGATCTTTCACTCACTGGCTTACACCGACGCCAAATCGGTGTCCGAGCGAGAGGCGTTTGCCACGTTCCTGGCCGGGTTGCCGACCCAGGTCGAGCATCAGGATCCGCAACAGGGAAAACAGTTTGTCCTGCAAAGTTTCGAAGCCCTGGCCGACAGCCTGCGCACCGGTCGGGCATTGACCGCCGAATTGATTCTGGAGTCGACCTGGACCGACATCGAAGCCGGCCCGCAGCGCCGCTTCGGGCCGAAACAGTACGTCGAAATGCCGTTCTACAATCAGGCGTTCTTCGATCAGTTGACCCAGTTCGAGTTTCTGCTGCACGCCATGCCGGCCGGCCGCATCCAGTTGCAAGGCCTGGAAGGCATCTGGGCCCGCCAGGAAAACCTGATGCAGGCCCGCAACAACGACACACCGGAAAGCGTGGTGGACCGCTTGTGGCAAGCCCACGACGCCAACGTATTCAACCGCACGGTGATCAACCGTCTGGTGGCGCAACTGCAATTGCTGGGCGAGGACGAAGACGCCGAAAAACTGCGTGCGTGGGTCGCTCGACTCGAAGCGGTGTCGCTCGAAGGCAATCAGGCGGTATTCGGCAAAATGCTGACCGGGCGTTTGCTCAAGTGGCTCGATGAGCGTCAGCCGGATGCCGGGCAGGCCCAGGCCATTGCCCGTCAACTGGCGGCCAATGGCGGCAGTCCGCAGTTCGGCATCTTCCTGCTGGATCTGGACAACGACATCGACAAGCTGCAGGTCACCCTGGACAGTCTGCTGGAAGGACACAGCAAGGCATTCAAGGTTGTGGTGTTCA
Source organism: Pseudomonas sp. B40(2017) (assembly GCF_002112855.1). Lineage (NCBI taxonomy): Bacteria > Pseudomonadati > Pseudomonadota > Gammaproteobacteria > Pseudomonadales > Pseudomonadaceae > Pseudomonas > Pseudomonas sp. B40(2017). The sequence continues at coordinate 227,594 of NZ_NEIT01000003.1, forward strand.
CCACCGGTGAACCACCGGCCGCGACCACGGCGCAGAATACCTTGCACTTTGTACGGGTGACCCAGGGCAACTTTGTCGACAAGCTGAACCTGAGCGTCAATCAATCGCCGTGCGACTGGCTGCTGCTGGCCGAAGCGGGCGACGAGTTCACCGCCAGCGGTCTGCTGCGTGCCGGTCTGGAACTGCAGTCGGCCGACGGTTGCCGTGCGGTGGCCACCGATGAAATCCAGCGCAGCGCCGACGGTGCCCTAGTGGACGTGTTCCGTCCGGGCTTCAACCTCGATCTGCTGCAAAGTCTGCCAGCCCTCATGGCGCGGCACTGGCTGATCCGCCGTGAAGTGCTGATCGAGGCGGGTGGTTATCAGGCCGACTTCAGCAAGGCGCTGGAATTCGACCTGTTGCTGCGCATCATCGAGCAGCGTGGTCTGGGCGGCCTCGCGCACCTCGACGAACCACTGCTGATTACCCGCTCTTCGGAGCTGGCAGAGAACACCGATGAACGTCAGGCGCTGCTGCGTCACCTGGGCAATCGTGGCTACAAGGCCAAGATCACCTCGTCGACGCCCGGCACTTACCAGATCGATTATCGCCACACCGAGCAGCCGCTGGTGTCGATCATCCTGCCGGTCAGCGATGATCTGCCGGCCTTGCAACGTTGCCTGGAAGGCGTGTTGCTGAGAACCCGCTACACCCGCTATGAAGTGTTGCTGGCGGCACGGGCTGGTCAGTCAGCCGCCGTCAACGACTGGCTGGGCACCCTGAGCCACGCCAAAGTCCGCGTTCTGCATGCCGATCAACCGCTGAGCGACGCGGCGTTGTGCAACGCCGCCAGCCAGCAGGCGCAAGGCGAGTACCTGGTGCTGATGGCCGCTGACAGCGAAGTCGTCAACCCGAACTGGATCGAGTCGCTGCTCAACCATGCCCAGCGTCCTGAAGTGGGCGTCGTCGGGCCGAAGCTGGTCGACCGCGACGGGAAAGTCTCCCAGGCCGGTCTGATTCTCGGCGCGGATGGCACCGTTGGTTCGGCCTTCATCGGCGAGAAGCACGACGCCGAAGGTTACATGCATCGTCTGCAGGTTGATCAGAACTACTCGGCCGTGTCGGGCGTGTGCCTGATGGTGAGCAAAGAGTTGTTCGACGCCCTGGGCGGGCTGGACGCCAAAAGCTTCGACGAAGGTTTCAGTGACGTCGACCTGTGCCTCAAGGCCGGTCAGGCCGGTTACCTCACCGTGTGGACGCCGCTGGTGCAGGTGCTGCATGACGGGCAACTGTCGCAAGCGCCGCAGGCTCTGGAAGCACTGGCTGAAAAATGGTCCTCCGTCTTCGCTCAGGATTCGGCCGGTAACCCGAACCTGATCCTCAGCGGCAAAGGTTTTGGTCTGAACGAACGTGCTGCGGTGAATTGGGCGCAGTGGCTGGGCTGATGCCTCGGGGTACAGGAAACAGGACTCAAGACATGTTCAACGGTAAATCGATTTTCATCTCCGGTGGCACCGGCTCGTTCGGGCGCAAGTTCATCGCGCGCCTGCTCGAGCAATACCAGCCCAAGCGCGTGGTGGTGTTCTCCCGGGATGAGCTCAAGCAATACGAAATGCAGCAGACGTTCAACGCGCCGTGCATGCGTTACTTCCTCGGTGACGTGCGCGACGCCGATCGTCTGCGCCAGGCCATGCGTGGCATTGATTACGTGGTGCATGCCGCGGCGTTGAAGCAAGTGCCGGCGGCGGAATACAACCCAACCGAATGCATCCGCACCAACGTCAACGGCGCGGAAAACATCATCGCCGCCGCCATCGACAACGGTGTGAAGAAAGTCGTCGCGCTGTCCACCGACAAGGCCGCGAGCCCGATCAACCTGTACGGCGCCACCAAGTTGCTGTCGGACAAGTTGTTCGTCGCGGCCAATAACATTGCCGGTGAGCAACAAACGCGTTTTGCCGTGGTGCGCTACGGCAACGTCGCCGGTTCGCGCGGGTCAGTGGTGCCGTTTTTCAGCAAGCTGATCGCCGATGGCGCGACAGAGCTGCCGATCACCGATGAGCGTATGACCCGCTTCTGGATCACCCTCGATCACGGCGTGCAGTTCGTGCTCGACAGCTTTGCGCGGATGCACGGCGGTGAAGTGTTCGTGCCGAAGATCCCGTCGATTCGCGTGGTCGATCTCGCGCGGGGAATGGCCGAACACCTGCCGCACAAGAACGTCGGCATTCGTCCGGGCGAGAAGCTGCACGAGTTGATGGTGCCGCTGGACGATGCGCGGATGACCCTGGAGTTCGCCGATCACTACACCATCCAGCCGTCGATCCGTTTCACCAGCGTCGACGTGGATTTCGCCGAGGACAAACTCGGTGAGCGTGGGGTGCCGGTCGGCGAAGACTTCGAGTACCGCTCCGACACCAACTCGCACTTCCTTTCGGTGGGGCAGATCGCCGAGCTGCACGCGAAGCTGTCGGTATGATTCCGTACGGTCGGCAAAGCCTCGACCAGGCGGACATCGACGCGGTCGTCGAGGTGTTGCAGTCCGACTGGTTGACCCAGGGGCCGACCATCGAACGCTTCGAGCAGGCGATGGCCGAGCGTTGCCAGGCCGATTTCGCCGTGGCGGTGTGCAACGCCACGGCGGCGCTGCACATTGCCTGTCTGGCGGCGGGCCTCGGCGCGGGCGACCGCTTGTGGACCACGCCGAACACCTTTCTCGCGTCGGCCAACTGCGGCCGTTATTGCGGTGCCGACGTTGACTTCGTCGACATCGACCCGCTGACCTGGAACCTCGATGCTGAAGTTCTGGCGAGCAAACTCGATGTCGCCGAGCGCGACGGCAACTTGCCCAAAGTGCTGGTGGCGGTCGCGTTCTCCGGGCAGAGCTGCGACATGCGGCGGATTGCCGAACTGGCCGTGCGCTACAACTTCACCGTCATTGAAGATGCCTCCCACGCGGTCGGCGCCCGTTACGCCGGGCGTCCGGTGGGCTGCGGTGAATTTGCCGCGATGACCGTGTTCAGCTTCCACCCGGTGAAGATCATCACCAGCGGCGAAGGCGGCATGGTGCTGACCAATCGCCCGGAACTGGCCGAGCGGTTGCAACGCTTGCGCAGCCACGGCATGACTCGCGATCAGCAACAGATGACCGAACCCAGCCACGGCCCGTGGTATTACCAGCAGGTCGAGCTGGGTTTCAATTACCGGATTACCGATCTGCAAGCCGCGCTGGGCCTGTCGCAGTTGGGCAAACTGGACGAGTTCATCGCCCGTCGCCGGGAGCTGGCCGCGCGTTACGACAGCTTGCTGGCGTACTTGCCGGTGACTGTGCCGAGCCTCCAGCCGGAGGCCAAATCGGCCTGGCATCTTTATGTGGTGCGTTTGCAGACCGAGCGCATCAGCCTCAGCCACCGTCAGGTGTTCGAAGGCTTGCGCGCCGCCGGCATCGGCGTGAACCTGCACTACATTCCGCTGCATCTGCAGCCGTACTATCGTGATCTGGGTTTTGCCGAGGGCGACTTTCCCGAAGCCGAGCGTTATTACGCCGAAGCGATCAGCCTGCCGCTGTTTCCGTTGCTGAGCGATCAGCAGCAGGACTACGTGGTCGAACAATTGCGTCGGTTGACTGAATGATTGCCGCCGTGGCGGTGGATGGAAAACGGTAATGCGTGATCTGAGCGAGCAGGAACAATTCTGGCAGGGCGAATTCGGCAATCAGTACGTTGAGCGCAACGTCGGCCAGCCACTGGTGGCGGCCAATCTGGCGTTATTCGCCAAGGCGCTGACCCGGGCCGGGCGGATCGACAGCCTGCTGGAGCTGGGCACCAACGCCGGCAACAACTTGCAGGCGCTGCGTCAGCTGTTGCCCCGCTGTGAGCTGTTCGGGGTCGAAATCAATGCCAGTGCCTGTGCCCAGGCGCGTGCGCTGGAGATTGCGAACATCTGGCACGGTTCGCTGTTCGACTTTCCCCGTGAACGCCAATACGACCTGACCCTGAGCAAAGGCGTGCTGATCCATCTGGCGCCGGAACTACTGGCGACGGCGTATGCGCAGTTGTATGCGTTGAGTTCGCGCTACATCCTGATCGCCGAGTACTACAATCCCTCGCCGGTGGAAGTATCCTATCGCGGCAACAGCGGCAAGCTGTTCAAGCGTGATTTCGCCGGGGAAATGCTTGATCGTTATCCTGATCTGCAACTGCTGGACTACGGCTTCGGTTATCACCGCGATCCGCAATTTCCGGTGGACGACATCACCTGGTTCCTTTTGGAAAAACGTCCTTGAACAACGTCGCAATCATCCCGGCCCGCGGGGGCAGCAAACGCATCCCGCGCAAGAACCTCAAGCCGTTCGACGGTGTGCCGATGATTGTCCGTTCGATTCGCACGGCCCTCGACTCAGGGTTGTTCGAGCAGGTGGTGGTCAGCACCGACGACGCAGAGATCGCCGACGTGGCGCGGGCCAACGGTGCTCACGTGCCGTTCATGCGTCCGGCGGAGCTGGCCGATGATTTCACCGGCACTGCGGCAGTGATCGTGCATGCCTTGCAGCAACTGCCGGCCTTCGAATACGCCTGCTGTGTGTACGCTACGGCGCCGCTGTTGCAGGCGCGGTTTCTGCGTCAGGGCCTGGAGTTGCTGGCGCAGCATCCGGACAAGTCCTTTGCTTTTTCAGTCACCGATTTCGGCTTTCCGGTGCAGCGCGCCCTGACCCTGGACGGGCAGGGCGCACTGACGGCGTTGTACCCCGAGTTTCGTAATACCCGTTCGCAGGATCTGCCGGCTGCCTTTCAGGATGCCGGCCAGTTCTATTGGGGTCGCCGCGAGGCGTGGCTGGGTGGCGAGGTGTTGTATTCGCCGGCCAGTCTGCCGGTGATCCTGCCACGCCATCTGGTGCAGGACATCGATACCGCCGAAGACTGGAAGCGCGCCGAGTATCTTTACGCGGCGCTAAAGGCCGGCGGAGAACTGCAATGAGAGTGCTGATCCGCGCCGACGCCTCGCCGACCATCGGCAGCGGCCACATCGCCCGGTGCCTGACACTGGCGCGAGTACTGCGCACGCAAGGCAGTCATGTCGCGTTCGCCTGTCGTCGTTTGCCGGGGCATCGGCTTGATGCGTTGCAGAGCGAAGGCTTCGAGACCTTCGCGTTGCCGGATCGCTATGCCGGTGAAGACCCGGAGCAGACCATCGAATCGATGCTGCCGTGGCAGGCGGATATCGATGCACTGGCGACGCAGCTGGAAGGGCAGCCTGAGTTTGAATGGGTCATTGCCGACCATTACGGCCTCGACCATCACTGGCAGACCGCAGCTCGTCGCTTCGCACCACGGATCGCCGCCGTCGATGATCTGGCGACCCGTCGCTACAGCGTGGACCTGTTGCTCAATCAGAACCTCTCCGGGCTCAGCGAAAATTATCAGCCGCTGCTGTCGGCCGGTTGCCGAACACTGCTCGGACCGCGCTTCGCCATGCTGCGCGAAGAGTTCAGTGGCCCGGCCATCGAGATCAAACCAGTGGCGCGCCGGGTGCTGGTGAATTTCGGCGGCTTTGATGCGGCACGCCAGACTCATCACGCAATGCTGGCGCTGGCCGATTTTTCCGAGCTGGAAGTGGATTTCGTCGCCGGTGCCGACAACCCGGCCTGGGCAGAGATGCAGGCGCTGGCCGAAACGCGGCCGCACTGGCGGCTGCACAGTTTCGTCAGTGATTTTCATCGGCGCATGACCGAGGCCGACCTGTTTATCGGTGCCGGCGGCGGCACCAGTTGGGAACGCGCGGCCCTGGGCCTGCCGACGATCTGCATTGCGGTGTCGAACAACCAACAGGCCAACGGCGAGGTGATGGCGGCGGCCGGCGCGCATGTGTTCATGGGCGCGCGGGAGCAGGTCAGCGTCGAGCAACTGCGCGAGGCCATCGGCTTTGTCGTGGGCAACTTTTATTTGCGCCAGAGTCTGGCCGAGCGTTCGCGGCAACTGGTCGACGGGCGTGGTGCGCTGCGAGTGGCGGCGGCACTGGCCGGCGCGGTGCTCAAGTTGCGTCCGGCGACGCCGGATAACGCGCAGTTGCTGTTCGATGGACGTAATGCCGAGGCCGTGCGCCGATGGTCGCTGGACAGCGCTGCGATTGATTGGACGCAACATCTGAACTGGCTGGGCGCGAGCCTGCGCAATCCTCAGCGGTTGCTGCTGGTGGCCGAGGCGGATGACGGCCCGGTCGGTGTCCTGCGCTACGATTTGCGCGGCTTTGAGGCAGAGGTTTCGCTGTATCTTTTCGAGGGGCGTTTCGGCCTCGGCTGGGGCAGGGCGCTGCTGGCGCAGGGTGAAGCCTTTGTGGCTGCGCACTGGCCGCAGATGACCGCCATTACCGCCCAGGTATTGCCGGCCAATAGGCCCTCGATGAATGTTTTTCGTGACGCCGGGTTCACCCAGAGTGCCTGCGCGTTCACCAAGGTTTTGAAGGAATCCCGTCAATGAGCAGTTTCAAGATCGGCAACCGCCGGATCGGTGCCGATGCGCCGCCGTTCATCATCGCTGAAATGAGCGGCAACCATAACCAGTCGCTGGACGTCGCCTTGCAGATTGTCGAAGCGGCGGCAAAGGCCGGTGCTCATGCCTTGAAGCTGCAAACCTACACCGCCGAAACCATGACCCTGGATCTGGCCGAAGGCGAATTCTTCATCAAGGATCCGAACAGCCTGTGGGCCGGCACCTCGCTCTATGACTTGTATGAAAAGGCCCACACGCCCTGGGAATGGCATGCGCCGATCTTCGCCCGGGCCAAAGAGCTGGGCGTGCTCGCGTTTTCGACACCGTTCGATGACAGCGCCGTGGACTTTCTCGAAAGCCTCGATGTGCCGGCCTACAAGATCGCCAGTTTCGAGAACACCGATCTGCCGTTGATCCGCCGTGTCGCAGCGACTGGCAAACCGTTGATCATTTCCACCGGCATGGCCAGCCTCGCCGAACTCGACGAAACCGTGCGCGCCGCCCGTGAGGCGGGATGCAAGGATCTGGTGCTGCTCAAGTGCACCAGCACCTACCCGGCGACCCCGATCAACAGCAACGTGCGCACGATTCCGCATCTGCGTGAGCTGTTCGGTTGTGAGGTCGGTCTGTCAGACCACTCGATGGGCGTCGGCGTGTCGGTGGCGGCGGTGGCGCTGGGCGCGACGGTGGTGGAAAAACACTTCACCCTCGACCGTTCTGCCGGTGGGGTGGACGCCAGTTTCTCGCTGGAACCGGCGGAACTGGCCAGCCTGGTGGTCGAGACCGAGCGCGCATGGCAGGCCATGGGCCAGGTGCATTACGGCGTGACCGAGGCTGAGCAAAAGTCGCTGGTTTACCGTCGGTCGCTGTACGTCACGGCCGATATGGCGGCCGGTGAACCCTTCACGGCGGCCAATGTACGTGCCATTCGTCCCGGTCTCGGTCTGCCGCCCAAGCACACCGATGCCGTCCTCGGGCGCCGTGCGCGCCAGCCGATCAAACGCGGTACGCCGCTGAACTGGTCATTGGTCGAATGACCCGATCTGTCATCGATTCGGCAAAATAGCGTGACCTGCGAGTCATAACGCGCATCTTCACTGTATTGTAATGACCGGGGAGATGGCGCCTGGCCCGTTTTCGGTTCCAGTGATAGCCCTTTGCGCTCCCCGTGGCTGCCCGTTGTGGCGGCCGTTTTCTGTTTGTCGGCGCCCCTCGAATCCTTGCGAGCGGTGGTATTGGGCTGTTTATTATTGGGAAGCCGTAATGATTGGCATAAAAAGCATTGCGAGCTACGTTCCTGTAGCCGGCGTGGACAATTACGCACAAGGTGCAAAATTCGAGAAGGATGAAGAATTCATCCTCGGCAAGATCGGTTCGGCCTTCCTCCCACGCAAAGACGCGGAACAGGAAACCTCCGATCTGTGCGTTGAAGCGGCCAATGCGCTGTTTGCCAACAACCCTGAACTGAAACGTGAATCCATCGATGCGCTGATCGTCGTCACCCAGAACGGTGACGAAGAAGGCCTGCCGCACACCGCGGCCATCGTCCAGGACAAACTCGGCCTGCCGACCAATGTCGCGGCGTTCGATATTTCCCTGGGCTGCTCCGGTTACGTCTACGGCATCTATGCGATCAAAGGCTTCATGGAAGCCGCCGGCCTGAAGAATGGTCTGTTGATCACCGCCGACCCGTATTCGAAGATCGTCGATCCGGAAGACCGCAACACCACCATGCTGTTCGGCGATGCCGCCACTGCCACCTGGATGGGCGAAGACCCGGTCTGGGCGCTGGGCAAGGCCAAGTTCGGCACTGACGGTTCCGGCGCACCGCACTTGAAAGTCACCGATGGAGTGTTCTTCATGAACGGCCGTCAGGTGTTCAACTTCGCACTGCTCAAGGTGCCTGCGCATCTGCACGAACTGCTCGACGATTCCGGCCTGAAGGCCGATGACATCGATGCCTTCTGCATTCACCAGGGCAGTGCGGCGATTGTCGACGCCGTGGCACGGCGCTTCGAAGGCGAGCCGGAGAAGTTCATCAAGGACATGGTCGAGACCGGCAACACCGTGTCGTCCAGTGTGCCGCTGCTGCTGGAAAAACACGTGATGGATTCCGATTGGAACCGCATCGCGATCAGTGGTTTCGGCGTCGGTCTGTCGTGGGGTTCGGCGATCATTTATCGTCCTTGAATCGGATAAAAACGGCGGATACAAAAATAGCGTTCAAGGGTTAACCTTGAACGCTATTTTTTTGCCTGAAGGGAGCGCGAGGCGCCATGAGTGAGTTTTTCCAGGCCAATGCTGAAGTCGTCGAGCGACGCTGGCCGGCGCTGTTCGCACGATTGCTGAACGAAGACAGTTCGGCGATCGAGGCTGAGCTGACGCAGGGGCTGGGCTCGACGCTGAGCATTGGCGGCATTCAGCTCACCAGCCGGCATGACCGTGTCCGCGAGGCGCAGATTCAGGCTGCCACCCTGCCAGCGGACAAACCGCAACTGCATGTCTACGGCACCGGCCTCGGGGACTTGCCCACGGTGCTGCTGGAGCGCACCGGGCTCGAGCGCTTGTATGTGCACATCCTCAACGGCGCGCTGTTTGCCCTGGTGCTGCAATTGCTCGATCAACGGGAGTGGTTGCAGGACCCGCGAGTTGAATTGCTCTACGCCGGCGACCTGTCCGACATCTGCACGCCGTTCTTCGCATTGCCTGCCGAGATGTTGCTGGCCGATGACTTCAACGCGAAGATCCGCGATCGGCTGGTCAGCGAAGTGCACCTGAGCTTCAACAATCGTGAATTCGATCCGCAGTCACCGTTCATTCAACAGCGTCTGCAGGACTGTTTGCCGGTAGTGCTGGCTGACGATGATGTGGCAACGCTGTTCGGCACCTGTGCCGGTCGGGAGATCTATGTGATCGGCACCGGCCCGACGCTGGAACAGCATTTCGAACGTCTGGCCGCGATCCGCGAGCGGGCCGGGCGTCCGTTGATCATTTGTGTCGATACCGCGTACCGGCCGCTGCGCGAGCACGGGATCGTGCCCGACTATGTGGTGAGTATCGATCAGCGCATCAGCTTCCGGCATTTGCCATTCGAGGAATCCGACGGCATCCCGCTGGTGTATCTGCCCATGAGTGATCCTGAGGTGCTGAGGGCCTGGAAGGGCAAGCGTTATGGTGGCTATTCGGCCAGTCCGGTCTACGCGGCATTGCGTGAGCAGCACCCGAGGGCGCTGCTGCATGTGGGTGGCAGTGTGATTCACCCGGCCGTGGACCTGGCGGTGAAGATGGGCGCTGCACGCATCACGCTGTTCGGTGCCGATTTTGCCTTCCCGATGAATAAGACCCATGCCGGCTGGAATGACGGTGACCTGGGGCCGTCGGTGAATCAGGCGCGGCACTGGGTGCGTGACGGGTATGGCCAGCGCGTCAGTACCCAGCTCAATTTTCGCGGCTATCTGTGCGTGCTGGAGCGATACATCGCCAGTCAGCCGCAGGTGGCGTTTTTCAATAGCAGCCGCGCGGGGGCACAGATTGCCGGGACGGGTTTCAATCAGGAGTTCGTGCAATGACTGCGCTGCAATCATGGGTAGATGAATGCCACCAGTGCGCCGGGCTGTTCCGCTTGGGGCGTGATGTCGAGGCCGCGTTGACCATGGTCGATGTGTTTGAGGGCGCGCAGCAGTCATTGCTGTTGGCCGGCGCGCAGACGCAGCGAGTCTGGGCGCAGTTGCTCACGCAAATGCTCGCGTGTCAGGAGCGTCAGGACTGGCTGGGTCTTGCCGATTTCATGGAGTACGAGTTGATTCAATTGCTGGAAGAATCGTCCGCCTGAAGAGGAGCGAAGGCGCTGGCCCGCCGGTTTGCGCCACGGACGGTTTTATGACGTCATTTTTTCGAAGGTAAAGTGCTGCTAAGTCTTTGTTTTCTAGGGGGTGGCAGGGTGATGGCAAATTTTTTCAAAAAAGCCCTCAAGCAACCTGCAAACCCGACGATAACTATTACGAAGGTTCTCTAGGCCATACCCGGCGGTTGCCAGGGCCGGAAGCCGCAGTACCCAACCAACGAGGAATTCGTCATGGCTTTAACAGTAAACACCAACACCACGTCGTTGAACGTTCAGAAAAACCTGAACCGCGCTTCCGACGCTCTGTCGACTTCGATGCAGCGCCTGTCTTCCGGCCTGAAAATCAACAGCGCTAAAGACGACGCCGCCGGCCTGCAAATCGCTACCCGTATGTCCTCGCAGATCCGTGGTAACACCCAGGCGATCCAGAACGCCAACGACGGTATCTCCGTTGCCCAGACCGCTGAAGGCGCTCTGCAAGCTTCGACCGACATCCTGCAGCGTATGCGTGAACTGGCTGTTAAAGCTCGTAACGGTACCAACGGCACTGCTGACCAGACCGCAACCAACGCTGAATTCGCTCAGATGTCTGACGAAATCACCCGTATCTCGGCTGCTACCAACCTGAACGGCAAAAACCTGCTGGACGGTTCGGCTGGTACTGTAACTCTGCAAGTTGGCGCCAACACTGGCTCCGCCAACCACATCGACCTGGTACTTAGCGGCAAGTTCGACGCCGTCAGCCTGTCGGTAGGTAGCGGTACTGTTGTTCTGACCGGTGCTACTTCCGCAGCCGCCGCTTCGAACATCGACAACGCGATCACCGCGATCGACGCTGCAATTGCGAACATCAACGCCACTCGCGCCGCTCTGGGTGCTTCGCAAAACCGTCTGACCAGCACCATCCAGAACTTGCAGAACATCACCGAGAACACCACTGCTGCACAAGGTCGCGTACAAGATACCGACTTCGCCGCAGAGACTGCTAACCTGACCAAGCAGCAAACCCTGCAACAGGCTTCGACCTCTGTTCTGGCTCAAGCCAACCAACTGCCTTCCGCTGTACTGAAGCTGCTTCAGTAATTTCGGAATGAGTTTTAGCGGGGGAGTGCGCTTGCGTGCTCTCTCGCTTTTTACGTTATGAGGTGATGAGCATGGACATGAGCGTCAAGCTTAACGTGTCTTATCCGGCTCCCAAGCCAGCCAATACCGTTACCGACAAACCGTCGGAAACCAAGCCTCAGACCGTTGATGCTGTTCCTGCCTCGAAAAAGAGCCAGGAATCAGATGAAACCAAGCTGAAGCTGGCGGTGCAGGAGATCGAGAAATTCGTTCAGTCGATCAAGCGCAATCTGGAGTTCTCGATCGATGAGCATTCCGGCAAGGTGATTGTCAAGGTGATCGCAAGCGAGACGGGCGAGGTCGTACGACAGATCCCTTCCGCAGAAGCACTCAAGCTGGCAGATAGTCTGGCCAACGCGAGTCACGTGTTGTTCGACGCCAAAGTCTGATAACTGGCATGAATAGTGTTTGAAGTTCTTTAGACGCAAGTAGTGGTCAAAAGACTGGCAACAACCCAAGGGAGAAGCACATGGCAAGTCCAATTTTACCGGGTTCGGGCCTGGGTTCCGGCCTGGACATCGGTGCGATCGTTACAGCACTGGTCAATGCCGACAAGTCGCCGAAGCAGACGCAGATCGACAACGCCACCAAAACCAACACGCTGAAGATTTCCGGTATCGGCACGTTGAAGAGTGCGCTGACCGCATTCCAGACGGCGATGACCAACCTGGGCAGCAAGACCAATCCAGCATTTGCGGGTTACACGGCGACTTCGGGTACTCCGGCCGTGTTGGGTGTTTCTGCGGATAACACTGCAGTCTCGGGTACTTATAGTGTTGTAGTGAATAAGCTGGCCACCGGCTCGAAAATAGCCAGTGCATCCTTTGCCGGCGGTGCTGCCAGTGCCATTCCGAGTGGTACCCTGAAAATCAGTCAGAATGGCACTGATTACAATGTCACGATCCCGGCCAATGCGACCTTGCAGAGCACCCGGGATGCGATCAACTCGGCTCAGGCCGTCAATGGTATTTCCGCCAACATCGTAACCGACAGCTCGGGTGCTTCGCGCCTGGTGATCAGTTCGAGCAAGACCGGCGCCGGCTCCGACATGAAAGTCAGCGGCATTGCCGGTCTGGAAATCGACGGCACCCAGACCATGGGCACCAACCCGGCCGCCGGCGCTTCTGGCGCGGTCAACGGCCTTGCTCAGGACGCGTCGCTGACCATTGACGGCCTGGCGGTGACCAGCAAGAGCAACACGGTCACCGGCGCCATCAGTGGCCTGACGATGAATCTGACGACGGTCAGTGCCGGTGATCCACCCTCGACACCTGTCACAGTGACTGTCGACGGTAACACCAAGGGATTGCAGACGTCGGTTCAGGCGTTCGTCGATGCCTACAATACCTTGAAAAACACCATCGATTCGTTGTCCAAGGCGACGCCGGACGAAGATGGCAAGCTGACCGTTCAGGCGGCGTTCACTGGCGACTCGCTGGCGCGTTCCTTGATTGCCGATATCCGCGGGCAGATTACGGCCCCGAGTGCGACTGCTGGCAGTCCGATTGCTTATCTCTCGCAGCTGGGCGTCATGACCGACCGCAACACCGGTAACCTGACGTTCGACACGACTGCGTTCAACAAGGCCATGTCTACGCCGGGCATGAGCGGCAAAGTCCAGGAGATGTTCACTGGCACCAACGACACCAATGGTCTGTTGGCGCGCATGAGCAAGGCGGTTGACCCATATCTCAAGGCTTCGGCTGATGGCAAGACCACCACCGGTCTGCTGGATCAGCGCCTGACTATCCTGAACAACAATACGCGCAACATTACGTCCCAGCAGTTGGCTCTGGACCTGCGTGTCGCCAACCTGACCAAGACGTTGACTGCTAAGTACAACGCCATGGACTTGCTGGTAGGGCAGATGAAAGCGACGGCGAGCAACATTACGTCGTTCTTCAGTTCGCTGAACGCCCAGCAGTCTGCGAAGTAACATGTAATAGCGACAAAAACCCGGCTACGCTTTCGAGCGTGTGCCGGGTTTTTGTCTTATGGTCTAAAGTTTTCTGGCTTGCAGGCGATACACTGCTCATACGAGTCATAGTTGCAAATGAGGTAGAACATGAATCCGATGTTGGCCCTTCGGCAATACCAGAAAGTCGGCGCTCAGGCCCAGACGTCCGAAGCGAGTCCCCACCGTCTGGTGCAAATGCTGATGGAAGGTGGTCTGGACCGTATCGCTCAGGCAAAGGGCGCCATCGAGCGCAAGGACATTGCCGCCAAGTGCACGGCGATCAGCAAGGCCATCGGCATCGTCAGCGGCTTGCGTGAAGGTCTGGATCTGGAAAAGTCTGCCGATACGCTGGCTGATCTGGACGGTCTTTATATCTACATGATGAAGCGTCTCGCCGAGGCGAACATCAGCAGCGATCCGCGCATTCTTGATGAGGTTGCCGGCTTGCTGAGCACCGTCAAGGAAGGCTGGGATGCGATCGCACCTGCGCCCGCTCCGCAGTTCTGAGGAGATCACCATGAGTCTTGTTTTGCAGCGAATCGAAGAAACCCGAGTAGCGCTGGTCGGTGCCCTGGCCGAGCGCAACTGGGAAGCCATCGGTCAATTGGACCTCGATTGCCGTTCCTGCATGGAAGATGTCTTGAGTGAAGCCTCGGTGGACGAGGTCGCGTTGCGCGATAATCTGGAAGAGTTGCTGCATGTCTACAAGCAGCTTCTGGAAGTGGCGATGGGTGAGCGTCAGGCGATAGTCGACGAGATGTCGCAGATCACCCAAGCGCAGAACGCGGCAAAGGTTTACCATCTGTTTGGTTAATTAACCCCCAGTTAATCCAGACATGTGCGCCATAAATTTGACTGTGCACGGTTTTTTGACTTAACTAGTGGCTGTTTTCAGATTTCAGGCGTCTACAGGCACAAGGTGTCCTGCAAGCGTCTCGCTTGCCCCTCATTTTGGGCATTGAGTTGACTAGGGAAGTTGCTATTGCATGTGGCGTGAAACCAAAATTCTGCTGATCGATGACGATAGCGTCCGCCGCCGCGACCTGGCGGTGATCTTAAATTTTCTTGGCGAAGAAAATTTACCCTGCGGAAGCCATGACTGGCAGCAGGCAGTCGGCTCTTTGTCGTCTAGTCGTGAGGTCATTTGCGTACTGATCGGGACGGTTAATGCTCCTGGTGCGCTTTTGGGCTTGCTAAAGACACTCTCAACCTGGGATGAGTTCCTTCCGGTTTTGCTGATGGGCGATAATTCTTCGGTGGACCTGCCCGAAGACCAACGCCGCCGGGTACTTTCGACCCTCGAAATGCCACCGAGCTACAGCAAACTGCTGGACTCCCTGCACCGTGCTCAGGTCTATCGCGAAATGTACGACCAGGCCCGTGAGCGTGGCCGGCATCGCGAACCCAACCTGTTCCGCAGCCTCGTCGGCACCAGTCGCGCGATCCAGCACGTGCGTCAGATGATGCAGCAAGTGGCCGACACCGACGCCAGCGTACTGATCCTCGGCGAGTCCGGTACCGGCAAGGAAGTGGTTGCGCGCAATCTGCATTACCACTCCAAGCGTCGCGACGCGCCGTTCGTACCGGTCAACTGCGGGGCGATCCCGGCCGAGTTGCTGGAAAGCGAACTGTTCGGTCATGAGAAGGGCGCCTTCACCGGCGCGATCACCAGCCGTGCCGGCCGCTTCGAGCTGGCCAACGGCGGTACGCTGTTCCTCGACGAAATCGGCGACATGCCGCTGCCGATGCAGGTCAAGCTGCTGCGCGTGCTGCAGGAGCGCACCTTCGAGCGCGTGGGCAGCAACAAAACCCAGAGCGTCGACGTGCGCATCATCGCCGCGACCCACAAGAATCTCGAAAGCATGATCGAGATCGGCACCTTCCGCGAAGATCTCTACTACCGCCTGAACGTGTTCCCGATCGAGATGGCGCCGCTGCGTGAGCGCGTCGAAGACATTCCGCTGCTGATGAACGAGCTGATCTCGCGCATGGAGCACGAGAAGCGCGGTTCGATCCGCTTCAACTCCGCCGCAATCATGTCCCTGTGCCGCCACGGCTGGCCGGGCAACGTCCGCGAACTGGCCAACCTGGTGGAGCGCATGGCGATCATGCACCCGTACGGGGTGATCGGCGTGGTCGAGTTGCCGAAGAAATTCCGCTACGTCGACGACGAAGACGAGCAAATGGTCGACAGCCTGCGCAGCGACCTGGAAGAGCGCGTGGCGATCAACGGCCATACGCCGGACTTCAGCGCCAACGCCCTGTTGCCGCCGGAAGGTCTGGATCTGAAGGACTACCTCGGTGGTCTGGAGCAGGGCCTGATCCAGCAGGCACTGGACGATGCCAATGGTATCGTGGCTCGCGCCGCCGAGCGCCTGCGTATTCGCCGCACCACGCTGGTGGAGAAGATGCGCAAGTACGGCATGAGCCGTCGTGAAGGTGATGAACAGGCGGATGATTGACGCCTGTTTTTCAACTGCTTCATTTATAAGCGGTTTTTTTTAGGCACGGGTATTGCTATGTCCCTCGCAACGTTCCGTTTCACTGACGGTCAGCCAAGCGAGAAAGCACAATGCCCCAAGCCTCCCAGATGTCTTCTGTTCCCGAGTCCTCGGGGCAACTGCCGTCCGTAGAGCAGGCGAGCCGCCAGGGGCTTGAGCAGGCATTCGCCCTGTTCAACCAGATGTCCAGCCAGTTGACCGACTCCTACAGCATGCTCGAAGCCCGGGTCACCGAGCTCAAGGGCGAGCTGGCCGTGGTCAGTGCCCAGCGCATGCAGGAACTGGCGGAAAAAGAACGCCTGGCCAACCGTCTGCAAAACCTCCTCGACCTGTTGCCCGGTGGCGTCATCGTCATCGACGGCCACGGCATTGTGTGCGAGGCCAATCCTGCCGCCATCGAATTGCTCGGTCTGCCGCTGGAAGGCGAGCTGTGGCGCCATGTCATCACCCGTTGCTTCGCGCCCCGTGAAGATGACGGTCACGAAATTTCCTTGAAAAACGGTCGACGCCTGTCGATTGCCACCCGCTCGCTGGATGCCGAGCCTGGGCAGTTGGTGCTGCTCAACGACCTGACTGAAACCCGTCACTTGCAGGATCAGCTGGCGCGCCACGAGCGCCTCTCGTCCCTGGGGCGGATGGTCGCGTCGCTGGCTCACCAGATCCGCACACCGTTGTCTGCCGCGTTGCTGTACGCCAGTCATTTGACCGAGCAGGAACTGCCGGTCGCGACCCAGCAGCGTTTTGCCGGTCGCCTCAAGGAGCGTCTGCACGAGCTCGAGCATCAGGTGCGCGACATGCTGGTCTTCGCCCGTGGCGAGCTGCCGCTGACCGACCGTGTCACGCCGAATGCCTTGATGCAGTCGTTGCAGGCCGCGGCGCTGACCCATGTGCAGGATCTGCCGATCCGCTGGCAATGCGACAGCCATGCCGGCGAGTTGCTGTGCAATCGCGACACGCTGGTCGGGGCGCTGCTCAATCTGATTGAAAACGCGATTCAGGCGAGTGCCGGTGAGGTGCGTCTGAAGGTTCATTGCTATACCCGCGACAACACCTTGCGTTTGTGTGTCAGCGACAGCGGCAGCGGTATTGATGCGGCGGTGCTGGCGCGGCTGGGCGAGCCGTTTTTCACCACCAAAGTTACCGGGACCGGCCTGGGCCTGACCGTGGTCAAGGCCGTGGCGCGTGCGCATCAGGGAGAATTGCAGCTGCGTTCGCGGGTCGGGCGCGGTACGTGCGCGCAGGTCATTCTGCCGTTGTTTTCTGCTGTTCAGGGAGCTGAGTGAAGGTCATGGGCATCAAGGTTCTGCTGGTCGAGGACGACCGCTCGTTGCGCGAAGCGCTGGCCGATACGCTGCTGCTGGCCGGTCACGACTATCACGCGGTGGGTTCGGCCGAAGAGGCGCTGAACGCGGTCGAGCGCGAAGCGTTCAGTCTGGTGGTCAGTGACGTCAACATGCCGGGCATGGACGGCCATCAATTGCTCGGCCTGCTGCGCGCGCGGCAACCGCAATTGCCGGTGCTGCTGATGACCGCGCATGGTGCAGTCGAGCGCGCGGTCGATGCGATGCGTCAAGGCGCGGCGGATTATCTGGTCAAGCCGTTCGAGCCCAAGGCTCTGCTGGATCTGGTAGCCCGTCACGCCTTGGGCAGCCTTGGCGTCAGTGATGCCGAAGGGCCGGTCGCGGTCGAGCCCGCCAGTGCTCAATTGCTGGATCTGGCAGCGCGGGTCGCGCGCAGTGATTCCACCGTGCTGATTTCCGGCGAGTCCGGTACCGGCAAGGAAGTATTGGCGCGTTACATTCACCAGCAATCCCATCGTGCCAGTCAGCCGTTCATTGCGATCAACTGCGCGGCGATCCCGGACAACATGCTCGAAGCCACCCTGTTCGGCCACGAGAAAGGCTCGTTCACCGGCGCTATCGCGGCCCAGGCCGGCAAGTTCGAACAGGCGGACGGCGGCACCATTCTGCTCGATGAAATTTCCGAAATGCCCCTCGGCCTGCAAGCCAAACTGCTGCGGGTGTTGCAGGAGCGGGAAGTGGAGCGGGTCGGCGCCCGCAAGCCGATCACTCTCGATATTCGCGTGGTAGCGACCACCAACCGTGATCTGGCCGGCGAAGTGGCGGCGGGGCGCTTCCGTGAAGACCTCTATTATCGTCTGTCGGTATTTCCGCTGGCCTGGCGTCCGTTGCGCGAGCGCACCGCCGATATCCTGCCGCTGGCCGAGCGTCTGTTGGCCAAACACGTCAATAAAATGAAGCATGCGATGGCGAAGTTCTCGCCCGAGGCGCAAGCGTGCCTGATCGGTTATCCGTGGCCGGGCAATGTGCGCGAGCTGGATAACGCGATCCAGCGGGCCTTGATTCTGCAGCAGGGCGGGTTGATCCAGCCGCAGGATTTCTGTCTCTCCGGGCCTGCGCTGTTCGCCCCGTTGCCAGCGGCAGTGCCGGTTACGCCGGTCATTCGTGAAGTCGAAATCGAGGCCGATTCGGCCGGTGCACTGGGCGATGACCTGCGTCGTCGCGAGTTCCAGATGATCATCGACACCCTGCGTACCGAGCGCGGTCGACGCAAGGAAGCCGCCGAAAAACTCGGCATCAGCCCGCGCACCCTGCGTTACAAACTGGCGCAAATGCGCGATGCGGGCATGGATGTCGAAGGCTACCTGTTCGCCACCTGACGGGTGGCGCAAACGTTTGAAACGGCTTTTCTGAAAGCGGTGCCCATGAGCTGGCACCGTTGTTGCTAACACCTGAGTACCCGCCGAGTGAGTGTCAAAAAATTGCGGGCCGCCCAAGAGAGTAGACCATGAGCCAAGGTATTGAATTTAATCGGTTGATGATGGACATGAAGGCCATGCAAATGGACGCCATGTCGAAGCCGAAATCGACTTCCGCTGTCCCGGAAGTGGCAGGCAGCAACTTTTCCGACATGCTCGGTCAAGCCATCAACAAAGTGAACGATACCCAGCAGGCATCGAGCCAATTGGCCAACGCGTTCGAGATCGGCAAGAGCGGCGTCGATCTGACGGACGTGATGATTGCCTCGCAGAAAGCCAGCGTATCGTTCCAGGCCCTGACCCAGGTGCGCAACAAGCTGGTTCAGGCTTATCAAGACATCATGCAGATGCCGGTTTAAGGACGAGATTGAGTCATGGCAGAAGCAGTCGCCGATAACGTTCCGGCCAAGGCCACCCCGATAGACGGCAAACCGCCGCTGTTCGGCCTGTCCTTCCTGGAAAACCTCTCCGAGATGACCGTGCTGCGTCAGGTGGGCCTGTTGGTCGGCCTGGCCGCGAGCGTGGCGATTGGCTTTGCCGTGGTGCTGTGGTCGCAGCAACCGGACTACCGGCCTCTGTACGGCAGCCTTGCCGGCATGGACGCCAAGCAGGTCATGGACACCCTGGCCTCCGCCGACATTCCCTACACCGTCGAACCGAATTCCGGCGCCTTGCTGGTCAAGGCCGATGACCTGTCCCGTGCGCGGCTCAAGCTCGCGGCCGCTGGTGTCACTCCCAGCGACGGCAACATCGGTTTTGAAATCCTCGACAAGGAACAGGGTCTGGGCACCAGCCAGTTCATGGAAGCGACCCGTTATCGTCGCGGCCTCGAAGGCGAACTGGCCCGCACCATCTCCAGCCTGAACAACGTCAAGGGCGCGCGCGTTCACCTGGCGATCCCGAAAAGTTCGGTGTTCGTGCGTGACGAGCGCAAGCCAAGCGCTTCGGTACTGGTCGAGCTGTACTCCGGTCGTTCGCTGGAGCCAGGTCAGGTCGTTGCCATCATCAACCTGGTAGCAACCTCCGTTCCCGAGCTGAGCAAATCGCAGATCACCGTCGTCGACCAGAAGGGCAACCTGCTGTCGGATCAGGCGGAAAACTCCGAAATGACCATGGCCGGCAAGCAGTTCGACTACAGCCGCCGCATGGAAAGCATGCTCACCCAGCGCGTGCACAATATTCTGCAACCGGTACTGGGCAACGATCGCTACAAGGCTGAAGTCTCGGCCGACGTCGATTTCAGTGCCGTCGAGTCGACTGCCGAGCAGTTCAACCCGGATCAACCGGCCCTGCGCAGCGAACAGTCGGTCAACGAACAACGCACCGCCAGCAATGGCCCACAAGGTGTGCCGGGTGCCTTGAGCAACCAGCCACCTTCGCCGGCTTCGGCGCCGCAGACCACCGGTGGCGCAGCCGCCCCGGCGAGCATGGTGCAGCCAGGTCAGCCACTGGTTGATGCCAACGGTCAGCAGATCATGGACCCGGCCACCGGCCAGCCGATGCTCGCGCCGTATCCGGCGGACAAGCGTCAACAATCCACCAAGAACTTCGAGCTCGACCGTTCCATCAGCCACACCAAACAGCAGCAGGGTCGCCTGAATCGCCTGTCGGTGTCGGTGGTGGTGGACGATCAGGTCAAGATCAACCCGGCCAACGGCGAAACGACTCGCGCGCCGTGGAGCGCCGACGAATTGGCGCGCTTCACCCGTCTGGTACAGGACGCCGTCGGCTTCGACGCCAGCCGTGGCGACAGCGTCAGCGTGATCAACATGCCGTTCTCCGCCGAACGCGGCGAAGTGATCGCCGACATTCCGTTCTACTCCCAGCCATGGTTCTGGGACATCGTCAAACAAGTGCTGGGCGTGTTGTTCATCCTGGTGCTGGTGTTCGGTGTGCTGCGTCCGGTGCTCAACAACATCACCGGTGGCGGCAAAAGCAAGGAGCTGGCCGGTCTGGGCGGCGACATGGAACTCGGTGGCATGGGCGGTCTGGACGGTGAACTGTCCAACGATCGCGTCAGCCTCGGCGGCCCGACCAGCATCCTGCTGCCGAGCCCGAGCGAGGGTTATGACGCTCAGTTGAACGCAATCAAGAGTCTGGTGGCAGAAGACCCGGGTCGTGTGGCCCAGGTCGTGAAAGAGTGGATTAACGCAGATGAGTGATAACCGAGCCGCCGTCGCCAAACTGTCCCGGGTCGATAAAGCCGCGATTCTGCTGCTGTCCCTGGGTTCGACCGATGCCGCACAAGTGCTGCGCCACATGGGCCCCAAAGAGGTCCAGCGGGTCGGCGTGGCCATGGCCCAGATGGGCAACGTCCACCGTGAGCAGGTCGAGCAGGTCATGAGCGAGTTCGTCGACATCGTCGGCGACCAGACCAGCCTGGGCGTCGGCTCCGACGACTACGTGCGCAAAATGCTCACCCAGGCCCTGGGTGAAGACAAGGCCAACGGCCTGATCGACCGCATTCTGCTGGGCGGCAACACCAGTGGCCTCGACAGCCTGAAATGGATGGAGCCGCGCGCCGTAGCCGACGTGATCCGTTACGAGCACCCGCAGATCCAGGCGATCGTGGTCGCGTACCTCGATCCGGATCAGGCCGGTGAAGTGCTGGGCAACTTCGACCACAAGGTGCGTCTGGACATCATCCTGCGCGTCTCGTCGTTGAACACCGTGCAGCCGGCCGCACTGAAAGAATTGAACCAGATCCTCGAGAAGCAGTTCTCCGGCAACTCGAACGCTTCGCGCACCACCCTGGGTGGCATCAAGCGGGCGGCGGACATCATGAACTTCCTCGACAGCTCGATCGAAGGCCAGCTCATGGACTCGATCCGCGAAGTCGACGAAGACCTGTCCGGTCAGATCGAAGACCTCATGTTCGTGTTCAACAACCTGGCCGATGTCGACGACCGCGGTATCCAGGCGCTGTTGCGCGAAGTCTCTTCCGATGTGCTGGTGCTGGCCCTCAAGGGTTCGGACGAAGGCGTCAAGGAGAAGATCTTCAAGAACATGTCCAAGCGTGCCGCCGAACTGCTGCGCGACGACCTCGAGGCCAAGGGCCCGGTGCGCGTCAGCGACGTGGAGACCGCGCAGAAGGAAATCCTCACCATCGCCCGCCGTATGGCCGAAGCCGGAGAAATTGTGCTCGGTGGCAAGGGCGGCGAGGAAATGATTTAAGCCCATGGACAAGCATGACGACGATGTGACGGACCTGATCCGTGCCCGGGACGTCCGCGGTTTCGAAACCTGGGCAATCCCGAGCTTCGATCCGCCGGCACCGGAACCCGAGCCGGAACCGGAGCCCGAACCGCCGGAAATGGAAGAAGTGCCGCTGGAGGAAGTCCAGCCACTGACCCTCGAAGAGCTCGAAAGCATCCGTCAGGAGGCCTACAACGAGGGCTTCGCCATCGGTGAAAAGGAAGGCTTTCACAGCGCCACCCTCAAGGTGCGCCAGGAAGCCGAAGTGGTCCTGACGGCCAAGGTCGACAGCCTTGAGCAACTGATGGCGCACCTGTTCGAGCCTATTGCCGAGCAAGACACCCAGATCGAAAAGTCGCTGGTCGACCTCGTGCAGCACATCGCCCGTCAGGTGATTCAGCGCGAACTGGCCATCGACTCGACGCAGATCGAACACGTCATGCGCGACGCACTCAAGCTGTTGCCGCTGGGTGTGGGCAATGTGCGGCTGTACGTCAATCCGCAGGATTTCGAACAGGTCAAAGCCCTGCGCGAACGTCATGAGGAAACCTGGCGCATCGTCGAGGACGAAACCCTGCTGCCGGGCGGTTGCCGGGTCGAGACCGAGCACAGCCGGATCGACGCCAGTATCGAAACCCGTGTCAGCCAGGTCATGGCCAAGCTGTTCGACCAGTTGCACGAGCAGGCCCTGCACCCGGCCGCACCGGACCTGAGCCTCGACTTACCGGAAACGCCGAAACCGGCACCGGTCGCTGACGAGCCGCTCGCGGACGCCCCCGATGCGCCTTGAACGCACCAGTTTCGCCAAGCGCCTGAGCACTTACGCCGAGGCCACCGAAGTCGCCGGTGCGCCGATTCTCGAAGGTCGCCTGCTGCGCATGGTCGGCCTGACGCTCGAAGCCGAAGGCCTGCGCGCCGCCATGGGCACCCGCTGCATGGTGATCAACGACGACACCTATCACCCGTCCCAGGTTGAAGCCGAAGTCATGGGCTTCTCCGGCAGCAAGGTGTTCCTGATGCCGGTCGGCAGTGTGGCCGGCATTGCCCCGGGCGCCCGCGTGGTGCCGCTGGCCGACACCGGTCGCCTGCCGATGGGGATGAGCATGCTCGGTCGCGTGCTGGACGGCGCCGGACGTGCGCTGGACGGCAAGGGCGGTATGAAAGCCGAAGACTGGGTGCCGATGGACGGCCCGACGATCAACCCGCTCAACCGAGACCCGATCAGCGTGCCGCTGGATGTCGGCATTCGTAGCATCAACGGTTTGTTGACGGTCGGTCGCGGTCAGCGTCTGGGTCTGTTCGCCGGTACCGGTGTCGGTAAGTCGGTGTTGCTGGGCATGATGACCCGCTTCACCGAGGCCGACATTATCGTCGTCGGCCTGATCGGTGAGCGGGGTCGAGAAGTTAAAGAGTTCATCGAGCACATCCTCGGTGAAGAAGGCCTCAAGCGTTCCGTGGTGGTGGCGTCGCCTGCGGACGATGCGCCGCTGATGCGTTTACGTGCGGCGATGTACTGCACGCGGATCGCCGAATATTTCCGCGACAAGGGCAAGAACGTCCTGTTGCTGATGGATTCCCTGACCCGTTTCGCCCAGGCCCAGCGGGAAATTGCCCTGGCCATCGGTGAGCCGCCGGCGACCAAGGGTTATCCGCCGTCGGTATTCGCCAAACTGCCGAAACTGGTGGAGCGTGCCGGTAACGCGGAGAAGGGCGGTGGTTCGATCACAGCGTTCTATACCGTGCTGTCCGAGGGCGATGACCAGCAGGACCCGATTGCCGACTCTGCGCGGGGTGTACTTGACGGGCACATCGTGCTGTCCCGGCGGCTGGCCGAGGAAGGGCATTACCCGGCCATCGATATCGAAGCCTCGATCAGCCGGGTGATGCCTGCAGTCGTGGCGCCGGAACACATGCAGCGCGCGCAATACTTCAAACAGCTGTGGTCACGCTATCAACAGAGCCGCGACCTGATCAGCGTCGGCGCCTATGTCGCTGGCGGTGACCGCGAGACGGACCTTGCCATCAATCTGCAACCGCAACTGGTCAGATACCTGCGTCAGGGGCTCAACGACAAAATCAGCCTGGGTGAAAGCGAGGCGTACCTCGAAACGATTTTCGCCCCGGCGGCCGGCGGGTAACCGGTCATGGCCCTGAGTCGAGCCGCGCGTCTGGCGCCGGTGGTGGACATGGCCGAGAAGGCCGAGAAAACCGCCGTGCAACGCCTGGGTTACTTTCAGGGGCAGGTGAAAGTCGCCGAGAGCAAACTCGCCGACCTCAACGCCTTTCGTCTGGATTATTCGCAGCAGTGGATCGTGCGCGGCAGCACCGGCGTGACCGGCCAATGGCTGCTGGGTTTTCAGGGCTTCCTGGCACAACTCGACACCGCCGTCGATCAGCAGCGCCAGAGCCTGCAATGGCACCAGAACAACCTGGACAAGGCCCGTGACGCCTGGCAACAGGCATTCGCTCGGGTCGAAGGCCTGCGCAAACTTGTACAACGCTACCGCGACGAAGCCCAGCGTGCCGAAGACAAGCGCGAACAGAAGCTGCTGGACGAGTTGTCCCAGCGTTTGCCGCGGCACGAGGTGTTTTGACGGGCGGATCTCGCACAAATCCCAACGCCATCGCGCCTTGCCCATGGCCCCTCCAAGTGCTAAACCTTGTACAGGTTCGTCAATGACAAGGAAGCCAGTACATGTCAGTCGTTACAGAAGTGTCTGCGGATGGGCAAAAGTTGACGATTTCCGTCAAGGGCCGATTCGACTTCGGTCGCCATCAGGAATTTCGCGAGTCCTACGAGCGGCTCACTAAAAAGCCTGACTCCATCGTGGTGGATCTCAAGGATGCCACCTATCTCGACAGTTCGGCCCTGGGCATGTTGCTTCTGTTGCGTGATCACGCCGGCGGTGACGACTCGGATGTGCGGGTGGTCAACAGCAATTCGGATGTGCGCAAGATTCTCGCCATCTCCAACTTCGACAAACTGTTCGACATCAGTTGACGGCCATGCAGCCGCTAGAGCCGCTGACGATCCTGATCGCCGAAGACAGCGCCGCCGACCGGCTGTTGTTGTCGACCATTGTCCGTCGTCAGGGGCATGAAGTGCTGACGGCCACCCACGGTGGGGAGGCGGTCGAGGCATTTATCCGGCAAAAGCCGCATCTGGTATTGATGGACGCCATGATGCCGGTGATGGACGGGTTCGAAGCTGCACGGCAGATCAAGAAGCTGGCGGGTGAAAGCCTGGTGCCGATCATCTTCCTCACCTCGCTGACGGAAAGTGAAGCGCTGGCCCGTTGTCTTGAAGCCGGCGGTGACGACTTTCTGGCGAAGCCGTACAACCAGGTGATCCTCGCCGCCAAAATCAAGGCGATGGATCGCTTGCGACGTTTACAGGCCACGGTTCTTCAACAGCGCGACCTGATCGCCAAACACCACGACTATCTGCTCAACGAGCAACGGGTCGCCAAGGCCGTGTTCGACAAGGTCGCGCATTCCGGTTGCCTGAGCGCACCGAACATCCGTTACCTGCAATCACCCTATGCGCTGTTCAACGGCGATCTGCTGTTGGCCGCGTACACCCCGGCCGGCGACATGCATGTGTTGCTCGGTGACTTCACCGGTCACGGTTTGCCGGCGGCGGTCGGCGCCATGCCGCTTGCCGAGGTGTTCTATGGCATGACGGCCAAGGGTTACGGTCTGGCCGAAACCCTGCGGGAAATGAACGCCAAGCTCAAGCGCATCCTGCCGGTGGACATGTTCTGCTGCGCGACGCTGTTGTGCCTGAGTTTTCAGCGGCGCTCGGTGGAGGTCTGGAACGGCGGCATGCCCGACGGCTATCTGCATTGCCTCGCCACCGGGGAGCGCACGCCGCTGGCGGCACGCCACCTGCCGCTGGGGGTGCTCAGCCCGCAGACTTTCGATGATCGCACCGAGGTTCACCCGATGGCGGTGGGCGACCGGGTGTTCCTGCTCTCGGACGGGGTCATCGACACCTGCGATGCCAACGATCAGCTGTTCGGTGTCGAGCGCCTGCACAAGGTGTTCGCCGCCAATCGCCAGCCGGATCGGCTGTTCGAGGACATCGAGCAGGCGCTGCAGGACTTTCGCGGTGAGGCCCGGGACGATGTGAGCATGGTCGAGGTCAGCCTGCTGGAGGCCGAGCAGATCAATCCATCGGCGCCGGTGTATTCCGACAGCGGCCAGTCCTGTCCGCTGGACTGGTCAGTGAGCTTCGAATTTCGCGGTGCCACGCTCAAGCGCTTCAATCCGTTGCCTTACCTGTTGCAGTTGCTGCTGGAAGTGCATGGATTGCGGGCGCAGAGTGGCGCGTTGTACAGCGTGCTGGCCGAGCTTTATTCCAATGCGCTGGAGCATGGTGTACTGGGCCTGGACTCGAGCCTCAAGCGCGATGCTTCGGGTTTCGCCCATTATTACGAGCAGCGCAATGCGCGCCTCGAGGCCCTGCAGGACGGTTATGTGCGGGTGCATTTGCAGGTGCGGCCGGAAGGTGAGGGCGGTTGTCTGGTGGTGCGAGTCGAGGACAGCGGCCAGGGATTTGACGTCGCGCGCGTGATGGAGCGGCCGCTCGACGATGTCCGTCTGTCGGGGCGCGGTGTCAGTCTGGTCCGGCAATTGGCCCGAAATGCCAGTTGGTCAGACGATGGTCGCAGTGCCCGCGTGGAGTTTTTCTGGGAGGCTCTGGCATAATCCGCGCATTCTTGATCAGGGAGTGAACAAGTGGCTGATACACATGTGGACCACGAGGCGCTGAGCGCGCTGCGGGAAGTGATGGAAGACAGCTATCCGGAACTGCTGGATACCTTTCTTGCCGATTCCGAAAATCGCCTGCGGGAGTTGCAGCAGACTGCCGATGCCGACGCATTGTCTTCCGTTGCGCACAGCTTCAAGGGCAGCAGCAGCAACATGGGGGCGACCCGTCTTGCCGTGCTGTGCCAGGAGCTGGAACAGCATGCCAAAGACAAAAGCCCTTCTGAAATCATCAAACTGGTCGCCGATATTCATAGCGAATTCGCCGATGTGCGGCCCGTTTATGTCGCCGAGCGACAGCGCTCGCTGACGCACTGATCCTGCCGCCGGGCGGTTTTGTCGGATTTCTGACGAAACTGGCCCGGCACTTGCAGTCATCTATCCCAACTGTACCTACGATCCCAGTGCAGCGGAGACCGTGCCATGCCTGCAAGCCCCAACATTCTTCTTCAGACCGCCGCCCAGGCCAAGGCGCAAGCTGCCTCCGCCAAATCATCGGCAGTGGCCGCAGAGCCCGGGGACAAGGCCTCCAGCTTCGCTCAGGTGTTCGCCGATCAAGGCACGAACAAGCCCTCGGTGACCGTCGACAATTCGCTCAAGCCTGCCCGTGACAAGGTTGCCGACAACAGCGGCAAGAAAGACCTCGGCAAGGATCAGTCTGCCGCCCCGACGCCGGCGGTTGCCGATAGCGGCAAAGCCTTGCCCGCCGACAAACCGACGACGGCGGCAACGGACGACAAGACCATGGCCGATGACGAAACGGCTGAAACAGCGCCGGCCCCCGTTGCCGATACGGCGCCACTGGATCCGGCACTGGTGGCGGCGGTGGAGCCCGTCGTCACGGCACCGGTGGTGGCCACGCCGGTCGTCGAGACAACTGCGCAACCGGAAACCGACAAACCTGCCGTGGCGGCATTGCCAGGAATGGTCAAGGATCCGGCGCCGGCCACTGACCCGGCCTTCGACCCCGAGGCGGATCCGCTGGATTCGCTGCCTGCCGTGCGCCTGGCCATGGAGCAGAGCGGTCACATTTCCGCTTCCAGCCAGTCCCAGCCCAAGGCCACCCCGGCCCAGGCGCAGGCCGACGGTGAGTTGACCTCGGCGCAGAATTTCGCTGCCGGCATGGCCAGCATGCTGGATGTGCAGGCGGACAAGGACAGCACCAGTCAGGGCGGTGAAAAAGCGTTCAGCGGTCTGATCGATGACGGCCTGAAAGACCTGAAGACCGCCACCAGCGACACCCGCGTGGATGATTTCGCCAACCGTCTGGCGGCGCTGACCCAGGCAGCCACACCGAAAACCGCCAATGCGGTGCCGGTGAACCAGCCGATCGCCATGCACCAGAACGGCTGGACCGAAGAAGTGGTCAACCGGGTCATGTACCTGTCGAGCAACAACCTGAAGGCCGCCGACATCCAGTTGCAGCCCGCGGAGCTTGGGCGTCTGGATATCCGCGTGAACATGGTGCCGGACCAGCAGACCCAGGTGACCTTCATGAGCGCGCATCCGAGCGTGCGTGAAGCCCTCGACGGTCAGATGCACCGCCTGCGCGACATGTTCAACCAGCAAGGCATGGGGCAGGTCGACGTCAACGTTTCCGACCAGAACCGTGGCTGGCAGGGTCAGGGCCAGGAACAGGCGCAGCAGGGGCAGAGTGGTCGCACCAGCGCTGCCGGCGGTCGCCTGGATTCGGCTGAAGAAGAGTTGACGCCAGCGGCGGTCGCTGAAGCGGCGGCCACGGCCACTCACGTGATCGGCTCCAGCGCCGTCGACTACTACGCCTGATTCAGCGCTGAAAAAAAACTGTGGGAGCCAGCCTGCTGGCGATGGGGGCCTGATAGTCAACATAGCTGTTGACTGCCAGACCGCTATCGCCAGCAGGCTGGCTCCCACATTGCTTTGCGGGTGCGCCCGATTTCTCCCTCCGACACTTCTGGCATAACACTTGCTCTTGCCTTGCCGTGCGACTGTGAAAACCCGATTAGTGACGGATTATTGGCATGGCGAAGAGCGAAGCTGCAGCAGTAAAAGACCCCGCAACCAAAGGCAAACTCAAGCTGATCATCATGATCGTGCTGGGTCTGTTGCTGGCCATCGGTACGTCCGTGGGGGCGACGTGGTTCTTCATGCACAGTGCCCAGAGCAAGCCTGCGGCGGCCGCCGAAGCGGCCCCGGTCGGCAAGCAACCGGCGATTTTCGAGCCCATGGCGCCGGCCTTCGTGGCCAACTACAACCAGAACGGCCGTCAGCGCTACATGCAGGTGAGCATCACCATGCTGGCGCGCAATCAGGCGGATCTGGAAGCGCTCAAAGTGCACATGCCGGTGATCCGCAACAACCTGGTGATGCTCTTCTCCGGTCAGGATTTCGCCACGCTGGCGACCCCGGTCGGTCAAGAGATGTTGCGCCAGAAGGCCACAGCCAGCGTCCAGGAAGTGGCGCAGAAAGAGCTGGGCAAAGTGGTGATCGAACAGTTGCTTTTCACTAATTTCGTACTGCAGTAGGAACACGACATGGCCGTGCAGGATCTGCTGTCCCAGGATGAAATCGACGCGCTGTTGCATGGCGTCGACGATGGTCTGGTACAGACCGATAACGCTGCCGAACCCGGCAGTGTCAAAAGCTACGACCTGACCAGCCAGGATCGCATCGTCCGTGGACGCATGCCGACTCTGGAAATGATCAACGAGCGTTTTGCCCGCTACACCCGCATCAGCATGTTCAACATGCTGCGCCGCTCGGCGGACGTTGCCGTCGGTGGCGTACAGGTGATGAAGTTCGGCGAATACGTACACTCGCTGTACGTGCCGACCAGCCTCAACCTGGTCAAGATCAAACCCCTGCGCGGCACCGCGCTGTTCATCCTCGACGCCAAACTGGTGTTCAAACTGGTGGACAACTTCTTCGGCGGCGATGGCCGTCACGCCAAGATCGAAGGGCGTGAATTCACCCCGACCGAACTGCGCGTGGTGCGCATGGTGCTGGAGCAGGCGTTCGTCGATTTGAAGGAAGCCTGGCAGGCGATCATGGAAGTCAACTTCGAGTACATCAACTCGGAAGTGAACCCGGCCATGGCCAACATCGTCGGCCCGAGCGAAGCGATCGTGGTTTCCACGTTCCACATCGAACTCGACGGCGGCGGCGGCGATCTGCACGTGACCATGCCGTACTCGATGATCGAGCCGGTGCGCGAAATGCTCGACGCCGGTTTCCAGTCGGACCTCGACGACCAGGACGAACGCTGGGTCAACGCCCTGCGCCAGGACGTGCTCGACGTCGACGTGCCGATCGGTGCCACCGTGGCCCGCCGCCAGTTGAAGCTGCGCGACATCCTGCACATGCAGCCGGGTGACGTGATTCCGGTGGAGATGCCGGAAGACATGATCATGCGCGCCAATGGTGTGCCGGCCTTCAAGGTCAAGATGGGTTCGCATAAAGGCAACCTTGCGTTGCAGGTGATCGAGCCGATCGAGCGCCGCTGAAGCGGCGCCCTCACTCCCTGATTCTTTTACCGGTTTTTTGCCCGCCGAGGACAAATGATGAACGACGATATGAACACCCAGGACGATCAGGCACTGGCCGATGAATGGGCTGCCGCCCTGGAAGAAACCGGTGAAGCCGGGCAGGCCGACATCGACGCGCTGCTGGCCGCCGATGCAGGCGCTTCGAGCTCCAACCGTCTGCCGATGGAAGAGTTCGGCAGCGTGCCGAAGAACAACGATCCAGTGACCCTCGACGGTCCGAACCTGGACGTGATCCTCGACATTCCGGTGTCGATCTCGATGGAAGTGGGCAGCACTGACATCAACATCCGTAACCTGCTGCAACTCAACCAGGGTTCGGTGATCGAGCTCGATCGTCTGGCCGGCGAGCCGCTGGACGTGCTGGTCAACGGCACCCTGATCGCTCACGGTGAAGTGGTGGTGGTCAACGAAAAGTTCGGCATCCGTCTGACTGACGTGATCAGCCCGAGCGAACGCATCAAGAAGCTGCGCTGAGTGAAAAAGGTTCTGGGGGCTTTGTTCGGTCTGGCGCTGGCGTTGCCGTTCAGCGTGCTGGCGGCCGAGCCGGTGGCGACCACGGCAGCGGCGGCTGCACCGGCCGTCAACAGCGGCGTGGCGGGGCAGCTGACGCAGCTGGTGCTGGGTCTGTTGCTGGTGCTGGGGTTGATCTTCTTCCTCGCCTGGCTGTTGCGCCGGGTGCAGCAGGCAGGTCCCGCCGGCAAGGGCCAGGTGATCGAGCTGATCGGTTCCCGCGCGCTCGGGCCGCGTGACCGTCTGGTGCTGGTGCAGGTCGGCAACGAGCAGATTCTGCTGGGTCTTAGCCCCGGAACCATCACTGCGTTGCACGTGCTCAAAGAGCCGGTCGAGGTGCCGAGCACCGCCGAAAAAGCGACTCCGGAATTTGCCCAGCATCTGTTGAAGATCCTCGGCAAGGATCAGAAGGATAAGAAGTAATGGGTGCGTTGCGCATCGTCTTGACCCTGGCCTTGATGTTGGCCGCGCCGCTGGCATTCGCCGCCGATCCGTTGTCGATCCCGGCGATCACTCTGGGCACCAACGCCGAGGGCGCGCAGGAGTACTCGGTCAGCCTGCAGATCCTGCTGATCATGACGGCGCTGAGCTTCATTCCGGCCGCCGTCATCCTGATGACCAGTTTCACCCGGATCATCATCGTCTTTTCGATCCTGCGTCAGGCCCTCGGCCTGCAGCAGACGCCGTCGAACCAGATCCTCACCGGCATGGCGCTGTTCCTGACGCTGTTCATCATGGCGCCCGTGTTTGATCGCGTGAACAACGATGCCTTGCAGCCGTACCTCGCGGAAAAGCTGACGGCCCAGCAGGCAGTGGAAAAGGCTCAAGTGCCGATCAAGGACTTCATGCTCGCCCAGACCCGCTCCAGCGACCTGGAGCTGTTCATGCGCCTGTCCAAGCGCACCGACATCGCCACTCCGGATGCTGCGCCGCTGACGATTCTGGTGCCGGCATTCGTGACGTCTGAACTGAAAACCGCGTTCCAGATCGGCTTCATGATCTTCATCCCGTTCCTGATCATCGACCTGGTGGTCGCGAGCGTGCTGATGGCGATGGGTATGATGATGCTGTCGCCGCTGATCATCTCGCTGCCGTTCAAAATCATGCTGTTCGTGCTGGTGGATGGCTGGGCGCTGATCATCGGCACCCTCGCCAGCAGTTTCGGAGGTGTATCGCCATGACGCCAGAAGTAGCGGTCGACATCTTTCGCGAAGCCCTGTGGCTGACCACCATGATGGTGGCGATCCTGGTGGTGCCGAGTCTGCTGGTGGGCCTGCTGGTGTCGATGTTCCAGGCCGCCACCCAGATCAACGAACAGACCCTGAGCTTCCTGCCGCGTCTGCTGGTGATGCTGGTGACGCTGATCGTCGCCGGCCCGTGGCTGGTGCAGACGTTCATGGAATACATCACCCAGTTGTACAAAAACATCCCGATGGTCATCGGCTAAGCCATGCAATCGCTGCTTCAGCTGACCGATACCCAGATCAGTACCTGGGTGGCGACGTTCATGCTGCCGCTGTTTCGCGTCGCCTCGATGTTGATGGTGATGCCGGTCTTCGGAACCACGCTGGTGCCCCGGCGG
This sequence comes from Pseudomonas sp. B40(2017), assembly GCF_002112855.1. NCBI lineage: Bacteria > Pseudomonadati > Pseudomonadota > Gammaproteobacteria > Pseudomonadales > Pseudomonadaceae > Pseudomonas > Pseudomonas sp. B40(2017). The sequence goes on from NZ_NEIT01000003.1 coordinate 259,845, forward strand.
ATCCGTCTGTACTTCGCTTTTGCGATCACCGTGGTGATCACGCCCAACCTGCCGCCGATGCCGGCGGTCAGCCCTCTGGACCTCAGCGGTCTGCTGCTGATTGCCGAGCAGATTCTGGTGGGGGCGGTGCTGGGCTTCTCTCTGCAACTGTTCTTTCAGGCTTTCGTGGTGGCCGGGCAGATCGTCGCGATCCAGATGGGCATGGGCTTCGCGTCGATGATCGACCCTACCAACGGCGTGTCGGTGGCGGTGATCGGGCAGTTCTTCACGATGCTGGTGACCTTGTTGTTCCTGTCGATGAACGGGCACCTGGTGGTGTTCGAAGTGCTCACCGAAAGCTTCACCACGCTGCCGGTCGGCGGCGGGCTGATGACCACCCATTACTGGGAGCTGGCCGGCAAGCTCGGCTGGGTGCTGGGCGCCGCGTTGTTGCTGGTGCTGCCGGCAGTCACCGCGCTGCTGGTGGTCAACATCGCCTTTGGCGTGATGACCCGCGCCGCGCCACAGCTCAACATTTTCTCCATCGGCTTTCCGCTGACCCTCGTACTCGGCCTGTTCATCGTCTGGGTCGGGCTGGCGGACATTCTTAATCAGTATCAACCGCTGGCCACCGAGGCCCTGCAGTTTTTACGCGAACTGGCACAGGCGCGCTGAGTCATGGCTGAGAGCGAAAGCGGTCAGGACAAAACAGAAGACCCCACGGAGAAGCGCAAAAAGGACTCCCGGGAAAAGGGCGAGATTGCGCGCTCCAAGGAGCTCAACACCCTGGCGATCATGCTCGCCGGCTCTGCCGCGCTGCTGATTTTTGGCGGGATGCTGGCGCAGGATTTGATGGACCTGATGCGCCAGAACTTCACGCTGTCGCGGGAAGTGATCATGGACGAGCGCTCCATGGCGACGTTCCTGATGAGTTCCGGATTGCAGGCACTGCTGGCGATTCAGCCGATCATGATCACCCTGTTGCTGGCGGCTTTCCTCGGGCCGATCGCGCTGGGTGGCTGGCTGTTTGCCGTCGGTTCGCTGGCCCCCAAGTTCAGCCGGATGAACCCGGCCGCGGGCCTCAAGCGGATGTTCTCGATGAAGGCCGTGGTCGAACTGCTCAAGGCGCTGGCCAAGTTTCTCATCACCTTGGGCGTGGCGCTGGTGGTGCTCAATGCGGACATCGACGATCTGCTGCGCATCGCCCACGAGCCGCTGGACCGGGCGATCATCCACAGCTTGCAACTGGTGGGCTGGAGCTCGCTGTGGCTGGCCTGCGGGTTGATCATCATCGCCGCCGTCGACGTGCCCGTGCAGATCTGGGAGAGCATCAAGAAGCTCAAGATGACCAAGCAGGAAGTGCGCGACGAGCACAAGGACCAGGAAGGGCGGCCGGAGGTCAAACAGCGCATTCGCCAGGTTCAGCGCGAGATGTCGCAGCGCCGGATGATGGCGGCGATCCCGGATGCCGACGTGGTCATCACCAACCCGACCCACTACGCCGTGGCGCTCAAGTACGACGCCGAGAAGGGCGGGGCGCCGATGCTGCTGGCCAAGGGCAGCGATTTCCTGGCGCTGAAGATCCGCGAAATCGCCGTGGCCAATAACGTCATGCTCCTCGAATCGCCAGCGCTGGCGCGTTCCATCTACTACTCCACGGAACTGGAAGAAGAAATCCCCGGTGGCCTGTACCTGGCGGTCGCTCAGGTCCTGGCCTACGTCTACCAGATCCGCCAGCACCGCGCGGGCAAGGGCAAGTTCCCGGAACCGCTCAAGGACGACCTGCCGATCCCGCCGGATCTGCGGCGCGATTCCTGATGCTGATGAAGTAAAAAAACCGCCATCCGGTTGCATCCGGTGGCGGTTTTTTTATGCCCGATGACCTGTGTTGCCTGTGAGGCCTCTTTCGCGAGCAGGCTCGCTCCCACAGTTGACCGCGTTCCAATGTGGGAGCGAGCCTGCTCGCGATGACGTCAGCCGCCACGACACATCACTCAAGCCTTTACACAGGATTCGGCGACGGCGGTATTTCCAGGTTATCCAGCACCCGATTCACTGCCAGCTCCCCGAGCATGATCAGTTGCCCAATCCCCACCAGCGTCCTGCGCTGCGAGGCGGGCATGAGATGGGTGAAGTCATTGACGATGGTTCTGGCTGAAGCCAGGGTTTCGCAGGCATCGGCCAGCAGTTCTTCGTTTTTGAAGTCTGCGGTGACGGCGTACATTCTGCGGGTCTTGCGCGGTGGTGGCGTGGAGCCGGGCGGGCAGAGGTAGTGATCGAGGGCGCGGTCCGCGGCTTCGTGAAGCTTTCTGGAATCGAGGGATTCGTAGGGCGAGGCGGGATCGGTTTCGGGTGGGTTGGGTGTGGGTTTGATCATGGTGAAGCTCCTGAGTTATGGAGCCACTCTTCCCCTGTCGCTAAACAAGTAAAGGTGGCAGCTGTACGCAGGTTAGCGAACCGGTCTCAGGCACCCCGGTAGACCCAAAGGTCTCCCGCATACAGCCGCCATAACGTTATTGCGGACGAAGAGTCCCACAACGAAGCCATGAACGCTGATGCGCTGAGAAAGTTCGAGTCGCTAAACCCGATCGCTGATTCGTCAGCGACCGATCCACAATAGAACCCGACCCCAAGGCGCACAAGCCGGCGGATTCTGGCGTAGCCGTAGGCAATGGCGCAAGAGTTCGTAGCCTCGAAGGCGTGTCTGGAGGTGTCTTTTAAACGCCGGAGTTTAAGAGGTAAAAGATCGCGTGGCAGCCTCTGGGAGCTATCCCATCAGACCCTTAGGATTCGTCGTTACACTGAGCATGGCGACATGCGCAATGCTCAGCGGTATGACGGCAAAGGAGAAGTCGCTCAATAAACAATTGAGAAGTTATCCAAGGATGAATCGCCTCCTCCATCAGTTATATCTATAAATTTGATTTTTCTATTTGGTGTTTCTGTAATGTCAACCCACGTTGCGTATTGGCCACCATATGATGGGGTGGGCTGGGTTTTAATTAGTTCTAGGTTCTCGTCGTAGCATTCGTATGTTGATGGGATTCGACTATAGTCGGCAATGCCGAATCTAATGCTCTTTGCTGGATGTTTTAGTGTGAATCTTAAAGTTGCACCGACGCCAATGAAAAAATACTTTGCGGTTATATGAGGGGAAAAAGCACTGCCGTCAGAGCCGAGGCTTACATGTCCTTTCACTACCGTAACGCTCATGGCGGGAAAGTCCATGTTCGTGCCAACGGGCTTGGTACCTACTTCACCTGTCTGGAAATCTTCTAAAGTTACTAAAGGGTTTTTCAATAACTTTAAAGTCAAGTTTGGAAAAATAATGGGAGTCAAATTGCTGGTGGTGCTCGGTATTAATGCAAAGAATACTTTGAAGTCGGTGTCATGCTTCAGGGTTGATAGTTGTTCTCTAGTCAGTGTTTCTTTTATTCCAGAGGTTGTTTCCGGGTCGGTTATTTTGTGGTTGGTCAATATCGAGATTGTATGGTCGTTATTGCTATTGTTTTTTCCCGAAAGTATTAGTTGCACAATGTTATCCGTGCTGATGCCTGTCCACGGCCGCACGGTAACCTCAGCGTTTCCTTGAAACGAATTCAAATCCAGCACTTTGTCATCCGGTGCCTGTGGAATTTTCGGCGAGGGTAGCCGTGGATCTCCATTCGCGATCTTCAGCAAAGTCACCTTGGTCGCATCTGATTCACCCGCTTCTCCACCATCGCGATTCAAATCCCAGCGCAAGTCGATCACCTTGCCATGTCGCGCCGCCAGAAACGCCGGGCTCAACACCATATCCACCCGCTTGTTGTTGAACTCCACCAACGGAAACGGTGACGTGCCTGCTGGTGGATCGACCTCCACCAGGCGTGCCCGGTCGCCGTCCCGCGCCTGTAGGTGTTCGATGCGTACCGTCACTCCATTCGGATAGGCCAACACATCGATAGGGTTGACGGCCGGAGCCACCAGAAACGGCGGTAGCAAATCCTCCGGAGTCGATCCCGTCACCGTGGCGGTCGCCGGTTTGGAATTGCCCACCAGATCGCCGTTCGGCTTGCGCAGTTCGTAAGTCACGATGACGTTGCTACCGGCAAAGATCTTGTTGTTCGGCACTTCAAGGATGCAGGGTTTTTTCTGCCCGAACGGATCTTCTTCTACTTTGCCGCTGACGGTTACCACCACATCAGCGGGTTGCCCCGTGTTTTTCGCTGTGTACGTCGCGATGACTTCATAGCCCGCGACAAAGCGCTGGTTTATCGTCAGGACCACCAGCAGCAACGGTCCGCCGGCCAGCTTCTCCAGATCGATTTCCTCGGCGTCGTCGCCGGGATAATCCTCCATCCGCTCCAGCAGGATCGCCATTGGCAGACGCGTACCATCCAGGTCCTCATCCACCGTCTGCACCGGCGACCACGGTGCATCGGTGTCCGGGCCGTTGCCGAGCTGATCGGTGACGGTGTAGGAGAAATGCAGCTTTTTATCCAGCCGTTTCGCCTCGTCCAGAAAGGCGCGGGTGATGGTGAAGCAAATGGTAATGGGGATTTCGTCACCGGGATTCGGCGGTTGCGGCGCCTGATTCGGATTGACCCTGGGCTTGGGCTCCAGCAGTTCGCCATTGCACTTGAGGGTGATAAGGTCATACGCCCGGCAATATGGATAGGCCACGCACACCTCGGCGCTGACGAAATCCGGGCCGACGCCGTTCTTGATCTCATCGGGCAGTAGCAATTTGAGTTCGGAGTGGCCACCGGGGTCGGTCAGGCGATCCTTCAGGCCGGGGCGAATCCGGTTGTAGAGGATTTCCAGCGGAGGTGTGGAAGTGCCTCGATTGTCGCTGCCACGCCTGACGGTGTAGTGCAGTTTGTTGACCTTGTCCGGATGCAGTCGGCCCTTGGGAATGCGTAACGTGGTGCGCACGTCTGGATCCTCAATGGTTTTGCTGTCCAGCGCAGCTGACTCACCCTCAAGCCAAAGCTCCATGACGTCTCCGGGATCCATGGTGCCCGTCGACGGCGGATCGACGAGAACGACTGCACCTTCACCATCGGTGACCAGATCATAGGCGACCAAGGGCACGCCGATATGTGCACCTTCCACAGGCGTGGTCTGGCCATTGACGATTGGCGGATAGAGAACGAAAACGGTGTCGTCCGGTGGGGTTGAAGTGTTCACGGTTGAGGCTCCTGGGCGGTGGGAACGGGCAGGAGCTATCAGAGCGCTAAACGATGAATTTCGCACCTGTCAGATCTGACAGGTGACGGCGGTTTTGCGACGAGTGGTCGTGTACTGTATGAAAAAACCGCCGTCCCGGTTGATTCGCAACGGCGGTTCTTTTTGTCTGGAAAGATGTGTTGCCTGTAAGTCAGCCTTCGTGAGCAAGCTCACTCCCACAGGAGGGCATCAGTGGCGACGCGTTAATTCGGCAATTCCAGATTATCCAGCACCCGATTCACTGCCAGCTCGCCGAGCATGATCAGTTGCCCAATGCCCACCAGCGTCCTGCGCTGCGAGGCGGGCATGAGGTGGCTGAAGTCATTGACGATGGTTCTGGCTGAAGCCAGGGTTTCGCAGGCATCGGCCAGCAGCTCTTCGTTTTTGAAGTCCGCGGTGACGGCGTACATTCTGCGGGTCTTGCGCGGTGGGGGCGTGGAGCCGGGCGGGCAGAGATAGTGATCGAGGGCGCGGTCGGCGGCTTCATGAAGCTTTCTGGAATCGGCGGATTCTGGCGTAGCCGTAGCCGTAGCCGTAGGCAATGGCGCAAGGGCTCGTAGCCAGTAAGGCGTGCCTGGAGGTGTCTTTTAAACGCGAGAGTTTAAAAGACGCTTTGTGCCGTCGGTCTGAAAGTTTCCACGACCTGTTAGTTATGACAGTAGACGGCTGTCATTACCTGTCGCCTCATAAACCCGGAGGTCACGCCGTTTCCTGCTCGCGCTCTGCGAGCACGGTGGGTGATGGCTCATTCACTTTAAATCGGGGATAAAACATGACAACGCGCACTTACCGAAAACTGCCGGGCATGGAGATGGAGTTCGTTTCAGGGAAGCTGGAAAGGGATGCCGGAGAGAGGGCCATTTTCTATGAGGTGACGTTCAGCCTGAAGCTGGACTTTCTCAACTTTCTGGTCATGGCTAATCAGTACATTCCTGGTTATCTGGATACGCCGATAAATGCGATCCGCCCCGAGCTCGCCGGGTTTGCGTATCACTACTCCTACAATTACTTCTTTGGTGCGGCCGGTAATATCAGCGATAACCCGTCGTTGTTCGCTCTATTCACCGACCCTGGTTATTACATGGACCAGTGGGCGAGTGATGGCGGGCCCGTAGAGCGACGTTATGGAAAACCCTCGTTCACGGTGGTCGGCAACCAATTGCGCATCACGACGCGGCAATATTTTCGGCTGGATGCGGGCGCGCCTCCGATCGAAATCAGCGACCTGCCATTCATACGTTTCGAATGGGCCTTGAATCTGATGGAAGGTCAGGAGAAGTCCACTAATGTCGCGCCTGTCACCAGGGCGGTACTGATGTATACGGAGCAGGACGTTGTCGATGCCGGCGGTCAAAGCGTGTTCAGGGGCACGCGCTATCTGGATAATGCATCCCTTTCCATCGGTCCGATCACTTCGGCGCACATTCTGGTAGCCAGTTGACTATCAGGGTTTCTTCTCCGTGAACATCGCTGAATAGGGGCGGGCGCACGACGTGCGTGCCGCCCATTTGTGCATCCATCACCGCTTCCGTTTCACGCCTTGGCAAAAGTTGGAAGGCTTCTTGCAGTAGCCGCCGTGCGCCTGCTTCGGGCGTCAAAAGTTTGCTTTAAAGGAACGGGGAAAACCGGTGGATCGCACTCAGTTATTCAACACTGCTCGCACAAACGTTGCCGACCTCAGTCGAGGCAATCTGGGTGTGCCGCTGTTGCTGCTGGTCATGCTGGCGATGATGATGTTGCCGGTGCCGCCGTTCCTGCTCGACGTGTTCTTCACCTTCAACATTGCCCTGTCGATCGTCGTGCTGCTGGTCTGCGTGTACGCCTTGCGACCGCTGGATTTCGCGGTGTTCCCGACGATCCTGCTGGTGGCGACGCTGTTGCGACTGGCGCTGAACGTGGCGTCGACGCGGGTGGTGATGCTCCACGGTCAGGACGGCCACGCCGCCGCCGGTAAGGTGATCCAGGCCTTCGGTGAGGTGGTGATCGGCGGTAACTACGTGGTCGGTATCGTGGTTTTCGCGATCTTGATGATCATCAACTTCGTCGTGGTGACCAAGGGTGCCGGGCGGATTTCCGAGGTGAGCGCGCGTTTCACCCTCGATGCGATGCCCGGCAAACAAATGGCGATCGACGCCGACCTCAACGCCGGTCTGATCGATCAGGCCCAGGCCAAGGCCCGTCGTCAGGAAGTGGCCCAGGAGGCCGAGTTCTACGGTTCGATGGACGGTGCCAGCAAGTTCGTGCGCGGTGACGCCATCGCCGGTCTGCTGATTCTGTTCATCAACCTGATCGGCGGCATGGCCGTCGGTATCTTCCAGCACAACATGACTTTCGCCGATGCCGGCAAGGTTTACGCCTTGCTGACCATCGGTGACGGTTTAGTGGCGCAATTGCCATCACTGTTGTTATCTACAGCGGCGGCGATCATGGTGACCCGTGCTTCCGGTTCGGAAGACATGGGCAAGCAGATCAATCGCCAGATGTTCGCCTCGCCCAAAGCGCTGGCGGTGGCGGCCGGTCTGATGGCGGTCATGGGCCTGGTGCCGGGCATGCCGCACTTCTCGTTCCTGACCATGGCTGCACTGGCTGCCGGTGGCGCTTACCTGTTCTGGAAGAAGCAGAACGTGGCCAAGGTCATCGCGCTGGAAGAGGTAAAGCGTCAACAGGAACTGCTGCCGTCGCCGGCCCGCGCCATGGAAACCAAGGAGCTGGGCTGGGACGACGTGACTCCGATCGACATGATCGGCCTGGAAGTCGGCTACCGCCTGATTCCGTTGGTGGACCGCAACCAGGGCGGGCAATTGCTGGCGCGGATCAAGGGCGTGCGCAAGAAGCTCTCGCAGGATCTGGGCTTCCTGATGCCGACCGTGCACATCCGCGACAACCTCGACCTGGCGCCGAGTGCCTACCGCCTGACCCTGATGGGCGTGATCCTGGCCGAAGCCGAGATCTACCCGGATCGCGAACTGGCGATCAACCCGGGTCAGGTCTACGGCTCGCTCAACGGCATTACCGCCAAAGATCCGGCTTTCGGCCTGGAGGCGGTGTGGATCGAAGTCAGCCAGCGCGCCCAGGCGCAATCGCTCGGTTACACCGTGGTCGATGCCAGTACGGTGGTTGCGACTCACTTGAACCAGATTCTGTACAAGCACTCCAGCGAGCTGATCGGCCACGAAGAAGTGCAGCAATTGATGCAATTGCTGGCCAAGAGCTCGCCGAAACTGGCTGAAGAGCTGGTGCCGGGCGTGGTTACGCTGTCGCAGTTGCTCAAGGTGCTGCAGGCGTTGCTGGCCGAACACGTGCCGGTGCGCGATATCCGCAGCATTGCCGAAGCCATCGCCAACAATGCCGCCAAGAGTCAAGATACCGCCGCTTTGGTGGCCGCTGTGCGGGTCGGCGTATCCCGCGCCATCGTCCAAAGCATTGTAGGGACTGAGTCGGAGCTGCCAGTTATCACGCTGGAGCCAAGGTTGGAACAAATATTGCTCAATAGTCTGCAGAAGGCAGGACAAGGCTCGGAAGAGGGCGTTCTGCTGGAGCCGAGCATGGCCGAGAAGCTGCAGCGTTCGCTGATCGAGGCGGCGCAGCGCCAGGAAATGCAAGGTCAGCCGGTGATCCTGTTGGTAGCAGGCCCGGTTCGCGCGATGCTCTCGCGCTTTGGTCGCCTGGCAGTTCCCGGACTGCATGTGCTGGCCTACCAGGAAATTCCGGACAACAAGCAAGTGACCATCGTTGCGACAGTAGGGCCCAACGGCTGAGGTAGTGGTTTATGCAAGTTAAGCGTTTTTTCGCCGCCGATATGCGTCAGGCCATGAAGCTGGTTCGTGATGAGCTGGGCGCTGATGCCGCCATCATTGGCAACCGCCGCATCGCCGGCGGCGTCGAGCTGACGGCGGCGCTCGATTACAAACTGTCGGCGCTGGCCCCGCGCGTTCCGAACATGGAACTCGAGGATGAGCTGCGCAAGACTCAGTCGCGCATCGTTACCGCCCAGGCCGAGCTGAGCCTGCGTGGCGAAGCCGACGGCAACACCAATCGCCAGTTGTTCGCCGGGCTGCCGTTGACGGCCGGCCTGCCGCTGACCGCTGCCGAGCCGCTGACTGAACCCACTTACGAGGCGCCGGCCCGCCCAGCCCCGGCGCCTGCACCGGCCGCCGCTGGCGTCGACCCGCGTGCACTGGATTCGATGCGTTTCGAACTCAACAGCCTGCGCGAACTGATGGAAGTGCAACTCGGCACCCTGGCCTGGAACCAGCTGCAAGGCAGCCGTCCGGCCCAGGCCAATCTGTACCGTCGTCTGCAACGCATCGGTTTGTCCGGCCCGCTGTCCCGGGATCTGCTGTCGATGATCACCGAGATCGACGAGCCTCGTCAGGCCTGGCGCATGCTGCTGGCGCACCTGGCGCGGATGATAGCCGTACCGGAAGTCGAGCCGTTGGAAGAGGGTGGGGTGATTGCCATGGTCGGCCCGGCCGGCATGGGCAAGACCACCACCCTGGCCAAGCTGGCCGCCCGCTACGTGCTCAAGTACGGCGCGCAGAACATCGCGCTGGTGAGCATGGACAGTTTCCGTATCGGCGCGCAGGAGCAGCTCAAGACTCTGGGCCGCATCCTCAATGTGTCGGTGACCCACGTCGATCCGGGCCAGTCCCTGGTGCAGGCGCTGGATCCACTGCTGCGCAAACGCGTGGTGCTGATCGATACCGCCGGCCTGCAAGCCAGCGATCCGGCCCTGCGCATGCAGCTGGAAAGTCTGGCCGGTCGTGGCATTCGGTCGAAAAATTATCTGGTGCTGGCAACCACCAGCCAGAAACAGGTTCTAACCGCCGCGTATCACAGTTACAAGCGTTGCGGGCTCGCCGGCTGCATCCTGACTAAACTGGATGAGACGGCCAGCCTTGGCGAAGTGCTGAGCCTGGCGATCAGTCACGAACTGCCGGTCGCCTACCTGACCGATGGGCCGCGTATTCCGGATGATCTGCATCTGCCGCGCCGTCATCAACTGGTCAGCCGCGCCGTCAGTGTGCAAATGCAGGAAGAACCCAGCGAAGAAGCCATGGCTGACATGTTCGCTGATATCTACCACAGTCCGACCAAGCAGGTTGGCTGAGGTAATGAACCGTTTTTGTACCTACATCGATGGTCTGCCATGCATTGTTCCGGTTGTGAACGCGCAGCCAGTAATGTGGCCTCCGTCTATGCAAGACAAGGTAAAGAAATAACATGGGCAGCATGCATCCCGTACAGGTGATCGCGGTGACCGGCGGCAAAGGTGGCGTCGGCAAGACTAATGTGTCAGTGAACTTGTCCCTGGCGCTGGCAGAGCTTGGCCGTCGGGTCATGCTGCTGGACGCCGACCTGGGGCTGGCGAACGTCGACGTTCTGCTGGGCCTCACCCCCAAACGCACCCTGGCCGACGTGATCGAAGGCCGCTGCGAGCTGCGCGACGTGCTGTTGCAAGGCCCCGGCGGGATCCGCATCGTGCCGGCCGCTTCCGGCACCCAGAGCATGGTTCACCTGAGCCCGGCCCAGCATGCCGGCCTGATCCAGGCGTTCAGCGACATCGGCGACAACCTCGACGTGCTGGTGATCGACACCGCTGCGGGTATCGGTGACTCGGTAGTCAGTTTCGTTCGCGCAGCCCAGGAAGTGTTGCTGGTGGTCTGCGACGAGCCGACCTCGATCACCGACGCTTACGCGCTGATCAAACTGCTCAACCGCGACTACGGCATGAACCGCTTCCGCGTCCTGGCCAACATGGCCCAGAGCCCGCAGGAAGGTCGCAATCTGTTCGCCAAGTTGACCAAGGTCACGGATCGCTTCCTGGACGTCGCCCTACAATACGTCGGTGCGGTGCCTTACGACGAAAGCGTGCGCAAGGCGGTGCAGAAGCAGCGTGCGGTCTATGAAGCCTTCCCGCGTTCCAAGTGCGCGCTGGCGTTCAAGGCGATCGCACAGAAGGTCGACACCTGGCCGCTGCCCGCCAACCCGCGCGGCCACCTCGAATTTTTCGTCGAGCGCCTCGTGCAGCAAACGGCAGGACCTGTGCTATGACCGCCAGCGGTATGAATTTCTACAAGAAGTCGGCGCGTGACGCGCAGTACGAGCTGATCGAGCGTTACGCGCCACTGGTCAAACGCATCGCCTACCACTTGCTGGCGCGATTGCCGGCCAGTGTGCAGGTCGAAGACCTGATCCAGGCCGGGATGATCGGCCTGCTCGAAGTCTCGACCAAATACGACGCCAGCAAGGGCGCCAGTTTTGAAACGTACGCGGGCATCCGGATCCGCGGTGCGATGCTCGATGAAGTCCGAAAAGGGGACTGGGCGCCACGCTCGGTTCACCGCAACACCCGTATGGTCAGCGACGCAATTCGCTCGATTGAAGCTAAAACCGGCCGCGACGCTAAAGATCACGAAGTTGCGGCCGAACTCCAATTGAGTCTCGACGATTACTACGGGATTTTGAACGACACCCTGGGCAGCCGGCTGTTCAGTTTCGACGACCTGTTGCAGGACGGCGAACACGAAGGGCTGCACGAGGATGGCGCCAGTGCTCATCTGGAGCCGTCGCGCGATCTGGAAGACGAACGTTTCCAGGCCGCGCTGGCGGACGCGATTGCCAATTTGCCGGAGCGTGAGCGACTGGTGTTGGCGCTGTACTACGACGAAGAGCTGAACCTCAAGGAGATCGGTGAAGTCCTTGGCGTCAGTGAATCGCGGGTCAGCCAGTTACACAGCCAGTGCGCGGCCCGCTTGCGGGGGCGTTTGGGGGAGTGGCGAGCGCGCTGAAGGCAGTGTGGGGACACTGCGAACGAGGCTGGTGCGGTGGTGAACGGCACCGGTCTTGCTCTGTTGTGCTCCAGACAGTCATCGAGTGTTTTGCCGGATTGATTGAAATGGCGCGTCCAGGTGCTGGGCGCGTTTAAGACTGCTTGGAGGTCGAATTGAACAAAGACATGAAAATCCTCATCGTTGATGACTTCTCAACGATGCGGCGGATCATCAAGAACCTGTTGCGTGATCTGGGGTTCACCAACACCGTTGAAGCCGACGATGGCACCACTGCCATTCCGGTGCTCAACAGCGGCAGCATCGACTTTCTGGTGACCGACTGGAACATGCCCGGCATGACCGGTATCGACCTGCTGCGTCACGTGCGTGCCGATGAAAAGCTCAAGCACCTGCCGGTGCTGATGGTGACCGCTGAAGCCAAGCGCGAGCAGATCATCGAAGCGGCCCAGGCCGGCGTGAACGGCTATGTGGTCAAACCTTTCACGGCCCAGGCGTTGAAAGAAAAAATCGAGAAGATTTTCGAACGCATCGGCTGATGAACGCGCGGGGGAGCTATGGAGCATAACGAATCTTCACAGGGCGATTTTGAGTCGACCCTGAAAAAACACGCGGTCGAACTGGTCGAAAGCCTTGAAAAAGGCAAGTTCGGCGACGCGGTGCAACTGATCCATGAGCTCAATCAGACCCGTGACCGTGGCCTGTACCAGGAAGTGGGCAAGCTCACGCGTGAACTGCACAGTGCGATCGTCAATTTTCAGATCGATCCGCACATGCCGCAGGCTGAGGAAGTGTCGCAGATTACCGACGCTACCGAGCGCCTGGGCTACGTGGTCAAACTGACCGAAGCTGCCGCCAACCGCACCATGGATCTGGTGGAAAGCGCGACCCCTGTGGTCAATGGCCTGGCTGATGAAGCCCAGGCCTTGAGCGCCGACTGGGGCCGCTTCATGCGCCGTGAGGTCGGGGCTGAAGAGTTCCGCGAACTGGCGCGCCGGGTCGACGGTTTTCTGGCACGCAGCAGCGCGGACAACCGCGCGGTGTCGAGCAATCTGAATGACATTCTGCTCGCCCAGGATTACCAGGACCTCACCGGTCAGGTGATCAAGCGCGTGACCCAATTGGTCACCGAAGTCGAAAGCAACCTGCTCAAGCTCGTGCTCATGGCCAGCCAGGTGGACCGCTTTGCGGGCATCGAACATGACCGTGCGGCGATGCTTGCTGAAAAAGATCCACAAAAACATCTCTCGCAGGGTGAAGGTCCGCAGATTCATGCCGATAAACGAGAAGACGTTGTGTCCGGTCAGGACGATGTGGACGATTTGCTATCCAGCCTTGGATTTTGAGTTTTTTTGGGTTTTTAGACCTGTAGGAGCACCCCATTAATGAGCTTCGGCGCCGATGAAGAGATCCTTCAGGATTTCCTGGTTGAGGCCGGCGAGATTCTTGAGCAACTGTCCGAACAACTGGTCGAGCTGGAAAGCCGCCCGGATGACGCAGATCTGCTCAACGCAATTTTTCGCGGTTTCCACACTGTAAAAGGGGGCGCCGGCTTCCTTCAGCTCAACGAGCTGGTGGAGTGCTGTCACATCGCCGAAAACGTGTTCGACATCCTGCGCAAGGGTGAACGACGCGTCGATGCAGAACTGATGGACGTGGTGCTCGAAGCGCTGGACGCGGTGAACAGCATGTTCAGCGAAGTCCGCGATCGCAGCCCGATCACCGCCGCCACCCCGGAACTGCTGGCCGCCCTGGCGCGTCTGGCCGAACCGCAATCGGCGGATGAAGCCCCGGCTTCGCCGGTTGCCGAGATGATCGAAGAGCTGGTCGTCGAAGGCGATTCGGGCGACATCACTGATAACGAATTTGAACAGTTGCTGGATTCGCTGAACGCCGTCAAGGCCGAAGCCGAAGCCCCGGCGGCTGCCGCTGCGCCTGCTTCCGCCGAAGCGGCCAGCGATGAAATCACCGACGCCGAGTTCGAGTCGCTGCTCGACCAGTTGCACGGCAAGGGCCAGTTCGCGGCCGACGCCGTGGCACCGGCGGCCGCTGCGCCTGCTGCTCCGGCGGCGGGCGACAGCTCGGACATCACTGACGACGAATTCGAAGCCTTGCTCGATCAGTTGCACGGCAAAGGCAACTTTGCTGTCGATGCGCTGGAATCGGCGATTGCTTCGGTTCCTGCGACCGCTGCCCCGGCAGCGGCTGCGGCCGGTAGCGATCTGATCACCGACCACGAGTTCGAATCGCTGCTCGACGATCTGCATGGCAAAGGCAAGTTCACTGACGTCGCCACCGGTGCGGTCGTGACTGCCGGCAATGCTTCTGCTGTTGCAACGCCTGCTGCCAAGGCCCCGGCCGCTGCGGCAAAACCTGCTGCAAAAGCGCCTGAGCCAAAAGCCGAACCGGCCAAACCGGCTGCCGCTGCTGCACCGGCTCCGGTCCGTGCCCCCGCGACGCCGCCACCGGAAAAACCGACGACTGAAGCTGAAACCACCGTTCGCGTTGATACCGCGCGTCTCGACGAAATCATGAACATGGTCGGCGAGCTGGTGCTGGTGCGTAACCGTCTGGTGCGCCTGGGCCTGAACAGCGGCGACGAGTCGATGCAGAAGGCCGTGTCGAACCTCGACGTGGTCACCGCCGACTTGCAGACCGCGGTGATGAAGACCCGGATGCAGCCGATCAAGAAAGTCTTCGGCCGCTTCCCGCGTCTGGTTCGCGACCTGGCTCGTCAGCTCAAGAAAGAGATCAACCTGGAACTGGTGGGCGAAGAGACCGACCTCGACAAGAACCTCGTCGAGGCCCTGGCCGACCCGCTGGTCCACTTGGTGCGCAACGCGGTCGACCACGGCATCGAGTCGCCGGAAGAACGCGAAGCCTCGGGCAAGGCCCGTGGCGGCAAGGTGATCCTGGCGGCCGAGCAGGAAGGCGACCACATCCTGCTGTCGATCTCCGACGACGGCAAGGGCATGGACCCTAACGTCCTGCGCGCCATCGCCGTGAAACGCGGTGTGATGGACAAGGATGCCGCCGATCGCCTGAGCGACACCGAGTGCTACAACCTGATTTTCGCCCCGGGTTTCTCGACCAAGACCGAGATCTCCGACGTGTCCGGCCGCGGTGTCGGCATGGACGTGGTGAAGACCAAGATTTCCCAGCTCAACGGTTCGATCAACATCTACTCGACCAAGGGCCAGGGCTCGAAGATCGTCATCAAGGTGCCGCTGACGCTGGCGATCATGCCGACCCTGATGGTGATGCTCGGCAATCAGGCGTTCGCGTTCCCGCTGGTGAACGTCAACGAAATCTTCCACCTCGACCTGTCGACCACCAACGTGGTGGATGGCCAGGAAGTGGTGATCGTGCGGGACAAGGCGCTGCCATTGTTCTACCTCAAGCGCTGGCTGGTCAGCTCCGCCGCTCACGAAGAGCAGCGCGAAGGCCATGTGGTGATCCTTTCGGTGGGCACCCAGCGGATCGGCTTCGTCGTCGATCAACTGGTCGGCCAGGAAGAAGTGGTCATCAAGCCATTGGGCAAGATGCTCCAGGGAACTCCGGGCATGTCCGGCGCCACCATCACCGGTGACGGCCGCATTGCACTGATTCTCGATGTTCCGAGCATGCTCAAGCGTTACGCCGCACGGCGTATTTGAATCCGGGGTGGCGGGGCGACAACGTCCCGCCGCACCTAATGGAGTGTTTATGGCAGTCAAAGTCCTGGTGGTGGACGATTCGGGTTTTTTCCGCCGCCGCGTCTCGGAAATTCTTTCAGCGGATCCGAGCATCCAGGTTGTCGGCACGGCAACCAACGGTAAAGAGGCGATCGATCAGGCCCTGGCCCTCAAGCCGGACGTGATCACCATGGACTACGAGATGCCGATGATGGATGGCATCACGGCCGTGCGGCACATCATGCAGCGCTGCCCGACACCGGTGTTGATGTTCTCCTCGCTGACACACGAAGGCGCCCGGGTCACCCTGGATGCGCTGGATGCCGGCGCGGTGGATTTCCTGCCGAAGAATTTCGAAGACATCTCCCGTAATCCGGAGAAGGTCAAGCAACTGCTGTGCGAGAAGGTTCACAGCATCTCGCGCAGTAACCGTCGTTTCAGTGCCTACAGTGCGCCGGCGCCTGCCGCTGCACCTGCGCCTGCACCGACTCCGGCAGCAGCGCCGTCGAGCTTTGGCAGCCACAGCGCTCCGGCCCGTCCGGCGCCCGCGCCCGCACCGACTCGCGCGCCAGCGGCCAGCGCCTCGTCGCCGGCCCCGAAACGCAAAAACTACAAGCTTGTGGCGATTGGAACATCGACCGGCGGCCCGGTAGCGCTGCAACGGGTCCTGACCCAGTTGCCGGCCAGCTTCCCGGCGCCGATCGTGCTGATCCAGCACATGCCGGCGGCCTTCACCAAGGCCTTCGCCGAACGCCTGGACAAGCTGTGCCGCATCAGCGTCAAGGAAGCCGAGGATGGCGACATCCTGCGTCCGGGCCTGGCGCTGCTGGCACCGGGTGGCAAGCAGATGATGATCGACGGCCGTGGCGCGGTGAAAATCCTGCCGGGCGACGAGCGTCTGAACTACAAGCCGTGCGTGGACATCACCTTCGGTTCTGCAGCCAAATCCTACAGCGACAAAGTTCTGGCGGTGGTACTGACTGGCATGGGCGCCGACGGCCGCGAAGGTGCTCGCCTGCTCAAGCAGGGCGGCAGCACGGTCTGGGCTCAGGACGAAGCCAGTTGCGTGATCTACGGCATGCCGATGGCCATCGTCAAAGCTGACCTCGCCGACGCGGTGTACAGCCTGGACGATATCGGCAAGCACATCGTCGAGGCATGCGTCTGATGGATGTTCTAAGCCTTATCGGGATCATCATGGCGTTCGTCGCCATCATCGGCGGCAACTACCTTGAAGGCGGTCACCTCGGCGCGCTGGCCAACGGCCCGGCGGCGCTGATCGTGCTCGGTGGCACTATCGGTGCCGCGCTGCTGCAGTCGCCGATGAGCGCGTTCAAGCGCGCCATGCAGATTCTGGCCTGGATCTTTTTCCCGCCGCGGGTGGACCTGGCCGGCGGCATCGACCGCGTGGTCAACTGGAGCCTCACCGCCCGCAAGGAAGGCCTGCTGGGTCTGGAAGGCGTGGCGGATGCCGAGCCTGACGCCTACTCGCGCAAAGGCCTGCAACTGCTGGTCGACGGCGCCGAGCCGGAAGCGATCCGCAGCATCCTCGAAGTGGATTTCTACACCCAGGAAGCCCGCGACATCGAGGCCGCCAAAGTGTTTGAAAGCATGGGCGGCTACGCGCCGACCATCGGCATCATCGGTGCGGTAATGGGCCTGATCCACGTGATGGGCAATCTGGCCGATCCGTCGCAACTGGGCAACGGGATTGCGGTGGCGTTCGTCGCCACCATCTACGGTGTGGCCAGTGCCAACCTGATCCTGTTGCCGGTGGCTGCCAAACTCAAGTCAATCGCGTTGCGACAGTCGCGTTATCGCGAAATGTTGTTGGAAGGTATTTTGTCGATCGCTGAAGGTGAAAACCCACGCTCCATCGAGTTGAAGCTTCAGGGCTTCATGGATTAAGGGACTGACCTCATGGCACGTCGTCGCCAGCATGAAGAGCACGTAAACCATGAACGCTGGCTGGTTTCCTACGCCGACTTCATTACCTTGCTCTTTGCCTTTTTCGTGGTGATGTACTCCATCTCGTCGATCAACGAAGGCAAATACAAGATCATCTCCGAAGCGCTGATCGGGGTCTTCACCGACTCCGACCGCGCGCTCAAGCCGATCCCGATCGGCGAAGAACGACCGAAGACCGTGACCCCGGCCAAGCCGCTGGTCAAGGACGCCGAGCAGGTCGATGCCGGCATCGCCGGGGCCAGCGATCCGCTGAAAAGCATCGCCGATGACATCAGCGCTGCGTTCGGCGACCTGATCTCCTCGAACCAGATGACCGTGCGCGGCAACGAGCTGTGGGTCGAGATCGAACTCAACTCCAGCCTGTTGTTCGGCAGCGGTGATGCGATGCCGAGTGACATCGCGTTCAACATCATCGACAAGGTCGCGGCGATCCTCAAACCGTTCGACAACCCGATCCACGTCGAAGGCTTCACCGACGATCAACCGATCCGCACTGCGCAGTACCCGACCAACTGGGAACTGTCCTCGGCGCGTTCGGCGAGCATCGTGCGCATGCTGGCGATGCAGGGCGTGAACCCTGGCCGCCTGGCGTCGGTGGGCTACGGCGAATTCCAGCCGGTGGCCAACAACGCCACCGCTGAAGGCCGGGCGAAAAACCGTCGTGTGGTGCTGGTGGTGTCGCGCAATCTCGATGTGCGCCGCAGCCTGACCGGCACCGGAACCGCTCATGCGCAACCGGACGCCGCGTTGAAGCGTGCTGGCACACAAACTGCACCGACCCCGGTCAAGACGCCGGGACGCGAGAGTGCCGTCAATTCTCCGTCGCCCGCATTAATACGCTGAACCATGTCTCGGCCGAGTATCCCGGCCGGGAGGAACGATCCGAATGAGAGTCTGGGCAGTCGCCAATCAAAAGGGTGGTGTTGGTAAAACCACTTCTTCCATCGCTTTAGCCGGTTTGCTGGCCGAGGCGGGCAAGCGCGTGGTCGTGGTCGATCTCGACCCGCACGGCTCGATGACCAGCTATTTCGGTTACGACCCCGACAGCCTGGAACACAGCAACTACGACCTGTTTCTGCACAAGGGCAGCGTGCCGCAAGGCCTGCCGGGCCAACTGCTGCTGTCGACCAGCGATGAACGCATTTCCCTGTTGCCGTCGAGCACCGCGCTGGCCACCCTCGAGCGCCAGTCGCCAGGGCAGAGTGGCCTGGGTCTGGTGATCGCCAAGAGTCTGGCGCAGCTGTGGCAGGACTTCGATTACGCGATCATCGACAGCCCGCCGTTGCTCGGCGTTCTGATGGTCAACGCCCTGGCCGCCAGTCAACAACTGGTGATCCCGGTGCAGACTGAGCACCTGGCCGTCAAAGGCCTGGAGCGCATGGTCAACACGCTGGCGATGATCAACCGCTCACGCAAACAGGCGCTGCCGTTCAGCATCGTGCCGACCCTGTTCGACCGCCGCACCCAGGCGTCGATGGGCACCTTGCGCGTGCTGCGCGACAAATTCCCCGACGAGATCTGGCAGGGTTACATCCCGGTCGATACCCGTCTGCGTGACGCCAGTCGTGCCGGTGTCACCCCTTCACAGTTCGACGGCAAGAGCCGTGGCGTGCTGGCTTACCGCGCGCTGCTCAAGCATCTGCTGGCGCAGCAACTCGTTCCGCAGGTGGCTTGAGCATGAATCGGCCGATCAAGCTGACGTCGAAGCCGCAACTGGCGCTGCAGTCCTATCTGGACGGCTTGCTGCAGGAAGTGACGGACGAGGTCGAGCAGCAAATCGCAGCCCCGGTCGAGGTGGTCGAGAGCGCTGCGGCGCTCGATGAATTCCAGGCCGCCGTGCTTGAAGAGCAGGCCCGGGATGCGCAAAAAGCCGCTAGGCCGGTCGCCCCGGTTGCAGCGCCTGCCGCTGTGGTAGCGAAGGCACCTGCGACGTTGATCAAAGAGCCTGAGCCGGTGCGCGTGGTATCGACGCTGGCGCCGTTGCTGCAAACCCAACTTCTGCAAACGCCGCCGGTTTCGGCGGCGCCAGAGCCCGAGCCTGAAGCGCCTGCGCCAGCCCCGGTCGAACCGACCCTGGTTGCGCCACTGGTGGAAGTGCATCTGCCACCCAGCAACACGCCGCCACCGGTGGAAACCGACGGCCGTCCGGCCTGGGCTTCGGAAGCGTTCGAATGCCTGTTGTTCGACGTGGCCGGCCTGACGCTGGCCGTGCCACTGGTGTGCCTCGGCTCAATCTACTCGCTGGCCGGCCACGAGCTGACGCCGCTGTTCGGTCAGCCGGAATGGTTCCTCGGGATTCTGCCGAGCCAGGCCGGCAACCTGAAGGTGCTGGACACCGCACGCTGGGTCATGCCGGATCGCTACCGCGACGATTTCCGTCAGGGCCTGCAATACGTAATTTCGGTGCAGGGTTACGAGTGGGGACTGGCGGTGCATCAGGTCAGCCGCTCGTTGCGTCTGGACCCGAATGAAATCAAATGGAGAAGTCACCGAGGTCAGCGGCCATGGCTCGCCGGCACGGTGATTGAACACATGTGCGCCTTGCTCGATGTTTCCGCTCTGGCCGAGTTGATCGCCAGCGGTGGGGCAAAGCACATGTCCGGCAGTAAGCCGAACCACAAACCGACATAAAGACAGTACCGGCATTCAAATGCCGGCGAACGAAACACACACCGCCAGGCGCGGTTTTTCGAGGGGCTAGGGTATGAACGACAAGGCTACGGCGGCAAAGGGTTCCGAAGATCCGATCCTGCAATGGGTGACCTTCAAGCTGGATAACGAAACCTACGGCATCAACGTGATGCGCGTTCAGGAAGTCCTGCGCTACACCGAGATCGCTCCGGTTCCGGGTGCGCCAAGCTACGTGCTGGGCATCATCAACCTGCGCGGCAACGTGGTGACCGTGATCGACACCCGTCAGCGCTTCGGCCTGATGAGCGGTGAGATCAGCGACAACACCCGTATCGTCATCATCGAAGCCGACAAGCAGGTCGTGGGCATCATGGTCGACAGCGTGGCTGAAGTGGTTTACCTGCGTCAGTCGGAAATCGAGACCGCACCGAACGTCGGTAACGAAGAGTCGGCCAAGTTCATCCAGGGCGTGTGCAACAAGAACAACGAGTTGCTGATCCTGGTCGAGCTGGACAAGATGATGAGCGAAGAAGAGTGGTCGGAACTGGAGAACATCTGATTGATTCTCGAGGTAGCGGTCATTGTCCTGTTCCTGTTCTGGGCAGGCACGCTGGCGATGTTTCTGGCGTACATCAAGGCGCAGCGCGTGATCGCTGCGCAACAGGCCCAGGGCGATGCGCTGCGTGATCAGCGCATCAAGGACCTGGCCAAGCGTGTCGACGATTACCAGAACGGCAACGTGCGCATGGGCGAAGCCCTGCACGAGCTGCGCTCGGTGGTCGGCCCGATCCCGGACAAACTTGCCCAGCTCGAACAGCGCGATCCTTCCAGCCTGTCATTCGCCCAGGCGGCGAAACTGGTGGGGATGGGCGCGAGTGTCGATGAGCTGACTCAGTCCTGCGGGTTGACCCAGGCTGAGGCGGAGTTGATGCGCAAGTTGCACAGAAGCAGTTAAAAGTTTCAAACGTCAGTAAAACCGAAAGATCACAGACCTCGGCAGCTACTATCGGTGAACGTAACCGGTGTAGATGTTCCAGAAGCCTGTGATTTTTTGTTTTTTGGGAAGCGAGTTTCACCTGACCTATTTGATTCCTTGGTTGTTTTTTCGGTTTACTTTTCCTTCCTGATGTCCACTGTCAAATCTGACAGTAGCGCCGATAGTTTTAAAGTGTTTGGATTGCAGCGTGTTTTGACTGCGCACTCCATGAGCTTCAGAGTGAGGATTCGAAATGAATACTGATTCGAACAAAACAGCCGGGCCGATAGTGTCATTTGAAGCGGAAGATGAAACCTGGCCACTTTCACGCGTGAAAGGAACGATCAAAGATGATCGGGATGGCACTGTTTACAAATTCACTGAAAAAACTTTTACAGAGTGGTATTCAGGGCGACCACTTCTTGGCAAACGTGTCAGTTTTTTCGCAACACGCGGAACTCAGGGCTACATCGCGGAGGATGTTGAGCTCGAGTGATAGTGAGGCTTGTAAGCCTCACATATGCCGGTTTTGATGAATTGCAAGAATCGGTATGTTCTAGGAAACGAAGAAGTCAGGATCGGCTTTCAGTAATCGTCGCCGCGTTCGGTGACGTCTTTCTCGACCATCGGCGCATCCGGGTCCTGTCCCGCCGGGAACTTGCCCTTGAGGTTCCAGGCGAACGCGATGATCTCCGCGATCGTGCGGTACAGCTCTTCGGGGATGCTGTCGCCCAGTTCCATCCGCGCCAGCAACTTCACCAGCTCGGCGTTTTCGTAGATCGGCACTTCACAGTCGCGGGCGATCCGCAGGATTTCTTCGGCCAGTGCTTCGTCGCCCTTGGCGGTAAGGGTCGGGGCGTGGCTGCCGTCGTATTTGAGGGCGATGGCCTGGCGTGGAGCGGTGGTGTCATTCATGCGGTTTCGTCGACCCAGCGGTGTTCGAGGCGGGTTTGGATGCCTTGCGGCGGGGTGCCGAGGTGGCAGTCGAGATCGCCGACGTTCAGCCCGGAATCCAGCAGGCGCTGGCGCAGTGCGGTCAGGTTGCTTTCGATCAGGCTGGCGGTGTAAGGCCGCTCGGCCCACAACTGGCTGGACAGGCTGCCGCTGATCAACTGTGCCTGAATCTGCATCGGCCCCAGCGGTTCCATGTCAAACGCCAGATCGACGCGCCACAGTTGTTGTTTCGGCTCGCGCTCATCGCGGCGCTGCTCGTTCGCATCCTGTTTCTCCGGCGCTTCTTCGCGCTGGAACTTGACCTGCAACGGCACGATGTCCTGCAGATTGCGCATCGGGATTTCCAGTTGCCAGGTGCTGAGCAGGCGGCCGTCGTCGGTCACGCCGGTCTGTTCCAGGCTCGACAGCTGATGGCTTTGCAGGCGCGACACGGCAGCGGCGGCGAGGCGCAGCAAATGTTCCAGATCGCCTTCACCTTCCAGGCTTTGCAGCAGTCGCTCGGGCAGCGGGAAACTGCTCGGCACCGGTTTCGCGCTGACCTGACCGAGCATGCCGAGGGCGTTGCGTACGAAGCTCGGCAATGCTTGAGCCAGCGTGTTGGCGGCGATGATCGCATTCAGGTTGGTGTTGCCGGGCAGGCCGGGGGTGAGTTGGGCGATCAGCTTGAGCAGATCGGCTTTCATGTCCGGGGCCAGCGTCGGGTTCTGCCCGGTCAGCAGTTTGGTTTCGAGGAACACGCCGCTGTTGGCCAGCGCCTGGGCCAGACCTTTCGGCGTGCTCAGTTGCTGCACGTCCGGCAGGTTGGCGAGCAGTTTGTCCACGGCCGCACGCAAATCCTGGGACGTCTGATCGGTGGCGGGGGGCAGGCTCTGGAGCATTTTCAGCAAGCCGTCGAGGGAGCCCTGACGGCTTTGCTGGCTGACCAGCTGCTGGCTGACCGCCAGTTGTTCCTGGCGATTGCTCAGCGGCAGAAACTTCAGGGTTTGCGAGTCCTGCACCAGCGCCGAGAGCAGGGTGCCGATGCGCAGCGGTTGCGGGCTGTCGATGCTCAGGGTGCTTCCGCTCAACGCGGTGTTGAGCAGGCTGACCATCGAGCGGTACACGGTCGGCTGCCCCGGCACCTGCGGCAAGGCCTGAGCCGTCAGCACCTTGCCTTGCAGCAGCGTGCCGACCGGCAGTTGCGCAGTGTCGATGCGGGTGAGGGTGGCGACGCTGCTGGCGATGGCCTGTTGCACGGTGATCGCCAGATTGCCCGCCGACGGCTGGGTGATCGCCAGACTGGTGCCCTGGGGCAGCGGCAGATTGCTGGTCGCCTGCACGGTGGTCTGACGGCCGCTGTCCAGCGTCACCTTGAGCAACAACTGAAAGGTCTGATCCGCCTGCTTGAGCGACAACACCTCGGCTTTGGCGCTCTGGCCGGCGGCAATCAGCCCGTCGACCGGCGTCAGCAACTTCAGCAGCTCACCCACCTGCGGGCGAACGGTCGCCGGGGTGGTGGGCGGGAGCGGGAGGATGTTCATTTCGCCTGTCATACGCGGACACAACCTGAGGAAAATGCACTCGGGAGAGCGGGGGACGCCATGTATAATGCCGCCCGTCCTTCCATTCGTTCAAAAAACATAGCAATTGTTTGACGCAGCTCTCTGGATTGAGCCGTCATTGCATTTATGCTGCAACTCTTTAACGGCCGCGCCAGAGCCGACTTGAACCGTATAAGGCCCGTGAACCCTTGACCAGTCCTGTCCTGCAAACCGTTGCCCTCGCGTGTGAACGTGATCTCAGACTGCTCTTCGACAATCTCGAATTGAGACTGGCCAGTGGCGATATGGTGCAGATCAGCGGTCCCAACGGCAGCGGCAAGACCAGCCTGCTGCGTTTGCTGGCCGGTCTGATGCAGCCGACCGACGGTCAGGTGCTGCTCAACGGCAAGCCGCTGGGCGAGCAACGCAGCGAGCTGGCGCGCAACCTGTTGTGGATCGGCCATGCCGCCGGGATCAAGGACTTGCTCACCCCGGAAGAAAACCTCGCCTGGCTCTGCGCCCTGCATCAACCCGCCGAACGCGACGCGATCTGGCAGGCCCTGGCGGCGGTTGGATTGCGCGGTTTCGAGGATGTTCCCTGCCACAGTCTGTCCGCCGGCCAGCAGCGCCGCGTGGCGCTGGCGCGGTTGTATCTGGACAGCCCGCCGTTGTGGATTCTCGACGAACCGTTCACTGCGCTGGACAAGCAGGGCGTGGCGCAGCTTGAAGAACACCTGGCCGGGCACTGCGAACGGGGCGGCCTGGTGGTGCTCACCACGCACCACACGCTGAGCCGGATGCCAGCCGGTTATCGCGACATCGATCTGGGGAATTGGGCGGTATGAGTGTGTTCGGCCTGCTGGTTGCCCGTGAATCCCGACTGCTGTTCCGCCGCCCGGCGGAGCTGGCCAATCCGCTGATTTTCTTCGCCATCGTCATCGCGCTGTTCCCGCTGGCCGTCGGCCCGGAAACTCAAGTATTGCAAAACTTGTCCCCGGGGTTAGTCTGGGTGGCGGCACTTTTGTCGGTCCTGCTCTCGCTGGACGGGCTGTTCCGCAGTGATTTCGAAGATGGCTCCCTTGAACAGTGGGTCCTTTCGCCGCACCCCCTGCCACTTCTGGTATTGGCCAAGGTGCTGGCACACTGGCTTTTTTCCGGGCTGGCACTGGTTTTGCTCTCGCCATTACTGGCGTTGATGCTCGGGTTGCCGGCTGCGTGTCTGCCGGTTTTGCTGCTTTCGTTGCTGCTGGGAACACCGGTGCTGAGCTTGCTCGGTGCGGTGGGCGCGGCGCTGACGGTCGGTCTGAAACGCGGAGGCCTGTTGCTGGCGCTGCTGATTCTGCCGTTGTACATCCCGGTGTTGATCCTCGGCAGTGGCGCCTTGCAGGCGGCGTTGCAGGGCATGCCGGCGCTTGGTTATCTGTTGTGGCTTGGCAGCCTGACCGCCCTGGCGATAACCCTGACACCTTTTGCAATAGCGGCTGGCCTGAAGATCAGCGTCGGCGAATAATGAGGTCTGGTTAAAATTTAACCAGCAAAGACCCTAAGACTGCTCACACCGATGAGCGGCACCCGTGATGGAAACAGTATGAACTGGACCTGGTTTCACAAGCTCGGCTCGCCCAAGTGGTTCTACGGCATCAGCAGCAAGTTTTTGCCGTGGTTGAGCCTCGCCGCGTTGTTGCTGATCTGCGTTGGCGTCATCTGGGGCCTGGCCTTCGCGCCGCCGGACTATCAGCAAGGCAACAGCTTTCGCATCATCTATATCCACGTTCCCGCCGCGATGCTTGCTCAGTCGATCTACGTGATGCTGGCGGTGTGCGGCGTGGTCGGGCTGGTGTGGAAGATGAAACTGGCCGACGTCGCCCTGCAATGCGCCGCGCCGATCGGTGCCTGGATGACCGCCGTGGCGCTGGTCACCGGGGCGATCTGGGGCAAGCCGACCTGGGGGGCGTGGTGGGTCTGGGACGCGCGCCTGACCTCAATGCTGATTCTGCTGTTCCTGTACTTCGGCGTGATTGCCCTGGGCAACGCCATCAGCAATCGCGACAGCGCCGCCAAGGCCTGCGCGGTGCTGGCCATCGTCGGCGTGATCAACATTCCGATCATCAAATACTCGGTGGAGTGGTGGAACACCCTGCACCAGGGCGCGACCTTTACCCTCACCGAAAAACCGGCGATGCCCGTCGAGATGTGGCTGCCGCTGCTGCTGACGGTGCTGGGTTTCTACTGTTTCTTCGGCGCGGTGCTGTTGTTGCGCATGCGCCTTGAAGTGCTCAAGCGCGAAGCCCGCGCCAGTTGGGTCAAAGAAGAAGTGCAGAACAGCCTGGAGGCCGCTCGATGAGTTTCGCGTCATTCGGCGACTTCCTCGCCATGGGCCATCACGGCCTGTATGTCTGGTCGGCCTACGGCATCTGTCTGGCGGTACTGATCCTCAACGTGGCGGCGCCGATCGCGGCCCGCAAGCGTTATCTGCAACAAGAGGCGCGTCGTCTGCGCCGGGAGAACGGCAAGTGAATCCGCTGCGTAAAAAGCGTCTGATCATCATCCTGGCAATTCTGGTCGGGGTCGGCGCTGCCGTCGGCCTGGCCCTGAGCGCCCTGCAGCAGAACATCAACCTGTTTTACACGCCGACCCAGATCGCCAACGGCGAAGCGCCGCAGGACACCCGCATCCGCGCCGGCGGCATGGTCGAGAAGGGCTCGCTGCAACGCTCCACGGATTCCCTGGACGTCAAATTCGTGGTCACCGACTTCAACAAGTCCGTGACCATCACCTATCGCGGGATCCTGCCGGACCTGTTCCGCGAAGGGCAGGGCATCGTCGCGCTGGGCAAGCTCAACGCCGACGGCGTGGTGGTTGCCGATGAAGTGCTGGCCAAGCACGACGAGAAATACATGCCGCCGGAAGTGACCAAAGCCCTGAAGGACAGCGGTCAATCCGCGCCAACCCCTGCGAAGGAGGGTTGATCGATGACATCCAGCATTTTCATTCCCGAACTCGGCCATCTGGCCATGATCCTGGCGCTGTGTTTCGCGCTGGTGCAGGCGGTGGTGCCGTTGCTCGGTGCCTGGCGCGGCGACCGTCTGTGGATGGGCCTCGCCCAACCGGCCGCGTGGGGGCAGTTCGCGTTCCTGCTGTTCGCCTTCGGTTGCCTGACCTATGCGTTCATGACCGACGACTTCTCCGTGGCCTACGTCGCGATGAACTCCAACAGCGCGCTGCCGTGGTACTACAAGTTCAGCGCCGTGTGGGGCGCCCACGAAGGGTCGCTGCTGCTGTGGGCGTTGATCCTCGGCGGCTGGACCTTCGCGGTGTCGGTGTCCTCGCGGCAACTGCCGCAAGTCATGCTCGCTCGTGTGCTGGCGGTGATGGGCATGATCAGCACCGGTTTTCTGCTGTTCCTGATCCTCACCTCCAACCCCTTCTCGCGGATCCTGCCGCAGATCCCGGCCGATGGTCGTGACCTCAATCCATTGCTGCAGGACATCGGTTTGATCGTGCATCCGCCGATGCTCTACATGGGTTACGTCGGTTTCTCGGTTGCGTTTGCTTTCGCCATCGCCGCATTGCTCGGCGGTCGTCTCGATGCTGCCTGGGCACGCTGGTCGCGTCCGTGGACCATCGTCGCGTGGGCCTTCCTCGGCATCGGCATCACCCTCGGTTCGTGGTGGGCCTATTACGAACTCGGCTGGGGCGGCTGGTGGTTCTGGGACCCGGTGGAAAACGCCTCGTTCATGCCATGGCTGGTGGGCACGGCGCTGATTCACTCGCTGGCGGTCACCGAGAAACGTGGCGTGTTCAAGAGCTGGACGGTGTTGCTGGCGATTGCCGCGTTCTCCCTGAGCCTGCTCGGTACTTTCCTTGTGCGTTCCGGCGTGCTGACCTCGGTACACGCGTTTGCTTCGGATCCTGAGCGCGGCGTGTTCATCCTGATCTTCCTGCTGTTTGTGGTCGGCGGTTCGCTGACCCTGTTCGCGCTGCGTGCGCCAGTGGTCAAGAGCCAGGTCGGCTTCAACCTGTGGTCGCGGGAAACCCTGCTGCTGGGTAACAACCTCGTGCTGGTCGTGGCCGCGTCGATGATCCTGCTCGGCACCCTGTATCCGCTGATTCTCGATGCGATCAGCGGCGCCAAGCTGTCGGTCGG
Source organism: Pseudomonas sp. B40(2017) (assembly GCF_002112855.1). Classification (NCBI taxonomy): domain Bacteria; kingdom Pseudomonadati; phylum Pseudomonadota; class Gammaproteobacteria; order Pseudomonadales; family Pseudomonadaceae; genus Pseudomonas; species Pseudomonas sp. B40(2017). Next base: position 287,696 of record NZ_NEIT01000003.1, read on the forward strand.
CCCGCCGTACTTCAACGCGTTGTTCATTCCGTTGATGGCGCTGTTGATGTTGGTGATGGCGGTCGGTGTGATCGTGCGCTGGAAAGACACCCCGGTGAAATGGCTGGTCAGCATGCTGACCCCGGTGCTGCTGGGCAGTGTTGCGCTGGCGGTGGTGGCCGGTGTCGCCTACGGCGATTTCAACTGGGCCGTCATCGCGACGTTCCTGCTCGCGGCCTGGGTGTTGCTGGCCGGTGTGCGCGATATCTTCGACAAGACTCGTCACAAAGGCCTGATCAAAGGCCTGCCGACCCTGACCCGCAGCTACTGGGGCATGCAGATCGCCCACCTCGGGATCGCCGTCTGCGCGCTGGGCGTGGTGTTGTCGAGCCAGAACAGTGCCGAGCGTGACCTGCGCCTGGCGCCGGGCGAGTCGATGGACCTGGCCGGTTATCAGTTCGTGTTCGAAGGGGCCAAGCACTTCGAAGGCCCGAACTTTACCTCCGACAAGGGCACCGTCCGGGTGATCCGCAACGGTCAGGAAATCAGCGTGCTGCACCCGGAAAAACGCCTGTACACCGTGCAGAACTCGGTGATGACCGAGGCCGGGATCGACGCCGGTTTCACCCGCGACCTCTACGTCGCCCTGGGCGAACCGCTGGGCGATGGCGCCTGGGCGGTGCGGGTGCATGTCAAACCGTTCGTGCGCTGGATCTGGTTCGGCGGTCTGCTGACCGGTTTCGGTGGTCTGCTGGCGGCGCTGGATCGGCGTTATCGAGTGAAGGTCAAAGCCCGCGTGCGTGAAGCGCTGGGCATGGAAGGAGCCGCTGCATGAGACGTTGGTTGATGCTGGTGCCATTGGCGATTTTCCTGCTGGTGGCCGTATTCCTTTATCGCGGTCTGTACCTGGATCCGGCGGAGCTGCCGTCGGCGATGATCGGCAAGCCGTTCCCGGAGTTTTCGCTGCCGGCAGTGCAGGGCGACAAGACCCTGACCAAGTCCGACATTCTCGGCAAACCGGCACTGGTTAACGTCTGGGGCACCTGGTGCATTTCCTGCCGGGTCGAGCACCCGGTGCTGAACAAGCTCGCCGAGCGCGGCGTGGTGATCTACGGCATCAACTACAAGGACACCAACGCCGATGCGTTGAAGTGGCTGGCCGAATTCCACAATCCGTATCAACTGGACATCCGCGACGACGAAGGCTCGCTGGGCCTGAACCTCGGTGTCTACGGTGCGCCGGAAACCTTCTTCATCGACGCCAAGGGCATCATCCGCGACAAGTACGTCGGGGTGATCGACGAGCAGGTCTGGCGGGAAAAACTGGCGGCCAAGTATCAGGCGCTGGTCGACGAGGCCAAGCCATGAAGCGCTTCTTAGCTGCCATGGTGCTGGGCTTGAGCCTGGCCGGGGTGGCCCACGCGGCCATCGACACTTACGAGTTTGCCAAAGAAGGCGATCGCGAGCGTTTTCGCGAACTGACCAAGGAACTGCGCTGCCCCAAGTGCCAGAACCAGGACATCGCCGACTCCAACGCGCCGATTGCCGCTGACCTGCGCAAAGAGATTTTCCGCATGCTCGGCGAAGGCAAGGACAATCAGCAGATCATCGACTTCATGGTCGACCGCTACGGTGATTTCGTCCGCTACAAACCGGCGCTCAATGCCAAGACCGCTTTGCTCTGGTTCGGCCCGGCCGGCCTGTTGCTGGGTGGGTTCGTGGTGATTGCCGTGATCGTCCGCCGCCGTCGCGGGCAGCGCGCCGAGACGCCGCAATCGCTGTCCCCTGAAGAGCGTCAGCGCCTCGACCAACTGTTGGATAAAAACCAAGAATGATTGATTTCTGGCTTGCCGCAGGGCTGTTGCTTCTGGTCGCCCTGAGTTTTCTGCTGATCCCCGTCCTGCGTGAACGTCGCGCCCAGCGTGAAGAGGATCGAACCGCCCTCAACGTCGCGCTGTATCAGGAACGCGTCGCCGAACTGCAATCGCAGCAGGCCGAAGGCATTCTCGATGCTGCGCAAATGGACAGCGGCCGTGCCGAAGCGGCCCGGGAACTGCTGGCCGACACCGAAGGTGTGGCGCCGGCGCGGGTTTCGCGTTTGGGTAAACCACTTCCATTGCTGGCAGCCGTACTGGTGCCGGTGTTGGGCCTCGGCCTGTACCTGCACTTTGGGGCGAGCGACAAGGTCGAACTGACCCGGGAATTCGCCCAGGCGCCGCAGTCGATGGAAGAGATGACTCAGCGTCTGGAGCGCGCAGTTGCTGCGCAGCCGGATTCGGCTGAAGGCGTGTATTTCCTCGGTCGCACCTACATGGCCCAGGATCGTCCGGCAGACGCGGCGAAGATGTTCGAACGCGCGGTCAATCTCGCTGGTCGTCAGCCGGAGCTGCTCGGTCAGTGGGCGCAGGCCCAATATTTCGCCGACAACAAGAAATGGTCGGACAAGGTACAGGCCCTGACCGATGAAGCGCTGAAAGCCGATCCGAAAGAAGTCACCAGTCTTGGCCTGTTGGGTATCGCCGCGTTCGAAGGCGAGCGTTATCAGGAAGCCATCGACTACTGGAACCGTCTGCTGGCGCAACTGCCGCCACAGGACAAATCCCGCGAGGCCCTGCAGGGCGGCATCACCCGCGCCACCGAGAAACTGCAGGCCAGCGGCGGCAAGGTCGCCCAGGTACCGGCGGCAAAAGCGGCGGCGCTGTTGAAAGTGCGTGTGGATCTGGCCAGCGAGCTCAAAGCCAAGGTGCAACCGGGCGACAGCGTGTTCATTTTTGCCCGTGCGGTTTCCGGCCCTCCAGCGCCGCTGGCAGCCAAGCGCCTGACCGTCGCCGATCTGCCGGTCACCGTGGAACTGGGCGATGCCGACGCGATGATGCCGCAATTGAAACTGTCGAACTTCCCCGAAGTCCAACTGGTTGCGCGCATCTCCCGTGCCGGTCAACCGACCGCCGGTGAGTGGGTCGGTCGCAGCGGGCCTCTGGCCAGCAGCACCACCGCGCCGCAGACACTGACCATCGACAGCCCGGACAAATAGCCGGAACCAACAGGAAAGCACCGCCATGAACGCCATCGCCCGAATCACAGTCCTCACACTGGCCCTGGGCTTGAGCGCATGTGCGGTGCAACGACCGGAGCCGACCACCAGGCTGCCGCCGATCCCGCCGTCACAACCCAGCCCGACCCCGTCGACCAGCCCGACGCCGAGCAAACCGGGCATCCCGGCCAAACCCGCCAAACCCATCCCGCGCACCTCCGCCAGCTTCGCCCCGCCACCGGGCGGCAACAGCCACTGGGACCAGAAACTGGGCGTTTACGTGCTCGACGACCAGACCAACACCTTCTACCGTCAGCGCACCTACTACCGCTGGAACAACGGCTGGAGCCGCTCGATCAGCCCCAACGGCCCGTGGGAAGAAACCAACATCCACGGCGTACCGGCGGGACTGGGCAAGCAGTTCGGGGAGTAATGAAAAACGGCGATCTCAGGATCGCCGTTTTGCTGTGTGGAGTAATGAGCTTTCAAAGAATCGCGTGATAGCCGCTGAGTGCCTGGACCGACTTAACCAAGCCTTGTCGTTGCAGTAGATCAAGAAAAGGTTCGACGTCCATGGCAGGCATTTTCAGCTGCCGACGCTGCTTTTGGGCCGCTGCAACCACTGCTGCCGGATCAAGCCCCAAGAGGTTGTCGACGAACTCGTCCGGATGTTGCGCTTCGATGCCGAAAGGCTCCAGCGCTTTGCAGGGAAAGTCTTTCTGGTTGAACGTCACTATCACGCTTGCGCCGCAACGGATTGCCGCCGCTAGAACATGACGATCATCGCAGTCGGGCAAGGTGAGGCCGGCAATCAGGTCTTCATAGTCATGGACACAGGCGTCGGGTATCGCTTGATCCATCAGGCCTGACGTACGATCCAGCTGTTCCATCGTCAGGTCAGGGCGGTTCTTCAGCAGATTGCGTTTCCATTCGCAGTGAATCTCCTGGGTCCATCTCGCCCGAAATCGCCCCGAGAGGGCAAGCCACATGAGGAAGTCTCTCAAGGGGGCGGGGTACAAGACGCATGCATCGTACAAAGCAGTAAAAGAGGAATGCCTCACTCGTATCCTGTCCTTAACGCCTGAGCTTGCTCTGCGAGAAGCGCCATTGCCTGCTCGCTGGCGATGGTGCGCCGGTTCTTATAGTCCATCAGATCGGCAAAGCGCACACGTCGGTGCTTGCCTGTTTTGTGGTAGGACAACTCGCCGCTTTCCAGCAGTTTTATGAGGTGTGGACGTGAGACGTTGAGCAGGTCCGCGGCTTCCTGGGTCGTCAATTCGGCATGCACCGGTACGACCTGAACCGCGTTGCCTGCTGCCAGCTCCGCCAGAATGTCGATCAGCAAGCGCAGGGCCGAGGTGGGCAGTTCGACGCGATGAGCTTCGTTCTGCTCGTCGAAAATCTGGATGTGCTGAGTCTCGAAATGGGTCGCAAGGTAAGCGGCCAGGGCACGCTGTCCTTCAATGGCGGCTTTGACTTCGCGTTCTACGGGGAGGCTGATGGAGGGATGAATAACGGTCGACATGGCGAGTCCGGCTTTGGAAATGAGGAATGCCGGAACGTTATTCGAAATAAGCGAAAATCGCAATAAACGAAACAAGTGTGGGTTTTATGGTTTTTTCGTCAATAACCCCCTGCACATATTCAATGAACGCCCGCGCCTTGACACTGGCCAGCCTACCCGTCGGAAACACCGCCGACAGATAGTCAAAACATCCTGCAAAACAACCAACGTTGTGTCACAACCTTCCGCAGGCTACTAAAGGTATCTCTAGAGTTACTTTAATGGTCGAGGCTACTTCACAATGCAATACCCAATCTGCATCGAGTGGGGTGACGAGAACACCGCCATCGGGATTCAGATCCCCGATATTCCCGGCGCGATTACTGCCGGAGATACGTTTGAGGATGCCTACAACGCGGCCGTCGAGATTGCCCACATCATGCTGCAGGAGATCGCGGCGGATGGTGATTTGATTCCGATGCCGACTTCGGCGGCCACCCATCGCAACAACCCGGAGTTTGCCGACATGGGCTGGGGCATGCTCGAGCTGGACATCTCGCCGTACATGGGCAAGACCGAAAAGGTCAACGTGACGTTGCCGGGCTATGTCATCCAGCGCATTGACCGCTATGTGCGTGAACACAATGTCAAAAGCCGCTCCTCTTTTCTGGCGGATGCCGCCATGGAAAAACTGGTCCGGCATTGAACCTCGAGCCCTGTCGGATCAGCGATCCGACAGGGCTTTTCAGATGCTAGGCCGTTGCCAGAACAGGCTTTTTCGAAGCACTCAAAAACCGCACCAGCGCCAGCAGCGGGAACGCGCTGCCGACAATCACGATCCACAACCAGCCGCCATGTTCGTACACCGCACTCGCCACCGACGAGCCGAAGGCGCCGCCGACGAAGATGCTGGTCATGTACAGCGCGTTCAGGCGGCCGCGGCTTTTGGCGTCGAGAGAGTAGACCGCGCGCTGGCCGAGCACCATGTTCATCTGTACGCAGAAGTCGAGTACCACGCCGGTCACGGCCAGGCCGATCACGCTGTAGGCCGGGTGGATGAAGGCGGGCAGGAAGCTCAGGCTGGCGAACAGCATGGCCAGCAGCGAGGCGATGCGGGTGTGGCCGGCATCGGCCAGGCGTCCGCTGATCGGCGCGGCGATGGCACCGATCGCGCCGACCAGGGCGAAGATCGCAATTTCACTCTGGGACAGGCCATGGTTGCGCGCCAGTTCCAGCGGCACGGCGGTCCAGAACAGGCTGAACGTGGCGAACATGCAGGCCTGGTAAAACGCCCGCTGACGCAGCACCGGTTGTTTGCGCAGCAGCGTCCACAACGAACCCAGCAACTGGCCGTAGGACGCGCTGTGATCCGGTTGGCGCTTGGGCACGGTCAGCGCCAGCACCACGCTGATCGCCGCCATCAAGGCGGCTGCGATCATGAACATCGCCCGCCAGCCCAGATGGTCGGCGACCACGCTCGACACTGGCCGCGCCAGCAGAATCCCCAGCAGCAGACCGCCCATGATCCCGCCGACCACCCGGCCACGGGATTCCTCCGGCGCCAAGTGCGCCGCCAATGGAATCAACACCTGCACCGACACCGAGCTGAACCCCACCAGCAACGAGATCAGCAGGAACACATTCGGTTGATCGGTAAACGCCGCGCCGAGCAGGCTGGCAATCGCCACCACGGTGGTGATGATCATCAACCGGCGGTTTTCCAGCAGATCCGCCAGTGGCACCAGGAAGAACAGGCCCAGCGCATAGCCGATCTGGGTCAGCGACACGATGAAACTGGCCATGGTGTCGCTCAGGCCGATGTCCGGCGCGATCAGACCGATGATCGGCTGGGCGTAGTAGATGTTGGCAACGATGGCGCCGCAGCAGAAAGCGAACAGCAGCACCATGCCTCGGGTCATTGCGTGAGTTGTGGCGGTCATAGGGTTTCTCGATCCAGCGAAAAGGAATGCGGTGAGGCTAAGGGACGGGCCGAGCCGGCAGTAGAGGCTTCTGATCGATATCAGTTATTCCGTTGCGGAACAGGTGGCGCCGAACAATCCATTGTTCATCGGCGAACCTTGCGTCCGACCGTTGAGCGTCGATGATACATTCACTTACATCTTGTTCGATAGCGTGCTTATGTTGTGACCGGTTTTCAGCGTTCATCAACGGAGGATTGCGATGTTTCGTCAGTTGCTTCGCCACACCACAACGATTGCCCTGATCAGTCTGCTCGGCGCCACGGCCGTGCAGGCCGCCGAAGCGCCCGGCATGCGCATGGGCGTGCGCGGCGAGATCACCGGGGTCAGTCCCGACTCGCTCAAGGTTCACGTCAACAGCGGTGAAAACGTGGTGGTCCAGTTGACCCCGGACACCAAGGTCCGTGCGGTCACCCTGGCCAACATCGAAGACATCAAGCCCGGCAGCTACATCGGCTCGGCCGCCATTCCCCAGGAGGATGGCACGCTCAAGGCGCTGGAGGTTCACGTGTTCCCGCCGGAGCTGGCCGGCAGCGGCGATGGTCATCGGCCGTTCGACCTGGCCAAGGGCAGCAGCATGACCAATGGCAGCGTCGGCGATCTGGTGGTTAGCAACGGCCGGGTGCTGACCGTCAACTACAAGGGCGGCCAGCAGAAGATCCTGGTGCCGGAGGACGTGCCGATCGTCAACCTGACGCCGGGTGATCGCAGCCTGCTCAAGGTCGGGGTGAAGATCGTCACCTTCGTGACCCAGAGCGCGGACGGCACGCTGACCGCGCAATCGATCTCGGCGGGCAAGGATGGCGTCAAGCCGCCGATGTAAACGCCCACAAAAAAGGCGACCTCTGCAGGTCGCCTTTTTCATGTCAGCTCAAGCCTTATTGGCCGTTGTAGATCTGGTCGAAGACTCCGCCATCGTTGAAGTGGGTCTTCTGCACGGTGCGCCAGTCGCCGAAGGTCTTCTCGACCGACAGGAAGTCGACTTTCGGGAAGCGATCGGTGTATTTGGCCAGTACCGCCGGGTCACGTGGACGCAGGTAGTTGGCGGCGGCGATTTCCTGACCTTGCGGCGACCACAGGAACTTCAGGTATTCCTCGGCAGCGGCGCGGGAGCCTTTCTTCTCGACCACTTTGTCGACCACCGACACCGGCGGCTCGGCTTCAGCGGAAACGCTTGGGTAGATGACTTCGAACTGGTCGCGGCCGAACTCGCGGGCGATCATTTCGGCTTCGTTCTCGAAGGTCACCAGCACGTCACCGATCTGGTTGGTCATGAACGTGGTGGTGGCGGCGCGGCCACCGGTGTCCAGCACTGGCGCCTGCTTGAACAGCTTGCCGACGAAGTCCTTGGCCTTGTTTTCGTCACCGCCGTTTTTCAGCACGTAGCCCCAGGCCGACAGGTAGGTGTAGCGGCCGTTACCCGAGGTTTTCGGGTTCGGCACGATCACTTGCACGCCGTCCTTGAGCAGGTCCGGCCAGTCTTTCAGGGCTTTCGGGTTGCCCTTGCGGACGATGAATACGGTGGCCGAGGTGAACGGCGCACTGTTGTTCGGCAGCCGAGTGACCCAGTCCTTTGGCACCAATTGGCCGTTGTCGGCCAGGGCGTTGATGTCGGTGGCCATGTTCATGGTGATGACGTCAGCCGGCAGGCCGTCGATCACCGAACGGGCTTGCTTGCTCGAACCGCCGAAAGACATCTGCACCGTAATGTTTTCGTTGTGTTCGGCCTGCCAGTGTTTCTGGAACGCAGTGTTGTAGTCCTTGTAGAAATCGCGCATCACGTCGTAGGACACGTTGAGCAGGGTCGGTGCGGCCTGAGCCACGCTGCCGAAGGCAAGACCTGCGGCGAGAAGTGAGGCGCCAAAGAGTTTTTTCACTGCGCATTCCTTGTTCTGTGGGGGTGTTTTTGACAATGATAAGGCCATTTGCCAGCGACTATAGCGGGCCGCGCATAGTCGCTTAAAGATTAAAAAGAACTTTGCTTATTCCATTTTCTTGAATAACGGATTACCGCATCGCGAACAGAATGCGGCGCCGCTTTCATGGCTCTTTTTCTGGCAAACCGGGCAGTCGTGTTGCAACTGTTCACCACGCATCGCATTGGCCAGTTCGGCGGTGAAGATCCCGGTGGGTACCGCGATGATCGAGTAACCAGTGATCATCACCAGCGACGAAATCACCTGGCCCAACGGAGTCTTCGGCACGATGTCGCCGAAGCCGACGGTGGTCAGGGTCACGATAGCCCAATAGATGCCCTTGGGAATGCTGGTGAAGCCGTGTTCCGGGCCTTCGATTACGTACATCAACGTGCCGAACACGGTTACGAGTGTGCAGACGCTCACCAGAAACACCACGATCTTCTGCTTGCTGCCACGCAGCGCCGACATCAGGTAGTTGGCTTGCTTGAGGTACGGACTGAGTTTGAGGACGCGGAAAATCCGCAGCATCCGGATGATCCGGATAATCAGCAAATACTGCGCATCGCTGTAGTACAGCGCGAGGATGCCCGGCACGATCGCCAGCAGATCCACCAATCCGTAAAAACTGAAGGCATAGCGCAACGGTTTGGGCGAGCAGTACAGACGCAGGATGTACTCGCCGGCAAAGATGATGGTGAACCCCCACTCGATATACGCCAGCACATCGGCGTAATTGCGGTGAACGCTGTCGATGCTGTCGAGCATCACGATCACCAGGCTGGCGAGAATGATCAACAGCAGGATGCCGTCGAAACGTCGCCCGGCGGGGGTGTCGCTCTGGAAAATCATGACGTAAAGCTGTTCACGCCAGTGCTGGTTACTGTCCATGGATCACGCCTGAATCAAAGATCAGCGCAGCCTAGGTTGATTCTCCCCGCGAGCGCAAGGCGCGCCGCTGATCTGCGGTTGCTGCATCAGGCGAATGCCGGTGCGCAGCAGCCAGCAGGCGAGAATGAACGGTGCCGTGAGGGTTGCCAGACCCAGGGCACTGAACAGCGGCGTCAACAGCAGCGCCAGGCCGATGCCGAACAGCGGCAGCCACGGTTGCTGGCGCTGGGTGCTGAAGGCGAGGGCGGCGAGGACTGCGTTGTAACCACCCAGACCCAGCAACGCGATTTGGCTGTCGTGGTGCAACAGACTGGAACCCAGGCCGATTACCGAAGCCAGCAGCGCCCAGGCAAAAGCCCGGCGATCGGCAATCAACAAGCCGGCAGCGATCAATCCACCGGCCAACGGATGGTCGAGGAACATCACTTGACCGAAGCCTTTCAGGCCGGCACCGAGCAGGTTCACGGTATTCAGTTCAAGCGCCGGTGCGGCGGACAAAGGCTCGGCGAAACACAGGAACAGCCAGCTCAGCAATACGAACGGCGCGGTGTAGGCGGGCAGGTACTCGGTGAGGCGTGCGCGTTTGAGCCACTGCTGCGTGATCATCGCGCTCAGTCCGCCAGCCGCCAGAATCAGCGGCGGCAGCATCGGCGACCAGGGGAAATACAGGCTCAGCAACAGGCCGACCAACACGCCGTTGTAGCTGAACAGTCCGGCCTGACGATCCGCCTTGGCGTAGTTGCGTCGTTGCGCGGTGAGCAAACCGGCGACCGCGCCGAGCAGCGCGCCGGCGAACAGCACCGGCGCGGTAAATAAAATGGCCAAAAGGCACAGGAGTCCACACAGCGGATGACGCTGGAGGAAGATTTGACTGAAGCCGTTGAGCAAAGCCTCGGCCCAGTCAGGGCAGTGGGTGTTGAAATGATTGGCAGGCATGGCAGTTCTAAAATGTCAGTGAAACCGAGTGCCCGCATCGCCAGCAGGCTGGCTCCCACATTGAATCTTTGTTCAGTCATTGAGTTTGTGGTGCACACAAATCAACTGTGGGAGCGAGCCTGCTCGCGAAGAGGCCGGTGAGGCGTCAAATCAATGTTTCGATCCGCAGCGAATTAGTCGACCCCGGCTGCCCGAACGGCACACCCGCGGTGATCAGCAACGTATCGCCACGCTCGGCCATTCCTTGCGCCTGAGCGATTTCCAGCGCGGTCGAGCACACCTCATCCACCTGACGCAGGCGATCATTGACCACCGAATGAATGCCCCACGCCACGCTGAGGCGGCGGGCGGTCTGCAGGTTCGGCGTCAGGTTGAGGATCGGCGCTTTCGGCCGCTCCCGCGCCGTACGCAGACTCGATGCACCGGACTCGCTGTAGTTGACCAGCACCGCCACCGGCAGCACGTTGCTGATCCGGCGGATCGCGCAGCTGATCGCATCGGACACCGTCGCCTCGGCTTTCGGCCGGCTGACGTCGAGTTGGGTCTGGTAGTCCGGACCGTTCTCCACCTGGCGGATGATCTTGCTCATCATCTGCACGGCTTCCAGCGGGTACTCGCCGGACGCGGTTTCCGCCGACAGCATCACCGCATCGGCGCCTTCGGCCACGGCGTTGGCCACGTCGGTGACTTCGGCGCGGGTCGGCGCCGGGGAGAAGCGCATCGACTCGAGCATCTGCGTCGCCACCACCACCGGTTTGCCGAGGTGGCGGCAGGTGGTGATGATGTTTTTCTGGATCTGCGGCACGCTTTCGGCCGGCACTTCCACGCCCAGGTCACCGCGAGCCACCATGATCGCGTCGCTCAGTTCGGCGATCTCGCGCAGTTGCTCGACGGCCGACGGCTTCTCGATTTTCGCCATCAGGAACGCCTTGTCGCCGATCAGCGCGCGGGCCTCGATGATGTCTTGCGGACGCTGCACGAACGACAACGCGACCCAGTCCACACCCAGCTCCAGACCGAAGCTCAGATCGCGACGATCCTTGGTGGTCAGCGGGCTCAGATCGAGCACCGCTTGCGGCACGTTCACGCCTTTGCGATCCGACAGTTCGCCGCCATTGAGCACGGTGGTGTCGATCGCGTCGGAGTATTTGGTGACGACCCGCAGACGCAGTTTGCCGTCATCGAGCAGCAGATCCATCCCGGCTTCCAGCGCCGCGATGATCTCCGGGTGCGGCAGGCTCACCCGGCGCTCATCGCCCGGCGTTGCGTCCAGATCAAGGCGGAACGCCTGACCGCGATGCAACTGAACCTTGCCGTCAGCGAACTTGCCGACCCGCAGTTTCGGCCCTTGCAGGTCCATCAGGATCCCGAGCGGGTAGTTGAGCTGGCGCTCGACTTCGCGGATCCACTGATAGCGCTTGGCGTGGTCGGCGTGATCGCCGTGGCTGAAGTTGAGGCGGAAGATATTGACCCCGGCCTCGACCAGCTCGCGGATGTCTTCGATGCCGTCGACGGCAGGCCCGAGGGTGGCGAGGATTTTGACCTTTTTATCAGGCGTCATGATTTAGAGCTCTCGAGGATCAGGATGGCGCGGAAGTCGTTGACGTTGGTGCGGGTCGGTTCGGTGACGATCAGCGCATCGAGCGCCGCGAAGTAGCCGTAACCGTTGTTGTTATCCAGCTCGTCGCTGGCGCTCAGGCCCAGGGCGGCGGCACGGGCATAGCTGTCCGGGGTCATGATCGCGCCGGCGTTATCTTCCGAGCCGTCGATGCCGTCGGTGTCGCCGGCCAGCGCATAGACGCCGGGCTGGCCCTTGAGGCTGTCGGTGAGGCTGAGGAGGAATTCGGCGTTGCGTCCGCCCCGGCCATTGCCGCGCACGGTCACCGTGGTTTCGCCACCGGAGAGGATTACGCACGGTGCAGCCAGTGGCTGGCCGTGATGGATGATCTGGCGCGCGATGCCGGCGTGGACTTTCGCCACTTCACGGGATTCGCCTTCCAGGTCGCCGAGGATCAGCGTGCTGAAACCGGCCTGACGGCATTTCACCGCCGCCGCATCCAGCGATTGCTGAGGGCGGGCGATCAACTGGAAGTGACTGCGGGCCAGGCTCGGATCGCCGGGTTTGACGGTTTCCGATTCCGGGCTTTGCAGCCAGCTGCGCACCGACGCCGGAATCTCGATACCGTAGCGCTTGATGATGGCCAGCGCTTCGGCGCTGGTGCTCGGGTCGGCCACGGTCGGGCCGGAGGCGATGACCGTGGCGAGATCGCCCGGTACATCGGAAATCGCGTAGGTGTAAACAGTCGCCGGCCAGCAGGCCTTGCCCAGGCGTCCGCCCTTGATCGCCGAGAGGTGCTTGCGCACGCAGTTCATCTCGCCGATGGTCGCGCCGGATTTGAGCAGGGCTTTATTGATCGATTGCTTGTCGGCCAGGGTGATGCCTTCGGCCGGCAGCGCCAGCAGAGCAGAGCCGCCACCGGACAGCAGGAAAATCACGCGGTCGTCTTCGCTCAGATTGCTGACCAGTTCCAGCACGCGTTTGGCCACGGCCAGACCGGCAGCGTCCGGCACGGGGTGCGCGGCTTCGACCACTTCGATTTTTTCGCACGGGGCGCCGTGACCGTAGCGGGTCACCACAAGGCCCGAGACTTCACCTTCCCAGCAGCGCTCGACCACTTGCGCCATGGCCGCGGCAGCCTTGCCGGCGCCGATGACGATCACGCGACCTGTGCGATCGGCCGGCAGATGCGCTTCGAGGACCTGGTTCGGATGGGCCGCGTCGATGGCTGTGGCAAACAGCTCGCGCAGCAGTTGTTGCGGATCGACCGACATGGCGGGCTCCCGGAATTCTTGTTATTCGAAAGGGCAACTCGGAACCCTGTGGGAGCTAGCCTGCTAGCGATTCAGGCGCTGAGGTCTGGCAGACACTCCGCGTCGATTCCATCGCCAGCAGGCTGGCTCCCACAGGTTTGATGCAGGTTGGGGCAGGGCTTACTTCTTGTCGCGAATCGAGAAGTTGGCCATGTGTTCCAGGCCCTTGATCAGCGCCGAGTGGTCCCAGTTGCTGCCACCGATGGCCGCGCAGGTGCTGAACACTTGCTGGGCGTTGGCGGTGTTCGGCAGGTTGATGTTCAGCTCCTTGGCGCCTTGCAGGGCCAGGTTCAGGTCCTTCTGGTGCAGGCTGATGCGGAAGCCCGGATCGAAGGTGCCCTTGATCATGCGCTCACCGTGCACTTCGAGGATCTTCGAGGAGGCGAAGCCACCCATCAGCGCTTCACGCACCTTGGCCGGATCGGCACCGTTTTTCGAAGCGAACAGCAGGGCTTCGGCCACGGCCTGAATGTTCAGGGCAACGATGATCTGGTTCGCCACCTTGGCGGTCTGACCGTCGCCATTGCCACCAACCAGGGTGATGTTCTTACCCATGGCCTGGAACAGCGGCAGTGCGCGTTCGAAGGCATCGGCGTCGCCACCGACCATGATGCTCAGGGTTGCAGCCTTGGCGCCGACTTCACCGCCGGACACCGGAGCGTCGAGGTATTGCGCGCCTTTCTCGTTGATCTTCGCGGCGAAAGCCTTGGTGGCGGTCGGCGAGATCGAGCTCATGTCGATCACGACTTTGCCTTTGCCGATACCGGCCGCGACGCCGTCGGCGCGGAACAGCACGTCGTCGACCTGGGGGGTATCCGGCACCATCACGATAATGAATTCAGCTTCCTGGGCCACTTCTTTCGGGTTGGCCAGGGCAACGGCGCCAGCGGCGACCAGGTCGGCAGGGGCGGCGTCGTGGTGCGCCGACAGGAACAGGCTGTGACCGGCTTTCTGCAGGTTCGCCGCCATTGGGTGGCCCATGATGCCGGTGCCGATGAATCCGATTTTAGCCATGAGAAAATCCTCTTGTTTTTGTCTTGCTCAAGCAAATAGGGGGTCAGATCGCGTTGTGGGTCTTCAGCCAGCCGAGGCCCGCTTCCGTGGTGGTCAGCGGTTTGTACTCGCAGCCGACCCAGCCCTGATAACCGATGCGATCGAGGTGTTCGAACAGGAAGCGGTAGTTGATCTCGCCGGTGCCCGGCTCGTTGCGGCCCGGGTTGTCGGCCAGCTGCACATGGTTGATCTCGGCCAGGTGCGATTGCAGGGTGCGGGCCAGATCGCCTTCCATGATTTGCATGTGATAGATGTCGTATTGCAGGAACAGGTTGGCGCTGCCGACCTGCTCGCGAATCGACAGGGCCTGCGCCGTATTGTTCAGGTAGAAGCCCGGGATGTCGCGGGTGTTGATCGCTTCCATCACCAGTTTGATGCCGACGGCTTGCAGCTTGTCGGCGGCGTACTTGAGGTTGGCGACGAAGGTCTTTTCAACGGTGGCATCGTCCACGCCCTGCGGACGGATACCGGCCAGGCAGTTGACCTGGGTGTTGCCCAGCACCTGGGCGTAAGCGATGGCCAGGTCGACCCCGGCGCGGAACTCTTCGACCCGGTCCGGCAGGCACGCGATACCGCGCTCGCCCTTGGCCCAGTCACCGGCCGGCAGGTTGAACAGCACTTGGGTCAGACCGTTGGCATCGAGCCTTGCCTTGATTTCGGCAGAGCTGAAATCGTACGGGAACAGGTATTCGACACCGCTGAAGCCAGCCTTGGCGGCGGCGTCGAAACGGGCAAGGAAATCCTGTTCGGTGAACAGCATGGACAGGTTGGCTGCGAAACGCGGCATGGTGGTCTCCCGTAAATTTGTGCAGGCCCTTGTGGGAGCTAGCCTGCTAGCGATGACGGTGTGTCAGGCAACATCAATGTTGAATGTACCGGCCTCATCGCGAGCAGGCTCGCTCCCACAGGGGTGACGGTCAGCAGTTAATCGAGCAACGAAATCGCCGTTGGCGCATCGTTGCCGACCAGCGCCAGGTCTTCGAATTCGTTGACGGCGTTGATCTCGGTCCCCATGGAGATGTTGGTCACACGCTCCAGAATGATCTCGACGATCACCGGCACCTTGAACTCTTCGATCAGCTCTTCGGCCTTGCGCAGGGCAGGGGCGATGTCAGCCGGTTCGAACACACGCAGTGCCTTGCAGCCCAGGCCCTCGGCGACTGCGACGTGGTCGACACCATAACCGTTGAGTTCCGGCGCGTTCAGGTTATCGAAGGACAGCTGCACGCAGTAGTCCATATCGAACCCGCGCTGGGCCTGACGGATCAGCCCCAGGTACGAGTTGTTCACCACGACGTGGATGTACGGCAGTTTGAACTGAGCGCCGACCGCCAGTTCTTCGATCATGAACTGGAAGTCATAGTCCCCCGACAGGGCCACGACTTTACGGTTCGGATCGGCCTTCACCACGCCCAGCGCTGCCGGAATGGTCCAGCCCAACGGGCCGGCCTGACCGCAGTTGATCCAGTGACGCGGCTTGTAGACGTGCAGGAACTGCGCGCCGGCAATCTGCGACAGACCAATGGTGCTGACGTAGCAGGTGTCCTTGCCGAACACCTGGTTCATTTCTTCGTAAACGCGCTGCGGCTTGACCGGCACGTTGTCGAAGTGGGTCTTGCGGTGCAGGCTGGCCTTGCGCTGCTGGCAATCCTGCAGCCAGGCAGAGCGGTTTTTCAGCTTGCCGGCGGCTTGCCATTCACGGGCGACTTCGATGAACACGGTCAGCGCGGCGGCAGCGTCGGAAACGATGCCCAGGTCCGGGGTGAACACGCGGCCGATCTGGGTCGGTTCGATGTCGACGTGAATGAACTTGCGGCCTTCGGTGTAAACGTCGACCGAACCGGTGTGACGGTTGGCCCAGCGGTTGCCGACACCCAGCACCACGTCGGACTTGAGCAGGGTGGCGTTGCCGTAACGGTGCGAAGTCTGCAGACCGACCATGCCCACCATCAGCGGGTGATCGTCCGGAATGGTGCCCCAGCCCATCAGGGTCGGGATCACTGGAATGCCGGTCAGCTCGGCGAACTCGACCAGCAACTCGCTGGCGTCGGCGTTGATGATGCCGCCGCCGGCCACCAGCAATGGACGCTCGGCCTGATCCAGCATCGCCAGGGCTTTTTCAACCTGCACGCGGGTGGCGCTTGGCTTGGCCAGCGGCAGTGGCTGGTAGGCGTCGATGTCGAATTCGATTTCAGCCATCTGCACGTCGAACGGCAGGTCGATCAGCACCGGGCCCGGACGGCCGGAGCGCATTTCGTAGAAGGCTTTCTGGAACGCATAAGGCACCTGGCCCGGCTCCAGAACGGTGGTCGCCCACTTGGTCACCGGCTTGACGATGCTGGTGATGTCGACGGCCTGGAAGTCTTCCTTGTGCATACGGGCGCGGGGTGCCTGCCCGGTGATGCAGAGGATCGGGATCGAGTCCGCGGAGGCGCTGTACAGACCGGTGACCATGTCGGTACCGGCCGGGCCGGAAGTACCGATGCACACGCCGATGTTGCCGGCCTTGGTGCGGGTGTAGCCCTCGGCCATGTGCGAGGCGCCTTCAACGTGGCGAGCGAGGACGTGATCGATGCCACCGACTTTCTGCAGGGCGGAGTACAGCGGGTTGATTGCAGCGCCCGGAATGCCAAAAGCGGTATCAACCCCTTCACGGCGCATCACCAGAACGGCGGCTTCGATTGCTCTCATTTTGCTCATGGTTTTGTGCCTCTTTACGTTTTGTAATTGTATACAAGTGGCTTTGCGCAGAGTGTATTCACGGCGGACGGCGCAGGTCAATCCATTTTCTCAAGCGCCTGTTTCATTCGTCGGAAGCCTGTTCTGCTGTGGCTTTTCGTCGCATGGAGCGCTTTTCGGGAATTATTGTATACAAAAAAATAATTCATTGTGTTCTATTTGTTGCATCGGGCTGCGGCACTTGCGCGCAGTCCAACGACTTTCCCAATAACAAAATGAGGACGGCACCATGAGCGCTTTAACCTTGAAAGTCGCAGTCAAGCTGGTCAACGAAGCCATCAATGCAGGGCGGGCCATTTCCGCCGCGCCGCTGACCATCGCGGTACTGGATACCGGCGGCCATCTGGTCACCTTGCAGCGCGAAGATGGCGCCAGCCTGCTGCGCCCGAACATCGCCATCGGCAAAGCCTGGGGCGCCATCGCCCTGGGCAAGGGCTCACGCCTGCTGGCGCTGGACGCGCAACAACGCCCGGCGTTCATCGCCGCGCTCAACAGCATGGGGCAGGGCAGCGTCGTGCCGGCACCGGGCGGTGTGTTGATTCGTGATCAGGCGGGGAACGTGCTGGGTGCGATCGGCATCAGCGGCGATCTGTCGGATATCGATGAGCAGGTGGCAATCAAGGCCGTAGAGGCCCTGGACCTGCGGGCGGATGCGGGGGTGGCAGCCTGAGTGGCTAAAACCGAATAGCCGCTGAAACGCACAAGCCCGCCCTCACAGGATCATGTGAGGGCGGGCTTGTTTGTGTCTGGAGGTGCGGACTTCAGTCCGGCTCGCAGCCCTTGAGCACCAACCGGATGATGGTTTGTGCTGCGGCTTCATAGTCGGCTTCGTCGAGCTTGTCCTTGCCGGTTACGGCGGAGATCTGCCAGTCGAAGTCGGCGTAGGTCTGGGTTGCGGCCCAGATGCTGAACATCAGGTGGTTGGGGTCGATCGGGGCGATCTGGCCGCGGTCGATCCAGGTCTGGATGCAGTCGATGTTGTGCTTGGCTTGGCCGTTGAGCTGCTCGACCAGGTCGGCGCTCAGGTGCGGGGCGCCGTGCATGATTTCGCTGGCGAACACCTTGGAGGCGAAGGGCAGGTCGCGGGAGATGCGGATCTTCGAGCGGATGTAGCCGCTCAGCACTTCGCTCGGTACGCCGTCCGGATTGAACGGGGTCGAGGCCTGCAGGATCGGCACGATGATACTTTCCAGCACCTCGCGGTAGAGGTTTTCCTTGGACTTGAAGTAGTAATAGACGTTGGGCTTGGGCAGTCCTGCCTTGGCGGCGATGTCGCTGGTTTTGGTCGCAGCGAAGCCCTTGTCGGCAAACTCTTCACTGGCTGCACGCAGGATCAGTTCTTTGTTGCGCTCGCGGATTGTGCTCATAAACCCGGTGGTTCCTTGCCTGTTCTGGCGGTTGCGCATGGTAGCACCGGCCTCGCGCGGCGCTCAACAATGCCCCGTGTGGCCCGCAGTCGCGGTATGCTGCGCGGCATTATTCACATAAGGAAACATGATTCATGGCAGGAAGCAGTTTGCTGGTGCTGATCGACGACATCGCTACCGTTCTGGACGACGTTGCGTTGATGACCAAAATGGCTGCCAAGAAGACCGCCGGCGTGCTCGGCGACGACTTGGCGCTCAACGCCCAGCAAGTCTCCGGCGTACGCGCGGAGCGGGAAATCCCGGTGGTCTGGGCGGTGGCCAAGGGCTCGTTCGTCAACAAACTGATCCTGGTGCCGTCGGCGCTGGCGATCAGTGCGTTCGTGCCGTGGCTGGTGACACCGCTGTTGATGGTCGGTGGCGCCTACCTGTGTTTCGAAGGTTTCGAAAAACTCGCGCACAAGTTCCTGCACAGCAAGGCCGAAGATGAAGCCGAGCACGCCCAGTTGGTTGAGGCCGTGGCTGATCCGGCAACCGATCTGGTGGCCTACGAGAAGGACAAGATCAAGGGCGCGATCCGCACCGACTTCATCCTCTCGGCGGAAATCATCGCCATCACCCTCGGCACCGTGGCCGATGCTTCGCTGACCCAGCAAGTGATCGTGATGTCGGGCATCGCCATTGTCATGACCGTGGGCGTTTACGGCCTGGTGGCCGGTATCGTCAAACTCGATGACCTCGGTCTGTGGCTGACTCAGAAACCCGGGCAGATGGCCAAAAGTATCGGCAACGGCATCCTGCGCGCTGCGCCGTACATGATGAAAAGCCTGTCTGTGATCGGCACGGCGGCGATGTTCCTGGTCGGTGGCGGCATCCTGACCCACGGTGTGCCGGTGGTGCATCACTGGATCGAAAGCGTCGGCGCAGCGGCCGGTGGCGCCGGGTTCGTGGTGCCGATGCTGTTGAACGGCGTGGCGGGGATCATCGCGGGTGCGGTGGTGCTGGCGGGCGTGTCCGTGATCGGCAAAGTCTGGAAAGCCCTGAAAGGCTAAATCCTGAGGCAAACAAAAAGGCCATTCGACTCGCATCGAATGGCCTTTTTTGTGGCTGGCGTTTTTACTCGGCGATCTGCAACTTGCGCGACTCGGTGTAGACGTAGCGCACCTTTTCGTACTCGAACGGCGAGTTCAGCTGACCGTAGCGGAAGCTGGTCTGGTAACGCTTGTCGATGCCACGCAGTACCCAGACTTCCGGGTGGTTGGAGCTGACTTCCGAGACATTGAGGAAGTTGATCGCGGACTCGGCGGTGTAGTCCACGGCCAGGCCTGCGGTGTCGCGCAGGTTCGACGGGCCGAGGATCGGCAGCACGAAGTAGGCGCCGCCCGGTACGCCGTAGAAGCCCAGGGTCTGGCCGAAGTCTTCGCTCTGGCGCGGCAGGCCCATGGCGGTAGCCGGGTCCCAGAGTCCGGCGATGCCGATGGTGGTGTTGAGCAGCAGGCGCGCGGTGGTTTCCATCGAGCGCTTGCCCTTGAACTGCAACAGGCTGTTGACCAGGTTCGGCACGTCGCCAATGTTGTTGAAGAAGTTGCTCACGCCGGTGCGCACGAAGCTCGGGGTGATGTAGCGATAGCCATCGACCACCGGCAGGAACACCCATTGGTCGAAGCGGTAGTTGAAGTGGTAGACGCGGCGGTTCCACTCTTCCAGCGGGTCATAGACGTTCAGCGCGCTGAGGGTCGAGCGCTCGAACTCGCGCTGATCCAGCCCCGGGTTGAACTTGAGTTTGGACAGCGGCTCCTTGAAACCGTCGCTGTCGATGACCACCGGTGCATTGGCTTTGCTGTTGTCGGCCTGGGCCATACCTGCACTGAGGAGCGCTGCAATCAGCAGGAGATATTTAGCCACGGAAGAACTCCAGCATGGCGTCGCTGTTGACGCGGTAGTTAAGGTTGCCGCAATGGCCGCCCAGCGGGTAAACGGTCAGGCGATCGCCGAAGGTCCGGCGCAGGAAGCCGAGGTCGCCCGGGCCGAGGATCACGTCGTCGGCGTTGTGCATGACGGCGATTTTCGGGCTGTCGTGCAGATAATCCTTCAATGCGTACAGGCTGACCTGATCGATCAGTTGCAGCAGGCTGCCGCCGTCGGTGCGGGCGCGCCACATCGGGATCACCTGTTCGGTGAGGTAGCAGTCGAAGTCGCATTGCAGCGCACGCTTGAGGAACGGCGTGAGGCTGGTGCCTTCGGTGATCGGGAATTTCGGCGGGGTGATCAGGCCGCGACGGTTGATCAGGTCCGAAGTGAACGCAATATCGGCTGCCGAGAAGCGGAACGAGGTGCCGATCAGCATCGCCATTTGCTCGTTGCTCAGGTGCTGCTTGGACTGCTGGAAGTCGTAGAGCAGCGCATCGTTGAGGTCGATGTAGCCCTTCTGCTGGAAGTAGCGGGTCAGTTTGTTCAGCACCAGTTCATAGAAAGTAGTGCTGTTGTTGATGCCCTTGACCTCGGTCTGCACCAGCTTGTCGAGGTTGGTGATCGAGGTGTAAAGGTTGACCGGCGGATTCAGCAGCAGGACTTTCTTGAAGTTGAAGCTGCGACGGGTTTCATCCAGATGCGCCACGAAGGCCGCGTCCAGCGCGCCGAGGCTGTAGCCGCTGAGGTAATAGTCGGTGACCGGTACTTTCGGGTTCTGCGCCCGCACGGCCTGCATCACCCGGTACATGTCTTCGGCGTCTTCCTTGGTCACGCCGGGGGTGGCGAAACGCGAGGCGGCGCTCATGAAGTCGAAGCTGGTCGGCGATGACAGCTGCACGACGTGGTAGCCGGCCTTGTAATAAAGCTTCTTCAGGTACTCGTTGAGCGTGCTGTCGTAGCGCGCGCCGGTGCCGGCGATCAGGAAGATCAGCGGCGCGGCCTTGTCCTGGGTGGCGATGCGGTAGGTGAGTTTTTTCACCGGCCAGAAATTGTCCGGCAGGATGAATTCCCGCTCGGGGCGCAGGGTGACGCTGCGATCGGCCTGATCGATGTCGTCGTCCAGTGGCAGTTCCGGGCGCAAGTCCGGCGGCGTGGTGGCGATGGTCGCCTCGAACGGGTTGGTCAGGGGATAGCCATAGCTGGCGGCGTCGATATCCACCGCCAGCGCGGACGCACTCAGAATAAGGCCGCCAAACAGGGCGGCGAAGCGCAAGGAACGGAGCATGACTGGATCCCTTAGAGGAAGGTGCCGAATGAAGTTCGCAGGCTATGACCACCGGGTTTGCGTCAAAGTGCCATGCCACGGCACCAAACTGACAGAATTCGGAGTAATAGTAGCCGGACGATACACTTTGCAAGGAAGGAATGACCAGTTAAGAGTTGTTAGTCCTTGCGTATGCGCGGCGGCAGATTAAGCTGGCCGCCGATTTCGTCGATTGGAGTGTTCCATGTCCCGCCGCTTGCCCGTGATTCTGCTGCTCGTTCTGTTGCCGTTGTGGCTGGCTGCCAGTTATGGCGCGCGTTATGGCTTCATGGAGGACGCGCAGTGGGTGGGCATCTGCGTGGATGAGGCGAGCCGCTGGGAATGCTCGGTGCGCTCGAACCTGGGCCTGATGATTCATTTCCAGCTGCTGGGCTGGGCGGCGGTTGCTGCAGCCGTGCTCGGTTTTGTCGTGCCGGGCCGGGCAGGGTGGTGGCTGGCGGTGCTGGCGCTGGTGTTCGGGTTGCCGGCGCTGGCGCTGTACAACACGACGCTGGCGGTATTTGCGGTGGTGATTGCCGGGTTGCGACTGGTTAGAGAGTCTCGCGGCGTCTGACAGTCAGCCATCGCTGGCAAGCCAGCTCCCACGCTTGATCCATGTAGATGCAGAACCTGTGGCAGCTGGCTTGCCAGCGAAGAGGCCGGTTCAGCCTTTGAAGATCAGCCCTTGCGAACCCGCAGGCAGCGCCACAACGCAGCCACCATCAACACGCTGACCAGCGCCCAGCCCCACGCCTGCTGATTCTGCAATCCTTCACGGAACAGCTGCGGCGCAATGCCCGCGCCGATGATGAAGGTCAGCAGGACGATCTCCCGACGGGCCACGCTGACCGGGCGGCACAGGTAGACCAGCGCCGGCAGAATGAAGGCCACGCTTGGAAAACTGCGATAGCGCGGATCGAACACCAGCTCGAGCATCATCACGGCAGCGGCGAAACCGGCCGCCGCCACCAGCCAGCCGGCCCGTCGCTCGAAAGCGTTGAACGCCTGTTCACGCCAGCCATTGCGGGCGCTCAAGGTCAGCGCGGCATGGGCCAGCACCAACAGATTCAGGATCGTCAGCAAGCCGACCCACAGCCATTCGCTGGCAAACCGCGTGGTCACCCGCGCCAGATCGCCCCAGGCGCCGATCGAGCAGGCGGCGAGGGCGCCGAGCAACGGCAGGATCAGCGCCGAGCGCGTCGTACGAACCCGACCGCCCAGCAGCAATGTGCCGAGGAAGATCACTCCGCCGACCGCCAGCCACTGCGACCAGTACGGCACATTCGATACCGGCCCGGCCAACACGCCCTTGTCCTGGCGGTCCGCATCGAACAGCCCCCAGTAACCGCCGACCGCGCCTTCGCTGCCGCGCTTCCACGGCTGGTCGAACGCTTCGATCAGGTTGTAGCGCCAGCCTTCCTGTTCGGCGAGGGTGACAAAACCACGAATGAACTTGGCTTCGTTGACCCGGCTCGGCAGGGCTGTCTCACGCTGGCGGCCTTCGCTCGGCCAGCCGGTTTCGCCAATCATCACGTCTTTGGGTGCGAACTTGTTGCCGAACACCTGACGTACTTGCGCTACATGATGCAGTGCGGCGTCGATGTTCGACGGATCGTCTTCCCAGTACGGCAGCAAGTGAATGGTCAGGAAATCCACCGCCGGCGCGACTTCCGGGTGCTTGAGCCAGAACTCCCAGACATCCGCGTAGGTGACTGGTTGCTTGATATGGCTCTTGACCTTGTTGATCAGCTTCGCCAGTTGCGCACCGGTGACTTCCTTGCGCAGCAAGGCTTCGTTGCCGACGATCACCGCGCTGACCACGTCCGGGTTGGCATTGGCCGAGGCGATCAGCAAGTCGACTTCCTTCTCGGTGTCGACTGGATTGCTGTTGACCCACGCGCCGATCATCAACTTCAAACCGTGCTTGCGCGCCAGATCCGGCAGCGCTTCGAGGCCGGTCATGGAATAGGTGCGGATGCATTCGAAGCGGGTGGCGAGCAGGGCGAGGTCGGCGTCCATGCGCTCCGGGCGCAGTTTGAACGGCACGTCGAACGGCGACTGGTCTTTATCGAACGGGGTGTAGGAGGCGCATTGCAACTTGTGGGTCGGGGTGGCGACGTCCGGCAGGATCACCGGTTTGCCGAGGCCGTACCAGAAGCCGCACAGGGCAAACAGCCCGAGCAGGCAGGCGAACAGATAGGGAAGAAAGGGGAAACGGGAAGTCGCGGACATGGTCAGGCCGAGTGGCTGCAAAGCGACGCATGTTACCTGCATTTATAAGCAGGTTGGTGGCCCGCACGATTTTGACATGCAAAGTTCGGGCGGATTGTCTGGCGCCAAATATCCGGACGCAGTTAATGGCTATCTGATGTCGTTTCTCGTTGCTTCGAGGTCGCTGGCAGAGCAGGTCTTAACGGGCGTCAGGTTGATGATCGGACTCATCAGTACTCCGCTGATGTTCGAACGAGTTCGCGAACGGGCGTGATGGGGGCGCCGAGCACCATAACAACACGTTGACGATGCCCGGCATCCGTCGGGCGCAGCATTTCGGGGAAGTAACGATGAAGATGCGACGACTTTTAGGCGCAGGTGCCGCTCTGGTACTTGCGATGGGCTCCACTTTCGCCAGCGCTGAAAAACAGACCCTGAACATCGGTTACGTTGACGGCTGGTCCGACAGCGTCGCGACCACCCACGTGGCGGCCGAAGTGATCAAGCAGAAACTTGGCTACGACGTGAAACTGCAGGCCGTCGCCACCGGCATCATGTGGCAGGGCGTTGCCACCGGCAAACTCGACGCCATGCTCTCGGCCTGGCTGCCCGTGACCCACGGCGAATACTGGACCAAGAACAAGGATCAGGTCGTCGATTACGGCCCGAACTTCAAGGACGCGAAAATCGGTCTGATCGTGCCGGAGTACGTCAAGGCCAAGACCATCGAAGACCTGAAAACCGACGACTCCTTCAAGAAACGCATCGTTGGCATCGACGCCGGTTCAGGCGTGATGCTCAAGACTGATCAGGCGATCAAGGATTACGACCTGACCGGCTACCAACTCAAGGCCAGTTCCGGCGCCGGCATGATTGCCGAGCTGACCCGCGCCGAGAAGAAAAACGAATCCATCGCCGTTACCGGCTGGGTGCCGCACTGGATGTTTGCCAAGTGGAAACTGCGCTTCCTCGACGACCCGAAAGGCGTGTACGGCGCGGCTGAAACCGTGAACAGCATCGGCAGCAAGGAACTGGCGACCAAGGCGCCGGAAGTGGCCAAGTTTCTGAAGAACTTCCAGTGGGCTTCGAAGGACGAAATCGGCGAAGTCATGCTGGCGATTCAGGACGGTGCAAAACCTGACGCAGCGGCCAAGGATTGGGTTGCCAAGCACCCTGAGCGTGTTGCCGACTGGACCAAGTGATTTAAGCCGAAGCGTCTAATCTGCGCTTCCCAAGGCCGCCCGACATGACAGTCGGGCGGCCTTTTTTGTTTGTCCTCTATTAATAGGCAGGGGTGGCGGTTTTCGGCTCGTCTGGAAATTGGCAAAAACGTCATGGCGTTCTACTACTAAGGTCGTCTGGAACCCGGCTCGCAGCCGCATACAGTGGATACGTTCCAAAAATAAAAATCTGTGCTGCGAGGATAAAAACAATGAACGACAGCATTTACCTCTCGATTCAGAACAGCCCGCGCTTCAAGGAGCTGGTCAAGAAAAGAGAAAGGTTCGCCTGGATACTCTCGGCGATCATGCTCGGGCTCTACTCCGGCTTCATCCTTCTGATCGCGTACGGGCCGCAAGTGCTCGGGACGAAAATCAGCCCCGAATCATCCATCACCTGGGGCATCCCGATCGGTGTCGGACTGATTGTCTCGGCCTTCATCCTGACCGGCATCTATGTGCGCCGCGCCAATGGCGAGTTCGACGACCTGAACAACGCGATTCTCAAGGAGGCTCAGCAATGATCCGGCGTCTACTGGCTCTTTTGAGCATCGCAGCGTTTGCTCCAGCCGTCTGGGCCGCTGACGCCCTGACCGGCGAAGTCCACAAACAACCGCTCAACGTTTCCGCGATCGTCATGTTCGTGGCGTTCGTTGGCGCGACCCTGTGCATCACTTACTGGGCGTCCAAGCGCAACAACTCGGCGGCCGACTACTATGCGGCGGGCGGCAAGATCACCGGGTTCCAGAACGGTCTGGCGATTGCCGGTGACTACATGTCGGCGGCGTCCTTCCTGGGGATTTCCGCGCTGGTGTTCACCTCCGGCTACGACGGCCTGATCTACTCGATCGGCTTCCTGGTGGGCTGGCCGATCATTCTGTTCCTGATCGCCGAGCGCCTGCGTAACCTGGGCAAATACACCTTTGCCGACGTGGCGTCCTACCGCCTCGGGCAAACCCAGATCCGCACGCTGTCTGCCTGCGGTTCGCTGGTGGTGGTGGCGTTCTACCTGATCGCGCAAATGGTCGGTGCCGGCAAGCTGATCCAGCTGCTGTTCGGTCTCGACTACCACGTTGCGGTGATTCTGGTCGGTATCCTGATGTGCATGTACGTGCTGTTCGGCGGCATGCTGGCGACCACCTGGGTGCAGATCATCAAGGCGGTGCTGTTGCTGTCCGGTGCCTCGTTCATGGCGCTGATGGTGATGAAGCACGTCAACTTCGACTTCAACACCCTGTTCTCCGAAGCCATCAAGGTTCACGCCAAGGGCGAAGCGATCATGAGCCCGGGCGGCTTGGTAAAAGACCCGATCTCGGCGTTCTCCCTAGGTCTGGCGCTGATGTTCGGTACCGCCGGCCTGCCGCACATCCTGATGCGCTTCTTCACTGTCAGCGATGCGAAAGAAGCCCGCAAGAGCGTGCTGTACGCGACCGGTTTCATTGGCTACTTCTACATCCTGACCTTCATCATCGGTTTCGGCGCGATCCTGCTGGTCAGCACCAACCCGGCCTTTAAAGATGCAGCGGGCGCTCTGCTCGGCGGCAACAACATGGCGGCGGTGCACCTGGCCAACGCCGTGGGCGGCAGCGTGTTCCTCGGCTTTATCTCGGCGGTGGCGTTCGCGACCATTCTGGCAGTAGTGGCCGGCCTGACCCTGGCCGGTGCTTCGGCGGTGTCTCACGACCTGTATGCCAGTGTGATCAAGAAGGGCAAGGCCAACGAGAAGGATGAAATCCGCGTTTCGAAGATCACCACCATCGCACTGGGCGTTCTGGCCATCGGCCTGGGCATCCTGTTCGAAAGCCAGAACATCGCGTTCATGGTTGGCCTGGCGTTCTCCATCGCGGCGAGCTGCAACTTCCCGGTACTGCTGCTTTCGATGTACTGGAAGGAGCTGACCACCCGCGGCGCCATGATTGGCGGCTGGCTGGGTCTGGTGAGTGCGGTGGGTCTGATGATTCTTGGCCCGACCATCTGGGTGCAGATTCTGCATCACGAGAAGGCGATCTTCCCTTACGAGTATCCTGCGTTGTTCTCGATGATCATTGCGTTTATCGGGATCTGGTTCTTCTCGGTTACCGACAAGTCGGCGGCGGCTGAGAACGAGCGTGCGGCGTTCTTCCCGCAGTTTGTGCGTTCGCAGACTGGGTTGGGGGCTAGTGGGGCGGTTTCGCACTGAGGCTTTCAGGTTGAATATGTAGGTTGAGTTGGATGGAAATGCCCTGGTCGAGAGATTGGGGCATTTTTTTTTGTGGGCGGTTATCGGATGTTCTTGGGGATTGGGTGTATATCCGTTGCTGCGGTAACGGCTTCTTGGGGTTCCGCCCTTACGGCGGGTCACTTTTGGCAAGCGCCCCAAAAGTAACCAAAAGGTCTCTAACCCTGACGTACGGCCCCTCGCTGAGGCTCGGGGTTCCTTCGCTCCGGGATTGATCCGGGGGCATCGCCTACGGTTTGCTTCGCTGCACCTCCTCTCGATGCATGCGGCTGCGCCGCACGGTCGCTGCGCTCCCACCCCCGGATCAATCCCTCCACTCAGCCTGCCGACGGGCCCTGCGATCAAAAGCGGTACTCGAGCTAACGCTCATTGTGGTGAGTGGGGAGGAGCGGGGAGTGTTTGGCTTTGGTTTTGTGGTGGGGCTAGCCCTCACCCCAACCCTCTCCCAGAGGGAGAGGGGGCCGATTTTTGTGCTTTTCAAAACCTGAGTTCGACTCGGTATTGCACGTCGGCGTATCTCTTCCAAACACCCCGATCAGTTCCCTCTCCCTCCGGGAGAGGGCTAGGGTGAGGGGCTCTTGATCTGGCTCTTGATCTGCTTTTGATTTTTTGTCCCTTCGGCAGGCCGAGCGGAGGTGTCCATCAGGGGGTAGGCGCGCAGCGCCGTGCGGCGAAGCCGCATACATCGAGAGGAGGTGCAGCGAAGCAAACCGTAGGCGATGCCCCCTGATGGACACCGTAGCGAGGGAACACTGAGCCTAGGCGAAGTGCCGTACGCCGGGGCAAAAGCCTTTTGCTTACTTTTCGGCGTTTGGAAAAGTGAGTCGCTGTAAGAGCGAAACCGCCAGCGGCAGCACCCGAAGCAACGGATATGTACCCAATCAACAAAAAAACAGTCGGCCCAAAGGCCGCTGATATGCCAAAAACAAAAAACGGCCCCCATTCACATGGAGGCCGTTCCCGGTAAAACGCTAAGACGCTATCGCAAGACAGCTCTTATTTGCGGTCTTCCAGCTTGGTGATATCCCGCGACTCATAACCAGTGTAAAGCTGACGCGGACGGCCAATCTTGTACGGGCTGGAGAGCATTTCCTTCCAGTGCGAAATCCAGCCGACAGTACGTGCCAGGGCGAAAATCACAGTGAACATGCTGGTCGGAATGCCGATCGCCTTGAGGATGATCCCCGAGTAGAAGTCGACGTTCGGATACAGCGAGCGCTCGATGAAGTACGGGTCGGTCAGAGCGATCTCTTCCAGGCGCATGGCCAGTTCGAGTTGTGGATCGTTCTGGATGCCCAGTTCCTTCAACACTTCGTCGCAGGTCTGCTTCATGACAGTCGCGCGAGGGTCGCGGTTCTTGTAGACGCGGTGACCGAAGCCCATCAGCTTGAACGGATCGTTCTTGTCCTTGGCCTTGGCGATGAACTTGTCGATGTTCGAGACATCGCCGATTTCATCGAGCATGGTCAGCACGGCTTCGTTCGCACCGCCGTGGGCAGGGCCCCACAGGGCGGCGATGCCGGCGGCGATACAGGCGAACGGGTTGGCACCCGAAGAGCCCGCCAGACGCACGGTGGAGGTCGAAGCGTTCTGCTCGTGGTCGGCGTGGAGGATGAAGATCCGGTCCATGGCCTTGGCGAGTACCGGGCTGATCGGTTTGATCTCGCACGGGGTGTTGAACATCATGTGCAGGAAGTTTTCCGCGTACGACAGGTCGTTGCGCGGGTACATCATGGGTTGACCCATGGAGTACTTGTAAACCATCGCGGCCAGGGTCGGCATCTTGGCAACCAGGCGGATCGCGGAGATTTCGCGATGCTGCGGGTTATTGATGTCGAGGGAGTCGTGGTAGAAGGCCGAGAGGGCGCCGACTACACCGCACATGACGGCCATCGGGTGGGCGTCACGGCGGAAGCCGTTGAAGAAGGTTTTGAGCTGCTCGTGAACCATGGTGTGGTTCTTCACGGTGCCGACGAACTGGGCCTTCTGTTCTGCGGTCGGCAGTTCGCCGTTCAGCAGCAGGTAGCAGGTTTCCAGGTAGTCCGACTTTTCAGCCAGCTGTTCGATCGGGTAGCCGCGGTGCAGCAGGATGCCGTTGTCGCCGTCGATATAGGTGATCTTCGATTCGCAGGAAGCGGTCGACATGAAACCGGGGTCGAAAGTGAAGCGGCCCGTGGCCGTCAGGCCCCGAACATCGATAACATCGGGACCAACGGTGCCGGTTAAAATGGGCAGCTCGACGGGGGCTGCGCCCTCGATGATCAACTGCGCTTTTTTGTCAGCCATGTGGCCTCCTATTTATGCTTGAAATCATCAGACAGACCCCCCACGCAGGGCCCGCACCACTATAGTGAGATAAATTCGAATGTCAATTTGCCTAAAGTCTTGCTCCAGAAGGCTTTAACCGTACTTTTTCCTCGAAATTGTCTGCCATTTACGCCTTTTATACGACTTGTGCAATCCGCTATTGGGGGTAGGCGATTGCGTTGTCATTAGTAGCCTAACTGTCTATACTCGGCGACCGACCGCCAAGGGCTTTTGGGCTTGCTTTCATTGGGGGTCGCATCCCTGGGTGGTGGTTACCTGACCAGTGCACTCCCCAACAACTTTGCCCTGATTGTTAGGGGCTCTTCAGTGTGAAAAAAAAGCCGTGAAAAGCCAACGACCTGTAAACCTAGACCTAAGGACCATCAAACTCCCCATCACCGGCGTTACGTCGTTTCTTCACCGTGTTTCCGGCATCATCCTCTTCCTGGGCCTTGGCATCATGCTTTATGCATTGGGCAAATCCCTGGGTTCCGAGGAAGGTTATGTCGAGGTGAAGGCATGCTTGACCAGCCCGCTGGCCAAGTTCGTAGCATGGGGCCTCCTGTCCGCTCTTCTGTATCACCTGGTTGCCGGTGTGCGCCACTTGATCATGGACATGGGCATCGGTGAGACGCTGGAAGGCGGCCGCCTGGGCTCGAAACTGATCATCGCCGTTTCCGTGGTGCTGATCGTTCTGGCAGGAGTTTGGATATGGTAACCAGCGTTACAAACCTTTCGCGTTCGGGCCTCTATGACTGGATGGCGCAGCGTGTGTCTGCGGTCGTTCTCGCGGCTTATTTCATATTCCTGATCGGCTACCTCGCCGCGAACCCGGGCATTGGCTACGACCAATGGCACGGCCTGTTCGCCCACAACGGAATGCGTATCTTCAGTCTGCTGGCACTGGTTGCCCTGGGCGCTCACGCCTGGGTCGGCATGTGGACCATCGCGACCGACTACCTGACGCCAATGGCGCTGGGCAAGTCCGCGACTGCAGTACGTTTCCTTTTCCAGGCAGTATGCGGCGTCGCGATGTTCGCTTACTTCGTCTGGGGTGTGCAGATTCTCTGGGGTATCTGATTCATGGCTAACATTCCAACGATTTCTTTCGACGCCATCATTATTGGTGGCGGCGGTGCCGGCATGCGCGCAGCGCTGCAACTGGCACAGGGCGGTCACAAGACTGCCGTGATCACCAAGGTTTTCCCGACCCGTTCGCACACTGTGTCCGCACAGGGCGGGATCACCTGCGCCATCGCTTCGGCCGACCCGAACGATGACTGGCGCTGGCACATGTACGATACCGTCAAGGGTTCCGACTACATCGGTGACCAGGACGCTATCGAATACATGTGTCAGGAAGGCCCGGCTGCCGTTTTCGAGCTGGACCACATGGGTCTGCCGTTCTCGCGTACCGAGCAAGGCCGTATCTACCAGCGTCCGTTCGGCGGTCAGTCGAAGGATTACGGTAAAGGCGGGCAGGCTGCCCGTACGTGCGCCGCTTCCGACCGTACCGGTCACGCGCTGCTGCACACCCTTTATCAGGGCAACCTGAAAGCCGGTACCACGTTCCTGAACGAGTACTACGCTGTCGACCTGGTGAAAAACCAGGAAGGCGAATTCGTCGGTGTGATCGCGATCTGCATCGAAACCGGCGAAACCACCTATATCCGCGCGAAAGCCACCGTACTGGCTACCGGCGGTGCAGGTCGTATCTATGCATCCACCACCAACGCCCTGATCAACACCGGTGACGGCGTCGGCATGGCTCTGCGTGCTGGCGTGCCGGTACAAGACATCGAAATGTGGCAGTTCCACCCGACCGGCATCGCCGGCGCTGGTGTACTGGTTACCGAAGGTTGCCGTGGTGAAGGTGGTTACCTGATCAACAAGCACGGCGAGCGTTTCATGGAGCGTTATGCTCCGAACGCCAAAGACCTGGCCGGTCGTGACGTGGTTGCCCGTTCGATGGTTAAAGAGATCATCGCCGGTAACGGTTGCGGTCCGAATGGCGACCACGTGATGCTCAAACTCGACCACCTGGGCGAGGAAGTGCTGCACAGCCGTCTGCCAGGCATCTGCGAACTGTCGAAGACTTTCGCACACGTTGACCCGGTGGTTGCTCCGGTTCCGGTTGTTCCGACTTGCCACTACATGATGGGCGGCGTTGCCACCAACATTCATGGCCAGGCGATCACCCAGGACGCCGAAGGCGTGGATCAGATCATTCCTGGTCTGTTCGCGGTAGGTGAAGTGGCTTGCGTATCGGTTCACGGTGCCAACCGTCTGGGCGGCAACTCGCTGCTCGACCTGGTGGTATTCGGCCGCGCTGCCGGCCTGCACCTGGAGAAGGCGCTGACCGACGGCATCGAATACGACGATGCTACCGAAGCCGACATCGAAGCTGCCCTGGCGCGTCTGAACGCCCTGAACAACCGTACCGACGGCGAAGACGTCGCTACCCTGCGTCGCGAGCTGCAAAGCTGCATGCAGAACTACTTCGGTGTATTCCGTACCGGCGAATACATGCAGAAGGGTATTGCCCAGCTGGCTGATCTGCGCAAGCGCATCGCCAACGTGAAGATCAACGACAAGTCGCAGGCGTTCAACACTGCACGTATCGAAGCGCTGGAACTGCAAAACCTGCTGGAAGTGGCTGAAGCTACCGCCATCGCTGCCGAAGTACGTAAAGAGTCCCGCGGCGCTCACGCCCGTGAAGACTTCGAAGACCGTGACGACGAAAACTGGCTGTGCCACACCCTGTACTTCCCGGGTGAGAAACGCGTCGCCAAGCGTGCCGTGAACTTCTCGCCGAAGACTGTTCCGACTTTCGAACCTAAAGTCCGGACTTATTAAGGGTGACCGCCATGTTGCAAGTCAGTGTTTATCGTTACAACCCTGATCAGGACGCTGCGCCGTTCATGCAGGAATTCCAGGTCGATACCGGTGGTAAAGACCTGATGGTGCTGGACGTGCTGGCCCTGATCAAAGAGCAGGACGAAGGTTTCTCCTATCGTCGCTCCTGCCGTGAAGGCGTCTGTGGCTCCGACGGCATGAACATCAACGGCAAGAACGGCCTGGCGTGCATCACGCCGCTGTCCGCTGTCGTCAAAGGTAACAAGCTGATCGTTCGTCCGCTGCCAGGTTTGCCGGTTATCCGTGACCTGGTTGTCGATATGAGCATCTTCTACAAGCAATACGAGAAGGTTAAGCCATTCCTGCAGAACGACACGCCGGCTCCGGCCATCGAGCGTCTGCAGTCCCCTGAAGAGCGTGAAAAGCTCGACGGTCTGTACGAGTGCATCCTGTGCGCCTGCTGCTCGACCTCTTGCCCGTCCTTCTGGTGGAACCCGGACAAGTTCCTGGGTCCAGCTGCCCTGCTGCAAGCGTACCGCTTCCTGGCAGACAGCCGTGACACCAAGACGTCCGAGCGTCTGGCGTCCCTCGATGACCCGTTCAGCGTTTTCCGCTGCCGGGGCATCATGAACTGCGTCAACGTATGTCCGAAAGGCCTGAACCCGACTAAGGCCATCGGTCACATCCGTAACATGCTGCTTTCGAGCGGCGTGTGATTCAGCTGCTGTAACCGCTGTACCCGCAGAGGGCTTAGGCGCGGGCTTCAACCCGCGCCATGGCTATAACCAGAGCAGCAGCCATAAGCTGCGGCTCTTATTTTGAAGAAATGAGACAAGCAGGGGCATCCGGGCTGGTACCCGGACTATCAGTGTGATCCTAAGTGGCTTGTTTTGGTCGCTGCATTCGGACTTCTGCAAGCTTGCTCGGTGTCGGCACCGATGGTGTTCCCCTAACCGAGGGTGACCAAGCATGCAAGAAAGCGTGATGCAGCGCATGTGGAACAGCGCCTACCTTTCAGGTGGAAACGCTGCCTATGTGGAAGAGCTCTACGAGCTCTACCTGCACGACCCTAACGCTGTGCCAGAAGAGTGGCGCACCTACTTTCAGAAGCTGCCTGCCGACGGCAGCTCTGCCACCGATGTTTCGCACTCCACAATTCGCGATCATTTCGTGCTGCTGGCAAAGAACCAGCGCCGCGCCCAACCGGTTTCCGCCGGCAGCGTGAGCAGTGAGCACGAGAAGAAGCAGGTTGAAGTGCTGCGATTGATCCAGGCCTACCGTATGCGTGGCCACCAGGCAGCCCAGCTTGACCCGCTGGGGCTGTGGCAGCGTCCTGCACCTGCAGACCTGTCGATCAATCACTACGGCTTGACCAATGCCGATCTTGATACGACCTTCCGTGCCGGCGACCTGTTCATCGGCAAAGAGGAAGCGAGCCTACGCGAAATTCACGAAGCGTTGCAGCAGACATATTGCCGCACCATCGGCGCTGAATTTACGCACATCACCGATTCCGAGCAGCGCCAGTGGTTCCAGCAGCGTCTGGAAAGCGTGCGTGGCCGTCCGGAATATTCCGCGGACATCAAGAGCCACCTGCTCGAGCGCGTGACGGCCGGTGAAGGCCTGGAAAAATACCTGGGTACCAAATACCCGGGCACCAAGCGTTTCGGTCTGGAAGGTGGCGAAAGCCTGATTCCGATGCTCGACGAACTGATCCAGCGTTCCGGCTCGTACGGCACCAAGGAAGTCGTCATCGGCATGGCCCACCGTGGCCGTCTGAACGTACTGGTCAACACCTTCGGCAAGAACCCGCGCGAGCTGTTCGACGAGTTCGAAGGCAAGAAGAAGGTCGAGCTGGGTTCCGGTGACGTCAAATACCACCAGGGCTTCTCGTCCAACGTAATGACCACCGGCGGTGAAGTTCACCTGGCCATGGCGTTCAACCCGTCCCACCTGGAAATCGTTTCCCCGGTGGTCGAGGGTTCGGTTCGCGCCCGTCAGGACCGTCGCAACGATTCGACCGGTGAGAAGGTTCTGCCGATCTCCATCCACGGTGATGCTGCATTCGCCGGCCAAGGCGTGGTCATGGAAACCTTCCAGATGTCGCAGACCCGCGGTTTCAAGACCGGCGGTACCGTGCACATCGTGATCAACAACCAGGTCGGTTTCACCATCAGCAACCCGCTGGACTCGCGTTCCACCGAGTACGCCACCGACGTCGCGAAAATGATCCAGGCGCCGATCCTCCATGTGAATGGTGATGATCCGGAAGCCGTATTGTTCGTGACCCAGCTGGCCATCGACTACCGCATGCAGTTCAAGCGTGACGTGGTGATCGACCTGGTCTGCTACCGTCGTCGCGGCCACAACGAGGCCGACGAGCCAAGCGGCACCCAGCCTCTGATGTATCAGCAGATCACCAAGCAGCGCACCACCCGTGAGCTGTACGCTGATCGTCTGACCCAGGCCGGTGTGCTGGACGCAGAGCGTGTTCAGGCGAAAGTCGACGAATACCGCAACGCGCTGGACAACGGTCTGCACGTCGTGAAATCGCTGGTCAAAGAGCCGAACAAAGAGCTGTTCGTGGACTGGCGTCCGTATCTGGGCCACGCCTGGACTGCGCGTCACGACACTCGCTTCGACCTCAAGACCCTGCAGGAACTGTCCGCCAAGCTGCTGGAAATTCCGGAAGGCTTCGTGGTTCAGCGTCAGGTCGCGAAGATCTACGAAGACCGTCAGAAGATGCAAGCCGGCGGCCTGCCGATCAACTGGGGTTACGCCGAAACCATGGCGTACGCGACCCTGGCGTTCGAAGGTCACCCGATCCGCATGACTGGCCAGGACATCGGCCGCGGTACGTTCTCGCACCGTCACGCTGTGCTGCACAACCAGAAAGATGCCGGTACCTACATTCCGCTCAAGCATCTGTATGAAGGTCAGCCACGCTTCGACCTGTACGACTCGTTCCTGTCGGAAGAAGCCGTACTGGCGTTCGAATACGGCTACTCGACCACCACGCCAAACGCGCTGGTGATCTGGGAAGCCCAGTTCGGCGACTTCGCCAACGGTGCACAGGTTGTTATCGACCAGTTCATCACCAGCGGCGAGCACAAGTGGGGCCGTCTCTGCGGTCTGACCATGCTGCTGCCGCACGGCTACGAAGGTCAGGGCCCTGAGCACAGCTCGGCACGTCTTGAGCGTTACCTGCAGCTGTGCGCCGAGCACAACATTCAGGTGTGCATGCCGACCACCCCGGCCCAGATCTACCACTTGCTGCGCCGTCAGGTGATTCGCCCGCTGCGCAAGCCATTGGTCGTTCTGACTCCAAAGTCGCTGCTGCGCCACAAACTGGCCATCTCGACCCTGGAAGATCTGGCCGAAGGTTCGTTCCAGACCGTTATCCCGGAAATCGATGCCCTGGACCCGAAAAAGGTCGAGCGCGTTGTTCTGTGCAGCGGCAAGGTCTACTACGACCTGCTGGAAAAACGTCGTGCCGAAGGCCGCGAAGATATCGCCATCGTGCGTATCGAGCAGCTGTACCCATTCCCTGAGGACGACTTGAAAGAAGTCCTGGCTCCTTACACCAATGCCAAAGCGGCCGTGTGGTGTCAGGAAGAGCCGATGAACCAGGGCGCCTGGTACTGCAGCCAGCACCACCTGCGTCGCAGCATCAGCAACCTCAACAAATCTCTCGTACTCGAGTACGCGGGCCGTGAGGCTTCTGCTGCCCCAGCATGTGGTTACGCATCGATGCACGCCGAGCAGCAGGAACAACTGCTGCAAGACGCGTTTACCGTTTAACGCCTTCGCGCACCTGAAACCGAATTTAAGGAACCACAGATAATGGCTATCGAGATCAAAGCCCCCACTTTCCCGGAATCGGTTGCCGATGGCACCGTTGCCACCTGGCACAAACAACCGGGCGACGCCGTCAAGCGTGACGAACTGATCGTCGACATCGAAACCGACAAAGTCGTACTGGAAGTGCTGGCTACCGCCGACGGCGTGCTGGGCGCAATCGTCAAGGGCGAGGGCGAAACCGTCCTGTCCGACGAAGTCCTGGGCTCCATCGTTGAAGGCGGCGCTGCTGCCGCCGCTCCGGCTGCCGCTGCTGCTCCGGCCGCTGCTGCCGCTGCCCCGGCTGCCGCTGATGGCGAAGACGACCCGATCGCTGCTCCTGCCGCGCGCAAGCTGGCTGAAGAGAACGGCATCAACATCGCTTCCGTTGCCGGCACCGGCAAAGGCGGTCGCGTGACCAAGGAAGACGTGGTTGCAGCCGTTGCTGCCAAGAAAGCCGCTCCGGCTGCCGCGCCTGCCAAGGCTGCTGCTCCGGCTGCCGCCGCTCCTGTGTTCGCCGCCGGCGACCGCATCGAGAAGCGCGTTCCGATGACCCGCGTTCGTGCCACCGTTGCCAAGCGTCTGGTTGAAGCTCAATCGAACATGGCGATGCTGACCACTTTCAACGAAGTCGACATGACCGAAGTCATGGCCCTGCGTTCGAAGTACAAGGACCTGTTCGAGAAGTCCCACAACGGCGTACGCCTGGGCTTCATGTCGTTCTTCGTCAAGGCTGCCACCGAAGCGCTGAAACGCTTCCCGGCGGTCAACGCTTCGATCGACGGCAACGACATCGTTTACCACGGTTATGCCGACATCGGTGTCGCTGTTTCCAGCGACCGTGGCCTGGTAGTTCCGGTTCTGCGTAACGCCGAGCACATGAGCCTGGCTGAAATCGAAGGCGGCATCGCCACCTTCGGCAAGAAAGCCCGTGACGGCAAACTGTCGATGGACGAAATGACCGGCGGCACCTTCACCATCACCAACGGTGGTACCTTCGGTTCGATGATGTCGACCCCGATCGTCAACCCGCCGCAGGCAGCGATTCTGGGCATGCACAACATCATCCAGCGTCCGATGGCCATCAACGGTCAGGTCGTGATCCGTCCGATGATGTACCTGGCACTGTCCTACGATCACCGTCTGATCGATGGCAAAGAAGCTGTAACCTTCCTGGTGACCATCAAGAACCTGCTGGAAGATCCGGCTCGTCTGTTGCTGGATATCTGATAGAAGCAGTCACGCGCTGCAAGCTTCAAGCTGCGGGAAAACGCAGCCTGGCTTGCAGCGCGCGGCTTGAAGCTTTTCGCTAAAGAGGATTTTTTGAATGTCGCAGAAATTTGACGTAGTAGTGATCGGTGCGGGCCCTGGCGGCTACGTGGCAGCTATCAAGGCCGCGCAACTCGGCCTGAGCACTGCCTGCATCGAGAAGTACACCGATGCTGAAGGCAAGCAAGCCCTGGGCGGCACCTGCCTGAACGTAGGCTGCATTCCTTCCAAGGCGCTGCTGGACAGCTCCTGGAAATACAAGGAAGCGAAAGAAAGCTTCAACGTCCACGGTATCTCGACCGGCGAAGTCAAAATGGACGTCGCTGCGATGGTTGGCCGCAAGGCTGGCATCGTCAAGAACCTGACCGGTGGTGTTGCCACCCTGTTCAAGGCCAACGGCGTCACTTCGATCCAGGGTCACGGCAAACTGCTGGCCGGCAAGAAAGTCGAAGTCACCAAGCCGGACGGCTCGGTTGAAGTCATCGAAGCCGAAAACGTCATTCTGGCTCCAGGCTCGCGTCCGATCGATATTCCACCGGCTCCGGTGGATCAGAAAGTCATCGTCGATTCGACTGGCGCTCTGGAATTCCAATCCGTACCTAAGCGTCTGGGCGTGATCGGCGCTGGCGTGATCGGTCTGGAACTGGGTTCGGTATGGTCGCGTCTGGGTGCGGAAGTGACTGTCCTGGAAGCCTTGGAAACCTTCCTGATGGCAGCGGACACCGCTGTTTCCAAGGAAGCGCTGAAAACCCTGACCAAACAGGGTCTGGACATCAAACTGGGCGCTCGCGTAACCGGCTCGAAAGTGAACGGCGACGAAGTCGTTGTGAACTACACCGACGCCAACGGCGAACAGACCATCACTTTCGACAAGCTGATCGTAGCCGTTGGTCGCCGTCCGGTGACCACTGATCTGCTGGCTGCCGACAGCGGCGTGACCCTGGACGAGCGCGGTTTCGTGCACGTTGACGATCACTGTGCCACCACCGTACCGGGCGTTTACGCCATCGGTGACGTGGTTCGCGGCATGATGCTGGCTCACAAGGCCTCGGAAGAGGGCATCATGGTTGTCGAGCGCATCAAGGGCCACAAGGCCCAGATGAACTATGACCTGATCCCTTCGGTTATTTATACTCACCCGGAAATCGCATGGGTCGGTAAAACCGAGCAGGCCTTGAAAGCTGAAGGCGTTGAAGTTAACGTCGGCACCTTCCCGTTCGCAGCATCCGGCCGTGCCATGGCCGCCAACGATACCGGTGGTTTCGTCAAGGTCATCGCCGATGCCAAGACCGACCGCGTATTGGGCGTGCACGTGATTGGCCCGAGCGCCGCAGAACTGGTTCAGCAGGGCGCGATCGGTATGGAATTCGGCACCAGCGCTGAAGACCTGGGCATGATGGTTTTCTCCCATCCGACCCTGTCTGAAGCCTTGCACGAAGCAGCTTTGGCAGTGAATGGCGGCGCCATCCACATTGCCAACCGCAAGAAGCGTTAAGACACACAATAAGAAACCACGGCGGTACGGCCCGTCGTGAGCCTTGCGTGCAAGACTCACCGCGGAATGTCCGCTGGACGCAGCCTTGCGTAGCTGCACCGGGTATCCGGAAAGGCTACGCAAGCAGCAGTCACAGGTGGCGCGGCACTCATAAAGAGCGCAGCGCCGAATGCGCAGTACCTAACGAAGACGGTAAAAAGCATGAATCTTCACGAGTATCAGGGTAAGCAGCTGTTCGCTGAATACGGCCTGCCAGTTTCCACTGGTTTCGCAGTAGACACCCCGGAAGCAGCAGCAGAAGCTTGCGACAAAATCGGCGGCAACGAGTGGGTTGTCAAAGCCCAGGTTCACGCCGGTGGTCGCGGTAAAGCGGGCGGCGTCAAGCTGGTTCGCAGCAGAGAAGACGCCAAAGCCTTCGCACAGCAGTGGCTGGGCAAGCGTCTGGTGACTTACCAGACTGACGCCAACGGCCAGCCAGTCACCAAGATCCTGGTTGAATCGTGCACTGATATCGCTAAAGAGCTGTACCTGGGCGCTGTCGTTGACCGTTCGAGCCGTCGCATCGTGTTCATGGCTTCCACCGAAGGTGGCGTGGACATCGAGAAAATCGCTCACGACACTCCAGAAAAAATTCTGAAAGCCACCATCGATCCACTGGTCGGCGCTCAGCCATTCCAGGGTCGCGAGCTGGCATTCCAGCTGGGTCTGGAAGGCAAGCAGGTTGCTCAGTTCGCCAAGATCTTCGTAGGTCTGGCCAAGCTGTTCAAGGATCACGACCTGGCTCTGCTGGAAGTGAACCCGCTGGTGATCAAGGCTGATGGCGATCTGCACTGCCTGGACGCCAAGATCAACATCGACGCCAACGCAATGTACCGCCAGCCCAAGCTGAAGACTTTCCACGATCCGTCGCAGGACGATCCGCGCGAAGCGCACGCTGCCAAGTTCGAACTGAACTACGTAGCGCTGGAAGGCAACATCGGCTGCATGGTGAACGGTGCCGGCCTGGCCATGGGTACCATGGACATCGTCAACCTGCACGGCGGCAAGCCAGCCAACTTCCTCGACGTAGGTGGTGGTGCTACCAAAGAACGCGTAACCGAAGCTTTCAAAATCATTCTGTCCGACAGCAACGTCGCTGCAGTACTGGTTAACATCTTCGGCGGCATCGTTCGTTGCGACATGATTGCCGAAGGCATCATCGGTGCAGTGAAAGAAGTCGGCGTGAAAATCCCGGTTGTTGTTCGTCTTGAAGGCAACAACGCTGAACTGGGCGCTAAAGTACTGGCAGAAAGCGGTTTGAACATCATCGCTGCTACCAGCCTGACCGACGCTGCTCAACAAGTCGTTAAAGCTGCGGAGGGCAAGTAATGAGCGTCCTGATCAATAAAGACACCAAAGTAATCTGCCAGGGCTTCACCGGCGCGCAGGGTACTTTCCACTCCGAACAAGCCATTGCCTACGGCACCAAAATGGTTGGCGGCGTGACCCCAGGCAAAGGTGGCACCACTCACCTGAACCTGCCTGTGTTCAACACCGTGAAAGAAGCTGTAGAAGCTACTGGCGCCACCGCCAGCGTAATCTACGTTCCGGCTCCTTTCTGCAAGGACTCGATCCTGGAAGCAGCTTTCGGCGGCATCA
Organism: Pseudomonas sp. B40(2017); assembly: GCF_002112855.1. Taxonomy (NCBI): domain Bacteria; kingdom Pseudomonadati; phylum Pseudomonadota; class Gammaproteobacteria; order Pseudomonadales; family Pseudomonadaceae; genus Pseudomonas; species Pseudomonas sp. B40(2017). The sequence continues at coordinate 328,227 of NZ_NEIT01000003.1, forward strand.
AGCTGATCGTCTGCATCACCGAAGGCATTCCTACCCTGGACATGCTGGACGCCAAAGTTAAGTGCGACGAGCTGGGTGTTACCCTGATCGGCCCTAACTGCCCAGGCGTGATCACTCCAGGCGAATGCAAGATCGGCATCATGCCAGGTCACATTCACTTGCCAGGCAAGGTCGGTATCGTTTCCCGTTCCGGCACCCTGACCTACGAAGCTGTTAAGCAGACCACTGACGCCGGTTTCGGTCAGTCGACTTGCGTCGGCATCGGTGGTGACCCGATCCCGGGTTCGAACTTCATCGACATCCTGAAGCTGTTCCAGGAAGACCCGAAGACCGAAGCGATCGTCATGATCGGCGAGATCGGCGGTTCGGCTGAAGAAGAAGCGGCTGCCTACATCAAGGCTAACGTGACCAAGCCGGTTGTTTCCTACATCGCTGGTGTGACTGCTCCTCCGGGCAAGCGCATGGGCCATGCTGGCGCAATCATCTCCGGCGGCAAAGGCACTGCAGACGAGAAATTCGCTGCTCTGCAAGACGCAGGCGTGAAAACCGTGCGTTCGCTGGCAGACATCGGCAAGGCCCTGGCCGAGCTGACTGGCTGGGAAGTGAAGAAGTAAGCTTCGGCTGACTTCTCTGCTCCAGCAACAAAGGCCACCTTCGGGTGGCCTTTGTCGTTTCTGGCGTTCGGGTGGACGATGGCAATTTATAAGCACTCACCCAATAACATGCAAAAACGCGACACAGAAACGTCGCGTATCGGATAGTTCGCCCTCTAACAGTGCGTTTGTCGGGCAAATTCGTTAGGCTAGCCGCCATTTTGCGTCTGCCGCCCACAAGGCATGCAACGCGCTAAACGGGTCAGTCTTATACGGATTGACAGCATTTCCCTAACCCCACAGGGAAATCCCCCTCTAAATTCCGATTCAGTAGTGTGGTATTTCCTTAATGAAAGTTTTGAAAGGTCAGGACATCCTGGCACTTGGTTTTATGACATTCGCCCTGTTCGTCGGGGCCGGCAACATCATCTTCCCGCCTATCGTCGGCTTGCAGTCCGGGCCTAACGTCTGGATCGCGGCGCTGGGCTTTCTGATCACGGCGGTCGGTCTGCCGGTGGTCACCGTGGTCGCACTGGCCAAGGTCGGTGGCGCAATGGACGCCCTGAGCAGCCCGATCGGCAAAATCGCTGGTGGCGTGCTGGCAGCGGCTTGCTACCTGGCCGTCGGCCCATTGTTTGCCACCCCGCGAACCGCGACCGTCTCCTTTGAAGTAGGTCTGGCGCCGCTGACCGGCGAGAGCCCGCTGGCACTGTTCCTCTACAGTTCGGTGTACTTCCTGCTGGTGTTCTTCATTTCGCTCTACCCTGGGCGTCTGCTGGACACCGTCGGTCGCTTCCTCGCGCCGCTGAAAATCATCGCCCTGGCCGTGCTCGGCATCGCCGCATTCGCACTGCCGGCCGGTGACATCGGCGTGGCCACTCCGGAATACGTTGCGGCACCGTTCTCCCAGGGCTTCATCAATGGTTACCTGACCATGGATACCCTCGGCGCGCTGGTGTTCGGCATCGTCATCGTCAACGCGATTCGCTCCCGTGGCGTCGAGTCGCCGGCGCTGATCACCCGGTACGCGATCATCGCCGGGCTGATTGCCGGTGTCGGTCTGGCACTGGTGTATGTCAGCCTGTTCCGTCTGGGGTCCGGCAGCCATGAAGTGGCGGCGGGCGCGACCAACGGCGCGGCGGTGCTGCACGCCTACGTGCAACACACCTTTGGTTCGCTGGGCAGCGGCTTCCTCGCCGTGCTGATCTCCCTGGCGTGCCTGGTGACGGCGGTTGGCCTGACCTGCGCCTGTGCCGAATACTTCAGCCGCGTACTGCCGCTGTCCTACAAGACCCTGGTAATCATCCTGGCGGCGTTCTCGCTGCTGGTGTCCAACCTGGGCCTGACCAAGCTGATCGCGTTCTCGATCCCGGTACTGACCGCGATCTACCCGCCGTGCATCGTGCTGGTGGCCCTGAGCTTCTGTGCGGCGTTCTGGCATGAACAGAGCCGCATCATGGGCCCGGTAATGTTGGTGTCGTTTGTGTTCGGTACCATCGATGCCCTGAAAGGCGCCGGTCTGGCTGACTGGATGCCATCGCAACTGGCGCACCTGCCGCTGAGCGAGCAAGGTCTGGCGTGGCTGGTGCCGTGCGTGATGACCCTGGTGGTTGCCGTGGTTTGTGACCGCCTGCTGGGCAAGCGCGCCGAAGCACTCGCCTAAGATTGCCGGGCCGCCACAAGCGGCTGCCGAGCGATTAAACAGAAATGCCCCGTATCAATCGATACGGGGCATTTTTTATGGGCGTGAGGCAGTGTCTTTTTCCGTCGACTAACGTCGAAGGGGAGCCGAAATCTTCATCACAGGGAATTGCATGTCGTTCATCCAAGCCAACCTGATCCATCTGCTGGCCGCGCTCTGGTTTGTCATCTGCTGGGGTGGATACACCCGTTATGCCACCTGGAAGGGCCGTGACACCGCGTGCCTGGCCAGCGTGCTGCACCTGTACCGCGAAGACTGGATGCGCCGCATGCTGCTGCGCGACAACCGCATCGCCGATGCCAGCGTGATCGGCAACCTTGAACGCAACGCCTCGTTCTTCGCTTCCAGCACACTGATTATTCTGGCGGGCATTCTGACCGTGCTCGGCGCTTCCGAGCGCGCGGTGTCATTGCTGGCGGACATTCCGATGGTGCAACAGGCCTCGCAGGGCATGTCGGAGATCAAGTTGCTGTGCCTGGCGCTGGTGTTCGTCTATGCCTTCTTCACCTTCAGCTGGTGCATGCGCCAGTACAACTTCGCCGCCATTCTGGTCGGCTCGGCCCCGATGATCGGTGAGCGGCAAGTCTCGGAGCAGGAGCGCAAGGCGTTCGCCTCGCGGGCGGCGCGGGTGATTTCGATGGCGGCCAACCAGTTCAACTTCGGTCTGCGTTCGTATTACTTCGGGATGAGCATGCTGGCGTGGTTCGTCAGCCCGTGGCTGTTCATGTTGATGAGCGCCGGCGTGGTGCTGGTGTTGTATCGCCGGGAGTTTCATTCCGACGTGCTCGATGTAATGGTCTATACCCCTACAGAGGCGCCATTGCCCGAAGCGAACAAAGAGGCTGCTTGATGAGTATTCCGTTCTGGTGTGTGTTTATCAGTGCATTGTTGATCTACGTGGCGCGTATGCCGGTCGGCAAGGCCATGAAAGAGCAGGGCGGTTACAACAACCACCTGCCGCGTCAGCAGCAGGCGCAACTCACCGGTTACGGCGCCCGGGCACTGGCGGCACATCAGAACAGCATCGAAGCGTTCATCCTGTTCGCCGTTGGCGTGCTGATGGCGCATACCACGCAGACGGCGGGATGGCTGATCGATTCATTGGCGATCATCTTCGTGATCTCACGGATTTTCTATCTGTGGTTTTACCTGGCGGATATTCCCAAGCTGCGCAGTCTGGTCTGGCTGGTCGGCTTAGTGTGTTCATTGTTGCTGATGATTAGTCCGACTTTTAGAACTGTCTTGCTCTAAGACGGCATGGGCAAAAAATCACAGGCAAAAGAAAACCCGCACTTGGCGGGTTTTCTTTTGGGCTGTCGAGAAGCGGCTTATTGCTTCTTGGCAGCTTCTTCTTGCGCTGCAGCGTTCGATTCGGCCTGAGCTTTGGCAGCTTCGGCGTTTTCTTTCGCTGCGTCGTTCACTTTATCCTGAGCTTTGTTCATGTCTTGCTGAGCTTGTTCAGCATGTTGGTTGGCATCTTGAGCTTTGTCCTCGGATTTTTTATCGCAGGCAGCGAGACCGAGGGAAGCGGTCAACATCAAGGCAATAGCTAAAGTCTTACGCATGGGGTGTTTCTCCTTATGGAAAATAACTACTGGCCTTAAGAGCTCAGGCCCACGGCTTAAGTTCCTCATTTCTTTCAGATATATAAGTTTGTTTTGCAATGGAACTTTTGCTGTTCTTTCCACTACTGGGAATAGCCACTAACAAGAGTAATTATCAAATGGCCGAAAACCCCGTTTTTGAGCGTGCGACACGGTTTCTCTCGGCCTTGCGCCACTGTCAGGTGCTGGGATTGAAGGTGCACAGCGCAAGTAGCGAAGGCCTGACGGTGGTGCTGCCGTACAGTGCGCAGATCGTTGGCAATCCGCTGACCGGCGTCATCCACGGCGGGGCAATCACGTCATTGATGGACACCGCGTGCGGCATGTCGACCCTGTGCGTCCTGCCGGAATTCGAAGTCTGCCCGACCCTCGATCTGCGCATCGACTACATGCACGCCGCCGAGCCGCGTAAAGACGTGTATGGCTTCGCCCAATGTTATCGAGTCACCACCGATGTGATCTTCGCTCGCGGCTTCGCCTATCAGGATGATCCCGAGCAACCGATTGCCCATGTCGTCGGCACCTTCATGCGCATGGGCAAGGGCCTTAAAGGCACCAAAGGCTTTGGTGGCGCGATCAAGGGAGAAACCCCATGAGCGACGATTTCAAGCAGCAACTGCAAGAGGCACACGAGAAGGGTGACTACGCGCCGTTGCTGAAGCTGATTCCCTATGCCGGACTGATCGGCGTCGAGTGTTCGCGAGTCGGTGATGACTTGCTGTTCAGGCTGCCAGCAAACAAGGACAACATTGGTAACCCTTTATTGCCGGCGATTCACGGCGGAGTGATTGCCGGGTTCATGGAGCTGTCCGCGGCCCTGCACCTGCTGATTTTCACCGGCGCGCCCGGTGTACCGAAAATTATCGATTTCTCCCTCGATTACCTGCGGGCCGGGCAGTTTCGCGACACCTGGGCCCGGTGTCAGGTCTGCCGTCAGGGCCGGCGGGTGGCCAACGTCGCAGTCACGGCCTGGCAAAGCACCGAAAGCGAACCGATTGCCACCGCCCGTGCTCACTTCAAAATCGATGAGCCCTTGAAATCCTGAACCACGCCCCCAACTCACAGAACAACCCGCCGCCGGCCAGCAAGGTCGCGGCCAATGCCATCTGATTGGAGTTTGATGACCATGAGTGTGGAAACTCAAAAGGAAACCCTGGGCTTCCAGACCGAGGTGAAGCAACTGCTGCACCTCATGATCCATTCGCTGTATTCCAACAAGGAAATCTTCCTTCGCGAATTAATCTCGAACGCCTCTGACGCTGTCGACAAATTGCGCTTCGAAGCCCTGGCCAAGCCTGAGTTGCTCGAAGATGGCGCTGAACTGAAAATCCGTGTGAGCTTCGACAAGGACGCCAAGACCGTCACCCTCGAAGACAACGGCATCGGCATGAACCGTGACGATGTGATCACCCACCTGGGTACCATCGCCAAATCCGGCACTGCCGATTTCATGAAGAACCTGTCCGGCGATCAGAAGAAGGATTCGCACCTGATCGGTCAGTTCGGCGTGGGTTTCTACTCGGCCTTCATCGTTGCTGACAAAGTTGACGTGTACAGCCGTCGCGCCGGCACTGCTGCCAGCGAAGGCGTGCACTGGTCGTCGAAAGGCGAGGGCGAATTTGAAGTCGCCACCATCGACAAGCCGGAGCGCGGCACCCGCATCGTCCTGCACCTGAAATCCGGTGAAGACGAGTTCGCCGATGGCTGGCGCCTGCGCAACATCATCAAGAAGTACTCCGACCACATCGCGCTGCCGATCGAGCTGCCGAAAGAAGTGGCCGCTGCCGAAGGCGAAGAGAAGCCTGAAGTTGAATGGGAAACCGTCAACCGCGCCAGCGCCCTGTGGACCCGTCCTCGCACCGAAGTGAAGGACGAGGAATACCAGGAGTTCTACAAACACATCGCTCACGACTTCGAAAACCCGCTGTCGTGGAGTCACAACAAGGTTGAAGGCAAACTCGAGTACAGCTCGCTGCTGTACGTGCCGGCCCGCGCACCGTTCGATCTGTACCAGCGTGAAGCGCCGAAAGGCCTGAAGCTGTACGTACAGCGCGTGTTCGTGATGGATCAGGCCGAGTCGTTCCTGCCGCTGTACCTGCGCTTCATCAAGGGCGTGGTCGACTCCAACGACCTGTCGCTGAACGTGTCGCGGGAAATCCTGCAGAAAGACCCGATCATCGACTCGATGAAGTCGGCGCTGACCAAGCGCGTGCTGGACATGCTGGAAAAGCTGGCGAAGAACGAGCCTGAGCAATACAAGGGCTTCTGGAAGAACTTCGGTCAGGTCATGAAAGAAGGCCCGGCAGAAGATTTCGCCAACAAGGAAAAAATTGCCGGTCTGCTGCGCTTCGCATCGACCAATGGCACCGACGGCGAGCAGATCGTCGGTCTGGCCGAGTACCTGGCGCGCGCCAAGGAAGGTCAGGACAAGATCTACTACCTCACCGGCGAAACCTACGCGCAGGTCAAGAACAGCCCGCACCTGGAAGTCTTCCGCAAGAAAGGCATCGAAGTGCTGCTGCTGACCGACCGTATCGACGAGTGGCTGATGAGTTACCTCAGCGAATTCGACGGCAAGACGTTTGTCGACGTCGCGCGCGGTGACCTGGATCTGGGCAACCTGGACTCGGAAGAGGACAAGAAGGCCGCGGAAGAAGTCGCCAAGTCGAAAGAAGGTCTGGTCGAGCGCCTGAAAACCGCACTGGGCGATTCCGTTGCCGAAGTCCGGGTTTCCCATCGCCTGACCGATTCGCCGGCCATTCTGGCGATTGGCGAGCAAGATCTGGGTCTGCAAATGCGTCAGATCCTCGAGGCCAGTGGGCAGAAGGTGCCGGATTCGAAGCCGATCTTCGAATTCAACCCGAGCCACCCGCTGATCGAGAAGCTCGACAACGAGGCCAGCGAAGATCGCTTCAGCGACCTGTCGCACATCCTCTTCGACCAGGCCGCCCTGGCGGCGGGCGATAGCTTGAAAGACCCGGCCGCTTACGTGAAACGTCTGAACAAGCTGCTGGTTGAACTGTCGGTTTAACCAAGCTGCAGAAAAACCCGCTTCGGCGGGTTTTTTCATTCTGGAATTCAACCAATCTGGAGTCAGAAATGAGCCAAGTCACTGTACGTTCCGTGGTCTATCAGATTGACGGCCAGCCTTATGAAGGTCGCCTGGCCTTCGACGCCGAGCACAAAGGCGCGCGTCCGGGTCTGCTGATGGCGCCGAACTGGATGGGTGTCAGCGCTGGCGCTGAAGATATCGCCAAATCGGTGGCGGCCAAGGGTTATGTGGTGCTGATCGCTGACGTGTATGGCCAGGCCGTACGTCCGCAGAACGCTGATCAGGCCGGTGCGGCGATGATGCCGCTGAAGAATGATCGTGCGCTGCTGCGCAAGCGTATGCAGGCCGCATTCGAGCAATTGCAGAAGCAGGGCGAGGCGGTGGTCGATACCTCGAAACTGGCGGTGTTCGGCTTCTGCTTCGGCGGCTGCTGCGCGCTGGATCTGGCCCGCACCGGTGCCCCGGTGAAAGCGGCGGTGTCGTTCCACGGCACACTGGATTCGCCGAACCCGGCGGACGCGAAGAACATCAAGGGCTCGGTGCTGGTGCTGCACGGTGCTTCGGACCCGCTGGTGCCGAAAGAGCAGTTGCCGGCATTCGAGGACGAGATGAACGCTGCTGGCGTGGACTGGCAGTTGCTGAGCTACGGTGGCGCCGTGCACTCGTTCACCGATCCGCACGCCAATGTGCCGGGCAAGATGATGTACGACGCGAAGACCGCAGCGCGGGCGTTCAGGTCGATGCATGACTTGCTGGAAGAAGTGTTCAAGGGCTGAAGCCTGAAGAGCAAAAGCCCCTCATCGGAACGCCGCCCGCCTAACCCTCTCCCGAAGGGAGAGGGGATCGATTGGGGCATATTTCAGAGCTACGCCGACCTGAACTTGCATTGTTGAATCCATAATCGACTCGGTGTTTCAGGTCGATGTATAACGCAAGACACCTCGGTCGGCTCCCTCTCCCCCTGGGAGAGGGCTGGGGTGAGGGCCGGCGGTTTAACGCGGCAGTTCAATCCGCTCGACTTCCCCCGGTACCGTCGGCCAGTCCCCGGCCGCCCACTTGCGCCGCGCCTCATCGATCGCCGCCGGATCGCTCGCGACAAAATTCCAGTTGATCCGCCGTGGCCCATCCAGTGGCGCACCACCGAACAACACCGCGTGGCTGTCGCTCTCGGCGAACAGGCTCATCTCTTCCCCGGCCGGCAACACCACCAGCGCATGGGGTTCGACCGCTTCGCCATTCAATTGCACATCACCGCTCAACACGTACAGCGCCCGCTCTTCATGTTCGGTCGGGATCAGCAGCGTGGTCGCAGTCTGCATCTTCAATTCGGCATACAGCGTAGGAGAAAGCACCGGCACCGGTGATTCCAGGCAAAAGCCTGACCCGGCAATCATGCGGATCTGCACGCCGAGGTTGTCGCTGACCGGCAAGGTCGCGGCCGCGTGGTGGCTGTAATGCCCCGGGCCTTGTTCGTGATCCTTGGGCGAGGCGAGCCAGATTTGCAGGCCGTGCATCTTGAAGCTTTGCTCCCACAGCGGTTCAGGCGTGCGCTCGACGTGCGCGATCGCCGTACCAGCCGTCATCCAGCTGACATCGCCGGCGCTGACCACCTGATCCGAACCCAGGCTGTCCTTGTGCTGGATCTGTCCTTCGAACAAATACGTGAGGGTTGACAGACCGATGTGCGGATGCTGCCGGATGTTCATGCCTTTGCCCGCCGGATAAACCGTTTCGAGCATGTGGTCGAAAAACACAAAAGGCCCGACGCTGCGGCATTTGGCTGACGGCAGCGGGCGCAGGATCGGCTGGCCTTCGACGTCTTCGGCGCGCGGGCGGATGATCAGGGGTTGGGTGTCCATGGTCCATTCCAGGCTGAGCGGGTGATGCGTGGAGCATAACCCGCCGGTGTCATCGAGGTGATTACTGGCTGTCGAAGCCGACTGGCGCGTGGGTTTCGATGGTGACTTCGCTGGTGGTCATCAGCTTGTGGATCGGGCAGCGATCGGCGACGCGCAGCAGTTCTTCGCGCTGGGCATCGGTGAGCACGCCCTTGAGGGTGAGGGTCACGTGCAGGGCGTATTTGCCTTTCTGTTCCTGGCTGTTGTCGCGTTTGACCTCAACGCCGACGCCGGTCAGCGGGATGTCCTTTTTCTTCGCGTACAGCTTCAGGGTCAGGGCCTTGCAGGCACCAAGGGCGGCGTCGAAGTAATCGTGCGGCTCCGGAGCCGAGCCTTCGCCGCCAGCCGTCGTCGGGACGTCTGCAAACAGCTCATGCTCATCGATCTGAACGGTGTGGCGAAAACCTTCGGCGGACACGGTATTGACGGTAACGGTCATGTGAACCTCGCAAGCTGTAGGAAAAGGGATTCGATCAAAAAAGACCTTGCAGGTATAGAGCATTTCCCACACAGGCGCGTTCCACTTTCTTGCCGGGTGAACCCTCGTTGCCCGGCGAGGGTCTAGGCTATGCCTGTCTGCCGGAGAATGCTTGTGTCCGTGTTTCGTTTGAGCCTTGCCTGCCTGATGGCTTTCACCGGCGCCGCCAGTGCCCGGGAATACACCTACAGTGACGCGCACCTGCATTACGTGGATTTTTTCCAGGAAACCGCCGGCATGCCGAAATTGCTGACGGCCATGAAGGAAAATGCCATCGAGCATGTGATGATTTCCGGCATTCCCGTGGCGAAGAAATGGCACGAAGACGAGCCGAAGCGCCCGCGTTACTACGCCGGCGATGACGCCGATGCCTATTGGTACAGCGCGACTGACGTGATCGTCGCCGACGCGGTGCAGAAGCTGACGCCGGAGCAACGCCAGTACTTTCACCCGTTTCTTTCAGGCTTCAACCCCAACGACAAGAACTCCGCCGCGCACATCCAGCGCATGCTCGATCTGTATCCCGGCTTGTGGCAGGGCATCGGCGAGGTCTTCACTCGTCACGACGATCTCACCGCACTCACCTCCGGCGACACGCCACGCGCCAACAACGAAGCCATGACCCGCATCTATCACCTGGCCGCTGAAAACGATCTGCCGGTGATGTTGCATTCCAACATCACCTCCAAGCGTGAGAAGAACCCCCTGTACCTGAAGGAAATCGAAGAGCCGCTGCGTAATCATCCGCACACCCGGTTCATCTGGGCGCATGCCGGCACCAGCGCCGAAATCCATCGTCATCAGACGCAGCTGGATTTTCTGCTGCCGACCCTCACGCGAATGCTGGAGGATTACCCGAACCTGTTCATCGATCTGTCGTGGAGCTTGCTGACGCCTTATCTGCTGGACGAAAAGGGTCAGCCGCGAGCGGAATGGGTGCAACTGGTAGAGCGCTATCCGGATCGGTTCATGATCGGTTCGGACGTGGTCGGGCGATTCAACAAACTCGGCAAGGAAATCCACGGCTTCAAGCCGTTTCTCGACGCCTTGCCGGAAGCCGTGGCGAAAAAAGTCGCACGGGACAACTTCCTGGCGATATTGCCGCGAACAGCGCTCAAGTCCGGCAAACCCACGCTGAATCGTTAATGCCGAGGGTTCGTAGGATCAAGGCCTTTTGATATCGCGTTTTGGTCTTACGCATTTTTTAAAAGGGCCGATACCTTCTAGAACAACCAGCTGCAGGGTTGATGCAGCGCTTTTGGAAGGAACCAGAGCAATGAGTATCCGTAGTCTCAATATTGCGCCCCGGGCCGGGCTGGGTTTTGGCGTGCTGGCGCTGATGGTGTTTGCCCTTGGGGCGTTCGCCCTGTTGCAGATGTCGAACATGCGTGCGCAATCCGACGAGGTCGACAACAACTGGCTGCCCAGCGTGATGGCGGTGGGCGAGATGAGCCAGGACATGCTGCGCCTGCGTGCGCTGACCATGCGCCTGTTGCTCAATCGCGATCCGCAGGCGCTGGAGCAGAACGTGGCCAAGCTCGATGATTTGCGCGGTGTGCTGAGTGAAGCCCAGCAACGTTACGACAGCCTGATCGCGTTGCCCGCAGAGCGCGCGCTGTTCGACCGCTTCAAGGTCGCTGAACACAAGTACCTGGAGCTTCAGGCACAGGTGATGACGTTGTCTGCTCAGGGACGAGTGGAAGAGGCGGCCGCCATTCTCAATGGACAGATGAGCCCGCTGGCGGATGAAATTGCAGTGACCCTGCGTGAGTTGGTCGAATTGAACAAGCACAACGCCAACCTCGCCACAGAGGCCGCACGGCTGGTGTTCACCAACTCGCGGGTGTGGGTCGGGGTGATGATCGGCATCACTGCGCTGATTACCATCGCGCTGGCGTTATTGCTGACCCGCAGCATCGTGCTGCCGCTGTCGCAATCGCTCAATGTCGCGGAAGTGGTGGCCGGAGGCGATCTGACCGGAGATATCAGCATTTCCGGCAAGGACGAACCGGCGCGGCTGCTGCACGCGCTCAAGAGCATGCAGCACAACCTGCGTGACACTATCCGCCGGATCTCGGAGTCCTCCAGTCAGTTGGCCTCGGCCTCGGAAGAGTTGAGCTGCGTCACCGAAGACGCGACGCGGGGGCTGCATCAGCAGAGTCTGGAAATCGAACAGGCGGCTACGGCGGTCAACCAGATGACGGCGGCGGTGGAGGAGGTGGCGAGCAATGCCGTCGCGACTTCCGAGGCGTCCCGTGAGTCTGATCGTATTGCCCAGCATGGCCGCGAGCAGGTGCAGCAGACCGTGTCGTCCATCGAGCTGCTGGCGGACGATGTCACCGCCAATGCCACGCAGGTGGAGGATCTGGCGCAGAAGGTCTATAGCATCAGCAAAGTGCTGGACGTGATCCGCTCGATTGCCGAGCAGACCAATCTGCTGGCGTTGAACGCGGCGATCGAGGCTGCCCGGGCGGGAGATGCCGGACGGGGTTTTGCGGTGGTGGCGGACGAAGTGCGGGCGCTGGCCCATCGCACTCAGCAGTCGACGCAGGAGATCGAGCAGATGATCGGCGGCATCCAGCAGGGCACCGATTCGGCGGTCAGCTCGATGCAGCAGAGCAACGTCCGGGCGCGCTCGACCCTGGAGCTGGCGAAGGCCGCCGGCATTGCGCTGGAGGAAATCGCTTCGGCGTTTACCTTGATCAACGAGCGCAACCTGGTGATCGCCAGTGCGTCGGAAGAGCAGGCGGCCGTGGCGCGGGAGGTTGATCGCAACCTGATGAACATCCGTGACCTGGCGATGCAGACGTCTGCCGGGGCCAATCAGACCAGCGCTGCGAGCCAGGAGTTGTCGCGGCTGGCGGTGGACCTGAACAGCATGGTCGCCAGGTTCTCGGTCTGATCAGCGTTCGACAGGCGAAAAAAAGCCCCGCATTTGCGGGGCTTTTTGTTGAATCAGCTGCCTTTGACTGTCTTGCCGTTGACCGTACCGTCGAGGAGCATGATGTTGTACTCCTTGCCGTCGGTTTCGACCTGTTGCAGGCGAACCAGCAGGTAATCCCAGTCCTTGGCGAACCACAGGACGGTGATGCGCTTGCTTTGTGTCGGATCGCGGACACGCTCGACCTTGATCGCATCGATCTGGCCGGCCTTGGTTTCGACCTTCTCCGAACCCAGCACGCGGAAGTCGTAGGTATCGACTTCGCCATCATCGACTACCTGATAGCTCATGCTTTTCTTGCCGGCGGCCACGTCATGCTGCAGCGCCAGTTGATAGGTGGATTTGTCGACCATGCCACGGTTGAGCGGGATTTTCACCGCGTCGCCGCGGTCGGTGCCGGTCACCAGCTTGTTGGCCCAGTCGAAGTCCAGGTCAGCCTTTTTCGCCTTGCCCAGACCACCGCGTTCGAAGTGGTAGGACTGTGGCAGCAGGGTGTCCTTGTCCAGGGTCAGGGTGCTTTCCTCGGACAGGCTGGCAATCATCATCGAGGCTTTGAAGCTGAGCTTCCAGACGCCGTTGGCCTGTTTGGTCAGGCTGCGCTCGGCGGTGCCGCTCATGGGCAGCTGTTTCCAGTCGGCGGTGTAGCTGGCGGAGAACGGTTGAAGGTCTGCCGCCTGCGCGAAGGGCAGGGCGAGCAGAGCGCAAGCGAAGAGCAGGGCGCGACGCATAATATCTCCTAGTTTCGAATCAAGTGACCGCTGGCCGGCAGTGGCTGGCCATCCAGTAAAGCACCTTGCTCGCCGAGGCTCAGCCGTCCTTCGGCGAACCAGCGTACGGCCATCGGGTAGATCAGGTGTTCCTGAGCATGAACCCGCTGCGCCAGACTTTGCGGCGAATCGTGCAACTCTACCGGGATTACTGCCTGTACGACCAGTGGTCCGCCATCGAGTTCCTCGGTGACGAAGTGCACGGAGCAGCCGTGTTCGGCGTCGCCAGCCTCCAGCGCGCGCTGATGAGTGTGTAACCCTTTGTATTTGGGTAGCAGCGACGGGTGGATGTTGAGCAGGCGACCCTGGTAGTGACGGACGAAGTCAGCGCTGAGAATGCGCATGAAGCCGGCCAGTACCACGAGTTTGGGGTTGAATTCGTCGATCAGTTCGATCAGGGCGGTATCGAAGGCCTCGCGGCCCTCGAATCCCTTGTGATCCAGCGAGCGGGTGGCGATACCCGCGTCACTGGCGCGTTGCAAGCCGTAGGCGTCGGCGCGGTTGGAAATCACCGCAGCGATGCGGACCGGGCTGTCGCCGGTCCGCGTGCTGTCGATCAGGGCCTGCAAGTTACTGCCGGTGCCGGACAGCAGCACCACGACATCACAGGTCTGGGACATCAGTGAGCCTTGAGGTTCTTCAGTTCGACCTGAGCCGCGCCTTCGGCAGCGACAGCGATCTGACCGATGACCCAAGGCTGCTCGCCGGCGTCACGCAGGGTGTTCAGGGCAACTTCAACGTGCTCCTGAGCCACGCAGATGACCATGCCCACGCCGCAGTTCAGCACGCGGTGCATTTCGGTTTCGTCGACGTTGCCTTTCTCTTGCAGCCAGTCGAACACGGCCGGGCGGTTCCAGCTGGCCACGTCAACCACGGCTTGAGCGCCTTTTGGCAGAACGCGCGGGATGTTGTCCAGCAGGCCACCACCGGTGATGTGGGCCATGGCCTTTACCGCGCCGGTGTCCTTGATCAGCTTGAGCAGCGGCTTCACGTAGATGCGGGTCGGGGCCATCAGCAGTTCGGTCAGCGGCTTGCCGTCGAGCTGCACGGTTTCGATGTCGGCACCGGACACTTCGATGATCTTGCGGATCAGCGAGTAGCCGTTGGAGTGCGGGCCGGACGATGGCAGGGCGATCAGGGCGTCACCGGTGGCGACTTTCGAGCCGTCGATGATTTCGGCTTTTTCCACGACGCCGACGCAGAAACCGGCCAGGTCGTAGTCTTCGCCTTCGTACATGCCAGGCATTTCAGCGGTTTCGCCGCCGACCAGCGAGCAGCCAGCCAGTTCGCAGCCTGCACCGATACCGGTAACCACGGTGGCAGCTACGTCGACGTTCAGCTTGCCGGTGGCGTAGTAGTCGAGGAAGAACAGCGGCTCGGCGCCGCACACCACCAGATCGTTGACGCACATGGCGACCAGATCCTGGCCGATGCTGTCGTGCTTGTTCAGGTTCAGCGCCAGACGCAGCTTGGTGCCGACGCCGTCAGTACCGGAAACCAGTACCGGCTGCTTGTAACCGGCCGGGATCTCGCAGAGGGCGCCGAAACCGCCCAGGCCGCCCATGACTTCCGGGCGCGCAGTGCGCTTGGCGACGCTCTTGATGCGTTCGACCAATGCTTCACCGGCGTCGATGTCTACACCGGCGTCCTTGTAGCTCAGGGAGGGTTGCTTGCTCATGATCCAGGCCTTTAGGGGAGGGGATTCAGGGGTAACGACCGAGTTCAGCGGGAGCGCCGAATCCGACAGGGGCGATTGCCTCACGCGAAGTTCGGGGTGCCCGGCTGTTGCCGGTCTGCGAAGGCGCGCGATTTTATCAGGCTTGAGGGGCAGCGGCCATCCTCACGCCGACGGGCAGGGGCATATCGGTGGAAAAATTTTGCAATTGACGCTGTGGGCGACATCACGGGTGCCTGTATAAGGAACCGTCTATCGTTAGGACTGTGCAAAAACTTACCGACCGCGTGTGAATGTTTTGCGACGGCCTGTGGTCACAGGCTTGCCACAACGGTACACGCGGCCTGTTCCAGCCGCTCTTGTCGACGGGAATTCTCCATGCGTTTGTGTAAACTGCTGTTAGTGGGTGGCTTGTCTCTGATCAGCCTGGCGAGCCAGGCGGAAAATCTCAAAGGTCTTTATCAGGTGCGTGAGCCGGTCACTGGCCAGTCGCCAGAGGAGCGCGATCGCGCGACCCAGGCTGCACTGGATACGCTGGTGCTGCGCCTGACCGGCGACCCGAAAGCCCCGCAGAACCCGGGACTGGCGCCGGTTCGCAAGGATCCGCAGCAGATCATCAGTCAGTTCGGTTTCGATGCCGGGCCGCCGGAAGTGCTGAAAGTCGATTTCGATCCGGGGACCACCGAGCAGGCGTTGCGCCGCGCCGGGCTGGCGCTGTGGGGCGCCAACCGGCCCTCGATCCTGAGTTGGTGGCTGAACGATTCGACCGAGGGTTCGAGCCTGGTGGGCGACGGACAGGCCAGTGCCACACAGTTGCGCCGCGCCGCCCAGCACCGTGGATTGCCGTTGCGCCTGCCTTTGGCGGACTTGAGCGAGCAATTGGTCGCAACCGCGCCTGCGCTTGAAGGTGCCGACCCGGCGCCGCTGCGTAACGCTTCCGAGCGCTACAACGCTGACGCCTTGCTCGCCGTGCATGCCCGCGAAGACGGTGGGCAATGGCAGGCCAAATGGCAATTGTGGCTGGGCGACAAAAAAGAGGCGGGCAACGTGCAGGGCGCGGATCAGGCCGCCGTGGCCGATGCGGTGATGCTGGCGGTGACTGAACGGCTGGCGCCACGCTTTGTGGCCAAGCCGGGCGCGTCCGGCCAGCAGACCCTGGAAGTCCAGGGCATGAATCTGGAGCACTACGCGGCGCTGCTGCGGTTACTCGAACCGTTTGGCGTGCGTCTGCAGAGTGTCGATGCCGATCGCATCCTGTATCGGGTCAACGGCAGTGCCGATCAGTTGCGGGCGCAGTTGTCGCTGGCGAAGTTGCAGGAATTGCCGGCCGAGGCGCCGGCTCCGGTCGCTGCACCTCAGCCTGCGGTCGCCGGGGCGCCACCAGTCGTTGCGCCGACGCCTGCACCGGTGGCGCCGTCTTTGCGGTTCCGCTGGTAGGTTTTCTTTCTTATATATAAGCAATGGAGTGTTACATGGCCGATACGCGGCGTTGGTTCTGGCTCGGTGGGGTGCTCCTGCTTTGCGCGTTTGTCTGGTTGCTGCATCCGATCCTTACGCCGTTTCTGGTGGCGCTGTTGCTCGCCTATCTGTTCGATCCGCTCGTCGATCGTCTTGAGCGCCTGGGGTTGTCCCGCACCTGGGGTGTGATCACGGTGTTCGCCTTGTTCACCCTGATCGTCACCGCGTTGTTGCTGGTGCTGGTGCCGATGCTCGCCAAGCAATTAGTACGGCTGTATGAACTGGCGCCGCAAATGCTCGACTGGTTGCAGCACACTGCCGTGCCATGGGCGCAATCGAAGCTGGGGCTGTCGGACGGCTTCTGGAAGTTCGACAAGGTCAAAGCCGCGATCAGCGAACACATGGGCCAGACCACGGATATCGTTGGTGTGGTGCTGAGTCAGGCGACGGCCTCGAGCCTGGCACTGATCGGCTGGCTGGCGAATCTGGTGCTGATCCCGGTGGTGAGCTTTTACCTGCTGCGTGACTGGGACGTGATGATGGCCAAGATCCGTGGCCTGTTGCCCCGTGATCGCGAAGAGCGTGTGGTGGCGCTGGCGGGTGAGTGTCATGAAGTGCTGGGCGCGTTCGTGCGCGGGCAGTTGCTGGTGATGCTGGCGCTGGGCGTGATCTATGCGGCCGGTCTGATGATTGTCGGGCTGGAGCTGGGCCTGTTGATCGGTCTGATCGCGGGGCTGGCGGCGATTGTGCCGTACATGGGATTTGTGATCGGCATCGGCGCGGCGCTGATTGCCGGGTTGTTCCAGTTCGGTGGCGATCTTTATCCGATGATCGGGATCGTGGCGGTGTTCATGGTTGGTCAGGCACTGGAAGGCATGGTACTGACGCCTTTGCTGGTGGGGGATCGGATCGGTCTGCACCCGGTGGCGGTGATTTTCGCGATTCTGGCCGGTGGCGAGCTGTTCGGCTTCACTGGTGTGCTGCTGGCATTGCCGGTGGCGGCGGTGATCATGGTGCTGGTGCGACACGTCCACGATCTGTACAAGGATTCCGACATCTATAGCGGGGTGGATGAGCCGGAGTTGTAATCGTGAAGGTCGGGCTGCCCGGTGGATCGCCGGGTTGGCCTGTCTCATGCAGGCCATGGCGCCAAAGAAACTGTCATAAAACCAGCACGTTAACGCAAACCTTTGATTTTGCTTGGGGTCTGTCGCATTGTGCGCTCCGCTTCACGGGTATAAACTTCGCTCACTTTACACAGAGGCCACTAACGGTTCCTTGGGAACTGTTCAGTCAGCATGAAACCGATTCAGCTGCCCCTAGGTGTGCGTCTGCGTGACGACGCCACCTTCATCAACTACTACCCAGGCGCCAATGCCGCTGCACTCGGCTATGTCGAGCGTCTATGCGAAGCCGACGCCGGCTGGACCGAAAGCCTGATCTATCTGTGGGGCAAGCACGGGGTAGGGCGGACGCATCTGTTGCAGGCCGCGTGCCTGCGCTTCGAACAGATGGGTGAACCGGCGGTGTACCTGCCGCTGGCCGAGCTGATGGATCGCGGCATCGAAATTCTCGACAACCTCGAACAGTACGAACTGGTCTGCCTGGATGACTTGCAGGTGATTGCCGGCAAGGCGGACTGGGAAGAGGCGATGTTTCATCTGTTCAACCGTCTGCGTGACAGCGGTCGGCGTCTGCTGATCGCGGCGTCCACTTCGCCACGTGAATTGCCGATCAAACTGGCTGACCTGAAATCGCGCCTGACCTTGGCGCTGATCTTCCAGATGCGTCCGCTCTCCGATGAAGACAAATTGCGTGCCCTGCAATTGCGCGCATCCCGTCGCGGTCTGCACCTGACCGATGAAGTCGGGCATTTTATTTTGACTCGCGGTACCCGCAGCATGAGCGCGCTTTTCGATCTGCTGGAGCAGCTCGATCAGGCCTCTTTGCAGGCTCAGCGCAAGCTGACCATTCCCTTCCTGAAAGAAACCCTGGGCTGGTAAAACCGGGGCTTTCAGCCGGTTTCGGCATATTTCAGGCGCCAGAAAACCCGCTTTCCTGTGGGTTGCACAGGCTGCGTCTCGATTCAAATAGGCTTAAGCGCTTAGATGTTAACGAGAAACCGAGAAGTCACAAAAAGATCGATTGAATTTGCAAATGAGGCTGATAGCGGGCATAGTCTCGGCTTCTTTACAACTATCAGCCACGGTCGTGCCCATGCTAAAGCGCTTCGCACCCCTCGTGCCTCTCGCACTCGTCACCCTGTTGTTCGGTTGCGCTGCTCATTCACCTGTTAATCAAGAGCAGCAACAACAGGTTAAAAATTCTGCCACCGCCCAGTCCTCCGTTATTTACCAGGAAGAGCTGGACACCGAAAAAGAACTCGCCGACTTCAACGGCAAGAAGCCTTACCAGCTTCCGGTTCTGGCCGACAGCATCCTCGAACGCGGCATGTCCCTGATCGGTACCCGTTACCGTTTCGGTGGTACCTCTGAAGCCGGTTTCGATTGCAGTGGTTTCATCGGCTATCTGTTCCGCGAAGAGGCCGGCATGAACCTGCCACGCTCCACTCGCGAAATGATCAACGTGGATGCGCCGCTGGTTTCGCGCAGCAACCTTGAGCCGGGCGATCTGCTGTTCTTCGCCACCAATGGTCGTCGCGGTCGTGTGAGCCACGCCGGGATCTACCTGGGCGACAACCAGTTCATCCATTCCAGCTCTCGTCGCAGCGGCGGTGTTCGCATCGACAGCCTGGGCGACAGCTACTGGAGCAAGACCTTCATCGAAGCCAAACGCGCTTTGGCGAACGCTCCAACCGTGGTTACCGCTCGCAAGTAATCACGCATTTGTCGCCACGTTCGTGGCGACAAAGCGGCTCTTCAGAGGCAATAGACCTAAACTTTACAAGGTGAAGTTAAAGTCTTACTTGAAGTTTGCCGCGTAGCCGCTAGAATCCTGATCTATCATTGATGGCAAACCGCCTGCGTCCCAACGCAGGCGGTTTTGTTTTCTATCGAATCGGCAGTCAAAGCCGCAGCCAGATCAGGATGTTCTGCATATGACGATGTCGGCCCGCTTTGCCTTGATGTTCTTCGCCGCGCTGCTCAGCGCCTGCGCCAGCCGCACTCCGCCGCCTGCGCCGGTGGTTCGCGCTCCGATCGTGTTCGGATCCTCCCAGGCCTTTTCCCCCGCTGCCGAAGACGTGCTGTTCCGCGCGCTAGGGCTGGTCGGCACGCCTTATCGCTGGGGCGGCAATACGCCGGATTCGGGCTTTGACTGCAGTGGCCTGATCGGTTTCGTCTACCGAGATGCCGCCGGCATCAGCCTGCCGCGTTCGACCCGCGAGATGATCGTCATGCAGGCGCCGAATGTCGGCAAGGAAGGGCTGCAAACCGGCGACCTGATCTTCTTCGCCACCAATGGCGGCTCACAGGTCAGCCATGCGGGAATTTACGTCGGGGAAGGGCGCTTCGTTCACGCACCGGCCACTGGCGGCACGGTGAAGCTGGACAGCCTGTCGAAAGCCTATTGGCAGAAAGCCTATCTGAGCGCCAAGCGCGTTCTGCAGCCAGAGCATCTGGCGCATAACCCGTAACCCAGATACATAAAAACCCGTGGGAGCTGAATGGCTCCCACGGGTTTTTTTATGCCTGCAACACACTAGCGGGTCGCTGACACCCGCCACACCTTGTTCCCCACGTCATCGGCTACCAGCAATCCACCTTGCTGGTCGATCACCACGCCGACCGGACGACCCAGCGCGTTTTCGTCCTTGTCGAGAAATCCAGTCAGCACGTCAACCGGTGTTCCGCTCGGCTTGCCAGCGGCAAACGGTACGAAGATCACCTTGTAGCCACTGTGCGGCTTGCGGTTCCACGAGCCGTGCTGGCCGATGAATGCGCCTTCCTTGAACTGCGCTGGCAGGCGATTGCCTTCGGCGAAGGTCAGGCCCAGTGACGCGGTGTGCGGTCCGACGGCGTAGTCCGGAGCGATGGCCTTGGCCACCATGTCCGGCCGCTGGGGTTCCACGCGCACATCAACGTGCTGGCCGTAGTAGCTGAACGGCCAGCCATAGAAACCACCGTCCTTGACCGATGTGATGTAGTCCGGCACCAGATCGCTGCCAATCTCATCGCGTTCGTTGACGGCAGTCCACAGCGCACCGCTTTGCGGCTCCCAGGCCAGGCCGTTGGGGTTGCGGATGCCCGAGGCGAAGATCCGGTGGTTGCCGGTGGCGCGATCCACTTCCCAGATCGCCGCGCGGCCTTCTTCCTGGTCGAGACCGTTTTCGCCGACGTTGCTGTTCGAGCCGACGGTGACGTACAGCTTGCTGCCGTCTTTGCTGGCGATAACGTTCTTGGTCCAGTGATGGTTGAGCGTGCCGCCCGGCAAATCCACGACCTTGATCGGCTGGCTGTTGATTTCGGTCGCGCCGGGCTCGTAGTTAAAGCGCAGTAGGCGATCGGTATCGGCGACGTACAGATCATTGCCGACCAAGGTCATGCCGAACGGCGAGTTGAGGTTCTGCAGGAACACCGTGCGGGTCTCGGCCACGCCGTCATGATCGGCATCGCGCAGCAGGGTGATGCGATTCGGGCTGGGCACGCCGGCGCCGGCACGGCCCATGACTTTTTTCATCACCCAGCCGCGAATGCCCTTGCCGTCGTCGGGCTTGGGCGGAGCGTTGGTTTCCGCCACCAGCACATCGCCATTGGGCAGCACGTAGAGCCAGCGTGGATGATCGAGATTTTCGGCAAACTCCGCCACCTGCGTACCTGCCGCTGCCGTCGGTTTGGCGCCGGCCGGCCAGCCGATGGCCGGGGCGATGTTCACCGTCGGGATCAGGGTCTTGTTCGGTTCGGGCAGTTTCGGTGACGGACCGGTGCCGTCGGTAACTTGCAGGCTGGAGGATTCACCACAGGCGGCGAGCCCTCCGGCGATCATGATGACGAAAACGAGCTGGGGCTTGCGCATTGCTGATCTTCCCTATGAATGCATTCCTAAACATAGAGAAGCGCACAAGCCCGATGGTTCAACCCTCAGCCGCGGGCTTCCTTGAACAGCACGGCAATGCCGGGGTGATAGTTGCCGGCTTCGCTGCGCAATTTGCGGTAGGCGTAGGGGAAATACCAGGCGACGGCGCAGGTGTGTTCCTTTTGCAGGTCGTCGACCATGTCCTGCAATTCTTCCGGGCTGGCGCTGTGCTGGGCTTTTTGCGGGGCGACGAACAGGCAGCCGAGTTTCAGGTCGCTGGCGTAGCTGATGCGCTTGGCGTCGCTGGTGATATCCGCCAGGGCCTGGGTCAGATTCAGGCTGGTGACGCGCGGCCAGCGTTGGGTCGCCTGAATGAAGGCGCGATCCTCGGCGCCAGCAATAAACAAATCGGCGCGGGCGTTGCGCTCGCCTTCTTCGTTCTGTTTGCGGGTGGCAGTGTCGCGCAGGGTGACCAGTTCAGCCATCCACGCGGCGGCCGACAGCAGGCCTAGGTTGGCTTTTTCGTCGTGCCAGTAGGGCGTGTCATTGTCGCCGCGCACGGCGTTGTAGCGGTCGATACAGTCAAACCAGCGTTCCAGCACCGGGCGCAGGAATTCCAGCCGCGGATTGCTGATGATCATGCCTTGCATGGGGTTCTCCCTTGTTATTGTGATGGGCTCTCTGCAGTCAAAGAGCATGGCTCTTTGATATCACTCATGTCAGTGTGGCACAAGATTGGCGTCAGTTAATTGATCGATGGCAGTTATTCGCCGCACAAGCCCCTCTTCAATTGACGCTCCACCCCCAACCCTCTAACCTTCGCGGCTTGTTTCAGGTGCTCTGTGGCGCATGTCGACAGAGTGAAACAGGGAAGCCGGTGAGGCGGGTCTTCGAGCGAAGAACCCTCACGATCCCGGCGCTGCCCCCGCAACGGTAAATGAGTAAAAGCTGCGTCTGATGCCACTGCTTAACAGCGGGAAGGCGCGCAGCCAGGCACCAGCCGCTCATGAGCCCGGAGACCGGCCTGATCCATCCAGCGGCATCACGGTGGGCGATGCCAGGCTTGTTGCCGTCTATTCTTGTGCCTGCCCGCCGTTATCCAGCCTCAACGGAGAGCTCCCCCATGACTGATTCCCCCGAGCGCGACGAGCGCCACCTGGCGCGCATGCAGCGCAAAAAAGCCGTGATCGATGAGCGCATCGCCAATTCGCCAGACGAATGCGGCCTGGTGCTGGTGCTGACCGGCAACGGCAAAGGCAAAAGCAGCTCGGCATTCGGCATGCTCGCCCGCGCCATGGGCCACGGCATGCAGTGCGGTGTGGTGCAGTTCATCAAGGGCCGCAACAGCACCGGCGAAGAGTTGTTCTTCCGCCGCTTCCCCGAGCAGGTGCGCTTTCATGTGATGGGCGAGGGCTTCACCTGGGAAACCCAGGACCGTCAGCGCGACATCGCCGCCGCCGAAGCGGCCTGGGAAGTCTCCCGCGAGCTGCTGCGCGATCCGTCGATCGGTCTGGTGGTGCTCGATGAACTGAACATCGCCCTCAAGCACGGTTACCTCGATCTGGATCAGGTACTCAGCGATCTGCAGGCCCGTCCGCCGATGCAGCACGTGATCGTCACCGGCCGCGCCGCCAAGCCGGAAATGATCGAGATGGGCGACACCGTCACCGAAATGGGCATGATCAAGCACGCCTTCCAGGCCGGCATCAAAGCGCAGAAAGGCGTCGAACTTTGAATCAACCACGTCACTGCCCTGCGGTACTGATCGCCGCGCCGGCTTCCGGCCAGGGCAAGACCACCGTCACCGCTGCGCTGGCCCGTCTGCATCGTAATCAGGGGCGCAAGGTCCGCGTATTCAAGTGCGGCCCGGACTTTCTCGACCCGATGATCCTCGAGCGCGCCAGCGGTGCGCCGGTCTATCAACTGGACATGTGGATGGTCGGCGAGCAGGAAAGTCGACGTCTGTTGTGGGAAGCCGCTGCCGAAGCCGATCTGATCCTGATCGAAGGCGTGATGGGCCTGTTCGATGGCACGCCGTCGAGCGCCGACCTGGCGCGGCATTTCGGCGTACCGGTGCTCGGCGTGATCGACGGCACGGCCATGGCCCAAACGTTCGGCGCACTGGCCTTGGGCCTGGCGCGCTATCAGCCTGATCTGCCGTTCGCCGGCGTGCTG
This sequence comes from Pseudomonas sp. B40(2017), assembly GCF_002112855.1. Taxonomy (NCBI): domain Bacteria; kingdom Pseudomonadati; phylum Pseudomonadota; class Gammaproteobacteria; order Pseudomonadales; family Pseudomonadaceae; genus Pseudomonas; species Pseudomonas sp. B40(2017). The sequence continues at coordinate 351,544 of NZ_NEIT01000003.1, forward strand.
GCCAATCGTGTCGGCACCGTGCGCCATGCGCAGTTGCTCGAAGGCAGCCTCACCGAAGGCCTGCGCTGGTACGGCGCGTTGTCCCGGGAAACCGGGATCGAACTGCCAAGCCGTCATCTGGGGCTGGTGCAGGCCAGCGAACTCAATGATCTCGACGTACGTCTCGACGCCGCCGCCGAAGCACTCGCCGGCACATGCGAGGTAGCGCTGCCACCGGCCGTGGAATTCGCCGCGCCTGAAATCGTCAACACCGAAAAGCTGCTTGAAGGCGTACGAATTGCCGTCGCCCGCGACGAAGCCTTCGCCTTTACCTACGGCGCCAGTCTCGACTTGCTTCGGGCGATGGGCGCGGAGCTGAGTTTCTTCTCGCCGATCCGCGATGCGCAATTGCCTGAAGCCGACAGCTTGTACCTGCCCGGCGGCTATCCGGAATTGCACCACGTTGCCTTGTCGCAGAACACTGACATGCTCAAAGCGATCCGCGCTCACCACGCCGCCGGCAAACCGCTGCTCGCCGAATGTGGCGGCATGCTTTATCTGCTCGACTCGCTGACCGATGTCGAAGGCACCCGCGCTGATTTGGTCGGCCTGCTGAGTGGCGACGCCGTGATGCAGAAGCGCCTCGCTGCGCTGGCCTTGCAAGAGGTCGACCTGCCGGAAGGCCTGTTGCGCGGCCACACCTATCACCATTCCCTGACCACCACCGAACTGACGCCAATCGCCCGTGGCCACAGCCCCAACGGCGGGCGCGGCGCGGAAGCGGTATACCGGCAAGGGCGGATGACCGCCTCGTACGTTCACTTCTATTTCCCGTCAAATCCGTCGGCGATTGCCGCGCTGTTGGTGCCATGACCGACAACGCCTTCACTGACGCCGAGCGCGAAGCGGTCTACCGCGCCATCGCCGAACGCCGCGACATGCGCCACTTCAGCGGTGGCGCGGTCGAGCCTGAACTGTTGCGCCGTTTGCTTGAAGCCGCGCATCAGGCACCGAGCGTCGGCCTGATGCAGCCGTGGCGCTTCATCCGCATCAGCGACCGCGCCTTGCGTGGTCAGATCCAGAACCTTGTTGAAGAAGAACGCGTACGCACCGCCGAAGCCCTCGGCGAACGCAGTGACGCGTTCATGAAGCTCAAGGTCGAAGGCATCAACGATTGCGCCGAAGTATTGGTCGCCGCGTTGATGGACGATCGCGAGCGGCATATTTTCGGTCGTCGCACGCTGCCGGAAATGGACATGGCGTCGTTGTCCTGCGCGATCCAGAACCTGTGGCTCGCCGCGCGTGCCGAAGGCCTGGGCATGGGCTGGGTGTCGCTGTTCGAGCCGCAGGCGCTGGCCGACTTGCTGAAACTGCCGGCCGGTGCCAAGCCGCTGGCGGTGCTTTGCCTGGGGCCGGTCAAGGAATTTTATCCGGCGCCGATGCTGGTACTCGAAGGGTGGGCGCAGGCGCGTCCGCTCAATGAGCTGCTGTATGAAAATTTCTGGGGAGTGAGTCAATGAGTGTGGCGTTGTTGAGTGTCGCCGCGGTTGCGCTGGATGCGCTGCTGGGTGAGCCGAAACGCTGGCATCCGCTGGTGGCGTTCGGCAATTTCGCCGGGCGCATCGAGCAACGTTTCAACAGCGGCGGTCGTGGCTGGCGCAGCCATGGCGTCACCGCGTGGGTGATCGCGGTGTTGCCGCTGACCCTGCTGGCCACGGCATTGTCCTGGGCGCCGTATGTGGGCTGGATCGTCGAGATTCTTGCGCTGTATTGCGCCCTCGGCATGCGCAGCCTGGGTGAGCACGTCGAGCCGGTGGCCAAGGCCTTGCGTGCCGATGATCTGGAAGAGGCGCGCAAGCGTGTGGGGTATCTGGTCAGCCGCCAGACCGATGAGCTGGACAGCACCGCTGTCGCCCGCGCTGCTACTGAATCGGTGCTGGAGAACGGTAGCGATGCGGTGTTCGCGGCGCTGTTCTGGTTTGCCGTAGCCGGTGCGCCGGGCGTGGTGCTCTACCGTTTGAGCAATACGCTCGACGCGATGTGGGGCTATCGCAACGAACGTTTCGAGCGGTTCGGCTGGGCGGCGGCAAAAATCGACGACGTCCTCAACTACATTCCTGCGCGGCTGGTGGCGTTGACCTACGCGCTGCTCGGCAAAACCCGACTGGCGCTGAAATGCTGGCGCACCCAGGCGCCGAAATGGGACAGCCCGAACGCCGGTCCGGTTATGGCCGCCGGCGCGGGTGCCTTGGGCGTCGAACTGGGTGGTCCGGCGATTTACCACGGCGAGCTGCACGAGCGTCCGCAACTGGGCGAGGGCGTGCCGGCGGATGCCGATTCCATTGATCGCGGCTGGCAATTGGTCCAGCGCGGGGTATGGTTATGGCTGCTGATTCTCTGCGTGGGGGCTGAATTCTATGCTTGAGCACGGTGGCCGGTTGCGCAGGGCGGCGCTCGAATACGGCATCGCGGAAGAAGACTGGCTCGACCTGTCCACGGGGCTTGCGCCGTGGCCGTTTCCGGTCCCGGATATTCCGCTGCGGGCCTGGGCACGCTTGCCGGAAAACGATGACGGTCTGGAGCAGGCCGCCTGCGATTACTACGGTACCAGCCAGGTGCTGCCGGTGGCCGGTTCGCAGATGGCCATTCAGTTGTTGCCGCGATTGCGTCGGGCCGGCAAGGTCGGCGTGCTGTCGCCGTGTTATGCCGAGCATGCTGAAGCCTGGCGGCGCAGCGGCTATATCGTGCGTGAGGTGCTGGAGCAGGAAGTCGATTTCTTTCTCGACAGCCTCGACGTGCTGGTGGTGGTCAATCCGAACAACCCAACGGGCCTGAACCTGACCCCGGCGCGCCTGCTCGACTGGCACGCACGGCTGGCCCAGCGCGGCGGCTGGCTGGTGGTCGATGAAGCGTTCATGGACAACACGCCGCAGCGGAGTCTCGCCCCGCATGCGCATCAAGTGGGGTTGATCGTGTTGCGCTCGTTCGGCAAGTTTTTCGGTCTGGCCGGTGTGCGGCTGGGGTTCGTGCTGGCCGAGCGCAAGTTGCTCCGGTTGCTGGCCGAACAGGTCGGGCCGTGGGCGGTCAGCGGGCCGACCCGCGTGCTCGGTCAGGCCTGTCTGCGCGACACCGAAGGCCACACGCATCAGCGCATCCGCAGCGACGAGGCCAGCGAACGATTGGCTGCGCTGCTCGAACGTTCCGGTTTCAAACCGCAGGGCGGCTGCGCGCTGTTTCAGTGGCTGATCACCGAACAGGCCTCCGCGTTGCACGAATTCATGGCCCGCCGTGGCATTCTTCTGCGCCTTTTCGCGCACAACAGCAGTCTGCGATTCGGGCTGCCCGCCGATGCCGCCGACGAGGCGCGCCTTGAGCAAGCCCTGCAAGCATTCGCCCTGCAACGCTCTATGGAAAACAAACCAGCATGACCACTTTAATGGTGCAGGGCACCACCTCCGACGCCGGCAAAAGCACGCTGGTGACGGCGCTCTGCCGCTGGGCCACCCGTCAGGGCGTTGCCGTGGTGCCGTTCAAGCCGCAGAACATGGCGCTCAACAGCGCGGTGACTGCCGACGGCGGCGAGATCGGCCGCGCGCAAGCGGTGCAGGCCCAGGCGGCGTTTCTCGAGCCGCACACCGACATGAACCCGGTGCTGCTCAAGCCCAACAGCGACACCGGCGCCCAGGTCATCATCCACGGTCGTGCGGTCACCAGCATGAACGCCGTCGCCTATCACGACTACAAAGCCATCGCCATGCAGGCCGTGCTTGCCTCCCACGAGCGTTTGCGTGCCGCCTATCCGCTGGTGATGGTCGAAGGCGCGGGCTCGCCGGCCGAGATCAATCTGCGCGCCGGTGACATCGCCAACATGGGCTTCGCCGAAGCGGTGGATTGCCCGGTGTTGCTGATCGCCGACATCAATCGTGGCGGCGTCTTCGCCCATCTGGTGGGCACGCTGGAACTGCTGTCGCCGAGCGAACAGGCACGGGTCAAAGGTTTCATCATCAACCGTTTTCGCGGCGACATCGCCTTGCTGCAACCGGGCCTCGACTGGCTGGAACAGCGCACCGGCAAACCGGTGGTGGGCGTGCTGCCGTACGTGATGGACTTGCATCTGGAGGCCGAGGACGGCATCGACCAGCGTCAGACGGACAAGGCGGAGCAAGTCCTGAAAGTGGTGGTGCCGGTGCTGCCGCGCATCAGCAACCACACCGATTTCGATCCGCTGCGTCTGCATCCGCAGGTTGATCTGCAATTCATCGGCCCGGGGCAAGCGATACCGCCGGCCGATCTGATCGTTCTTCCGGGCTCGAAAAGCGTGCGCAGTGACTTGGCGTATCTGCGCGCCAATGGCTGGGAATCCGCCATCCGCCGTCACCTGCGTTACGGCGGGAAATTGCTCGGGATCTGCGGCGGTCTGCAAATGCTCGGCGAGCAGGTGCACGATCCGCTGGGCCTTGAAGGTGCGCCGGGTTCCAGCGCCGGTCTGGGGTTGCTGGCGTTTGAAACGCAGCTCGAAGCCGAGAAACAGTTGCGCAATGTTCGCGGGCGTCTGGCGCTGGAAGATGCCGAGGTCAGCGGTTATGAAATTCATGCCGGCGTGACCACGGGAGCGGCGCTGGAAAATGCTGCCGTGCATCTGGACGACGGCCGCTGTGACGGCGCGCAAAGTCTCGACGGTCAGATTTTCGGCACCTACCTGCATGGCCTGTTCGAATCGCCGGCGGCCAGTGCGGCGCTGTTGCGCTGGGCCGGTCTGAACGATGTGCAGGAGGTGGATTACCACGGCCTGCGCGAACGCGATATCGAGCGGCTGGCGGATCTGGTGGAGAAGCATCTGGATACTGATCTGTTGCGTGAACTCTGTGGAATCTCCCCATGCTCCAGTTGATCCTCGGCGGCGCCCGCTCCGGCAAAAGTCGTCTGGCCGAAAAACTCGCCACTGACAGCGCGCTGGCCGTGACATACATCGCCACCAGCCAACCACTGGATGGCGAGATGAATGAGCGTGTCGCCCATCATCGCGCCCGTCGTCCTGCCGAATGGGCGTTGATCGAAGAGCCGCTGGAACTGGCCCGTGTGCTGCGCGAAAACGCTGGCCCCGAGCGTTGCCTGCTGGTGGATTGCCTGACGCTGTGGCTGACCAATCTGCTGATGCTCGATGACGCTGAACGCCTCGCCGCCGAGCGCGATGCCCTGCTCGAATGCCTGGCGGTGCTGCCGGGTGAAATCATTTTTGTCAGCAACGAGACCGGAATGGGTGTCGTGCCGCTGGGCGAATTGACTCGCCGCTACGTCGATGAAGCCGGTTGGCTGCATCAAGCTCTGGCCGAGCGTTGTCAGCGAGTCGTCCTGACGGTCGCCGGCCTGCCCCTGACTTTGAAAGGACCTGCGTTATGACCCAAGCCTGGTGGCTGAACCCGTGCAAACCGGTAGATACGGACGCCGTTGCAAACGCGGCGGCGCGTCAGCAGCAATTGACCAAACCCGCCGGCTCCCTCGGTCAGCTTGAATCGGTGGCGGTGCAGCTGGCCGGATTGCAGGGCCAGGTCAAGCCGACACTGGATCAAGTCTGGATCGCGATTTTTGCGGGTGACCATGGCGTTGTCGCCGAAGGGGTTTCCGCGTTCCCGCAGGAAGTCACCGGGCAGATGCTGCTGAACTTCGTCAGCGGCGGCGCGGCGATCAGCGTGCTGGCGCGGCAACTCGGCGCGCAGCTGGAAGTGGTGGATCTGGGCACGGTGACCCCGTCGCTGAACCTGTCGGGCGTGCGTCACCTGAACATCGGCCCGGGCACGGCGAATTTCGCCAAGGGCGCGGCGATGACTCAGGCCCAAGGCGAACTCGCCTTGCAGGGCGGTCGCGACAGCGTGCTGCGGGCGAAAGCGGCAGGCGCGCAATTGTTCATCGGCGGCGAAATGGGCATCGGCAACACCACCGCCGCCAGTGCGCTGGCCTGTGCTTTGCTCGACTGCCCGGTGGCACACCTGACCGGCCCCGGCACCGGGCTGAATGCCGAAGGCGTCAGCCACAAGGCGCAGGTGATCGAGCGGGCGCTGGCACTGCACGCGGCGCAACGCGGCGATGCGTTGCAGACGCTGTTCAATCTCGGCGGCTTCGAGATTGCGGCACTGGTCGGCGCCTATCTGGCGTGCGCTCAGGAAGGTGTGGCGGTGCTGGTGGATGGTTTCATCTGCACGGTCGCGGCACTGGTGGCGGTGCGCCTGAATCCGGCCTGCCGTGAATGGCTGCTGTTCGGTCACCGTGGTGCCGAGCCGGGCCATCGCCATGTACTGGAAACCCTCGGCGCTGAACCGCTGCTGGAACTGGGCCTGCGTCTGGGCGAGGGCAGTGGCGCGGCGCTGGCGGTGCCGTTGTTGCGTCTGGCCTGCGACCTGCACGGCCAGATGGCAACCTTCGCTGAAGCCGCGGTGGCGGACCGCCCGGCATGACCTTGCGCCTGGATCTGCTGCGCCACGGTGAAACCGAACTCGGCGGCGGCCTGCGCGGCAGCCTCGACGATGCGTTGACCGAAAAAGGCTGGGCGCAGATGCGTGAGGCGGTGAGCGGACAGGGGCCGTGGGATCGGCTGGTCAGCTCGCCGTTGCAGCGTTGTGCGCGGTTTGCTGAAGAGTTGAGCGCGCAGTGGGAGCTGTCGGTTTCTCTGGACAAGAATCTGCAAGAACTGCATTTCGGTGCCTGGGAAGGGCAGAGCGCGGCGGCGCTGATGGAAACCGATGCCGAGGGCCTGGGCTTGTTCTGGGCGGATCCCTATGGGTTTACCCCGCCCCAGGGTGAGCCGGTCAGCGATTTTTCGGCGCGGGTGCTGGCGGCGGTGATGCGACTGCACGCGGCGCACGCGGGTGAGCGGGTGTTGCTGGTCAGTCATGGTGGCGTCATGCGTCTGTTGCTGGCGCAGGCCCGTGGCTTGCCCCGTGAACAACTGCTCAATGTCGAAGTCGGCCACGGCGCGCTGTTTTCGCTGATCGTCGAGGCCGACGGTTCGCTCAGGGAAGTGCTCTGACATGCTGCCTCTGTGGATCGCCCTGCAATTTCTCAGCAGCCTGCCGATTCGTCTGCCGGGCATGCCGGCGCCTGAACAACTCGGCCGGTCGCTGCTGTTTTATCCGCTGGTGGGACTGTTGTTCGGTGTCATTCTCTGGGCGCTGAACATTTCCTTGGTCGGCACGCCGTTGCTGTTGCATGCGGCGCTGTTGCTGGCGGTGTGGGTGCTGCTCAGCGGCGCGTTGCACCTTGATGGGCTGGCGGACAGCGCCGATGCGTGGCTCGGCGGCTTCGGTGATCGCGAGCGTACGCTGACGATCATGAAGGATCCGCGCAGCGGGCCGATCGCGGTGGTGACGCTGGTGCTGGTGTTGCTGCTCAAGTTCGCCGCGTTGCTGGCGTTGATCGAACAACAGCAGGGCACGGCATTGATCATCGTGCCGCTGATCGGCCGAGCGGCGTTGCTCGGGCTGTTTCTCACCACGACTTATGTGCGGGCTGGCGGGTTGGGGCAGGCGCTGGCCGATCATCTGCCGCGCAAGGCGGGTTGGCAGGTGCTGGCAGGGAGTGCGGCGGCGTGTGTGGCGATCGCCGGGTTCAACGCTGTCGTGGCGTTGCTGCTGGCGGTTGTCGTGTTCATCTGGCTGCGGCATTTGATGGTGCGGCGACTGGGTGGAACCACCGGTGATACGGCGGGAGCGTTGCTGGAACTATTGGAGATGTCAGTGCTGGTCGGGCTGGCCTTGTTTTGATAAGTAACTTTGATCTGTAACTTGATTTAACACAGTCGCGGGTATATACACGCATCATGCTTCCATCTCAGTGTTTGTGCACCAACCTGCGTCGCGCCGCGCGTGGCGTCAGCAGGCATTACGACGGCGCTCTCGACGGCTTCGGGATCAACGTTGCCCAGTATTCTCTGCTGTGCAATCTGCAGCGCCTGGATCAGCCGAGCATTTCCGAACTGGCCGAGGCCATGGGCCTGGATCGCAGCACCCTCGGGCGCAATCTGCGGGTGCTGGAAGGCGAGGGCCTGGTGGCGCTGGCCGAGGGCGAAGACATGCGCAACCGCATCGTCCGGCTCACCGAAACCGGTGCGCAACGCCTGGCAGCAGCCTTGCCGGCCTGGGAAGCGGCGCAACAGCGGTTGATCGACCGACTGGGTGCCGAGAAGCGTGAAACCTTGCTGCGGCTATTGGATGAACTGGCCTGAGGGCCGGTTTTTTCCGAATCTAAGCGGGTATATACCCGCGACTGGAGAATAATAATGAGTTCGATGTGGCGTACGTGCGGTTGGGTGTTGCTGGGGAGTGCGCTGATTCTGGCGTTGTCATTGGGCGTGCGGCACGGCTTCGGCTTGTTTCTGTCGCCGATGAGCGCCCAGTTCGGCTGGGGGCGCGAGGTGTTCGCCTTCGCCATCGCCTTGCAGAACCTGATCTGGGGGCTGGCGCAACCGTTCACTGGCGCGCTGGCCGACCGCTTCGGCGCGGCGAAAGTGGTGTTGATCGGCGGTGTGCTCTACGCCTTGGGCCTGGTGTTCATGGGCCTGTCGGAAACCGCTTTGGGCTTGTCCCTGAGCGCCGGTCTGTTGATCGGTATCGGATTGTCCGGGACCTCGTTCTCGGTGATTCTCGGTGTCGTCGGCCGCGCCGTGCCGCCGGAGAAACGCAGCATGGGCATGGGCATTGCCAGTGCTGCCGGTTCTTTCGGCCAGTTCGCGATGTTGCCGGGCACCCTCGGGCTGATTGGCTGGCTCGGCTGGTCGGCGGCATTGCTTGTGCTGGGCCTGCTGGTGGCGCTGATCGTGCCGCTGGTGAGCATGCTCAAGGACAAGCCGCTGCCGGTGCTCGGCCACGAACAAACCCTGTCCGAAGCCCTGCGCGAAGCCTGTTCGCACTCCGGTTTCTGGTTGCTGGCATTCGGTTTTTTCGTCTGCGGATTTCAGGTGGTTTTCATCGGCGTGCACTTGCCGGCGTATCTGGTTGATCAGCATCTGCCGGCCACCGTCGGCACCACCGTGCTGGCGTTGATCGGCCTGTTCAACATCTTCGGTACCTACACCGCCGGTTGGCTCGGTGGGCGGATGTCCAAACCGCGTCTGCTGACCGGGCTCTATCTGCTGCGCGCGGTGGTGATCGTGCTGTTTCTGTGGCTGCCGGTGACGACGACCTCGGCCTATCTGTTCGGCATGGCCATGGGGTTCCTGTGGCTGTCGACGGTGCCGTTGACCAACGGTACGGTGGCGACCTTGTTTGGCGTGCGAAACCTGTCCATGCTCGGCGGCATCGTGTTTCTGTTCCATCAGTTGGGTTCGTTCCTCGGCGGCTGGCTGGGCGGGGTGGTGTATGACCGAACCGGGAGTTATGACTTGATCTGGCAAGTGGCGATTCTCCTGAGTCTGCTGGCGGCGGCGCTGAACTGGCCGGTGCGCGAGCGCCCGGTCGAGCGCCTGCAACCGCGTGCGAGCGCTGCATGAACCGTTTCTGGCCGCAGATCGTCGTCACCGCACTCGGCGCCGCGTTGCTGGCGCTGGTGTGGTGGGGCTGGCATCAGGGCGGTTTGGCGCTGATGCAGTTGGGCATGGGTGCTTGCTAGACCGGCGGGAGGGCGAGTAACGTCGAGGTCTGACGATTGCTCAAGGATGCCCGACATGCTCAAGCGCTGGTGTGCTGTTCCCGCGTTGCTGATGGCGTTGACCGGACTGGCCCAGGCCGCGGACTGTCCGGATCTGTTGCAAGGCTCGTTGCCCAAGTTGCGGGCCAAGGAATCCATCGACCTGTGTCAGCGCTACGCCGACAAACCGCTGGTAGTGATTAACACGGCCAGCTTCTGTGGTTTTGCGCCGCAGTTCGAGGGGCTGGAAGCGCTGAATCAGCGCTACAAGGCCCAGGGCCTGGAAATGCTCGGCGTACCGTCCAATGACTTCAAGCAGGAGTCCAAGGACAGCGCCGAGACCGCCAAGGTCTGCTACGCCAACTACGGCGTGACATTCACCATGACCGAACCGCAGAAGGTGCGGGGTGACGATGCGACTCATCTGTTCCAGGTGCTGGCCAAACAGAGCAGCGCACCGAAGTGGAATTTCTACAAATACGTCATCGACCGCCAGGGCAAAGTGATCGCCAATTTCTCCAGCCTGACCAAACCGGATGATCCGGAATTTCTGGCAGCCATCGAGAAAGCCATTGCCTCTCAGCCGCTGAAACCCTGATCGACACCCATCAAAAAGCCCCGCCTCTGTGAAGAGAGCGGGGCTTTTTAATGGGCGAGGCCTCAAATGGTAAAGAGCTCAGCCTCGCCGTACAGCATCAGAAGCGGTAGGTTGCGCCGACACCAAAGCCGTTTGCCGAGTTTTCATACTGCGAGTTGTAGCTCTGGCCACGATCGTTTTCGTTGCGGATGTTGACCTTCTCTTCCTTCAGGTACGAGTAGGCAACGTCGATGGTCAGGTCTTCGGTCGGGCTCCAGCCGGCACCGATGCTGAAGATGGTCCGGTCGCCGGTCGGGATGCGTGGCGAACGGTCGACGTTGTTGGTCGGCGACTGGTCGAACGTCAGGCCGGTACGCAGTACCCATTCCTTGTTCAACTGGTAGGACGTACCGATGGCGTAAGCCCAGGTGTCATGCCAGTTCTGTTCTTCGGTGATCTCGCCGAACTGGCCAGCCAGCAGTGGCTGAACGCCGGAGTTCTTGACGGTGATCTTTTCCAACTGGCTCCAGCGGGTCCAGGTGGTACCGGCGTAGACGTTCCAGCGATCGTTGATCGCCTGGGTGACCGAGAGGTCCACGGATTCAGGCGTGGTGATCTTCAGCGAAGCGTCGTACTTCTGGTTCGCACCCAGGCCGATCGCGCCCAGCACACCGTAGTTGACCTTGGTGTTGCCATCGAGCTTGTAGTCGACTTTCGAGTGGTAGGTCAGACCCAGGCGAGTGCTGTCGGTAGCCTGTACCAGCACGCCGATGTTGTAGCCCAGTGCGGTGTCGTCGCCCTTGATCTTGACCTTGCCATCCGGCGCTGCCTGAGTGATCGACAGGTTGGATTCCAGCGAGCCGTCGATGCGGTTGATGGTCGGGCCGAAACCGATCGACACGACATCGTTGAACTTGTAGCTGACCGTTGGCTGGAAGGTGATGATCTTGACTTCTGACTTGCTGCCGAAGTAACGGCCGGCGAAGCCGTTTTCATAGTCGGTGATCAGGCCGAAGGGTACGTACACACCCAGACCGAATGCCCAATGCTCGTCGATCGGCTTGACGTAGTAACCCATAGGTACGGAGGTGAAGGGCACCATGTCGCCTTTGTTGCTGCCGCCGTTCGGGCTGGAGCTGGCGTCGCTGATATCGGTTTTTGCGTCGAGGAATGCAACGCCACCGGTGACTTGTTCGCGCGTGATGCGCGACATGCCGGCAGGGTTGCCATAAACGGTGCTTGCGTCGTCGGCAGAAGAAGATCGCCCGGCGTACCCAGTCCCCATCCCGCTGATGCTGTGTTCGTTGATGGCAAAGCCAGCTGCGAAGATCTGGGTGGATGCCACGGTTACGGCAAGGCTAAGGGTGGTTTTGAGCATGACTTTTTTCATTATTAGAACTCCTGGTGATCACCGGGGCGAAAATTACCAACATTTTCGTCCCGGCGCTATAGTCCGTATGCCTTGAGTTAGAGCGGTTTTGTAGGACAATCCGACCAAAATCACTGCCTGTTGGGCGATGTTGTGAAAACAGCGGGTCAGCAAGCGACCTGATTCAGCGGTGAAACACAGGTTTGCCAGGCGCAGGTGAAGTCGCGCAGACGACCTTGGGGCTGAAAGGTCTGACGCCAGATACGCGCCATGCCCAGCAGATCGTCCGGCTCGGGGAGGGTAGTGTTTTGTTCTTCGACCAGCAGCCAGGCGATGGCTGTGGCATAACGCAAATTGACGGTCAGTTCCAGGTGCGGGCCGCTGAGGAAGGCATGCTGGCTGGCGAGGCCGCGAACCAGGCTGGCGCGTTCCGGATCCAGCGCCAGGTAATGATCCCAGAGGGCCTGATGGCGATGTTCGGCAATCCGGTACAGGCCGTGGCCGCGGCGGTCATGCAGGGCGGAACCGAGGGCGGACTGGCTGGCGGCAATGCCCAGCAGCAGGGATTCGGCGGTTGCGCAGTGACGTCCCAGGTAGATCAGCGTAGGACGAATCACATAGCGGCACAGTTCGCTGGCAGCGATACCCATAAATCCCTCGGATCTTGTTATTGGGCGGCGAGGCCTGAAGGGGGAGCTTGGCAGCTGTGGATCGACTCAGGCTCGCCGGAAGCGGAACACGCCGCTTGAGTTGAAGTGTAGTGTCATATTCGCGACGTAAAGGACTGTTTTTAAAATATTTCCGGCGCGCCGTTATAACCGTTATACCGGTTGGTGCTTAAGCGGAAAGAGGTAAAAGTGAAACATCGGGCAATAAAAAGCCCCGCATTTTAGCAGGGCTTTTGCTTTTGCAGCCATTTCGGCTTCTCAGGCGATCAATGCCTGACGGGTGCGATCAATCACGGCCTGCAGCGGTTCGGCGCTGGAGTATTGATCGGGGTACAGACGCTCGCTGTGGCGGGCGATCCCGTGTTCATTGACCACGGTGAAGCTGAAGCAGCCTTTGCGAGCGGCCATGATCAGGCAGTTCATTGGAGCAAAAGCGTTGGTTAGGGTGCGAATGGCATCCTGAGTCTGGATTTGAGTCGACATAGTTATTAGGTGTTCCTACAAATGACACGGATAAGAACCGTGCAACGTTAAAACGTTCCAGTAACGTCAACCACCATTGGTCGAACGAAGAACCCGACTGGAACAAGGCAGCCAGTTCGAGCGCTATAAAAGTTGGCGCGCTTGGGCTGGCAGGTAGGTACTTAGGAGGACAGGCAACATATCAAGGGCAGAGGTTCTGGGCCCTTGGTGAAGATCCTGATCAATTTGCAGGTTGGTTCGGTCAGAGTAAGTGGTCTTCGCAACACTCTTTGCATTCGATTCAAAGACTGTGTCGTCGCAAGATTTACCTGGAAACCATCGAGGGGTCGATCCCGCTTTTTTCAGTGAAGATCTCTGTGAGAGAAACTTGACCGTGGGGGTGTGTTCGACCGGAATTGACTTTCAGCTTGGTACTAACGCCGCGGATACTAACGGAACGAATCGCAGAAGGCAAACCCGATGATCAAAAAAATCAGAATCCGCTACCCGGGCTCCCCCGCCTGCCCCGATCTGGCTCACTTTACGTCCGTCGGTCGCCACCACCGGAAAGATGTTGACGCTCTGCGCAGCGGCTTATCCCCAGCACGAATGCCAAAACGACCCGAAAAGGCGCGTCGATATAACCGCGTAACAGGTACTTGTGCACATTAGTTGCGCAGACTGTAACGGCGCTGTCACAACAATCCTGACCCCGACGGCTGCCTGCATCGAAAGTTTAAGTCAATGAAAAACATCGCTTTTTTTAACTGGTGAAAAAATCGTCAGTTTGACTGCGAGCCCCGTTCCACAAGGCTTTGCGGCGACTGGAGGGCGGTTGTCCACTGAGTTATCCACAGCTTCTGTGGATTGTCCCGAGCGCTTGCTCTAGCACGGGCGTGCCGGGTTTTTTTCGACTTTACCTGTGCGAAAAAAAGAGTAGAGTGGCGCGCCTTCCGATCTGTCCCACAGTGCTTTATGAAGTTTCGTTCAGCTCCAGAATCTGTTACCTCCCAACTCCCTCGTGTTACCGCTCCCAAGCGATTTTCCGTGCGCGTGGCCGAATGGCTGCTGGACAGCCCGCGTCTTGGCGACAGCCGAAATGCCAAGCACCTCGCCGGCCGCCTGCTCAAGCAACCGGCCCGGGAAGGGGTGGTCGCGGCGCAGAGTCGCCTCGGCCAGTTGATGTGCCGCGAGTGCGGCAATGCACGGGATCGCCGGATCGGCCAGGACCTGCTGCGCCAGGCCGCCCGCGCCGGTGACCGACGCGCGCAACAGGAACTCGGCCTGATCGAAGACTGAGCTGTCCAAGACCAGACGCCTTGGTTAACCTTCAGGCTTTATCGGATCGGCGGGAATCACTATGGCGATGGACTTGACCAGCATCCTGCTGGGGCTGGCAGGTGCGGCGGTGCCGTTGCTGGCATTGGCCTGGCAACTGCAACGTCGGGCCAGTCAGAACCAGTCTGAAGTCGCGTTGCTCGAGGAGCGGCTGGCCATGGCGCAAATGGCCCAGGACGGCCTCACTGCACAACTTGAAGCCTGCCGCGATGAAGTCGCCGATCTCGGCCAGGCCAATGCCTCGAAACAAGCGGAGCTCGCCGCCGTACGCCGGGAAGTCGAACTATTGCAGATCGAGCGCGACGACGCTCGTGACGCCGCCCACGCCTGGAATCTCGAGCGCGCCAACAAGGAAGCTGAATTGCGGCGCCTGGACGCCCAGGCGGCTTCGCTGAATGCCGAATTGCGCGAGCAACAGGAAAGCCATCAACAACGTCTGGATGACCTGCAAGGTTCCCGTGACGAGTTGCGTGCCCAGTTCGCCGAACTGGCCGGCAAGATCTTCGATGAGCGCGAACAACGCTTTGCCGAAACCAGCCAGCAGCGTCTTGGTCAATTGCTCGACCCTTTGAAAGAGCGCATCCAGTCGTTCGAAAAACGTGTCGAGGAAAGCTACCAGGCCGAAGCCCGCGAGCGTTTTTCGCTGGCCAAGGAACTGGAGCGTTTGCAGCAACTGAACCTGCGCCTGAGCGACGAAGCGACCAACCTGACCCGCGCCCTGAAGGGCCAGAAAACCCAGGGCAACTGGGGCGAGCTGATTCTCGAGCGTGTGCTTGAGCATGCCGGGCTGGAGAAGGGCCGGGAGTACCAGACCCAGGTCAATCTCAAGGGCCCGGATGGCGAGCGTTTTCAGCCGGACGTGATCATTTACTTGCCGGGCGACAAGCAGGTAGTGGTGGATTCCAAGGTCAGCCTCACCGCGTATCAGCAATACGTCGCGGCGGACGACGATGCCATTGGCCAGATCGCCATGAAGCAACACGTGCTATCCCTGCGCAGTCACGTCAAAGGCCTGGCCGGCAAGGATTACAAGCGACTGGAAGGTTTGCACAGCCTCGATTTCGTCTTGCTGTTCGTGCCCATCGAAGCAGCGTTTTCCGCTGCATTGCAGGCCGAGCCGTCACTGTTTCAGGAAGCTTTTGATCGCAACATCGTGATCGTCAGCCCGACCACGCTGCTAGCAACGCTGCGGGTCATCGACAGCCTGTGGAAGCAGGAGCGTCAGAGCCAGAACGCCCGGGAAATCGCCGAGCGCGCCGGTTGGCTGTATGACAAGTTCGTGTTGTTCATTCAGGATCTGGACGAAGTCGGCAATCGCTTGCAGCAACTGGACAAGGCCTACAGCGCGGCGCGCAACAAGCTGACAGAAGGGCGCGGCAACCTGGTCAGCCGCAGCGAACAGCTCAAGTTGCTCGGCGCGCGGGCCAGCAAAAGCCTGCCGGCGGATCTGCTGGAGCGCGCGATGACCGATGCCGACGGCCTGGTCGAGCTGCCTGAATAAGCCGCTCTGCTAGAGCGGCAAATAACGACTCAACAACGCCCGCAACGCCGCCGGTTTCACCGGTTTGGCCAGATAATCCAGCCCCGCCGCGTGCACCTGCGCCACCGTTTCCGGATGCCCGTCGGCGCTGATCACCACGCCAGGCACCGGCTCGCCCAGCCTTGTGCGCAACCAGGCCATCAGATCGGTGCCGGTTTCGCCGTGATCGAGGTGATAGTCCACCAGCGCCAATTGTGGCCGCACGCCGTCATCGAGCAGCGCCGCACATTCTTCGCGGTTTCGCGCGGTCCAGACCTGACAGCCCCAGCGCGTGAGCAGGCTGTTCATGCCGATCAGAATGCTGTCTTCGTTGTCGATGCACAGCACCTGCGCGCCGCTGTGCAATTTGCCATTGATTTCCACCGCCGCTGGCGGTTGCACGGTCTGCGCTTTGGCCAACGGCACGCGGACACTGAACACGCTGCCGCGCCCCGGCCATGAGCGCACGCGCAAGGTATGGCCGAGCACGCGGCACAGACCGTCGGCTATCGCCAGACCCAGGCCCAGACCTTTTTCGGCGCGGGTCTGGTGGCTGTCGAGGCGTTTGAATTCCTCGAAGATCACTTGCTGTTTGTCCTCCGGAATCCCCTGCCCGCGATCCCACACTTCCAGACAGATTTCGCCTTTGCGCCGACGCACGCCCAGCAGCACCGGGCCTTTTGCGTAGCGGAAAGCGTTGGTGAGGAAGTTCTGCAGAATCCGCCGCAGCAACTTGATGTCGCTGTCGATGCGCAACTGACTGCCCCGTACCCGGAAACTCAAGCCCTGTTCCTGAGCCAGTGCCTTGAATTCCGCGCCGAGAATATCGAACAGCTCATTGACCGCGAACGGCTTGCGATCCGGGTTGATCTTGCCGTTCTCAAGGCGGGAAATGTCCAGCAGGTCGCTGATCAGGTCTTCGGCCGAGCGCAGCGAACTGTCGAGATGCTGCACCAGTTTCTGCGCCTCCGCGCTCAGGCCGTCTTCCTGATGGGAGAGGGCGGCAGAGAACAGCCGTGCGGCGTTCAAGGGCTGCATCAGGTCGTGACTGACGGCGGCGAGAAAGCGGGTCTTGGACTGGTTGGCCGCCTCGGCATTGCCCTTGGCTTCGGTCAACGCGACGTTGAGTTGCGACAGTTCCTGGGTCCGTTCGCTGACCCGTTGCTCCAGCCCTTCGTTGGCCTCGGTCAGCGCCTGCTCGGCTTCGCGGAACGCGGTGATGTCGGTGAAACTCATGACGAAACCGCCGCCAGGCATCGGGTTGCCGATCAGCTCGATCACCCGGCCATTGGGGAACAGTCGCTCGGAGGTGTGGGCGCGGCCCTGACGCATCCAGTGCAGACGACGGGCGACGTGAACTTCCGCTTCACCGGGGCCGCACAAACCACGCTCGGCGTTATGGCGAATGATGTCGGCAATCGGTCGGCCAACGCTGATCAAACCGTCCGGATAGTTGAACAGTTCGAGATAGCGGCGGTTCCAGGCCACCAGTCTCAGCGACTGGTCGACCACGCTGATGCCCTGGGTAATATTTTCGATCGCGCCTTGCAGCAGCGCACGGTTGAACTGCAGCACTTCCGAGGCTTCGTCGGCGATCCGCACGACGTCCTCCAGCTGCATTTCTCGACCTTCGATGGCGGCTTTCACGACCGCTCGCGTTGACGAAGCGCCAAGGACACCGGCCAGCAAACGCTCAGTGTGGGCGATCCATTCGCCGTCGGCGTTCTGGTTCGGGTTGAACCCTTTGCCCTGGCGGTAGGCGAAGCGGATGAAGCTCTGCCGCGCGCGTTCTTCGCCGACAAAGCGTGCCGCCAATTGCAGCAAATCGTCGATCTGCACCGCCAGCATCGAGCGTGCATTCGGCCGGGCGCTGATTTCCTGGCCGATAAAACGCCCGGCCTGCCAGTGCTCCGACACGCGGGTGCGCGACAGCACCGAGACCCAGGCGAACAGGGTGAAGTTGCCTGCCAGCGACAGCACCACGCCTTGGGTCAGCGGGGTGATCGGCAGGTTCAACGGGTTGCTGTGCAGCCAGGCGAGTCCGGGGAAACTGTCCAGCGACCAACCGAGGCTGCGCGCAGCGATCGGCAGGATCAAGGTGTAGAACCACAGGAACGTACCGGCGGCGAGACCGGCGAATACACCACGCCGGTTGGCCTGTTTCCAGTACAGCGCGCCGAGCATCGCCGGGGCCAGTTGGGTGACGGCGGCGAAGGCGATCTGGCCGATGGTCGCCAGGCTCGCAGTCGAGCCGAGCAAACGGTAGCTGACGTAGGCCAGCAACAGAATCAGCACGATGCTGACGCGGCGCACCGAGAGCATCCACTGACGGAACACTTCGAACGGCCGCTCGGCATTGTTGCGGCGCAGCAGCCACGGTAACAGCATGTCGTTGGAGACCATGGTCGACAGCGCCACACTCGCTACGATCACCATGCCGGTGGCCGCCGACGCACCGCCGATAAACGCCAGCATCGCCAGCGCCGGATGGGCCTGGGCCAATGGCAGGCTGATGACGAAAGAGTCGGGGATGACCGAGCTGGGCAGCAGCATCTGACCGGCCAGGGCGATCGGGACTACAAACAGCGCGGCCAGTGCGAGGTAGGCGGGGAACACCCATTTGGCCAGGCGCAGATCCTGCGGGTCGATGTTCTCGACCACCGTCACGTGGAACTGTCGGGGCAGGCAGATGATCGCCATCATCGCTACGCCGGTCTGTACCACCATCGACGGCCAGTTGATGGTTTCTTTCCAGTATTCCTCCAGGCGCGGGGCGAGCATCGCCTGATTGAACAGGTCGTCGAAGCCGTCATACAGGCCATAAGTGACGAAGGCGCCGACGGCGAGGAAGGCGAACAGCTTGACCAGCGATTCAAAGGCAATCGCCAGCACCATGCCGCGGTGGTGCTCGGTGGCATCGAGGTTGCGCGTACCGAAGACGATGGTGAACAGCGCGAGCACCAGCGACACGATCAGCGCGGTGTCCTGGGCGCGGGTGCCCATGGCGTCGGCGCCGGCACCGATCAGCAGGTTCACGCCGAGGACAATGCCTTTGAGCTGCAAGGCGATATAAGGCAGAACGCCGACCAGACAGATCAGCGCAACCACCACCGCCAACGACTGGGACTTGCCGTAACGGGCGGCAATGAAGTCGGCGATGGAGGTGATGTTCTCCTGCTTGCTGATCATCACCATTTTCTGCAGCACCCACGGCGCACCGAGCAGCAGCAGGATCGGCCCGAGGTAGATCGGCAGGAACGACCACAGTTGTTCGGCAGCCTGACCGACCGCGCCAAAGAACGTCCAACTGGTGCAGTAGACCGCCAGCGACAGGCTGTACACCCAGGCACGCACCCGTGGCGGCAGGGGTGTGCTGCGACGGTCGCCGTAGAAGGCGATGGCGAACATGATGGCCATATAGGCCAGGGCGACGGCGGCGATCAGCCCGGTGGACAACGACATGGAACACTCCCGACAGAAAACGACCGGACTCGCGCCCGGTCAGACAGTCTCGCACGGGCGCGGCGGTTAGTCAGTGTCGACCAAGGTCGTGGCGCGGCGGGGTGTCGCAGGAACAGAACCGGCCGGTTCTGCGGTCAGTCCGGTTTCAGCGCGATGTCGATCAAGCGGTGCAGTTCTCCGACTTCCAGCGGCGCTGCCGAAAACAGAATGCGAAATACCACCGGGGACACCACCAGATTGATCAGCCGATCCACGCTCGGCGCCGGTTCCTTGGGGTGGCGCTCGATGATGGTTTGCAACTGCGCGCCGATGATCGCCACGCAATAGCCCGGCGTCGCACTCGCCTGCACGTCGCGCATCATGTTGCGCCCGGGTTCCGAACTCATTTCGTCGAGGTATTGTTCGGCCCACGCGCGGATGTCGCTGCGCAGGCTGCCGGTTTCGGCCGGCTCGCTGTCGGGGCGCATGCGGGCGAGGGCAACGTCGGCCAGCAAGGTCGCCAGATCGCCCCAGCGCCGATAAATGGTTGATGGCGTTACCCCGGCGCGCGCCGCGATTTGCGGGACGGTCACCGTTGAGCGCTCCTGTTCTTGCAGAAGCGCGCGGACTGCCGAGTGAATCGACTCCTGCACCCGGGCGCTGCGACCGCCGGGGCGTAAACCTTCTTTAATAGCCATGCGGCAGACCTTAACACAAAGAATTTGCTTTAAGCGCAAGCCAAGAGCACACTCCGCAAAAGCAAAAAATTAGCTTTTGCGGAGTGTGCCCATGACCAGCCTTGCTTCCAACCGTTCCAGCCTGTGGTTTCTGGCGATCACCTTACTGAGTTTTCTCGCCGCTTCCACTGCGCCGACGCCGTTGTATCACCTGTATCAGGATCAGCTGCATTTTTCGGCAGCGGTGCTGACCCTGATTTTCGGCGTCTATGCCCTCAGTCTGCTGGCCGCGTTGCTGACGGTCGGGTCGCTGTCGGATCACCTGGGACGCAAACCGGTGATCTTCACCGCCGTGACGCTCAATGTGCTGGCGATGTTGCTATTTATCTACGCCGACAGCGTGGGCTGGCTGATCGGCGCGCGAGTGCTGCAAGGTTTCGCCACCGGCATGGCCACCGCCGTGTTGAGCGCGACACTGCTGGATACCGACCGTCAGCAGGGGCCGCTGATCAACAGCGTTGCTCCGTTGCTGGGCATGGCGTTGGGTGGCATGGGCTGCGGCTTGCTGGCCGAGTTCGCCCCGGCGCCGTTGCAATTGACCTATTGGTTGCTGCTCGCGCTGTTTGTGTTGCAAGGCATCTATGTGTGGCGCCTGCCGGAAAGCGTCTCGCCGCAGGCCGGGGCATGGGCCTCGTTGCGGCCGACCCTGCACGTGCCGGTCCAGGCGCGTTCGACGTTATGGCGAGTATTGCCGCTGAATACCGCGACCTGGGCGCTCGGCGGTTTTTATGCCTCGCTGGCACCGTCGCTGGTGCGCACGGCCACTGGCTCCACCTCCAACCTGATCGGCGGCGCGACCGTGGCGGCGTTGACCGTGACCGGTGCGCTAATGATCTTCACGTTGCGCAATCGTCCGGCCTCCCGAGCGCTGCAACTTGGGGCGAGCCTGCTGCCGGCCGGTATCGTGCTGATTCTGTTGGGCGTGCACAGCGCCAGTCTGTCGCTGTTCTTCTTCGGCACACTGGTGGCCGGGTGTGGCTTTGGCTCCGGTTTTCTCGGAGCGGTGCGCAGTCTGGTGCCGTTGGCATTGCCTCATGAGCGCGCCGGGTTGATGTCGGCGTTTTATGTGCTGAGTTACCTGGCGTTCTGCCTGCCGGCGTTACTGGCCGGACATTTCACCCACAGCGTGGGCCTGCTGACCACCACCGATGTGTATGGCGCGGTGCTGATCGTGTTGGCGGTCGGAGCGCTGCTGATGAGCTTCCGCGCGCAAGCGGCGAAGACCTGCAGCGCTCCATAACATCTCTGGATTCGGTTAGCCTTGGCCAGCCAACTCTTCTCACGGATCGACGCATGAAGATTATCCGCAGCAAGACCTTCACCGCCGACCGCGCCTGGGGCGCGCTCGACATCGCCAACATGAACGGCATCACCACGCGTCTGCACTGGACCGATCAGCCTTACAAATGGCATGTCAATGACGGTGAAGAAGTGTTCGTGGTGCTCGACGGCCAAGTGCTCATGCACTATCGCGAAGAAGGTGAGGAGAAGCAGGCCTTGCTCGACGTTGGCGATATCTTCCACGCGTCCATCGGCACGGAGCATGTTGCTCATCCGCAAGGCGCGGCGCGGATTCTGGTGATCGAAACCGAAGGCAGTGTCTGACTGAATATCGACAAAATAGATAACAGTTAGAGATATTACCCGTTATATAGATATTCGATTCGGTTCTACCATGAGCTCAACCTCACCTGAGGACAGGAGTTCATGATGATTTGCCCCAACAGCGTCAAACCCGGCATCAAGCCATTCAGCCAGCTTCAGCACCCGCGTGAAGTGATCCGCCAATTCACCCCGAACTGGTTCGCCGCGACCATGGGCACCGGCGTGCTGGCCTTGGCGCTGGCGCAATTGCCGGTGTCCATTCCCGGCCTGCGCGCGGTGGCCGAAGGGCTGTGGATGTTCAACATTCTGTTGTTCGTGCTGTTTACCGCTGCGTATGCCGCGCGCTGGATTTTGTTCTTCGACGAAGCGCGGCGGATCTTCGGCCACTCCACGGTTTCGATGTTCTTCGGCACCATTCCCATGGGCCTGGCGACCATCATCAACGGCTTTCTATTGTTCGGTTTGCCGCGCTGGGGCGACGGGATGATTCAACTTGCCGAGGTGTTGTGGTGGCTGGACGTGGCGATGTCGCTGGCCTGCGGCGTGCTGATTCCCTACATGATGTTTACCCGTCAGGAACACAGCATCGATCAGATGACCGCCGTCTGGCTGTTGCCGGTGGTAGCGGCAGAAGTGGCGGCTGCCAGCGGCGGGCTGCTGGCGCCGCACCTGGCTGATGCCCACTCGCAACTGGTGGTGCTGGTGACGAGCTACGTGCTGTGGGCTTTTTCCTTACCCGTGGCGTTCAGCATTCTGACCATTCTTTTGTTGCGCATGGCCTTGCACAAACTGCCCCACGAAAACATGGCGGCATCGAGCTGGCTGGCCCTGGGGCCAATCGGCACCGGCGCCCTGGGCATGTTGCTGCTGGGCGGTGACGCGCCAGCGATATTCGCAGCCAACGGTATGTCGGGCATCGGCGAAATGGCGTCGGGCCTGGGCCTGGTCGCCGGGATCACGCTGTGGGGCTTCGGTCTGTGGTGGATGCTGATGGCGCTGCTGATCACCGTGCGTTACCTGCGTGATGGCATCCCGTTCAACCTTGGCTGGTGGGGATTCACCTTCCCGTTGGGCGTTTATTCGCTGGCAACCCTGAAACTGGGCAGCACGTTGCACCTGACGTTCTTCAGCGTGGCCGGTTGTGTGCTGGTGACGTTGCTGGCGGTGATGTGGCTGATCGTCGGTAAACGCACCCTGCAAGGCGCGTGGCGCGGTGAGCTGTTTGTTTCACCGTGCATTGCAGGTTTGAAGAAATAACCTGCAAAGATTAGGTAATGTGTGGCCTGGATCGCGGTTCGAGATTCTTATAAGCGTAGCCAGGCCACTCGCTACCTTCTCTTTCCAAAAACAACAGGGTCACACGGAAGATGAGTCACCCCTCACAGTTCAACCTGCTGCGTACCCGGCGCTTCCTGCCGTTCTTCATCACTCAGTCGCTGGGCGCGTTCAATGACAACGTGTTCAAGCAGTCGCTGATCCTCGCCATTCTCTATCGGCTGACCATCGAGGGTGATCGCTCGATCTGGGTCAACCTGTGTGCGCTGCTGTTTATTCTGCCGTTCTTTCTGTTCTCGGCGCTGGCCGGGCAGTTCGGGGAAAAATTCGCCAAGGACGCGTTGATCCGTCTGATCAAACTGGCAGAAATCGCCATCATGGCCGTGGGATCCATCGGCTTTCTGTTCGATCACCTGTCGCTGATGCTGGTGGCGCTGTTCGCCATGGGCACGCACTCGGCGCTGTTCGGGCCGGTGAAATATTCGATCCTGCCGCAGGCTTTGCGCGACGATGAACTGGTCGGCGGCAACGGGCTGGTGGAGATGGGCACGTTTCTGGCCATTCTGGCCGGGACCATCGGCGCCGGGGTGATGATGTCGTCGGCCAATTACGCGCCGGTGGTGTCCGCCGCGATTGTCGGTATCGCCGTACTGGGTTATCTGGCCAGTCGCAGCATTCCTCGCGCGGCGGCGGCGACCCCGGAAATGCGCCTGAACTGGAACATCTTCAGTCAGTCCTGGGCGACCTTGAAGCTGGGTCTGGGGCAGACGCCAGCGGTGTCGCGCTCGATCGTCGGCAACTCGTGGTTCTGGTTCGTCGGGGCGATTTATCTGACGCAGATTCCGGCTTACGCCAAGGAGTGGATGCACGGTGACGAAACCGTGGTCACCCTGATTCTGACGGTGTTTTCGGTCGGTATCGCGCTGGGTTCGATGCTGTGCGAGAAACTTTCCGGGCGTAAAGTCGAGATCGGCCTGGTGCCGTTCGGCTCGTTCGGCCTGACGGTTTTCGGGCTGTTGCTGTGGTGGCACTCCGGTGGAATTCCAGAAAGCGCTGTTGGCCATAGCTGGACCGAAGTGCTGAGTTTCGGCCATGCCTGGGCGGTGTTGGTCGATGTGCTGGGCCTCGGGATCTTTGGCGGTTTCTACATCGTGCCGCTGTACGCGTTGATCCAGTCGCGCACCGCCGAGAACGAGCGGGCGCGAGTGATTGCCGCCAACAACATTCTCAACGCGCTGTTCATGGTGATTTCGGCGATTGTCACCATCGTGTTGCTGAGCGTGGTCAAACTGTCGATTCCGCAGCTGTTCCTGGTGGTGTCGCTGCTGAACATCGGCGTCAACGCCTACATCTTCAAGATCGTCCCCGAGTTCAGCATGCGTTTCATGATCTGGCTGCTGAGCCATTCCATGTACCGCGTCGAGCATCGCAACCTTGACGCGATTCCGGATGAAGGCGCGGCGTTGCTGGTGTGCAACCACGTGTCGTTCGTCGATGCCTTGCTGATTGGCGGCGCGGTGCGTCGGCCGATTCGCTTTGTCATGTACTACAAGATCTACAACCTGCCGGTGCTGAACTTTATCTTCCGCACGGCGGGGACCATTCCTATCGCCGGACGCCAGGAAGACATCGAGATCTACGAAAAGGCCTTCACCCGGATTGCCCAATACCTGAAGGAAGGTGAGCTGGTCTGCATCTTCCCGGAAGGCAAGTTGACCGCCGATGGCGAGATCAACGAGTTCAAGGGCGGGCTGACGCGGATTCTCGAGGAGACGCCGGTGCCGGTGATTCCGCTGGCGTTGCAGGGGTTGTGGGGCAGTTTCTTCAGTCGCGATCCGAACAAGGGAGTGTTCCGGCGCTTGTGGTCGCGGGTGACGCTGGTGGCGGGTTCGCCGGTCGCCGTCGAAGCGGCGCAGCCAGCGGAACTGCAGGCGTTGGTCGGGGAATTGCGCGGGACAGTCAGATAATCATTGGCTGTGCTGGCCTCATCGCGAGCAGGCTCGCTCCCACAGTAGTTCCGTATTCACAGTTCCAATGTGGGAGCGAGCCTGCTCGCGATAGCGGTAGTGAATCAGGCGCTGACCTTGAGCCCGATCAATCCGGTGATGATCAGTGCAACGCTGGCCAGGCGTATCAACGCCATCGATTCGCCAAACAGGATGATCCCGGCAATCACCGTGCCCACAGCGCCGACGCCAGTCCAGATCGCATAAGCCGTGCCCAGCGGTAATTCCTTCATCGCCAGACCCAGCAGGCCAAGGCTGATCGCCATGGCGGCAACGGTGAGAACGGTCGGAAGCGGACGGGTGAAACCATCAGTGTATTTCAGGCCGACGGCCCAGCCGACTTCGAACAGGCCGGCGAAAAACAGAATGATCCAGGACATGAAAGACCTCCATCGATTGACGGGGCCGTCCCCTGATTGAAAACTCGATTGAGCCGCAGGGTCGTCCCCGCGTGGCGCACATACTACCTAAAAATGTGCGCCGCACCGCGATCCGGAATCAGTCGGCCGTCTGTTGTGCCAACGTCTCACGGTCTTCTTTTTCGCTCATCCGCCGGAACCAGGTCGACAGCAGCGCCCCGGAAATGTTGTGCCACACACTGAACAATGCACTTGGCACCGCCGCCAGTGGCGAAAAGTGCGCACTGGCCAGCGCAGCACCCAGCCCCGAGTTCTGCATGCCGACTTCCAGCGCCAGGGACTTGCGCTGCGGCAGCGGCAGGCCGAACAGGCGTCCGGTGAAATACCCCAGCAAATAGCCGAAGCTGTTGTGCAACATCACCACGGCCATGATCAGCAGACCGGATTCGGCAATTTTCGCCTGGCTGGCGGCGACCACGGCGGCAACGATGATCACGATGCTGACCACCGACACCAGCGGCAGCACTTCCACCGCGTGGCGCACCTTGTCACCAAGCACACGTTGCGCGACCACGCCGAGGACGATTGGCAGCAGGACCACTTGCAGGATCGACCAGAACAATTCCATGAACGAAACCGGCAACCAGGCCGAGGCCAGCAGCCAGATCAGCGCGGGCGTCAGCAGCGGGGCGAGGAGGGTGGTGACGGCGGCGATGGCCACCGACAGCGCCAGGTCACCACGGGCCAGCCAGGTCATGACGTTCGAGGAGGTGCCGCTCGGGCAGCAACCGACCAGAATCACGCCGACGGCGATTTCCGGCGGCAGATGAAAGATCTGGCAAAGCAACCAGGCCATCCCCGGCATGATCACAAAGTGCGCGACCACGCCCAGGGCCACACGCCACGGATGGCGGGCGACGGCGGCGAAGTCGTCGAGTTTGAGGGTCAGGCCCATGCCGAACATCACCAGCCCGAGCAACGGCACGATCGCGCCTTTGAGGCCGAGGAACCAGGCCGGTTGCAAGAACGCGATCACCGCGAAAATCAGAACCCAGTAAGCGAAGGTGTTGCCAACAAAACGACTCAGTGCAGCCAGTGCGCGCATGGCCTGTTCCTTATTATGTGAAAACGCCACCGAAGCGGTGGCGTTTGAAGATAACCCAAAGACTGCGCAGAGGCTTAGATGCCCTGCGGAGTCTCTTCGCCGCCCAGCGCTTCAACCAGCGCCGGCAGGAAGTCGCCGAACGTCAGCATCATCAGGGTGAAGCTGGCGTCCAGTTGGCCCAGGGCTTCGTCGCCGCCGTCCTGTTCCGCCTGATCCTGCAACAGATCTTCGAATTTCAGGCGCTTGACGGTCATCTTGTCGTCGAGCATGAACGACAGTTTGTCCTGCCATGCCAGCGACAGTTGAGTCACCACCTTGCCGGTGCTCAGGTGCAGCTGGATTTCTTCGCTGGTCAGGTCCTGACGCTTGCAACGCACGATGCCGCCGTCTTCATGGGTGTCGCGCAGTTCGCACTCGTCCAGGACGAAGAAGTCCGGGGCGGCTTGCTGGGTGGTGACCCATTCGGTCATCACGGCGGTCGGCGCGGTTTTGACTGTCAGCGGACGAACCGGCAGGGTGCCGATCACCTCACGCAGGGTGGAGAGCAGGTCTTCGGCGCGTTTCGGGCTGGCCGAGTTGACCAGGATCAGGCCCTGTTTCGGCGCGATGGCGGCGAAGGTCGACGAGCGGCGGATAAACGCGCGCGGCAGGAACGCCTGGATGATTTCATCCTTGATTTGATCGCGTTCCTTCTTATAGACCTTGCGCATCTGCTCGGCTTCGATCTCTTCGACCTTCTCCTTGACCGCGTCACGCACGACGCTGCCCGGCAGGATGCGTTCTTCTTTACGGGCGGAGATCAGCAGGAAGTCACCGCTGACGTGCACCAGTGGAGCATCTTCGCCCTTGCCGAACGGCGCGACGAAACCGTAGGTGGTCAACTCCTGGCTTGCACATGGACGCGCCAGTTTGGTGGCCAGTGCAGTTTCCAGCGCCTCGGCATCGACAGGCAGGTCTTGGGTCAGGCGATAGATAAGCAGGTTCTTGAACCACATGGGGTGAGTCTCTCCTTTATACAAAGGGGGGCATTATTGTCTTCGCCGGGTCATAGGCCAACCCTTCTCTAAGCCTTTGGAAGGGCTGAGAAAATTATTTAAAAAAGTGCTTGCCAGAGGTTGGGTCGCTCCGTAGAATGCGCGCCACACCGAAGCGAAGGGTGATTAGCTCAGCTGGGAGAGCGTCTGCCTTACAAGCAGAATGTCGGCGGTTCGATCCCGTCATCACCCACCATTCGTTTCAAGTGTTTAGCGCAGCGGTAGTTCAGTCGGTTAGAATACCGGCCTGTCACGCCGGGGGTCGCGGGTTCGAGTCCCGTCCGCTGCGCCATATTCGGTAACCTGGAACACTGAACGCCAGGTCACCACGGAAAAACCCGCCAAGGCGGGTTTTTTTCTGCCTCGAGTTGTATATGCGGGATGTATCGTTTCACCGGTTTTCGGATTTTTTTGAAAAAAAATTCAATTAAATCAACACTTTACGAAAACTTGTGGCATAATGCGCCCCGTAACGAAGCGAAGGGTGATTAGCTCAGCTGGGAGAGCGTCTGCCTTACAAGCAGAATGTCGGCGGTTCGATCCCGTCATCACCCACCATTCGTTTCAAGCGTTTCGCGCAGCGGTAGTTCAGTCGGTTAGAATACCGGCCTGTCACGCCGGGGGTCGCGGGTTCGAGTCCCGTCCGCTGCGCCATATTCGGTTATCTGGAACACTGAACGCCAGATCACCACAGAAAGCCCGCCTGGTGCGGGCTTTTTGCTGTCCGGGATTTGGCTTTGCCGGGCCTGAACATGAGAAAGCGACCTTTGCCGGTCGCTTTTTTCGTTTCTGGCGCTGCTATTGCGCCGAGTTGCGGCTGTGCCGGTAATCGCTGACCGCTTCATACACCGCTTTGCGCAGGCGGTTGATCCCGCCAATCGGGCGATGAGCGTCGATGCCGAACCAGGGATTGAACGACAGGTTGTCGCATTGCAGGTTCAACGCCGGGGTGTCGAAGTCCTGCGGGGGCAGGGTGATCCTCGCCACTGTCTGGAATGGGCTGTCCTGCTCGCGCCATTCGATGCTGGTGTCTTCGATCGGCATGTACTTGTTCGCGTCCTGGCGCTGGATCTGCAACACGAAACACGCCGGTATCCGGTCGGTCGACAGCTGTTGATTCAACGCGGTGCGCAGGAAGTTCGGCAGATCCTGGTTCTGTTTCGGCAAGGTATATGTAGGGCAGCGCTCCGGATCCGGCATCACCCGGAACTTGGCATTGGCCTCGCCGAACTTGTAGGGCGAGACCGAAAAGTAGGTCGTACGTGTCGGGCTCTCTGGTGGTGGCGAAAGAGTCGCCAGCGCAATGAACAGGTGCCGAATTTGCCACTGGCGCGGATCCCACCCCGGAAAAAACGCCATGACCTTCTTGCCGTCAGCCTGCGCCGCCACATTCTGACGGTACTCGGCGACATCGCTGACAAAGAAGTTCGGGTGACTGAACATCACAAAGTCCTGCTCATTCAGACCCTGGCGGTCACCCAGCAACTGCTTGCCCGGCACATCGAGCAGTTTGAGCGCCATGCCCCGGGCATCGCGGATGCTGTCGAATTGCGGATAGGCGTTGCCGTTGGACAGGCGCATCGTCGCTTTCCACAGCTTGCCCGGTTCGCTGAAGACGCCCTGGCGCAATTCCTGAGCCAAATCCGGCAACACCTGCACATCGGCCTTCACGCAGCCATGGGCCTTGGCATGGGCGTCGCGCAGGTAGCGGGTGCTTTCGCGGTGCTGATCGACGATGCGCACCGCGGTCTGAATCACGTCCTGGGTCATGGCGGCCTCGCCGTCCGGAATCTGTTCCAGCGCCGACACCGGACCACGGTGCTGCCAGGCGAACCACGCGGTGTTCAGGGCCCAGCCGATCAGTCCGATCACCAGCAGGATCAACAGGGTTTTACCTAGTAACCGTCCCAGCCAGAGCCAGAAACGCGCGAGCAGCGAAGGTCTTTTGAAGGAATTGAAGATCATGGCAGTTGCGCCTCCAGCGGGCCGCCCAGCACTTTCAGGTATTCCAGCAACGCCCAGCGTTCTTCAGGCTGCAACAGTCGGCCGATGACGCCGTTGCCGCGCTCGCCGGCACGGAATTCGTGGCCACTGTTGTGGTTGCCGGTAATGCGGGTGTCGAACAGGAAGCCGTTGGTGAAGGCTTCGGTGCGGTAGCCCAGATGGCGCGGGTCGTATTCGAAGGTGCCTTTATAGAAGGTGGTGGCGCGCTCGTCCTGAGGCGACAGCAACTGATAAAGGCTCGGCACCGAGCCGTTGTGCAGGAACGGGGCCGTGGCCCATACACCAGCAAGCGGACGCGCCTTGTAGGCGACTTTTTCGCGAACGCCGATCGGCAGACCGAAGCCGTCGAGCCGGGGTTTCTCGGCAGCAGTGACGCCGGCTTCGCGGTACGCGCGGTTTTCCACGAAGGCGGTGACGTAAGCCAGTCCCTTGGCCACTGAAAGCTGGCTGAGGTCCAGCGGTTCCTTGGGTTTGGGGTGTAACTTCACGTCCATTTGTTCGAGTTCCGCCAAGTCCCATTGCAGGGCAGTCAGGTCGAAACGGTGATTGGCAATGTTGTTGGCGGCATTCGGGTCGGTGCCGATGACATCCACCGGTAGCATGTGCAGGTGTTGCACCCAGCGGTCGCCTTCCTGGGTCTGGCTCGGTACGTGGCACCCGGCGCAATTCTCGGCGAACAGAGCTCGGCCCTTGGCCGCCAAGGGTTTGTCGATGACGCCGAGCACCTCTTCAGGCCATGCCGGCGGTCGCAGTTTTTGCAGGGTTTCTTCGATCTTGTGCAGATCACGCACACGTACGCTGGAGGCATAGCGGTCATCGCCCTGCAGCGGCTGGCCGTTGGCGTCGAAGAAATTCAGCGTGGCGCCGACCCCCAGCGCCTCGCCGATATTGCGCGCCATCGGTTGCTGCGCCGAGCCGTTCCATTGCACCCAGTCGAAGGTCCACATGTCCCATAGCTGCGGGTAATCCACCGGGGCGTTGGCCACGCGATAGTTGCTTGGGGAGATCGCATCGCCGAAGGTCGCGTTGGCGATACGCCCGAAGGCATCGGTGCGGCCGGGGCCTTCTTCGGTGGGGTAGAGGCCGCGATGGGTGTCATTCCAGGCCACTTTGATGAAGGTGTTCAGTGAGCGTTTGAAGTCTTTGCGCAGTTGTTCGTGGCGTGCGTCGTAGTCGTTGCCCAGCACGTGGCGGGCAAAGCGCTCGAATTTCCACGGGTTGTAGTAAGTCGAGGTGAGACTGGCGACCAATGCCTGTCCGAAACTGCCGCCGCGCAATGTAGGAACGCTGGAAGGCAACACATGCTGAGCCGAGCCGCCGTCTATGCGCACTGCCTGGCCATTGAAGTGCAATTCGCCGGTGTGGCAGGCCGCGCAGGTGATGTCGAGATATTGCTCGGAGCTGCCGGGATTCTGATGCCTGGCGAAACCCACCGGCAGATTGCCCGGGTTGTCCGGCGTGGCTTTCTGCTGCGGATCGATCAGAAAACCGAAGCGCGCGAGGTATTCCGGGGAGGCGAAGCGTTGCTGCGAGAACGGCAGCTCCAGCGCCTGAAACCATTCGTAACGCAAGCCTTTGACCTGCGTTCCCTGTGGGGTGAAGTAGTAGGTCTGGCGCTCTTGCTCAGTCCACTGATCCAGGTAATGCACCTGTTTCGCGGGCGTCGAGAAGGGCAATCTCGGATTGGCGACATAGTAAAGAACCACCGCCAGAACCAGTCCCAGCAGCACCACGATCAGCGTCAGCACACGGTATAAGAGGCGCAAGATGAACATCCTTGTCGATTTGTTGCGCTGTTATGCCTGAGGCGGGTGGTGTGCGGCAAGTGGCCATTACGCCAAGTGTTGTGGGAGGTGACATCAATTGTCGTCAGAGCCAGATGACAGAAGCTTCATCACGGCGTTGGCCAAATGCGTTTTAATCCCTGAAC
Source organism: Pseudomonas sp. B40(2017) (assembly GCF_002112855.1). Classification (NCBI taxonomy): domain Bacteria; kingdom Pseudomonadati; phylum Pseudomonadota; class Gammaproteobacteria; order Pseudomonadales; family Pseudomonadaceae; genus Pseudomonas; species Pseudomonas sp. B40(2017). The sequence continues at coordinate 382,570 of NZ_NEIT01000003.1, forward strand.
TTATCGGAAGATTCCTGCTCTCATGCCGGTAGCCATTGGTCGTGGCGGCCTGATAAGCTCGCGGCTTTACTCGATTGCCCTTTCGGCGCATGAACAAGGAAATAGCATGAAACAGCATCGGTTGGCGGCGGCGGTTGCCCTGGTTAGCCTGGTACTCGCGGGTTGTGATTCGCAGACCAGCGTAGAGCTGAAAACCCCGGCGCAAAAAGCTTCCTACGGTATCGGCCTGAACATGGGCAAGAGCCTTGCTCAGGAAGGCATGGATGAACTGGACTCCAAAGCGGTAGCCCAGGGCATCGAAGATGCCGTTGGCAAGAAAGAACAGAAGCTGAAAGATGAAGAACTGGTCGAAGCTTTCGCCGCGCTGCAAAAGCGTGCCGAAGAGCGCATGGCCAAGATGAGCGAAGAGTCGGCAGCCGCCGGCAAGAAATTCCTCGAAGAAAACGGCAAGAAAGCCGGCGTGACCACCACCGCTTCCGGCTTGCAGTACGAAGTGGTCAAGAAAGCCGACGGCCCACAGCCTAAGCCTACCGATGTCGTGACCGTTCACTACACCGGCAAGCTGACCAACGGCACCGTATTCGACAGCTCCGTCGAGCGCGGCAGCCCGATCGATCTGCCGGTCAGCGGTGTGATCCCGGGTTGGGTCGAAGGCCTGCAACTGATGCACGTTGGCGAGAAGTACAAGCTGTACATCCCTAGCGATCTGGCTTACGGCGCACAATCGCCAAGCCCGGCAATCCCGGCCAACTCGGTTCTGGTCTTCGACCTGGAACTGTTGGGTATCAAGGATCCAGCCAAAGAAGACGCCGCTGCCGCCAAGCAATAAGCATCGGCACCGGTTTCAACAACAACGCCTCGCTTATGCGGGGCGTTGTTGCATCTGGACGATGGTCGGCGTAAACAGACCGAACCGATGCCGGTCATGGCAGTCCTAGACTTTAAGGTTGCCCGCGCTAGACGCCCGGAGCCGCCAAGTCAATGAAATATTGGGTTTTTTTATGTGTGTAAAAAACGCCCGATCTGAGCGCAGCCCTTATGAAACGGGGCTCTCAGCGCTGAAATGCAGCTCTGTTCACAAGGTTATCCACAATTTGTGTGGATAACATTTCAACGGGAGAAATAAATGAAAGCGCCGTGGAATTTCGCCCGATTCCTGCCTTTGGCCGGACGTTTGCTGGCGCGAGGCCGCTTGCCGACCTTGTTGTTCGCCGTGGCCAGCAAAGGCGCCGCCCAAGGCAATCGCCTCGGCAAGCTGAAGGACGATTTGCGTCTGTTGCAGGCGCTGTGCCTGGCGTACTGGCGCGGCGAATACCGCGCGATCAGCGCCAAGGCGATCGTTTCGGTGGTGGCCGGTCTGATGTACTTCCTCAGCCCGGTGGATGCGATCCCGGATTTCATTCCCATGTTCGGCATGCTCGATGACATCGCCGTTCTCGCCTGGCTAATGAAAACCCTCGACGATGAACTGAACGCCTTCCGCCTGTGGCGTCAGCGCCAGGCGCCGGAAAAGCTCAGAGTGGTCGAGCGTCTGCCCGATACGCCCGAGCAACTTCAGCTTCAGGGGCCGAAAAAGTCCTGAATCGCGACAGCCTCTTATACAGATAGATACCCCCCACGACCTTGGCCGCTGTTAGGATTACACTTCTAGGGAAAAGTGCCGACTCGCTAAGTGTTGTTGTCCTACGGGGTAGTCATGGATATTCAGATAATTGCACGCGATGGCGAACCCGAATATGCGGTTCTGCCATGGGCTCAGTATCAGGCTCTACTGAAAGCAGCAGGCATCAACGAAGCACCGTCGCAACCGGCTCCAGCGCCGCTTGCGGCAACCCCGGACCCGATTCTTCCAGGTCTGGATCAGTTACGCAGTTTGCGCGAAGGGAAGGGCATCGCCATCGAGGCGCTGGCCCGCACGGTAGGCATCAGCCCGTCTTACCTGGCCATGATTGAAAGTGGCGAGCGTCTGCCCGACGCCGCGATTCGCCGCAGCCTGGCCTGGGAGTTGACGGTGCCAGGGTGGAGGGAACAATCGTGAGCGTACGCATCAGTCGTCAACATTGGGACGGATTGCTGGGGGAGCTGGATCAGGCGCGCAGGCAGCGCCATCTTTTGACTTATCGAGCCTTGCTTGAACGTCTGCAACTGCCCACGCCGGCCATGCAGACATTGACTGCTGCACTGGAGCATCTCGCCGCACTGGACGCGAAAGCCGAACAACCGTTGCGCAGTTCGCTGGTGATCAGCCAGGGTGCCAGTCGCCTGCCACGCACCGGTTTCTTTGAGTGTGTCGAGCGCCTGGGGCGTTTTTCCGGGCCGTCCGACGGTGTTGCCGCCGCCTCCTGGCATGCCTCGGAAGTGGTACGGGTGTTTGAGTACGAGTACCCGGAATCGGCGGAGGCCTGAGTGTTTTTACGACTCAAGGCGCGGGCAAGTTACTGGCTGGCCCGTAGGCTGTTTCACTGGTCGTGGTTTGTTCGTCAGCCCCGCGGCTGGCGCTGGCTCGAAGGGCAGTTTGCGCGCATGGCCAACCTGGGCGATGTCGGCGCGCAAAGTTTTTACGGGCACATCCTGACGTTTCGCGGGGTTGGCCTGGGCGCGCGTGAAGAAGGTGTGCGGTTGTTGCGACTGGCAGCGCTGGCCGGGGATGGCAAAGCGGCGTATCAGGTCGGTGTCATCAGTCTTGCAGGTACGCCGAGCAAAGCGCCAGATCCTTCGGAAGCCGCTCGCTGGTGGACCATGGCCGCCAGGGCCGGGCATCCGTTGGCCGAGCTCAAGTTGAAAGAGCTGGCTGGTCGAGACGCTTCTCAATAAGCAAATCACCTGTTCCGTGAACGGGGCGTGAGGGAAACCTCCCGCCCCGTTTTTGCGTCTGCAATTCGATAAAAAATCAGTTACAGACTTCTCCTACATCCTCTGCCTACTCGCCTGACTTCTTTTCTGATTGATCCCCCGCAAAGTCCCTCGCCTGATTTTTGCGCGAGGGAACGCATATGTTCGACCCGGTTTTTCGTTTCGCCATGCGCATGGGAATGCGCTGATGGATGCCGTCACCCGCATCGAGCAAGAACTCGACAGCTTTCCCCGCACTCTCGATCTCTATCGCGAACAGCTGAAGCACTGGCTCAGTCGCTCGGCAGACGGCGTCAGTCATGCGGCCGATCTGCCGTCGCTGATGGGGATGGAGCGGGTCATCCGATTCGGCGAACACAGTACGGCAGTCGCGATTGACGACAACCGCTTCTCTTCTGCGATCGTGCAATGCCCGGAATCCGGGCCGATGGAGATCGAGAGCAAGTTCGAGTCGGCCTACGACATTCCGTTGGGCGGCATCGTTGTCGATGTGGTGGCGGTGGAGGGCGGCGCAGTCAAGTCCGTCACCCTTGATGCTCAGGGCAAAGGGGAGTTCACCGGTGAGGCGGGCAAGTTCTACCGGGTGGTGGTGCACGGCGAGGCCAGCGAGCAGCAGGTTGATGCGCTTTTCGAATCCTACGATGGCCTGACTCGGCAGCTGGATGGCTGGCTGCGCAGCGAATGGCAGGGCTTCAAGCCGCAATGGTCGCAGTCGGTGGTCACAGCAGCCGGGAACGGCATGCTGGCCGGGAGCTGGGCGGCGATCGAGGGAGTGTGGGACAGCATCGGGTTGCTGTCGGAGATCCTCAAGAATCCGCTCGAGTTTGGTGGTCGTCTGGGAGACAGCGCGACAGCGTTGGCCGAGTTCGCGGTGTCGATGCCCGAAAAGATGGAGCAGCTCCAACTGCTCGTCAGTGACGAGGCGGCGCTGTGCCTGTTGCTGCGTACCGCCAGCCTCTGGCTGGAGATGCTGCCACCTAATGAAATTGCCGGAAAAACCGCCGAGGCCGTCTCGATGGTGGTGGTGCAACTGCTGATCGATGTGTTGATCGGCGTTGTGCTGACCTTTGTCGGTGCCGGGGCGGGGATTGCGTATCTGACCTTGCGTCTGGCGGAGCGTGGCGCTCAGTTGCTGTCGGCGGTGACGCGCCTGGTGAAGGCGATGTTCGGCATCGTCAGCACCTTCATCGGCTACGTGAACCAGTACAAAACCGTCGCCGCACGAGGCATCGCCGCCGGGGTGAAAAAGGGCCGCATGCAATTGCGCTGGGATGCCCGGCGTAATGCTTCCCTGAAAAAAGACGAGCACCACGACGACACGCCAGATCAGGCGAAGAACCCCAACGGTGACAGCGCCGATTGTGCGCCGCTGACCTGCACCAATGGCTGTCCGGTGTCGATGGTCACTGGCGAAGAGCTGCTGACGCTGACCGATGGTGTGCTCGATGGGCTGTTGCCGTTCGAGTTCAGTCGGTTGTACCGCAGCAGTGCGGCCGAGATCGACGTCGGGCTGGGGTTTGGCTGGAGTCATTCGCTGGCGCATCGGCTGGAGGTCGATGGCGCTTCGGTGGTCTGGGTGGATCACGAGAACCGGCGGACGCGGTTTCCGCTGCCGAATGTCGAGCGGCCAGCCATTCACAACAGCTTGTCGCGGGCGGCGATCTTTCTCGGGGATGACCCGGAAGAGTTGATTGTTGCGCTGGCGGGGGACGCGGCGCGGTTTTATCACTTTCGGGTTGGGCGTCTGACGGCTGTCAGCGATGCGTATGGCAATCGTCTGACCGTGCATCGGGATCTTTCCGACCGGATTCAGCGCCTGGACAACGGGGCTGGCCGTTCCTTGTTGCTGCGCTATGAGCGAGCGCATCTGGTTGCGGTCGATTATCAGGTTTGGCGCGATGCGGTCTGGCGCACCGAGCAAACGCTGGCCAGCTACCGCTTTGATGCCCGCCATCGATTGATCGAGGCGTCGAACGCGGTCGGCGAGTGCGAGCGTTACGACTACGACGACCAGCACGTCATCCTGCAACGGCAACTGGCGGGCGGCGCGAGTTTCTTCTGGGAGTGGGAGCGTGCCGGCAAGGCAGCGCGTTGCGTGCGGCACTGGGCGTCGTTTTCGCAGATGGATACGCGTTACGTCTGGGATGACGCCGGCAGTGTCACGGTGCAGTACGTCGACGGCACTGAAGAAACCTACGTCCACGACGATACGGCGCGGCTGGTGCGTCAGGTCGCCGCCGATGGTGGCGAACAGCTCAAGGCCTACGACGCGCAGGGCCGATTGGTCGCCGAGCAGGATGCGCTGGGCGCGGTCACCGAATACCGCTATGACGACGCCGGGCGGCTGATCGCGCTGATTCCGCCGGACGATGCGCCGACGACCTACGAGTACCGCAACGGTTTCCTGCACAGCCGTTCGCGTGGCGATGCGGTGTGGACGTACCGGCGCAATGCCCAGGGCGATATCACCGAAGCGGTCGACCCGGATGACCACGTCACCCATTACCACTACGACGCGCAGGGGCGGTTGCTGTCGATCCGTTATCCGGACAGTGGCCGCCATGTGTTCGTCTGGAACGACCTGGGCCAGTTGGTCGAGGAGAGCTTGCCGGACGGTGGGGTTCGCAAGTTTTCCTACGATGCCTTGGGGCGGCGGACGACGGTTCAGGACGAACATGGCGCGGTCACCCGTCACGCGTGGGACGCCGTTGGCCGGCTGATCCAGACCACCTCGCCGAATGGCGCCACCCGCGCCTGGTCCTACAGCGCCTACGGCCAGATCACCGCCGAACGCGATGAGCTGGGGCGCATCACCCGCTACGAATATGACGACGACCTGCATTTGGTCAGCCGGCGGATCAACCCCGACGGCACGCGGCTGCAGTACCGCTACGACCATGCGCAGCTGCTGCTCACGGAAATCGAGAACGAGTCCGGCGAAAAATATCGGCTGGACTACACGCCCACCGGACTGATCCGACAGGAAACCGGCTTCGATGGCCGGCGTACGGCGTATGCCTACGACCGCAACGGCCACCTGCTGGAAAAGACCGAGTTCGGCGACGACGGCTCGACGCTGGTCACCACTTACCAGCGCGACAGCGCCGGGCGATTGCTGCTCAAGACCCTGCCGGACGGGGTCGAGGTCAGCTATCGCTATGACCGTTTAGGCCGTTTGGTCGGCGTGGATGACGGCCAGGATCACCCGCTGGCCTTCGAATACGACCTGCAGGACCGGCTGGTGCGCGAGCATCAGGGCTGGGGCACCTTGCGTTACACCTACGACGCCTGCGGCCAGCTCACTCGCATGCGTCTGCCGGACAACAGCAAGCTCGACTACCACTACGCCAAGGGCGGCGCGCTGACCGCGATCGACCTCAACGGCGCCTTGCTGACCCGCCACGTCTACCAGAACGGCCGCGAACAGCAACGTCAACAAGGCCTGCTGCTCAGCGAATATGCCTACGACGAACAGGGCCGGTTGCGGGTTCATTCTGTTCATCAACATGACCGCGCGCTGTACCTGCGCCACTACAGTTACGCGGTTAATGGCAACCTGGCGTCTATCGCCGACAGTCGTCACGGTCAACGTAGCTATTACTACGACGCGCTCGACCGTCTGGCCAGCGTGCGCCACACCCGCGACGACCTGCCGGAAAACTTCGCCCACGACCCGGCCGGCAACCTGCTGATGCAGGACCGTCCGGGGCCGGCACAGATCAAGGGCAATCGCCTGCTGATGCAGGGCGACCGTCATTACGACTACGACGCCTTCGGCAACCTGATCCGCGAACGCCGCGGCCGCGCGCAGATACTGATCACCGAATACCGCTACGACAGCCAGCACCGCCTGATCGGCCTGACCCGCCCCGACGGCACCAGCGCCAGCTACCAGTACGACGCCTTCGGCCGGCGCATCCGCAAGACCGTCGACGGCCAGAGCACCGAATTCTTCTGGCAAGGCGACCACCTGATCGCCGAAAGCAGCAAGGACCAGCACCGCAGCTTCATCTACGAACCCGGCACCTTCCGCCCGCTGGCGATGCTCGACGGCAAAGGCCCGAAACGCGCCTGCCCGTTCTACTACCAGCTCGACCACCTCGGCACCCCGCAGGAGTTGACCGACTACAGCGGCGAGATCGTCTGGTCAGCCAAATACAGCGCCTACGGCAAGGTCACCTCGCTGGAGCTGGCAACCGAGGACTACCTGAACCAGCCGCTGCGCTTTCAGGGGCAATATTTCGATGACGAAAGCGGGCTGCATTACAACCGGCACCGGTATTACGACCCGGACATGGGACGGTACCTGACGCCGGATCCGGTGAAGCTGGCGGGTGGGCTGAATCAGTACCGGTACGTGCCGAATCCGACGGGGTGGGTGGATCCGTTGGGGTTGACGTCCAATTGTCCGCCGCCGAACAAGCCGGGATGTCCCGTTCCAGATGGGGTGAGTGGTTCGGTTGTTGATGAGGGGGAGCCAGCGCTACCGAAGATGACGGCGCAGGAGCGGCGGGCGAGAATTGATGAGTTAGCAGAAAATATTGCATTAAAAGAGTTGAAACAAATGGAGAGCGCTAACAAAAAATCTCACTTTTTACAAAAACATGGCGCCCAAACCACTCTTGCTTCGCAGCAAGAACGTCTGCTATATGCTAAAAACCCTACTACGGGTAAAGTTGAGATGAAATTAAATAAAAAAACTAAGCTTATGGAGCCAAGCATTCCGCGAGCTGCAACTAAATTTATGAGTCATAGGGATCAATTGAATGCAATTAATCGTGCTAAATTAATTTTCCGACGGACTGGGAGTCTATCGCTCTCATCGCTCCCAGTGGAAATGGGAAGAAAGGTAGGGGAGGGGTATAGGGGGAAACAAGTGGAATATATAGAGCCAACAAGAACTGTTGTTATACTCGATAGTCATGGTGAGGCTATAACAGCTTATGTGGATTGATATCAAATGAAACCTAATCCAAAACTTTCAATTTTGCCTGGCTTTCTATTTGTTTTTGACATTGACTATCCTCATGAAGGGGCCGTTGAAGAACTAATATGTCTGGCTGATGTAAATGACTCTTCTGATTTGATTAGGGTTTTTGATGCTGTTCTGAAACCGGAATTTGTTGGGTACTCTGAATCGGATAGGTGTTGGATAATTGATACGATTTCCTATTATTTGGAAAGGGGAGAAACATTTGTTGAGGTTTTGGAAAAGAGGAGTTTTTTATTTTCTGACGAGATAGTCGATGGGCGTGGCTTTATGCGCGTGTTGCTAGAATGTCTTTCCTTATATCAGGCTGAGATAGGTAAAGTTAAAAATTTCTAGAATTACATTCTAGGCTTGAGGTTTTTATATGTTTTGGGTTTTTGGTAGAATGGTTGTTTTATTTGGTTTTTATAATGATGGTGAAAATTTTGGGAGCTAATTTATTTAACCAAAGTTAGTTCGCCACGTTTCCAATCGTGGTGAAGTGATGTTGAAAGATCCATATTTGAATGAAGAGTTTGAACCGGATTTGATGTGGTTTATAGGCGTTTTCGACGTTTATGATCGGGAGGAAACTCGAGGTGCCGAACTCGAGGTTTACAGTCCTAATGATTCTGCTGATAGAGAGCTTCTTGTCAGGAAGTATTGTCTTAATCTGCCATACCTTTCCTATAGGCATAAGCTAGTACTAGTTGAAAATTTGGAATTGCTGCTCTTGGAACAAAATTATGACTTTCAAGAACTATTCGAGATCGATGAATACGAAGCAGCAAGTTGGCCACGAGGGGAATGGTACTCTCTAGAGGATCCACGCGGCTTCTTCCAAGATATCTACAGGCTTGCGAAGGAAATTTGGGGTGAGGATCTTGCGAATGCCGCTGGTGAGGATCGGTCCACATGGTAGTTATCGAGCCTTTACATCAGCGATGACCTGAAACGAGCGCTTCGTTAAAAGGTAGTGCACGTATGCTGTCGATAACATGCACGCTATACCCCGGAACATTCTTCGCATGATGCTTCGCCTGCGAAGCCATCTCTGCCAACTGACTCGCATCCAGTTGTGCACACGCTTCAGGATGCAAATGCACCACGCCAATGGACAATGACAGCAACGGAAACTCCTGACGAATCCCTTGGCGATTCGGCGCAACAAAACACCCAGCCTCAAGGTGTTCGGGACGATAAAACCGTCGGCATTGGCTCTGGAAATCATCCAGCAACTGGTTAAGTCGTTTGCGCCAATCCTCCGGGCCGAGCACCAACAGAAAATCGTCCCCTCCAATATGCCCGACAAAGTCGCGAGACGGGTCGACGCGTTCGTTGAGGCATTGCGCCAGACACAGCAGCACCTCATCCCCACGTCCATACCCGTAGATATCGTTAAAGGGTTTGAAACTGTCGATGTCGACATAGCAAATGACCGACTCGCGCCCCTGCTGCAGCAACCTCGTCAAACATTGCTGAATCGGCACATTCCCCGGCAGCAAGGTCAGCGGATTGGCATAGCGGGCCTGCTGGATTTTCAGTTCGGTGATCAGTTTGAGCACGTCAATCACCCGGCCCAGGCCCAGGTAGCTGCCGTTTAGGGTGATGATGAAATCCTCTTCGATGCGTTGGCGGGCGCGGCTGGTGATCAGGCGGCTGACCTGTTGCAGCGACTGGCTCATTTCCACGGCGAGGAAGTCGTCGTTCATCAGGCGGCTGATCGGTTTGCGGGCGAACAGGTCGGTGGCAAAGGGTTTGAGCAGCGCATCGGACAACGAGTGACGATGAACGATGCCGCACGGTTGGCCCTGTTCATCGAGCACCGCCAGCGAGTTGAGGTTGGCCTGGCGGCGGAAAGCCTCCAGTACGGTGGCGGTCGGTGTGTCGCGATTCACGGCGGGTTGATCGTTGAGCAGGGCGCTGAGATCGCTGCCTTCATCGTTCAGCGCCACGGCGCTGCTGTCGTGCTTGGGCATCAAGGCCCGGGCATCGCGCGACGGGTGTTCCTGAGGACGGCCGAGCAGGTAGCCCTGTACCAGATCCACACCCATTTCGGTCAGTACCGCCAGTTCCTCTGGCAACTCGATACCTTCGGCAATCACCTGCGCCCGGGAAGCCTTGGCGATTTGCAGGATTGATCCGACGAACTCGCGTTTCAACGCATCCTGATGAATGCCGTCGATGAAGTGCCGGTCGATCTTCACGTAATCCGGCCGCAGCTCCGACCACAGACGCAGGCTTGAATAACCGGCCCCAAGATCGTCGAGGGCAATCGAAAACCCCATCGCCCGATAGTGATGCAGTGCTGTTTGCAGCAACTGGAAATCATCGATCGGCGTCTGTTCGGTGAGTTCGATCACCACCTGGCTCGGCGGAATACCGAAATCCTGCAGCAGCTGCAGCGTGCGCCCCGGCTGGTGCGCGGCTTCGAGCAGGGATTCGGGAGAGACGTTGAGAAACAGCTTGCCCGGCAGTTGTTGTTCGTTGAAGCGCCGGCATGCACTTTGGCGACAAGCGATTTCCAGTTCGCTCAAGCGCCCGGCCTGACGGGCCACGGCGAACAGGGCGATGGGGGAGTGCAGTGGGCTGTTGGACGGGCCGCGGGTCAGGGCTTCGTAGCCGAGAATGCGCCGTTCGGAGAGGCAAATGATCGGCTGGAACAGGCTGTGTAATCCGCTTTGAGTCAGGATCGAGCTCAAGGCACTCAGCTGTTCGGTCGTGGTCATGGCAATCTCTGGCGATAAAAAAAGGACTGGGAGCGTTCTCGATGAAGAGAACAGCTCCCAGTCCTTTATTGCACGACAGAATGATGACTGTTTGATGACGATCCGGGGATCGTCAGCATTAAATTGCCATCACCTTACTTCTTTGCGACCTGGTTGCTCAGCTTCAGGTAATCCAGCAGCACTCGCCCGGTCTCGCTCAGGTAGGCGTCGTCTTCCGGTTTGACCTTGTCCGGCTCGGCGGCGGCCAGCGCGTCGTCGTCTTCTTTCTTCAGCTCTTTGAGCGGTTCTTCGCCTTTGGCCTTGCGACGGATGTTCTCCATCGCCAGTTGCTTGGCGTCGATGTCGGCGTGCTGGGCACGGCGTTCGGCTTCATTGAGGCTGACGGTTTTTTCTTCCAGCAGCTTCTGCGCCAGGGCCAGCTTGTCGCGGATGAACACGAACTCCGCATCCTTGGCAGAACGGCTGTCATGCTCGGATTTCAGCTGGGCCAGGTACGGCTTGAACGGATCACTCGCCGGTTTGATCGCTGCGCGGATGGTGTCCCACGGCATGGCTTCCGGCAGGGCGCTTTCGCCGATTTCCTTGGTGTCGATGATCGACGGGTAATCGATGTCCGGCAGTACGCCCTGATGCTGGGTGCTCTGGCCGGAAACCCGGTAGAACTTGGCCAGGGTCAGTTTCAGTTCGCCGTGGTTCAGCGGCTGGATGGTCTGCACGGTGCCTTTACCGAAGGTCTGGCCACCGATGATCAGCGCACGGTGGTAGTCCTGCATGGCGCCGGCGAAAATCTCCGAAGCCGAGGCGGACAGGCGGTTGACCAGCAGCGCCATCGGGCCTTTGTAGAAGGCGCCCGGGTTTTCATCTTCAAGTACATCGACCCGGCCATCGGCGTTACGCACGAGCACGGTAGGGCCCTTGTCGATGAACAGGCTGGTCAGCTCGGTGGCTTCCTGCAGGGAACCGCCGCCGTTGTTGCGCAGGTCGATGACCACGCCGTCGACTTTCTCTTTCTGCAGTTCGGTCAGCAGCTTCTTGACGTCGCGAGTGGTGCTCTTGTAGTCCGGATCGCCGGCACGGAAGGCCTTGAAGTCGAGGTAGAACGCCGGAATCTCGATCACGCCGAGCTTGTAGTCCTTGCCGTCCTGTTTCAGGTTCAGCACGGACTTCTTCACGGCCTGGTCTTCGAGCTTCACCGCTTCGCGGGTGATCGGCACGATCTTGCTGGTCTGATCGTTCGGCGCATTGCTGGCCGGGATGACTTCCAGACGCACCACGGTGCCTTTCGGGCCACGGATCAGCTTGACCACTTCGTCCAGACGCCAGCCGACCACGTCAACCATCTCTTTGTTGCCCTGGGCAACGCCGATGATCTTGTCGGCCGGAGCAACCTGCTTGGTCTTGTCGGCCGGGCCTGCCGGCACCAGGCGCACGACTTTCACCTGGTCGTTGTCGCTCTGCAACACGGCGCCGATGCCCTCGAGGGACAGGCTCATGTTGATGTCGAAGTTCTCCGCGTTATCCGGCGACAGATAGTTGGTGTGCGGATCATAAGACATGGCGAAGGTGTTGATGTACGCCTGGAAGATGTCTTCGGCGCGGGTCTGGTCCAGACGCGCCAGTTGATTCTTGTAGCGCTTGGTCAGGGTTTCCTGGATCTGCTTCGGCTCTTTGCCGGCGATCTTCTGCCGCAGCACTTCGTCCTTGACGCGTTTGCGCCACAGGTCATCGAGTTCGGCGGTGGACTTGAGCCACGGAGCATCCTTGCGATCGATCAGCAAGGTTTCCCTGGTGGTGAAGTCCATCTTGTCGACGCCTTTGTTCAGCTCGGCAAGGGCGAAGTCCAGACGCGCTTTCACGCGGTCCAGGTAGCGCTTGTAGATGGTGAACCCGGCGTTGAGGTCGCCGCTCTTGAGGAAGTCGTCGAATTGGGTCTTCCACTTGTCGAATTCGGCAATGTCGCTGGCCATGAAATAGCTGCGCGACGGGTCGAGCAGCTTGATGTAGCTGTCGTAGATGATCACCGAGCGCGCATCGTCGAGCGGCGGCTTGCTGTAGTGATGACGCTTGAGCAACTCGACGACGTTCAGACTGGCGATCACTTCGTCGCGATCAGGCTGTAACTTGTCCCAGCTGTTGGCTGCGAATGTGGTGCCCGACACCGGCAACAGACCGATACCGATGAAAAGAGCGAGGGCGGTGCTGGGGAGCAGATGCTTCATGCTGATTCGACGCGGGGACAATTGATAACGCATATTAGGCCGTCTTTGAAGTCGCCGGTACCGCTACGCTCTGTACGATAACTGCTGTTCAGCGTTCGTTCAGACCCCAGGGCCGGTCGCATAATGCAAAAAGCCCGGCGCTACAGCTTCGGGCTCAGTCCAGACTCACTATGGAGGCACTGTGAAGGCATTGCAAGGCGTTGAAGGTCAAGTGGCATGGGTTGATGAACCAAGTCCTACATGCGATGTAGGACAAGTTCGCATTCGGGTGGCGGCAGCGGGCCTCAATCGCGCGGATTTATTACAGAAAGCAGGACTTTATCCACCCCCTCCGGGTGCCAGCCAGGTGCTGGGTCTTGAGTGTTCCGGGGTGATCAGCGAGGTCGGTGCAGGATCGCCCTGGCAGGTCGGTGACCGGGTCTGCGCCTTGCTGGCCGGGGGCGGGATGGCCGAAGAAGTGGTCGTCGACGGACGGCATGTGCTGCCGGTTCCGGAAGGTGTATCGCTGATCGAGGCCGCTGGCTTGCCCGAGGTGTACGCGACCGTCTGGCTGAATGTGTTTCAACTTGCGGCGCTCAAACCGGGTGAGAAAGTTCTTCTGCACGCCGGAGCCAGTGGTATCGGCTCAGCCGCGATTCAACTGTGCAAGGCTTTCGGCAATCCGTGCTGGGTCAGCGTCGGTTCGGCTGAGCGGCTGGTCTATTGCGAGTCGTTGGGTGCCCAGGGCGGGGTGGTGCGCACCGACGACCTGGAAAGCCTGCGGGATTTCGGGCCGTTCGATGTGATCCTGGATCCGGTGGGCGGCAACTATTCGGCTTTGAACCTCAAGCTGATGGCGCAGGACGGACGCTGGGTGCTGATCGGTCTGATGGGCGGCCGCGAGGCAAAACTGGATCTGGCCCAGGTGCTGGCCAAGCGCGTGCAACTGCTGGGTTCGACCCTGCGCAGCCGTGACGATCAGTTCAAGGCGGATCTGTTCAGCGATCTGAGCCAGCACGTGTGGCCACTGTTTTCCGAAGGACGCCTGAAGCCGCAACTGGCCAAGGCGTTCCCGATCAAGGATGCCGAGGCTGCGTTTGCGGAGCTTGCGAGCAACACCGTAGCAGGGAAGCTGGTGCTGGTGATCGACGAAAGCCTGAGCTGATCATCGATGCTTGTGGGAGCAGGTCTGCTCCCACAAGCCAATCGCCTATTTCCAGAGGTGGATCGGCCAGCCCGACTTCTCGGCCTCTGCAAGCAGTACCGGATCCGGATTGACCACATGCGGGTAATCCACCTTCAACAGCAGCGGCAGATCATTGCGTGAGTCGGAATAGAAACTCGCGCCCTCAAGGTTTTCCTCTTCGGCGTCCAGCCATTCCAGCAAACGGGTGATCTTGCCTTCGCGATAGGTCAGGGTGCCCACGGTGTGGCCGCTGTAGACGCCGTGCGCCACTTCCAGCTCGATTGCCAGGACCTCGTCGATGCCCAGCCGCTCGGCGATGGGTTTGACCAGGTGCGTGCCCGAGGCCGAGATCACCAGGATCCGGTCGCCGGCCTTGCGGTGAGCGGCGATGGTCTTGGTGGCGTCGCTGAAGATGATCGGCTCGATGAAGTCTTCAACCCACGGCCCGACCAGATGCTCGACTTCCTCAGGGGTACGTCCGATCATCGGTTCAAGGCTGAAGTCCATGTAGTCTTCCATGCGCAACTTGCCATGGCTGTAGGCGTCCATCAGCTCGTTGTTCCTGCGCATGAACGACTCGGGATCGACCCAGCCCAGGCGCCCCATCTGCTCGCACCAGAGGGTGGCGCAGTCGCCGTGGATCAGGGTGTCGTCCAGATCAAAAATTGCCAGGGCCATCAGTTCAGTTCCCTCTTGGGTGTCAGCAAAGTCATCAGGCTACCTTACACAGGGCGGTGGGATCGATGGAAAGTGACAGGCGCTGACCGTCGGGATGCAGATCCGCCGCCGAGCGGTTGAGCACATCCACCACCAGTTCCACGCCCCGAGCTTCGACGCGATAGCGAATAACGTTGCCCAGCAGGCTGTGGCTGCGGATTTGCGCATCGGGTTCGCCGTTGAGGCTCAGCTCGATGGCCTCCGGGCGAATCGCGATGCGGTGGCTGATCGGCCGTTGCAACAGCTTTGACGCGCTCTCGGCATCCAGCAGGTTGTAGTTGCCGATGAAGCCGGCGGCGAACACGTCGACCGGCGCGGTGTAGAGGGTTTCGGCATCGCCGCTTTGTACGATCTTTCCCTGATTCATCAGGAAAATCCGGTCAGACATGGTCAGGGCCTCTTCCTGATCGTGTGTGACGAAAATCGTGGTCAGGCCGAGTTCGCGCTGGATCTGACGGATCTGTTCGCGCAGGTGTTTGCGAATCCGCGCATCGAGGGCCGACAGCGGTTCATCCAGCAGCAACAGACGCGGACGGGTCACCAGTGAGCGGGCGAGGGCGACACGCTGGCATTGACCGCCGGACAACTGATGCGGATAGCGACTGGCGAAATCGTTGAGTTCAACCAGTTTCAACACCTCGGCAACCCGCTTGTGGCTGTCGTCGGTGTTGACCTTTTGCATGCGCAAGCCGAAGGCGACGTTCTGTTCGACGGTCATGTTGGGGAACAGCGCGTAGCTCTGGAACACCATGCCGATCCCGCGTTTCTGCGGGGTAAGCGGCACGATGTCGACACCATCGAGCAGAATCTGGCCGCCATCCACCGGCGTCAGGCCGGCGATGCAACGCAGCAGGGTGGACTTGCCGCAACCGGACGGGCCGAGCAGGGTGACGAATTCACCCTTCTGGATTTCGCAGTTGATGTCGCTGAACACTGTGGTGCCGGCGTAGTTTTTTTGCAGGTGTTGGACGCTGACATAGCTCATTCGCTTTTGTCCTTGTTCAAGATGTTGGCGACCCAGGTCAGGACCAGCACGAAAAAGAAGTAGGAGATCACCAGCGCACTGGTGAAGTGGCCGCTGCTGTTGCGCATGTTGTTCAGATAAACCTGCAGGGTTTCGTAGCGAGTGCCGACCAGGATGTTGGCGAACACGAACTCACCGAACAGGAACGAGAACGACAGCAGCAACGCGACCATCAGGCCTTTGCGCAGGTTCGGCAGCACTACCAGGAAGGCTGCCTGAAAAGTGCTGGCGCCGAGCAGTTGGGCGGCGTCCATCAGGTCGCGCAGGTTGATCGCTTGCAGGTTGTTGGTGATCGCCCGGTACATGAACGGCAGCGCCACGGTGAAGTAGCAACCGATCAGGATCCACGGCGTGCCGACCATCGCGAACGGCCCGGAACCGTAGAGCTGCAACAGCCCCACCGACGACACCACCGGCGGCACCGCAAAGGGCAGCAGGATCAGGATGTTCATCAGCGCATCGAGTTTCGGGAAGTGGTAATGCACCACGAACAGCAGCGGCAGGATCAGCACCACCGACAGGAACAGCGCGCCGACGCACACCAGCAACGACTGGCCGAAGGCGTGCAGAAAACGCGGATCGCTCCACAGCTGGAGGTACCACTTGAAGGTGAAACCGCTGGGCAGGATGGTGGCCGACCAACTGCTGGCGATCGAATAGATCAGCGTGCCCACCAGCGGCAGCAGCAGGATGGCGAACAACAGATAGACCACGACGCGGTGGTAGACGCCGGCCGGTCCGGATTCAGCGCGAGACATGGTAGCTCCTCTTCAGCAGCAGTTGATGCACGACGGTCACCAGGGTCATCAGCGCCACCAGCACCACGGCCAGGGCACTGGCCAGGTTCGGATCGAGGGAAATGTCGCCGGAGACCATCGCCGCGATCCGGATCGGCAGCACGTTGAAATTGCCGGTGGTCAGCGCGTAAACCGTGGCGTAGGCGCCGAGGGCGTTGGCCAACAGAATCACGAAGGTGCCGAGCAGGGCCGGGGTCAGTACCGGCAGGCCGATGTGGCGCCAGAACTGCCAGCTGTCGGCGCCGAGCAGTGCGGCGGATTCGCGCCAGTCTTCACGCAGTGCGTCGAATGCCGGGTACAGCAGCAAGACGCCGAGGGGAATCTGGAAGTAGGTGTAGAGGATGATCAGCCCGGTTTTCGAATACAGGTTGAAGTCCTCGATGATCCCGGCCTGCTTCAACATGATGGTGATGCTGCCGTTGAAGCCGAGCAGGATGATGAACGCGAAGGCCAGGGGCACGCCGGCAAAGTTGCTGGTCATGTTGGCGAAGGCGTTGACGAAGTTGCGCAGTTTCGAGTCGACCCGGCGCAGAGAATACGCACCCAGCACCGCGATGATGATCCCGAACACACTCGACCAGAAACTGATTTCGAGGCTGTACCGGATCGCCTGCAAATAGAACTTCGAATTGAAGATCTTGCTGAAGTTGGCGAAGCCCCAGCCGAACTCTTCCGATTGCAGGCTGTTGATCATCACCCAGATCAGCGGGGCGATTTCGAACACGATAAAGAACAGCGCGAAAGGCACCAGGCACAGGGCGGCCAGCCATTTGCCGCGAGTCATTGAGTTCACTTGAGCAACTCCCGGCACACAGGTTTGTCGTGGGGCACGCCGAGCAGTTCGCACACGGTGCCGCAGATGTCGGTCTGCTTCGGTGCAGCGTCACTGTTCAGGCTGAACGCATCACCGATCACGAACAGCGGTACCTGGCGCTCTTCCGGCAGCAGGCCGTTGTGCGAGCGGTCGTTGTTCATGCCATGGTCGGCGGTCACCAGCACCTGGCAACCGGCGTCGAGCCAGCCTTGCAGGTAGTCGGCGAGGATGATATCGGCGCTGCGTGCGCTGTTGCGGTATTGCGGGGTGTCGAGGCCGTGCTTGTGCCCGGCGTCGTCGATGTTCATCGGGTGGATCAGCAGAAAGTCCGGTGCATGGCGCAGGCGCAGGTTTTCCGCGTCGGCGAACAGGTGCGAATCCGGGTAGTGATCGTTCCAGTAGAAGTGGCCGTGCTGGATCGGTAGCGTCGGGTCATCAGTATGCCGATCCCGTGCCGCCACGAATGGCGAGCGGTTGTAGAGCTCGCTGACCCAGTGGTACGCCGCGGCAGCGGTTTTCAGGCCGGCATCGCGGGCGTAGTGATAGATGCTGCGCTGGTTGGACAGGCGCGAGACGTTGTTATGGACGATGCCGCTGTCGATCGGTGGCACGCCCGTGAGGATGCATTCGTAAAGTGGTCGGGACAGGGCCGGCAGCTCGCACTCCAACTGGTAGAGCGCGGCGCGTCCTGCGCCAACGTAAGCCTGCAGATGCCCCATGGCGTGACGCGCGACCTCATAGTTGAGGCCGTCGAGCACGACAAGGATGACGGTGTGCTTCATAGGGGCAAAAACTCCGCGAAATTCAAATATCTCGAAATCAACTCAATCCCCTGTGGGAGCGAGCCTGCTCGCGAAGGCGGTTGTTCACTCAACGATGATGTTGATTGAGACGGCGCATTCGCGAGCAGGCTCGCTCCCACAATTGGATCTCCAACAAATCACACAGAGGTGAGCTGCTGCCTTACTTCATCTCGACGATGACTTCTTCGTTCCATTTCTGCGGCAGGGCCTTGGAGGTTTTTTCCCAGGCATCGGCGTCCTTGATCGGCGTGACCTTTTTGTACTGCTCGTTCGGCAGCAGCTTGGCCTTCACGTCTTCCGGCAGTTGCAGGTGCTCGGCGCGGATCGGGCGGGCGTTGCCACGGGCGAGGTTGGTCTGGCCGGCGTCGCTGAAGATGTATTCGCGGGTCAGCTTGGCGGCGTTCGGGTTTTTCGCGTATTTGTTGATGATGGTGGTGTAGCCGGAAATCACCGAACCGTCGGACGGGATCAGCACCACGTAGTCATCCGGGTTGGCCATCTTGGCCTTGTAGCTCAAGCCGTTGAAGTCCCAGACCACGCCGACTTCGATCTCGCCTTTTTCCATGGTGGCGATGGTCGGGTTGGCCATCGACAGGCGCCCCTGCTTGGCGATGTCCGCGAACAGCAGCAGGGCAGGCTGGATGTTTTTCTCGTCGCCGCCGTTGGCCAGTGCGGCGGCGAGTACGCCGTTGGCAGCTTGTGCGGCAGTGCTCACGTCACCGATGGAAACCTTGTATTTGCCGCCCTTGAGGTCAGCCCATTTGGTCGGTACTTCGGAGCCGTGCAGCAGCTTCTTGTTGACGATGAAGGCGATGGTGCCGGTGTAGGCCAGCGCCCAGTTGCCGTCCTTGTCCTTGGCCCAGTCCGGCACCTGGTCCCAAGTACTCGGCTTGTACGGTTGCACCACGCCCTGCTTGACCGCGATCGGGCCGAAAGCCGCGCCGACATCGCCGATGTCGGCGGTGGCGTTGTCTTTTTCAGCGGCGAACTTGGCGATTTCCTGGGCCGAGCTCATGTCGGTGTCGATGTGTTTCAGGCCGTATTTCTTGGCCAGGTCTTCCCAGGTGCCTTTCCAGTTGGCCCAGTCATCGGGCATGCCAACACTGTTGACGGCGCCTTCCGCTTTCGCAGCGGCTTCGAGGGTTTTCAGATCGTCAGCCGCCATGGCGGCGGTGCACATGGCAATGGTCGAGCCTAACAGTGATGCCAGGAAAAACTGTTTCATTCCAAAGCTCCTTGGTCGTGTTCAACGCTGCAATTGCGGTTTGTGTTGGTCTAGGTCAGCAATACCTGAGCCAATTTAAGGGGGCTCGATGACACTTTGATGTCGGCGATGGCGCGCCCAGCCTTTTCTATCTCCGGTATCAGCGAGTGCCCGGTAAGCGTAGACCACCCGCCAAGTCCCGGTGGGCAAGGGACTTGGCCGATGTATTGCAAGTTGTCAGGGCGACCGTTCGGTAGTTTTGTCATCTCTCGGTCATCTGCACTGCCTAGGCTTGCAACACAACCGGACGGCACGATTGCTGTGCGGTTTTGCCCCGAAACAGTGCTGGTCTAGTCCAGATAGGTAACGTTGATGCGCGATGAGGCAACAAAAGCGGTGACAGCGATTGGCCAGATCCTTCAGGAGCAACTCGACCATGGGTTGCTGGCGGCGGGGAGCAAGTTGCCGGCCGAGCGCAAGCTCAGTGAGCTGTTCGGCACGACGCGAATTACGGTACGCGAAGCCTTGTTGCAGCTGGAGGCGCAAGGGCAGATTTATCGCGAGGAGCGGCGTGGCTGGTTCGTGTCGCCACCGCGTCTGGCTTACAACCTGATGCAGCGCAGTCACTTTCACGCGATGGTCAGTGCGCAGGGGCGGGTGCCGTCGACCGAGGTGATTTCGGCGCGGTTGCAGCCGGCTTCAGCGGCGGTCTGTGCGTGGTTGCAGTTGCCGGCGTTGTCGAGCGTGATTCAGATCTGCCGGTCGCGGCGGATCGATGGGCGGCTGGTGTTGTATGTGGAGCATTATCTGAATCCGCAGTTTTTTCCGGGGATTCTGGAGTTTGATTTGAATCAGTCGATTACCGAGCTGTATGCGCGGCATTACGATTTGCACTATGGGCGGGTGCGGTTCGAGATTGTGCCTACGTCGTTGTCGGTGGATGCGGCGGCGGCTTTACGGGTGTCGGTGGGGAGTCCGGGGTTGAGGATTGCTAGGGTTAATTATGATCAGTTTGGGCGGTTGATTGATTGTGATCTGGAGTTTTGGCGGCATGATGCGATTCACGTTGGGGTTGATGTTGTTTGACCTTGGCGGCCGCTGGGCCGACCAGGTTTTGGGTTGACTGTGTACATATCCGTTTCTTCGGGTGCTGCCGCTGACGGTTTCGCCCTTACGGCGAGTCACTTTGGCAAACGCCCCAAAGTAACCAAAACGCTGGGCCCCGGCGTTCGGCCCCTCGCTTTGGCTCGGTGTTCCTTCGTTCCGGGATTCATCCGGGGGCATCGCCTACGGTTTGCTTCGCTGCACCTCCTCTCGATGCATGCGGCTTCGCCGCACGGTCGCTGCGCTCCCACCCCCGGATAAATCCCTCCACTCAGCCTTCCGATGGGGCCGGCACGTCAAAAGCGGTACTCGAGCTAACGCTCATTGTGTTGAGTGGTGGAAGGGCATATGTGTTGCTTTTGCTCTCTGTGGGAGTTGGCTTGCCAGCGATGGCGGCCTGAAGTCGGTCAGATTCTCCGGATCTATTCTTGAGTTTGGCCGCCACCGCCTGCGGTGATCACTTGCACATTCATCCTTGGCGTCGCCAAATCCAGTCCGGCCTCATCCAGATGCCGTTTCAGCGACAGGTTGAATGCTCGTGAAACTTCCCATTGTTTGATCGGTGCGGTCTTGAACCTTGCCCGCAATATCGCGTTGCCGGATTCAAAGCTTTCCACGCCCTGAAACTCCAGCGGTGACCAGATGTTGCGTCGTTGCAGCGGGTCGGTGCGCATTTTCTGGCCGACGTCGCGCATCAGTTTGATCGCTTCGTCGATGCTCATGTTGAACGGCACGGCCACGCGGAAGATGGCGTAGCCGAATTCGCGGGAGTAGTTTTTGATGCTTTTGATTTCGCTGAACGGGATGGTGTGGACGATGCCGTCGATGTCTCGCAGGCGTACGGTGCGGATGGTCAGGCCTTCGACGGTGCCGAGGTGGCCGCCGACGTCGACGTAGTCGTCGATGGCCAGGGAGTCTTCGATGATGATGAACAGGCCAGTGATCAGGTCGGCCACCAGTGACTGGGCGCCGAAGCCGATCGCCAGGCCGATTACGCCGGCACCGGCCAGCAGGGGCGTGACGTTCATGCCCATGTTCGCCAGGGCGACGATCAGGGCGATGATGAAGATCGCCACGAACAGCACGTTACGGATCAGCGGCATCATGGTTTGTGCGCGGGCGTTGGCCAGGCCTTTGCGGGAGCGGGTGAGGGCGTGGTGCACGGCGGTGTCGCTGAGGATCCAGATCAGCCAGGCGAAGATCAGCGTGCCGATCAGGCTGAACAGTTTGACGCTGACGTCGTGGCCTTCGCCTTCGGTGAAGCCGATCAGTGACATGCCCCAGACCCGCAGGCCGAGTTCGATGAAAGCCAGCCATACCAGCAAATGGGCGAGGGTGTAGAAGAAGCTTTTCAGGCGCTCGGAATACAGCGCGTGGCGTTTCGGGCCGCGTTGAGGCTTGAGGGCATGGCGGCGGACGAGGCCGTTGATGACCATGCACAACACCAGCAGCACGGTGCAGATCAGCGACTGGCGCAGGGCGGTGCTGGTGTCGCCAGCGGAGACGAAGGTGGCGAACAGCGAAATGCCCACCAGCACCAGCGCCGGGACGTACCAGAAGGTGCCGAGGATTTCGATGGTGTCGCTGAGGGCGCGGCGGGTCAGGCGGCGGGACAGTGGCTGGTTGCGGATCAGGTGGGCGATCGGCCGGCGGAAACGCAGGATGAACAGACCGGTCGACAGTGCCGCGAGGACGTTGGCGACGGTGGCGGCGGTGTGGGCCAGGTGCACGCCGAGGCCGGCTATCAGTCGCGGATCGCTCAGGGCTTCCCCGAACGCGGCGAAGCTGCCGATCAGCCACAACGGGCGGAAGGCCTGGTGACGCAGGATGTACAGCGCCCGGTGGCGGTGCGGGCCGTCGAGTACGGAAAAGGCAATCACGCAGATGGCCGAGAAGCAGGTGCCGACCACCAGCGCATAGGCCAACACCATCGCCAGGCTTTTGCCCAGCGACGATGGCAGCGCGTAACTCATGTACACGGTGATGACCAGGGCGATCATCCACGGCCCGAGCTTGCGCAGGGCGAAGCGCAGCATGTCGAGGGCTCGGGGATGTTGCGGCAGTTCTTCGGTCAGACCGAAGCGCATGCGTACCCGATGACCAAGCCAGATCAGCGCGGCGGCGAGCAGGCTCCAGACCGCGAGGATCACGGCGAAGGCGAAGATGATCGGCAGCCATTCGCTGGCCGGTAGCATCAGGCCTTTGAGCTCGTCCTTGGCCATGTCGAATTCGGCGGACCAGCGATTGAGCGGGCTGTCGGCACCGGAGAACTGTTTTTCGAAAGTGGCGAGGGTGCCGCCGATCAGTCCCAGCACCCCTTCTTCCGGGGTGGCCTGGGCTTTTTTCGTGGCGTCGCGCAGTTTTTTCAGGTCAGTCAGCAACTGGGCGCGTTGCTTGTCGTTTTCCAGCGACTTGATGACTTCGTCCAGAGACTGGCCGAGCGGTTCCTGAGCTTCGGGCTGAGCCTTGCCGGCGCCCGTGAGCAATCCCGGCAGACCGGCGGCGTCGGCAGGCGCCGGCGACACCAGGGTCATCAGGCAAACGAGAAAGAGGCAGGGCAGGGCAAAAAGACGAGCAAACACTAGGCGGTCAACCTCGCAAGGGGCGGATCGGGCGAGTGTACGAGCCCGCCAGATTCAATGCGAGCCGGGCGCGGATTTATTCGTTGAGTTTGGCAAGGATCTTGTAGACCACGGTGGCCAGGATCATCAGCATGCCGATCCACATGGCGAACACACCGGCGTTCTTGTCACGGAAGTTGAAACCGATGGCCAGCAGAATCATTCCGCCGAGGATGGGAATGAGCATGGAGTGAAACGCAGACATCGAGATCATGGCGACAGCCTTGTCGAAGGTGATTATTCAAGTCTAGGTGGGTTTTCGATGGACGGTGCTGATGTGTATCAGAAATGAGCCGGTTCTAAAGGCCGGGGATCGCAGCGCGACGCTGCGATCCCGGCTGTTTCCTATGGCAGTTCGCGACTGGCGTAGAACGCGCTCAGTACTTTGACCAGGTGAGCCAGGTCGTGGCTGCCGCACAGTTCGCGGATCGAGTGCATGGCGAACGTTGGCAGGCCGATGTCGACGGTGCGCACCCCCAAGTGGCTGGCGGTGATCGGGCCGATGGTCGAGCCGCAGCCCATGTCGCTACGCACCACGAAGCTTTGCACCGGCACTTCTTCGGCCATGCACAGATGGCGGAAGAAGCCGGCGGTTTCGCTGTTGGTGGCGTAGCGCTGGTTGCTGTTGACCTTGATCACCGGGCCGGCGTTGAGTTTCGGGCCGTGGTTGGCGTCGTGCTTCTCGGCGTAGTTCGGGTGTACGCCGTGGGCGTTGTCGGCCGAGACCAGCAGGGATTTCTGAATGGTGCGTACGAACTCTTCACCTTCCGGCAGCAGGCGGCGCAGGGTCTGTTCCAGCATCGGGCCGTCGGCGCCGCAGGCCGAGCAGGAACCGACTTCTTCGTGGTCGTTGCACACCAGCACGCAGGTTTCTTCAGTGTCGGCGGTCAGCAGGGCTTGCAGGCCGGCGTAACACGACAGCAGGTTGTCCAGGCGCGCGCCGGCGATGAAGTCGCCATGCAGGCCGATGACCGCAGCACTCTGGGTGTCGTAGAAACTCAGCTCGTAATCCAGCACCACGTCGGCGTTGAGGCCGTGTTCGCGAGCCAGTTGATCGGTGAGCACCGCGCGGAAATCCACGCGCTCGTCACCGGCGAACTGCGCGAGAATCGGCGGCAGTTCGGTCTGGGCGTTGATGGCCCAGCCCTGATTGGCTTCACGATTGAGGTGGATCGCGAGGTTGGGAATGATCGCGATCGGGGCCTTGAAGTCGATCAGCTGGCTTTCAACCTTGCCGTCGCGGCGGAAGGTGACGCGGCCGGCCAGCGACAGGTCGCGGTCGAACCATGGCGCCAGCAGCGCGCCGCCGTAGACTTCGACGCCGAGCTGCCAGAAGCCCTGGCGCTGCAATTCAGGTTGTGGCTTGACCCGCAGGCACGGGCTGTCGGTGTGGGCGCCGACCAGACGGATGCCGTCGTGCAGCGGCGAATTGCGGCCCATCTTGATCGCGACAATCGAGGAATCGTTACGGGTGACGTAGTAACGACCATTGGCTTCGGTGTGCCAGGTTTCGCGCTCGTCGAGGCGCACATAACCGGCGGCCTCCAAGCGTTGAACAAGGCTGGCGGTGGCGTGGAACGGGGTAGGGGAGGCCTTGAGGAAGTCGATCAGGCCTTGGTTCAACTCTTCGCGCATAAGAAGCTCCAGACAGCAATGGGCGGGAGTTTAACGCATCGGCCTGATGCTTGGGACATGACATGTGCCGCTCGCGTCAACGAGCGGCGGCCACGCGTTTTTTCAGGTAGTTCATGATCACTTTTTCGTCTTCAGGCTTGTCCGGACGGGGTAGCTGTTTTGGCCAGCGACTCTGTTCCAGAAGCTTTTTCTGACGGCTCTCGTCCCAGCGCAGAATCTCCCGCGAGGCGCATTCCCACCACTCATGACGACAGGCGCTGTAGTACGGGTGATCCGGCGCGGCGCTGCCATACAACAGATCCCGACCCACCTTGCGCATGGCGCCGCTCTGGTTGCGCAGTTTCCACTTGATCTTCAGGCGCTGCCAGGCGGACGGAAAGGGTTTGACCCGGGGCACGTCAGTGCACAGGTCCACCAGTCGCTGGCTGAATTTCTCGCCGTGCTGAGCGAAGAAAAACGCCTGCATCGCGTGGAAGAAGCGTTTTTCCGCGAAGTAGTGATAGACATGTTTGCGCGCTTCCACCACCGACCGTTCGCGCATCGCGTAGGACAGGGCGATCTGCTCGATGGTGTGAATCTCGAATCCGTCGGCCGTCCATTCATCGATCAGGCGGATCGATTCCTCGAACAGCGCCGAATCGCGGTCGGTGACACCACACAGGCCGCTGTTGTAGAGCTTGAAACCGTTCTGCGGGCAAACGCCATGGGCTCTGAGGTCGCGAGCGAGCTTCAGGTAATCCGGTCGCTCGAAGACGTCTTTCCAGTCGTATTCGAAGCGATCCATCACTGGCTGATTCGCCTCGATATATTGGAACAGGCTGCTAGGGTGGCTGGTGAACAGGGTGTCGGTGTCGACGAACAGGGTTTTCTCGGCCAGTTGCAGGCCGGCGGCGATCGCGCAGGCCTTGCGCCGATGGTGATAGCCGTTCTGCCCTTGCCAGCGGGTCAGGGTCGCTTCGTCGAGCAGCACGGTGTCGACCGGCCAGCCTTCGTAATCCTGCGGCCGGTCAGTGAGGATTCTGATCGCCGGGCGCTTGCCGTTTTTGGCCTGGGACAGGGCGGTCAGGATGCTGAACTTGGCTTCGCGCCGGTAGACATCCTGATTGCCGTAAATCAGGTAGAGCAGTTGATGACGGGTCTTCTTGACGGGTGTTGCCAGGGAATCAGTACAACTCATCCGGAACAAAATCCTATAAATCGGGCAGCTGTCGGTCCGACAGTGCTTAAAACGGTGCCGGGCATTCGAAACGCAAGCGTTCGCCGGACTGAGGATGGGTGAAGCTGAGCATGCTCGCGTGCAGGCACAGACGCGGCCAGGCGGCCAGGGCTTGTTCGTGGGCGTAAAGGCCATCACCGAGCAACGGATGACCGATGGACAACATGTGCACCCGCAACTGGTGCGAACGGCCGGTGATCGGTGTCAGTTCGACGCGGCACCAGTCGCCGCAGCGTTCCAGCACACGCCAGAAGGTCAGGGCGTGCTTGCCGTGTTCGTGATCGACCACGTGGCGCGGTTTGGTCGGCGGGTCGTAGCGCAACGGCAGATCGATGCTGCCGCTGTCCAGTTCCGGCTGACCCCAGCAGAGCGCAGTGTAGGCTTTCTCTGTTTCACGATCATGAAACTGGCGCGACAGTTCGCGGTGGGTGTCGGCGTCGCGGGCCAGCAGAATGATCCCCGAGGTTTCCCAGTCCAGGCGATGGACGATGCGTGCTTCCGGGTAGCCGTTTTCCTGCAGACGGGTGATCAGGCAGTCCTTGTTGTCATCGGCCCGGCCGGGGACGGAGAGCAACAGGGTCGGTTTGTTCACCACCAGAACGGCGGCGTCCTGATGAATGATTTGGACGTTGGACAACGGCATTAAAACAGCCTCGTAACAAATGCCAACGGCGGCTCAGGGCCCCTCCGGTGTCGGAAGGGCCCTGAGCCGCCGTCGTTCCTGCCGGATCGACTCAGCGGTCTGGCAGGGTGATGTTGAGTTCCAGAATCGAGCAGCTGCCCTGGCTTTCCAGTGCCACGTGCACGTCGTCGTTGCCGATGTTGACGTACTTGCGGATCACTTCCACCAGTTCCTTCTGCAAGGAGGGCAGGTAGTCCGGGGTGCTGCGCTGGCCGCGTTCATGCGCCACGATGATCTGTAGACGCTCTTTCGCGACCGAGGCGGTACTTGGCTTTTTGTTGGCACGAAAGAAGTCAAAAAGGTTCATTACCTACCTCCAAACAGACGCTCGAAGAATCCCTTCTTCTCGACATTCAGGAACCGGTGTTCTTTTTCCTTGCCCAGCAGGCGATCAACGGTATCGCTGTAGGCCTGGCCGGCGTCGCTTTGATCATCGAGGATCACAGGTACGCCCTGGTTGGAGGCCTTGAGCACGGCCTGGGATTCCGGGATGACGCCCAGCAGGCGTACGGCGAGGATTTCCTTGACGTCTTCGACGCCGAGCATTTCGCCTTTTTCGACGCGCTCCGGGTGGTAGCGGGTGATCAGCAGGTGTTCCTGGATCGGCTCTTCGCCGCGTTCGGCGCGACGGGACTTGCTGGCCAGCAGGCCGAGCATGCGGTCGGAGTCACGTACCGAGGAGACTTCCGGGTTGGTCACGACGATCGCTTCGTCAGCGAAGTACATGGCCAGGTGCGCGCCTTTCTCGATACCCGCCGGGGAGTCGCAGACGACGAAGTCGAATTGTTCCTTGAGCTCCATCAGGACTTTTTCCACGCCTTCGACGGTCAGCGCGTCTTTGTCGCGGGTCTGGCTGGCGGCCAGTACATAGAGGTTTTCCAGGCGCTTGTCTTTGATCAGGGCCTGTTGCAGGTTGGCTTCGCCGTTGACGACGTTGACGAAGTCATACACCACGCGGCGTTCGCAACCCATGATCAGGTCGAGGTTACGCAAGCCCACGTCGAAGTCGACGATCACTGTTTTGTGGCCGCGCAGAGCGAGGCCGGTACCGATAGCGGCGCTGGTGGTGGTCTTACCCACACCACCCTTGCCGGATGTAACCACGAGAATCTTGGCCAAGGTGTTTCACCCCTAAGGAAGAAGGACTGTTCAGCCCCTGAAAAACATCTCTAGAAAACTACTGCAGTCGGACAGCCTTGGCTGGAATTCGGCTTTTGGCCTTTTTCCTACTTCGTTTGAGCCGTTTTCGCTACGTTTTAGAGATGCTTGGAAAATGCGGCAGTATCCGTTAAAGCCGAATGATGTTCAACACGTCGCCCGACAGGCTGACCTGTACGCCCGAACCCCACATCGGATCGCGACGCAGGTCCTCGGAAACCTTGTAATGGCCTGCGATGGAGATCAGTTCAGCGCTCAATTGCTGACAGAAAATCCGCGCCTTGGTGTCGCCCTTGACCCCAGCCAGCGCACGACCGCGCATCGGGCCGTATACATGGATGTTGCCATCGGCGAGAAGTTCCGCCCCCGGGCTGACCGAGGAAACCACCACCAGATCGCCACCTTGCGCATATATCTGTTGGCCACCACGTACTGGCGTGGTGATGACGCGGGTCGGTTTGACGGCCGGCTCCGACGGCTTTTCCGGCTTCTTCGGGGCGACGGGTTCGGCTGCTTCCAGCGGTCGTTCGCGGGCGCCGGACGGCGGCAGCACCGGGATGTCGATGGCGATGGCGGCAGCGATGTCTTCGATGCGGCTGGCGCGGATCGCCAGGGTACGCAGGCCGTGCTGACGGCACACGCGCATCAGGCCCGGCAGGTCGACGGCGCCTTCGCTTGGCGGCAGTTTGTCCAGCGCCAGAACCAGCGGCGCGTTGCTGAAGAAATTCGGTGCCTGGGCGACTTTGGCGGCCAATTGCCGATCGAGGCTGTCCAGGTCGTTGCGGGACAGCTCCAGCACCGTAATGGCGAGCATGCTGCCCTTCAGCTGGAACACGGGATCTTGGTCTTTCGGTTCGGTTTGGCTCATGTCGGCATACAACGGCTTGTCACTAAAAGTGCCGAGACTTATAACGAGAACGCCCGCAGGCCGCAAGCCGGGTCGAACGATGTAGAATGCGCGGCCACTGTATTTACGGAAGCTTTAATGGATCGCCCGCGTTTTCGAAAAGCATTTCTTGCCCCACGCTTCTGGCCGCTCTGGTGCGGCCTCGGGCTGTTGTGGCTGACCGTGCAACTGCCGTATCCGGCGTTGCTGGCCATCGGTCGTTTTCTTGGTGCCCTGATGTATCGCTTCGCCGGCGACCGGCGGCGCATCGCCAAGCGCAATCT
This sequence comes from Pseudomonas sp. B40(2017), assembly GCF_002112855.1. NCBI lineage: Bacteria > Pseudomonadati > Pseudomonadota > Gammaproteobacteria > Pseudomonadales > Pseudomonadaceae > Pseudomonas > Pseudomonas sp. B40(2017). Next base: position 411,450 of record NZ_NEIT01000003.1, read on the forward strand.
GGAACTGTGTTTCCCGGAAAAATCCGCCGCCGAGCGCAAGCGACTGCTCAAGGAAAACTTCGCCTCCACCGGCATCGCCTTCTTTGAAATGGCGATGAGCTGGTGGTGGTCGCGTCAGCGTCTGGCGAAACTGGCCCACGTCGAAGGCCTGGAGCATTTGCAAAAGGCCCAGCGCGAAGGCAAGGGCGTGATTCTGATGGCGGTGCATTTCACCACCCTGGAAATCGGCGCGGCGCTGCTCGGCCAGCAACACACCATCGACGGCATGTACCGCGAACACAAGAACCCGCTGTTCGACTTCGTCCAGCGTCAGGGCCGCGAGCGGCACAATCTTGATTCGCTGGCGGTGGAACGTGACGACGTGCGCGGCATGCTCAAACTGCTGCGCGCGGGTCGGGCGATCTGGTACGCGCCGGATCAGGATTACGGCGCCAAGCAGAGCATCTTCGTGCCGCTGTTTGGTATTCAGGCCGCGACCGTCACCGCCACCAGCAAGTTCGCCCGGTTGGGCAAGGCACTGGTGGTGCCGTTCACCCAGGAACGTCTGGCGGACGGCAGCGGTTATCGTCTGGTGATCCATCCGCCGCTGGAAGGTTTCCCGGGCGAGACCGAAGAAGAAGATTGCATCCGCATCAATCAGTGGGTCGAAGGCGTGTTGCGTGAGTGCCCCGAGCAATACCTGTGGGCACACCGGCGATTCAAGAGCCGGCCACCGGGCGAGCCGAAGCTGTACGCCAAACGCGGTTGATTCGACCCATCCCCACAAGCACCACGGAGCGTTGCGATGAGCCCAGCTGAACCGGTCACAGGTTTGATTCTTTCCGGCGGCGGGGCTCGGGCGGCGTATCAGGTGGGGGTGCTGGCGGCGATTGCCGAATTGTTGCCGCTGGGGGCGGACAATCCGTTTCCGGTGATTGTCGGCACCTCCGCCGGGGCGATCAACGCGGTCAGCCTGGCCAGTGGCGCTACGGATTTTCGCGCCGCCATCGAACGCCTGACGCTGTTCTGGCAAGGCTTTCGCAGCCATCGCGTGTTGCGCAGCGACTGGCCAGGGGTGATCCGCCAGGCCAGTCGTTTCGTCAGCCACAGCCTGTTGGGCATGGGCCGGCAACTGCCGGTGGCGCTGCTCGACAGCTCGCCGCTGCGTCATCTTCTCAACGAAAAACTGCACCTGCCCGGCATCGCCGAGTCCATCGCGCGCAAGCAATTGCACGCGGTGGCAGTGACGGCGTTCGGCTACGAGTCCGGGCAAGCCGTGACCTTCTACCAGGGCGGCGGCACCATCGACTCCTGGCTGCGTCATCGGCGCATCGGCGTACCGACGCAGTTGTCGGTGGAGCACTTGCTGGCCAGTTCGGCGATCCCGCTGTTGTTCGCGCCGGTGAAGATCGGCGATGAATATTTCGGTGATGGCGCGGTGCGGCAATCGGCACCGATCAGCCCGGCGCTGCACCTGGGCGCGAGCCGGGTGCTGGTGGTGGGTGTCAGCGGCAACCCGCGCGGTTTCGATCCGGCGCAACCGCTGGAGCGCGCCTATACCGGGCAGCAGCCGACGCTGGCGCAGATCGGCGGGCACATGCTCAACAGCACCTTCATTGATAGCCTGGAAAGCGACATTGAGCTGCTTCAGCGTCTGAACCAGTTCAGTCATCTGATGCCCGAAGGCACACCGACCCGCGCTCTGGGTGTGGCGCCGGTGGAAGTGTTGGTGATTTCACCAAGTCAGCCGATCGATGAAATCGCGGCGCGGCATCGTCAGGAATTGCCGGCGGCGTTGCGGCTGTTCTTGCGTGGGCCGGGAGCGACCAAAACGAGCGGGGCAGGGGTGTTGAGTTACTTGCTGTTCGAGGCGGGGTATTGCAGCGAATTGATCGACCTGGGGCGGCGCGATGCCTTGGCCAAGCGCGATGAGCTGTGCCGGTTTCTCGGGATTGGCGAGGCGGTGGCTCCCGCTTGAGATTTGTGGTGCCGCCATTCGCGAGCAAGCCCGCTCCCACACTGGTTTTGTGAACGACACAAAACCAGTGTGGGAGCGGGCTTGCTCGCGAAGGCGTCCTTTCAGACGCCACTGACACCAGGATCAGAAGTGGAACTTCACCAGGAAGCTCGTGGTGCTCTGATCGGTCTTGAAGTACTGGCTGTCCTTGATCCCGTACTTGTCCGACCAGTAGTCGTACTCGACACCCACATACAGCTGCTTCTCGCCAATGCTCAGCGCCTTGCCTAGGTCGTATTTGACCTGTGGGTTGAAGTGCAGGTTGGCGTGGTAATCGCCTTTGGAGTTGGAGTCGTTGTCGACCACCCAGTCCATGAAGCCGTCGATCAGGATGTTCGAGTCGCCGACCGGAATCGTGTAGGACCAGACCGGGGTGATCTGCCAGACGTTGTCACCGGCGCGGGAGCCTTCGGTGTGGCGCTGGTAGAAGTTCAGCTGGAAGTAGTCGAAGCCCGGGATCGCCAGGTCAAAGCCTGGACCGATCAGGTACGACTCGGTATCGCCTTCACCGAATTCGTAGGTCATGGCCAGCAGTATGTCGGTGACCGGACCGAAAGCCAGTTTCTGATCGAAGATCTTGCCGAACGACAGACGCGGGCTGATTTCGCCGTAGTAGGTGTTCGAACCCACACCGCCGTCATCCTTGCCGTTGTAGAAGATCTTGTCGACGAACACGAAGTTGTCGCCGTACTTCCAGGCATCGGCGTGTTCGAAGGTGACGGTCTGCTGAATGCGCGGGTTGACCTGGAAATCCTTGCCATAGAGGTAGGTCAGGCTGTTGTTCTGCCATTGCAGCAGGCCGTCGGCCATGGCCTGACCCCCTGCCAGCAGCGATCCCGCAAGCATCAGGCTGGTGCACATACGTTTCATTCGGTTGCTCCCAAAGTAGGTGTTCCACGTTTATTTTTTTGAGTCGGCGCTCTGGTGTGGCGCCTTTTTTCGTTGCAGCAAAAAATCATCCATCCGGTCAGCTTTCATGCTGTTAGCAAGAGCTGAGCCAAGGCTTTTCGAAAAGCAAAAAAACGCCCGTCGGCTGCTGAAAAACAGTCGATTGAGCGTGTTTTCGGGATGCCTCGGTACTGACCGAAGCCTGGATAAGTTGGCTTTTCGGTCAGAAATTAAATTCGGGCTTTTTTTTAGACCGAATTCAGGAGGCCGCGGAGAATACTGACTCAACGGCCAGGCCTCAAGTGCCCCGCAACAGAGCACCGACGACAGGTACGGGGCACGGTTGCGGGTCATCTTAGAAGTGCACCTTGACCAGCAGGCTGGCGGTGTTCTGGTTGGTGTCGAAACTGTGGGTGTTTTCGACCCCGTATTTGTTTTTCCAGTAGCTGTATTCGGTGCCGACGTACACCTGCTTTTCACCCCAGCCGAGGGCTTTGCCCAGGTCGTATTTGATCTGCGGGTTGATGTGCAGGTTGGCGTGATAGGTGCCGCGCGAGTTCTGATCGTTGTCGACCACCCAGTCCAGATAGCCGTCGATCAACAGGTCGGAATTGCCCACGGGAATGCTGTAGGACCAGCCGGGAGTGATCTGCCAGACGCCATCGCCGGGGCGCGGGCCTTCGGTCTGGCGGCGGTAGAAGTTCAGGGTGAAATAGTTGAAGCCCGGCACCTTGAGGTCGAAGCCGGGGCCGATCAGGTAGGCCTCGCTGTCGCCTTCGCCGTACTCGTAGGTCATGGCCAGCAGTACGTCCTTGATCGGGCCGAACTCCAGCTTCCTGTCGAAGATCTTGCCGAACGACAGGCGCGGGCTGAATTCGCCATAGAACGCGTGGGGCCCTTTGTTGCGGTCTTCCTGGCCGTTGTAGAAGATCTTGTCGACGAACAGGAAGTTGTCGCCGTACTTCCACTTGTCGGCGTGCTCGAACGTCACCGTCTGCTGGATCGACGGGTTGATCGCGAAGTTCTTGCCGTACAGGTAGCTCAGGCTGTTGGTCTGCCATAGCAGTAAATCGCCGGCCATGGCTTGCGAGGCGGCCAGCAGGCCGCCACCCAACAACACGTTGGTTTGAGTCCGGATCATCTGTTGCTCCCTCTTGTTTTTATTGTTTGAGGCAAAGCTGTCGCGAGGGGGCAGGCTTGGGCGAGCCCCCTTTTTTTACTCTTCGGATCAGTGCGGGTGTGCGTGGCAGTCGTTGATCGCGGCGCGTTCGGTGCCGCCGAGGATGTTGAACAACAGGTTCAGCGTCAGCGCGCTGAGGGTGGCCATGGCGATCCCGCTGTGGGTGATCGGGCTCATCCACAATGGCAAGTGGGCGAAGAATTCCGGACGCACCACCGGGATCAGGCCCATGCCGATGCTCACGGCTACCAGCAATTGGTTGCGACGGTCGCCGATGTCGGCCTCTTGCAGAATCTTGATGCCGGTGGCCGCGACCATGCCGAACATCGCAATCGCCGCGCCACCGAGCACCGCCGGTGGAATCGACGCCACCAGGAACGCCGCTTTCGGCAGCAGGCTCAGGACGATCAGCAGACCGCCGGCGACGATGGTCACCGAGCGGCAGCGCACGCCGGTCATCTGCACCAGGCCGATGTTCTGCGCGAAGGAGGAGTGGGTGAAGGTGTTGAAGAAACCGGCGAAGAACGACGCGCCGGCATCACACAGCAGGCCGCGACGCAGCATGCGCGGGCAGACTTCCTGGCCGGTGATCTTGCCCAGCGCCAGAAACATCCCGGTGGACTCGACGAAGATGATCACCACCACCAGACACATCGACAGGATCGGTGCCAGTTCGAATTTCGGCATGCCGAAATGCAGCGGGGTGACGAACTGAACCCACGGCGCGTTGGCCATGCCGCTCAGGTCGACCATGCCGATGGCGCCGCAGAGCACGTAGCCCAGGCACATGCCGATCAGCACGGAAATATTGACCCAGAAACCGCGCATGAAGCGGTGGATCAACAGAATGGTGGCCAGCACCAGTGCGGCGATGGCCAGGTAAATCGGTGAACCGAATTGCGCAGCGGCGGCGCCGCCACCGGCCCAGTTCACGGCCACGGGAAACAGCGACAGACCGATCGAGGTGATGACCGTGCCAGTCACCAGAGGAGGGAAGAAGCGCACGACTCTGGACATGAACGGCGCGATGAGCATGCCGAAAAAACCGGCGGCGATGGTCGCGCCGAAAATCCCCTGCAGACCGATGCCCGGCATGCCGGCCATGGCGACCATGCTGCCGACGGCGGCGAAACTGGCGCCCATCATCACCGGCATGCGAATGCCCATCGGGCCGATGCCCAAGGACTGCACGATGGTGGCAATGCCGGCGACCAGCAGGTCGGCGTTGATCAGGAAGGCGATTTCTTCACGACTCAGGCCAGCGGCCTGTCCGATGATCAGCGGTACCGCGATGGCGCCGCCGTACATCAGCAGAACATGTTGCAGACCGACCAGGATCAGTTGCAAAAGGGGCAAACGCTGAATGGCGGGTGCGTCGGGGATGCGCGCTTTGGACAGCTCGGACATGCAACACCTCGGATCTTTTTTATTCTTGTGATTGAACAGCTGCCGGGTTGCTCACAGCTGTTTCTTTGCATCAGGTAAAACCGCGCTAAGGCGATTCGCGAGCAGGCTCGCTCGCACAGGAAATGCGTGATCTCTGTGGGAGCGAGCCTGCTCGCGAAGCTTTGTTGCTTAGTTGGTCTGGGCTCCCTGGGCGATCCATGCACCGATCAGATCACGTTCCTGCTGGGTCATCTGCGTGATGTTGCCCAGTGGCATGATCTGCGTGGTGATGGCTTGCGCCTGGATCCGTGCCGCGTTCTGGCGGATCTGCTCGGGGGTGTCGAACATCACACCGGCCGGTGCAGCGCTGAACAGCGGGCTGGTCGGTTTGGCCGAGTGGCAGACCGCGCAGCGTTCCTGGATCACCGAGTGCACCTTGTCGAAACCCGGGCCGGCATTGGACGCCTGCGCCGGAGCGGCAGCAGGAGCGGCAGGGGCTGCCGGTTGTGCCGCGTCAGCCGGTTTCGCGCCACCACCCAGCGCCGTTTCCGGCAGTGGCTGGTACTCGATTTTCGCAGGGGCCTTGGCCACGTCCGGAGCGGTCGACATCGGCGCCGGGCCGGTGACGTACGCCAGACTGATCATGCCCACCGCTGCCACTGGCAGGGTCCAGGCAAACTTGTGGCTGTCGTGACGGGTGTTGAAGTAGTGACGCACCAACACCGCCAGCACGGCGATCCCGGCCAGGATCAGCCAGTTGTACTGGCTGCCGTAGGTGCTCGGGAAGTGGTTGCTGATCATGATGAACAGCACCGGCAGGGTGAAGTAGTTGTTGTGACGCGAACGCAGCAGGCCTTTGGCCGGCAGCGCCGGATCCGGCGTGCGGTTCTCGGCGATCGCGGCGACCAGTGCGCGCTGGGCCGGCATGATGATGCGGAACACGTTGCCGACCATGATGGTGCCGATGATCGCGCCGACGTGCAGGTAGGCACCGCGACCGCTGAATACCTTGCTGAAGCCATACGCCGCGCCGATGATCAGCACGAACAGGATGAAGCCGAGCAGGGCCGGTTTCTTGCCCAGAGGCGAGTCGCAGAGGAAGTCGTAGATGAACCAGCCGGCGATCAGCGAACCGATGCCGATGGCCACGCCTTCAGGGCCGGTCAGGCCGCTGCCGGGTGCCACGAGGTAGAGCACGGGGTTGGAGTAGAACACCACGCACAGCAGCGCGATCCCCGACATCCAGGTGAAGTAGGCTTCCCATTTGAACCAGTGCAGGTTCTCCGGCATCGACGGAGGGGCCAGTTTGTATTTTTCCAGGTGATAGATACCGCCGCCGTGGATCGCCCACAGATCACCGGCCAGACCGGTTTTCGGGTTGACGCGGTTGAGGTTGTTCTCCAGCCAGACGAAGTAGAACGACGCGCCGATCCAGGCCACGCCAGTGATCATGTGAACCCAGCGCACGCTCAGGTTCAGCCATTCCAACAGATGTGCTTCCACAGTCTTTACCTCTCGCCTGTCACTCTTGTTGTCGAGTGATCAGACCTTCTCTTATTGGTGGGGGGCGAGGATCAAACGCTCATCCTCTTTGAAAAAATGCTCATCGCAGTTATTGCCTTTGCCACTGCGATCAACCACCAGGAAGTCATCCCGCTTTTCGATCGTCAGCACCGGGTGGTGCCAGACGCCGCGATGGTAATTGATGCCCTGCCTGCCGTTGGTGACGAAGGCGCGGACCAAGCCTGATACAGGTACATCGCCAAGTGGCGCGACCACGATCAGAAAGGGGTTGCCGAGCAGCGGAATGAAAGCCTGGCTGCCCAGCGGATGGCGTTCCAGCATGCTGACGGTCAGCGGCATGTCCTGCGCGTCGGCGCGGAAGATGCTGATGATCGCGTTGTCCTCAGGCGTCGCGGTTTCGACCGTCGCCAGTTTGTGGAAGCGCATGGTCGAACCGTTGTTGATCATGAAGTGATCGCTGCCGTCGGTTTCGATCACGTCACCGAAAGGGGCGAAGGCTTCTTTGGTCAGCGGTTCAATCGTCAGTGTGCGCATGCTGTTCTTCTTATCCGAATTCTGTGTTGTTGGTTCTGTTGCTATCGCTGGCAGGCCAGCTCCCACATCTGGAATACATTCCCTTGTGGGAGCCAGCCTGCTGGCGATCGGGTTCAGCGCTTATTTAGCGACCTTGCCCAGTACGCGCAGGCGGCTCACACCACCATCCGGGAACACGTTCAGACGGATGTGGGTGATCGGGCCCAGTGCCTTGATCTGCTCGACGAAGGTGTGTTCGGCGTGCATTTCCAGCTTCTGGCTTGGCAGCAGTTCACGCCAGAACAGCGACTGGGTTTCGATCTGGCTGTCGGTGCCGCCCTTGACGAACGCGCCCTGGATCGAGCAGGTGTCCGGGTAGTTGCCCTTGAAGTGCAGGGTGTCGACGATGATTTTTTCGATCTCGCCCGGGTGACCCAGTGCGACGATCACCCAGTCATTGCCCGGGGTACGACGACGTGCGGTTTCCCAGCCGTCGCCCATGTTGATGCCACGGCCCGGATTGAGGATGTTGCTCATGCGGCCGAAGTGTTCGTCGGAGCAGGCGAGGGCGCGGCCACCGTTGAGGGCTGCGGCGAGGTCGACTTGCTCGTTGTCGCCAACAGCGGACCAGTCGCGGAACGGAATGCCGTATACGCGCAGACGGGCCACGCCGCCATCCGGGTAGATGTTGAAGCGCAGGTGGCTGAACGCCTTGTCGTTGCTGATTTCGTGGTAGTGGTGGCTGTTGCCTTGCAGTTCGACGGCCGACAGCACTTCAGTCCACTGGGTGTTTTCGTCCGGCTCGCCCGACGCCAGGAAGCACGCTTCCAGCGAGGCCGATGGCGGGAAGTTGCCGGTGAAGAATGAAGTGTCGATGTCCACGCCTTTGATCGAACCCGGTACGCCCAGGCGGATCACCGCGCTGTCGTAGCCTTCGAAGCGCTTGCGGCGCGACTCCCAGCCGTCCATCCACTTGCCGTTGTCATCGAACACGCCCTCCTTCCACACGGCCGGGGTCGGCTGAAACAGACGATTGGCGTCTGCGAACCAGTCATCGGTGACCGAGATGATTTTGGTGCCCAGACGGGCATCGGCCAGGTTGACGAACTTCTCGAAAGGTACGGCGTAAGCTTTCATTCTTCTTGTCTGCCTTTAAATAAGTGGCTGGGGATGCTTGCAAGGCCCTGGGAAACGCAAGCGTTCTAGAGGTTTCTCGGGCCAGGCTTGCTAGAGAGTCAGTAATCGGAACAGGGCGATCTTGTTGATCTCCGCCAGCGCGCATTTGAACTCGGTGTCGACCGGGTTGTGAATGCGCGTTTCGAACGCCGCGAGGATCTGATGCCGGTTGCTGCCTTTTACCGCCATGATGAAGGGAAACTTGAACTTGGCTTTGTAGGCGTCGTTCAGCTCGGTGAAGCGCTGGAACTCTTCGGCCGTGCATTGGTGAATACCGGCGCCAGCCTGTTCATGGGTGCTGGCTTCGGTCAACTCGCCCTGGACGGCAGCTTTGCCGGCCAGGTCCGGGTGAGCGTTGATCAGTGCCAGCTGGCTGGCGTGATCGGCGCTCAACAGGATGTCGCTCATGCGCTGGTGCAGGGTTTCGATCTGGTCGATCGACGCGTCCTGGCCCAGGTCGAAGGCCTTCTCGGCCACCCATGGCGAATGTTCGTAGATGTCGGCGAAGGCTTTGACGAAGGCGTCGCGGCTCAGGGTCGACGGTTTCAGGGTTTGAAAGGTGCTCATTTGGCAGCCCCTTGGTACGGGTGGGTTTCGTGCCAGTGGCGCGCGATGTCGACGCGGCGGCTGAACCACACCTGTTCATGACTTTTAGCGTATTCGATAAAGCGCTTTAGCGAAGCCAGACGCGCCGGACGGCCGATCAGACGGCAGTGCAGACCGATCGACAGCATCTTCGGCGCTTCGGCGCCTTCGGCATAAAGCACGTCGAACGCATCCTTGAGGTATTCGAAGAAATCGTCGCCCTTGTTGAAACCCTGGACCTGGGTGAAGCGCATGTCGTTGGTGTCCAGGGTGTACGGGATCACCAGGTGCGGCTTGCCGGTCGGGTTGTTCGGTTCCCAGTAGGGCAGGTCGTCGTCGTAGGTGTCGCAGTCGTAGAGGAAACCGCCTTCTTCCATCACCAGACGACGAGTGTTGGGGCCGGTGCGACCGGTGTACCAGCCCAGTGGGCGCTCGCCGGTGAGTTCGGTCAGGATGCGGATCGCTTCGAGCATGTGCTCGCGTTCCTGCGCCTCGTCCATGTACTGGTAGTCGATCCAGCGGTAGCCGTGGCTGCAGATCTCGTGACCGGCCGCGACCATCGCGCGGATCACATCCGGGTGACGCTGGGCGGCCATGGCCACGGCGAAGATGGTCAGCGGAATGTCGAATTCCTTGAACAGTTTCAGGATCCGCCAGACGCCGGCACGGCTGCCATACTCGTAAAGCGATTCCATGCTCATGTTGCGCGCGCCTTGCAGAGGCTGGGCCGCGACCATTTCCGAGAGGAAGGCTTCCGATTCTTTGTCGCCATGCAGGATGTTGCGCTCGCCACCTTCTTCGTAATTGAGTACGAAGGACAGGGCGATCCGGGCATTGCCCGGCCAGTGTGGGTGAGGAGGGTTACTGCCGTAACCGATCAGGTCGCGTGGGTAGTCAGCGCTCACTGCAGTCTTCCTTCTTATTCGTTGACAGATTGTGTGGCGCCTTGAAGATGGGATGGCAGCTGGCGTCACAGCGATGGGCTGATTGTATACAACTTTATTCTCAATTTGTAAGCCTGAATTTTCGCATTTTTCACCGGCCGTCCTCTTTTGCTGATAAAGGCGAGAGCCTGCAAGAAATCTGCCTGATCAGTCAGCTAATGGATCAGAGGTTCAATGAATGCATGGTTCGAGGCCTGAGCAGCGGAAAATCGGCGGAGGCTGGGGGTGGGAGGAAAAATGTCGTTTTTATTGTGTACAATTTTTTTGAAAAGTGTCTTAATCAGTCGCTCGCCGCAGCTTTTCGTGCTCCGAAACGGTGCGGTCTCCTTTTCAACTGACTTCGGGAGGCGCGAGGTCTGACTGCTCCACGCAGGCAGGCGCGCAGAATCAATGGGACGTTTGACAACACACGTTTTGGACGCTGCACACGGTTGCCCGGGCAGCTCGATCAAGGTCGAGCTGTACCGCGTTGAAGGTTCGCACCTGGAATTGGTCGCCAGTGCGCTTACCAACAGCGATGGCCGGGTCGATGCGCCGCTGCTGCAAGGCGATGACTACCGTACCGGTGTCTATCAGGTTCAGTTCCACGCCGGCGATTACTACCGCGCCCGTGGCGTCCAGTTGCCGGAGCCGGCATTTCTGGACGTGGTGGTGCTGCGGTTCGGCATCTCTGCCGAACAGGATCACTACCACGTGCCGTTGCTGATCTCGCCTTACAGCTATTCCACCTATCGGGGCAGCTGACCCCCAAGCAGCTGCCCCTGCCGGGAAGCGACTGCGCATATAGCTTCTTTGGTCTTTCGCCCGCTCACACTGCGGGCTTTTTTTTGCGTTTCGAACCACCCCCGGCAGGCAGAGTCACGGCTTCAAAGCCTCGCGTCATTGTCCCTGACGATGAAAACGGTATCCGCGTGGGAGGCGAGTATTTGAGATCCACCCTTGAGCCAGATCAACCGGTTTTGTGCATGTGCCTCTCTGACCACCTGTGCTGCCGGCGGGTCGACCAGATGCTCCAGTCGTGCGTCGAAGTTGTTCGGCTCGAGATTCGTCAGCCGATGAACTTTCCGGCCCCTGACGCGATATAGGCTCAGGCAATACACAAAGTCGTGCATCTTCTGGCGAAGAACCAACGTTGGATATACGGTTGCCCTGCTGGGATCGAAAACTTCGTAGCCATTGTGTCGCAGCACGTACGCCATGAAGCGCTTCAGGTCGACCGCTGACTGCGTCAACATGTAATTTCGCCATTGCGGCCGAAACCTCTCCGGATCGAAGTCCAGTCGTTGCAGGGAGCCGTCCGTATTGGGAGTCGGAAGCTCCAGCGTCAGATCGTTGCTGTGGGCGTTGCTGGACGTATGCAGTATCGGCAGCATCAGCAGTGGATCGGCCAGCTCCGGGCGCAGTGCATCGTTGCCCATGCGCCAGTCATTGAAGGTTTGCCTGAGCCGGGTAAGTCCGCTGCCCGTGGCAATGTCGCCGCCATTGGCGAGGACGAACTGGTGTCTGGCCACGTTGCGGACCGTGGTTTGGGACAGTTGTGGAAACCGATTGGCGACATAGTCCGTCAACGGTTGCTGGAAGGGCGGATTCGGGTCGATTTCCCAGTGAAACGCAGGAGGTACGCGGATCGCGCCACGGGGTTGTTGCATGAAATCTCTTCGCAGAACCCGCTCCAACAGCGCGAAGTCGTAAATCATGTGCTCCGGGTTCTTGATATATACGATCGGATCTCCGGCATCGGTGCCACGCGGCAGCAATTTGTAATGGATTCCGTCGACGATGATGTCGTCTGGCGATCGGTGATGGAGAGGAGGTTCCCATTGCCGCCACGGGTCAGCCCATTGTCCGGATGTGGCAGCGTCCTGCGGCACTGGCACGCGACTGATGAACAGCGTGGAAGGCGCGTCGTCGGTTTCAGCCCTCGAGCGTACGCGCCATTGAAGTGAGCCTTCTATCTGTTCGAGCCGAGGGCCGGAAGGGTTGATTTCACTCGCAAGCCTGGCCCTGAAACCGTTTTCCGCATCGTTGCCGACCAGCACTGTTCCACCTTCCTGGAGATCGACATAGTGCCTCAGCGCCCCGGCTGATCGAATGCCTGATCGTGGATCGGGATCGGGCAGGCGGGTGAGCAGTCTCGGTGGGAGAAAATACTGGTCGATCGGCATGTGGGGAGCGACAGGGGTTATCCGCGTGTCAGCGGGGAGATCGACGATCTCCAGGACGCTGTGTTCAAGGGATGTGTGAACAAAATCGCGCGGGGCGATTGTGGGTGTTGCGTCGATACCGTGATGAGGGGCTGTCGGGGGTGGACGTGAAATGATCGGAATCGTTGAATCGCGGATCCCGACGTTCGATTCCTGTGATGAGGTTGCAGGTTTGGGGCGTGTTGGACGTTTGGGGCTCATGGGATAGGTACTCGCAGAGTCGATTCATGTCTCTCCGGACGGGAGAGGCTGGATGTTCAATGAATCGACTCGGCGAAATGCGGTAGATATGTCTACGCACCGAATCAGGTGTTTCCAGGTGTCAGCCGGTGTGCCGGGGTCAGTGGCTGCTCAGCAACGATGCCGCCCCTGCGCCACCAAACAATCCGGCGCTGATGCGGTTGAACCAGCTCTGGCCCTTGCCGCTGCGCAGGTAACGCGCCGCGCCGTGGGCGCCGAGGCCGTAGGTCAGCTTGCACAACAGATCAAGCACCGTCCAGGTCGCGATCATCACCAGCAGTTGTTGCAGAAATGGCTGCTCGGCATTAAGGAACTGCGGCAGGAAGGCGGCAAAGAACAGGATGTCTTTTGGATTGCTTGCACCCAGTACAAAGGCTCGACCGAACAGCGCGCGAAAGCGTGGAGCCGGCGCTGCATTCGGGACTTCGGCCCCGACCGATGGCTGACGCGATTGCTGCCAGCTCTGCCAGGCGAGGTAGAACAGGTACAGGGCGCCGACGATCTTCAATGCGCTGAACAGCTTTTCCGATGCCAGCAGCAGGGCACCCAGGCCCAGAGCCGAAGCGCTGAGCAGGCAGATCGATGCACTCACGCCACCCAGAAAGGCCGGGTAGGAACGGCGTAGACCGTAATTCAGACTGTTGCTGATCATCAGCAACGACAGCGGCCCCGGAATCAGGATCACCACCAGCGCAGCGCCGCTGAACAGCAGCCAGGTTTCCAGACTCATCATGTGCTCCTTTTTATCGTTATCAAGAATGTGCAAAAGCCCCACCCGGTGAGGTGAGGCTGTTTTGAAGCATGAACCGCGTAGTGCTTACAGGAAGATGAACTTGGCGATGAAGATCGCGCAGAGCACCCACAGGCTGACGGAGATTTCCTTGTATTTACCGGTGCCGGCCTTCAGCGCGACATAGGTAATGAAGCCCAGCGCGATACCGTCGGCGACCGAGAAGGTCAGCGGCATCATGATCGCGGTGACGATCGCCGGAATGCTGTCGGTCGCTTCGTCCCATTCGATGTGCGCCATGCCGCCCATCATCAGCATCGCCACATAAATCAGCGCGCCAGCGGTGGCATAGGCGGGAATCATGCCGGCCAGCGGTGCAAAGAACATCGCGGCTATAAATAGCACACCCACGGTGACGGCGGTAAGACCAGTCCGACCACCAGCGGCCACACCGGCTGCACTTTCCACGTAGCTGGTGACGGGAGGGACACCAACTACCGCGCCGAATACGCTGGAGGCGGAGTCGGCTTTCATGGCGCGGGACAGATTTTCGATGCGCCCGTCAGGGTTCACCAGGTTAGCGCGCTGGGCGACGCCCATCAGGGTGCCGGCGGTGTCGAACATGTGCACGAACAGGAAGGCCAGCACCACGCTGATCATGCTGACGTTGAACACGCCGGCGACGTTCATGGCCATGAAGGTTGGCGCCAGGCTTGGCGGCGCGGACATGATGCCCTCGTAGTGCACCAGACCAATTCCCCAGCCAGCCAGGGTCACGGTGATAATGCTGATGAGGATCGCGCCGAACACTTTGTGGTAGCTGAGGATCGCGATCATCAGGAAGCAGATGGCGGCAAGCAGCGGACCGGGTTCACGCAGCGAGCCGAGCTTGATCAGGGTGGCCGGACTATCGACGACGATGCCGGCGGTTTTCAGGCCGATCAGCCCGAGGAACAGACCCACGCCGGCACCCATCGCATAGCGCAGGCTGACCGGAATACTGTTGAGCAGCCATTCGCGAATCCGCGAAAAGGTCAGAATCATGAACAGCACGCCCGAGACGAACACCGCACCGAGCGCGGTTTCCCAGTTGTAGCCCATGGTGCCGACCACGGTGTAGGTGAAGAACGCGTTGAGGCCCATGCCCGGCGCCAGGCCCACCGGCCAGTTGGCGTAGAGGCCCATCAGCAGGCAGCCCAGCGCGGCGGCGATACAGGTGGCGACGAAGGCGGCACCGTGATCGATCCCGGCATCGGCCATGATGTTCGGATTGACGAAGATGATGTAGGCCATGGTGATGAAGGTTGTCAGACCGGCAATCAGCTCGGTCTTCACCGTGGTGCCATGCAAGCTGAGTTTGAAGATGCGCTCAAGCAGGCCAGTGCGTAACGGCGGCGAGAGTTCCAGCGTCGATGCTTCGGATTTGCGGCTTTCCACAGCGAGTACTCCTCAAGAGTTTTATTGTTATTTCCAGGACCGGACCCATGAGGGGTGGCAGCGGTCCTTTGAGGCATACGCGAATTTGTTGACCGTGTAGTCAGGAACTCGCACGCTGTGGATTATGCTTTTGTGTACAAATAAAGCAAATATTGTTTTTGGTTTTGTAGACGAAAAGACTGGTGATCGAGCTATATCACTCGGTTGGGCGATTGGTTCCCAGCGCCAGATTCACCGTCAGCCAGCCGTTGACCGCCGTTTCGCCGGCTTCGGCAAATACGCGCTCGAGCAATTTCACCTGTTCACGACGCAGCGCCTGCTCAAATTTCGCACCTTCGACGGTCAGCTCCAGCAGGCGTTTACGTTTATCGGTCTCGGACGCGACGCTGTTCACCAAGTGCATTTCCTGCAATTGCCGCAACGGCATGTTCAGCGCCTGCTTGCTGACGCCGAGCAGCGCGAGCAATTCCTTGACGCTCAGGTTCGGATAGCGGGCAATGAAAAACACAATGCGTTGATGCACTCGGGACAGGCCGCGACGCTCGAGCATTTCGTCGGCCTTGGCGGTGAACGCCTGATAACCGAAGAAGAAGGCTTCCATGGCCTGTTGTTGGCTGGCGCAGTTTTTAAGGTCAAGCATGTTGACGTTTCCGAGTGAGGTGTCGTAATTTCAGTCAACAAGTTTGACTCATTTTTCCCTTGCCTCGCTAGCGGTGACTTCCATGGCTTTTTCCGAACGTGTCTCGCGCCTCAAAAGTTCTCTGATCCGTGAAATCCTTGCCGCGGCCCAGCGTCCGGAAGTGATGTCTTTCGCTGGCGGTTTGCCGGCTGAAGCCATGTTGCCGAAGGTCGAGTGGGCTGAGATGCCAGTTTCTCTCGGCCAGTACGGCATGAGTGAAGGTGAGCCGGCACTGCGCGAAGCGCTGGCGGCAGAGGCGAGGGCGTTGGGTTTACCGTGTGAGGCGAGTCAGGTGCTGGTAGTCAGTGGTTCCCAGCAGACTCTGGACCTGGCGGCCAAGCTGTACATCGACAAGGGCACCGAAATCCTGCTCGAAGCACCGACCTATCTGGCGGCCTTGCAGATTTTTCAGCTGTTCGGCGCCGATTGCCTGACCGTGCCGCTGGAGGCTGATGGCCCGAACCTCGCACAGTTGCGCCAGCGTCTGGAGCAGCACCGCCCGGCGTTCATCTATTTGATTCCGACCTTCCAGAACCCATCGGCCGTGCGCTACAGCGAAGCCAAGCGCGAAGCCGTTGCGACATTGCTCGACGAATTCGGCGTGACCCTGATCGAAGACGAGCCTTACCGCGAACTGACCTTCGACGGCGGCAGCGCTCAACCGATTGCCGGGCGCCTCAAGAAATCCAGCTGGATCTACACCGGCACCGTGTCGAAAACCCTGCTGCCAGGCTTGCGCGTCGGCTACCTGATTGCCAGCCCGGACCTGTTCCCGCACCTGCTCAAACTCAAGCAATCGGCGGATCTGCACACCAATCGCATCGGTCAATGGCAGGCGTTGCAGTGGATCGGCAGTGAGCAGTATCAGCAGCACTTGAGTGAATTGCGCAGCTTCTATCGTCAGCGCCGCGACGCCTTTCAATCGGCGCTGGTAACCCATTTCGCCGATCTGGCGGACTGGAACACGCCGCAGGGCGGGCTGTTTTTCTGGCTGACCCTGAAGCAACCGCTGGACACCCGCACGTTGCTGAACACCGCGCTGGCCAATGATGTGGCGTTCATGCCCGGCGAACCGTTCTTCCCCGATCCGGATCGCAACCCCGGGCATCTGCGCCTGAACTTCAGTCACATCGATCCGGCTCGACTGGACGAAGGGCTCAAACGCCTGGCAGCGGTGGTGCGCCAGGCACAGGCCGCACAGGCGGCATAAAAAAACCGGCCATCAGGCCGGTTTTTTTGATTCAGACTGCGGCGAACCGCTGGTTCAGATACTCGATGATGGTGTTGGACTCATACATCCAGGTGGTCTGGCCGTTCTCTTCGATGCGCAGGCACGGCACCTTGATCTTGCCGCCCTGTTCCAGCAGGGTCTGACGATCCTGCTCGTTGTTTTTCGCATCCTTCAGGGCCACCGGAACGTTCAGGCGACGCAGGCTGCGGCGGGTTTTCACGCAGAACGGGCAGGCGTGGAACTGATACAGGGTCAGGTTCCTGGCGGCGGCATCAACCTGAGCCTGGGCAGCGGCGTGGCGCTGCTTCTTGCCCGGGCGGGTCAGAAAGTCCACGAAAATGATCAGTTGGCCGAGGCCGACACGAAGCGCTTTGACGAACACGTTACAAGCCTCACAGGGAGATTGAAGAAGGCGCGCAGCTTACCCGATTTTTCACGGACGAAAAAAAACCGGCGATCAACGCCGGTTTTTTCTGTCACGCATTACTTGATCAGGCTGAGAAACTCGCTGCGGGTCGCCGCGTTTTCACGGAACTCACCGAGCATCACCGAAGTGATCATCGACGAATTCTGTTTCTCCACACCGCGCATCATCATGCACATGTGCTTGGCCTCGATCACTACGGCCACGCCCAGCGCGCCGGTGACTTGCTGGACCGCATCGGCGATCTGGCGGCTGAGGTTTTCCTGAATCTGCAGGCGGCGGGCGTACATATCGACGATCCGCGCGACCTTCGACAGGCCCAGCACTTTGCCGCTCGGGATGTACGCGACGTGGGCCTTGCCGATGAACGGCAGCAGGTGGTGTTCGCACAACGAGTAGAGCTCGATGTCCTTGACCAGCACCATTTCGCTGTTGTCGGAGCTGAACAGGGCACCGTTGGTGACCTCTTCGAGCGTCTGTTCATAACCGCGGCAGAGGTACTGCATGGCTTTGGCGGCACGCTTTGGCGTGTCGAGCAGGCCCTCGCGGGAGACGTCCTCGCCCAGTTGGCCGAGAATCGCGGTGTAATTCTGTTCCAGGGACATGAAACTACCTGTGGGGATTTTCGCAAAGGGCAAGGGTACGGTGGCGGACACGACCCTGCAAGTTCGGTGTGACGGGATTATTCGTCGCGGCCTTCCATCATGGTGCGTTTGAGCATCACATACACGGCGCCGGCGCCGCCATGTTTCGCCTGGCACGAGCAGAAACCCAGCACTTGCGCATGCTGGCGCAGCCAGGTGTTGACGTGGCTTTTGATCATCGGCCGCTTGCCGTCCAGACGCACAGCCTTGCCGTGGGTGACGCGCACGCAGCGGATTTCAAATCTGGTGGCTTCGGCGAGAAACGCCCAGAGGGTTTCGCGGGCTTTTTCTACGCTCATGCCGTGCAGGTCGAGGCTGCCTTCGAACGGGATCTGCCCGATCTTGAGCTTGCGCATCTGGCTTTCCTGCACGCCGTCACGGGCCCACATCAGCTCGTCTTCGGGGCCGACGTCAATCACGAACTGATCGGACAGGCCGTCAACGGTGGTGGTGTCGGTGCGCACGGTGGCGGACTGGCGCAGCTTGGCGATCTGTGCACGGTCAGTCTTGGGTTTGCCGGTGTCGGCGCGGTCGTGCTTGATCGGCTTGACGCCTTGGATCGCACTTTTGAACAGGGAAAAATCGTCGTCTTGCATGTCAGCCTCCGCGAAGGGCGGCCAGTTTACCCAAACGGATACAAAACGGCCCGGCAAAAAGCCAGGCCGTCGATCAATCGTGTTTTTTCATCAGGTGCGGGGACATGTTCAATTCCCGCGATTGCCGTGCGCGACGCCGGCAACGACGCCACAGGGCCACGCCGAAATACAGGAGCAGCAGGCCGACTGCGAGAATGATCGCCGAGCCGAGCGGGGTTGCGTTCAGATCGCCGAGCGCCGGTGGGCGCCCCAGCAGGCTGGCGGCCCCGGCCATCGCCAGCAGCACGCCGAACGTCGCCAGTATGGCCGCAATCGCCGCGCCGAATCGAAATCGCCAGTTGCTTTGGCCTTTGGGCCGCAAGCGGCGTGCGTCAAATCCATCGGATAACTTCATTCCGACCTTCCTCAATGGGTATCGGCCCTTCGACCGGGAGTTGACCGGGTTGTTCCTGAGGCTAGGGTAATTGAAGCAAATGCGAGGTTTTTGCAGATGAGCGGCGGGCTGAGCCGCTCATTTACGGTCGATCAGATCAGGTCCTGAGTCAGCGCGAGGGTGGCGAAGTTGTCGGCCATGATCGCCATTTCCGCTTCCTGCACCTGTTCGGCGCTGAGCACGCGGCCCTTGAATGGCAGATCGCGGGTGGCACAGGCATCTTCGACCAGGGTGCAGCGGAAACCCAGGTTCTTCGCCGCGCGCACGGTGGTGCTGACGCTGGAGTGACTCATGAAACCGCAGACGATCAGGTCCAGCGAGCCGATGGTTTGCAGACGATCGTAGAGTTCGGTGCCGTGAAAGGCGCTCGGCAGCAACTTGCCGATGATGGTTTCATCGCCCTGGGGTTCCAGGCCGGGGATGAACTCGCCGCGCTCGCCCTGCGGGTCGAACAGACCGCCGACGGTGCCGAGGTGGCGCACATGCACGATCGGCCGGCCGGCCGCGCGGGCGGCGGCAACCAGTTGTTTGATGTTCGCGACAGCCGCGTCCATGCCGCTCAGGGCCAGCGGGCCGCTGAGGTACTCTTTCTGGGCATCGATGATGACCACGGTGGCATGGCTCAACGTGGCCGCTGCGTAACCGCGACCGCTGAGTTGAAACATCGTTTTTGGAACGGACATTCTGGGGCTCCTTCGGGTGGGGCTTTTGCGACATTCTCCTCTGGCTGAGCGGTTCTGTGAATCGCTACCATCGTAGACACCGTCGTTGCTGGCCTGCAGACTTGTCAAGTTACACGATCTGTTCAATAGCCGAGGGGAAAATCGGAAGCGTCCTACCGTCGCCCCGGAATCTTTCCTGCGTCGTCGCGGCGCGTTTTGGCTGCTAGAATCGCCAGTCGTTTTTTCTGGAGTTCTGCCCCGTGATCACTTCCCGACTTCGTACCCTGCGCGACCACATTCGTTGGGCCGTCAGCCGCTTCCATGGGGAGGATCTGTTTTTCGGCCATGGCACCGACAATGCCTGGGACGAAGCCCGGCAGCTAGTGCTCGGTGCCTTGCACCTGCCATGGGAAATCGCCGACAGCTATCTGGATTGCGCGCTGGAAGACGACGAGCTGGTCAATCTTCAGCGCCTGCTCAAGCGTCGCATCGAAGAACGCATTCCGACCGCTTACCTGCTGGGCGAAGCCTGGTTCTGCGGCATGTCGTTCATCGTCGATGAGCGCGTGCTGATCCCGCGTTCGCCGATTGGCGAGCTGATCGAAAACCGTTTTGCCCCATGGATCGGTGACGAGCCGGCGCGGATTCTCGATCTGTGCACCGGCTCCGGCTGCATCGGCATCGCATGCGCCTACGAGTTCCAGAACGCCGAAGTGGTGCTGGCGGATCTGTCGTTCGAAGCGCTGGAAGTGGCGAACCAGAACATCGAGCGGCATGGCGTCGATGAGCGGGTGTTCACTGTGCAGGGCGATGGTTTTGATGGTCTGCCGGGTCAACGTTTCGACCTGATCGTGTCGAACCCGCCCTACGTCGATGCGGAAGATTTCGCCGACATGCCGGACGAATACCAGCACGAGCCGGAACTGGGCCTTGCCTGTGGCGACGATGGCTTGAACCTGGTACGCCGGATGCTCGCCGAAGCGGCGGATCACCTGACCGAGAAGGGTTTGCTGATTGTCGAGGTGGGCAACAGCCAGGTCCACGTCGAGGCGCTGTACCCGGAAGTCGATTTCGCCTGGCTGGAGTTCCAGCGCGGCGGGCATGGCGTGTTCATGCTGACCGCCGAACAGTGCCGCGCCCATCAGGCACTGTTTGCTTCCCGCGTCTGACCTGAACCGATCGTTCCCACCTCGGTGGGAACGATCATGGTCTTAGCGGTGCGTTGCAATCCAGATCAGCAACCCGGCCTGAAACACCGCAAACGCCACCAGACAAGTAATGGTGAACCGCAACCCGGCATCTTCGCGCTTGAACTTGCTGACCTTGTCTTCCTGCTTCTTCAGCTTCACTTCCTGCTCGGCCAGATTCTGCTCGGCCTGCTGCAGCATTTGCGCAGCTTCAAGAATTTCGACGATCTGCAACTTCTCGCTGTTCCAGTCGCCCAGCAAGTCACCAACCTTCACTTCCTTGACGCTGCCCTTCAAATGCTGGGCATCGGCGTAAACCACATCAAAGCCATGCACCCGCAAAAAGTGATCGCGGCGCAGGCGAGTGTCTTCGTTCAGCGCGTCCTTGTTGTTCAAGTCCATGCCGTCGACGGTGTAGGTGGGCCAGCGTTTTTTCGCCCAGTTGATGCCCTGGGCGGCCATGAAGCGGCCGATACCACGGTTCATCGGTTCGATCTGCAGACCGCTGTCCGGGCCGAAATGCACGCGTTTGGTCGTGTGATCGACCCACACGTCCAGATGATTCTGTTCTTTGCGCACACGCTGAGCAGGCAACTTGATCGCCATACGCATCAGGCTGTGTTCTTTGCCGTTGCGCTCTGCGTATCCGAATTCAACGAAGCGCAGCGGCCGCCCGCCGGTATTGCGGTCAGTCTGCAACGGCGCCAGGCGGAGCATCTTGTGGTGCTCGACGTGGACATCCGCCCATGGCAGCTCGACCGCTGGCGGTGCGTCTTTTTCAGCGGTGGTGTCGGGTGAAGTCTGGGTATCAGTCATAACGGCGAGATCCTGTCCAAGCTGCTTGCCGCCAGCCAGTACGCTGGCGACAAAGGCTTATCGGCCGTTTTTCCCAGGACTAGAGGGCAAACACCGCTTAACGGGTGCGAAGTCCGTCAATAAATTCAAGGACGCGTGTCCCCAGTTCAGCCGCCAGGGGCAAATTCGGGTCCTTGTAGGAGGCGAGTTGTCGCTTCACGTCGTTGGGCACGATGCGCAACACGTGATTCATGCCTTCGATCAGCGCCAGTTGCGCGTCCGGTTTGGCAGCCTTGAGCAATTTCGCATCATCGACCTGGACCTGAATGTCGTTGCTGCCTTGCACGATCAGCGCCGGCATTTGCAGTTGAGCGAAGGCCGCCGCCGGATCCTGACGGAACAGCGAAATCAGGTACGGCTGCACACTCGGACGGAAAATCACCTGTAAGGGCGCCGGCACATTGTCGTCGGTGCGCCCGGCCTTGAGGCTGTCGAGCAATTCGTTGCTGCGCAGCATCAAAGGAGGAGGGAGGCTGCGGGCCAATTGCCGGCGCAGTACCTGATCAATGGGCCGGGCTGTGCCAGAGAGAGAGATCACTGCTGCGGCGTCCACCTTCGGCGCCGCCAGGCTGGCGATCAATGCACCTTCGCTGTGGCCCAGCAAAATCAACGGACCGAAGCGCGGATCGGCTTTCAGTTTCTGCCCCCAGGCTACAGCGTCCGCCACGTAGGCTTCCACCGACAGGTTTCGCTCGTCCGGGGTTGCCGCCAGGCTGGCCGCCACGCCGCGCTTGTCGAAACGCACACTGGCGATGTTGTGTTTGGCCAGCACCCAGGCCAGTCGCTTGAGGCTGTCATTGCGTCCACCGTCGGGGTTGTTTCCGTCACGATCGGTAGGACCCGAGCCAGAAAGGATCAGGACAACCGGCACGGGGTTGTCGGATTTGGGCAGCAACAGCGAGCCGAAAAGTTCGCCGTTGTCAGTCGTCAACGTGACCGGACGTTGCAGGACAGTCGCCTGGACGAAGCCGGTAAACAGGGAAAGGCTCAAGATCAAAACTCGCAGCATCATCACGCCATCATTTGCCAAGGTGCCGGTTGGACTCACCCACACCGCTAAGGTTCGAGGATGAACTACTCGGTTAGCCTGCGTATACTGGCGCGCATCACGAATCTGGGTTCGATTTAACGGAGCGTCCTGCATGTCCGGCAATACCTACGGCAAGCTGTTCACTGTCACCACCGCGGGCGAAAGCCATGGTCCGGCGTTGGTCGCCATTGTCGACGGCTGCCCGCCGGGCCTGGAGATTTCCCTTGAAGACCTGCAACGCGACCTTGACCGTCGCAAGCCGGGCACCAGCCGCCACACCACCCAGCGCCAGGAAGCCGACGAAGTCGAGATCCTCTCCGGGGTGTTCGAGGGCCGCACCACCGGTTGCTCCATCGGCCTGCTGATCCGCAACACCGACCAGAAGTCCAAGGACTATTCGGCGATCAAGGATCTGTTCCGCCCTGCCCACGCCGACTACACCTACCACCACAAATACGGCGAGCGCGATTATCGCGGCGGCGGTCGCAGCTCCGCGCGGGAAACCGCCATGCGCGTCGCGGCCGGCGCCATCGCCAAGAAATACCTGGCCAGCCAGGGCATCGTCATTCGCGGCTACATGAGCCAGCTCGGCCCGATCGAAATCCCGTTCAAGACCTGGGACTCGGTCGAGCAGAACGCCTTCTTCAGCCCGGATCCGGACAAAGTACCGGAGCTGGAAGCCTACATGGACCAGCTGCGTCGCGATCAGGACTCCGTCGGCGCCAGGATCACCGTGGTTGCCGAAGGTGTGATGCCGGGCCTGGGCGAGCCGATCTTCGACCGTCTCGATGCCGAACTGGCCCATGCGCTGATGAGCATCAACGCGGTCAAAGGCGTGGAAATCGGCGCCGGTTTTGCCTGCGTCGCCCAGCGCGGCACCGAACACCGCGACGAGCTGACCCCGGAAGGTTTCCTCAGCAACAACGCGGGCGGCATTCTCGGCGGGATCTCGTCCGGTCAGCCGATCGTCGCGCACCTGGCCTTGAAGCCGACTTCGAGCATCACCACCCCAGGCCGTTCGATCGACATCGAAGGCAACCCGGTCGATGTCATTACCAAGGGCCGTCACGACCCATGTGTCGGTATCCGCGCCACGCCGATTGCCGAGGCGATGATGGCCATCGTGTTGATGGATCACCTGCTGCGCCACCGTGGCCAGAACGCCGATGTGCGCGTCAGCACCCCGGTGCTGGGTCAGCTTTGATGGGTGATCTCAAAGCCGCCGCGGTCTGACCGTGGCGGCGCTCCCGTACTGGCGGCTGTCCAGTTTCTATCTGTTCTATTTCGCCTTGCTCGGTTCGACGGCGCCGTTTCTGGCGCTGTACTTCGATCATCTCGGATTCAGCGCCGCGCGCATCGGCGAGCTGGTGGCGATCCCGATGCTGATGCGCTGCGTGGCGCCGAACATCTGGGGCTGGCTCGGCGATTACACCGGCAGGCGCCTGGCCATTGTGCGCTTTGGTGCGGTTTGCACGCTGTTGACCTTCTCGCTGATTTTCGTCAGCAAGACCTACGCCTGGCTGGCGATGGTCATGGCCTTGCATGCATTCTTCTGGCACGCGGTGCTGCCGCAGTTCGAAGTCATCACCCTGGCGCATTTGCAGGGCCAGACCTCCCGCTACAGTCAGATTCGCCTCTGGGGCTCGATCGGTTTCATCATCACCGTGGTCGCCCTCGGTCGCCTGTTCGAGTGGCTCAGCCTCGATATCTACCCGGCGGCGCTGGTGTTGATCATGGCCGGCATCGTGCTCAGCAGCCTGTGGGTGCCGAATGCGCAACCGGCCCAGGGCAACCGGCCGGCGGGCGAGGGCTTTCTCAAGCAGTTGCGCCATCCCGGGGTGCTGGCGTTCTATGGTTGCGTGGCGCTTATGCAACTGAGCCACGGGCCGTATTACACGTTTTTGACCCTTCACCTCGAACGTCTGGGCTACAGCCGTGGCGTGATCGGGGTGGTCTGGGCGGTCGGCGTGGTGGCGGAAGTGCTGATGTTCATGGCCATGAGCCGGATCCTCGCGCGTTTTTCCCTGCGGCGGGTGCTGATGGCGAGTTTTCTGCTGGCGGCATTGCGCTGGTTGCTGCTAGGTTCGTTCGCCGAATTCCTGTGGGTCCTGTTGTTTGCCCAGGTGCTGCATGCGGCGACGTTCGGCAGCTTTCATGCGGCTGCCATCGCGTTCGTGCAACGTAGCTTTGGCGCGCGTCAGCAAGGGCAGGGCCAGGCGCTGTATGCAGCGCTGGCCGGCACCGGTGGCGCGCTCGGCGCGTTGTATTCCGGCTACAGCTGGAATGCCCTCGGCGCGACATTGACCTTTAGTATTGCCAGTCTCGCAGCGCTCGCCGCTGCCGTTATCATTGCCATTCGAATGCAAGAGGACAGGCCATGAGCCTTACCCGTGAACAGCTTGCCCAGCAAATTGTCGACGCCGGGCGTTTTCTTTATGGTCGCGGCTGGTCGCCGGCCACCAGCAGCAATTACTCGACGCGCCTGTCACCGAGCGAAGCGCTGCTGACCGTTTCCGGCAAGCACAAGGGCCAGTTGGGCCTGGACGACGTGCTCGCCACCGACCTGTCCGGCAACAGCCTGGAACCCGGCAAAAAACCGTCCGCCGAAACCCTCCTGCACACCCAGCTCTACAGCTGGCGCCCGGAGATCGGCGCGGTGCTGCACACCCACTCGGTGAACGCCACGGTGCTGTCGCGCCTGACGCCGCAAGACTTCATCGAGTTCGAAGACTACGAATTGCAAAAAGCCTTCAGCGGCATCTCGACCCACGAATCCCGGGTGCGCGTGCCGATCTTCGACAACGATCAGGACATTGCGCGCCTCGCCGCCAAGGTGCAGCCTTGGCTCGACGCCCATCCCGATTGCGTCGGCTATCTGATTCGCGGCCACGGCCTCTACACCTGGGGCGCGCAGATGAGTGACGCGCTGCGTCAGATCGAGGCCTTTGAATTCCTGTTTGAATGCGAGTTGAAGACCCGCAGCGTCATGAACCGCCAAGGCTGACTTCACCAGAACCAGCCCCTTTGCCTGATGAATGCAGTGCCCGACCGGTCTGAAAGAACCGGACGGCAAGGCCGATACCGAGGAATGCCCCATGAGCAGCCTGTCCGTCTATCACGTTTCCAGCCCCGAAATTCCGAACAAGGTGCTGACCCATTTCGAAGACATCGCCTCGACCCTGGCCGAGCAGGGCGTGCGCTTCGACCGCTGGCAAGCCGCCGCGAAGATCCAGCCGGGCGCCAGCCAGGAAGAAGTGATCGGTGCCTATAAAGAGCAGATCGACAAACTGATGACCGAGCGCGGCTACATCACGGTCGATGTGATCAGCCTCAACAGCGATCACCCGCAAAAAGCCGAACTGCGCGCCAAGTTCCTCGAAGAGCATCGTCATGGCGAAGACGAAGTGCGCTTCTTCGTCGCCGGTCGTGGTCTGTTCACCCTGCACATCGATGATTACGTCTACGCCGTGCTGTGCGAGAAGAACGACCTGATTTCGGTGCCGGCCGGCACCAAACACTGGTTCGACATGGGCGAGAACCCGCATTTCGTGGCAATTCGTCTGTTCAACAACCCTGAAGGCTGGGTCGCCAATTTCACCGGCGAAGACATCGCCGGCCGCTTCCCGCGTCTGGAGGACTGAGCCGATGTCGATCAAGGTCATTCTCACCGACATCGAAGGCACCACCAGCGCGGTGAGTTTTGTGTTCGACGTGCTGTTCCCGTATGCGGCGAAACATCTGCCGGACTTCGTTCGCCAGAATGCCCAGCGTGCAGACGTTGCCGAGCAACTGGACGCCGTGCGCCGCGACAGCAACGAACCGCAGGCTGACGTCGAGCGGGTTGTGGACGTTCTGCTGGCCTGGATCGCCGAAGACCGCAAAGCCACGCCGCTCAAAGCGTTGCAGGGCATGGTCTGGGAACAGGGCTATCAGGCCGGGCAGTTGAAAGGCCATGTTTACCCGGACGCCGTTGAAGCGCTGCAGCGCTGGCATCAGGCCGGGTATCAACTGTTTGTTTATTCGTCCGGTTCGATCCAGGCGCAGAAGCTGATTTTCGGCTGCTCGGAAGCAGGGGATCTGACGCCGTTGTTCAGCGGCTACTTCGACACCACGTCGGGCCCCAAGCGCGAAGCGCAGTCGTACAGCAATATCCAGCAGGCCATCGGGGTCGAGCCGCAGGAGATCCTGTTCCTGTCCGACATCGTCCAGGAACTCGACGCCGCCCAGGCTGCCGGCCTGCAAACCTGCGGGCTGGCCCGTGAAGGCGGGGAGTTGGCAGGGCATGTGACCGTCGACAGCTTTACCGGGATTGAGCCGGAAGCGTTCTGAGTTCACCCAATCGACGCGCAAAAAAACAGGCCGTGAAGCGAAAGCTCCACGGCCTGTCTGTTTATACGGTGTTCGAATTACATCGAGTGATAGGTCGGCAGGGCGAAACGCTGCTGGCTTTGCAGCATGCCGATCTGCGGCAGCTCGCTGGCTTGTTCTGCCAGGTCACGACGGATCGCGCTGATCGCCCACGACAGTTGGTCGCCGGTATGCAATTGCTGATAGGTGAGCGCACGCTTGAACACTTTGCCGTCGGCACTCTTCAGCGTCAGCAGAATCCCGCCATCGGGACGGGGCTGGGTGGTGACGGCGAAGTTGGAGAACAGGGAGGTAAATTTTTCTTGGATCAGGTTCATGTCTTTCAGCTCCGTATGCACTTGAATGGCAAGTATGTATAGGGAGTTGCAGCGATTGTGCCAGCATTTATGTTTATAAAAATCGTTGTAAATCAGTAAGTTATAAAATCAGCTCGTTTCGTCTGTCGTGCAATCTGCATGAATGGCCATCGTGCATCCTGCATTTTGCGGGATCACTGTCGATCCGATGGAACCAATATCTCCGGTCGGAATCCCGCTGTGCGTTGCAGCGCCGGGCGGATACAAAACATTGCAAAAACCGCGTGTACAGCCCGCGAAGCCCTGACGTATTTTCGGCCTCGACCCTCGCTCGAGAAGCGCCGGTTGCCTCACCCGATTGCCCGACAATAAAAATCCGGCCTGCACGTCAAGGTCGAACGGGAGCTGCCATGCGCCACGCGCCGAGCGACACGATTACCTGGGGCATGATGCTCCGCAAGCTGCCGATGATTGCCAAAGCCATCCCTCGGGTGGTGAAAGGCATGAAGGTGGCCAACGTCACGGATCCGACCCAAACCTGTGGCCTGGGCTGGACATTCGAGCAGGCGACCCTGCGCAATCCCGAGGGCCCCGCGCTGCTGTCGGGCGAGGTGGTGCTGAGTTATTCACAGGTCAACCAGTGGGCCAACCGCATCGCCCACTATCTGAACGGGCAGGGCATCGGTAAAGGCGATGTGGTGGCGGTGTTCATCGAGAACCGCCCGGAATTGCTGGTGACGATTCTGGCCCTGGCCAAAGTGGGCGCCGTCAGTGCGCTGCTCAATACCTCGCAGACCCGCGATACGCTGATCCACAGCATCAATCTGGTAATGCCGGCGGCGATTGTCGTCGGTGAAGAGTTGTTGCCGGCGTTTGCGGCGGTACGCGAGCAAGTGTCGATCCCGGCAGCGCGCGCCTGGTTCGTTGCCGATCAGGATACCTTCAGCCATCCGGGCATCGCGCCCGAGGGTTATATCAACCTGATCAGCGCCAGTGCCGACGCTTCGGGCGACAACCCGGCCAGCAGCCGGCAGATTTTCTTCGATGACCCGTGCTTCTACATCTACACCTCCGGCACCACCGGTTTGCCCAAGGCCGGGGTGTTCAAGCACGGACGCTGGATGCGCAGTTCGGCGAGCTTCGGCATGATCGCCCTCGATATGCGCCCGGACGACATCG
Source organism: Pseudomonas sp. B40(2017) (assembly GCF_002112855.1). Taxonomy (NCBI): domain Bacteria; kingdom Pseudomonadati; phylum Pseudomonadota; class Gammaproteobacteria; order Pseudomonadales; family Pseudomonadaceae; genus Pseudomonas; species Pseudomonas sp. B40(2017). The sequence goes on from NZ_NEIT01000003.1 coordinate 439,837, forward strand.
TCTATTGCACCTTGCCGCTGTACCACGCCACCGGGCTTTGCGTGTGCTGGGGTTCGGCGGTCAATGGCGCTTCGGGTTTCGCCATTCGCCGCAAGTTCAGCGCCCGCCAGTTCTGGAGCGACGTGCGCCGCTACCGCGCCACCACCATCGGTTACGTCGGCGAGTTGTGCCGCTATCTGGTGGATCAACCGCTCAGCGCCGACGACAGTCGTCACGACGTGCGCAAGATGATCGGCAACGGCCTGCGACCCGGTGCGTGGGCCGAGTTCAAGACCCGCTTCGGCGTGGATCACATTTGCGAGCTGTACGCGGCCAGCGACGGCAATATTGGCTTCACCAACATCCTCAATTTCGACAACACCATCGGTTTCTCGCTGATGGCCTGGGAGTTGGTGGCCTACGACCAGGACAGCGGCGAGCCGATTCGCGGTGACGACGGGTTCATGCGCAAGGTCGACCGGGGCGAGCGGGGGCTGTTGCTGGCGCGGATCGACGATAAGGCGCCGCTGGACGGCTACACCGATCCGCAGAAAACCGCCAAGGTCGTGCTGCAGGACGTGTTCGCCAAGGGCGACCGCTTCTTCAACACCGGCGATCTGTTGCGCAACATCGGTTTCGGCCATGCACAGTTTGTCGACCGTCTCGGCGACACCTACCGCTGGAAGGGCGAAAACGTCTCGACCACCGAGGTCGAAAATCTGCTGCTCCAGCATCCGCACATTTCCGAAGCCGTGGCCTATGGCGTGGAAATCCCCAACACCAACGGTCGCGCCGGGATGGCGGCGATCACCCCGGCCGAGTCGCTGGCGACCCTGGATTTCGCCGAATTGCTGGCCTTCGCCCGCCAACGCATGCCGGCCTACGCGGTGCCGCTGTTCTTGCGGGTCAAGGTCAAGATGGAAACCACCGGCACCTTCAAGTACCAGAAGACGCGCCTGAAAAACGAAGGCTTCGACCCCGGCCTGACGGGGGATGACCCGATTTATGCCTGGCTGCCGGGGACCGAAACCTACGTGCAGGTGACGGATGAAATTCTTGCCGACATTCGGGCAGGCAAATACCGCTATTGATATTGGCTATCGGCGGTCTTGGAAAAAAGGGGATGACAGCTATCGCCGCGCTCGGGAAACTGTCGGCTTTCCGATTGACCGAAAGTGGAGTGAACCATGTCTGACCAAAGCCGCCAGATGACCCCCGAGGAAGCCGCCGAATTCACTGAACAGGTGTTCAACAAGGCGCGCGAGGGCGATGCGGTGATGCTCGATCGCCTGATCACTGCCGGTCTGCCGGTGAACCTGACGAACAGCAAAGGCGACACCCTGCTGATGCTCGCCAGTTACTACGGCCACGTGGACGCGGTGCAGGTGCTGCTCAAGCACAAGGCCGATCCGGAACAACGCAATGGCAACGGCCAGAGCCCGATTGCCGGCGCGGCGTTCAAGGGCGATCTGGCCGTGGTCAAGGCCCTGGTCGAGGGCGGGGCGCAGATTGAAGGCGCCTCCTTCGATGGCCGCACGGCGCTGATGATGGCGGCGATGTTCAACCGTGTTGAAATCGTCGACTACTTGATCGACCAGGGCGCCGACCCGAAAGCCAAAGATGCCAATGGCGTCACCGCGCTGGACGCGGCCCGCACCATGGGCGCTGTGGACACCACCGCGCAGCTGGAAAAACTGCTGGGCTGAGGCCGCTGGCCGGAACCCGCTCTGTGGCGAAGGCGAGAATGCGCTATCCTTCGCGCCCTCAAAATTCCCTTCGCCACAGGATCCGCCCCCATGAAAGCCGCACTCGCCGAACTCATCAGCAAAATCAGCTCCGGCTGCATGGGCGAAGACGAGATCCTGAAGGTCGCTGACGAAGCGGCACAGGCCTACGCCGATGCCGATGCTTTTCTGACCGCCAACCCGGACATCAACTACGACGACACTTTCCCGATTCCGCTGGGCGAGTGGGTCGTGGTCGGCAGCCTGCCGGAGACCGTGTTGTTCCAGGCCGACACCTACGCCGAACTGTTCGCGCAGATCGTTGCCTCGTTCGGCCCGGGCGTCGAATTCAACCTCAAGCCCAAGCAACTGGCCAAAACCGAGGCGCTGACCGCGCTCAACCGAATCCAGGTACAGATGAGCAGCCTGAACAAGGAAAACGGCGGTTACACGTTGATGAACTTCAGCCAGTTGCTCGACGACGAGCTGCAAGTGGTGCTGGTCTACGGCAACGATGTGCCGCGCGTACTGGAACTGTGCGCCGAAGTCGGTATCGCCGCCGCGTCGTCGCTGGAAGCCTTGAAGGTCGCCGTTCACGTCTGAGCGCAATAAAAGGGAACCCTGAGCGCGACCGTCTATCCTAAAAGTGCATGCCACTATTCTGGAGCGACACCATGGGTTCCACGTTCAACGGCCTGGTCGGCCTGATCATTCTTGCGCTCGACATCTGGGCGATCATCAATGTGCTGAAAAGCGGCGCCGAGACCGGGATGAAAATCCTCTGGGTACTGCTGATCATCCTCCTGCCGGTGCTGGGCCTGATCATCTGGGCGATTGCCGGGCCGCGGGGCAATGTGCGGATCTGACCGTTCGCACCCTGATCGGGTCGGGCCGATGAACTGAGGTTCGACCTGTCATCTTCGGCAACGTAGAATGCGCGCCTTTCCCGGGCAATCGAACCTGACGATTGGCGCCCGCGCATTCATCGGAGCACTTCACCATGACCGTCACCAAGACCAGCGAATACCTGGAAACCCTCTACGAAGGCTACGGCCAGCGTTTTCGCATGGAAAAACTGCTGCACGAAGTGCGCACCGAACACCAGCACCTGGTGATCTTCCAGAACCCGCGCATGGGCCGGGTGATGGCGCTGGACGGCGTGATCCAGACCACCGAAGCCGATGAATTCATCTACCACGAAATGCTCACCCACGTGCCGATCCTCGCCCACGGCACCGCCAAGCGTGTGCTGATCATCGGCGGCGGCGACGGCGGCATGCTGCGCGAAGTGACCAAACACGCCAGCGTCGAGCACATCACCATGGTCGAGATCGACGGCACCGTGGTCGACATGTGCAAAGAGTTTCTGCCGAACCACTCCAAGGGCGCCTACGACGATCCACGCCTGAATCTGGTGATCGACGACGGCATGCGCTTCGTCGCCACCACCACCGAAAAATTCGACGTGATCATTTCCGACTCCACCGACCCGATCGGCCCGGGCGAAGTGCTGTTCTCGGAAAACTTTTACCAGGCCTGCCACCGCTGCCTGAACGAGGGCGGTATCCTCGTGACCCAGAACGGCACGCCGTTCATGCAGATCGAAGAAGTGAAAACTACTGCCGGGCGCCTGCGCAGCCTGTTCCCGGACTGGCACTTCTATCAGGCGGCCGTGCCGACTTACATCGGCGGTTCGATGACCTTCGCCTGGGGCTCGACCAACCCGGCCTACCGCAAGCTGAGCCGCGAAGTGCTGCAACAGCGCTTCATCGGCAGCGGCATCGTCACCCGCTACTACAACCCGGAAATCCACATCGGTGCTTTCGCCTTGCCGCAATACGTGCTGCAAGCGGTGAACAAGCCGAGCAACGACTAAAAGCACTATAAAACCCCTGTGGGAGCGGGCTTGCTCGCGAAGGCGTCTGATCATTCAACGTGGAGTTGACTGGTCGTTCGCTTTCGCGAGCAAGCCCGCTTCCACATGGGATAACTTTTTTTCATGTTCGGCGGATGTAAACCTTTTGAACGATCAATCCTGACAAAAGTCGAGATAGAGGTAAGCCCATTTGCGGGTTTGATCGAGGAGGCTCCGATGCAAAAGTGGAAAGTCACTTTCGTGGATGATCACGGTGAAATTGTCGATGAAGTCTTCGAGCGTGCGGAATGCCCCAGTGACGATGAGGCCGCACAACTAATCAAGGAACGACTGCTTCCTGTCGCCGCCGAGCTTGACCTGAACGATCTGGAAGGGCGCACCGCCGATGCCGGCGTAAAAAGCCTGAAAACCCAGAACAGCATCGAAATCCGCAGCATCACCCCAATCTGAATCTTCATTTTCTTCATGTACCAGGCCTTGGCAGCGGCTCTATCTTGGGGCTACTCTGCAAGCGAGATCAGCGAACGGATCGCTAAGGTCTGGTCTTGTCAGCTACATGCTTGTTTCCCGCCGGCAACGCGGTTGCCGTAAGCACCCGGGCCCAGTGGGCCAGTGCAGGGAATACGGAAAGTCTATCCATCTATGCGAGGGGGACGATTCATGAGCACAGCCTATCAAGAAGACATCAGCAGCAGCGTGCTGCGCCGCATGAAAGAAGGCGGTTTCGATTTTTCCCGATTCCATCCCATCGAGTTCTACGCCATTTTCCCGGACGAGGAGCGGGCACGCAGGGCGGCAGGCAAATTTCGCGGTGAATCCATCAATGCCCAGGTCAGTGCGCGCGACGACGGCGCCTGGTATCTGGAATTGAGCAAGGTGATGTACGCAACCTACGACGACATTGGCGATTTCGAGCAGGGCTTCTCGGCGGTGGTCGAGCCCTTGGGCGGCATCATCGAAGGCTGGGGCGTGAAACAGGAGATCCGCAACCGGCACCGTTTGAACTGATCACTCTCGCAACACGTCGAGCTACGGCTGACCTTCGGGTCGGCCGTTGTCGTTTCTACGGCCCCGAAAGCGCATGGCAAAACCCTGAAACAAGAAACCGGCGCAAAAAAAAGCCACCTGAAAAGGTGGCTGAAAGGGAAGACCGGAAGGAGAGGAAACCGGTCAGGGTTACGGCCGGGAGGGCTGCCGAGGCAAGCCGGATCAGTTAGGCTGCATACTTCGTCAACGACGTTTTTGCAGCGGATGCGCGGATTATCCGCAGTGGCCTGCGGGCAGTGAAATCAACTCTGACTATGCTGGTGATAGGCGACGGGACTGCGTCGCAATGAAGCGGGGGCGATCAGGTTGGAGCATTTGCCGCACAGGAATGGTGCGGTGCGTGTGGCGTGAATATCCAACCGATTGAAATCAAAGCGTTTATGCCGATGGCACGGGCCTTGCGAAGGCCTGTATGTCCGGAGTGACAAGGAGTACGGCATGATCCGCACCTATTTTGATGAGATGTATGATGCCGGCGGCCAGATCCGCCCGCATTACCGGGAGTTTGCCCGGTGGCTGGCCGAGACACCTGACGAGCTGCTGGCCCAGCGGCGACGCGAGGCCGATCTGCTGTTCCATCGCGCCGGGATCACCTTCACGCTCTACGGGGACGAGCAGGGGACAGAGCGTCTGATTCCCTTCGACACCATTCCGCGAAGCATTCCCGCCAGCGAATGGCGGATTGTCGAGCGCGGCTGCATTCAGCGAGTCAAGGCGTTGAACATGTTCCTCGCCGACCTTTACCACGAGCAGCGCATCATCAAGGCCGGGATCATTCCCGCCGAACAAGTGCTGGCCAACGAGCAATACCAGTTGGCGATGCAGGGGCTGGATTTGCATCGCGATATCTATTCGCACATCTCCGGCGTCGATCTGGTGCGCGACGGCGACGGCACGTATTACGTGCTCGAGGACAACCTGCGCACGCCGAGCGGCGTGAGCTACATGCTCGAAGACCGCAAGATGATGATGCGTCTGTTTCCCGAGCTGTTCGCGGCCCAGCGCATCGCGCCCATCGATCATTACCCGAACCTGCTGCTCGACACCCTGAAAAGCTCGAGCCCGATCGACGACCCGAGCGTCGTGGTGCTGACACCGGGACGCTTCAACAGCGCGTTTTTCGAGCATGCGTTCCTCGCCCGGGAAATGGGCGTGGAGCTGGTAGAAGGCGCGGACCTGTTCGTGCGCGACGACAAGGTCTTCATGCGCACCACCGACGGCCCGAAAGCGGTGGACGTGATCTACCGCCGGCTCGACGACGCGTTCCTCGATCCGCTGGCCTTCCGCCCGGACTCGATGCTCGGCGTGCCGGGACTGCTGTCGTCCTATCGCTCCGGCAACGTGGTGCTGGCCAATGCCATCGGCACCGGCGTGGCGGATGACAAATCGGTGTATCCGTTTGTCACCGAGATGATCCGTTTCTACCTCGACGAAGAACCGATCCTGAAGAACGTGCCGACCTGGCAATGCCGTAACCCGTCCGAGCTTTCCCATGTCCTCGCCAATCTTCCAGATCTGGTGGTCAAGGAAACCCAGGGCTCCGGCGGTTACGGAATGCTCGTGGGGCCGGCGGCGACGACCGCGGAAATCGATGCGTTCCGCGAGCGGATCAAGGCCAAGCCTCACGCCTATATCGCACAACCGACGCTGTCACTGTCGACCTGTCCGACCTTTGTCGAAAACGGCATTGCGCCGCGCCACATCGACCTGCGCCCGTTCGTATTGTCCGGCCGCGAAACCCGGGTCGTGCCCGGCGGTTTGACCCGTGTCGCCCTGCGTGAAGGCTCTCTGGTGGTGAATTCATCCCAGGGCGGCGGAACCAAGGACACCTGGGTGGTCGAGGATTGAAGGAAGCCTGCCATGTTAAGTAGAACTGCCTCGGATCTGTACTGGATGTCGCGTTACCTGGAGCGGGCGGAAAACCTCGCACGGATGCTCGATGTCAGCTATTCGCTGTCGCTGATGCCGCAGGACGGCCGTGGCGACGGTTTGCACGAACTGGCGATGCCGTTGCTGATCACCGGCACGCTGGACGATTACCTGGAACGCCACGGCGAGCTGCATGCCGAGCGCTTGCTGCACTTCTTCGCCCTCGACGCGGCCAACCCGGCGAGCATCTACAGCTGCCTCGGCGCGGCGCGAGCCAGCGCCCACGCGGTGCGCGGGCGGATCACCGCGGACATGTGGGAAAACATCAACGCCACCTGGCTGGAAATCCGCGGGATCGCCAATCAGGGCCTCAGCCGCTATGGCATGAGCCGCTTCTGCGAGTGGATCAAGGAGCGTTCGCACCTTTTTCGGGGCGCGTCCTACGGCACCATCATGCGCAACGACGCGTTTCGTTTCATTCGCCTGGGTACGTTCATCGAGCGGGCGGACAACACCTTGCGTCTGCTCGACGCCCGTTACGAAATGGCTGGCGATCAGGCCGAAGCGGTCAGCGACGGCACGGCCCACGCCTATTACCAGTGGAGTGCGTTGTTGCGGGCGCTGTCCTCGTTCGAGGCGTACACCGAGATCTATCGCGATGCGCCCGGCGCCCGGCATGTGGCGGAATTGCTGCTGTTGCGCGCCGATGTGCCGCGCTCGCTGCGGGCCTGCACCGAAGAAATCGACCAGATTCTGGCGCAGTTACCGGGGGCCAACGGCCGTCCCGCCCAACGCCTGGCAGCGGAAATGGACGCGCGCCTGCGCTATACCGGCATTCAAGAAATTCTCGAGGAAGGGCTGCACGCCTGGCTCACCGAATTCATCCCGCTGGTGCGCCAGTTGGGCAACGCCATTCACAGTTCCTACCTGGAGGCCGCATGAGACTTTCCATCAGCCACGAGACCACCTATCACTACGAAGATCAGGTGCGCGCGAGCATCCAGTACCTGCGCCTGACACCCCACGACAGCGAGCGTCAGCACGTGCTGAGCTGGCAGCTTGACCTGCCGCGCCCGGTGCGCGCCCAGCTCGATCCGTTCGGCAACATCCTGCACGTCCTGACCATGGACGAGCCCCACGAAGCGATCATCATCGGCGCCCGGGGGCAGGTTGATATCGACGAATTGCGCGAGGCGGAGCACGAGAGTCAGTCGGCGCTGCCGTTCCTGCGTTTCACCCGGCTGACCGAGGCTGACGAGGCGTTGCGGGCGTTTGCCGAACAATCCTGCAAGCAGCGACGCGACCGCAATGCACTGATCGACCTGATGCACGGTTTGAGCCAGCACATGACTTACAAGCCGGGTTCCACTGAAGTCGACACCAGCGCCGCCGAGGCATTCGCCGGACGGGCGGGTGTTTGCCAGGATCACGCCCACGCGTTTCTGGCCTGCGCGCGCAGTCTCGGGGTGCCGTCACGTTATGTGTCGGGTTATCTGTACAGCGAGGATTGTGAGCATCTCGCCAGTCACGCCTGGGCCGAAGCCTGGATCGATGACGCCTGGTACAGCTTTGACGTGACCAATGAACTGGCGCGGCCGGAGCGGCACCTGAAACTGGCGGTGGGTCTGGATTATCTGGATGCCTGCCCGGTGCGCGGCATGCGCCGGGGCGGCGGGTCAGAGCAGATGCATGCGAAAGTGCTGGTGTCGCCGACACCAGCGCCAATCATCTCGGTGCAGCAGCAGTAAGATTCGAGATACCGATCGCTGGCAAGTCGAGTCGTCGCACCGCAGCTCCCACAGAAATGCCGCTGATTCAAATCCAGCGCATAACCTGTGGGAGCGGGCTTGCCCGCGAAGAGGCCAGTGAGAGCACTACAAGACTCAAGTGATCAAGGCTTAACCTTGCGCCCGGCCATATGCTGCAAATACCCGATCAGCTTCTGCAGATCCGCATCCGGCAACACCTCGGCAGAAAACCCCGGCATCTTCGCCTGCGGCCACTGACGCAGACTCTGAGGATCGCGGATGTAGCGCTTGAGGAAGTCCGCGCCGAAGTACTCGGTCGGGTTGTAGGGAATATTGAGATCCGGCCCGAACTGCGCATCCCCTGCGCCATTCAGGCGATGGCAGGCCAGGCAGTTCTTCTGGAACAGCGCAAACCCCTGATTCACCGGGTCATCGGCCTTCAACGCAGGGTCCGGCAACAGGGCAGGGAAGCGCTCGGCCACCGGAGCCATGCGCTTGATGCTCGCCACTTCGAATGGCCATTGTTCCGGGCTGATATTGCCGGCCTGCGGATCGGTCCACACCAGATAAAACGGCCCGGCGCTGTGCTTGCCTTCCGACAGCGGCGGCCAGGGCTGCGCCGGATCCTCGATGGCCAGCCAGGCGCGCGAGCCTTTATTGTTCAGTAGCGGCGCGGCGGACAGCTCGGCGGCGAAACCGTCCAGCGCTACGGCTTGCAGGTGATCGTCCGGTTTGATGCCGGTCAGCAGCGCGGCCATCGGCACGGCGCGATAAGTCATGTCCTTTTTGTAGGACACATCATTCTTGACCGTGAGGGTTTGTACCTGAGGATGCTTGAGCAATTCCTCGGTCTGCCAGGTGCGGCTGTTCGCGCCCAGCTCCAGGTTCAGCTGCGCGGCAGACAGGGGCATGCTCAGCAGCATGGCCCCGAACAGAATGAGCGTTTTCAAGTGATCGCCGTCCGTGTCGTGGAAGTGCGCAAAGGTTGGCACAGCCACGCTGGCCCGGATAGCGGGCCAGTCACATTTTCAGTGGCGATGAACAATACCTGCCGCTTGAATCAGCCGATGACCTTGGTGAGGTTCGGCAGAATCAACAACAGCGTCGTGGCGAAAAGAATGAGCCCTGCTTGCCGTACTTTTGGTTGTTTGAACATGGCTTGACCGCCTTTTTTGTTATTTCCTGATGCCTGCCTGCATATCCATGATGGCAAGCGCTGCACTTCCTGTTGAAGAACGTCTGCCTCGGCAAAACCCGACGACAACAACGTACATCTTCACCTTAGGGCCCGCGTCACGCTTTGCTTAGATCCATTTCGTATGTACTTGCTGCCGGTCGCGATTAAAAAGGCATGAGGCCCATTGCCAGCTTCTTTGCCGCCCGTTTGCTAGACAGCTCGCTCACCTGAACCGGTTAACCAAGCCATGGATGACCGTCCGTCTGAGCGTGCGCGTCAACGTCATTGAGCGCTGTGGTCATTGAATCCGTCGCCTGCGAAGACAACAGTGACAGCACGAATTTCACTCACCGCACAGGTTCGAGGACGTCATGACCCAAGCTTTGATTTTCGACGCGTTACGCACGCCCCGTGGCAAGGGCAAGGCCGACGGTTCGCTGCACAGCGTCAAGCCGGTGAACCTGGTGGCCGGGCTGCTGACCGCTTTGCAGGCACGCACGGCGTTGGACACCAGCCAGGTCGATGACGTGGTGCTTGGCTGTGTTACGCCGATTGGCGATCAGGGCTCGGACATCGCCAAGACCGCCGTGCAGGTGGCCGATTGGGACGTCAGCGTCGCCGGCGTGCAGATCAACCGCTTCTGCGCTTCCGGGCTGGAGGCGGTGAACCTGGGAGCGATGAAAGTGCGCTCCGGGTTCGAAGAGCTGGTGGTGGTCGGCGGCGTCGAATCCATGTCCCGCGTGCCGATGGGCAGCGACGGCGGCGCCTGGGCGCTGGACCCGCAGACCAATCTGCACAGCCACTTCACGCCACAAGGCGTCGGCGCCGACCTGATCGCCACCCTTGAAGGCTTCAGCCGGCAGGACGTCGATGCCTACGCGCTGCACTCGCAACAGAAAGCCGCCCGTGCCCGGGCCGACGGTTCGTTCAACAGGTCGTTGGTGCCGGTGCAGGACCAGAACGGCATCATCCTGCTCGATCACGATGAGTTCATTCGCGCCGAGTCGACCCTCGAAGGTCTGGGCAAACTCAAGCCGAGCTTCGAGATGATCGGCCAGATGGGCTTCGACGCCACGGCACTGCGGGTCTACAGCCATGTCGAGCGGATCAACCATGTGCACACGCCGGGCAACAGCTCGGGGATCGTCGACGGCGCGGCGCTGATGTTGATCGGCTCCGAGGCCAAGGGACGCGCGTTGGGCCTGCAACCCCGGGCGCGGATTGTCGCCACGGCGGTCACCAGCACCGATCCGACCATCATGCTCACCGGCCCGGCGCCGGCCACTCGCAAGGCACTGGCCAAGGCCGGGCTGCGGGTGGAAGACATCGACCTGTTTGAAGTCAACGAGGCGTTCGCCTCGGTGGTGCTGAAATTCATCAAGGACATGGCCGTCGACCCGGACAAGGTCAACGTCAATGGCGGCTCGATCGCCATGGGCCACCCGCTGGGCGCCACCGGTTGCGCGATCCTCGGCACCTTGCTCGATGAACTGGAAGCCCGACGCCTGCGCTACGGCCTCGCGACGCTGTGCGTCGGCGGCGGCATGGGCATCGCCACCATCATCGAACGCCTCTGACCTCAAGGAAACCTGTCATGACCCAAGCCATTCGTTACGAAAAAGGCCAGGACGGCATCGTTCTCCTGACCATCGACATGCCGGGCCAGAGCGCCAACACCATGAACGCGGTGTACCGCGAGGCCATGGCTGAAAGCGTCGCCCGACTGCTGGCGGAAAAAGATGAGATCGCCGGGGTGATCATCACCTCGGCCAAGAAAACCTTCTTCGCCGGCGGCGACCTGAATGAACTGATCAAGGTCGGCAAGCCCGAAGCCAAGGCCTTCTATGACATGGTGCTGACCCTCAAGGGCCAGTTGCGCACCCTGGAAACCCTCGGCAAACCGGTGGTCGCGGCGATCAACGGCGCGGCGCTCGGCGGCGGCTGGGAAATCTGCCTGGCCTGCCACCACCGGGTGGCACTGGACGATGCGTCGGTGCAGCTCGGTTTGCCGGAAGTGACCCTCGGCCTGTTGCCGGGCGGCGGTGGCGTGGTGCGGATGGTGCGCATGTTGGGCATCGAAAAGGCTTTGCCGTATCTGCTCGAAGGCAAGAAAGTCCGTCCGCAGCAGGCGTTGCAGGCGGGGCTGATTGATGAATTGGCAGCGGATCGCGATGAGCTGCTGGCCAAGGCCCGGGCCTGGATTCTGGCCAATCCTGCGGCGGTGCAGCGTTGGGATGTGAAGGGCTATCAGATTCCCGGCGGCACGCCCTCCAATCCGAAAGTCGCGCAGATGCTGGCGATTGCGCCGTCGATCCTGCGCACCAAAACCCAGGGCACGTTGCCGGCGCCGGAGAAGATTCTGTGCGCGGCGGTGGAAGGTGCGCAGGTGGATTTCGACACGGCGCACCTGATCGAAACCCGTTATTTCACCGAACTGACCACCGGGCAGATCTCGAAAAACCTGATTGGCACCTTCTGGTTCCAGCTCAATGAAATCAATGCTGGCGGTTCGCGTCCGCAGGGTTTTGCGCCTTATGTGACGAAGCGCGTGGGCGTCCTCGGCGCCGGAATGATGGGGGCGGGAATCGCCTACGTCAGCGCTGTGGCCGGGATCGACGTGGTGCTTAAGGACGTCAACCTCGCGGCTGCGGAAAAGGGCAAGGCGCATTCGGCGGCATTGCTGGACAAGAAAGTCGCTCGCGGGCAGATGACTGCGCAGCAGCGTGAAGCGGTGCTGGCGCGCATCCATCCGACCGAAAGCGACGCCGATCTGGCAGGTTGCGATCTGATCATTGAGGCGGTATTCGAGGATCGTGATCTCAAGGCCAAGGTCTCGGCAGCAGCACAGCAGGTGGTCGGCGCCGACGCGGTGATTGCTTCCAACACGTCGACCTTGCCCATCACGGGGTTGGCGACTGCAGTGCCGGATCAAGGCAAGTTCATCGGCCTGCACTTCTTCAGCCCGGTGGAAAAGATGCCGCTGGTGGAAATCATCAAAGGCGCGCAAACCAGCGACGAAACCCTCGCACGCGGGTTCGATTTCGTACTGCAAATCAAGAAAACCCCGATTGTCGTCAACGACAGTCGCGGTTTCTTTACTTCTCGAGTATTCGGCACCTTTACCAATGAAGGTATTGCGATGCTGGGTGAGGGCGTCAGTGCGCCGATGATCGAGACCGAAGCCCGCAAGGCCGGCATGCCTGTCGGGCCGCTGGCGATCTCCGACGAAGTTTCCCTCAGCCTGATGAGCCATATCCGTCAGCAAACGGCCAAAGACCTGCAGGCAGAAGGGAAACCGCTGATTGAGCACCCGGCGTTCGCCGTGATTGACTTGCTGCTCAACGAATACAAGCGGCCGGGCAAGGCAGCGGGAGGCGGTTTTTACGAGTACCCCGCAGGTGGGCAAAAACATTTGTGGCCCGAACTGAAGACCCGTTTCGAGAAAGCCGATGGGCAGATTTCGCCGAAGGATGTACGTGATCGGTTGCTGTTCGTGCAGGCCATCGAAACCGTGCGCTGTGTGGAGGAGGGCGTGCTGACTTCGACGGCGGACGCCAATGTCGGCTCGATCTTCGGCATCGGTTTTGCGGCATGGACGGGCGGCGCGTTACAGTTCATCAATCAATATGGCGTGAAGGACTTCGTCGCGCGGGCGCAGTACCTGGCGGAACAGTACGGCGAACGTTTCGCACCGCCTGCGTTGCTGCTGGAAAAAGCCGCGAAAGACGAGTTGTTCTAACGGGGCGGGGAGGCATTTCGGGGCTTGCCTTGCCGGGTGGTTTCAAGGCAGGCTCTGGGGTGTGCATTATTCCCATCACGTGTCAGGTATTTTTTATGTCGCTACGCATCTGCATTCTGGAAACCGACATCCTGCGTCCGGAACTGGTCGATGAATATCAGGGTTACGGGCAGATGTTCCAGCGCCTGTTCTCGCAACAGCCGATCGCCGCCGAGTTCACGGTGTACAACGTGATGCAGGGCGACTATCCGAGTGATGACCTGACCTTCGATGCATATCTGGTTACCGGCAGCAAGGCCGACTCGTTCGGCACCGACCCGTGGATCCAGACCCTCAAGCAATACCTGCTGAACCGCTACGAGCGGGGCGACAAACTGCTCGGCGTGTGCTTCGGCCATCAGCTGCTGGCGCTGTTGCTGGGCGGCAAGAGCGAGCGTGCTACTCAAGGCTGGGGTGTCGGCATTCACAACTACAAACTGGCGGCCAAGGCGCCGTGGATGAGCCCGGTGCGCGAAGAGCTGACGCTGTTGATCAGCCACCAGGATCAGGTCACGGCGTTGCCGGAGAACGCGACGGTGATTGCTTCCAGCGATTTCTGCCCGTTCGCCGCGTACCACATCAACGATCAGGTGCTGTGCTTCCAGGGGCATCCGGAATTCATTCACGACTATTCGCGGGCGCTGCTGGATCTGCGTCAGGAAGCGCTGGGCGAGCAGGTGTACAGCAAGGGTGTGGCCAGCCTGGAACATCAGCACCACGGCACCACCGTGGCGGAATGGATGATGCGCTTCGTGGCGCACAAGCCGACCGCTGCTTGAACCCAGGCGCCCCCGTGTTTTGCACGGGGGCGTTTTTTCTTATAGCCAGCCGGATTTCTTGAAACTCGCCCACAGGCTCACGCAGCCGACCGTGATAAAGCCCAGCACGCCGAAATAGCCGTAGTGCCAGCTCAGCTCCGGCATGTTCTGGAAGTTCATCCCGTAGATCCCCGCCACTGCCGTGGGGAACGCCAGAATCGCCGCCCACGCGGCGAATTTGCGCTGCACCACGCTCTGGCGTGACGCCTCCAGCAGCACGCCGATTTCGATGGTCTGGCTGGCAATGTCGGCCAGGGTGGTCAGGTCTTCCATCTGCCGCGTGACATGGATCTGCACATCACGGAAGTACGGGCGCATGTTCTTGTCGATGAAGGGGAAGCTCAGCTTCTGCAGCTCCTCGCCGATTTCCACCATCGGCGCCGCGTAACGGCGCAAACGCAAGACGTCTCGGCGCAGGCCATGGAGTTTCTGGATGTCGTGTTCATTGAGCGCACTGCACAGCACGTTGCGTTCCAGCTCATCGATCTCGGCGTGGATCGCTTCGCCCACCGGCTGATAGTTCTCGATCACGAAATCCAGCAGCGCATACAGTACGAAATCTTCCCCGTGTTCCAGCAGCAGCGGCCGTGCCTCACAGCGCTGGCGCACTTGGGCGTAGGACGCCGAATGACCGTTACGCGCGGTGATGATGTAGCCGTTACCGGCGAAGATATGGGTTTCGATGAACTGAAGAATCCCGTGTTCGCGCACCGGCGAGTAGGTGACGATGAACAGCGCGTCGCCAAAGGTTTCCAGCTTTGGCCGGCTGTGTTTTTCGAGAGCGTCTTCGATGGCCAGTTCGTGCAGGTTGAACTGGCGTTGCAGGTTGGACAGTTCCTGGGCGCTCGGCTCTTCGAGGCCAATCCAGACGAAGTGGCCGGTCTTGGCGGCCCAGGCTGCGCCTTCGTCGAGGGAAATATTGGTGACTTTCTTACCAGCGCTGTAAACCGCAGCAGCAACAACTCGACCCATGGTGGTGATTCACTTCTTCTTGGCAGATGGCAGGGGAGACATGGCTTCAGCTTAGCCGTGTCGCTGCTTGAGAGTCAGTGAAATCTGCACAGTTCACCGGGCAAAAGAAAACCCGCACGGGGCGGGCTTCTTTTTCACGCAGCTTGCAGCTGCCGGTCCATCGCATCGATGCATTCGCGCATCTGTTCGCGGCACTGGTTGATGAGCATGGGCATGTCGTCCATGTTCAGGCCGGCGGTAGGAATTGCCGGCAGCGAGCGTATGAGAATTTTCCCGCTGTGCCAGCGGTTCAGGCGCATGTGTTTGATGTAGCTGCTGACACACACCGGAACGATCGGCACCCCGGCGGCAATGGCCATCTGGAACGCGCCTTTCTTGAATGGCAGCAGTTCCTCACCCAGGTTGCGGGTGCCTTCCGGGAACACCCAGATCGAGGTGTCTTTGTGCTGCAAGGTGTCGGTGGTGGTCAGCATCGACTGGCGCGCCTTGTGCGCGTTCCCACGATCGATCAACACGTTGCCCGCCAGCCAGAACAGTTGCCCGAACAGTGGCACCCACTTCAGGCTCTTTTTGCCGATGCACACGGTACGGCGCGGCACCACGTTGCCGAACACGAACAGGTCATAGTTGGACTGATGGTTGGCGATGATCACGCAGCTGTCTGGCTTGTTCATCAACGGCCCGACATCGGCCTTAACCCGCAGGCGCAAAATGCACATGGCCGGCAGTGCATAGAGACGGGCGCACAGGCGACTGTTGTCCGGATTGAATGGGCGGCACAGCCCGAGGATCACACCGAGGATTCCCGCGAGAATAAAGTGCAGGCCCATCAACAACATACGAAACACGAACAGCATTTTCAGGCCCATCGGGACAAAAGGTGGCGCAGTGTACGGATGTGCACTGTTTTCGGCAATTGCCGCTATAGAGTCCGGAGATGGGCGATGTTTAAGCGCATGTTTCCGACTTGTTGGTCAGAGGCGTCCTAGAGCTGCTGCAGAGTTTTTAACTGGGCGTGTAAGAAAAAGCCCGACACGACGGTCGGGCTTTTCTGAATCGGAATGAGCCGGGTATCAGCCCAGATGCTCCTGATCCTGAATGATCGCGTTGTCCAGGGCTTCCAGTAGCGCCTTGCGTACTTTCAACTTGGTGTTCTTGTGTGCGGTCATGTTGATTTTCTTCAACTGACGCGCGGCGGCGAGGGCAGCGCCTTGCAGCTCTTCGGCCGCTACAAGCTTGTCGAGGAAACCGGCATCCACTGCGCTTTGCGGATCAAACATCTCACCATTGATCACCGAGCGATGGAAGGCCGAGCGACGCAGACGATCACGAGCCAGCTCGATACCGGCGTGATGCATGGTCATGCCGATCTGCACCTCGTTCAGACCAATGCTGAACGGACCGTCGACACCGATCCGATAGTCGGCGGACAACAGAATGAACGCGCCCTTGGCCACGGCATGGCCCGGGCAAGCAACAATCACCGGGAACGGGTGCGACAGCAGACGACGGGCCAGGGTCGAACCCGCAGTCACCAGGGACACCGCTTCTTTAGGGCCGGCGGTCATTACTTTCAGGTCATAGCCGCCAGAGAGAATGCCCGGCTGACCGGTGATGATCACAATGGCACGATCCGCCACCGCCTGATCCAGCGCCGCGTTGAAGGCCGCGATCACGTCCGGGGAAATGGCGTTGACCTTGCCGTTGCTAAGGGTCAGGGTCGCGATACCGTCTTCGAGGTGGTAGGCAATCAGGTCGCTCATGGCGCAATTCCTTATAAGAAAGATGGGCAGACGTTACCCACCGTCGCCGGTCAGGTAAAGCACTGTGACTGACCCGCCAGTCACTGTTTACTGGCCGATGCGCTGCAACGCGCCCGGTGCCTGACGCCTGCGCGTCTATATAGAAGGGCCGCGTTTACCCGAGATTGGCCGGATCGCCATGGACTCTCGATGGCGGTCGCGGCTTTTTCGCTTAACCGCATGAAAATTCTGAAAAAAAGTTTGCCATCAGAAAAGCTTTCGACTACATTAGCGCGCCTCGACAGACAGAACCTGTTTGAAGAGATACGGTGAAGTGTCCGAGTGGCTTAAGGAGCACGCCTGGAAAGTGTGTATACAGGAAACTGTATCGAGAGTTCGAATCTCTCCTTCACCGCCAAATTCGATGTAAACAAAACCCCTGGTTTCGAAAGAAGCCAGGGGTTTTGTGCATTCTGGCGTCTGGTTTTTGGTCACAGAGATTGCTTCGGCTTCCCTTTGCCAGGGCATTACAATCGCGGTTTTATCCGGTATGTAAAAGGACGACCTCCATGATCATTTCCACCACCCACTCCGTCGAAGGCCGGCAGATTACGGCGTATCTGGACATCGTCAGTGCCGAGTCGGTGCAGGGCGTGAATGTGATTCGCGATATGTTCGCGGGCATGCGCGACTTTTTCGGTGGGCGTTCGCAGACGCTGGAGCGGGCATTGAAGGAGGCACGTATCCAGGCGACTGACGAGATCAGGGAGCGTGCGCGGGCTTTGCAGGCGGATGCGGTGGTCGGGGTGGATTTCGAGATCAGCATGCCGGCAGGGAAGGGTGGCATGGTGGTGGTGTTTGCGACCGGTACGGCGGTCAAGTTGCGCTGAGGCTAGTGAGCCCATTCAACGGAATGGGCTCTGTGCTGATAATCAGCCCTGCGGTTTGAGCAGGATGGTGCCTTTCGAATCGTAGGTCAGCGGCGTGTCGATCGCGACGAGAGGCGGCGTATCGCCGGGTTGAACTGGCTGAACCGGGTCCGGGTGGTAGATCACGCCAGGCTGCAACGGACTCGGTCCGGTCGGCTGCTTGATGACGATTTCACCCGAAGCGATCTTTTCCTTGAGTTTCTCCGCCCCGGCCTTGCCGGCGGCGATCTGTTCATCCGTGAGTTTTACAACAGGCAGTGTCGGGAATCCTTTGATTTCCATGTTCTCTCCTTGAGATTCATTGCGTAGGAAAAAGGGCAGCGGCCAGTTGCCGGGAATCTTTAGCGGCGTGAGACCAACGGTTCATCATTGTGTTTAATTTCCGTAGGCCATTCGTCGGGCTTCGAGTGATCTGAATCACAAGTCCAGGAATGACCGGCTAGTCTCAAAAGCCTTGGAGGTCGATATTTTTTCAGGCAAAAGGGTTGCCAGTGTCGGCCCGCATTTGAGAAGGGGAGCAAAGATGACTGATCCGTACATCGAAGACGACGGGGCTGAATTTTCATTCAACAATTGCGTGCGCTGCGGCCAGACGGAGTATCAGGCCGGATTTGGCGAGGATCCGGTGCAGACCGGCAAGATCAAGTCCACGGCACCCAAGGGCCCAAAGGCGAAGTTTCTGCCCAAGGTCACCACCCGCTCCAGAAAGTGAGTTCTATACCGCAGAGCCCCGTCATTGAACGGGGTTTTTTATGCCTGCCTGGTAAAGAAGCGTCCTACATGGATTGAAGCTTTTGTCCGGTTTTTTCACAAACTTTTCACACCCGCCTGAGTAGGGTGAAGCCATCCGTTAGAAAGCAAGTCTCCAGCCCGTCTCCCCAGCGGGCTTTTTTTTGCCCGTCATTAAACCTTTTCCGTATTCGCTGTCCAATCGGCGCCAAGTGCGCTGCAACGCTGGACATCGCCGCGGCAACAGCATTCAATCTGCGCCCTTTTTTATTCCTTTTGTTGAGGTTTTCGTCATGCGTTTAACTCTGCCTGCTCTGGTTCTGGGGCTTCTGGTTGCTCAAGGTGCAATGGCTGGCGATGGTACTGCCGCACTGGGTGGTGGTCTGGGCGGCGCATTGGGTAACGTGGTTGGTCAGAAAATGGGCGGCAGCACCGGTGCAGCGATTGGCGCTGGTGTAGCGGGTGCGGCCGGCAGTGCACTGGCTGCCAAGAAAGGTGCTCGTACCAAAGCAGCCATCGGCGGCGGCGTCGGTGCGGCGGGCGGTTCGGTCATCGGCAACAGCCTGGGTGGCAGAACGGGCGCCACCATCGGTGCTGGCTTGGGCGGCGCAGCCGGTGGTGCGGTGGGCAGCAACCTGTCCAAGGGTCACAAACGTCACTGATTGCCAACGCATGTCTGAAAAGGCCCGGTTTGATGCCGGGCCTTTCCGTTGCTGAACGTTTTTCCCGAATTCGCCTCCAATGCCACATAGCCCCCTCCGCGGGCGAACCGTCCCGATCCGGGACCTGTGAGGTCTGTATGCGCTTGACATTATCCGCATTGGTTTTGGGATTACTGGTGGCCCAAGGCGCCATGGCCGCTGGTGATGGCACAGCCGCCGTGGGTGGCGGATTGGGTGGCGCGCTGGGCAACGTGGTTGGCGGCCAACTCGGCGGCAGCACCGGTGCTGCGGTGGGCGCTGGTGTTGGTGGTGCAGCCGGCAGTGCCGTCGGAGCGAACAAACGCAACCGCACGGAAGCCGCCATTGGCGGTGGCCTCGGTGCCGCTGGCGGTTCAGTGATCGGCAACAGCCTCGGCGGCTCCACCGGTTCGACCATCGGCGCAGGCTTGGGCGGCGCGGCGGGTGGCGCGGTCGGCAACAACCTGGGTGACGATGGCGGCAAGTCGCACTCCGGGGGCGGCCACAAGCACAAGAACAAACACAAGAACCGTCATCGTTGAGTGATCGGTTCTACGGAAACCCGGCTTTATGCCGGGTTTTTTGCGCCTGCGCGTCATGCGCTGGAACGATTAGCGGCCATACTTTTCGAACGTTTACACATTTGAGATTAATGAGGTGCGCCATGACTCCCGAAACCGAAGGCAAGGAAGAAAAAGGCCCCAGCGGATTGCCGTTTATCAATGATCCGGGGAATGAAGATCCGGGGTCGTTGATGGATGATGCGACGGTTCCGCTTATGGAGGGTGAGGAGGAGCTTGAGTATGAGGATTTTGATGATGATGAGTAATGGGGTGCATGCTTGTCGCATCCGGGTTTTATTGGGTTTGGTTAGGACTTGTCAGGACATACAGGTCATCCATTGGAGACATTTTTTCTATTTTTTTTGAGGACAAATATTCTCTAAATTCTTTTTCGAGAGTTTGTTTGTCACAATACTTTTTGTATCTGAATGGTCGGTCGGTGGCATATGAATAGAGGCGCCAAATATCAAATCCATCAATTCTATCGCCCGACCCGTAGTCAAAATTCACGGACTCTGTGGCGAAAATTATGAAGCACCCAATGCCGTGGAGCTCATACTGAACGCCATTCTTTATTTCTCCGCATCGTTCTATTTGTTTGGAGCGCCATAGTCTCAGAATATTGCGGGTGCCGAATTTTTCCTCTAATAGCTTCGTGCCGATATCTACTTTAGATAGGAAGTCGGTTATCAGATCTTCAAGTGTGATTTCAGGTCTGGTCATTTTCTTCTACGGTGCTCTAGTCTGTCGTTTCCGATACTTTGTGCTGATTCCAACACCTCTTCAATGGTGTTTAGAGTGCCGTGGTGCTCTCTAATATTTGTTATTAGCTTAATACTGACGTTGGTGGAGGTTTGTCTAGCGGCGGCGGCGCGGTGGTGGCCATCCAAAATGTAGAGTTCGCCTTGGTGTTCCGCTACGTCTATGGGGTATCGATTGTCGTAGCCCGTGCTTCGCATTGTATTCACCATTTTCTCGACTTCTTTAGTTGAGGTTTTTCCTGAAATCGCATGCGTCCGCTTTAAAGATTTTGGGTCAACACCGTGATTAACGATAGGCAACGGTGGGTTGCCCTCGATTGCCATACTGCCACTAACATTATCCGGCACAGTACATCCCGGCTTGTTCGGCGGCGGGCAATTGGACGTCAACCCCAACGGATCCACCCACCCCGTCGGATTCGGCACGTACCGGTACTGATTCAGCCCACCCGCCAGCTTCACCGGATCCGGCGTCAGATACCGCCCCAAGTCAGGGTCGTAGTACCGGTGCCGGTTGTAATGCAGCCCGCTTTCTTCATCGAAGTACTGCCCCTGAAAGCGCAGCGGCTGGTTCAGGTAGTCCTCGGTTGCCAGCTCCAGCGAGGCGACCTTGCCGTAGGCGCTGTATTTGGCGGACCAGACGATCTCGCCGCTGTAATCCGTCAGTTCCTGCGGGGTGCCGAGGTGGTCGAGTTGGTAGTAGAACGGGCAGGCGCGTTTCGGGCCTTTGCCGTCGAGCAGCGCCAGGGGGCGGAAAGTGCCGGGTTCGTAGATGAAACTTCGGTGTTGTTCTTTGCTGCTTTCGGCGATCAGGTGGTCGCCTTGCCAGAAAAACTCGCTGGTCTGGCCGTTGACGGTCTTGCGGATGCGCCGGCCGAAGGCGTCGTACTGGTAGCTGGCGCTGGTGCCGTCGGGGCGGGTCAGGCCGATCAGGCGGTGCTGGCTGTCGTAGCGGTATTCGGTGACAAGTTGTTGCGCGCGGCCGCGGCGTTCGCGGATCAGGTTGCCGAAGGCGTCGTAGTCGTAATGACGGTCGCCCTGCATCCGCAGGCGGTTGCCTTTGATCTGTGTCGGGCCGGGGCGGTCCTGCATCAGCAGGTTGCCGGCCGGGTCGTGAGCGAAGTTTTCCGGCAGGTCGTCGCGGGTGTGGCGTACGCTGGCCAGACGGTCGAGGGCGTCGTAGTAATAGCTACGTTGACCGTGACGACTGTCGGCGATAGACGCCAGGTTGCCATTGACCGCGTAACTGTAGTGGCGCAGGTACAGCGCGCGGTCATGTTGATGAACAGAATGAACCCGCAACCGGCCCTGTTCGTCGTAGGCATATTCGCTGAGCAGCAGGCCTTGCTGGCGTTGCTGTTCGCGGCCGTTCTGGTAGATGTGGCGAGTGAGCAAGGCGCCATTGAGGTCGATCGCGGTCAGCGCGCCGCCCTTGGCGTAGTGGTAGTCGAGCTTGCTGTTGTCCGGCAGGCGCATGCGAGTGAGCTGGCCGCAGGCGTCGTAGGTGTAACGCAAGGTGCCCCAGCCCTGATGCTCGCGCACCAGTCGATCCTGCAGGTCGTATTCGAAGGCCAGCGGGTGATCCTGGCCGTCATCCACGCCGACCAAACGGCCTAAACGGTCATAGCGATAGCTGACCTCGACCCCGTCCGGCAGGGTCTTGAGCAGCAATCGCCCGGCGCTGTCGCGCTGGTAAGTGGTGACCAGCGTCGAGCCGTCGTCGCCGAACTCGGTCTTTTCCAGCAGATGACTGTTGCGGTCGTAGACATACGCCGTACGCCGGCCATCGAAGCCGGTTTCCTGTCGGATCAGTCCGGTGGGCGTGTAGTCCAGCCGGTACTTTTCGCCGGACTCGTTCTCGATTTCCGTCAGCAGCAGCTGCGCATGGTCGTAGCGGTACTGCAGCCGCGTGCCGTCGGGGTTGATCCGCCGGCTGACCAAATGCAGGTCATCGTCATATTCGTAGCGGGTGATACGCCCCAGTTCATCGCGTTCGGCGGTGATCTGGCCGTAGGCGCTGTAGGACCAGGCGCGGGTCGCGCCATTCGGCGAGGTGGTCTGGATCAGCCGGCCAACGGCGTCCCACGCATGACGGGTGACCGCGCCATGTTCGTCCTGAACCGTCGTCCGCCGCCCCAAAGCATCGTAGGAAAACTTCCGAACCCCACCGTCCGGCAGACTCTCCTCGACCAACTGGCCCAGGTCGTTCCACATGAACACATGGCGGCCACTGTCCGGATAACGGATCGACAGCAACCGCCCCTGCGCGTCGTAGTGGTAATGGGTGACGTGGCCATCCGGGTCGACCGCTTCGGTGATGTCACCCTGGGCATTGCGCCGGTACGTCCACACCGCATCGCCACGAGAACGGCTGTGCAGGAAACCGTTGCGGTATTCGTAGGACGTCGGCGCATCGTCCGGCGGAATCAGCGCGATCAGCCGTCCGGCATCGTCGTAGCGGTACTCGGTGACCGCCCCCAGCGCATCCTGCTCGGCGACCAGCCGGCCCTGCGCGTCGTAGGCCTTGAGCTGTTCGCCACCATCGGCGGCGACCTGACGCACCAGCCGCGCCGTATCGTCGTGGACGTAGGTTTCTTCAGTGCCGTCGACGTACTGCACCGTGACACTGCCGGCGTCATCCCAGACGTAACGCGTATCCATCTGCGAAAACGACGCCCAGTGCCGCACGCAACGCGCTGCCTTGCCGGCACGCTCCCACTCCCAGAAGAAACTCGCGCCGCCCGCCAGTTGCCGTTGCAGGATGACGTGCTGGTCGTCGTAGTCGTAACGCTCGCACTCGCCGACCGCGTTGGACGCCTCGATCAATCGATGGCGGGCATCAAAGCGGTAGCTGGCCAGCGTCTGCTCGGTGCGCCAGACCGCATCGCGCCAAACCTGATAATCGACCGCAACCAGATGCGCTCGCTCATAGCGCAGCAACAAGGAACGGCCAGCGCCGTTGTCCAGGCGCTGAATCCGGTCGGAAAGATCCCGATGCACCGTCAGACGATTGCCATAGGCATCGCTGACAGCCGTCAGACGCCCAACCCGAAAGTGATAAAACTGCGCTGCGTCTCCCGCCAGCGCAACGATCAACTCCTCCGGCTCATCTCCCAGAAAGATCGCCGCCCGCGACAAGCTGTTTTGAATGGCCGGCCGCTCGACATTCGGCAACGGAAACCGCGTCCGCCGGTTCTCATGGTCGATCCAGACCACCGAAGCGCCATCAATCTCCAGCCGATGCGCCAGCGAATGACTCCAGCCAAACCCCAACCCGACATCAATCTCGGCTGCACTGCTGCGATACAACCGGCTGAACTCGAACGGCAGCAGCCCATCGAGCACACCATCGGTCAGCGTCAGCAGCTCTTCGCCGGTGACCATCGACACCGGACAGCCATTGGTGCAGGTCCTCGGCGCACAATCGGCACTGCCACCGTTGGGATTTTTTGCCTGATCCGAAGCATCATCCCGAGGCTCATGCCGCTCCATTCGCGTCATGCCGTGGGACTTGTCGCGGGCAATGGCCGCCGGATTGGGCACCGTCAGTACCAGCGAATCGGCCGTACGAATTTCCAGCGGAATGGCCGGTGTCGGCCGCAATGGCGACTGCCGCGCATTGACCATCAACGGTTTCAAAGCGCTCGCATGGCGGGTCAGGTCAGGCGCCGAGGTCAGCTCTGCCAGCCGCAACGCCGATGCCGCCAGCCATTCCCGCGCACGGGGTGCCTTGATCTTGCCCAGTACCTGGGTGCTCAACCGCAGCGGCACACCCATGCCACCCGACACACACATCAACAGAAAACTGACCAGCAGTTCGGCCCGAACCTCAGCCACCACCTCGGCCAGATACTGCGGCGGCAGCATCTTCAGCCAACTGGTAAAGGCCGCCAGATAAATGAACAGCAACGGCTCATCGCTGAGCATCAGCAGGCCATTGGCGATGGCCTCGGAAGACGCCTCAAGCAAGGCATCCAGCTCAGCGCTGGACAGGTACTGCAGAAGCTTTTCGCTGTTGGCCTGCAAGTCTGCAAGCAGGGCAAACAGTTGCTTCACGTCATCCCAGACGCCATTCAGGGCGGATTCGAAACCGTGCCAGTCAGCCTGTTGCAGCTGCCCGTAACGCTCGGTGAAGCCGGCGCTGGAAAACTCTGTCCACTGCGGTTGAAACCCTTTCCATTCCTCACGTAACCAGCCTTCCAGACCATCGATGAGGCCTTGATACGAGGCGTATAACGTCCGGATATGCGCAGTGGAAACATCGGGAAAGAAGGTGATGCGATAACGTTGGCCCCGGTCGCAGTCGCTGACCTCGAGAATGCCGCTGGGGCCGATGGTGTGATGCAGCGGTTCGCCGAACCCCAAAACGCCGTCGACATCGGAAATCACCGGTTCAAGGATCACCGGCGTGTCGCCGATCGGCACAAACCGTGCGGCTTCGAACATGTGCACCAGCGTCAGGGGGCCGGTGGCGGGGCACATGACCACCGAGGAACTGATGGGTCTGCGGCTGCCAACCGGTGCACTGAGCCGGACATCGTTGCCGACCTGGAACACTTGCTCGACACCCAGCGCGGTGCCCGTCCAGAACTGCTCGGCCCAGGCGTCATAGTTGTTGAGACAGAGGCGAAACTCCTGAAACAGCTTTTCGACATCGGGCTGATCAGGGTTCAGCGCAGCGACCACCAGCAAACCGATGCTGTTGTTCAATTTCAGGAGTGGATCAGGTGGAAGCATTGGCAGTCACTCGCGCGCATCGGGGGAATGGCGCGAAACTTTGCGGGGGATCGAACAGGAAAGAAGTCAGCCGAGTAGGCGATGTCTGTAGGGCGATTCTCTAAATGTGCGGGAGGGCGTTCGGCGGACAACCAACATTGCCCGTTGCTCAACCTCGGCTGCGCTCGTTATGCTGCTGAACCCTTTAATCAGATCCGAGCAGCGGCGCTATCCCACGCCGCTCGGGATGTCTTTGATAACGGATCCGATGATGAATGCACCGCTGAAGGCGTTTGGCCCGATCAAGGCCGTGATTTTCGACATGGACGGTTTGCTGCTGGACACCGAGGGCATCTACACCGAGGTCACCTCACTGATTGCCGCGCGTTACGGGCGTACCTTCGACTGGAGCATCAAGCAGAACATCATTGGTCGCGGCGCTGGCGATCTGGCGCGCTACGTGGTTGAGGCGCTGGACCTGCCGATCACCGCCGAAGAGTTTCTGGTGATCCGCGAGCCGCTGATGCGCGAGCGCTTTCCCACCGCGCAGGCGATGCCGGGTGCCGAGGAACTGATCCGTCACCTCAAGGCGCACAACATTCCGATTGCGGTCGGTACCAGCTCATCGCGTCAGTCGTTCGGTCAGAAAACCACCTTGCACCGCGACTGGTTCGCGCTGTTCGACTTCATCGTCACCGCTGACGACCCGGAAGTCGGCGCAGCCAAACCGGCACCGGACATCTTCCTTACCGCAGCGCGTCGCCTGGGTGTAGCGCCGGAAGATTGCCTGGTGTTCGAAGATTCGCCATTCGGCGTGACAGCCGCGAAAGCAGCCGGCATGACCGCCATCGCCATTCCGGATGCCGCCATGGCCGATGAAAAATACGCACACGCCGACGGGATTCTTCGCACGTTGAAAGCGTTCACGCCGAGTGCATGCGGATTGCCGGCGCTCGACTGGGCCTGATCAAACCGCCGACATAAAAACGCCGCCCCTCTGTCAAAGGAGGGGCGGCGTTTTTCGTTATCGACTATCTGATCAATCAGGCGCCGAAACCACCGTCGATGGTCAGGCTGGCACCGGTGATGTAACCGGCCTCCGGGCTGGCAAGGTAGGCCACGAAGCTGGCGATTTCCTCGGCTTTACCGTAGCGACCCACCGCCATCAGCGGGATCAGGCTGTCGGCGAACTCGCCATGAGCCGGGTTCATGTCGGTATCGACCGGACCGGGTTGCACGTTGTTGATGGTGATGCCCCGTGGGCCGAGGTCGCGGGCCAGGCCTTTGGTCAGGCCGACCAGTGCGGATTTGCTCATCGCATACACGCCGCCACCGGCGAAGGGCATGCGGTCGGCGTTGGTGCTGCCGATGTTGATGATGCGCGAGCCTTCGCCCATGTGTTTGGCGGCTTCCTGGCTGGCGATGAACACGCTGCGTACGTTGATTGCCAGGGTCTGGTCGAAGTCTTCCAGTTTGAAGTCTTCCAGCGGCGCGACGGCCAGCACACCGGCGTTGTTGACCAGGATGTCGAGGCGGCCAAAGGTTTCGACAGTGGCGTTCACCGCGTTGCGGATGGCACCTGCGTCGGCGCTGTCAGCCTTGATCGCCAGGGCTTTGCCGCCGGTGGCGGTGATGCTGTTTTGCAGTTCTTCAGCCTTGGCGGCCGAGCTGACGTAGGTAAAGGCAACCGCGGCGCCTTCAGCGGCCAGGCGCTTGACGATGGCGGCACCGATGCCGCGAGAGCCGCCTTGAATCAGAGCGACTTTACCGCTGAGGTGTTGAGTGGTCATGTTCGATCTCCAGAAGTTTCAAGGCAGGCTGCCTTGGTGTGGTGTCGAGTATCTGCCCCTCGCCAATAGGCGGGTAGACCGTGGTTGCTATAGTCTGTGTAAACCAAAAGTTTAGAGTGGCGGCCATGGAAACCTTCAGCAGTATCGAATGCTTTGTGCGCAGCGCCGAAGTCGGCAGCTTTGCCGAGGCCGCGCGACGCCTGAGCCTGACACCGGCCGCCGTGGGCAAAAGCGTGGCGAAACTGGAAGCGCGCCTCGGCGTGAGGCTGTTCCAGCGTAGCACCCGTCGGTTGACCCTGACGGAAGCGGGGCAGTTGTTTCTGAGTGAGGTCAGCGGCAGCCTCACCACCATCCAGAACGCCGTGAACAATCTCGCCAGCGCCGGCGGTCAACCAGCGGGCACGCTGAAAGTCAGCATGGGCACGGTGTTCGGCCGCTTGTACATCGTGCCGTTGCTGGGTGAGTTCCTGACAAGGTTCCCGGCGATCAATCCGGACTGGCACTTCGATAACCGCCAGGTCGATCTGATCGGCCAGGGTTTCGACGCAGCGATTGGCGGTGGTTTCGAGCTGCCCCAAGGCGTGGTCGCCCGCAGGCTGACGCCGGCGCATCGGGTGTTGGTGGCCTCGAAGGATTATCTGGATCGGTACGCACCGATCAGCGAACCGGACGACCTCACACTGCACGACGGCATCCTGATCCGCTCACCGCAAACCGGTCGCGTGCGCTCCTGGCAGTTGACTCACCGCACGCAACAACACAGCCCGCTGACGCTCAAGGCACGAATGACCATGAGCGATTCCGAAGCCGCCTGCGCCACGGCGGCGCAGGGGTTGGGGATTGCGTTGGTGAGCATGCCGTTTGCGGTCGGCTATCTTGAGGCGGGGACGTTGCAGCGGGTCCTGCCGGACTGGTACGTCGACGACGGCAACATCTCCATCTATTACGCCGAACACAAATTGCTGCCGGGCAAGACCCGAGCGTTCGTCGATTTTGTCATCGAGCAGTTTTCAACCCTGGGCCTCGCCGAACGTTTCAACGCGCAAAACGTGCTGGCCAGCCGATGATGGTTTTTGGCCGTGGCGTCGCATACGTGCGCACCTTGGAGGTCGACAAACCCAGCCGCACCAGCGATTCGGCGATGGTCACGGCTGCCGTGACGCCATCCACCACCGGCACGCCGGTGCGCTGGCGGATCTTCTCGTCGAGCCCGGCCATGCCGCCGCAACCCAGGCAGATCACTTCGGCTTTATCCTGAGTCACCGCCAGTTCCGCCTGATGGACGATCGCTTCCAGCGCCCGTTGCGGCTCGTGTTCCAGCTCCAGCACCGCCAGGCCACTGGCGCGCACCGAGGCGCAGCGATCCCACAGGCCAGACAGTTTCAGCCGATCCTCAATCAACGGCACGGTGCGATCCAGCGTGGTCACCACCGAGTAGGCGTGGCCGAGGTACATCGCGGTGCTGGCCGCCGCATCGGTGATGTCTACCACCGGCACGTTGAGCAACTCCTGCAAACCTTCGCGACCGTGCTCGCCGTAGCCAGCCTGGATCACCGCGTCGAACGGCTGGTCGTAGGACATCACCCGGTCCATCACGGCGATGGCCGCCAGATAACTTTCGAAATTGCCCTCGACTGAATCGGCGCCGAAGTATGGCGTCAGGCCGACAATCTCGGTGCCGGGAGAAGCGACAGCCTGCGCCGAACGAGCGATGGCCTGAGTGATGGATTCGGTGGTGTTGACGTTGACCACGAGAATGCGCATGGGAAGTCCTTATTACGGTTGGTTCTGCGGCCCGGCGAAGGGCCGCCAAAGGTTCAGTGGCTGACGTTGTCGACGGCGATGGCTTCACCGTCCACGTCGGCGTAGTGCGGCTGGCGTTTGGCGATGATCAGGTAGAGCATTCCGGCAATCCCAGCACCGATCAGCCAGGAGAAGGGCGAAACGCTGTGGAAGCCCGGCACCAGCGCCAGAACGATCGCGATCAAGGCGGCCGGAATAAACGCTGCGACCGCCCGCAGATTGACCCCGCGGCTGTAGTAATACGCGCCGTTCGGGTGTTCGCTGTACAGCTGCGGCACGTGGATCCGGCCTTTGCGGATCAACCAGTAGTCGACCATGATCACGCCGTACAACGGGCCGAGCAGGGCGCCGAGGCCGGACAGGAAGTACACGATCACCAGCGGGCTGTTGTAGAGATTCCACGGCAGGATCAGCACGGCAATCGTTGCGCTGATCAGCCCGGCGCGGCGGAAGGTCAGGTACTTCGGCGCCAGGTTGCTGAGCACGAAGGCCGGGGCGACGAAATTGGCCATGATGTTCACCGCCACGGTGACGATCAGGAATGCCAGGCAGCCGAGCACCAGAAAGAACGTGTTGGGAATCGACGCAATGATTTCGGTCGGGCTTTCGATGATCCGCCCGTTGATCTGAAATTGCGCACCGCACAGCAGGACGGTGATCCCGGCGAACACCAGAATATTGACCGGCAGGCCCCAGAAATTTCCGACCTTGATGGTTTTGCGGCACGGTGAAGAGCGAGCGAAATCGCAGAAGTTGAGGATCAACGTGCCGTAGATCGCCAGCCACAAGGCGCCGCCAGCAAAGATGTTGCGCCACATCTCGCCACCGGTCAGGGGTTCGCGGATCGACCAGGCAATGGTCGCGTTGGCCTGGGTGTACATCCACGCGGCGAGGCAGGCGACGGTCAGCAGAATCACCGGCCCGGCGAAGGCTTCGTAGCGGCGCACCATTTCCATGCCGTAGGCCAGAATCGCCAGTTGCACGAACCAGATCGCCACGAAACACACCCAGCCCAGGCTCGACAGGCCGAGGATCGAGTTGTGATCGTAGTCGGCGAAACCGGGATGGATCGCCGTGAGCAGCACGCGAAACACCACCGACGCCAGGTACGTCTGAATTCCGAACCAGGCGATGGCGATCACCGCCCGGATCAATGCAGGAATCTGTGCCCCGTGAATGCCGAAACTGATCCGGCTGATCACCGGAAACGGCACCCCGGTTTTCTGCCCCATATAGCCGGACAGGTTCATGAAGAAATACACCAGTGCTGCACCGATCCCCAGCGACAGCAGAATCTGCCAGCCGCCCAGGCCCAGTGCGTACAGGCCGATGGCAAACGAGTAGTTGGCGATGTTGTGCACATCGTTGGTCCACAGGGCAAAGATGCTGTATTTGCCCCAACGCCGTCCTTCGACCTTGGTCGGTGCGAGGTCACTGTTGTGCAGACGCGGGCTCAATTGCAGCGGTTCGGCGATGCCATCACCGGGCACGCTGTGGTCGAGGGGTGAAGAGGCGGGCAGATTCAGCGCGATGTTGTTATTGGAGAGACTCGTACGCATTCCGGCAGGCTCCTGATGTTCGGGCCGCGATGACTGTGCATGAGCGCTCGGGCTCGGCAGATCTTCGTCGCGGCGGTGAAACATCACTGGTTACGGGGCATCTGCAGCCTGTACGGGATAGGGCGCTTCAGGCTTGCGGATCGAAAGTATGGGTTCATGTTCTGCAGTTTTGTATACAAAACATGTATGCACTCAAGCGAGATCTGTGCCAGCCAGCGATCTATGAAAACGGCCGTTGATTTCGAAAAGTTATTGAGGTGCGCTAAGTTGCTGAAATACAGGCGATATAAATTGACCGTTTGAACAGGTATTTATTTTTCAGGAGGGATTTTGGCGGGCGCCGGGAGAAAGTGTTTCTGGAGCTTGATGTAACTTTTCAGGGCGCAGAAACGAAAAGTGCACACATAAATGGCACCGATGGTGACAATCGTGTGTACACATTTTTAATAACGGGTAGAGAACACTGTCGGAGCTGATTAGCTCCCACAGTGCATCAGGGACCTTATGCCTTGCTGATGATATTCCCGGCATGCAACCCGCATTCTTTCTGGGTCGCTTCTTCCCACCACCAACGGCCTTCGCGCTCGTGCTGGTTCGGCAGGACAGGGCGGGTGCACGGTTCGCAGCCGATGCTGATGAAACCGCGTTCATGCAGGCTGTTGTACGGCAGCTCCAGCATGCGGATGTAGCCCCAGATTTCCTCGCTGGTCATCTGCGCCAGCGGGTTGAACTTGTACAGGGTGCGCTCCGGGGTGGAGAACGCTGTATCGATTTCCATCACCGCCACAGCGCTGCGGGTGCCAGGGCTTTGATCGCGGCGCTGGCCGGTGGCCCAGGCTTTGACGCCGGACAACTTGCGGCGCAGCGGCTCGATCTTGCGGATCCCGCAGCATTCGCCGTGACCGTCCTTGTAGAAGCTGAACAGGCCTTTTTCCTTCACGAACGGTTCAAGTTTCGTGTAATCCGGTGAGACCAGTTCGATGTCGATCTTGTAGTGCTCGCGCACCTGATCGATGAAACGGTAGGTTTCCGGATGCAGGCGGCCGGTGTCGAGACTGAACACCTTGACGTTCTTGTTCAGCTTCCAGGCCATGTCCACCAGCACCACATCCTCGGCGCCGCTGAAAGATATCCACAGGTCATCGCCGAACTCGGCGAACGCGAGTTTGAGGATGTCCTGCGCGGATTTGTTGGCATAGGTCGTGGCGAGTTCCACGACGTCGAACGTTGGGCTCATCAGGGCGGCTTCCTACAGGTCGGTGGCGCTGGGCGCTCTATATGGCGGCGATGGTAACAAAAAGCAACGCGCGCCGGGGCGGCCTCTGCGTTGCGCGCTCCAGGTCGAGCCGCTAGAGTTCGGGCTCGCTCGGCTCAATAAACATTACAAATGGAGTGTCCTGTGGAAATTGCCTGTCTTGATCTTGAAGGGGTGCTGGTACCGGAAATCTGGATCGCCTTCGCCGAAAAAACCGGAATCGAATCGCTCAAGGCCACCACCCGGGACATTCCCGACTACGACGTGCTGATGAAGCAGCGCCTGCGTATCCTCGACGAGCATGGCCTGAAACTTTCGGACATTCAGGAAGTGATCGCCACGCTCAAGCCGCTGGACGGCGCGGTGGAGTTCGTTGACTGGCTGCGCGAGCGTTTCCAGGTGGTGATTCTGTCGGACACCTTCTACGAGTTTTCCCAGCCGCTGATGCGTCATCTGGGCTTCCCGACCTTGCTCTGCCACCGACTGATTACCGATGACAGCGGTCGGGTGACGAGCTACCAGTTGCGTCAGAAAGATCCGAAACGTCAGTCGGTCCTGGCCTTCAAGAGCCTGTATTACCGGGTGATTGCGGCGGGGGATTCCTACAACGACACCAGCATGCTCGGCGAAGCGGATGCGGGAATTCTGTTCCACGCGCCGGACAACGTGATTCGCGAGTTTCCGCAGTTTCCGGCGGTGCATACGTTTGCCGAGTTGAAGCAGGAATTCCTCAAAGCCTCGAACCGCGACTTATCCCTTTAGCCACCTGATGATCGTTCCCACGCGGACGGTTCGACGTGGGAACGATCAACGGTTAAAGGTTTTGCAGGGTTTCGAGCAGGACTCTGACTTTGGTGATCGATTCCTGATACTCCGCCTGCCAGTCCGAATCGGCGACGATCCCGCCACCGCCCCAGCAGCACACCTGTCCATCCTTCACCAGCAGACTGCGGATCGCGATAGAGCTGTCCATTTCGCCGCGCACGTCCAGGTACAGCAACGAACCGCAATACAAGCCGCGTCGGGTCGGCTCCAGTTCGTCGATGATCTGCATCGCACGAATCTTCGGTGCGCCGGTGATCGAGCCGCCGGGGAAGCTGCCGGCAATCAGGTCCAGGGCGTCGCGATCCGCCGCCAGTTCACCGGTTACGCTGCTGACCAGGTGATGCACGTTCGGATAGCTTTCCAGGCTGAACAACTCCGGCACCCGCACCGAGCCGATGCGGCAGGTGCGGCCCAGGTCGTTGCGCAGCAGGTCGACAATCATCAGGTTTTCCGCACGATCCTTGGGGCTGGCCAGTAGTTCGGCGGCGTTCGCCGCGTCCTCGGTCGGGTTCGCGCCACGGGGCCGGGTGCCCTTGATCGGGCGGGTTTCCACCTGACGCTGGCTGACTTTGACGAAACGCTCGGGCGACAGGCTCAGCACTGCATTGCCGTCGGGCAGGCTCTGGAACCCGGAAAACGGCGTCGGGCAGGCCTCGCGCAATTTGCAGTAGGCCAGCCATGGATCTCCCTGGCACGGCGCGCGGAAACGCTGGGCGAAATTGACCTGATAGCAGTCGCCGGCCTGGATGTAATGCTGGATGCGTTCGAACGCCTGACGGTATTCATCTGCCGAGAGATCGGCTGCCATCGGGCTGTTCAGCTTGAAAGGCGTCAGTTCCGTGCCCACCGGTTGGCTGAATACATCGATCAACCGTTGTTTTTCGCTGGCGCTGACCGAGGGGTGAAACACCAGTTGGCTGGTGGCCGATTGGTGATCGCTGATCAGTGCCCAGTCGTACAGACCAAAACGCGCATCGGGCAATTGCAGATCATCCCGGGCCTGGCTCGGCAGGTTTTCCAGATGTCGGCCGAAGTCGTAGCTCAGGTAACCGATCAGGCCGCCGGCGAAGGGCAATGGGTACCCGTCGGGCAATTGCGCGTCGCCCAACCGGGTCAGATTTTCCCGCAGGCGTTGCAGGAAATCGTCGCCGTGTTCGTCCGGCAACACCGCCAGTTGTGCCAACGGCCAGGCGCTGAGCAGGTCATAACGGCCACGGTCGGCACTCGGGCGGCCGCTGTCGAGCAGCACGGCGCCGGGCGCATGGCGGATGGCCGCGAAATAGTCGACGGGGTTGGCGCGGTAGGGCAGCGGGTGTACGGAACAGGTCAACATGGGCGGGGCAGATCGGCCATCGAGGCGGGGTGGGGATTGTAGTCCTCTCCGATGCCAGATCAAAGTCAAAAGCCTACCCCCTAACCCCAGCCCTCTCCCCCAAGGGGGCGAGGGGGAAAGGGAGCAGATCTCTATGCTTTTCAAAACTTAAGTTCGACTCGGTAATTCAGGTCGATGTAACTCGAATAATCCACACGGTCGGCTCCCTCTCCCTCCGGGCGGTCCGACGTTTCGGGAGGGCTGGGGTGAGGGTGCTTTTTGCTTCTGAGCTTCAGCCCTCGACCGACGGAATATGCCCAAACAACTCCTGAGCAAACGCCACCCGCTCTTCAACCGATTCAGTCACGCCACGCGCCTTGAGTTCTTCCAGATGCGCTTCCACCGCATGGGTGCGCAACGTCAGCCCGCAATCATTGGCAATCTGGATATTCAGCCCCGGCCGTGCATTCAGCTCCAGAATCAGCGGTCCTTTCTCCTGGTCCAGCACCATGTCCACGCCGATGTACCCCAGGCCACACAGCTCATAGCAACCGGCGGCGAGCTTCATGAAACCGTCCCAGTAGGGCAGTTGCACGCCGTCCACCGCGTTGGTGGTGTCCGGGTGTTTGGTGATGATGTTGTTCAGCCAGGTGCCGCGCAAAGTCAGGCCGGTGGCCAGGTCGACACCGACGCCGATGGCGCCCTGGTGCAGGTTGGCCTTGCCGCCGGACTGGCGGGTCGGCAAACGCAGCATCGCCATCACAGGGTAACCCATCAGCACGATGATGCGGATGTCCGGCACGCCTTCGTAGCTGATGCTCTTGAAGATCTGGTCCGGGGTCACCCGATATTCGATCAGCGCCCGGTCGCGGTGCCCGCCCAGCGAATACAGGCCGGTGAGGATGCTGGAGATATGATGCTCCAGCTCTTCGTGGGCAAGGATCTTGCCCGACACCGTGCGATAACGGCCCTCGAAACGGTCGGCGATAACGATGATGCCGTCACCGCCGGCGCCCTGGGCCGGCTTGATCACGAAGTCGTTGCGCCCGCCGA
This sequence comes from Pseudomonas sp. B40(2017), assembly GCF_002112855.1. Classification (NCBI taxonomy): domain Bacteria; kingdom Pseudomonadati; phylum Pseudomonadota; class Gammaproteobacteria; order Pseudomonadales; family Pseudomonadaceae; genus Pseudomonas; species Pseudomonas sp. B40(2017). Next base: position 474,542 of record NZ_NEIT01000003.1, read on the forward strand.
TGATCTCGCCGAGCTTGTCGATTTCCTTCTCCGTGGAAATCACGCCATACAGTTCCGGCACGTGAATGCCGGCCTCGATCGCGCGTTCCTTGGTGATGATCTTGTCATCGACGATCGGGTACAGGCTGCGCTTGTTGTACTTGAGCACGTAGTCCGCGTTACGCCGATTGATGCCCATGATGCCCCGGGCTTCCAGGGCCTTCCAGGTCTTCCAGAAACCGAACATCAGGCGTCAGCCTTCTTCAGGAAAGCCTTGAAACGCACCAGTTCAGTCAGGCGATAACCGCGATAGCGACCCATGGCCAGCATGAAGCCCACCAGAATCAGCAGAATCGCCGGGAAGGTGAACACGAAGTACACCAGCTCCGGAACGGTCATGATCAGGTGCGCCAGGGACGCCGCGAACAGCGTGCCGATCGCCACTTTCATGGCATGGCTGGCGCCGCGTTCTTCCCAGGTGATCGACAGGCGTTCGATGGTCATGGTCAGAATCACCATCGGGAACAGCGCCACCGACAGACCGCGCTCCAGACCGAGTTTGTGACTGAACAGGCTGATCGCCGCGATCAGCACCACCACGAACGTCAGCACGACCGACAGGCGCGGCAGCATTTGCAGCTTCAGGTGTTCCAGATACGAGCGCAGCGATAACCCGAGCGCGGTGATCACGGTAAACAGCAGGATGCCGAAGCCCAGTTGCGTCTCGCGGAAGGCCAAGGCGATCAGCACCGGCGTGAATGTACCGAGGGTCTGCAGGCCGATCAGGTTGCGCAGGATCAGGATCACCAGCACGCCGATCGGAATCATCACCATGATCATGAAGGTTTGCTGGGTTTGCAGCGGCAGGCCGTACAGCGAGTATTCGAGGAAGTTGGCGTCGGTGTTTTCGTCGGTCAGCTTGGCCAGACGAATCGCGTTCATCTCGCTGTTGTTCAGGCTGAAGGTCACGTTGGCTTTCTTGCCGCCGTCGACGGTGATCAGGTTTTCATCACCGCTCCACCACAGCAGGCGGTCGGTCGGCAGGCCTTGCTCGCCGGTTTCCGGGTTGAAGTACAGCCAGTCGGTGCCGTTGAAGCTGCGCAGCCACAGTTCCGGGGTTTGCGGCTGATCGGCGACAAGGCGGATGGTGTGGACTTTCTCCACCGGCACGTGGGCGATGGACAGCAGCAGCTCGACGATCTTGGCTTTGTGCGGCGTCGACGGATCGCCGGCCAGCAGCAGTTTCACGTTGTCGTCGTTGACGTTGTTGACGCGTTTGATCGCCTCGCCAATGAAGGTTTCGACGTCGGCCGAGTGCTGGCGGATCGGCGCGAGCAGTGCTTCGGCGGCGATCTTTTCCGGGCCTTCGATGGCCATGCTGTCGCGGAAGGTCGGGCCTTTGATCTTGGTTTTCTCGGCGGTGTAACGCTTGGTCAGCACCAGACGGTAATAAAGCGTCTGGTTACCCTTGGCCCGGCGTGCCGACCAGGTGACCTTGCGGTTGCCGTCGACGCGGTTGACTGCCACGCCGTAGTTGTTGGAGATAAAGCTTTCATTGAGGCTGACGTAATCGCGGCTCAGGGGCGGCACGAACATCTGGATCTTCACCGGATCCTTGGTGCTGGCGACGAACTCGACCTTGGCGTCGATATTCCACAGGTCGTCGGTGGCGTCTTCGGTCACCGGGATGCCGAGCACGAAAATCTGATAGGCCGTAACCGAAACGCCCAGCAACACCAGGATGGTGATCAGGACTTTCAGGTGGAAGGTTAGAGAACGCATGGAAATTACTCGGCGGTATGAGCGGCGATGGCGCAGGCGGGTTTGCCGGCAGCGTATTTAAGACTGGGATCGACCAGCGCATCGAAGCGTTTCAGCGCCTCGGAGCCGATCAAAAGCGGGTATTGGAACGCACTACGGTCGGTCAGGTTCACTTCGATGCTGCGCATTGCCGAACCCATGCAGATGTCCAGCTCGATCACCGGGCGGGCGGTGTACTTCTTGCCTTCTTCCGGATCGTAGTCGCCGGCGCGGCGCTTGATCTTGCTGACCCGGGCCAGCGGCCGTTCGATCGGGTGCGAATGCGCGGCATCGATGGCCAGGTAGAAACGTACCCAGGACTCGCCGTTGCGTTTGAAGCGTTTGATGTCGCGGGCGCTCAGGGAGGCGGTTTTCGCCCCGGTATCGAGTTTCGCCGCCACTTCCAGGTTGATCCCGTCGAGGGCAGCGTATTCGTTGAGGCCGTACACGGTCTTTTCCCCCGCCGCAGCAAGGCCGGGCAGGCAAAACAGTGCAAAGAATGTGGGGAAGGGCTTGAGTCTCATAAATCCTGGCGAGCAGCGTTCCGTTCTCGGTTCAGGGCCATGGCATCAGGAAATCCCGTCTGCCAATGCGCCTTCGTGTGCCTATCAGCTTTTTATGACAAGCCGTGCAAATGACTCGCAAATGCGGGCGGCATTCTAGCACGGTGGTTTTATGGCGCCAGCGCCGGGGCCGGTCTATAACCCTTGGGGCTGACACGCAGTCTTATTAGACGATTGTCGACAATCTCTATTTATCCTTTGACTGATGCGGGTTGATTCGCTAGTTTTTGCCGCATTGGATTTTAAGGTGTCGACAATATGCTGGATCAACTCGATCCCCCGGTGATCAGCGGCGACGATTCCGAGACGCTCTCGGAAAACGTCTTCCGACGCATCCAGGCGGCCATCGTCAAAGGCGAGATCGCCCCGGGCAGCAAGATCTCCGAGCCGGAACTGGCGCGCACCTACGGCATCAGCCGCGGGCCGCTGCGCGAGGCGATCCATCGTCTGGAAGGCCAGCGCCTGTTGGTGCGCGTACCGCACGTCGGTGCGCGGGTGGTGTCGCTGAGCCACGCCGAATTGCTCGAACTCTACGAAATCCGCGAATCCCTCGAAGGCATGGCCTGCCGTCTGGCGGCCGAACGCATGAGCGTCGAAGAAATCGACGAACTGCGCCGGGTGCTGGAAACCCACGAACGCGATGCAGCGTTCCAGGCCGGCGTCGGCTACTACCAGCAGGAAGGCGATTTCGACTTTCACTACCGGATCATCCAGGGCAGCGGCAACCGCACCCTTACGCAAATGCTCTGCGGCGAGCTCTATCAACTGGTGCGCATGTACCGCATCCAGTTTTCCACCACGCCCAATCGCCCGCGCCAGGCCTTTGCCGAACACCACCGGATACTCGATGCCATCGCCGACCGTGACGGCGAGCTCGCGGAATTGTTGATGCGCCGTCACATCGGCGCCTCGAAACGCAACATCGCCCGTCACTACCAGGACGGCGCCGACAATAAGACAGCCACTGAACGAGGTGAGTCATGAGTTCCAACAAGAGCACTCCAGGCCAGCGTTTCCGCGATGCGGTCGCCAGCGAACATCCGCTGCAAGTGGTCGGGGCGATCAATGCCAACCACGCGCTGCTGGCCAAGCGCGCCGGTTTCAAGGCGATCTACCTGTCGGGTGGCGGGGTGGCTGCCGGCTCCCTCGGCGTGCCGGACCTGGGCATCACCGGCCTGGATGACGTGCTGACCGACGTGCGCCGCATCACCGACGTCTGCGACCTGCCGCTGCTGGTGGACGTGGACACCGGTTTCGGTGCCTCGGCGTTCAACGTGGCCCGCACCGTCAAGTCGATGATCAAGTTCGGCGCGGCGGCGATTCATATCGAAGACCAGGTCGGCGCCAAACGCTGCGGCCATCGTCCTAATAAAGAGATCGTGACCCAGCAGGAAATGGTCGACCGCATCAAGGCTGCCGTCGATGCCCGCACCGATGACAGCTTCGTGATCATGGCGCGCACCGACGCGCTGGCCGTTGAAGGCCTGGAATCGGCACTGGATCGCGCCGCCGCGTGCATCGAGGCCGGCGCCGACATGATTTTCCCGGAAGCCATCACGGAACTGGAGATGTACAAACTGTTCGCCAGCCGCGTGAAGGCGCCGATCCTGGCCAACATCACCGAATTCGGCTCGACGCCGCTGTACACCACCGAGCAACTGGCCGGCGCCGACGTGTCGCTGGTGCTGTACCCGCTGTCGGCGTTCCGCGCGATGAACAAGGCTGCGGAAAACGTCTACACCGCGATCCGCCGCGACGGCACTCAGCAGAATGTCATCGACACCATGCAGACTCGCATGGAGCTCTACGATCGCATCGATTACCACACCTTCGAGCAGAAGCTCGACGCGTTGTTTGCGGCGAAGAAGTAAGCCGCAACCGTACTCCCTAATAAATTCAAGATTGGAGACAACAATGGCCGAAGCAAAAGTACTCAGTGGCGCCGGGCTCCGGGGCCAGGTCGCCGGGCAAACCGCACTGTCCACCGTGGGCCAGGCCGGTGCCGGGCTGACCTATCGCGGCTACGACGTGCGCGAACTGGCAGCCGACGCACAATTTGAAGAAGTGGCGTACCTGCTGCTCTACGGAGAGCTGCCGACCAAGGCGCAACTCGCCGACTATCAAGGCAAGCTGAGCAAGCTGCGCGACCTGCCGCAAGCGCTGAAAGAAGTGCTGGAACGCATCCCCGCCGACGCCCACCCGATGGACGTGATGCGCACCGGTTGCTCGTTCCTGGGCAACATCGAGCCGGAGAAAGACTTCTCCGAGCAACGCGACAAGACCGACCGCCTGCTGGCAGCGTTCCCGGCGATCATGTGCTACTGGTATCGCTTCAGCCACGACGGCAAACGCATCAATTGCGTGACGGACGAGCAGTCCATCAGCGGCCACTTCCTGCACCTGCTGCACGACAAGAAGCCGAGCGAACTGCACGTCAAGGTCATGAACGTTTCGCTGATCCTCTACGCCGAGCACGAATTCAACGCCTCGACCTTTACCGCTCGGGTGTGCGCTTCGACCCTGTCCGATCTGTATTCCTGCGTCACGGCGGCCATCGGTTCCTTGCGCGGCCCGCTGCACGGTGGCGCCAACGAAGCGGCGATGGAAATGATCGAGCGCTTCTCGTCGCCGGAAGAGGCGATCAAGGGCACCCTCGGCATGCTCGAGCGCAAGGACAAGATCATGGGCTTCGGCCACGCGATCTATAAGGACAGCGATCCGCGCAACGAGGTGATCAAGGGCTGGTCGAAAAAGCTCGCCGACGAAGTGGGCGACAAGGTGTTGTTCGCGGTTTCCGAAGCCATCGACAAGACCATGTGGGAGCAGAAAAAACTGTTCCCCAACGCCGACTTCTACCATGCCTCGGCGTACCACTTCATGGGCATCCCGACCAAGCTGTTCACCCCGATCTTCGTCTGCTCGCGCCTGACCGGCTGGGCGGCGCACGTATTCGAACAGCGCGCCAACAACCGCATCATCCGTCCAAGCGCCGAGTACACCGGCGTCGAACAGCGCAAGTTCGTGCCAATCGAACAGCGCTGACCGGGGAGGGCGCCGGCACAGGCGCCCCCTCTTTGAAACTACCGTGACCGAGTCCTGACCGATGAACACAGAATTTCGCAAGAACCTGCCTGGCACGCCGCTGGACTTTTTCGACGTCCGTGCGGCTGTCGATGCGATCCAGCCGGGCAGCTACGACACCCTGCCGTACACCTCTCGCGTGCTGGCGGAAAACCTCGTGCGTCGCTGCGACCCGGCCACGCTCACCGATTCCCTGAAACAACTGATCGAGCGCAAACGCGACCTCGACTTCCCGTGGTTCCCGGCCCGCGTGGTGTGCCACGACATTCTTGGCCAGACCGCACTGGTGGATCTGGCCGGCCTGCGCGACGCGATTGCCCAGCAGGGCGGCGACCCGGCGCAGGTCAACCCGGTGGTGCCGACGCAACTGATCGTCGACCACTCGCTGGCGGTGGAAGCGGGCGGCTTTGACAAGCAGGCCTTCGAGAAGAACCGCGCCATCGAAGACCGGCGCAACGAAGACCGCTTCCACTTCATCAACTGGACCAAGAAGGCCTTCAAGAACGTCGACGTGATCCCGCCGGGCAACGGCATCATGCACCAGATCAACCTGGAGAAAATGTCGCCGGTGATTCAGGTGCGCGACGGCGTGGCATTCCCGGATACCTGCGTCGGCACCGACAGCCACACCCCGCACGTCGATGCGCTGGGCGTGATTGCCATCGGCGTCGGTGGTCTCGAAGCTGAAAGCGTGATGCTCGGCCGCGCATCGTGGATGCGCCTGCCGGAAAGCGTCGGCGTCGAGCTGACCGGCAAGCTGCAACCGGGCATCACCGCCACCGACATGGTGCTGGCCCTGACCGAATACCTGCGCAAACAGAAAGTGGTCGGCGCATGGCTGGAGTTCTTCGGCGAAGGTGCTTCGGCACTGACCCTCGGCGACCGCGCGACCATCTCCAACATGGCCCCGGAATACGGCGCCACGGCGGCGATGTTCTACATCGACCAGCAGACCATCGATTACCTGAAACTCACCGGTCGCGAAGACCAGCAAGTGCAACTTGTCGAGCAATACGCCAAGCAGATCGGTCTCTGGGCCGACAGCCTGAAAGGCGCGCAATACGAGCGCGGCCTGACCTTCGATCTGTCTTCGGTGGTGCGCAACATGGCCGGCCCGAGCAACCCGCACGCTCGCGTGGCGGTGTCGGATCTGGCCGCCAAAGGCATCGCCGGCCAGTGGGAGGACGTGCCGGGGCAAATGCCTGACGGCGCGGTGATCATCGCCGCGATCACCAGTTGCACCAACACCAGCAACCCGCGCAACGTGATCGCCGCCGGCCTGCTGGCGCGCAATGCCAACAAGCTTGGGCTGACCCGCAAGCCGTGGGTCAAATCGTCGCTGGCACCGGGTTCGAAAACCGTGGCGCTGTACCTCGATGAAGCAGGGCTGACCACGGAGCTGGAGCAGCTCGGTTTCGGTGTCGTCGCGTTTGCCTGCACCACCTGCAACGGCATGTCCGGCGCGCTGGATCCGGTGATCCAGCAAGAGATCATCGACCGCGATCTGTACGCCACCGCTGTGCTGTCCGGTAACCGTAACTTCGACGGGCGGATTCACCCGTACGCCAAGCAGGCTTTCCTTGCTTCGCCGCCGCTGGTGGTGGCCTACGCGATTGCCGGCACCATCCGCTTTGATATCGAGAAAGATGTGCTGGGCGTGGTCGACGGCAAGGAAATCCGCCTGAAAGACATCTGGCCGAGCGACGAAGAAATCGACGCGGTGGTGAAATCCTCGGTCAAGCCCGAGCAGTTTCGTCAGGTCTACATCCCGATGTTCGCCATTCATGAAGACACCGGCCCGAAAGTCACGCCGCTGTACGACTGGCGCGAAATGAGCACCTACATCCGCCGTCCGCCGTACTGGGAGGGCGCGCTGGCCGGGGCGCGGCCGCTCAAGGGCATGCGTCCGTTGGCGGTATTGCCGGACAACATCACCACCGATCACCTGTCGCCGTCGAACGCGATCATGCTCGACAGCGCCGCCGGCGAATACCTGGCGAAAATGGGCCTGCCGGAAGAGGACTTCAACTCTTACGCGACCCACCGTGGCGACCACCTGACCGCGCAGCGCGCGACGTTTGCCAACCCGAAATTGTTCAACGAAATGGTCGTGGAAAACGGCAAGGTCAAGCAGGGTTCGCTGGCTCGTGTCGAGCCGGAGGGCCAAGTGATGCGCATGTGGGAAGCAATCGAAACCTACATGGAACGCAAGCAGCCGCTGATCATCATCGCCGGCGCCGACTACGGCCAGGGTTCGTCCCGCGACTGGGCGGCCAAAGGCGTGCGGCTGGCGGGTGTGGAAGCGATTGCCGCCGAAGGTTTCGAGCGCATTCACCGCACCAACCTGGTGGGCATGGGCGTGTTGCCGCTGGAGTTCAAACCGGGCACCGACCGCAAGACCCTGGGTATCGACGGCAGCGAAACCTACGACGTGATCGGCGAGCGCACGCCGCGTGCCGACCTGACGCTGGTGATCCATCGCAAGAACGGCGAACGCGTTGATGTGCCGGTGACCTGCCGTCTGGATACCGCTGAAGAAGTGTCGATCTACGAGGCCGGCGGCGTGTTGCAGCGCTTTGCCCAGGACTTCCTCGAAGAGTCGGCGGTTGCCGTTTAAACCAAGTAGTGCGAACGCGGGTCGGTTGATCCGCGTTTGCTGATAAGGAGCACCATGGCTCACGCACCGCAAATCAGAATCCCCGCCACCTACATGCGTGGCGGCACCAGCAAAGGCGTGTTTTTCAGCCTCAAGGATCTGCCCGAAGCCGCGCAGATTCCCGGCCCGGCCCGCGATGCGCTGCTGCTGCGGGTCATCGGCAGCCCCGACCCGTACGACAAGCAGATCGACGGCATGGGCGGCGCAACGTCCAGCACCAGCAAAACCGTGATTCTGTCGAAAAGCATCAAGGCCGATCACGACGTCGATTACCTGTTCGGTCAGGTGTCCATCGACAAGCCGTTCGTGGATTGGAGCGGCAACTGCGGCAACCTGTCGGCGGCGGTCGGTTCGTTCGCCATCAGCAACGGTCTGGTGGACGCCAGCCGCATTCCGCACAACGGCGTGGCGGTGGTTCGCGTGTGGCAGGCCAACATCGGCAAGACCATCATTGCCCACGTGCCGATCACCAATGGCGAAGTTCAGGAAACCGGTGATTTCGAACTCGACGGCGTGACCTTTCCGGCCGCCGAAGTCCAGGTCGAATTCATGGATCCGGCGGCGGAAGAAGAGGGCGGCGGTGGCTCGATGTTTCCTACCGGCAACTTGGTCGATGAGCTGGAAGTGCCGGGTGTCGGCACGTTCAAGGCGACCATGATCAACGCGGGTATCCCGACGATCTTCGTCAACGCCGAAGACATCGGCTACACCGGCACCGAACTGCAGGGCGCGATCAACAGCGATCCGAAAGCGTTGCAGATGTTTGAGACGATTCGTGCCTACGGTGCTTTGCGCATGGGGCTGATTTCCAGTCTGGATGAAGCGGCCAAGCGTCAGCACACGCCGAAGGTGGCGTTTGTTGCCAAGCCTGCGGATTACGTGGCATCGAGTGGCAAAGCCATTGGCGCCGGGGATGTGGATTTGCTGGTGCGGGCGTTGTCGATGGGCAAGCTGCACCACGCGATGATGGGGACGGCGGCGGTGGCGATCGGCACCGCAGCAGCTATCTCCGGCACTTTGGTGAATCTGGCGGCGGGTGGTGTTGAGCGCAATGCGGTGCGGTTCGGGCATCCTTCCGGGACGTTGCGAGTCGGGGCTGAGGCGAGTCTGGAAAAAGGTGAGTGGGTCGTGAAGAAAGCGATCATGAGCCGTAGTGCGCGGGTCCTGATGGAAGGTTACGTCCGCGTGCCTGGAGGCTCTTTCTGATCCCGACACCGAGCACATGTGGGAGCGAGCCTGCTCGCGATGACGGACTGACATTCAGTATTGATGTCGGCTGATAAACCGCAATCGCGAGCAGGCTCGCTCCCACAGTTGTCTGCATTTCAATAAGAAGAAAATTAGCCCTGAACCGAGGTCCCATCAACGAACCACTTTCAAGAGTGAATCGAACATGAGCGCCAACGTCGACCTGAACAACCGCCCCGACTACGACCGTGTCCTGCAGGACATCGCCGATTACGTCCTCACCTGCAAAATCGAATCCACCGAAGCCCTCGACACCGCCCGCAACTGCCTGATGGACACCCTGGGCTGCGGCCTGCTGGCCCTGCGTTTCCCCGAGTGCACCAAGCACCTCGGCCCGATTGTTGAAGGCTCCATCGTGCCGTTCGGCGCGCGGGTCCCTGGCACCTCCTATCGCCTCGACCCGGTGAAAGCCGCGTGGGACATCGGCTGCATCGTGCGCTGGCTCGATTACAACGACACTTGGCTCGCCGCTGAATGGGGCCATCCGTCGGACAACCTCGGCGGGATCCTCGCGGTGGCCGATCACCTGTCGCAACAGCGCCTGGCGAACGGCGAAGCGCCGCTGACCATGCATGATGTACTCGAAGCCATGATCATGGCCCACGAGATTCAAGGCGTGATCGCGCTGGAAAACTCCTTCAATCGTGTAGGCCTCGATCACGTCATTCTGGTGAAAGTGGCCTCGACTGCCGTAACCGCCAAACTGATGGGCGCCAACCGCGAGCAGCTGTTATCGGCGCTGTCCCACGCGTTTGCCGACGGTCAGGCGTTGCGCACTTACCGCCATGCGCCGAACGCCGGTTCGCGAAAATCCTGGGCGGCGGGGGATGCGTCGAGCCGGGGTGTGCGGCTGGCAGATATCGCGATGCGCGGCGAAATGGGCATTCCCGGCGTCTTGAGTGCCAAGCAGTGGGGCTTTTACGACGTTCTGTTCAGCCACACCAACAACGATCTGGCGCTCAAGCCTGAAGACAAACGCGCCTTCAGCTTCTCCCGGCCGTTCGGCAGTTACGTGATGGAAAACGTGCTGTTCAAGATCAGCTTCCCCGCCGAGTTCCACGCGCAGACCGCCTGCGAAGCCGCTGTGACCCTGCATCCGCAGGTGCGCAATCGTCTGCATGAGATCGACCGGATTGTCATCACCACGCATGAGTCGGCGATTCGCATCATTTCCAAGGTCGGGCCGCTGGCCAACGCCGCCGATCGCGATCACTGCCTCCAGTACATGACCGCCGTGCCGCTGGCGTTCGGCAATCTGGTGGCCGAGCAGTACGAAGACGATTTCCATAAGGCCCATCCGGTCATCGATGTGCTGCGCGAGAAAATGGTCATCGTCGAGGACCCGCGCTTCACCCGCGAATACCTGGAGGCCGACAAACGCTCGATTGCCAACGCGGTGCAGGTGTTTTTCAAGGACGGTTCGAGCACGGAAAATGTGGTGGTGGAATACCCGATCGGCCATCGCCGGCGTCGCGCCGAGGGCATTCCATTGCTGGAGGACAAGTTCAGGGCGAACCTGGCCACCCGTTTCACCGGGCAGCGCAGCGGGGAGATTCTTGCGCTGTGCAAGGATCAGGCGCGGCTCGAGGCCACGCCGGTGAACCGGTTTGTCGATTTGCTGGTTATCTGAGGGACCGCGTTATCGTTCTTCGCGGGCAAGCCACGCTCCCACAGGGTTTTGTATCGGATGCAATTATTGCAAACGCCACGACACCTGTGGGAGCCGGGCTTGCCCGCGAAGGCGTCAGATCAGACACCGCAGAGCTATTTGAAGCGCCGCTCCACGCCTTTCTCCACGAGGATCTTCGCGGAAATTTCTTCCACCGAAAAATGCGTGGAGTTGATGTTCGGGATGTTCTCACGGCGGAACAGGTTTTCCACCTCGCGCACTTCGAACTCGCACTGGGCGTAGCTCGAATAACGGCTGTTGGGCTTGCGTTCGTTGCGGATCGCGGTGAGGCGGTCCGGGTCGATGGTCAGGCCGAACAGCTTGTGCTGGTGGGCGCGCAGGGCGGCCGGCAGTTGCAGGCGTTCCATGTCGTCCTCGGTCAACGGATAGTTGGCTGCACGGATTCCGAACTGCATCGCCATGTACAGACACGTCGGCGTCTTACCACAACGCGACACGCCCACTAGTATCAGGTCGGCCTTGTCGTAATAGTGGGTGCGGGCGCCGTCGTCGTTGTCCAGAGCGAAGTTCACCGCTTCGATGCGCTCCATGTAATTGGAGTTGTGACCGATGGAGTGGGATTTGCCGACGGTGTAGGAAGAATGCTCGGTCAGTTCCTGTTCGAGCGGGGCGAGGAACGTCGAGAAAATGTCGATCATGAAACCATTGGAGGTTGCGAGAATCTCACGGATGTCCTGATTGACGATGGTGTCGAAGATGATCGGCCGGAAACCGTCGGTTTCAGCGGCTTTGTTGATTTGTTGTACCATGGCCCGCGCTTTTTCAACGCTGTCGATGTAGGGGCGCGTGAATTTGCTGAAGGTAATGTTTTCGAACTGCGCCAGAAGGCTTTGACCCAGGGTTTCGGCGGTGATGCCGGTGCCATCGGAGATAAAGAAAGCAGATCGTTTCATTTGCACCTTGGGCCTTAAGCTAATGAGCATTTCTGGATATGATAGGCGCGATTTGTCGGCCGCCATTGGCCCGCATTCTCACTTATTTTCCAGGTCCAGGCCATACAGCCGGCCAACGCTCCCCCGAGCCGCCGGTTTCTGAGCTTTTCCAACACAGTTAGTGGAGAGATCACCTTGGTAGAGTACGTAGTTTCCCTCGATAAGCTCGGCAAACACGATGTTGAGCATGTGGGGGGCAAGAACGCATCCCTGGGCGAGATGATCAGTAACCTGGCCGGTGCCGGTGTTTCGGTCCCCGGCGGCTTCGCCACCACGGCGCAAGCCTATCGCGACTTCCTGGAACTGAGCGGTCTGAACGATCAGATCCACAAGGCCCTCGATGCGCTGGACGTCGATGACGTCAATGCCCTGGCCAAGACCGGCGCCCAGATCCGCCAATGGATCATGGAAGCCGAATTCCCTGAAAAACTGAACACCGAGATCCGCACCGCGTTCGCCGCGTTGTCGGCCGGTAATCCTGACGTGGCCGTGGCCGTGCGTTCCTCCGCCACCGCCGAAGACCTGCCGGACGCTTCGTTCGCCGGTCAGCAGGAAACCTTCCTGAACATCCGTGGCGTGGAAAACGTCATTCGCGCGGCCAAGGAAGTGTTCGCTTCCCTGTTCAACGACCGTGCCATTTCCTACCGCGTGCACCAGGGCTTCGACCACAAGCTGGTCGCCCTGTCGGCGGGCGTGCAGCGCATGGTGCGTTCGGAAACCGGCACCGCCGGCGTGATGTTCACCCTCGATACCGAATCCGGCTTCCGTGACGTGGTGTTCATCACCGGCGCCTACGGTTTGGGCGAAACCGTTGTACAAGGCGCGGTGAACCCGGACGAATTCTATGTCCACAAGGGCACCCTGGAAGCCGGTCGCCCGGCGATCCTGCGGCGCAACCTGGGCAGCAAGGCCATCAAGATGATCTACGGCGACGAGGCCAAGGCCGGTCGTTCCGTGAAAACCGTTGATGTCGACAAGGCCGACCGCGCGCGTTTCTGCCTGACCGACGCTGAAGTCAGCGAGCTGGCCAAGCAGGCGATGATCATCGAGAAGCACTATGGCTGCCCGATGGACATCGAGTGGGCCAAGGACGGTGACGACGGCAAGCTGTACATCGTGCAGGCCCGTCCCGAAACCGTGAAGAGCCGCACCCAGGCCAACGTCATGGAACGTTACCTGCTGAAGGAAACCGGCACCGTGCTCGTGGAAGGCCGTGCCATCGGCCAGCGCATCGGCGCCGGCAAGGTGCGGATCATCAAGGACGTGTCCGAGATGGACAAGGTCCAGCCCGGCGACGTGCTGGTCTCCGACATGACCGACCCGGACTGGGAGCCGGTGATGAAGCGCGCCAGCGCCATCGTCACCAACCGTGGCGGCCGTACCTGCCACGCGGCGATCATCGCCCGTGAGCTGGGTATCCCTGCGGTCGTCGGTTGCGGCAACGCCACCCAACTGCTGAAGGACGGCCAGGGCGTGACCGTGTCCTGCGCCGAAGGCGACACCGGTTACATCTTCGAAGGCGAACTGGGTTTCGACATCAAGAAGAACTCCGTCGACGCCATGCCGGAGCTGCCGTTCAAGATCATGATGAACGTCGGCAACCCGGACCGCGCCTTCGACTTCGCGCAGCTGCCGAACGCCGGTGTGGGCCTGGCCCGTCTGGAATTCATCATCAACCGCATGATCGGCGTGCACCCGAAAGCGCTGTTGAACTACGACGGCCTGCCGCAGGACATCAAGGAAAGCGTCGACAAGCGCATCGCCGGTTACGACGATCCGGTCGGCTTCTATGTCGAGAAACTGGTTGAGGGCATCAGCACCTTGGCCGCTGCGTTCGCTCCGAAGAAAGTCATCGTGCGTCTGTCGGACTTCAAGTCCAACGAATACGCCAACCTGATCGGCGGCAAACTGTACGAGCCGGAAGAAGAAAACCCGATGCTGGGCTTCCGTGGCGCTTCGCGTTACATCAGCGAATCGTTCCGTGACTGCTTCGAACTCGAGTGCCGTGCGCTGAAGCGCGTGCGCAACGAGATGGGCCTGACCAACGTCGAAATCATGGTGCCGTTCGTCCGTACCCTCGGCGAAGCCAGCCAGGTGGTCGATCTGCTGGCCGAGAATGGCCTCAAGCGTGGCGACAACGGCCTGCGCGTGATCATGATGTGCGAACTGCCATCCAACGCGATCCTGGCTGAAGAATTCCTCGAATTCTTCGACGGTTTCTCGATCGGCTCCAACGACCTGACCCAGCTGACGCTGGGCCTGGACCGTGACTCCGGGATCATCGCGCACCTGTTCGACGAGCGTAATCCGGCGGTCAAGAAGCTGTTGGCCAACGCGATTGCCGCGTGCAACAAGGCCGGCAAATACATTGGCATCTGCGGTCAGGGTCCTTCGGACCACCCGGACCTGGCCAAGTGGCTGATGGAGCAGGGCATCGAAAGCGTGTCGCTGAACCCGGACACCGTGCTGGAAACCTGGTTCTTCCTTGCCGAAGGCCAGGCGGCGGAATAAGCCGTGAATGAAGCCCCGGCCCGTTGAACCGGGTCGGGGCTTTAAGATTGAAGTAGGGCGAGCTCTCCGGATGCCGCCCTTTTTTGTGCAAGAGCATTATGCAAAGCAGCAGCAACCTATTTCCTGTCGCCCTGATCAGCGCCGAGCGACGCGGTGATCTGAGCGAAGACGTTTATCGTTTGAAACCGGGCAACAGCCCTGACTGGTCCGTGGAAATCGCGGTGACCCGCCTCGGCTTGGCCGATGAGCCGGCGTCGCGCGGCGTGCCAGTGATCTTGCTGCACGGCAGTTTTTCCAATCGGCGCTTCTGGTTCTCGCCGAAGGGCCTGGGCCTGGGCGCGTATCTGACGCGTCTGGGTTTCGATGTGTGGATCCCGGAAATGCGCGGTCACGGTCTGTCCCAGCGCAACGAGGACTACCGCCGCAACCGCGTCGCCGACTATGCCCGTTACGATCTGCCGGCGATTGCCGCGTTCGTCCGTGAGCAGAGCGGGCAGATTCCGCACTGGATCGGTCACTCGCTGGGTGGCATCACGTTGGCGGCCGCGCTGGGCGGCGAATACCTCGGTGAACCGGCGGTGGCGTCGGCGGCGTTTTTCGGCACGCAGGTCAGCCGCACGTACTGGCCGCTGAAGATTCCGCCGGTGGAGTGGAGTGGGCGCTTCATTCTCAAGCGTTTTGCCCAGTTGTCCGGCTCGCGACTCAAGCGCGGCCCCGAGGACGAGCCGATCGGCCTGGCGCTGGAAAGCATGCGCTGGTACGGACTGTTCGGGCGTTTCGGCGACAAGGACAAGGATTGGTGGGCAGGTCTTGCCGACGTGCAGGTCCCAGTGCTGGCGGTAAGCGCGGCGGGGGATCATCAGGATCCTGCCTGGGCCTGCAGGAAACTGTTCGAACAGATTGGCTCCGAGCACAAGCAGTTCATCAACCTGGGCCGTGAGCAGGGTTTCAACGATCAGTTCGGGCATGTCGAGATGCTGGTCAGCAAAGCGGCACAGGCCGAGGTCTGGCCGCTGGTGGCGCGCTGGCTGGCAGATCAGCACACGCCATTGCTTGGCGAGAAGCCGGATCTGGCGGCAGCGGTCTGAACGCGGCGCCCTGAAAAGGGCATTTCGTTCGCGTCGGCTTGCGGCTAAGATATGACGCATTGGACGGTTCTGGTCATATTTAGTGACTGTTTCGCTATTACGTTTCAGCCTGTGTTCAGGTTCGTTCAGCGACCATGACATGGGCTAAGGTAAACAGCGACCGTTGGGACTCGTTTCAAAAGAGTGCGACATTCTTGCTCGTCTTCCTTGTTACAGGAGTTTTTCGATGAACCATTACCTTACGCCTGACCTGTGCGACGCCTATCCGGAGCTGGTTCAGGTGCTGGAACCGATGTTCAGCAATTTCGGCGGCCGTGATTCGTTCGGTGGCGAGATCGTGACCATCAAGTGCTTCGAAGACAACTCGCTGGTCAAGGAACAAGCCGAACTCAAGGGCAACGGCAAGGTGCTGGTGGTCGATGGTGGTGGTTCCCTGCGCTGCGCGCTGCTGGGCGACATGATCGCCGAGAAAGCCGCGAAAAACGGTTGGGAAGGGCTGGTGATCTACGGTTGCATCCGTGATGTGGACGTCATCGCCCAGACCGATCTCGGCGTTCAGGCCCTGGCCAGCCATCCGAAAAAGACTGAAAAACGCGGTCTCGGCGACCTCAACGTGCCGGTGACCTTCGCGGGTGTGACCTTCCATCCCGGCCAGTACATCTATGCGGACAACAATGGCGTGATCATCTCGCCAAGCCCGCTGAAAATGCCTGAATAAATCGCGGTAACCACAGGGGTGAGGATGTTCGAGGAAGAAAACGCGCAATGGGGGCTGGTGCATGCCCTGGTGCTGGATGGTAAAGGCGGTGCGCGTTCGATAGCCCGGACTGATCTCGACGATCTGCGGCTGCAGGCTCATGAAAGCTTGTGGCTGCATTGGGATCGCAGTCACCCGCAGACCCAGACCTGGCTGCGTAAATCCAGTGGGCTCAACGAGTTCACCTGCGATTTGCTGCTGGAAGAAAACACTCGCCCACGCCTGTTGCCGCTGCCGGACTCCGAGCTGCTGCTGTTTTTGCGCGGGGTCAATCTGAACCCGGGTGCCGAGCCGGAAGACATGGTGTCGGTGCGGATCTTTGCTTCGGCCCAGCGAGTGATTTCCCTGCGTTTGCGTCCATTGCGCGCCACTGACGAGTTACTGGCGATGCTCGCCGAGGGCAAGGGGCCGAAAACCTCGTCCGAGTTGATGCTGTATCTGGCGCAATTCCTCACCAACAAGGTGCAGGATCTGGTGACTTGCCTCTCCGAAGTGGTCGATGAAGAGGAAGAAAAACTGGATGCCGACGAACGGTATACCCCCGAGCATGGCGCCATTTTGCACATCCGTCGCCGGGCTGCCGGGCTGAAGCGTTTTCTGGCACCGCAGCGGGATATTTTCGGACAGCTGACGCGGATAAAACTGCCGTGGTTCGTCGATGACGATGCCGATTACTGGAACGAATTGAACAACAGCCTGACCCGTTATCTTGAAGAGCTCGAATTGACCCGAGAGCGCGTGGGGCTGGTGCTGGAGGCCGAAGACCGGCGCTTGAGCGTGCACATGAATCGCACGATGTATCGTTTCGGCATCATCACCTGCATCTTCTTGCCGATGAGTTTTATTACCGGTCTGTTGGGCATAAACGTTGGCGGAATACCCTTCGCCAGCAGCCCTTATGGCTTCCTTATCGCCTGCCTGACGGTGCTCGCCCTGGCGTTCGGCCAGTGGTGGTTGTTCCGCCGTTTGCGCTGGGTATGAAGATGCGCCATGTGACCCGACCAAATTTGCCCGCGTCTTTCACAGACATCACGAGAGGTGCGTATGCACGATCCGTTTGAACAGTCTTTGCGCGACATGCTCAACGCTTCGCCGTCCAGCCGCGACGACGATGCCTGCCTGGGTCGCGTGCTCAAAACCGCCAACCGCCAGGTTGGCGCCGGCGATCTGTTCAGCCTGCTGGGCCGCTGGCTGCCCGCGCTGATGATCGCCCTGAATAACGGCTCGGCCCATGTCGCGCCGGTGTCCCGTCTCCGTAAACCTACCGCTCGCACTGCTGATAAGGCTGATTGAATATGGAACTTGATCTCTGGACTCAGAGCCTCGTCACTGCAATGACTGCGTTGTGGACCAAAGTCGCTAACTTCATTCCTAACCTGTTCGGCGCACTGGTTGTGCTGCTGTTGGGTTTCGTTGTGGCCAAGCTGCTGGATACCTTGCTGTCCAAGTTGCTGGCCAAACTGGGGCTTGATCGCCTGATGGGCGGCACCGGCCTGACCAAATTGATGTCCCGCGCGGGGCTGCAAGTGCCGATCTCCACGTTGATCGGCAAAATCGTTTACTGGTTCGTTCTGCTGATTTTTCTGGTTTCGGCAGCAGAATCCCTTGGACTTGAGCGAGTTTCAGCTACGCTTGACATGCTGGCGCTGTATTTGCCGAAAGTATTCGGTGCCGCGCTGGTGTTGCTGGTGGGTGTCCTGCTTGCACAATTGGCCAATGGCCTGGTTCGCGGGGCGGCAGAAGGCGTAGGCCTGGACTACGCTTCAGGACTTGGGCGAATTGCCCAGGGCCTCGTGATCATCATCAGCATTTCGGTCGCAATCAGTCAGTTGGAGGTCAAGACCGACCTGCTGAACCATGTGATCGTCATCGTATTGATTACCGTTGGTCTGGCGGTTGCGCTGGCCATGGGTTTGGGAAGCCGGGAAATTGCCGGTCAGATTCTTGCGGGAATCTATGTGCGTGAGTTGTATCAGGTTGGGCAACAAGTGCGTATTGGCGAGGTCGAAGGCCAGATCGAAGAGATCGGCACGGTTAAGACCACATTGCTGACCGATGAGGGTGAGCTAGTCTCTCTCTCCAATCGGATCCTGCTGGAACAGCATGTGAGTAGCCGCTAACCCGGCAAACCCTGCTAATGTATGCCGCCGCAAAATGCCAGCTGTCGCTGGCTGCGGTGGACATTGACCTGACTGTCGGCACGACTTGTTTTGAATAAAGCCCAAACGCTATCCACGCGCTACGATCCCCGCGAGCTCTCTGATGAGGAGTTGGTCGCGCGCTCGCATACCGAGCTTTTTCACGTGACGCGCGCCTACGAAGAACTGATGCGGCGTTACCAGCGGACATTATTTAACGTGTGCGCACGATATCTTGGGAACGATCGCGATGCAGACGATGTCTGTCAGGAAGTGATGTTGAAGGTGCTGTATGGCCTGAAGAACTTCGAGGGGAAATCGAAGTTCAAGACATGGCTATACAGCATCACCTACAACGAATGCATCACACAGTATCGGAAGGAACGGCGAAAGCGTCGCTTGATGGACGCACTGAGTCTTGACCCCCTCGAGGAAGCGTCCGAAGAAAAGGCGCCGAAACCAGAGGAGAAGGGCGGACTGGATCGCTGGCTGGTGTATGTGAACCCGATTGACCGGGAAATTCTGGTGCTACGATTTGTCGCAGAGCTGGAGTTTCAGGAGATCGCAGACATCATGCACATGGGTTTGAGTGCGACAAAAATGCGTTACAAACGCGCTCTTGATAAATTGCGTGAGAAATTTGCAGGCATTGCTGAAACTTAGTTCGGCGCAAATATCTCTTACGTGTAGGCAAGTTCTGATAGACTTGCCGCCGAGTTGTCCCCCGGTTTGCGGGACTGCTTCACAATCACCAGATGGGGATTTAACGGATGAAACTGAAAAACACCTTGGGCTTGGCCATTGGTTCTTTGATTGCCGCCACTTCTTTCGGCGCTCTGGCACAAGGCCAAGGCGCAGTTGAAATCGAAGGCTTCGCAAAGAAAGAACAATTCGACAGCGCTCGTAACTTCAAGAACAACGGCAACCTGTTCGGCGGTTCGATCGGTTACTTCCTGACCGACGACGTTGAACTGCGTCTGGGCTACGACGAAGTGCACAACGTGCGTGCCGACGATGGCAAGAACGTCAAGGGCGCCAACACCGCTCTGGACGCTCTGTACCACTTCAACAACCCAGGCGACATGCTGCGTCCATACGTTTCGGCCGGTTTCTCTGACCAGAGCATCGACCAGAACGGTTCGAACGGTCGTAACCGTTCCACCTTCGCCAACCTGGGCGCTGGTGCCAAGCTGTACTTCACCGACAACTTCTACGCCCGTGCTGGCGTTGAAGCTCAGTACAACATCGACCAGGGCGACACCGAGTGGGCTCCTAGCGTCGGTATCGGTGTGAACTTCGGTGGCGGCTCCAAGCCAGCTGCTGCTCCAGTTCCAGCACCAGCTGAAGTCTGCTCCGACAGCGACAACGACGGCGTTTGCGACAACGTTGACAAGTGCCCGGACACCCCAGCCAACGTAACTGTTGACGCTGATGGCTGCCCTGCAGTTGCTGAAGTTGTTCGTGTTGAGCTGGACGTGAAGTTCGACTTCGACAAGTCGGTTGTTAAGCCAAACAGCTACGGCGACATCAAAAACCTGGCTGACTTCATGAAGCAGTACCCATCCACCACCACTACTGTTGAAGGTCACACTGACTCCGTCGGTCCTGACGCTTACAACCAGAAACTGTCCGAGCGTCGTGCAAACGCCGTTAAGCAAGTTCTGACCAACCAGTACGGTGTTGAATCGTCCCGCGTTCAGTCGATCGGCTACGGCGAATCCCGCCCAGTTGCTGACAACAAAACTGAAGCTGGCCGCGCTGTTAACCGTCGCGTAGAAGCGCAGGTTGAAGCTCAAGCTAAGTAATTAGCTGCCGCTACGAGAAAAGCCCGGCTTAGGCCGGGCTTTTCTTTGCCTGCGATTTGGTGAAACCGGGGATTGTCAGGCCAATCGGTCGGCTGCCCAGCCAATCGAATCCATCTGGGTCGCAGCCGCTGCGACGGCGCCTATGACCAGAATCGCAGGACTCCTGAGCTGGAAACCAAGGGCATCGTCCTCCATCCCTGTCAGATCACTGCGGCATTCGCGTTGTTCTGGCAACGAGGCATTCTCGATCATCGCCACTGGTGTATCCGCCGCCATACCGCCCGCCAGCAGTTGCTCGCGAATCTCGCCGAGCTTCGCCACCCCCATGTAAATCACCAGCGTCGTGCCGCCCTGCGCCAAGGCCCGCCAGTTCAACTGGCTGTCGTCCTGAGTGTGGGCCGTGACCAGCGTCACACCCCGGGCCACGCCGCGCAACGTCAGCGGGATATCACACTGGGTCGCGCCGGCCAGTCCGGCGGTGATGCCATTGACCAGCTCCACCTCGACCCCGCGCTCACGCAACCACTGCGCTTCCTCACCCCCGCGCCCGAAAATGCACGGATCGCCGCCTTTGAGCCGCACCACGCATTTGCCCTGACGGGCGTAACGCAACATCAGCCGATGGATGAACGCCTGAGGCGTCGAACGACAGCCGCCGCGTTTACCGACGGCAATGATCCGCGCAGCAGGGCAGTGTTCAAGTACCGCCTCATTGACCAGATCGTCGATCAGCACCACCTCGGCTTCGCGCAAGGCCCGCACCGCTTTGAGCGTCAGCAATTCAGGATCACCGGGACCCGCGCCCACCAGCCAGACTTTCGCGTTCATGGTGTTTTCCTCTTCAGATGACGGCGACCGGACGCACTTCGGCGGCCAGCAAGCGCTTGATTTCCGGGACGCAGGAACCGCATTGCGTGCCGCACCCCAATGTATTTTTCAAACCCTGCAGATCCAGACCTTCACGAATACCGGCGCAAACCGCGCTGTGGCTGACGTTCTTGCAGTTGCACAAGGTTTTGTCCGCCACAACCTGCGCACCTGCATTGCCCGGCGGCGCACTCATCGGTGCCAGCAGCCAGCGCCGCAGTTGTTCGTCGGCGCGGCCTTCGAGCCACAGACCTTGCAACCAATGCTGGGCGAGGGTTTCACCGGCAAGGCGGATCGCGGTGATTCGCCCGTTTTCGATGCGTACCCGTTTGCCAATGGCGCGGCGAGGATCGTCATAAGCCAGTACCGGCCCCTCGATCAGAGCCAGGCACTGGTCGATTTCACGCAGCAATTGCGGTTCTGGCGCCACGACGCTGGCTGCGCGTATCAGCAGCGCAGGCCGTTCACGTCCGACAAGGCTGAGACTTGCGTAGGAAAACGCCTCGCAGAGCGGTCGAAGCGCCTCGAAATGCCGTTGAACATCGCCCTCGATCAGTGCGAACAGTTGCCATGGCAAGTCCACCGTTTCCAGCCGCACACCGCTGTGCTTGAGTTCCGGTTGTTTCGACAAAGGATCGAAGGCGGGTAGGGTCAGGCTGTTCACGCCGCCCTTGAGGAAACGATCGCCCCAGTGCATCGGCAGGAACGCCTGGCCCGGACGCACGCTGTCATCGCTGGCGACCGCCACGATCACTGAGCCTCGACGACTTTTCAGATTCACCAGATCCCCAGGCTGCAAGCGGTGACGGCGCAATTCGTCCGGATGCAGACTCAACACTGCTTCGCTGACATGACCGAATAACTGCGCCGCCGTGCCGGTGCGGCTCATACCGTGCCATTGATCACGCAGGCGGCCAGTGATCAGGGTCAGTGGAAAGCGCGCGTCGCGTTGTTCTTTGGCGGCGCGATAGGGATCGGCAACGAACTGTGCGCGCCCGTTCAGCGTAGGAAAGATACCGTCGCCATACAGCCGGGCTGTACCTTGGCGGGCGCCAGCGGGGAAGGGCCATTGCTGTGGCCCCAGCTCATCAATCAACCGATGGCTGATCCCGGACAAATCCAGATCGCGGCCACGGGTCAGTTGTTTGTACTCGTCAAACAGCTGCGCCGGTTGTTCGAACGCAAACAGCCCCGGCTGCTGCGGGCGCAGACGCTTCTCCAGGCGTTGTGCGAAATCTACGGTGATCGCCCAGTCCGGTCGTGCTTCACCCGGTGCGGCAATGGCCTGGCGGACGTGGGAAATCCGTCGCTCGGAGTTGGTCACCGAACCTTCCTTCTCGCCCCAACTGGCCGCCGGCAGCAGCAGATCGGCAAACGCTGCGGTTTCGGTGGTGCGAAACGCCTCCTGCAACACCACGAACGGACAAGCCTCCAGCGCGGCGCGCACGGCGTTCTGGTCCGGCATCGATTGCGCGGGGTTGGTGCAGGCAATCCACAACGCCTTGATCTTGCCGTTGCGCACCTGTTCAAACAGTTCGATGGCACTGAGACCGGTGTTTTCCGGCAGCTTATCCACACCCCAATACGCCGCCACTTCAGCGCGATGCTCCGGATTGGCGACTTCACGGTGACCGGGCAACAGATTGGAAAGGCTGCCGGTTTCCCGTCCGCCCATGGCGTTTGGCTGACCGGTCAGGGAGAAAGGTCCTGCACCCGGCCGGCCGATTTGCCCGGTGGCCAGGTGCAGATTGATCAGCGCGCTGTTTTTCGCGCTACCGGCGGTGGACTGGTTCAGGCCCATGCACCACAGCGACAGAAAGCTTGGTGATGTGCCGATCCATTCGGCGCATTGCTGCAACTGCTCGACACTGATCCCGCACAACTGCGAAACCATCGCCGGCGTGTAATCACGCACCAGGCTTTTCAGCTCGGCGAGGCCTTCGGTGTGGGCTTTGATGAAGTCGCGGTCGATCCAGTCTTCCCACAACAGCAGATGCAAAATCCCATGGAACAACGCGACATCGGTGCCCGGCAGAATCGCCAGGTGCAGGTCCGCCAGATCGCAGGTGTCGGTGCGCCGTGGATCAATAACGACGACTTTCATCTGCGGGCGGTGGGATTTGGCTTCTTCGAGACGGCGAAAAAGTACCGGGTGGGCGTAGGCCATGTTACTGCCGACGATCACCACGCAATCGCTCAACTCCAGGTCTTCATAGCTGCACGGCGGTGCGTCGGCGCCGAGGCTGCGCTTGTAGCCGACCACCGCCGAAGACATGCACAGCCGCGAATTGCTGTCGATGTTATTGGTGCCGACCAGCGCCCGCGCCAGTTTGTTGAAGGCATAGTAATCCTCGGTCAGCAACTGCCCGGAGATATAGAACGCCACGCTGTCCGGGCCGTGTTCGGCGATGGTTTCGGCGAAGACCTGGGTGGCGTGATCCAGTGCGGTGTCCCAGTCGCAACGGCTGCGCGCCAGGCCTTTGCCCAGGCGCAGTTCCGGGTACAACGCCCGTGCCGCCAAGTCGCCGGTCAGGTGCAGGGTCGAGCCTTTGCTGCACAGTTTGCCGAAGTTGGCCGGATGCGCCGGATCACCGCTGACGCCGAGGATGCGCTCGCCGTCATGCTCGATCAGCACGCCGCAGCCGACCCCGCAATAACAGCAGGTCGAGGCGGTCGTCTGGCGGTTCATCAGACGGCGTCCCGCAGGGCCAGTTGCACGCGGCCGTTTTCCACTCGGGCCGGGTGATGGTGCGCGCAGCCGACATCCGGGGCCTGGGCTTCGCCGGATTGCAGGTCGATCTGCCAGTTATGCAGCGGGCAGGCGACACGTTTGCCGTAGATCAGTCCTTGGGACAACGGGCCGCCCTTGTGCGGACAGCGGTCATCGAGTGCGAAAACTTCGTCGTCGCTTGTACGAAAGATCGCAATGTCACCTTTGGGCCCGGCGATGATCCGCGAACCGAGGGCGTTGATCTCTTCCAGGGCACAGATATCGAGCCAGTTCATGCCGGCACCTCCAGGTTTTTCACGGGGATCACGTCGAATTCTTTCTTCAGTTGCGGCTGCGCGAGGCGCTCTTTCCACGGGTCCTGTTCGAACGACAGGGAGAATTGCAGGCGTTCGTTCAGGGCCTTGCGGCGTTCGGGATCTTCCAGCACGGCCTTCTTGATGTGCTCCATGCCGACCCGTTGCAGGTAGTGCACGGTGCGTTCGAGGTAGAAGGCTTCTTCGCGGTACAGCTGCAGGAACGCGCCGTTGTATTCGCGCACTTCCTCGGCGGTCTTGAGCTTGACGAAGAACTCGGCGACTTCGGTCTTGATCCCGCCGTTGCCGCCGATGTACATCTCCCAGCCGGAATCGACGCCGATGATGCCTACGTCCTTGATCCCCGCTTCCGAACAGTTGCGTGGGCATCCGGAGACCGCCAGCTTCACTTTGTGCGGCGACCACATGTTGAACAGGTCATGTTCGAGGTCGATGCCCAACTGGGTCGAATTCTGCGTGCCGAAGCGGCAGAACTCGCTGCCGACGCAGGTTTTCACGGTGCGGATCGATTTGCCGTAGGCGTGGCCGGACGGCATGTCGAGGTCTTTCCATACACCGGGCAGGTCCTGTTTCTTGATTCCCAAAAGGTCGATGCGCTGGCCGCCGGTGACCTTGACCATTGGCACCTGATACTTGTCCGCCACGTCGGCGATCCGCCGCAGTTCCGACGGGTTGGTCACGCCGCCCCACATCCGCGGCACCACCGAGTAGGTGCCGTCCTTCTGGATGTTGGCGTGGGCCCGCTCGTTGATCAGGCGCGACTGCGGATCGTCCTTGGCTTCGCCGGGCCAGGTGGAAATCAGGTAATAGTTGAGGGCCGGACGGCAGGTGGCGCAGCCGTTCGGGGTGCGCCAGTTGAGGTAGTTCATGGTGCCGGCGATGGTCAGCAGATGTTGTTCGCGAATGGCCTGGCGAATCTGGCCATGATTGAGATCGCTGCAGCCGCAGATGGCTTTTTCGCTTTTCGGTTTGACGTCCGCCGCACCGCCGACGGTGTTGATCAGGATCTGCTCGACCAGCCCGGCGCAGGAACCGCAGGAGCTGGCGGCCTTGGTGTGTTTCTTCACTTCGTCGACGCTGAACAGGCCATGTTCCTGAATCGCCTTGACGATGGTGCCCTTGCACACGCCGTTGCAGCCGCAGACTTCGGCGTTGTCGGCCATGCTCATGGCTTTGTCCTGGCCTTGATGTCCTACATCGCCCAAGGCGTTTTCGCCAAACATCAAGTGATCGCGGATCTCGCCAATGGCGTGATTCTCACGAATCTGCCGGAAATACCAACCGCCATCTGCCGTATCGCCGTACAGACAGGCGCCGACCAGCACGTCATCCTTGATCACCAGTTTTTTGTACACCCCGCCGATCGGGTCGGAGAGGGTGATGGTCTCGGTGCCTTCGCCGCCCATGAAGTCGCCGGCGGAAAACAGGTCGATGCCGGTGACCTTCAATTTGGTCGACGTCACCGAGCCCTGATAACGGGCGAAGCCCAGTTGGGCCAGGTGGTTGGCGCAGACCTTGGCCTGTTCGAACAGCGGCGCCACCAGGCCGTAGGCGATGCCACGGTGGTTGGCGCACTCACCGATGGCATAGATGCGCGGGTCGTAGGTTTGCAGGGTGTCGTTGACCAGAATCCCGCGATTGCACGGGATGCCGGCCTTTTCCGCGAGTTCGGTGTTGGGGCGAATGCCGGCGGCCATGACCACCAGATCGGCGGGGATGATGTCGCCGTTCTTGAATTGCACCGAGCCGACGCGACCGTTGCCGACGTCGTGCAGGGCCTGGGTCTGTTCGCACAGGCGAAAGTGCAGGCCACGGGCCTCGAGGGCGGTTTGCAGGAGCTGGCCGCTGGTCTTGTCCAGTTGCCGCTCCAGCAGCCATTCACCGAGGTGCACCACGGTGACGTGCATGCCGCGCAGCATCAGGCCGTTGGCGGCTTCGAGGCCGAGCAGGCCGCCGCCGATCACCACGGCGTGCTTGTGGGTTTTTGCGGTGTCAATCATCGCCTGGGTGTCGGCGATGTCGCGGTAACCGATCACGCCCTGCAGGGTGTTGCCGGGGATCGGCAGGATGAACGGGGTCGAGCCGGTGGCGATCAGCAGGCGATCGTATTCGGCCTCGGTGCCGTCTTCGGCGATCACCCGGCGTTTGACCCGGTCGATCTCTACCACTTTGCGGTTGAGCAGTAACTTGATGTTGTTTTCCAGGTACCAGTCGAGGTCGTTGAGCACGATCTCTTCGAAGGTCTGCTCGCCGGCCAATACCGGCGACAGCAGGATGCGGTTGTAGTTGGTGTGCGGTTCGGCGCCGAAGACCGTGATGTCGTACAGCTCGTTGCTCAGCTTGAGCAGTTCTTCCAGGGTACGAACCCCGGCCATGCCATTGCCGATCATCACCAGTTTGAGTTTTTTCATCAGGTTCTCCGGGAGCATCGGGCTTGCCTCTTGTGGGCAGTCAGGCCTTGCTCGACAAAAATGGCGCAAACAAAAAAGGCGTCCCGCCAGTTACCTAGCGAGGACGCCTTTGTCCTTGTCCCGTTCTCTCGGGAAGCCTGGCCTTCGTCGTTGAAGGTCGGGCTTTATGTCAGTTGAAAACGTTAATGCAGTGGTTGTGCCAAGTCGCGGCGGGCCGCGAATTCACTGGGGTAATGCTGGAATTGGCCAGATGTTCGTTGTGGTTTTTGCACTGAATGGAAGCGGCACGCCCGTTAATGGAGCGCCGCATCAGCCATGAAACAACAGAAACAGCAGCACCAGATTGCCCAGCAGTGACAGTAACGCCAGTGTCCGCCAGACCTTCAGCGGCTCACGCTCCAGCAAGGGGCGAGGGCGCACACTCAGGCTGCGGCGTTCACCTTGCTCCAGAATCAGCAGCCATTCCTCGGCGGTTTCATAGCGTTGCAAAGGATCGGCCGCCACACCGCGCTCCAGGCACTGCGCCAGCCATTCCGGCAGATCCGGGCGATAGCGACCGGCACTCACCGGCACCCCGAAACTCGGGCGCTGGAAGGCTTCTATCTCGCCATAGGGAAAATGCCCGGTGAGCAGGAAATACAAGGTCACGCCCACTGCATACAAATCCTGGTGTGTGCTGGGCGCCGCGCCTTGAAAGGCTTCCGGTGCGATGTAGCTCGGGGTTCCGGGCAAGGTCGACGGTGCGTCCTGCGACAGACCGGGGCAATACGCCAGACCGAAATCCAGCAGGCGCAACTCGCCGTCGTCCCCCAGGTGCAGGTTCTCCGGTTTGATGTCGCGGTGCAGGATCTGCCGTCGATGCAGCAGGCCGACGGCCCGCAGCAGGCGCTCGGCCAAACCCTGCCACTGGGCCAGTGGCAGCGGGCCGCTTTGTTCGAACAACTGCGCCAGGGTGGTTCCCGAATATTCACGCATCACGTAGTACAAATGCTGACGCTGACCGGCGCTATGGACTTCAGGGAAATGCCGCCCGGCGACGCGTTTGAGAAACCATTCCTCCGCCAGCAAGGCCTGGCCGGCCTGGGCATCGTCTGCCAGTGGTGCAGGCAAGGTCTTCAACAGCCACGCCTGACCCTGACCATCGAGCACGCGATACAGCAGCGATTGCTGGCTCTGACTTATAACCTGTTGAACCCGCCAGCCTTCAAAGGCCTGAGCCGGTTTCAGCGGCGGGGGCAGGGGCCATTGCTGCAAATGAATCAACGCATCGCCAAGGCTGGCCTCGCCGACCGCATCCACCCGCACCAACAGCGCACTGGCATTGTCCTGACTGCCGGCCAGATGCGCAGCGTTGACCAACGTTTGCGCGGCACTGTGCAGATCCGGTTGATCGCGCAGAATCCCGGCGATGGCGGTATCGCCAAGCGCGGCCCACACGCCGTCACTGAGCAGCACGAAACATTCGCCGTCACGCAGTTCGCCGTCGAGAAAGTCCAGCACCAGATGCTGATCCAGCCCCAGTGCGCGCTTGAGCACATGCTGCATGCCCGGTTGATCCCAGACGTGATCCTCGCTGATTCGCTGCAAGGTTTCGGCGTGCCAGCGATAAACCCGGCAATCGCCGACGTGCGCCAGGGTAAATCGCCGGCCGCGCAGGACCAGCGCGCTGACCGTGGTAAGTAGCGGCTGCCCGCCACCGTTGGCCTGCAACCAGCGGTTTTGTGCGAGCAGCAGACGATCGAGGGCCTGGGCCACGCTCCAGGTTTCCGGGGTGGCGTAGTAGTCCAGCGCCAGCGCCTGCAAGGTCGAACGCGCGGCCAGACCACCATCGGCGCACTGGCTGACGCCGTCGGCGATGGCGAACAGGAAACCCTTGCTGGCGGCCAGCGCCGGGGCCGGGGTCACCAGGCGCAAGGCGTCCTGGTTTTCCGCGCGGGGACCGGTGGCGCTGGCTTCGGCAAAGCTCAGTTGCAGAGCCATTCGGGCCTCAGACCCGGGCAGCGGTCACGGCCGCCGAACCCCAGGTGGTTCTCCAGCGACGTTTGACCCCATGCAGGCCGAACCACGCCAGCACGCCAAGGCTGGCGAACAACCACAGCGCCAGTTGATAGCTGCCGGTGCTCTGTTTGATCGCGCCCATGCCTGCCGCCAGGGCAAAGCCGCCGATGCCGCCGGCCATGCCGATCAGCCCGGTCATCACGCCGATTTCGCGCCGAAAGCGCTGAGGCACCAATTGGAACACCGCGCCGTTACCGGCACCGAGACCAAGCATGGTGCAGACGAACAGGGCCAGCGCCGCGTAGGAACTCGGCAGGTTGAAGCCGACCGCCGCGATGCAGACTACGGCCACTGTGTACATCGCCAGCAGGGTGCGAATTCCGCCGAACCGGTCCGCCAGCGCGCCACCCAGCGGTCGCATCAGGCTGCCGCCGAACACGCAGGCGGCGGTGTAGTAACCGGCGGTCACCGGGCTCAGGCCGTATTGATCGTTGAAGTAGCCGGGCAGAGCGCTGGCCAGGCCGATGAAGCCGCCGAAGGTGACGCTGTAGAAAAACATGAACCACCAGCTGTCGCGATCGCCCAGGGCTTTGAAGTAGTCGGCCATGGATTTGGCTTTTGGCCGCTCCGGGGCGTTTTTTGCCAGCCAGGCGAACAGCACCAGGGTCAGGAGCAGCGGAATCAGGGCGAACCCGAACACATTGCTCCAGCCAAACGCCGCCGCCAGCACCGGGGCGATCAGCGCCGCGAACACGGTCCCGGAATTGCCGGCCCCGGCGATGCCCATCGCCTTGCCCTGATGCTCCGGCGGATACCACTGCGAGGCCAGCGGCAGGGCGACGGCGAATGAGGCGCCGGCCATGCCGAGGAACAGGCCGAGCAGCAGAGCCTGTTCGTAACTGTGGATGCCGAGTTTCCAGGCACCGAACAATGCGCAGATCACGATCACCTGGCCGATCAGCCCGGCAGTCTTGGGTGACAGGCGATCGGCAAGCATGCCCATCGCAAAGCGCAGCACCGCGCCGGCCAGAATCGGCGTGGCCACCACGAGGCCGCGCTGTTGAGTGGTCAGGTGCAGGTCGCCAGCAATCTGCACCGCCAGCGGGCCGAGCAGATACCAGACCATGAAGCTCAGGTCGAAATACAGGAAGGCCGCGAACAGGGTCGGGGTGTGGCCGGATTTCCAGAAGCTTTTATTCATCGCGCACCTCAGCTGTTAAGAATCTCGAGAAGGAGTCACAAGCCAGCAAGTGGAGCGCCGCCACGGCCGCACCACCGGCCCCGGGCTGTGGGGCCAAAACGCAAAAACGCCGCTACCCGGATCGCCGAAAGGGGCGAAGAAGGTGAGCGACGTCTTTGTCGTAGGTGGGGCAACCGCCGTTGGTTACCTGTGGTGATTGCTTAGCGAGATTTGTGCCAATAGTCTGAAACCGCGTTACGGCCAATCGCGAGCAGGCTCGCTCCCACATTTGAAATGCAATCCCTTGTGGGAGCGAGCCTGCTCGCGATTGCGGTATGGCAAGCGCCGCAGCCCTTCAGCCAAGCAGCTCGCTCATGGCGATGATCTGCTCCGCCACCTGAATCAGTTTCTGCTGGCGGCTCATGGCCTGGCGGCGCATCAGGGTGTAGGCCTCTTCTTCGTTGCAGTCCTTCATTTTCATCAACAGGCCCTTGGCCAGTTCGATGCGTTTGCGCTCGGCCAGTTGCTGGTCGCGGGCCTGTAGCTGGGCGCGCAAGGCCTGATCGCTTTCGAAGCGGGCCATGGCCACGTCGAGAATCGGCTGCAGGCGTTGTGCGTGAATGCCCTCGACGATGTAGGCACTGACCCCGGACTTGATCGCCTGACGCATCACGCCGGGATCATGCTCGTCGGTGAACATCACGATCGGCCGGGGCTGGTCGCGGCTGACCAGCACCACTTGCTCCATCACATCGCGGCTCGGTGACTCGGTATCGATCAGGATCACGTCCGGACGCACCGTTTCGACGCGCGCCGGCAGGTCGATGGTCAGGCCCGACTCGTCGATCACTTCGAAACCGGCCTCGGTCAACGCGGCTTTCAGGCGCCCGACTTTTTTCGCGGTGTCGTTGATCAGCAGAATGCGCAGCATGTTTGCGGTCTCCTGTCAGCGGCGGGCGAGAAGGGCGGCGCTGTCGCTCAGCGCGTGGAGCTTGAAGCTTCGGGCGTAGGCTGCCGGTTCGCTACCGTCCCAGATTTTGCCGTCGATCAACTGGCTGCTGCGCATGTCCTTGCCCCAGGCTGCAACGCCCACAGCAGTCGCTGCGTCGCGATAGATCTCCAGTTGCTGCACCTGACGGGCGACGGCGAGGTAGTCCGGGTCATCGCGCAGCAAGCCCCAACGGCGAAACTGGGTCATGAACCACATGCCGTCCGACAGGTACGGCAGGTTCACCGCGCCATCGCCGTGAAAGCGCAGGGCGTGCGGGTCTTGCCAGCGATTGCCGAGGCCATCGTCGTAGTCGCCGAGAAAGCGCGGTTCGATGCAGGAGACCGGGGCGTCGAGGTACTCGGCGGCGCTGAGAAATTGCGCGGTGCTGCGGCGGTTTTCCGGGCTTTCTTCAATGAATCGGCTGGCTTCCAGGATCGCCATCACCAAGGCCCGCGCGGTGTTGGGGTATTGCTCGACGAAGGCGCGGGTGCAGCCGAGGACTTTTTCCGGGTGATCGGGCCAGATGGTCTGGCTG
Organism: Pseudomonas sp. B40(2017); assembly: GCF_002112855.1. NCBI lineage: Bacteria > Pseudomonadati > Pseudomonadota > Gammaproteobacteria > Pseudomonadales > Pseudomonadaceae > Pseudomonas > Pseudomonas sp. B40(2017). Next base: position 505,817 of record NZ_NEIT01000003.1, read on the forward strand.
GTGGCCAGCGTGAAGCCGAGATTCTGCTGCACGGCGCTGGCCGCCCAGGGCTCGCCGACGCATAAACCATCGATGCGACCGGCCTGAAGGTGCGCGACCATTTGCGGCGGCGGCACCACCACGCTGTCGACATCCTGCAACGGATGAATGCCCTGGCTCGCCAGCCAGTAATACAGCCACATGGCATGGGTGCCGGTCGGGAAGGTCTGGGCGAAGGTCAGTTTTGCGCGGGTTTGGTGCACATGATGGTGCAGCGCTTCAGGACCGGTCACGCCCAGGCCCTGCAAACCGTGGGACAGGTTGAGGCTCTGGCCGTTCTGGTTCAGACCCATCAACACCGCCATGTCGGTTGACGCGACGCCGCCGATGCCCAGATGCACCGCGTAAATCAGGCCGTAAAGGCTGTGGGCGGCATCGAGTTCGCCGCTGACCAGATTGTCCCGCAGGTTGGCCCAGGAACTCTGGCGCTTGAGATTCAGGGTCAGGCCGTAAGGCTGGGCAAAGCCCTGAGTGGCGGCGACCACCAGCGAGGCGCAGTCGCTCAGGGCCATGAAGCCCAGGTTGATCGCGCTTTTTTCCGGGGCATCGCTGCCGTTGACCCAGGCCAGCGGCCCGGCGGAGGTTTGAGTCATGAAAGCCACCCTCAAAAAAAACGTCGTCCCAGGCTTTGCCCGCGCAAAACCGAGAGACGACGCCATTGTCCTTGCCTGCACGCCACCATTGGCCTGCCGGCTGATGCCGTGGAAGGTGCAAGGCATATGCCATGCGCACGGATTTACCCGTGCGCCTCGCGCGGCGGGGGGATGCCCGGCTATAATCGCCGCCTCTTTTCGCCGCCCGAGTCATAGCCGCCCATGTACACCCTGGCCCGTCAGCTGTTGTTCAAACTTTCCCCGGAAACCTCCCACGATCTGTCGCTGGATCTGATCGGCGCGGGCGGGCGTTTGGGCCTCAACGGCTTGCTGTGCAAGGCGCCGGCGTCGCTGCCGGTGACTGTCATGGGCCTGACGTTCCCGAACCCTGTGGGTCTGGCGGCCGGTCTGGACAAGAACGGCGCGGCCATCGACGGCTTCGCCCAGCTGGGTTTCGGGTTTGTCGAAATCGGCACCGTGACCCCGCGTCCGCAGCCGGGCAACCCGAAACCACGGATTTTCCGCCTGCCGGAAGCCGAGGCGATCATCAACCGCATGGGGTTCAACAACCTCGGTGTGGATAACCTGCTGGCGCGGGTGGCGGCGGCCAAATACAAAGGCGTGCTGGGGATCAACATCGGCAAGAACTTCGACACCCCGGTCGAGCGCGCAGTAGACGACTACCTGATCTGCCTGGACAAGGTCTACGCCCACGCCAGTTACGTCACGGTCAACGTCAGTTCGCCGAACACCCCGGGCCTGCGCAGCCTGCAATTCGGTGATTCGCTCAAGCAATTGCTGGCGGACCTGGCCACGCGCCGCGCCGAACTGGCCCTGCGCCACGGCAAGCATGTACCGCTGGCGATCAAGATCGCGCCGGACATGACCGACGAAGAAACCGCGCAAGTCGCCCAGGCACTGATCGAAACCGGGATGGACGCGGTGATCGCCACCAACACCACCCTCAGCCGCGTGGGCGTCGAAGGCATGGAACACGGGGACGAGGCGGGCGGTCTGTCCGGCGCGCCGGTTCGCGAGAAGAGCACCCATACCGTGAAAGTGCTGGCGTCCGAGCTGGGCGGCAAGCTGCCGATCATCGCGGCGGGCGGCATCACCGAAGGCAAGCATGCGGCCGAGAAGATCGCGGCTGGCGCGAGTCTGGTGCAGATCTACTCCGGCTTCATCTATAAGGGCCCGGCGCTGATCCGCGAGTCCGTGGACGCAATCGCCGCCAAACGCTGATTTGCGGATTTAAAAGGCAGGCATAAAAAAGGGCTCCTCGAAGGAGCCCCTGGGCCGTAGCCCGCCGTCCGGGAAGGACGTGCATGGTGATCAGGTTGTTACGAAATCAGATTGTCGTGTCGGAATAAGTGCCCTGTGTCAGCCGACGGCGTGAAGTTCGTTGAGTCTGTGGATTCCCGCAGTGCCGGTCATACCGTCCCAGTTGTCGCCGCGTCCTTCTCGCCAGCCGTTGATCCAGGCTTGACGTACCGACGGTAGAGTAAATGGGCAAAGCTCACGGGATTTACCACCAACGCCATATTGATATCCGCGCAAAAATGCTCTTTCCAACGGATCACGCTTAAGTCTTCTCATAGGGTGTTTCCCTCACTTGTTGACTGTTTTTGTCGCGTCGACCTCAATTGAGGTCTGGCAGAAAAACTCTGCCGTTGGAGGCTCGCTGCCGGCGTGGCGAGCCAAGGTGTTGACGCCGTTGCGACGTCAACCTGTGTTCAGTTCTAACCAATGAGTCACATCGATGGAATGACCGTTTTGTCATAAGGACGTAACGAAAAAGATGCTATGGCCATAAGTAACCGCGTATTTATCCAGCGTCCATTGGCCAAACCCCGGTATGATCGGCCCCGCGCTGGATGATGAGGTTAATCCTTTAGTGAGAATGACCCACGTTTACGCTGGGCTACTATTCGACGAAGGGTTGCTTTGAGTCATTTTGTTGCTTCAACTTTTTTATCTGTCCCGGCATCTAAGCTCTTTTAACCCGAGCAGCGGGGATGGAACGGCACACCTTCGTGCCACGCGGGCGCTCTTGTAGAAAAGCGCCTGATTGAAAACCGGATCGGCAATGCGTTGCCGGTTCATCAGCCAAAGGCTCTGGAAAAACCATGTCCGACCGTTTCGAACTCTTCCTCACTTGCCCCAAAGGCCTTGAAGGCCTGCTCATCGAGGAAGCCGTCGGGCTTGGCCTTGAAGAGGCCCGCGAACACACCTCCGCCGTGCGTGGCATGGCGACCATGGAAACCGCTTATCGTCTGTGCCTCTGGTCGCGTCTGGCCAACCGGGTGCTGCTGGTGCTCAAGCGCTTCCCGATGAAAAACGCCGAAGACCTGTACCACGGCGTACTCGACGTCGACTGGCAGGATCACATGCTGGCCGACGGCACCCTGGCCGTGGAATTCAGCGGCCACGGGTCGGGCATCGACAACACTCACTTCGGCGCCCTGAAGGTCAAGGACGCCATCGTCGACAAACTGCGCACCCCGCAGGGCGACCGTCCAAGCATCGACAAGCTCAACCCGGACCTGCGCATTCACCTGCGCCTGGATCGCGGCGAAGCGATTCTGTCCCTCGACCTCTCCGGCCACAGCCTGCACCAGCGCGGCTATCGCTTGCAGCAGGGCGCCGCGCCGCTGAAGGAAAACCTCGCAGCCGCCATCCTGATCCGTTCCGGCTGGCCGCGCATTGCCGCCGAAGGTGGCGCGCTGGCTGACCCGATGTGCGGTGTCGGTACGTTCCTGGTCGAAGCCGGCATGATCGCCGCCGATATGGCGCCGAACCTGCGTCGCGAACAGTGGGGCTTTACCGCCTGGCTCGGTCACGTGCCGGCGCTGTGGAAAAAACTGCATGAAGAAGCCGTCGAGCGCGCCGCTGCCGGTCTGGCCAAGCCGCCGCTGTGGATTCGTGGTTATGAAGCCGACCCCCGCCTGATTCAGCCGGGCCGCAACAACGTCGAACGCGCCGGCCTGAGCGAGTGGATCAAGATCTATCAGGGCGAAGTCGCGACGTTCGAACCGCGTCCGGACCAGAACCAGAAAGGTCTGGTCATCTGCAACCCGCCGTACGGCGAGCGTCTGGGTGATGAAGCCAGCCTGTTGTACCTCTACCAGAACCTCGGCGAGCGTCTGCGTCAGGCCTGCCTGAACTGGGAAGCGGCGGTGTTCACCGGCGCGCCGGACCTGGGCAAGCGCATGGGCATCCGCAGCCACAAACAGTATTCGTTCTGGAACGGCGCGCTGCCGTGCAAGCTGCTGTTGATCAAAGTCCTGCCGGATCAGTTCGTCACCGGCGAGCGCCGCACCCCGGAACAGCGTCAGGCCGAGCGTGAGCAAGCCGCTTACGACCAGACGCCGAACGAGCCGCAAGAGCGCAAGTTCAACAAGAACGGCAATCCGATCAAACCGACGCCGGCCCCGGCGCCAGTGGTCGAGCAGCCGCGCCTGAGCGAAGGCGGGCAGATGTTTGCCAACCGCCTGCAGAAGAACCTCAAGGCCATGGGCAAGTGGGTCAAGCGCGAAGGCATCGACTGCTACCGCGTCTACGATGCGGACATGCCGGAATACGCCATGGCCATCGACCTGTACCACGACTGGGTGCACGTTCAGGAATACGCCGCGCCGAAGTCGATCGATCCGGAAAAAGCCTCGATCCGCATGTTCGATGCCCTGGCGGCCATCCCGCAGGCGCTGAACATCGACAAGAGCCGCGTGGTGGTCAAGCGCCGCGAGCGTCAGAGCGGCACCAAGCAGTACGAGCGTCAGGCGGCTCAGGGCAAGTTCAATGAAGTGACCGAGGGCGGCGTGAAGCTGCTGGTCAACCTCACCGATTACCTCGACACCGGGCTGTTCCTCGATCACCGCCCAATGCGCATGCGGATCCAGAAAGAGGCGGCCGGCAAGCGCTTCCTCAACCTGTTCTGCTACACCGCGACCGCCAGCGTGCACGCAGCCAAGGGCGGCGCGCGCAGCACCACCAGTGTCGACCTGTCGAAAACCTACCTCGACTGGGCGCGCCGCAACCTGTCGCTCAACGGTTTCTCCGACAAGAACCGTCTGGAGCAGGGCGATGTGATGGCGTGGCTTGAGAACTGCCGCGAAGAGTACGACCTGATCTTCATCGATCCGCCGACCTTCTCCAACTCCAAGCGCATGGAAGGCATCTTCGACGTGCAGCGTGATCAGGTGCAGTTGATTGACCTGGCCATGGCGCGTCTGGCCAGCGGCGGGGTGTTGTATTTCTCCAACAACTTCCGCAAGTTCCAGCTCGAAGACAACCTGGCCGAGCGTTACGCGGTCGAGGAAATCACCGCCAGCACCATCGACCCGGATTTCGCCCGCAACGGCAAGATCCACCGCGCCTGGAAAATCACGGCTCGTTGACACTCTGCAAAATTGGATCCACAGAGCCTTGATTTTTAAAGGCTCTTGGATCCGTTCAGAACTAGCCAAATTAGTGGCTAATAGCTATAACTCACACACGGTCGATGGGGTTTTTCCCGCAGATGCTGACGTAGTGAGTGGCTTTTATGTCGTTGCACCCCGTGCGCCCGAAGATATTGGGTTTTATCAGCGAAGAAGTCTCGGCCTGGCTGGTCGCGGTGCTGGTATTGCTCGCCGGCGGGATTCTCACGGGGCTGCTCGCCTGGGGCACCCTCAATCAATTTCATAGCCAGTTGCGCCAGCGCTTTCAACTGCTGGCCAACGAGCGCTACAGCCGCATCGAAGAACGTTTTCAGGATCAGGAGCAACGCCTCGACGGCCTGCGCCGGTTCTTCGCCAACTCCGAATCGGTGTCCCGCGCCGAATTCGACGGCTACACCCACCCTTTATTACTGCGTACCCAGGCCTACTCGTTTGCCCTGCGGGTGAGGGGTGCCGAGCGTGCAGCTTTCGAACAGCGGACGCGAGATGAAGGCCTGAGCACCTTCAGCGTGCGCGAACTCAATGCGCGCGGCGAGCTGCAACTGGCCTCGGCCCGCGATGAATACGTAGTGGTGTTGTACAGCCAGACCCAGAGCCGGCTTGGCGCGCCGCTGGGTTACGACTTGCTGGCCCAGCCATTGCGCCGCTCCACCCTTGAACGTGCCGACCAGCTTCGCGGGCTGGCGGTGTCGCAGCCGATGCATCTGGTCGGTATCGAGCCGGCTTACGCACGCGGCGTCTTGTTGGTGGCACCGCTGCTGCGCAAAGGGGAGTCCAGATCATATGGCTATGTGATGGCTGTCATCAGCATGCGTCAGCTGCTGGCAGACGGCTTGCCGGATGCACTTCATGACTATCTGTCGGTGCGCATCCTCGATCTGTCCACCAACGATCAGCATGAAGTGTTGTTCGAGTCGACCAATGAACCGGTGCCGAGCGATCTGTCGGCTACGCGGTTGGTGCGCATGGCCGATCACGACTATCAGGTGGATATTCTGCCCAGCGAAGCGTTCATGCAGGCCAACCATTCGGCGGTGGGCAGCGTGGTGGTGCTGGGCGGATTGCTCAGCCTGCTGTTGAGCGCGCTGCTTTATGTGCTGGTCAGTCAGCGCCAGCGCGCGTTGCGCATGGTCGAGTTGCGCACTCAGGAATTGCATGAACGCGAACAGGAACTGCGCGGCACCCACGGCCAGTTGCGCGGGGTACTCAACGCGGCGACCCAAGTGGCAATCATCGCCACCGATCTGCGCGGGGTGATCAACACGTTCAACCCCGGTGCCGAGCAGATGCTCGGTTATCTCAGCAGCGAAGTGGTCGGCCACATGACCCTGGAAAACCTGCACTTTCCCCGGGAGCTGGTGGCTCGCGCGGCGGAGCTCAGCGCCCGCTATGGCAAAACCATTCCGACCTGCCAGGCGATGCTGGTGGAGGGTGGCGAAGTCGGCGGGCACGAGGCGCGCGAGTGGACGCTGGTGCGCAAGGACGGCAGCCACATTCCAGTGAACATGCTGGCCACGCCGGTGCTGGACGAGCAGGGGCTGTGGGTCGGGCACCTGGCGATCTGCATCGACATCACCGAGCGCAAGCGCGTGCACGAAGCGCTGGCCGCACGGGACGTGCTGTTGAAAAAGCTGAGCGCCCACGTGCCCGGCGGGATCTATCAATTCAAGATGGAGTTCGACGGGCGCTTCAGCGTGATCTACGCCAGCGACGGCATCCGCGAGATCTACGAGCTGGAGCCGGATGTGCTGCTGCTCAACGCCGAAGCGATCTTCACCCGTATCCACCCGCAGGACGTCAGCCGCGTGCGCAAGTCGATCCGCGCTTCGGCGGACAATCTCAGCCCGTGGCGCGAGGAATACCGCGTGCAATTACCCGGGCGCGGCCTGCGCTGGGTTCGCGGCGAGGCGACGCCGGAGGAATTGCCGGGCGGCGGCGTGCTCTGGCACGGCTATATTTCGGATATTTCCGACCTGAAACGGGTGGAAGAAGAATTGCGCGCGCTGTCGGTGACCGATTCCCTGACCGGCATTCACAACCGGCGCTATTTCCAGGAGCGCCTGACCACCGAGATGGCCCGGGTCGAGCGTGGCGGTGGCGAGTTGTCGGTGATCATGCTCGACATCGACCACTTCAAACGGATCAACGATCAGTACGGTCACGCGGTGGGCGACCGCGTGTTGCAGGCGGTTTGCGAGCGCATCGGTCACCGGCTGCGGCGTACCGACGTGTTCTGCCGGTTGGGCGGCGAAGAGTTCATGGTGCTGTGCCCGGACATCGACGGCGATCACGCCCACATGCTGGCCGAGGAGTTATGGCACAGCCTGCGCAGTGCGCCGATCGACGTGGTGGGGGTGGTGACGGCCAGTTTCGGGATTGCCAGCTGGCGACCGGGGGAGGGCGCGGATGCGCTGTTGCTGCGGGCGGATTCCGGGGTGTATGCGGCGAAGCAGGGTGGGCGGGATCGGGTTGAGCGGCAGATGAACTAGGCACTAAACGTGTGGGAGCCAGCCTGCTGGCGATGGCGGAGTGTCAGTCACTGGATCATTGACTGAACTGACGCTATCGCCAGCAGGCTGGCTCCCACAGTGTTTTGTGGTGTGCTTACAGAACCGAAGCAGTCTGCGGCGTCCGCGGCTGTTTATAGAGATCCAGCAGCACCTGATCCAGCACCGACGACGCGCCGAACGGGGCCTTGTCGTTGAGGATCGCCACCACCGCCCAGGTGTTGCCGTTGACGTCGCGGCTGAAGCCGGCGATTGCCCGCACGGTGTTCAGGGTGCCGGTCTTGACGTGGGCTTCGCCGCGCATCGCGGTGGTCTTCAGGCGTTTGCGCATGGTGCCGTCGGTACCGGCAATCGGCAGCGAGCTGATGTACTCGGCGGCGTAAGGGCTGTGCCAGGCCGCTTGCAGCATGTTGGCCATTTCCCGGGCGCTGACCCGCTCGGAGCGCGACAGACCTGAACCGTTTTCCATCACCAGATGCGGCGCGGTGATGCCTTTCTTCGCCAACCACTGCCGCACCACACGTTGCGCGGCTTTGGCGTCATCGCCGTCGGCGTCGTTGCGGAATTTCTGGCCCAGGCTCAGGAACAGTTGCTGAGCCATGGTGTTGTTACTGTATTTGTTGATGTCGCGGATGATTTCCGCCAGATCCGGCGAGAACGCACGGGCCAGTACTTTGGCGCTGCTCGGGGTCGGGGCCAGACGATCCTTGCCCTGGATGCTGCCGCCCAGTTCCTTCCAGATCGCCCGCACGGCGCCAGCGGTGTAGGTCGCGTGGTCGAGCAGCGACAGGTAAGTCTGCGAGCTGCAGCCTTCGCCCAACTGGCCGGCCACGGTCACGGTCACGCTGCCATCGGCCTGCGGCACCGGGTTATAGCGCACGCCGCCGGTGCATTGTTTGGAGTTGAGCGCTTTGACGGTGTTTTCGATGTTGATGCTGGCAATCGGCGGCTCGACCGAGATCAATACCCGGCCGTTGTCATTGCGAGCCACGAAACGCAGGGCCTTGAGGTTGACCAGCAGCGAATCCGGCTTGACCAGGAACGGCTTGTTCTCGTCGTTGCCGTCATCGTTGAATTCCGGCAGTTGCGGCTGCACGAAGAAGCTGCGATCGAGCACCAGATCACCGGTGACCTGGGTCACGCCGTTGGCACGCAGGTCGCGCATCAGCAGCCAGAGTTTTTCCATGTTCAGCTTCGGATCGCCGCCACCCTTGAGGTAGAGGTTGCCGTTGAGGATCCCGCCGTTCAGGTCGCCGTCGGTGTAAAACTCGGTTTTCCACTGATGGTTGGGGCCGAGCATTTCCAGTGCCGCGTAAGTGGTGACCAGCTTCATGGTCGAAGCCGGGTTGACCGACACGTCGGCGTTGTACACGGTCGGCGTGCCCGGACCGTCCAGCGGCACCATCACCAGCGACAGGGCGGTGGGCTGCAGCTTGCTGGCCTTGAGGGCTTTTTCGACGTTGGGGGTCAGGGCGGTGTTGATGGTGGCAGCGGAGACGGGCAAGGCCAGCGGCAGAAGAAGACCGGCCAGGAGCAGAGGACGCAACGATTTGATCATATGAAATAAAACCCTACAGCCGAGGGGAAAAAAGACGAGGACATGGATGAAAAGGCCCTCAGTGGTCATGAAAGTGTCGGCATTATGCCCCAAGCTGTTACAGCTTGTGCCTTTCGCAAGGGCGCCAATTCGTTATTTTTTTACAGGCGGTCGCACGCACGTCCCAGAGAGTCGGGCAATCGCCGGCTTAAACTGGTAAAGTGCCGGCCGTTATTACTTAAGAGGATTGTTCCAATGGCGACTAACCGTTCCCAGCGTCTGCGCAAAAAACTGTGCGTCGATGAATTTCAAGAGCTGGGTTTCGAACTGAACCTGGGCTTCAAAGAAGACCTGTCCGAAGAAGCCATTGACGCTTTCCTCGAAGCATTCATCAAAGAAGCCATGGAAGCCAACGGTCTGGGCTATGTCGGCGGCGACGACTTCGGTCTGGTTTGCCTGCAGAAGCGTGGTTCGGTCACCGAAGAGCAGCGCGCTGCTGTTGAAGCCTGGCTGAAAACCCGCTCCGAGCTGACTTCTACTGAAATCAGCCCGCTGCTGGACGTCTGGTATCCGGAAAAGCCGATCAACGCGGCCAAGTGATACTGAAAAAAACGGCGACCTGAGGGTCGCCGTTTTTTTATGCCTGCTTTTTACTCAGGCCTTGCGCCAGTTGAGGATCAGCAAGGTCAACACCCCCGCGACAATCCCCCAGAACGCCGAACCGATGGAAAACAGCGTCAGCCCCGACGCCGTGACCATGAAGGTGATCAGCGCCGCTTCCCGTTCCTTCACCTCGGTCATGGCGATGCTCAAGCCGTTGATGATCGAACCGAACAGCGCCAGTGCGGCAATCGACAGCACCAGCTCCTTCGGCAGCGCGGCAAACAGCGCTGCCAGCGTGGCGCCGAACACTCCGGCAATCCCGTAGAAAATCCCGCACCACACCGCAGCGGTGTAGCGTTTGTTGCGATCTTCATGGGCATGCGGCCCGGTGCAGATCGCCGCGCTGATGGCCGCCAGATTGATGCCGTGGGAACCAAACGGCGCCAGCAGCAACGACGCGATGCCGGTGGCGGTGATCAGCGGCGAGGCCGGGACGTTGTAGCCATCGGCGCGCAGCACGGCGATGCCGGGCATGTTTTGCGAGGTCATCGCTACCACAAACAGCGGAATGCCGATGCTGATGGTCGCCGCGAGGGAAAAGTGCGGCGTGGTCCAGACCGGTTTCGCCACTTCCAGATGAAAGCCGCTGAAGTCCAGTAACCCCATGAAGCCCGACAGCGCGGTGCCGATCAGCAGCGCGGCGAGCACCGCATAACGCGGCGACAGGCGTTTGACGATGAGATACGTGAAGAACATCCCCAGCACCAGGCCGGTGCGGTGCTGTGCGGCGACGAAGATTTCACTGCCGATCTTGAACAGGATCCCCGCCAGCAGCGCGGCGGCGAGGGAGGCCGGGATCTTTTTCACCAGCCGTTCGAAGCTGCCGGTCAGGCCGCAGATCGTCACCAGTACCGCGCAGGTGATGTAGGCGCCGATGGCTTCGCCGTAGGTGACGCCGCCGAGGCTGGTGATCAACAGCGCCGCGCCGGGCGTTGACCAGGCGATGGTGATCGGCGTGCGATAGCGCAGGGACAGACCGATCGAACACACCGCCATGCCGATGGAGATCGCCCAGATCCACGAGGAAATCTGCCCGCTGGTCAGGCCCGCCGCCTGCCCGGCCTGGAACATCAGCACCAGCGAACTGGTGTAGCCGGTCATCATCGCGATGAACCCGGCGACGATGGCGGAGGGCGATGTGTCCGCCAGCGGGCGCAGTCGGGTGTGGGTGATTTCGTTCATGACAGCGGTGTTCCTTGTTCAAGCCACGGATTTCGGGTTTAAGCCTAAACTCAAACGTAACGGAGCGTTGCAATACAGCCGAAGTCGCAAACAGCCGTACAGTCGTGTTGCCACCTTCCATTGTGTACAATCGCGCTGTTTTTTACGCGATACTTGCCAGCGACCCACTGTGCCGTATTACAGTCACGGTCAATTCGCCGCCGTTCTTCCCGACTCGAGTGCCCATGAACGAACAGTTGCAACCCCTCAAGAAACAACCGCGAGCAGGCAAAGCCGGCCGCAGCGGAACCCAGGACGATATTGTCTATGCGCATATCTTCGAGGCCATCCTCGAACAGCGCCTGGCGCCCGGCACAAAGTTGAGCGAAGAAGCGCTGGGGGAAATTTTCGGGGTCAGCCGCACCATCATTCGCCGCGCGCTCTCGCGTCTGGCCCATGAAGGCGTGGTGCTGCTGCGGCCGAACCGTGGCGCAGTCGTCGCCAGCCCGAGCGTTGAAGAAGCGCGTCAGGTGTTCCTCGCCCGACGTCTGGTGGAGCGCGCGATTACCGAGCTGGCGGTGCAACACGCCACCGCCGAGCAGATCGCCGAACTGCGCCAGATGGTCAACGACGAACGCGACAGCTTCTCTCGCGGCGATCGCGGCGCCGGCATCCGTCTCTCCGGCGAATTCCACCTGAAACTGGCGGAAGCGGCGAAGAACGCGCCATTGATCAGCTTCCAGCGCAGCCTGGTTTCGCAAACGTCGCTGATCATTGCCCAGTATGAAAGCGGCAACCGCTCGCACTGCTCCTACGACGAGCACACCCAGTTGATCGACGCCATCGAAGCGCGCAATGGCGAGCTGGCGGTGGATCTGATGATGCATCACATGGATCACATCGACAGCAAGCTCAACCTCGACGAGGAAAGCGCGTCCGACGATCTGCATGCGGTGTTCTCGCACCTGTTGCAGACCAAGAAGCCGGGGCGGCCGGCGGTCAAGCTCTGAGCTGACACCGTGTCTCGCCTATCGCGAGCAGGCTCGCTCCCACAAGGGAATGCATTGCAAATGTGGGAGCGAGCCTGCTCGCGATAGCTGTCCGATAGGCAACAAAAAATCCCCCGGGGTGAACACCACCGGGGGATTTTTTTGCCTGCGGAAAACTAGCGCTGGTGCACCAGCGCGCCCGCCGCATAGGTCTGAGCCACGGTGCGGTCATCGCCCAGGGTCATCAGTACGAACAGCGTCTCAGCAATATTGTTGGCCTGCTTCAGGCGGTAGCTCAGCAGCGGCGTGGCGTTGTAGTCGAGCACCAGGAAGTCGGCGTCGGAGCCCGGTTGCAGGTTGCCGATCCTGTCTTCCAGACGCAGCGCCCGCGCGCCGCCGAGGGTAGCGAGGTACAGCGATTTGAACGGGCTCAGGCGCGCACCTTGCAGCTGCATCACCTTGTAGGCTTCGTTCAGGGTTTGCAGCAGCGAGAAACTGGTGCCACCACCGACGTCAGTCCCGAGGCCGACGTTCAGTTTGTGCTTCTCGGCCATCGGCAGATTGAACAGGCCGCTGCCGAGGAAGAAGTTCGAGGTCGGGCAGAACGCAACCGCCGAACCGGTCTCCGCCAGGCGCGCGCATTCGTCGTCGCACAGGTGCACGCCGTGGGCAAACACCGAGCGCTCGCCGAGCAATTGATAGTGGTCGTAGACGTCCAGATAGCCCTTGCGCTCCGGGAACAGCTCCTTGACCCACTCGACTTCCTTGAGGTTTTCGCTGATGTGGGTCTGCATGTACAGATCCGGGTATTCACTGAGCAGCTGCCCAGCGAGGGTCAGCTGTTCCGGGGTGCTGGTCGGGGCGAAGCGCGGGGTTACGGCGTAATGCAGACGACCCTTGCCGTGCCAGCGCTCGATCAGCGCCTTGCTGTCGACGTAGCTCGACTCCGGGGTGTCGGTCAGGTAGTCCGGCGCGTTGCGGTCCATCATCACCTTGCCGGCGATCATCCGCAGGTCCAGCTTCTCGGCCGCTTCGAAGAACGAGTTCACCGATTGCGGGTGCACGCTGCCGAACACCAGCGCGGTGGTGGTGCCGTTGCGCAACAGTTCCTTGATGAAAATATCCGCCACTTCATCGGCGTGGGCCTTGTCGGCGAACTGGCTTTCGCACGGGAAGGTGTAGGTGTTCAGCCAGTCCAGCAGTTGCTCGCCATAGGCGCCGACCATGCCGGTCTGCGGCAGGTGGATGTGGGTGTCGATGAAGCCCGGAGTGATCAGCGCATCCTTGTGATGGGTGATCTCGATGTCCGCCGGCAGGCTCGGCAGCAGTTCGCTGGCGTGGCCGAGGGCGCTGATCTTGCCGCCATCGACCACCAGCAGGCCGTCCTCGAAATACTCGTAGGAGGCTTCGATGCCGACCTCGGCGGGGTCGGCGATGCTGTGCAGGATGGCGGCGCGGTAGGCTTTGCGAGTCAGAGGCATGAGGGTTCTCTAATCAGTTTGAGGCTTTGAGTGTGGCGGCCTGACTGCGGCGCGAAACCGGCAGCAGTTTGGCAATCGGTTCGGCACTGGCGGTGTGCTGGCCGAAATTGGCGTTATAGGTGGCGATGATTTCGCCGGCGATGGAGATGGCGATTTCCACAGGCAACTTGCCTTTGACTTCGCCGATGCCCATCGGGCAGCGCATGCGTTGCACGACGCTGGCGTCGAAGCCACGGTCACGCAAGCGGTGTTCGAACTTGGCGCGTTTGGTTTTCGAGCCGATCAGGCCGAACCAGGTGAAGTCGTTGCGCTTGAGGATCGCGGCGGTGAGCTCCAGATCCAGCTGATGATTGTGGGTCATGACGATGCAGTAGCTGCCGGCGGACAGGTCGTCGATTTCATCCACCGGTTCCTCGGCGACGATCTTGCGCACGCCGTGGGGAATCTGTTCGGGAAATTCCTCTTCCCGGGAATCGATCCAGCGCACCCGGCAGGGCAGGCTGGCGAGCAGCGGCACCAGCGCGCGGCCGACATGACCGGCGCCGAACACGGCGATCTGCGCCTGCACCTGGCCCATCGGTTCGAACAACAGCACCGTGGCGCCGCCGCAGCACTGGCCGAGGCTGGCACCGAGACTGAAGCGCTCCAGATGGGTGTCCTGCCTGCCGCTGGCGAGCATCTCGCGGGCGATCTGCATGGCTTTGTATTCCAGGTGCCCGCCACCAATGGTGTCGAAGGTCTGGCGGGCGCTGACGACCATCTTCGAGCCGGCATTGCGCGGCGTCGAGCCGAGTTCTTCGATGATCGTCACCAGAACGCAGGGTTCGCCCTGGTTTTGCAGGTCGGCGAGGGCGTCGATCCAGTTGTACATGTTCACCTCGACATCTGTCGTTGTCTGTTCGGGCCTCTTCGCGAGCAGGCTCGCTCCCACATGGGAATGCATCCAAATGTGGGAGCGAGCCTGCTCGCGATGGCCGCGCCTCGGTCTAGAGCGGAGCCAGCTCGGTTTCAGCTTCGACGGCTTTCACCGCCTTGAGCTGGCGCATCTGCTCGCAGCCCCACAACACCCGCTCCGGGGTCGCCGGCGCGTCGATCTTCGGCTGATGCTTGTAGTCGCCCAGACTGGCCACCGCATCCTTGATCGCGCACCACGCAGCGATGCCGAGCATGAACGGCGGCTCACCCACAGCCTTGGAGTGGAACACCGTGTCTTCCGGGTTCTTGCGGTTTTCCACCAGCTTCACCCGCAGGTCCAGCGGCATGTCCGCCACGGCCGGGATCTTGTAACTGGCCGGGCCGTTGGTCATCAGCTTGCCCTTGTTGTTCCACACCAGTTCTTCCATGGTCAGCCAGCCCATGCCCTGGACGAAGCCGCCCTCGACCTGGCCGATGTCGATGGCCGGGTTCAGCGAGGCGCCGACGTCGTGGAGGATGTCGGTACGGAGCATCTTGTACTCGCCGGTCAGGGTGTCGACGATCACTTCGCAGCACGCCGCGCCGAAGGCGAAGTAGTAGAACGGCCGGCCACGGGCCTGGCTGCGGTCGTAGTAGATTTTCGGGGTTTTGTAGAACCCGGTGCTCGACAGCGACACCTGATTGAAATACGCCAGCTGGATCAGCGCTTCGAAGGTCAGGATGTGGTCACGCACCCGTACGTGGCCGTTGTGGAATTCCACGTCTTCTTCGCTGACCTTGTAGTGCCGCGCGGCGAATTCGACCAGACGCCGCTTGATTGTCTCGGCAGCGTTCTGCGCCGCTTTGCCGTTCAGGTCGGCGCCGCTGGAGGCCGCGGTCGGCGAGGTGTTCGGCACTTTGTCGGTGTTGGTCGCGGTGATCTGCACGCGGTCCATTTCCACCTGGAACACTTCGGCCACGACCTGCGCGACTTTGGTGTTCAGGCCCTGGCCCATTTCCGTGCCGCCGTGGTTCAGGTGGATGCTGCCGTCGGTGTAGACGTGTACCAAGGCGCCTGCCTGGTTGAGGAAGCTGGCAGTGAAGGAAATGCCGAATTTCACCGGGGTCAGCGCCAGGCCTTTTTTCAGGATCGGGCTGTTGGCGTTGTAGCGACGGATCGCTTCGCGGCGCTCGGCGTACTGGCTGCTTTCTTCCAGCTCGGCGGTCATCTCTTCGAGCATGTTGTGCTCGACGGTCTGGTAGTAATGGGTGACGTTGCGCTCGGTCTTGCCGTAGTAGTTGGCCTTGCGCACGGCCAGCGGATCGAGGTTCAAATGACGGGCGATGGCGTCCATCACTTCTTCGATCGCGACCATCCCTTGCGGGCCGCCGAAACCACGGTACGCGGTGTTCGACGCGGTGTTGGTCTTGCAGCGGTGACCGTTGATGGTCGCATCGCCGAGGTAGTACGAGTTGTCCGAGTGGAACATCGCACGGTCAACGATCGAGGCCGACAGGTCAGGCGAGCAGCCGCAGTTACCGGCCAGATCCATGGCGATGCCGTGCAGGCGCCCGGTGCTGTCGAAGCCGACGTCGTACTCGACGTAGAACGGGTGACGCTTGCCGGTCATCAGCATGTCTTCGACACGCGGCAGGCGCATCTTGGTCGGCTGACCGGTGAGGTGCGCGATCACTGCGCACAGGCAGGCCGGGCTCGCGGCCTGGGTTTCCTTGCCGCCGAAACCACCGCCCATGCGGCGCATGTCGACCACGATCTTGTTCATCGAAACGTCGAGGACTTCGGCCACCAGTTTCTGCACTTCGGTGGGGTTCTGGGTCGAGCAGTAGACGATCATGCCGCCGTCTTCGGTCGGCATCACCGAGGAGATCTGGGTTTCCAGATAGAAGTGTTCCTGGCCGCCGATGTGCAGCGTGCCTTGAATGCGATGCTCGGCTGTGGCCAACGCGTTGGCCGAATCGCCGCGCTGATGGGTGTGGCTGTCGAGCACGAAGTGGCGTTTGCGCAGGGCTTCGACCACGTCCAGCACCGGCTCCAGATCTTCGTATTCGATGATCGCGGCCATGGCGGCCTTGCGTGCGGTTTCCAGATCTTTCGCGGCCACGGCCAGCACCGGCTGACCGACGAACTGCACGTCATCAATAGCCAGCAGCGGATCACCCGGCAGCAGCGGGCCGATGTCTTTCAGGCCCGGCACGTCTTCATGGGTGATGGCGATGCGTACGCCTTCGAAGGCGTAGCAGGGCTGGGTGTCGATGCTGATGATTTTCGCGTGGGCGCGATCCGACAGCCGCGCGTAAACGTGCAACTGGTTGGGGAATTCCAGGCGGTCATCGATGTATTGCGCTTCACCGGACACATGTTTGGCGGCGCTGTCGTGCTTGACGCTGCGGCCGACGCCGGTGGTCAGGTCTTTGGCGAACAGTTCAGCCAGTTCAGCTTGCGTTTTCTCTACGCCGTGATGGTTAGACATAAGCGGTCACCCGAGTCTCGATGTGCGGTGTTTGCAGTTCGATGAAGTATTTGCGCAGCAGGTTCTGCGCGCTGAGCAGGCGATATTCCTTGCTGGCGCGGAAGTCAGAGAGCGGGGTGAAATCCTCGCCCAGCGCGGTGCAGGCGCGTTCGACCACTGCGTTGTTGAACGGCTGGCCGAGCAGCACCGCTTCGCAATGAGCGGCGCGTTTCGGGATCGCGGCCATGCCGCCGAAGGCGACGCGCGCGTCAGTGATGACGCCGTTCTCGACACGCAGGTTGAACGCGGCGCAGACGGCAGAGATGTCGTCGTCCAGACGCTTGGAGACTTTGTAGGCGCGGAAACGCTGCTCGGCCGTGGCGCGCGGGACGATGATCTTCTCGATGAACTCGCTTTCCTGACGCGCAGTGACCCGGTAATCGATGAAGTAATCCTCGAGCGCCAGTGTGCGGCGGGTCTCGCCCTTGCACAGCACGATCTGCGCGCCGAGGGCGATCAGCAGGGGCGGCGAGTCACCGATCGGCGAGGCGTTGCCGATGTTGCCGCCCAGAGTGCCCTGGTTGCGGATCTGCAGGGAGGCGAAGCGGTGCAGCAGCTCGCCGAAGTCCGGGTACTCGGCGTTCAACGCTTCGTAGCAGTCGGAGAGGGCGGTGGCGGCGCCGATTTCGATGCGATCCTCGAAGTGCTCGATGCGTTTCATTTCGGCGACGTTGCCGACGTAGATCATCACCGGCAACGTGCGGTGGAACTGAGTGACTTCCAGCGCCAGATCGGTGCCGCCGGCCAGCAGGCGGGCCTGTGGATAAGCGTCGTAGAGATCGGCCAGATCGGCCACGGTCAGCGGCACCAGGCAGCGTTTGTCGCCGCTGTTGAGTTCGCCGATCGACGTCGGGGCAATGGCTTTGAGGCGGGCGATGGTTTCCGCTTCACGGGCGTCGAACTGATCCGGTTGCTTGGCGCAGCAGGATTGTTCGGCGGCGGCCAGGATCGGCCGGTAGCCGGTGCAGCGGCAGAGATTGCCGGCCAGCGCTTCGTGGGCCTTGGCCTGATCCGGTGCATCGCTGTTCTTTTGCAGGGCGAACAGCGACATCACGAAACCGGGGGTACAGAAACCGCACTGCGAACCGTGGCACTCGACCATGGCTTTCTGCACGCTGTGCAGTTCGCCCTTGTGCTTGAGGTCTTCGACGCTGATCAATTGTTTGCCGTGCAGCGACGACACGAACGTCAGGCACGAGTTGAGGCTGCGATAGCGAATATGTTCGCGGCCATCGTCATCCGTCTGCAACTCGCCGACCACCACCGTACACGCGCCGCAGTCACCGCTGGCGCAGCCTTCTTTGGTGCCGGATTTACCCACGTGTTCGCGCAGGTAGTTGAGCACAGTCAGGTTCGGGTCCAGGGCGTGCTCGCTACGGAGTTCCTGGTTAAGTAAAAACTGGATCACGGAAGGCCTCGCAGACTCATTATTGTTGTTGAGCGACTTGAGCCGAATTTAGCAGGTCTGACTTTTCGGTCAATGGTTTTCTGACTTAAAGGTCAGGAAAAGCCGTTTTGTCGCTCAACCACGTGTCTCTTCAGTATTGACCCTCATTGGATCAAGCGCTTTTTTGCGGGATTCGTGCCAAAAACCGCTGTGCGGGCACTCCGCCATGACCGCGCATTGCGCTACACTGCGCCGCTTGTGCAGATCGAAGAGTTTGAAGGACAACCATGACGTTCAAGGCGCCGGACAGCCTCGCCGAGCAAATCGCTCACCACCTCGCCGAACGGATCATTCGCGGCGAAATGAAGCCGGGAGAGCGCATCCAGGAACAGAAGGTCACGCTGGCGCTGAACGTCAGCCGCGGTTCGGTCCGCGAAGCCTTGCTGATCCTCGAGCGCCGTCACCTGATCGCGATCCTGCCGCGCCGTGGCGCCCACGTCACCGAGCTTACGGCGCACAAGGTGCAGAGCCTGTGCACGCTGATGAGCGAGCTGTACATCCTGCTCGGCAACGCAGTGGCCAATGGCTGGCAGACCCAGGCCGACATGGCGCCGTTCGTGCAGATCCAGCAGCGCCTGACCGCCAGCTACGAGCGTCAGGACATCCGCACCTTCGTCGACGACAGCTTCAACGTGATGCGCGCCGCGTACCCGTTCGCCAACAACCCGTACCTGCAGGAAACCGTCGAGAACCTGCAACCGGCCATGAGCCGTGCGTACTTCCTCGCGCTGGAGCAGCGCAAGGCCGAGATGAGCGAGTTCCTCGACCTGTTCGAACGCCTGCTCGCCGCCGTCCTCGCCCGTGACCTGCCGCAGATCCGCATCGTGCTGACGGCTTACGCCCAGCGCAGCTGCGATCTGGTGGTGTCCGCCCTGACGGTTGCCTGACCTTGCGGCTCAAGTGCATCAAGCTGGCGGGGTTCAAATCCTTCGTCGACCCGACCACGGTGAACTTCCCCAGCAACATGGCGGCGGTCGTCGGGCCGAACGGTTGCGGCAAGTCGAACATCATCGACGCCGTGCGCTGGGTGATGGGCGAGAGCTCGGCCAAGAACCTGCGCGGCGAGTCGATGACCGACGTCATCTTCAATGGCTCGACCAGCCGCAAACCGGTGAGCCAGGCGAGCATCGAGCTGGTGTTCGACAACTCCGACGGCACGCTGCTGGGCGAGTGGGCGGCCTACGCGGAAATTTCGATCCGCCGCAAAGTGACCCGCGACAGCCAGACGACTTATTACCTCAACGGCGCCAAATGCCGTCGTCGCGACATCACCGACATTTTCCTCGGCACCGGCCTCGGCCCGCGCAGTTACTCGATCATCGAACAGGGGATGATCTCCAAGCTGATCGAGTCCAAACCGGAAGACCTGCGTAACTTCATCGAAGAAGCCGCCGGCATCTCCAAGTACAAGGAGCGCCGACGCGAGACCGAAAACCGCATCCGCCGCACCCACGAAAACCTGGCCCGTCTGACCGACCTGCGCGAAGAGCTCGAGCGCCAGCTCGAACGCTTGCACCGTCAGGCCGAGGCCGCCAAGAAGTATCAGGAATACAAGGCTGAAGAGCGCCAGCTCAAGGCGCAACTGTCGGCCCTGCGCTGGCAGGATCTGAACGATCAGGTCAGCCAGCGTGAATCGATCATCGGCAACCAGGAAATCAGCTTCGAAGCGCTGGTTGCCGAGCAGCGCAACGCCGACGCCGCCATTGAGCGCCTGCGCGACGGTCACCACGACCTGTCCGAGCGCTTCAATCTGGTGCAGGGGCGCTTCTATTCGGTCGGCGGCGACATCGCCCGGGTCGAGCAGAGCATTCAGCACGGTCAGCAACGCTTGCGCCAATTGCAGGACGATCTGAAAGAAGCCGAGCGCGCACGCCTCGAAACCGAATCGCACCTGGGCCACGACCGCACCTTGCTGCTGACCCTTGGCGAAGAACTTGATCAACTGACTCCCGAGCAGGAAATCACCAACGCCGCCGCCGAAGAAGCCGCCGCTGCGCTGGAAGATTCCGAAGCCGTCATGCACGGCTGGCAGGAGCAGTGGGACGCCTTCAACCTGACCGCCGCTGAACCGCGCCGTCAGGCCGAAGTGCAGCAGTCGCGCATCCAGCAGCTGGAATCCAGCATGGAGCGTCTCGCCGATCGGCAAAAGCGTCTCGGCGAAGAGCGGGCGCTGCTGTCGGCCGATCCGGAAGACGCGGCGATCATGGAGCTCAGCGAACAGCTCGCCGAGTCCGAAGCCACCCTTGAAGATTTGCAGACCAGCGAAGAAGCTCAGGTCGAAAAACTCGAGCAACTGCGGCAGGAACTGCAGCAGGCGTTGACCGCGCAGCAACAGGCGCAGGGCGATTTGCAGCGCCTCAACGGTCGCCTCGCATCCCTCGAAGCCTTGCAGCAGGCCGCGCTCGATCCGGGCACCGGCACTGCTGAATGGTTGAAAGAACACAACCTCACCGAGCGTCCGCGTCTGGCCGAAGGCCTGAAGGTCGAGGCCGGTTGGGAGCTGGCGGTGGAAACCGTGCTCGGTGCCGATCTGCAAGCAGTGCTGGTGGATGATTTCGACGGCTTTGATCTGTCCGGTTTTGCCCAGGGCGATCTGCGTTTGCTCAGCCCTGGCAATGACGGCGTGCGCGTGGCCGGCAGCCTGCTGGACAAGGTCGAGGCGCAGGTGGACTTGTCGCCTTGGCTCGCTCAGGTCAAACCGGTCGACAGCCTTGAGCAGGCACTCGCCTTGCGCGGCCAACTAGCTGCCGGGCAGAGTCTGATCAGCCGCGACGGTTACTGGGTCGGCCGGCATTTCCTGCGGGTGCGCCGCGCCAGCGAAGCCGAAAGCGGCATGCTTGCACGCGGCCAGGAAATCGAATCGCTGCATGCGGAACGCGAAGAGCGTGAAGCCACGGTCGAGGCCATGGAAACCCGTCTGCAAACCCTGCGCGCGCAACAGCGTCAGCAGGAAAACGGTCGCGAACATCTGCGTCGTTTGCTGCAAGACGAAGCCCGTCAGCAAGGCGAATTGAAAGCTCAGCTGTCCGCTGGCAAAGCCAAGGCCGAGCAGTTGAACCTGCGTCGCACC
This sequence comes from Pseudomonas sp. B40(2017), assembly GCF_002112855.1. Taxonomy (NCBI): domain Bacteria; kingdom Pseudomonadati; phylum Pseudomonadota; class Gammaproteobacteria; order Pseudomonadales; family Pseudomonadaceae; genus Pseudomonas; species Pseudomonas sp. B40(2017). The sequence goes on from NZ_NEIT01000003.1 coordinate 527,168, forward strand.
CGCCTCGACGAAGAGCTGGTCGAGCTCGCCGAGCAGCGCGAGCTGGAACACGAAAACATCGGCGAAGCGCGGATCCAGTTGCAGGACGCCCTCGACGCCATGGCCCTCGACACCGAGCAGCGCGAATTGCTGCTGGCCCAGCGCGACAGTCTGCGCGAACGTCTGGATCGGGTGCGTCAGGAAGCCCGTCAGCACAAGGATCACGCGCATCAATTGGCCGTGCGCCTCGGCTCGTTGCGGGCCCAGCATGATTCGACTCGCCAGGCCCTTGAGCGTCTGGAAATGCAGGCCGAGCGTCTCACCGAAAAACGTGAACAGCTCAGCCTGAATCTGGAGGAGGGCGAGGCGCCGCTGGAAGAATTGCGCCTCAAACTCGAAGAATTGCTCGACAAGCGCATGAGCGTCGACGACGAACTCAAGACCGCCCAGATCGCTCTGGAAGACGCTGACCGCGAACTGCGCGACGCGGAAAAACGCCGGACCCAGGCCGAGCAGCAATCGCAATTGATCCGTGGCCAGCTCGAACAGCAACGCATGGAATGGCAGGCCCTGACCGTGCGCCGCAAGGCCCTGCAGGATCAATTGCTGGAAGACGGCTACGATCTGCACGGCGTGCTCAATACTCTGACCGCCGAGGCCAGCGAGAAGGCTGCCGAAGAAGAACTTGAACGCATCGCCGCGCGGATTCAGCGCCTGGGCGCGATCAACCTCGCGGCGATCGACGAATACCAGCAACAATCCGAGCGTAAACGTTATCTGGATGCCCAGGACGCCGATCTGGTGGAGGCGCTGGAGACCCTGGAAAACGTCATCCGCAAGATCGACAAGGAAACCCGTAACCGTTTCAAAGATACCTTTGATCAGATCAATGGCGGTTTACAGGCACTTTTCCCAAAAGTTTTCGGTGGCGGGCGGGCGTATTTGGAACTGACGGGCGAAGATCTACTCGATACAGGGGTGACGATCATGGCGCAACCGCCCGGGAAGAAGAACAGCACCATCCATTTGCTCTCCGGTGGCGAGAAGGCCCTGACCGCGCTGGCACTGGTTTTTGCGATCTTCAAATTGAATCCGGCGCCGTTCTGCATGCTCGATGAGGTTGACGCACCACTGGATGACGCTAACGTTGGACGCTACGCACGATTGGTCAAAGAGATGTCGCAGACTGTGCAGTTCATCTATATCACCCACAACAAGATCGCCATGGAAATGGCTGACCAGTTGATGGGGGTGACGATGCACGAGCCGGGTTGTTCGCGACTGGTAGCCGTGGATGTCGAGGAGGCGATGGCGATGGTGGATGCCTGAGCCGGCGCTGTCGGAAAGGGTATCTGTAGTCTGTAGGACATATTTACCGGCTTCGACTTGCTGGCCAATCGACATAATCGCGCAAGCCAATGAGACAGACGGTGTAAAGTTGTCTTTGGTCGTGCTAGTTTAATGTCAATTTTTCGTATACGTGGGCAAAACGCCTGTCAGAACATAGAGTTGGCGCCACGTTTTAAAGCGGTTTGCACAGTGTAAACCCCTTATTTTTCAGCATTTTTTATAGAGGCACGGGATTACATGGAAATCGGTCTGCGCGAGTGGCTGATCGTCATCGGCATCATTGTGATAGCCGGTATTCTTTTCGATGGCTGGCGCCGTATGCGCGGCGGCAAGGGAAAACTGAAATTCCGTCTTGACCGAAGTCTGTCCAACCTGCCGGACGAGGACACCAGCGCCGAACTGCTGGGCCCGGCCCGCGTGCTGGATACCCATAAAGAGCCACAACTGGACGAACACGATCTGCCATCGGTGAGCATGCCGGCCCGCGAAGCACGCGAGCCTCGCGAATCCGGTTCCAAGCGCGGCAAGCGTGGCAGCAACGGTCCGGCCCAGGGCGACCTGAACCTCGATCTGGATCTGGACGGCGGCCCGAGCTTCAGCAGCCGTGACGATGATTTTGTCGAACCTGCCGCCAAGTCGTCGCCTGCAGTGGCCGACAAGGATCAGCCGCAAGCCGAAGAAGTGCTGGTGATCAGCGTGATCTGCCGCGACCCGGCCGGCTTCAAAGGCCCGGCACTGCTGCAGAACATTCTGGAAAGCGGTCTGCGTTTCGGCGAGATGGATATCTTCCACCGTCACGAAAGCATGGCCGGCAACGGTGAAGTGCTGTTCTCCATGGCCAACGCGGTCAAGCCGGGCATTTTCGATCTGGACGACATCGACCATTTCAGCACCCCGGCGGTGAGCTTCTTCCTCGGCCTGCCAGGCCCGCGTCATCCGAAGCAGGCCTTCGACGTGATGGTGGCGGCAGCCCGCAAGCTGTCCCAGGAACTGAACGGCGAATTAAAAGATGACCAGCGCAGCGTCCTGACCGCGCAGACCATCGAGCACTACCGTCAGCGCATCGTTGAATTCGAACGCCGCGCCCTGACCCAGAAGCGTTGATTGAAAAGGTTGCCTCGCGATAAAGAGGCAATCGGCAAATAGATTGAGCAGCCTCGGCTGCTCTTTTGCTTTATGAGAGAACACCCATGACTGCCGCCAAAGACCGCATTCTAGAGCTGCGCGCTGAACTCGATCAGCACAACTACCGTTACCACGTCCTCGATGAGCCGAGCATTCCGGATGCCGAGTACGACCGGTTGTTCCACGAGCTCAAGGCGCTGGAAGCGGCCAACCCGGAACTGATCACCAGCGACTCGCCGACCCAGCGCGTCGGCAGCGTGGCGCTGACCGCGTTCACCCAGGTGCGTCACGAAGTGCCGATGCTCAGCCTCGGCAACGCCTTCGAAGAAACCGACATGCGCGAGTTCGACCGTCGGGTGACCGAAGGTCTGGACCTGCCGGCCGGTGACCTGTTCGGCGGTGGCGCGGCGGTGGAATACAGCTGCGAGCCGAAACTCGATGGCCTGGCGGTCAGCCTGCTGTATCAGGACGGCGTGCTGGTGCGCGGCGCCACGCGCGGCGATGGCACCACCGGCGAAGACATCAGCGTCAACGTGCGCACGGTGCGCAACATCCCCCTGAAACTGCACGGCACGGGCTGGCCGGCGACCCTTGAAGTGCGCGGCGAAGTGTTCATGTCCAAGGCCGGTTTCGAACGCCTCAACGCTTCGCAACTGGAAGTCGGCGGCAAAACCTTCGCCAACCCGCGCAACGCCGCCGCCGGCAGCCTGCGTCAGCTGGATTCGAAGATCACCGCCAACCGCCCGCTGGAATTCTGCTGCTACGGCATCGGTCAGGTCTCTCACGACATCGCCGACACTCACATCGGCAACCTCAAACAGCTGCAAGCCTGGGGCATGCCGATCAGCCACGAATTGAAACTGGCCAAGGGCATTGGCGAATGCCTGGATTACTACCGCGATATCGGCGAACGCCGTAATTCGCTGGCCTATGAAATCGACGGTGTGGTGTTCAAGGTCAACAGCATTGCCGATCAGCGCGAGCTGGGCTTCCGCGCCCGCGAACCACGTTGGGCCATCGCCCACAAATTCCCGGCGATGGAAGAACTCACCGAGCTGCTCGACGTGGAATTCCAAGTCGGCCGCACCGGCGCCGTCACCCCTGTGGCGCGGTTGAAACCGGTCAAGGTCGCTGGTGTCACCGTGGCCAATGCCACGCTGCACAACATGGACGAAGTCGCCCGGTTGGGCCTGATGATCGGCGACACGGTGATCATTCGCCGCGCCGGTGACGTGATCCCGCAAGTGGTGCAGGTCGTCACCGAGCGTCGTCCCGAAGACGCGCGGCCGGTGCAGATTCCCGAGAGCTGCCCGGTTTGTGGTTCCCATGTCGAACGCACGCAACTGGTCAAACGCAGCAAGGGCAAGGAAACCATCAGCGAAGGCGCGGTGTATCGCTGCGTCGGCCGACTGGCGTGCGGTGCGCAACTCAAGCAGGCGATCATTCACTTCGTCTCCCGTCGCGCGATGGACATCGAAGGTCTTGGCGACAAGAGCGTCGAGCAGTTGGTGGACGAAGGTCTGGTCAGTTCGCCGGCCGATCTTTACGCCCTGAAGTTCGATGACATCGTCGACCTGGAAGGCTTCGCCGAGGTGTCGAGCAACAAGTTGCTGGCCGCCATTGAAGACAGCAAGAAACCGGGGCTGGCGCGCTTCATCTATGCGCTGGGCATTCCGGATGTCGGCGAGGAGACGGCCAAGGTGCTGGCGCGTTCGCTGGGGTCGCTGGAGCGTGTTCAGCAAGCCTTGCCGCAAGTGCTGACTTACCTGCCGGACATCGGTCTGGAAGTGGCGCACGAGATTCACAGCTTCTTCGAAGATGCGCACAACCGGCAGGTGATCACCGAGCTGCTGGGCCACGGTTTGCAGATTCAGGATCAGGGCGAGTTGGGCGCCGAGTTTGCCGCCAGTACCACGCTGGGTGGCTTCCTCGACAAGCTGCACATTCCTTCGGTGGGGCCGGGCGGGGCGCAGAAGCTGGCGGACAAGTTCGAAACGCTGGAAGGGGTGATGAACGCGGACTGGTTGGACATGCGCCAGGCATTGCCGGAGAAGCAGGCCAATTCGGTACGCGAGTTTTTTGCCTTGCCCGAGCATCGTCAACTGGCCGAAGACGCGGAGAAGCAGTTGCGCGATTTCGGCATGCACTGGCAAAGCGAAAAGAAAGTCGTCGAAGGCCTGCCGCTGGCCGGGGAAACCTGGGTGCTGACCGGCAAGGTCGAGTTGATGAGCCGCGACATCGCCAAGGAACACCTGGAAAGCCTCGGCGCCAAGGTTGCCGGCTCCGTGTCGGCCAAGACCCATTGCGTGGTCGCCGGGCCGGGCGCCGGGTCGAAACTGACCAAGGCCAACGAACTGGGTGTGAGGGTCATGGATGAGGAGGCGTTTATCGCGTTCCTGAAAGGACACGGTATTTCCGCCTGATGCAACGCGCGGGAACGATCAACTCGCGGGAATGATCTAGTCTTGGCAAGCCCAAGGGAGAGATCGCCATGTACCGCTTTTTCGAGCAGCTCAGTTCTCGCATCGTCGCGCCGTTCATGGGCGAATCCTCGCGCAACAGCAAAGTCTGGCCGTGTCGCTGCGGCCAGTCGCTGTTCTTTCGCAACAGCCAGTGCCTGGCCTGTAACGCGGCGCTGGGTTATCAACCGGAACACAGTCGGCTGACGTCACTGCAACCGGGGCCGCAAGAGGGCACCTGGACGCTGGACGCCGACCCCGACGCCGGGCTGTTTCGGCGCTGCGCCAACCTCGATACCCCGGCCGCCTGCAACTGGCTGCTGCCCGCCAACGATCACGATACCCTGTGCGCGGCCTGCGCTCTGAATCGCACCATTCCCGATCTGTCCGTCCCGGAAAACCCCGAACGCTGGCGCAAGGTGGAAATCGCCAAGCGGCGACTGGTCGCGCAACTGATCAGCCTCGGCCTGCCGGTCGTCCCGAAAACCGTCGACGAAGCCACCGGTCTGGCGTTCGATTTCATCGGCGTCGATCTGCAAGGCAACGCGCCGATGACCGGCCACGCCAACGGCCTGATCACCCTCGACATCGAAGAAGCCGACGACGCCCACCGCGAACGGGTCCGGGCGCAGATGCACGAACCCTATCGCACGTTGCTCGGGCACTTTCGCCACGAGGTCGGGCATTACTATTGGGATCGCCTGATCGACAACGGCCCGTGGCTCGGTTCATTCCGCAACCTGTTCGGCGACGAGCGCGCCAGTTATGCCGAGGCGCTGGAACGGCATTATCAACAGGGCGCGCCGGCGGACTGGTCGCAGCACTACGTCAGCGCCTACGCCACCATGCACCCATGGGAAGACTGGGCGGAAACCTGGGCGCATTACCTGCACATGATGGACGCGGTGGATACGGCGCTGGGTTTCGGCATGAGTGCCCGGGAGATGGACCTGGATTATCAGCCGTTTCCGTCGAGCACGCTGTACGACCCCGAGCATCCCGGCGGCGCGGCATTCCTGTCGTTCGTCAACGCGTGGATCGAACTGGCCGGCATGCTCAACGAACTGTCGCGCAGCATGGGCCAGCCGGATTTCTATCCGTTCGTGCTGCCGCCAGCGGCGATTGCCAAGCTGCACTTCATTCATCTGGTGATCCAGCAAGAGGGCGGCCGCGCGGACGAGGTGCTTCAGGCGCAATAAATTCAAAATTGCATCTTTCGGCGTTATGGTGACCCCGTCGGACTTCTGGAAACGATGGTTTGTGAACGTTGCCAGACCGGAGGGGAGCAGCCACCACAAGACATTGTGTGCCGAGAGTGGCAGCCGGGTCTGTATTTTTCAAAGCCCTGTTTTCGTTCGTCAAATTTAAACTATCTCTCCTTGTAGTCTGATTTGGCTATCTATTTAGATTGGATATTCAATCCGTGAGGTTATAGCGCAAATACAATCTCCGAGCCTCTGAGTTCGCAATGTTCAGCTGTGTGTGATTCAATCGAGATCTCAACGGTATTGTTGGTTGTGTCATGATCGAATAGGATTGTTGCCGTGCTTTCCGAAAAGCCGTCATTTATAACTAGTCTTGATTTTCCGTCAGGATAAAGAGAGTTTTTGTTGTTGGTGAGGGCGTAACGTCCACCAGAAGATGCGAAGCCTTGCAAGATGCGGCTATCTACCTTTACAAGTTCCTCAAAGATCATTTGATGAACAGCTGCTGCTGGGTTGTCTGATGTTGAAAGGTACATAGTAGTATTGGTTGTGAAAGTGAAGTAGGCATTATCTGGAACTACGGTGGACTTTTCTCCTTGGCTCGAGTAAGTGTTATTTTCTTCTCCGCCTGTCATCAGGTACTGAATGCCATGTTCTTCATGAAATTTTGTAGGGCTTTCGTCGGGATGGTGTGCCTGGTTGTCCACTATAAGCGCGATGTTTGTCTTGATGCCCCAGCTCCACCTTTCTTCAATTGATGCCTGGGGGCTAGCTGTAGTGTAAATAATTTTGCTGTCAACTTTCTTTAAGTTAAATATAACTTTTGTTGCTGGGTTGGTCATTTCTAATGTGGTCGAATCTGAGATGTAGGATACTTTTAATCCGTGGAGGTTGGGGCGAAGAGTAGTCGTCGTAGGGAAGCTCATACCGCCTGGCCAAGTGTTGATAAGCATCCAATCAGGATTTGTCAAACTGGTCCGCGTGTAAAGGGCTTGCGATAGCGAAAGGTTTTCCCAAGTCAGTATCGCGAATGGGGTTTTGTTTGAGGCGACCAACGGTTCGTTTTTCATTTTTGTTTCTCGCGAGAGATAAAGTTAGTTGTTTTACAGACGCTGGTGGCTATCTGTAGTACTAAAATGGTTATGACTAGATTTCATGTCTACTGTCATTTCTGACAGTCCCGATCAGCGGTAAAGAAAAAGAAGTGGACTGATATCGAATAGATACTCGTTGTTTATCGTCTCTTCCCAGATCTGCGGATAGGGCGGTCAGTTACACACTCAGCCCTTGGCAAGCCAAAACGGTGCTTCCACGCCGAGATACCTATGCCGGTTTTGAAGCGGCAGACGGCCTTGTGGGCAAGCTCGGCTTTTCACGGGGTACAGCTTGAGTAAGCCTTGAGACCTTGCAGAAGCTTCGTCTGTAACCAGGAATTTGCATGTCCTTGAAGCAGCTCATATTTTTAATCTGCAACGAGCGGTTGTAACTTCGTCTCAGATAGGTACAATGGCGCGGCTCGCCGACAGGCGAGTGTCGTTATGGTGACCCTATCGGTCCCCCCGCAACGATTACCCGTGAACCTGGTCAGAGCCGGAAGGCAGCAGCCACAGCGGGAACATTGTGTGCCGGGGTGTGGCTGGTAGGGTTACCACCTTAACGAACATCGAACGAATCAACACCGAACTGCATGGGTTTCGCCCACTGCGGTTTTTTTATGCCTGCGATTTGGCGTTTCGTACCCGAACCTCTTGCTCGCGAGGGCGCCGACACGGGGTAATCATTTGCTCTTCAATCCCGCATACTCGCAGCCACCGAAATAAATGAAGAGTCTGGCCAGGATCGACCCTGTAAGGTCCGCGTCCTGGCCGCGAGGTTTTATGCTCCCGGAACATTCCGATCTATCCAGCCCTGTGTTCTTGCCCGTCACGGATGAAACCTGCGCGAACCTGTTGCAGGCGGGTGGCGCCAAAGTGCTCGAAAGCCTCACCGATCCGGAGCTGGCGGCGGTGCTGGTCATCCAGAATCTGGTGCAGACGAAAGAGCAGGATCTCGGCGCCGTGGCGGCAGAGAAAATTCTGGCCAAGCTCTTGTCCTGGGCTGCTGAAACTCGGCAATCAACCACGGCGAGCCTGCTGTCGGAAGCGCAGCGACTGTTCGACCCGCGCAAACTGTATTTCGGCCTGAAGGTCCTGAATCCTCTGAACCTGCGTTTTCTGTCGGCCGAAGAAGTATCCGCACGCGACTACTTGTTGCCCGACGGCCAGTGGGACTTCGAATACAAGGTGCGGCGCCATCGCAGCCATGACCCGTTCAGCCAGCCGATAGTGACGCCCCGACAGCGCGAGCGCTGGTTGAGCCCGGCACAGGACAAACTGGTCAGAACTTTCCGCGCCAATCTGGACGAAGACCTGCATGTTCAAGGCTACGCAGGGATCGGCAAAAGCCATCTGTTGGTTGCCTTGCTGGAACACCTGCGCCCGGAGAAGACCCTGTTGCTGGCGCGCACCCCGGCCAAGCTCGAAGTTCTTCGTCAGCGCATGGTGGGGCCGAGCGAGAAGAAGGCTGGCAAGACCTTCCTGGCGTTTGCCCAGTCGCTGATGCTCGGGCGCAGGCCTCAGGCTGAAGGGGCGACTCGGATCCTCAGTCGCCAGGCGCTGGCGCAGGAACTGAATATCTTCGGTTTCCGCCACCACGACGGGCAGGCGACCCTTGAGCTCTGCCTCAAGGTGATCGAGCGCTACTGCCGCTTCCGCGATCACACCTTTTCGGCGAAGCATCTGCCGCATTTCAACCAGCCGCTCTCCAGCGTCGACGCTCAGGTGTTGCTGGAGTATTCGAGCCGGGTGTGGGGCTATCTCGAACTCAACCCGGCGTGGGGCAGCCAGACTGGTTTCGAAGCGCTGCTGATGATCAAGCGGGCCTGCATTGCTGGTTGCGTGGTGCCGGCGCGCTACACGCACGTGCTGATCGACGAGAGCCAGGATATTCCCGGGTCGCTGTTGCAGATCATCGAACGTGGCCGCCAAGTGCTGATCACCCTCGGCGACGAGTACCAGCAGGCCAGCGGCGTGCCGGTCAAACGGCACCGTGAGGTTCGCCAGAGCGATATCAGCTATTCCGTGCGTTCGGGTCGCAACGTCGAGCGGCTGGTCAATCCGCTGATCGCCCGGCACTCGCAGAAGGGCAAGATTCCGTTCGAAGGCGCCAGTGATGCTGACGTCCTGATCAAGGAATATCCGGAAGGTTTTGTGCCGCCCGAAGGCTGCGTGGTGCTGACGGCATCGCCGTGGGACACGATGATCTGGACCATCCACCTGCACGATGCCAACTGCAAGTTCAGATTCCCGGACAAGCGCACCCAGGATGAACTCAAGCATTTCATGGCCACCGCCATCGAACTGTTCAAACCTGACTTCTACCGTTCCGAATTCAGCGAAAACGGCGTGCATCCGTACTTCAGCGATCTGCCCGACTGGCAGGCTGTGTGCGACGCCAACCAGTTCGACGAGTCGTTTCTGCGGGTCAAGGCCAAGCTGGAAAACGGTTTCATGATTGCCGACCTGACACGCCTTACCCGAATGATCGACAACGCCGGCAACGGCTGCCTGCTGATGCTCGCGGAAGAGGCGGGTGGCATGGAGTTCGACAAGGTGCTACTGACACCGGGGCTGCTGACCAACGAGAAGTTCAAGGACGCCTACGCGTTCGATCAGCGGATCTGCGCCGTGTACATCGCCATCTCCCGGGCCAGGCTGAAGCTTTACGTGCCGTACGATGTGGTGGCGTGGGTCGAGTATCACGAGTACCAGCGGTTTCGTGATACGGCGGGGCATTGAGGGTCTGGCTTACGGTTCGCCGCCCGCGCTGCCGGTATACAACCGAATGATGTCATCAATCTCCCCCGACATTTTCATTCGCAGCAACGTCCTCAATATCTGCTGCACCGGCACGTTCGGATCATTGCGTACATAGCAGCCGACCTTCTGCTCCTGCAACACCGCCACCGCTTGCAGTTGTTGCCCCGGCAGCAGGCGCTGGTTGAACCAGTCCAGGGTCCATTGATTGCTCACGGCGTAGCGGTAGCGGCCGGCCAGCAGCTTGTCGAGCACCTGCTCCTGATTGCGCGCGTCTTCGCGCCAGAGTCGATCGGCGTCGAATATCGGTTGTAGCGTGGGGTAGCTGTAGCCGAGGACGGTGCCGATCGACTGGCGGGGCAGGTGGGCCGGATCGGCGCGGGGTGGTTGGTCCTGACGGCTGATCAGCAGGTCGCGCTGGAAGAACAGCGGCAGACTCCAGATATAGTCCCCGGACAGGTTCGGCAGCCAGGATTGTGCGGCATAGCAGCGCACGTCGACTTCGCCGTGTTCCATGGCGTTCTGCACCCGGGCGCGGGGCAGGACGTGAAATTGCGCCGGCACGCCGACCTGGGTCGCGAGGCTGAGCATCATGTCGTAGAGAATGCCCTGGGTCGGGCGGCCGCGTTCGATCTGCACCATCGGCATCGCCCAGCTGTCGGCAACGGCGAAGCGCAGTGGCGGTTGCGACGCCATCGCGCTCAGGCTGATTCCCAGTATTGCCCCCACGGCCCACCGCATAAACGCTCCGGTAATTCCCGATCCCGAACCGATAAAAGCCCCTGTCCATGCAGCTTAGCCAGAATAGACGAGCACACCGGATGCAATTTTGCCCTTGCTCCGCTAGCATTAGCCGCTTCTGCTTCCTTTGCCGCGACGGTTTTCGATGAGTTATCAGGTTCTTGCACGTAAATGGCGTCCGCGCTCGTTCCGCGAAATGGTCGGCCAGACCCATGTGCTCAAGGCTCTGATCAATGCCTTGGACAGCCAGCGCCTGCACCACGCCTACCTCTTCACGGGTACGCGGGGCGTCGGCAAGACCACGATTGCGCGGATCATCGCCAAATGCCTGAACTGTGAAACAGGTATCACTTCAAGCCCGTGCGGCGAGTGTTCGGTGTGCCGCGAGATCGATGAAGGCCGTTTCGTCGACCTGATCGAGATCGACGCCGCGAGCCGGACCAAGGTCGAGGACACCCGCGAGCTGCTCGACAACGTGCAGTACGCCCCGAGCCGCGGGCGCTTCAAGGTCTACCTGATCGACGAAGTGCACATGCTCTCCAGCCATTCCTTCAATGCGCTGCTGAAAACCCTCGAAGAGCCGCCGCCCTACGTCAAGTTCATCCTGGCGACCACCGACCCGCAGAAACTTCCGGCAACGATTTTGTCGCGATGCCTGCAGTTCTCCCTGAAGAACATGACGCCGGAGCGGGTGGTCGAGCATTTGACCCACGTTCTGGGCGCCGAAAACGTCCCGTTCGAAGACGACGCCCTGTGGCTGCTCGGCCGCGCGGCGGACGGTTCGATGCGTGACGCCATGAGCCTGACCGACCAGGCCATCGCCTTCGGTGAAGGCAAGGTATTGGCCGCCGATGTGCGGGCGATGCTCGGTACGCTGGATCACGGTCAGGTCTACGACGTGTTGCACGCGCTGATTGAAGGCGACGCCAAGGCGTTGCTCGAAGCCGTGCGTCATCTGGCCGAACAGGGCCCGGACTGGAACGGCGTGCTCTCGGAAATTCTCAATGTGCTGCACCGCGTCGCCATCGCCCAGGCCTTGCCGGAAGGTGTCGACAACGGCCACGGCGACCGTGACCGGGTGTTGGCGCTGGCCCAGGCCTTGCCGGCCGAAGACGTGCAGTTCTATTACCAGATGGGCCTGATCGGTCGCCGCGACTTGCCGCTGGCGCCGGACCCGCGAGGCGGTTTCGAAATGGTCCTGCTGCGGATGCTGGCCTTCCGGCCGGCGGACACGGCGGACGCCCCGAGGCAACCGCTAAAGCCAGTGGGGATCAGCCAGGCCACAGTTGATTCCGCAAACTCAGTGGCTGCCGCGCCGAAACCTGCGCCGGTAGTTGCTGCGGCTGTTGCACCCACACCCGCGCCAGCACCGGTGGTTACGCCTGCTCCCGAGCCTGCACCGGTTGCCCAGGTGATTGCGCCGGAACCCGTTCCTGAGCCAGAGCCAGAGCCGGTTGCCGTTGAGGAAGTTGTCGATCTGCCGTGGAATGACCCGGTAGAACCGGCGCCTGTGCAGCAGCCAGCGGTCGAGCCGGTGCTGGAAACCACCGCCGAACAACCCGATTTGCCGCCAATGCCACTGCCGACCCCGGACAGCGTCGTGCCGGACGCCCCGGAGTGGGCCGCCGCGCCGATCCCCGAGCCGTCAGTAGCCGACGTCGATGCCGCCACACCGGGCATGGACATGGACGACGAGCCGCCGCTGGACGAGGACTACATCGAGCCGGACATGGATTCGGCCTACAGTTACCTCGACGATCTGGCCAGCGAACACGCTGCAGAACCGGCCCCCGAGCCCGAGCCGGAACCTGCCGCCGCGCCGGCCACCGGTCTGGCCCTGCAATGGCTGGAGCTGTTCCCGCAACTGCCGATTTCCGGCATGACCGGCAGCATCGCCGCCAACTGCACGCTGATCGCGGTCGATGGCGACAACTGGCTGATGCACCTGGACCCGGCCCACAGCGCCTTGTTCAACGCCACCCAGCAGCGTCGCCTGAACGATGCGCTGAACCAGTTCCACGGACGCACGCTGACCCTGACCATCGAGCTGATCAAGCCCGAACAGGAAACCCCGGCCCAGGCCGCGTCCCGGCGCCGTGCCAACCGTCAGCGCGAGGCTGAAGAATCGATCCACGGCGATCCGTTCATCCAGCAGATGGTGCAGCAGTTCGGTGCGGTCGTGCGACACGATACTATTGAACCTGTCGACGCCCTGGTCAGTCAGGGCTAATAACTGAGGGCGTCCGGCCTGTATGGCCGGGCGCTGTTTTGATCCAAGTACTTTTGAGGTGATTCCCATGATGAAAGGTGGCATGGCCGGCCTGATGAAGCAGGCGCAGCAGATGCAGGAAAAAATGGCCAAGATGCAGGAAGAACTGGCCAACGCCGAAGTCACTGGCAAGGCCGGTGGCGATCTGGTTACCGTGGTGATGACCGGTCGTCATGACGTGAAAAAAGTCAGCATCGACCCGAGCGTACTGCCGGGCCTGGACGAAGACGACCGTGAAGTGGTCGAGGATCTGGTGGCCGCAGCCGTCAACGCCGCTGTGCGTCAGATCGAAGCCAACAGCCAGGCGAAAATGGGCAGCATGACCGCTGGCATGAACCTGCCGGCCGGTATGAAACTGCCGTTCTGATTCGCCTTTGCGGGTTGGATGAGCTACAAAAAATGCCAGGCATCGCGCCTGGCATTTTTGTTTCCGGCTGACGAAACATCGAACGCGCAATAGCTGCAACGGTCTGCTTCCTATACCCCCGAATTCATCATTCAAAGGAGACGCTGACATGTCCGACCCTCTGACCCTCAATCAACGCTTCGTGCTGGCCTCGCGTCCGGCGGGCGCGCCGACACCCGAGAACTTCCGTCTGGAGCGCGAGGCGCTGCCGGACCTTGAGGACGGCCAAGTGTTGCTCAAGACCCTGTACCTGTCGCTCGATCCCTACATGCGCGGACGCATGAGTGACGCGCCGTCCTACGCGGCGCCGGTACAAATCGGCGAAGTGATGACCGGTGGCGCTGTCAGCCGGGTCGAGCAGTCGCGTCATCCGAAATTCCACCCTGGCGATCTGGTCGTCGGTGCCACCGGTTGGCAAAGCCACAGCATCAGCGATGGCCGCAACATCATCCCGATTCCGTCGGGCCTGCCGAGCCCGTCGATGGCGCTTGGCGTGCTGGGCATGCCGGGCATGACCGCCTACATGGGATTGATGGACATCGGGCAGCCTAAAGAAGGGGAGACCCTGGTGGTCGCCGCCGCTTCCGGCGCAGTGGGCTCGGTGGTCGGCCAGGTTGCGAAGATCAAAGGTCTGCGCGCCGTCGGCGTGGCTGGTGGTGCCGAGAAGTGCAAATACGTGGTCGAGGAACTGGGCTTCGACGCCTGTATCGATCACAAGGCACCGGACTTCGCCGAGCAACTGGCCAAGGCCTGCCCCAATGGCATCGACATCTATTATGAAAACGTCGGCGGTCACGTCTTCGATGCCGTCGTGCCCCTCCTCAATCCCAAGGCGCGGGTCCCGTTGTGTGGCCTGATTGCCGGCTACAACGCTTCGGAAGCGCCGAAAGGCCCGGATCGCCTGCCCATGTTGCAACGCACCTTGCTGACCAAACGCGTACGGATTCAGGGTTTCATCGTGTTCGATGACTACGGTGACCGTCAGCCGGAATTCATCAGCGCGATGGTGCCGTGGGTGCGCGACGGCAAGGTGAAATTCCGCGAGGACGTGGTCGAGGGCCTGGAGCAGGCGCCGCAAGCGTTTATCGGGCTGCTGGAGGGGCGCAACTTCGGCAAACTGGTGGTGAAGGTCGCCCAGGACTGAGGATTTGACGCTGGCCGGAGGCGCGGGTATAAACCGCGTCTCGTTGTTTTGTCGGACTTTTTCCCCATGAGCTTCAGCCCTTTGATTCGCCAACTGATCGACGCCCTGCGAACCTTGCCGGGCGTGGGTCAGAAAACTGCCCAGCGTATGGCGTTGCAGTTGCTCGAACGTGACCGCAGCGGCGGCACGCGCCTGGCCCAGGCCTTGAGCCAGGCCATGGAAGGGGTCGGACACTGCCGCCAGTGCCGCACGCTGACCGAAGACGATCTGTGCCCGCAATGCGCCGACACCCGCCGCGACGACACGCTGCTGTGCGTGGTGGAAGGGCCGATGGATGTCTACGCGGTCGAGCAGACCGGATTTCGCGGGCGCTATTTCGTGCTCAAGGGGCACCTGTCGCCGCTGGACGGCCTGGGCCCGGAAGCCATCGGCATTCCGCAATTGATGGCGCGGATCGAAGAGGCGGGCACCTTCACCGAAGTCATCCTCGCCACCAACCCGACCGTGGAAGGCGAAGCGACGGCACACTACATCGCCCAGTTGCTGCAGAACAAAGGCCTGATCACTTCGCGCATCGCTCACGGCGTACCGTTGGGTGGCGAATTGGAACTGGTGGACGGCGGCACGCTGGCTCACTCGTTTGCCGGGCGCAAGCCGATTTCCCTCTGAGCCACACAATCCTGTTGAAAACCAAGCAAGCGCTCGGTTAAGTTCGGCGAACCCTTCCATGGAGTTCGCCGATGCCCGCCTTCCAGGAATACTTCGACCCCAGCCACCAAATGGTCCGCGACAGCGTCAGACGTTTCGTCGAACGCGAGATCCTGCCGGACATCGATGCGTGGGAAGAAGCCGAAAGCTTCCCCCGTGAGCTGTACCTGAAGGCCGGTGCGGCCGGCATTCTCGGCATCGGTTACCCCGAAGCGCTGGGCGGCAGTCACGAAGGTGATCTGTTCGCCAAGATCGCCGCCAGCGAAGAACTGATGCGTTGCGGCTCCGGCGGGCTGGTGGCGGGGCTGGGCTCGCTCGACATCGGATTGCCGCCGATCGTCAAATGGGCCCGGCCCGAAGTGCGTAACCGCGTCGTCCCCCAAGTACTCAGCGGCGAGAAAGTCAGCGCGCTGGCCGTCACCGAACCGGGCGGCGGCTCCGACGTCGCCAACCTGCAGACCCGCGCCGTACGCGATGGCGACCACTATCGAGTCAGCGGCAGCAAAACTTTCATTACCAGTGGCGTGCGCGCCGACTACTACACCGTCGCAGTGCGTACCGGCGCGCCGGGTTTTGGCGGCATCAGCCTGCTGTTGATCGAGAAGGGCACGCCCGGTTTCACCGTCGGCCGGCCGCTGAAGAAAATGGGCTGGTGGGCGTCGGACACGGCTGAATTGTTCTTCGATGATTGCCGGGTGCCCGTAGGAAACCTGATTGGCGCGGAGAACATGGGCTTTGCCTGCATCATGGGCAACTTCCAGAGCGAACGTCTGGCGCTGGCGCTGATGGCCAACATGACCGCGCAACTGGCGCTGGAAGAAAG
This sequence comes from Pseudomonas sp. B40(2017), assembly GCF_002112855.1. Taxonomy (NCBI): domain Bacteria; kingdom Pseudomonadati; phylum Pseudomonadota; class Gammaproteobacteria; order Pseudomonadales; family Pseudomonadaceae; genus Pseudomonas; species Pseudomonas sp. B40(2017). The sequence goes on from NZ_NEIT01000003.1 coordinate 543,231, forward strand.
CCTGAAGTGGGCGAAGGAACGTGAAGCGTTCGGTAAACCCATCGGCAAGTTCCAGGTGATCAAGCACCGCCTCGCGGAAATGGCCACGGCGCTGGAAGTCTCGCGGGAGTTCACCTACCGGCAGGCGGCGAAGATGGCGGCAGGGCAGAGCGTGATCAAGGAAATCTCCATGGCCAAGAACTTTGCCACGGACACTTCGGACCGGATTACCAATGAGGCGGTGCAGATTCTTGGTGGGCTGGGTTATATGCGCGAAAGCCTGGTGGAGCGGCTGTATCGGGATAACCGGATTCTGTCGATTGGCGGCGGGACGCGGGAAGTGATGAACGAGATCATCAGCAAACAGATGGGACTGTGATCTGTTGTGAGGCTCGAGGCCCCATCGCTAGCAGGCTAGCTCCCACATTTGGAATGCATTCCCTTGTGGGAGCTAGCCTGCTAGCGATCGCGTTCGAAAGGGCGCTACTTATTTATCAGTCAACGCAAACTGCGTCAGGCAGAACGTCGGAATCCCCATGTCCTCCAGGCGCTGCGAACCACCCAGTTCCGGCAGATCGATGATCGCCGCCGCTTCATGAACGCGGGCGCCCATGCGGCGGATCAGGTTGGCCGCTGCGATCAGCGTGCCGCCGGTGGCGATCAGGTCATCGAACATCACCACCGAGTCGCCTTCGCACAGGCTGTCGGCATGCACTTCCAGAAACGCTTCGCCGTATTCGGTCGCGTAACCTTCGGCCAGCACGTCCGCCGGCAGCTTGCCCTGCTTGCGGAACAACACCAGCGGCTTGTTCAACTGATAGGCCAGTACCGAACCGATCAGGAAACCACGCGCATCCATCGCACCGATGTGGGTAAAGTCGGCTTCGACATAGCGGTGGGCGAAGCTGTCCATCACCAGGCGCAGGGCCTTGGGCGACTGGAACAGCGGGGTGATGTCGCGAAAGATCACACCCGGTTTCGGGAAGTCGATCACGGGGCGAATCAGGGATTTGATGTCGAAGGAGTCGAAGACCATCGTCGAGGTGTCCTGGCAGGGCTGCAAACGGCGCAGTATACCCGCGGCTGAAACGATTCGCTCGGCCGCGGGTCGAGATCAGACTTCGAGTGAGCCGCCAGCCAGGGCGCAGAGCTGGATCGGGTCGAGGATGTGGATTTCCTTGCCCTCGGCGGCGATCAGTTCGTTCTGCTGGAAGCGGGTGAAGACCCGGGACACGGTTTCCACTGCCAGCCCCAGATAGTTGCCGATTTCATTGCGCGACATGCTCAGGCGGAACTGGTTGGCCGAGAAGCCGCGAGCGCGGAAACGCGCCGACAGGTTGACCAGGAACGTGGCGATGCGCTCGTCGGCGGTTTTCTTCGACAGCAGCAACATCATCTGTTGGTCGTCGCGGATTTCCCGGCTCATCACGCGCATCAGCTGACGGCGTAGCTGCGGCAGTTGCAGGGCCAGTTCATCGAGGCGTTCGAAGGGGATCTCGCAGACCGAAGTGGTTTCCAGGGCCTGGGCGGACACCGGGTGTTTCTCGGTGTCCATGCCGGACAGGCCGACCAGCTCGCTCGGCAGGTGGAAACCGGTCAGTTGCTCTTCGCCGGTATCGCTCAGGCTAAAGGTCTTCAGAGCGCCGGAGCGTACTGCATAAACGGAATCGAAGGTGTCGCCCTGGCGGAACAGGAACTCACCCTTTTTCAACGGGCGACCCCGTTTAACGATTTCGTCCAGCGCTTCCATGTCTTCCAGATTCAGCGAAAGTGGCAGGCAGAGAGGGGCCAGGCTGCAATCCTTGCAATTAGCCTGGTTGTGAGCGCGCAGTTTAACTGGCTCGGACATTTCTTAAATCCTTGTGGGAAAACACACATAAGGCGTAAGGGTAACCCAGCGGAGGACATTCAGGCCAGCCTGGGGCGAGATTGCCCCATCGGCAAAACGCCGCAGGGATGACGGCCGATAAACGTGTCTCGGACGGCGTGCAAGGCACCGTTTCGATGACCGCTATGGATACGCAGCCCCCCTGCGTTGTTGATGAAAAGTCAGATCACCCGGGAAAAGCGCTGGCGGTTCTGCTGCTCCAGATACGCGTCGAACACCATGCACACCGAACGTACCAGCAGGCGCCCGGCCGGCAGCACGGTGATGCGTTCGCGATCCAGTTCGATCAGACCGTCCTGCGCCATGCCCTGCAATTGTGGCCAGAGCGCGCCGAAGTAGCCCTGAAAATCGATATTGAAGCTGCGCTCGATCTCGGCGAAGTCCAGGCTGAAATTGCAGATCAGCTGTTGGATCACCGCGCGGCGCAGGCGATCGTCAGCGTTGCACACCAGGCCCCGGCTGGTGGCCAGTTGCGCGCCGGCCAAGGTGTTCTGGTAATGATTGAGGTCGCTGCTGTTCTGGCAGTACAGATCGCCGATCTGGCTGATGGCCGACACGCCCAGGCCGATCAGGTCGCAGTGACCGTGGGTGGTGTAGCCCTGGAAATTGCGTTGCAGGGTCGATTCTTCCTGAGCAATCGCCAGTTCATCGTCGGGCAGGGCGAAGTGGTCCATGCCGATGTAGCGATAGCCGGCGGCGGTCAGTTGTTCGATGGTGCGTTGCAGCATTTCCAGTTTCTGCGCCGGGCTCGGCAGTTCGTTGCCGTTGATCCGCCGCTGCGGCATGAAGCGTTCCGGCAGGTGCGCGTAGTTGAACACCGAGAGCCGGTCTGGTTGCAGGCTGATGACTTCCTCAACGGTGCGGGCGAAGTTGTCCGGGGTCTGCTTGGGCAGGCCGTAGATCAAATCGATGTTGATCGAGCGAAATTGCAAGGTGCGCGCCGCGTCGATCACCGCGCGGGTTTCCTCCAGGCTTTGCAGGCGATTGACCGCCCGTTGTACCGCCGGGTCGAGATCCTGCAGGCCGATGCTGACCCGGTTGAAGCCCAATTCGCGCAACAGGCCCATGGTCGACCAGTCGGCTTCGCGCGGGTCGATCTCGATGCCGTAATCGCCAGAGTCATCGTCCAGCAGATTGAAATGCTTGCGCAGGTGCGCCATCAACTGCCGCAATTCATCGTGGCTGAGAAAGGTCGGCGTGCCGCCGCCAAAGTGCAGTTGCTCGACTTTCTGCGCCGGATCGAGGTGGCAGGCGATCAGCTGGATTTCCTGCTCGAGCCGTTGCAGATAGGGCAGCGCGCGGCCGCGATCCTTGGTGATGACCTTGTTGCAGGCGCAGTAGTAGCAAATGTTCGCGCAGAACGGCACGTGCACGTACAGCGACAGCGGGCGCAGGGCCTTGCGGCTGTCGCGCAGGGCGTGGAACAGGTCGAAGGTGCCGACCTGACTGTGAAATTGCACGGCCGTCGGGTACGAGGTGTAGCGCGGCCCCGCCAGGTCGTAGCGGCGGATCAAATCGGTGTCCCAACGAATGGCGTCGAGCATGCGGGCATTCCCCCGGATAGGCTGGCAGTGTGCCGAGTCTAGGGGAGGGCACAAAAAGGCGTCTTGATTTGCATCAACGGGATCAGTGGCCCATCAGCCAGTGCTGGTGCGGCCCTGGCAGGGTCCAGATACCGAACAGGATCACCAGCAGACCGCCGGCCATGCGCACGCTGCGTTTGCGCAACAGCGCCGTGACCCGCTCGGCCGCGAGGCCGGTGGCCAGCAATACCGGCCAGGTGCCGAGCCCGAAGGCGAGCATCAGCAACGCGCTGTCGAGTGCATTGCCCTGACTGGCCGACCACAGCAACGTGCTGTAAACCAGCCCGCACGGCAGCCAGCCCCACAGCGCGCCGAGCAGCAAGGCCCGGGGCAGGCTCGACACCGGCAGCAGACGATTGGCGGCGGGTTGAATGTAACGCCACAGTCCGCGCCCAAGGCTTTCGATACGGGTCAGGCCGCTCCACCAGCCCGCCAGATACAGGCCCATGGCGATCAGCAGCAAACCGGCGAGCACGCGCATGAACAGCGCGGCAGGACTGTTGGCCACGGCCCATCCGGCCAGTCCGATCAGTAATCCCGCCGTGGCATAACTGAAAATCCGCCCGAGGTTATAGGCCAGCAGCAATCGAAAACGTCGGCTGCGTTGTTCCTTGGGAATCGCCAGGGTCAGTGCGCCCATCAAGCCGCCGCACATGCCCAGGCAATGGCCGCCGCCGAGCAGGCCGAGGATCAACGCAGACACCAGCAGCGGCGCCAGTTCAAGCATGGGGTGGCGCCTTGTCGTCCGCTTTTGTAGGGTTGGCTTCGTCCACCGCAGCGGTGTGGTTCGGGTCCTGATCGTCGAACAGGATGCTGTGGGCCGGGCCGTCGAGGTCGTCGTACTGGCCGCTGTCCACCGCCCAGAAGAAGATGTAGACGGCGATGGCCACGATCAGCAGCGCGGCCGGAATCATCACGTAGAGAGCTGGCATCTGTACTCCATGCCCGCGCGGCTCAGGCCGGCAGCGGGCGGGTTTCTGACGAGGCGCTGACGGCCGGCGCACTCGGCAGGCGAGTCAGGCGCAGGGCGTTGAGCACCACGGTCAGCGAACTGATCGACATGCCGACGGCGGCCCACACCGGAGTGATCCAGCCGAGGGCGGCGAACGGCAACATGAGGCCATTGTACAGCGCGGCCCACAACAGGTTCTCGATGATCACCCGGCGTGTGCGGCGCGCCAGCGTGAAGGCTTGTACCAAGGCGTCGAGGCGATTGGACAGCAGCACCGCATCGGCACTGGTTTTCGCCAGATCGGTGGCCGAGCCCATGGCCACGCTGATGTCCGCAGCGGCCAGCACCGGCACGTCGTTGACCCCGTCGCCGAGCATCAACACTTTGCGGCCGTCCTTGTGCAGTTGTTGCAGCACTTGCAGCTTGTCGTCCGGACGCAGACCGCCCCGGGCCTCGTCGATGCCCAGTTCGGCGGCAACACTGGCGACCATCGGCGAATTGTCGCCCGACAGCAGCAGCGTGCGCCAGCCGCGTGCCTTGCACGCCGCGAGCAGGGCCGGGGCGTCATCGCGCAGGCGGTCGTCGAGGGCGAACCAGGCCAGCGGCCCCTGACGGTCACCGAGCAGCAGCCATTGCCCCGGCTCTTTCGGCATCGATGGCACCGGCGTGCCGCTGAGATCACAGACAAAATCCGCCTGACCGATGCGCAAACGCTGTTCACCGACCAACCCTTCAAGCCCAAGCCCCGACGTGCTGTGGACATCTTCGGCAGCCAGTGGCGCGCGACCAAAGGCGCGCGCAATCGGGTGTTCCGAGCGGTTTTCCAGAGCGGCGGCCAGACTCAGGCATTGATCGCTGTCGAGGGCGCCGAGCGGTCGAATCGAGCGCAGCACCAGTCGGCCTTCGGTGAGGGTGCCGGTCTTGTCGAAGATCACCGTGTCGATCTGGTTCAGACCTTCCAGCACATGGCCGCGCGTCAGCAGCAGGCCAAGTTTGTGCAGAGTGCCGGTGGCGGCGGTCAGCGCGGTCGGCGTTGCCAGAGACAGGGCGCACGGGCAAGTGGCGACCAGCATCGCGAGGACGATCCAGAAGGCGCGCGAAGAATCCAGTTCCCACCACAACAGGCCGATGGCGGCCGCCGCGATCAGCGACAGCAACAGGAACCATTGCGCGGCGCGGTCGGCGATTTCCGCCAGCCGTGGTTTTTCCGCCTGGGCGCGATCCAGCAGGCGGACGATTGCCGACAGCCGCGTGTCCTGACCCAGCGCCTGCACCTCGACGGTCAGCACACCTTCCACGTTCAGCGTGCCGGCGGTGACGGCATCGCCCTTGGTGCGCGGTTGTGGCAGGTATTCGCCGGTCAGCACCGACTCGTCGATGCTCGACTGGCCATCGAGGATCTTGCCGTCCGCCGGCAGCACCGAACCGGGCTGCACCAGCACCCGGTCACCGAGGCGCAGTTCGCTGAGCAGGATCCGCTCGCTCTGGCCGGCGTTGTCGAGGCGCAGGCACGAAGCGGGCAACAGATTGACCAGTTGCGCAGTGGCAGCGGCGGTACGCTCTCGGGCGCGGCGTTCGAGGTAACGTCCGGCAAGCAGGAACAGCGCGAACATGCCCACCGCGTCGAAATACAGCTCGCCGACCCCAGTGATCGAAGTCCAGATCCCGGCAACATACGCCGCGCCGATCGCCAGTGACACCGAAACGTCCATCGTCAGGTGACGGGTGCGCAAGTCGCGCATGGCCCCTTTGAAAAACGGCGCGCAGCTGTAGAACACGATCGGCGTGGTGAGGAACAGCGCGACCCAGCGCAGGATGGTGTGCAACTCCGGGCTGAGGTCGATGTTGAATTCCGGCCAGGTCGCCATGGTCGCCATCATTGCCTGAAACCATAGCAGCCCGGCGACCCCGAGTTGACGCAGGGCGAGGCGGTTTTCACTGGCCAGTTGTTCGCTGGCGCGGTCGGCCTGATACGGGTGCGCGGCATAGCCGATGTGGCGCAGTTCGCCGAGGATCTGGCTCAGCGGCAATTGTCCGTCGGCCCAACGTACGTGGAGGCGATGGTTGGACAGGTTCAGCCGCGCCTCGGCCACGGCGGGCAGGGTGCGCAGGTGTTTCTCGATCAACCAGCCGCACGCGGCGCAACTGATGCCTTCCATCAGCAGCGTGGTTTCGGCCAGTTCGCCTTCGTGGCGCACGAAGGGTTGCTGCACGTCGGCGCGGTCGTACAGCTCAAGCTCATCGACCAGTTGCACCGGTAGCGCTTCGGGGTTGGCCGAAGCTTCGCTGCGATGCTGGTAATAGCTTTCCAGCCCGCCGGCGACGATGGCTTCGGCCACGGCCTGGCAGCCGGGGCAGCAGAACTCGCGGGACTCCCCGAGCACGACGGCGGTGAAGCGGCTGCCGGCCGGGACGGGCAGGGCGCAGTGGTAACAGGGGAGTGGGGTGGTCATCAGCTAAATTGTCGTCCGGGAGGGCCTCATCGCGAGCAGGCTCGCTCCCACATTGGGTTTGCGGCGTTCACAAAACCTGTGGGAGCGAGCCTGCTCGCGATGCGCGAAGCGCGGCTTTATTTCTTCAGGTCTTCAGCGCCTTGAAGCGGCTCATCACCCAGCAACAGATCCTTGTCATGGTTGACCAGCTCTTCCTCGAACATCCGCCACACGTGGTCGTCCTGAGTACCCAGCAACTCCACAAAACGCCGGCCTTCGATCTTGTCGCTCAACTGGCCGATGTAGCGGCCCTGTTCAGTCTCGCTGCGGGCGAGGACGATCTTGCGATCCTTCTCCGGCTGGGTCGGCGAGATCAGGTTCAGTTCCAGGGTTTTCGGCTGGCTGTCGCCGCTCAGGCGCAGGTCGACTTCGCCGGTGACGTCATCCAGGTGCACGGAGGCGCGCATCTTCAGGGTCTGCGCCAGCAATTCACGGTCCAGCGAACGGTTGATGCCTTTGCCGGCCTCGTAGTAGTTGTCGTTGACCAGGTTGTCCGGGTTGTTCACCGCGATGGTCACCATGGACAGCGTCAGGGTCACCGAACAGGCCAGAATCGCGATGATGATCCATGGCCAAAGGTGCTTGTACCAGGGACTTGCGGCGTTTGCTGCGGGCATGTTCAGTTCTCTCAACGATTTTGTGGGCCGATGAATCGGCTCTTGGCTTCTACGTGGACGCTGTCGTCATCGGCATCCCTGAGGATGAATTTCACCTCGTTGGTGCTCGATGGCAATTGTTCAGGCGCGCTCGACAGCTCGACCGGCATGCTGAAGATTTCCCCGGCCGGCACCTTGATCTCGCGTTTGCCTTGCAGGCGCAGATCCGGCAAACCGGCGGCTTCCAGCACGTAAGTGTGGTCGCGCTGATCCTTGTTCATGATCTTCAGGCTGTAGACGTTTTCGATCCGGCCTTCGGCGTTTTCGCGGTACAGCACGCGGTCCTTGCTGACGTCGAAACCCACCAGCGAACGCATGAAGAAGGCCGTCACCAACAGGCTGATCATCGCCAGCAGCACCACGGCATAACCGATCAGGCGTGGCCGCAGTTTATGGGTTTTCTGCCCGGACAAGTTGTGTTCGGTGGTGTAGCTGATCAGCCCGCGCGGGTAATCCATCTTGTCCATGATGCTGTCGCAGGCGTCGATGCACGCGGCGCAACCGATGCATTCGATCTGCAGGCCGTCGCGGATGTCGATGCCGGTCGGGCAGACCTGGACGCACATGGTGCAGTCGATGCAGTCGCCCAGGCCCTGAGCCTTGTAGTCGATGCCTTTCTTGCGCGGACCACGGCTTTCACCGCGACGCGGGTCGTAGGAAACGATCAGCGTGTCCTTGTCGAACATCACGCTCTGGAAGCGTGCATACGGACACATGTAGATGCACACCTGCTCACGCAGCCAGCCGGCATTGCCGTAGGTGGCGAGGGTGAAGAAACCGACCCAGAAATACGACCAGCCATCGGCTTGCCCTGTGAAGAATTCGATTACCAGTTCGCGGATCGGCGAGAAGTAACCGACGAAGGTCATGCCGGTGACGAAACCGATCAGCAGCCACAGCGCGTGCTTGGCGAATTTACGCAGGAACTTGTTGGCGCTCATTGGCGCCTTGTCGAGCTTGATGCGCTGGTTGCGGTCGCCTTCGGTGACCTTTTCGCACCACATGAAAATCCACGTCCATACGCTTTGCGGACAGGTGTAACCACACCAGACCCGGCCGGCATACACGGTGATGAAGAACAGACCGAAGGCGGCAATGATCAACAGCCCGGAAAGCAGAATGAAATCCTGCGGCCAGAAGGTGGCACCGAAAATGAAGAACTTGCGCTCCGGCAGGTTCCACCACACGGCCTGGTGGCCGCCCCAGTTCAACCACACCGTACCGAAATACAGCAGGAACAGCGCCGCGCCGCCCATCATCCGCAGATTGCGGAACAGGCCGGTGAAAGCACGGGTGTAGATTTTTTCTCGAGAGGCGTAAAGGTCGACGCTGTTGTTTGCGTTCTTGCTGGGTGGCGTGACGTCGTGTACCGGAATCTGGTTGCTCATCATTGCATCCCACGGCAGTGGAAAAATGCCTCGGTCGATGCGTGCCGGCCGGGGTCAAAAAGGGGTGTTGCGGTGGCGCAATGATACGCCTGTACTACCGACGAACGGGTGCGACCTTTGGTCGCGTTGGGGAAAAATCATGAATGGTGTAGCGAATGTAACAAAGCATGATGCAGATCAATTGACTATAGACGATCCTTGGTCCCGTTCTCCCGAACGAGCCCCCGGAATGCGCTGACATGCCTGTCTGGAGCGGCATCAAACCAGTTTTCCACCTCCGAGACTGTCCAGCCCGTTGCCTTTACTCTTCTCGGCGCGTTCGACTGTTTTTGTTTTGTCGCTGGCAGGGGCTTCGGTAGGTGTGGTTTGAATTTCCGAATAGGCGTAAAGGAAATCGTCACGGGGTTGAACGCAGTCGTGATCAGATTCTCGCATTGGTTTTCTTCCTTGAGGTCAATGTGTCGAACGACAAGCTACAGGGCACCTCATTAAGCGTCCATCGAGCATTCGTCTCAAATCATGAAAGGTGCCGGAATGCAAAACGGCCCCGCCAATTCTCATTGGCGGGGCCGCTTTGTTTGCTTCAGGCGTTGGCCTTACTGGGCCTCGGCTTCCGCTGGTTTTTCACCGTGGGACAGGCTGTAAACGTAAGCCGCCAGCAGGTGAACCTTGTCGTTGCCTTGCAGTTGTTCCTGGGCAGGCATCTGGCCCTGACGGCCGTAACGGATGGTCTGCTGCAGTTGGGCGAAGCTCGAACCGTAGATGAACGCGGCCGGGTGAGTCAGGTCGGGTGCGCCCATGGCTGGCGTACCCTTGCCCGCCGGGCCGTGGCAGGCCACGCAGTTGGCAGCGAACAGTTTCTGGCCGTTGGCCGGGTCTGCCTTGGTGCCTTCCGGCAGCTTGCGGCCATCCAGATTGGTCAGCACGAACGCGGCCACGTCGGCCACGCCTTGCTCACCGATCACTTCAGCCCAGGCCGGCATCACCGCGTGACGACCGCCCATGATGGTGGTCTTGATGGTTTCCGGCTCGCCGCCCCAGCGCCAGTCGGCGTCGGTCAGGTTGGGGAAGCCGTAGGCGCCCTTGGCGTCGGAACCGTGGCAGACCGAGCAGTTGGAGGCGAACAGGCGGCCACCCATCTTCAGGGCTTGTGGATCCTTGGCGACTTCTTCGATCGGCATGGCGGCAAACTTGGCGAAGATCGGACCGAACTTGGCGTCCGAACGGGCCATTTCCTTTTCCCACTCGTGAACGCCGGTCCAGCCGGTCTGGCCGTTGGCGAACGCGGTCTGCTTCTCGGTATCGAGGTAGTTGTAGCCCGGCAGCAGGCCTTTCCAGTTGCCCAGGCCCGGGTACAGCACCAGATAACCCAACGCAAACACGATGGTGCCCACGAACAGCATGAACCACCATTTCGGCAGTGGGTTGTCGTACTCCTCGATCCCGTCGAAGGAGTGGCCGACCGTCTCGTCCGTCTGTTCGCTGCGCTGGCCCTTGCGGGTCGACAGCAACAGCCAGGTCAGGGAAAAGATCGTACCGAGACTGAGGACTGTGACGTACAGACTCCAGAATGTAGTCATTCTTTGTTACTCCTAGAAGCTTGCTCGACGTGCTTGATGGCTTCGGGATCATCCGCGAAGGGCAGCAAGGTCGCGTCTTCAAACTCCGACTTGCGCTTGGGGCTGAACACCCACAACGCCAGGCCGATGAAGGCAACCATCACGACAACGGTGCCCAGGCCTCGAATCATCCCGATATCCATCAGAATCACCGTTTGCTTTTGATGATGGTGCCCAGGCCTTGCAGATAGGCCACCAGCGCGTCCATTTCGGTTTTGCCCTTCACGGCATCTCTTGCACCGGCGATGTCTTCGTCGGTGTAAGGGACGCCGAGCGTGCGCAACACTTCCATTTTCTTGGCCGTGTCTTTGCCATCGAGCTTGTTTTCTACGAGGAACGGGTAGGCCGGCATTTTCGACTCGGGGACGACGTTGCGCGGGTTGTACAAGTGCGCACGCTGCCAGTCATCGGAGTAACGACCGCCGACGCGGGCCAGGTCCGGACCGGTACGTTTGGAACCCCACAGGAACGGGTGATCCCAGACGCTTTCACCGGCGACCGAGTAGTGGCCATAGCGTTCGGTTTCGGCACGGAACGGACGGATCATCTGCGAGTGGCAGCCGACACAGCCGTTGGCGATGTAAACGTCGCGGCCTTCCAGTTCAAGGGCGGAGCGCGGCTTCATGCCTTCGACCGGCTTGTTGGTGACGTCCTGGAAAAACAGCGGAACGATTTGGGTCAGGCCACCGACGCTGACGGCGATGACCATGAAGAAGGCCAGCAGACCAATATTCTTCTCGACAGCTTCATGCTTCATCAGTGAGCTCCAACTACGGCGATCTTGGCGGCGGCTTCGGCTTCAGCCGGGTTCGAGGCGCGAACGGTGCGCCATACGTTGTAAGCCATCAGCAGCATGCCGCTGGCGAAGAACGCACCGCCCAGAGCTCGGACGATGAAGCCAGGGTGGCTGGCCTGCAGCGCTTCGACGAACGAGTAGGTGAGGGTGCCGTCGTCGTTGATTGCACGCCACATCAGGCCTTGAGTGATGCCGTTGACCCACATCGAAGCGATGTACAGCACGGTACCGATGGTCGCGAGCCAGAAGTGCGCGTTGATCAGGCCGGTGCTGTGCATCTGCGCGCGGCCGAACAGTTTCGGGATCATGTGGTAGATCGCGCCGATCGAGATCATCGCTACCCAGCCGAGAGCGCCGGCGTGTACGTGGCCGATGGTCCAGTCGGTGTAGTGCGAGAGCGAGTTGACGGTCTTGATCGCCATCATCGGACCTTCGAAGGTCGACATGCCGTAGAACGCCAGCGATACCACCAGGAAACGCAGGATCGGGTCGGTACGCAGCTTATGCCAGGCGCCCGACAGGGTCATCATGCCGTTGATCATGCCGCCCCAGCTCGGTGCCAGCAGGATGATCGACATCGCCATGCCCAGCGATTGTGCCCAGTCCGGCAGAGCGGTGTAGTGCAGGTGGTGCGGACCGGCCCAGATGTACAGAGTGATCAGCGCCCAGAAGTGCACGATCGACAGACGATAGGAATAGATCGGACGTTCGGCCTGTTTCGGCACGAAGTAGTACATCATCCCCAGGAAACCGGTGGTCAGGAAGAAGCCCACGGCGTTGTGGCCATACCACCACTGGATCATCGCGTCGGTGGCGCCCGAGTAGGCCGAGTAGGACTTGAACAGGCTGACCGGCAGCGACATGTGGTTGACGATGTGCAGCATCGCGGTCACCACGATGAACGCACCGTAGAACCAGTTACCGACATAGATGTGCTTGGTCTTGCGCTTGGTGATGGTGCCGAAGAACACCAGTCCGTAGGAAATCCAGACAATGGCCAGCAAAATGGCGATCGGCCATTCCAGTTCCGCGTATTCCTTGGTGGTGGTGTAACCCAGCGGCAAGGTAATGATCGCGCCGACGATCACCGCTTGCCATCCCCAGAAGGTGAAGGCCGCGAGGCTGTCGGAAATCAGTCGCGTCTGGCAGGTTCGCTGCACGACATAGTAGGAAGTGGCAAACAGTGCACAACCACCGAAGGCGAAAATCACCAGGTTTGTGTGCAACGGGCGCAGGCGTCCAAAGCTCGTCCACGGCAGACCGAAGTTCAACTCCGGCCAAACCAGTTGCGAGGCGATGAAGACACCGAGCCCCATGCCAAGGATCCCCCAGACCACCGTCATGATGGCGAACTGGCGGACTACCTTATAGTTATAAGCAGTCGGACTGATTGCTGTGCTCATTCTAAGGTTCCACGGTTTGGGTGTTTTATTAGGATTAAAATCGGCCGCAAGTATGTAGAAAGCAGGGGGTCAATGCAACGCGCCATGACCTGGGTCAATGCTTTCCAACGCTGATTCTGCGGCCTTTCCATGCGCCGCGTAAGGACAAAATTGCCCTCGGGCAAAATGTCGCAGCGGACGAAAAAAGCGAGGGGTCCCGGTCGGATGTAACGGGGTGTGTTCGAACGCTCGGTTCGGGTGACGGACGGTAATGGGCACGACAGCCGGTATCTACCGGCCTTTGCGGCCATGTCAGTCAGCCGATTCGTTCAACGCCTCGCTCAGGGTCGACCTGGAACCGGCACGGGCCAGTCCGCATCGAGCAAGCGTAGACCCGAATCCGGGTAACCGAAAGGAGAGGGGGTGAAGGGGTGCGACAATGCGTCGCAAAGGGGCTGGAAACTGCCGCACTGGAAACGTGCGGCAGTCTTGTGCGCAATGATTACTTTTTATTGTCCTCACTAATCAGTTTTTCTGTATTCAATCCATTGCTCAGGCTGTACACATAAGCGGCCAGTAATTGCACTTTATCGTTGCCCAGCAGCTCGTTCTGAGCTGGCATATGGCCTTGACGGCCATGGCGGATGGTTTGCTCGAGTTGGGTCAGGCTGGTGCCGTAGATGAAACCGGCCGGATGCGTCAGGTTCGGCGCGCCCATGGCTTCGGTGCCCTGGCCGTTTGCCCCGTGACAGGCGGTGCAGGTTGTGCTGAACGCCTGCTGACCCGCTTGGAGATCAGCCTTGTTATCCGCCGGCAGTGGCAGCCCCGCCAGTTCATGACGCACATAAGCGGCGACGTTTTTCACGCCAATCTCGCCCAGCACTTCACCCCACGCCGGCATCGCCGCCATCCGGCCACCCATGATGGTCGTCTTGATGGTGTCGGCGCTGCCGCCCCAACGCCAGTCCTTGTCGGCGAGGTTAGGGAAGCCGAATGCACCCTTGGCGTCCGAGCCGTGGCACACCGAGCAGTTGGAGGCGAACAGACGGCCACCCATTTTCAGCGCCTGCGGATCCTTCGCCACTTCTTCCACCGGCATCGCGGCGAATTTGGCGAAGATCGGCCCGAACCTGGCGTCAGCCTTGCTCATTTCCTTTTCCCACTCGTGAACGCCGGTCCAGCCGTCCTCGTAGCCGGGCAGGATGCCTTTCCAGTTGCCCAGGCCCGGATAAAGGATCAGATAGCCCACGGAAAACACCAGCGTGCCGGCGAACAGCATGAACCACCACTGCGGCAGCGGGTTGTCGTACTCCTCGATGCCGTCGAAGCTGTGGCCCATGGTCTGGTCGACGCTGCCCTTGGTCTCGCCCCGACGGGTGCCGACCAGCAGCCAGGTCAGGCCGATCAGGCTGCCGATGGTCAGTACGCAGATCCACGTACTCCAGAAGGTGGTCATGGCCGGGTACTCCTTGTTTCATTAACTTGGGTAGTGTCGGGTTGCGGCTCGTCGGCGAACGGCAGCAGGCGTGCTTCGGCGAATTCCGGCGTGCGCTTGCGGTTGAACACCCACAGGTTCAGGCCGACGAAGGCCACGAACACCACGACCGTGCCGAGGCCGCGAATCAGCCCCGCGCTCATTTCAATGACCATGGCTCACCTCTTGCTCTTGATCGCAGTGCCGAGCACTTGCAGGTAGGAGACGAGGGCGTCCATTTCAGTCTTGCCCTTGAGGCTGGCCACCGCGCCGCTGATGTCGTCATCGGTGTACGGCACGCCGAGGGTGCGCATGGTCTTGAGCTTGGTTTCGGTGTGGCTGCTGTCGACCGGTTGGGTCACCAGCCATGGGTAGGCCGGCATCTTCGATTCCGGTACAACGTTGCGCGGGTTGTACAAGTGCGCACGGTGCCAGTCATCCGAGTAACGCGCGCCAACCCGGGCCAGGTCCGGACCGGTACGTTTCGAGCCCCACAGGAACGGGTGATCCCACACGCTTTCCCCGGCCACCGAGTAGTGCCCGTAGCGTTCGGTTTCGGCGCGGAACGGCCGGATCATCTGCGAGTGGCAACCGACGCAGCCTTCGCGGATATAGATGTCGCGGCCTTCCAGTTGCAGCGCGGTGTAGGGCTTCATGCCTTCCACCGGTTTGTTGGTCACGTCCTGGAAGAACAGCGGGACGATCTGGGTCAGGCCGCCGATGCTCACGGCGAACACCATCAGCAGCATCAGCAGGCCGACGTTCTTTTCAATCGTTTCGTGTTTCATGGCGGACTCCTCAGGCCATCTGCGCGGCAGCAACGACGTCAGCAGGCTGCGAGGCCCGCACGGTGCGCCAGGTGTTGTAAGCCATCAGGAACATGCCGCTGAGGAAGATCGCCCCGCCGATCAGGCGCACGACGAAGCCCGGGTGGCTGGCCACCAGGGTTTCGACGAAGGAGTAGGTCAGCGTGCCGTCCTCGTTCACCGCACGCCACATCAGGCCCTGGGCGATGCCGTTGACCCACATCGACGCGATGTACAAAACGGTGCCGATGGTCGCGAGCCAGAAGTGCGCGTTGATCAGGCCGACGCTGTGCATCTGCTCTTTGCCGAAGACTTTCGGGATCATGTGGTACAGCGCGCCGATGGAAATCATCGCCACCCAGCCGAGTGCGCCGGCGTGTACGTGGCCGATGGTCCAGTCGGTGTAGTGGGAGAGGGCGTTGACGGTTTTGATCGCCATCATCGGACCTTCGAAGGTCGACATGCCGTAGAACGCCAGCGACACCACCAGGAAGCGCAGGATCGGGTCGCTGCGCAACTTATGCCAGGCGCCCGAGAGGGTCATCATGCCGTTGATCATCCCGCCCCAGCTCGGTGCCAGCAGAATCAGCGACATCACCATGCCCAGCGACTGCGCCCAGTCCGGCAGCGCGGTGTAGTGCAAGTGGTGCGGACCGGCCCAGATGTACAGGGTGATCAGCGCCCAGAAGTGCACGATCGACAGGCGATACGAATACACCGGGCGTTCGGCCTGTTTCGGCACGAAGTAGTACATCATCCCGAGGAAACCGGCGGTGAGGAAAAAGCCTACGGCGTTGTGGCCGTACCACCATTGCACCATCGCGTCGGTTGCACCGGCGTACACCGAGTAGGATTTGGTGAAACTCACCGGCAACTCAAGATTGTTGACGATGTGCAGGATCGCCACGGTGATGATGAACGCGCCGAAGAACCAGTTGCCCACATAAATGTGTTTGGTCTTGCGCTGCATGATCGTGCCGAAGAACACGATGGCGTAGGCGACCCAGACGATGGTGATCAGGATGTCGATCGGCCATTCCAGCTCGGCGTATTCCTTGGAACTGGTGTAACCCAGTGGCAGGCTGATGGCCGCCGATAGAATCACAAGCTGCCAGCCCCAGAAGCAGAAGGCGGCGATTTTCGGCGCAAACAATTGCGTCTGGCAGGTGCGCTGTACCGAGTAGAACGAACTGGCGAACAAGGCACAGCCGCCGAACGCGAAGATCACCGCGTTGGTGTGCAGCGGGCGCAGGCGTCCGAAGCTGGTCCACGGCAGGTTGAAGTTGAGTTCGGGCCAGACCAATTGAGCCGCGAGAAAAACCCCGAGCCCCATGCCGACGATGCCCCACACCACCGTCATAATGGCGAATTGGCGGACCACCTTGTAGTTGTAGGCGGTACTGATAGAAGTGTTCATGGTTCCCCATCCACGGTTCAGCCGAAGTGAGCGCCAACAGCGCGTCCTTCGCCTGGAGTTATAGGCAGACTAAAAGCGAGGCAAGCATGGACAAACAGCACAAGGCCAGTATTGACGGGGATCAATGGGCGCAGTGCCTGCGGGATCGTGGGTGGCTTTGGGATGCCGCTGTTGGGGAGGCTTCGGCGACGCTCATTCTCGCCCATGGTGCGGGGGCGCCGATGGACAGTGGGTGGATGACGGATGTGGCTGGGCGCCTTGCCGGGCTGGGGGTGAACGTGTTGCGGTTTGAGTTTCCTTATATGGCGCAGCGGCGGGTTGATGGCGGCAAACGTCCGCCGAATCCGGCGCCGAAGTTGCTGGAGTGCTGGCGTGAGGTGTATGGCCTGGTGCGACTTCATGTCGCTGGGACTTTGGCGGTTGGCGGGAAGTCGATGGGGGGGCGGATGGCGAGTTTGCTTGCCGATGAGCTTGGCGCTGATGCGTTGGTTTGCCTTGGTTATCCGTTTTATGCGGTGGGGAAACCGGAGAAGCCTCGGGTTGAGCATTTGGCTTCTTTGCAGACTCGGACGTTGATTGTTCAGGGGGAGCGGGATGCTCTGGGGAATCGGGAGGCGGTTGAGGCTTACACCTTGTCACCGAGTATTGAGGTGACTTGGCTAGCGGCCGGCGATCATGACCTCAAGCCATTGAAGGTTTCCGGGTTTACCCACGAACAGCATTTGGCCAGCGCCGCACAGAAAGTAGCTGTGTTTCTCAAGGGGGTACCGAAATTCTGAACCAGATGAAGATCGGCTCCCTTTCCCCCTCGCCCCCTTGGGGGAGAGGGCTGGGGTGAGGGGGATCGATCTTGAACGCGACACATTTTTCGATCTGTGTGCATATCCGTTGCTGCGGTAACGGCCACCTAGGGTTCCGCCCTTACGGCGGGTCACTTTTTACAAACGCCTAAAAAGTAACCAAAAACGCTTGCTCCTGCGTCCGGCCCGCTCGCTGGGGCTCGGGGTCCCTTCGCTCCGGGATTCATCCGGGGGGCATCGCCTACGGTTTGCTTCGCTGCACCTCCTCTCGATGTGTTTGGCTTCGCCAAACGGTCGCTGCGCTCCCACCCCCGGATAAATCCCTCCACTCAGCCTTCCGACGTCGCCCGTGGATCAAGATCAAAAGCGGTACTCGAGCTAACGCTCATCGTTTTGAATGGTTTGGCGAACGGTTTGGTTTCAGTGTCGAGCCTACCCCTCACCCCAGCCCTCTCCCCAAGGAGAGGGAGCCGAATGGGGTGCTTTCAAGCTTGAGTTCAACTCGGAATCCCACGTCGGCGTCCCTCGCCCACGCACCTCGGTCAGTCCCTCTCCCTTAGGTGAGAGGCAGATTGAGGTGCTTTCAAAAACCTGAGTTCAACTCGGTATCCCACGTCGGCGTACCTCGCCCAAACACCACGGTCAGTCCCCTCTCCCACGGGGAGAGGGCTAGGGTGAGGGGGGAGATTTCACTGACACACCACAAAAACTGAAAGCTCCCCCAATCCCAGCATTTCCAGCGAATAAACACGATCGCGTGACCACGTTTAAAGTACACGAACCGTTACGCCATAAGGGCTACGACACCTTGCGTCGTTGCCTACGCGTACGCCAGAATCCGCCGGCTTACGCGGCTATGGGGTGGGCTATATCGTTTCCCTGTCACTGAAAAACAGTGATCGGGTTTGGTAGCCCGTCTGTAATAGCTGTATGGCAACACCGTATGCCGTCCCTTTTGGGGGCTCTGTTTTATGGTGGTCATGCGTGGGGCTCATTCGTGAGCGCCGGGTTCCTATTGCAGCCGGTCTACCAACCCGCGTATGGCCGCCACCCATCGTTTGGTAGCGTGGGTGATGGCTCCTTGAAGTCTGCGATAGGAGTTACACGTATGTTCAAAGCCACACCAAACCCACCAGTAACCGATCCAACCTCCAACGACCCCGAGCTCGAGTCCAAAAAGACAAAAGAAGCTGCCGATCGCGCACTCGACTATTACCTCGGCCCCGAAATCCCGAAGTACTTCCCGCCCAAGTCCCGCCCCATCTACATGGTCGATCCCACGCTCGATGACGAAACACTGCTTGTCGAAGCCAGTGAATCACTGTCGTCAGCCAACGCCATGGCCGGCAATATCGCCAACTCGGTAAAAGGCCCGGAGCGCAAGCCGCTGCTGGCGCTGCAACAGCTGATCATGTTGAACGAGCTGTTGGTGAATCGACTGCTGGATAGGCTGAAATTGCCTCAGTAATTCGCTCGCTGTTATGGCCTCTTCGCGGGCAAGCCCGCTCCCACAATGGGTGGTGGTGTTGCGAAATTTTGTGGCCAATGCGAAACCCTGCGGGAGTGGGCTTGCCCACGAAGAGGGCGGTGCTGGCTACGCCCATTTCAGACTGGCAATAAAGAAACCCCGGAAGCTTTCGCTGTCCGGGGTTTCTTTATTGCCAGAACAATCAGCGGTTAAACCGCTCCACCAACGAATACTGCGTATTAGCCGTCTTCGTCAGCTCTTCACTCAACAACGCCGAGTTGTGCGCCTGTTCCGAGGTCTGGTCCGCCAGTTCCGAGATGTTGCTGATGTTGCGGCTGATTTCTTCAGCCACGGCACTTTGCTCTTCGGTCGCGGCGGCGATCTGGGTGGTCATGTCGGTGATGTTGGCCACCGCTTCGCTGATGCCGACCAGTGCCTGATCCGCTTCCAGAACCCGTGCCACGCCTTCTTCTGCCTGGCGATGGCCGGCTTCCATGGTTTGTACGGCGCTGGATGCAGTCTGTTGCAGCTTGGCGATCAGGGCGTGGATCTGGCCGGTGGATTCGCTGGTGCGTTGTGCCAGTTGGCGGACTTCGTCGGCGACCACGGCAAAACCACGGCCCATTTCTCCGGCACGCGCGGCTTCAATCGCGGCGTTGAGTGCGAGCAGGTTGGTCTGGTCGGCGATGCCTTTGATCACGTCGACCACGCCGCCGATTTCGTCGCTGTCCTTGGCCAGTTGGGTGACGGTCAGGCCGGTTTCACCCACGACTACGGACAGGCGCTGGATGGCTTCGCGGGTTTCGCCGGCGATGTCGCGGCCGCGGCCGGTCAGGCGGTTGGCTTCCTGGGTGGCGTCGGCGGTGCGCTGGACGTGGCTCGCCACTTCTTGCGTGGTGGCGGCCATCTGGTTGACGGCGGTGGCGACCTGTTCGGTTTCCACGCGCTGACGTTCCAGACCGCTGGAGCTGTTGTGCGCCAGGGCGTCGGATTGCTTGGCCTGATCGGTCAAGTGCTCGGCGGTGTCCTGCAGACGGGTCAGGCAGGTTTTCAGGCGCGCTTCCTGGCTGAGGATCGACATTTCCAGACGCGCCTGGGCGCCACGGCTGTCGGTGTACATCTGCGCGATCAACGGGTCGGAGGTGGTCTGCTCGGCCAGACGCAGCAGGCGCTTGAGCCCGCGTTGTTGCCATTGCAGGCCCAGCAGGCCCAGCGGCACCGACAGACCGGCGGCGAGGGCGAAGCCCCACTGCGAGTTCAGGGTGGCGCCGATCATGAAGCTCAGCTGGCTGACCAGAATGAACGGCAGCCAGTCCTGCACAATCGGCAGCCATTTGTCGCTCGAAGGAATCGCCGACTTGCCCTGGTTGATGCGTTGGTAGAGCGCTTCGGCACGGCGGATCTGTTCGGCGGTGGGTTTGACCCGCACCGACTCGTAACCGACCACCTGATTGCCATCGAACACCGGCGTTACATAGGCGTTCACCCAGTAATGATCACCGGTCTTGCAGCGATTCTTGACAATGCCCATCCATGGCAAGCCTTGTTTCAGTGTGCCCCACATGTGCGAAAACACCGCCGCCGGCACGTCGGGGTGACGAACCAGGTTGTGCGGCGCACGGATCAGTTCCTCACGCGAGAACCCGCTGATTTCGACGAAAGCGTCGTTGCAGTAGGTGATCACGCCTTTGGCGTCGGTTGTGGAAATCAACCGTTGCTGAGCCGGGAAAGTCCGTTCGCGTTGTGTAATGGGCTGGTTGTTACGCATGGTTTTTCAATCCGCAAGGCTTTGAAAGGTTGTCGGCGGTATCGGTCATTTATTGAAATTTTTTTTCATTTATATGTACGGCGTCGCAAAACCGACCTTGCTTCAACCCGCGAGCATCGGATATGTGAACAGGCCGAAATGCAGCAGGTTCAGACCAAAATGTGTGGCGATAGCCGCACCGAGCCCGCCAAAACGGTAGGCCAGACCATAGCCGACACCTGCCAGGCTCGCCAGCAACACCCAGTGCCAGCCGGCGCCCACATGCACCAGGCCGAACAGCAGGGACGCCAGCAGCAGCGCGAGGTTTTCGCCGTAGGGCAGGTGTTTGAAACGCCGGCTGAGGCCGCCCTGTATATAGCCGCGAAACAGCGCTTCTTCGACCAGCGTCACCAGCAGCAGATTGTTCAGCACCCACAGCCACGCCTGATCCGGCCACTTCGGCGCCCAGGTGATCATGCCCAGCAACACCGCGCCACCGAGTGCCAGAATCACGCTCAACGTCAAAGCCAGTGTGGTGGCGTACACCGTCAGGCGCAACGAACGTCGCGCGACGATCCACGGGCAGACCAATAGCAGCCAGAAACCAATCAGCGGTTTGTCGAGATTCAGGTACATCGAGAACGGCACGGCGTTGTCGGTGAAGCGCTGCGTCTCGATGGCCCGGCCGTTGTAGAAACCCGGCAGCCAGTGCAAGGCCAGCGCCAGGGCCAGCACGATAAACAGGCCATGGCCGAGATAACGCCCGACCGGCACGGTTTGCTGGCGCACGGCATAACCGGCGAAAACCAGCAGTGCAATGGAGATCAGCGCCAGCCAGCCGAGCTGGCCGAAACTCAGCGCCAATCCGTAACCAAGGCTGAGAAGCCCGAGATAGAGCCATGGCAGAGCTATCATGGAAAGTCCTTGTGCACGATTTGTGGACAGGCTTTCTACACGTGTGGGGGCTAGGGGACAAGTGAAGGTGTGGGGGAAATCAGGGACAGCGCCAATCCGTGGTGAAGGAGGGCAAGTAACCCATGTGGGAGCGAGCCTGCTCGCGATGGCGGTGGGTCAGTTGCACAAAAATTAACTGACATGCCTTCATCGCGAGCAGGCTCGCTCCCACATGGCTTTGTGTTTGGCTGAGGGATCAGCGCAGGTTCAATTTTGCCGCCGCGCGCTCGGTGATTTCAGTGCGCAGTTTCAGCGAAGGCGCTGCACGCTTGCGGGCTTCTTCAACAACAGCACTCGGTGCGGTTTCTGGGCTGCCCGAATCAAACGGCGGCGCCGGTGCATATTCCAGCTGCAACTGCACCAGTTGCGCCGTATCGACACCGACCAGCTCTTGCGCCAGGGTCAGGGCAAAATCGATCCCGGCCGTGATGCCGCCCCCGGTAAACAGATTGCCGTCGCGCACCACCCGATCCTTCACCGCGATCGCGCCCAGCGTCGGCAGCAGATCGTGATAAGCCCAATGCGTGGTCGCCCGTTTACCCTGCAACAGACCCGCCGCGCCGAGCACCAGCGAACCGGTGCACACCGACGTCACGTACCGCGCCTGCGCCGCTTGCGCCTTGATAAAGGCCAGCGTCTGCTCATCCTCCATCAACGGCCCGACGCCTGCGCCGCCGGGTACGCAGATTACGTCCAGAGCCGGGCAATCCTCGAAGGTGGTGGTCGGTTTCAGCACCAGCCCGGTGCTGGCGGTGACCGGCACCAGATCCTTCCAGACCAGATGCACTTGCACGTCCGGCAACGACGCCAGCACGTCGTACGGGCCGGTCAGGTCGAGTTGCTGCACCTGGGGAAACAACAGAAAACCGATCTGCAACGCCATGATTCTTCTCCGTGAAAAGGGGTGGACGGCTTCACTGTAGGCGCGTAGGTTTTGGCGCATACGCCAATCAGCCCACGAATTACGCCAAATGCCGAAAACCATCCATGTCCTCGCATTCGCCAATGTGCAATTGCTCGATGTCACCGGGCCGTTGCAGGTCTTCGCCTCGGCCAACGATATCGCCCGCCAGCAGGGTTTGCCTGAGCCTTACGCGCCAGCGGTCATCGCCAGCGGCGGCGGGGCGGTGAACTCGTCTGCCGGGTTGGCGATGTTCGCTGAGTCGTTGCCGGAAAAGGCCAGCGATACCCTGATCATCGCCGGCGGCTGGGGCGTTTACGCCGCTGCTGAAGATGCCGAGTTAGTGAGTTGGGTGCGTGAACATGCGAACGGATGCCGACGCGTGGCTTCGGTGTGTACCGGTGCATTTCTGCTGGCCGCCAGCGGCTGGCTCGACGGTCGCCGGGTCGTCACCCACTGGACCCGTTGCGAACAACTGGCGCAGCAGCACCCGCAATTGCAGGTCGAGCCCAATCCGATCTTCATCAACGACGGCCCGGTCTGGACCTCGGCGGGCGTCACCGCCGGCATCGACCTGGCGCTGGCCATGGTCGAAGACGACCTCGGCCGCGACATGGCCCTGGACGTCGCCCGGCAACTGGTGGTGTTCCTCAAGCGCCCGGGCGGGCAGTCGCAATTCAGCGTGACGCTGTCGCTGCAAAAACAGGGCAACCGCTTTGACGATTTGCACGCGTGGATCGCCGAACACCTGAACTGCGACCTGGGCATCCCGACCCTCGCCGAACAGGCCGGCATGAGCGAACGCAGCTTCGTGCGCCACTACCGCGCCGACACCGGCCAGACCCCGGCCCGCGCCATCGAACTGATCCGCGTCGAAACCGCCCGTCGTTTGTTGAGCGATACCGGGTTGCCGATCAAACGGGTCGCGGCGAATTGTGGATTTGGCAGTGAAGAGACGTTGCGCCGCAGCTTCCTGCGGGCCATGGGCGTGACGCCGCAGGCGTATCGGGAGCGGTTTTCGGTCAGTGCTGCAGCAGATCCAGTAATGCCTTGAGCGTCTCGCCCGGCGCTTCCTCGGGAATGTTATGCCCGACACCCGCCAGCACCCGCCGTTCATAAGGCCCGGTGAAGTGATGGACGTCTTCATCCTCCGTCGGCGCCGGGCCAACGCCATCATCGGCACCGCACAGCGAAATCGTCGGAACGCCGATCGCCGGTTGTTTCTCCAGCGCCTGCTCCATCCACTCCAGCCGCGGATCGCCCGGCGCATACATGAAGCGATGGCGATAAGAGTGAATCACCACCTCGACAAAATCCGGGTTGTCGAACGCCGGCGCGCTCAGCGGATAACGCTCGGCGTTTCGCGTCCAGGTCGGTGACCACAACTGCCAGAGCAGCTCGCACAGTTCCCGACGATTCTGCGTCAGCCCTTCAACGCCACGGGGCGTGTGGAAGTAATACTGATACCAGTAGCGATGCTCGCTCTGCGGATCCAGCGGCTGGATCGAATTCGGAATGTCTTGCAGGTTATAGCCATCGCCCGTCACCAACCCGCGCACGCGCTCGGGATATAACGCCGCCACAATGCACGCCGCCCGACCGCCCCAGTCGTAACCACACAATGTCGCTTGCTCGATACCCAACGCATCCATCAGCTCCAGCAGATCCTGCGCCAGCGCCGCTTGCTGGCCGGAGCGCAGCGTGTCCGGGCTGTTGAAACGGGTGGGGCCATAACCGCGCAGGTACGGCACGATCACCCGATAACCCTTGGCCGCGAGGGGCGGGGCGATTTCGTCGAAAGCGCGGGGGGAGTAGGGGAAGCCGTGGAGGAGAATGACCGGCGTGCCGTTTTCCGGGCCGTGATGCTCATAGGCGATGGTCAGACTTTCGGTCTTGCAAAACTGCATCACGGCTTGGGTCATCTCACTCTCCCGTTATCCGAATAACACCTTCTGCCAATGGTCTTCGCTGATGATGGCAATCGGCACGCCGCTGTCGCGAAGTTCAACGGCTTTCTTGATCTTGGTGCCGTAGCTGCTGTGAAGCCATTGATCATTACCGATGCTGCCCACCACCAGATAATGAATCTTTTTGCTGACCGAGCCGCCGATCAGCCCACCGCGCTCGACAATCAGCGCCTCACAGTCCTTGCGGGGACCATAGGCCATGACGCCAGTGAACAGAAAGACACGATCAGCACAGCTCAATGCCGGAGCAGGGTTGTCGAGCGGAAGAGAGGTTGAGGCAACGAAAGGTTGCTGTGCGCCGACTGGAAGACCCGCGAACTGGTGAAGCATTTCCAGCAGTTCGGCCGACTCTTCTGCATCAAGAATGCCGTCACTCAGCATGTCGGCGAGACGCTTATAAAGGATGTTGACGACTGGATCGCTCAAATGGATCAAGTGAGTTTCGATCCAGTTCTTGAGGAATTCGGCTTCCTGCTGATTGATCTTGCCGTCTGCTGCAAGCCCGGCGGCGATTCCAGCCAGCGCGTCGACGGAGCGACGGTCGATTCGGGCCTGATGAAAGAAACTGCTGTTCTGAAACTCCTGATGCAGATCGACCATTGCGCTTCTCCTTAAGCTTCGGCTTCCGCCACCTGATTGAAATACTTGCTGCGATCCGGGGTAAACGTCACCACCATCTTAGTCCGCGAGCAGGTCATGACCCGCTCGGCGCCCAGATCAATATCCAGATCTTCCCCACGCAAACCCTGCCACTGGGCGAGGTATTTCAGCGATCCGTATTTTTCATTCTTCTTCAGGCTGCGACTGACCCCGCCTTTCCAGCCGAGTACCGGCAGTTCATCGGCACGGCAGCGTTGGGCGAGGTCGGGGAAGCGGGTGGCGCGCTGGCGGCCGATTTCCCAGCATTTGATCAGGCCCTTGTCGGCGGCTTCCCACAGTTCGTCGCGCTTCAGGCCGGTGCGCAGTGGGGTGTCGATCTGGCGGTGGATGCGTTGGCTCATTCTGGTTCCTTGAATCGGGTTTTTATTGGACAGCTCCGCTGTGCCCGTTGCAGTGGATGGTAGGGGGGGATGTAACAGCTGGCAACAAGGTATTTCGGGGTGTAAGTGCGAGTTGCGGGCCAAGCGTTACACGGGGTTGGCAGGTTGTTGTAGGCCGTGCCATCAACAAGTTGTATCGAAAGGAATCGATTGTGTGGGCCAGCCCTTCAACTACAAGGCTCGGGGGTGTTTGCCGCTCGTAGGTAGCCTTCCTACAAGCGGCGATTGGAGTTGAGATCTTTCTTACAGGCTCTGGCGAAGATGGATGACTACGGCTGCCAGTAATTCTTCTCCCCACTCAACTTGCGATCGAGAAAACTCGCCGCGCTGATCAGCGCCAGATGGGTCAACGCCTGGGGCGTGTTGCCCAGATGCCGGCCGCGGTTGTCGAATTCCTCGGCGTACAACCCCAGCGGATTGGCGTAGCGCAGCAGTTGCTCGAATTCCAGGTGGGCCTTTTCCACTTGCCCGGCGCGGGCCAGGCATTCGACGTACCAGAACGAGCACGCGGCGAAGGCGCCTTCAGTGCCGGACAAACCGTCGATGCCGGCATCGTCGTTGCGATAGCGATAAACCATGCCGTCGCGCACCAGATGTTTCTCGATGGCTTCCAGCGTCGCCAGCCATTTCGGATCCTTGGCGCTGACGAAGCGCACCAACGGCATCAGCAACATCGAGCCATCCAGCGCTGTACCGCCCTGGTATTGCACGAAATGTCCGCGCTCTTCGTTCCAGAAGTTGTCCCAGATGTCGGCATGGATCGCCTGACGGGTCTGGTCCCAGCGGGCGAACGGCGCCGGCAGCGATCGTTTTGAAGCCAGGCGGATCGCCCGGTCCAGCGCCACCCAGCACATCAGTCGCGAGTGCAGGAAGTGATGTTGCTCACCGCGCATTTCCCAGATGCCCACATCCTTGGTCTGCCAGGTTTCACAGACCTGGTCGACCACTTCCATCACGTGTTGCCAGCCTTCGTGGGAAATCGCGTCGCCGTACTTGTTGACCAGATAAACGGCGTCCATCAGTTCGCCAAAGATATCCAGTTGAATCTGGTCGTAGGCGCCATTGCCGATGCGCACCGGTTTCGCGCCGCCGTGTCCGGCCAAATGCGTGAGTTCGGTTTCCGGCAGTTCCTGGCGGCCGTCGATGGCGTAGAGGATGTTCAGCTTCATCGATGACTGGCCGCAGCAGTCGCTGACCCGCCCGCGCAGCCAGCGCATGTAGGCGTTGGCTTCGTCGACAAACCCCAGGCGCATGAAGGCGTAGACGGTGAACGAGGCGTCGCGGATCCAGGTGTAGCGATAGTCCCAGTTGCGTTCTCCGCCGGGTGTTTCCGGCAGGCCGAAGGTGGCGGCGGCGAGGATTGCGCCGTGCTGGCGCGAGGTCAGCAGCTTCAGGGCCAGGGCCGAACGGTTGACCATTTCCCGCCAGCGACCGCGATAGTTGGACTGGCCGATCCAGTCGCGCCAGAACTTCAGCGTGCGCTCGATGCACAGCTGCGCGGCGCCTTCGGCAAAGCGCGGATCGTCGCTGGCGCCGAGCATGAACGCCGCCGTCTGATCCTGTTTGAGGGTGAATTGCCCGACCGCTGCTTCCTGATCGACGCTCAAGGCTTGATCCGAGGCCAGCCGCAGTGTCGGCTGCCCGCTGGCGCTGAACAGCACATCCTGTTTATCGATGACGGCGCGGGTCTCAGCGCGGGCGTAGTCATGCCGTACCGCGCAGCGCAGGTGAAACGTCGCCTGCCCGCTGACCACCCGAACTCGGCGCATCAATAGCGGCAAGGCATCGTCGTTGTCGCCAATCGGCAGCAGATCGGTGATTTCCACCACGGCGTGATCGCTGAGCCAGCGGGTTTGCAGGACGTTGGTGTCCGGCAGGTAGATCTGCTCGCGCCGGGCATCGGGCAGGTCCGGGGCAAGCTGGAAAATCCCCGCGTCGGGAGTGTCCAGTAGCGAGCAGAAGATCGACGGGCTGTCGAACGCCGGCCAGCAGAAGAAATCCACGCTGCCCTTGTCATTGACCAGCGCGGCGCTGCGCAGGTCGCCAATGATGCCGTGGGCGTCGATGGGGCTTTGTTGTTCGGATTGATGCTCAGCCATTGCCACGGAACTCCGGATAGAGGCTCATGCCGCCGTCGATGAACAGGGTGGTGCCGACGATGTAGTCGGAGGCATCGGAGGCGAGAAACACCACCGCGTTGGCCACGTCCTCGACATCGCCGATGCGACCGTAGGGGATGAGTTTGAGCAGGTCCTGCACGGCGTCGCCCTCGGTGGCGTCTTTATTGATGGCCGTGCGAATCGCCCCCGGTGCGATGCCGTTGATGCGGATGCGCTGGTGGCTGACTTCCTGAGCCAGGGTCTGCATCAACTGATCGACGCCGCCCTTGGACGCTGCGTAATTCACGTGTCCGGCCCATGGAATGCGCTGGTGCACCGAACTCATGTGGATGATCTTGCCGGCAGCCCGGGAGACGCCTTCGCGCACGCCCTGGCGGTTGAAGATCCGCAGCGCGGCACGGGCGCAGAGGAACTGGCCGGTGAGATTGACGCCGATCACCGCGTTCCAGTCGGCCAGCGACATATCCACAGCCGCCGCGTCTTTTTGCAGGCCGGAATTGGCCACCAGAATGTCCAGTGTGCCGAAGGCGTCGAGGGTCTGCTGGAACAGCCGCTCAACGTCTTCCTCCTTCGAAACGTCGGCGCCGATGGCGATGGCCTGGCCACCGTCGGCGACGATCTGCCGGGCCAATGCTTCGGCGGGCTCGGCCTGACGGTTGTAGTTGATGACCACGGCAGCACCGGCGTCAGCCAGGGCTTTGGCGGCACCGTGGCCGATGCCGGAACTGGCGCCGGTGACAAGAGCCACTTGGCGGGCGAGGGAAATCTGCATGCAGGGTCGCGCCTTGGGTTGAGGGCTTACTTAGCTGACTGATGGGCGGCGGCGAGAGTTCATCCGCGTACATGAAATCATCGACAGCTTTATGCTGCAGCGATTGGCCCTGCACGCCACAGGGACTTCACACTCAACCAACAATTCCTCGCTTCCCCGCCCGTCAGGCTTTGTGGCAACTTGGCCGCCCCTGATGAGGCTGCATCCGATGGCAAACCCTTACCGCGAACTGTTCAACGCCCCCGGCGCCCGGGCTTTTGTGATTGCCGCGATGATCGCGCGCATGCCGATTTCCATGACCGGCATCGGCGTCATCACCATGCTCTCGCAATTGACCGGCGGCTACGCACTGGCGGGTGGGGTGGCGGCGACGTTTGCGCTGGCCACGGCGTTTTGCGCGCCGCAGGTGTCACGGTTGGTGGACCGTTTCGGCCAGGGGCGGGTGCTGCCGGTGGCGGCGCTGATCGGCGGGGGCGCGCTGTTGATGTTGCTATTGTGTACCCGTTTGCAGGCGCCGACCTGGACGCTGTTTGTCTGCGCCGCATTGGCCGGTTGCATGCCGAGCATGTCGGCGATGGCGCGGGCGCGCTGGACCGAAATCTATCGCGGCCAGCCGCAATTGCAGACCGCGTATGCGCTGGAGTCGGTGCTCGACGAAGTCTGCTTCATCGTCGGCCCGCCGTTGTCGGTGGGCTTGTGCGTCGGCGTGTTCCCTGAGGCCGGGCCGCTGGCGGCGTTGTTGATGCTGGCGATTGGTGTGACGGCGTTTGTGGCCCAGCGCAGCACCGAGCCACCGGTGCATCCGCACGAATCGCAGCATCAGGGTTCGATCATTCGTTCGACCGACGTGCAGTGGCTGCTGGCGTTGATGCTTGCCATGGGCGTGATCGTCGGCGTGGTGGATGTGGTCAGCGTCGCGTTCGCCCAGCAGCAGGGCCAGCCGGCGGCGGCAAGCATCGTGCTGTCGGTGTACGCCATCGGTTCCTGTCTGGCCGGTATCGCCTTCGGCGCGATGCGCTCGAAACTGCCGTTGTCCAGGTTGTTTCTGTATGGCGGGATCGCGACGGCGGTGACCACTTTGCCGTTGTTGCTGGCGAACAACATTTTCGGGTTGGCTGTCGCGGTGTTCATCGCCGGGCTGTTCTTCTCGCCGACCCTGATCGTGGCGATGGCTTTGATCGAGCGCATCGTGCCGCCGGCCAAACTCACCGAAGGCCTGACCTGGCTGGTGACCGGTTTGAGCATCGGCGTGGCCATCGGCGCCGCCGGTTCCGGCGCACTGGTGGATGCGTTCGGCGCCCGCAGCGGCTTCTGGCTGGCGATTGCCGCCGGGGCGGTGGTGCTGGGCTCGGCGGTGCAGAGTTTCCGCCACTTGAAATGACTGGATAGACGCGCGCGGGCTAATTTCTGCAGGGCCGCCTTCGTTCTTTTATACAGACAACTTTTCGAGGTAAGCCGGGTGACTCAGCTGACATTGCTGTGCCTTCCTTATTCGGGCGCCAGTGCCATGGTCTACAGCCGCTGGCGCCGCAAATTGCCGCAGTGGCTGACGCTGCAGCCGGTAGAGCTACCGGGTCGCGGCGCACGTTTTGGCGAAGCGCTGCAAACCGACATGCGGGCGCTGGCCCGTCAGTTGGCCAGCGAACTGCAAACGACCCTGCGTGCGCCTTATGCCATTTTCGGCCACAGCCTCGGCGCGCTGCTGGCCTGCGAACTGGCCCATGCCTTGCGCGCTCTGGGGTTGCCGGAGCCGGTTGCGCTGTTCGCCTCCGGCACGGCGGCGCCGACGCTGCGCAGTGAATATGACCGCGGCTTTGCCGAACCGAAGAGCGATGCCGAACTGATCGAGCAGTTACGCACCTTGAATGGCACCAGCGAGGAAATTCTCGCCAATGCCGAATTGATGAGCCTGACCCTGCCGGTGCTGCGTGCCGACTTTCTGTTGTGCGGACGTTTTCAGCCGATCCAGCGTCCGCTGCTCAAATGCCCGGTGCATGTGCTGGGTGGTACGACCGACCGCGCGACCACCGAGCAATTGATCGGCTGGAGCAAGGAAACCCTCGGCAGTTTCTCCGTGGATATGCTTGCTGGCGGTCATTTCTTCATCCATGAACACGAGGCCAAGGTGCTGAAGGTCATCAAGGATCAGCTCGACGTACACCATCGCCGGCACTCAATACCCGCCATTGCCTGAGCAACGGGAAACCCTGTGTGAGCGAGCTGATCGCGCCCACAGGGTTTCCTGCCCGTCTGAAAATTCCCGCCTGCTTCCCTCCTGATAGTTCTTCTCATTCGCTAATTTTTCCGATGTGCATTCGTTTTATAGGGACGACGTGCCTTTGTGCTTCCTGCCTACTGATCCGGATGCTAAGAAATGAATGCTGAAGACTCCTTGAAACTTGCTCGCCGGTTTATCGGGTTGCCCCTGGAAAAGCGCCAGATGTTCCTCGCGGCCCTGCAAAAGGAGGGCGTGGATTTCGCCCGTTTCCCGATTCCCGCCGGGATCGAGGCCGACGATCGCCAGGCGTTGTCTTACGCGCAGCAACGGATGTGGTTTCTCTGGCAACTGGATCCGCACAGCGGCGCCTACAACTTGCCGGGCGCGGTACGCTTGACCGGGCGGCTGAATCTGTCAGCGCTGGAGCAGGCCTTTGCTGCGCTGGTGGCGCGACATGAAACCTTGCGCACGGTGTTCCAGCGCCAGGCGGATGACAGCCTGCTGCAAGTGCCGGCCCCGGCGACCTTGAACATCCATCATGAAGATTTCACTGCGCTGCCGGCCACCGAACGCGAGGAAGCGGTTGTTCGTGCCGCCGAGCAGCAATCGGTGTTGCCGTTCGATCTGGCGGTCGGGCCGTTGCTGCGAGTCACCTTGCTCAAGCTCGCCGAGCAGGAGCACGTCTTGCTGCTGACCCTGCACCACATCGTTTCCGATGGCTGGTCGATGAACGTGCTGATCGACGAATTCATCCGTTGCTACGACGCCTTTGACGCCGGCCAGCCACCGGCGCTGGCAGTCCTGCCGGTTCAGTACAGCGATTACGCCCTGTGGCAGCGTCGCTGGCTGGAGGCCGGCGAGCAAGCGCGGCAACTGGAGTATTGGCAGGCGCAACTGGGTGATGAGCATCCCGTGCTGGAGCTGCCGCTGGACCATTCGCGTCCGGCCATGCCGAGCTATCGCGGCACGCGCCATGAGTTTGCCGTCGACGGCCAGTTGGCCGACCAGTTGCGCGCCACCGCGCAACAGCATCAGGTCACGTTGTTCATGTTGTTGCTTGGCGCGTTCAATGCGCTGCTGCACCGTTACACCGGGCAGACCGATATCCGTGTCGGCGTGCCGATTGCCAACCGCAATCGCGCCGAGATCGAAGGTCTGATCGGTTTCTTCGTCAACACCCAGGTGCTGCGCACAAAAGTCGATGGCCAGACGCGCGTCGATGCGTTGCTGCAGGCGGTCAAAGAGACGGCGCTCGGCGCCCAGGCGCATCAGGATCTGCCGTTCGAGCAACTGGTCGAAGCACTGAAACTGGAGCGCAGCCTCAGTCACACGCCGCTGTTCCAGGTGATGTACAACCACCAGCCGCAGGTGGCCGATATCGCCGCCCTGGGCACAGCCTCGGGCCTGGTGCTCGAAAGCCTCGACTGGCAAAGCCGCACCACTCAGTTTGACTTGACACTCGACACCTACGAGAAGGGCGGCAAGCTGCACGCCGCACTGACTTACGCCAGCGACCTGTTCGACGCGCCGACCATCGAACGCATGGCGCGCCACTGGTTGCGTCTGCTCAAGGCCATGGTCGCTGATCCTGCGCAACGCATTGGCGAGCTGCCGTTGCTGGACGCGGATGAGCAGTACACGCTGGTGCATGCGTGGAACGGTGCAACAGCGGTTTATCCCACCGAGCAACCCATTCATCAATTGATCGAAGCCCAGGTGACCCGCACCCCGGATGCACCGGCGCTGGTGTTCGGCGAACAAACCCTGAGCTACGCGCAACTCGACGCGCGGGCCAACCAACTGGCCCATCTGCTGCGTGAGCAAGGCGTGCGGGCCGACAGCCTGGTGGGGATCTGTGTCGAGCGTTCGCTGGAAATGGTCATCGGCCTTTTGGCGATTCTCAAGGCCGGCGGCGCCTATGTGCCGCTGGATCCGGAGTACCCGCAAGAGCGCCTGGCCTACATGATCGAGGACAGCGGCATTACCTTGCTGCTGACCCAGAGCGCGTTGCTGGCGTCGCTGCCAACGGCCGGGGTGAACGTCATTACGCTTGATCAGGAAGCCGAATGGCTGGATCGCTACAGCGAAGGCCGTGTCGAGGCGGTCATCGATCCGCAAAACCTCGCGTACGTGATTTACACCTCCGGCTCCACCGGTAAACCGAAAGGCGCCGGCAACAGTCATGCGGCGCTGGTCAACCGTTTGTGCTGGATGCAGGAGGCTTACCGGCTGGATGCCAGCGATTCGGTGCTGCAGAAGACACCGTTCAGTTTTGACGTGTCGGTCTGGGAGTTTTTCTGGCCGCTGCTGACCGGCGCCCGACTGGTCGTGGCAGCGCCGGGCGCGCACCGCGATCCATCGCTGTTGATCGAGACCATCAACCACTACGGCATCAGCACGTTGCACTTTGTCCCGTCGATGTTGCAGGCGTTCATTCATGAGCCGGGCGTCGAGGCCTGTGTCGGCCTCAAACGCATTGTCTGCAGCGGCGAGGCACTGCCGCTGGACGCGCAACTGCAGGTGTTTGCCAAGCTGCCGAACGCCGGGCTCTATAACCTGTATGGCCCGACCGAAGCGGCCATCGACGTCACCCACTGGACCTGTGTCGACGAAGGTGCCGACAGCGTGCCGATCGGACGGCCGATCGCCAACCTGCGCACCCATGTGCTCGACGCCGAACTGATGCCGGTGCCGAGCGGCGTGGCGGGTGAGCTGTACCTGGGCGGAGCAGGGTTGGCGCGCAGTTATCACCAGCGCCCGGGGCTGACCGCCGAGCGTTTTGTCCCGTGCCCGTTCCACGAAGGCGCGCGTCTGTACCGCACCGGTGACCGGGTACGCCAACGTGCCGACGGCGTCATCGAATACCTCGGGCGTCTCGATCATCAGGTCAAGCTGCGTGGCTTGCGTATCGAGCTGGGTGAAATCGAAACCCGCCTGATGCAGCATCCGCTGGTGCGTGAAGCCGTGGTGCTGGTGCAGGGCGGCAAACATCTGGTCGGCTATCTGGTGCTGGAAACTGCTCAGGCAGACGAACAATGGCAACAGGACGTCAAGGCGTGGCTGCTCGGCAGCCTGCCGGAATTCATGGTGCCGACCTACCTGATGACGCTGGCCAAATTGCCGGTCACCGCCAACGGCAAGCTCGATCGCAAAGCCTTGCCGCAGCCGGATGCCGCGCCGCAGCAAGCTTTTGTCGCGCCGCAGGATGCCATGCAAAAAGCCCTGGCGGCGATCTGGGAAGACGTGCTCGGTTTGCAACGCGTGGGTCTGGAGGACAACTTTTTCGAGCTGGGCGGCGATTCGATCATTTCGATTCAAGTGGTCAGCCGCGCGCGGCAGGCCGGGATCCGTATCAGCCCGCGCGATCTGTTCCAGTATCAGACTGTGCGCAGTCTGGCGCTGGTCGCGATCCTCGACAACCACAGTTCGGTGGATCAGGCGCCGGCCACGGGCGAGGCCTTGTTGGGGCCGATCCAGCAGCAGTTCTTCAGCCGGGTGATGCCTCGGCGTGAACATTGGAACCAGTCCCTGTTGCTGACCCCGCGCGAGGCGCTGAATGCGCAGTGGCTCGATGCCGCATTGACCCATGTGATCAATCATCACGATGCCTTGCGCCTGCGTTTTGTCGAGGGCGCCGAAGGCTGGCAGCAAGCGTACGCCGCACAGGTCGAACGCGCTGAGCTGTGGCTGCGCACGGCCGAGACGACCGAGCAACTGACCGCCCATTGCGACGATGCCCAGCGCAGTCTTGATCTGGCCAACGGGCCGTTGTTGCGTGCCGTGTTGGTGTCCATGGCCGATGGCAGTCAGCGCCTGTCGCTGATCCTCCATCACCTGGTGGTGGACGGCGTGTCGTGGCGCGTGTTGCTGGAAGATCTGCAGCAAGCCTACGAACAGCTGGCGGCGGGCGGTGGCGTGCAATTGCCGGCCAAAACCAGCGCGTTCCAGAGCTGGACGGCGCGCCTGAGCACCGAGGCTTCGCGCTTCGACGATCAACTGGCTTACTGGAAAGCCCAGCACCACGACGCACGGGATCTGCCGTGCGAGCGCCCTGAAGGCAGCCTGCAAAACCGCTTCGGGGAAAAGATCGAATGGCGTCTGGACGCCGAGCGCACGCGCCAATTGCTGCAACAGGCGCCGGCGGCGTATCGCACGCAGGTCAACGATCTGCTGCTGACGGCACTGGCGCGCACCATCAGTGGCTGGAGCGGTCAGCCGGGCACCTTGATTCAACTCGAAGGCCATGGCCGTGAAGACCTGTTCGACGACATCGACCTGACGCGCAGCATCGGCTGGTTCACCAGCCTGTTCGCCGTCAATCTGGTGGCGAGCGAGGATCTCGACGGTTCGATCAAGGCGATCAAAGAACAACTGCGTGCGGTGCCGGACAAAGGTCTGGGTTACGGCGTGCTGCGTTATCTGGCAGCGCCGTCGGTGCGTGAAGAGCTGGCGTTGCTGCCGCCGCCGCGCATCACCTTCAACTATCTGGGGCAATTCGACCGGCAGTTCGATGAGCAGGCGTTGCTGGTGCCATCCACCGAGTCCGGCGGTGTCGCCCAGGATTCACAGGCGCCGCTGGATAACTGGTTGACGATCGAAGGCCAGGTCTATGGCGGCGAATTGAGTCTGAGTTGGGGCTTCAGTTCGCAGATGTTCGACAGTGCCACCGTGCAAAGGCTGGCTGATCGCTACGCCGCCGAACTGACGGCACTGATCGAGCACTGCTGCACCCTCGACACCGCGCAAGCGACGCCATCGGACTTCCCGTTGGCACGCCTCAGCCAGGCGCAACTGGATGCGTTGCCGGTCGCCGCCGCTGTCATCGAAGATGTCTATCCGCTGTCGCCGATGCAGCAGGGCATGTTGTTCCACACCTTGTACGAACCGCAGGCCGAGGCCTATATCAGCCAGATGCGTCTGGACATCCAGGGCCTTGATCCGCAGCGTTTTGCCAGTGCCTGGCAAGCGGCGCTGGCGCGTCATGATGTGCTGCGCAGCAGCTTCCACTGGCAAGGCCTGGACAGCGCCCATCAGGTGATCAGCCGCGAGGTGCAACTGCCGCTGCAGATACTGGACAACACTGACATCGATGCGCTGGCCGAGACCGAGCGGGCGCAGGGTTTCGAACTCGACTGCGCGCCGTTGCTGCGCCTGAAACTGGTGCGCACCGGCGCCGATCATTGGCACTTGATCTACACCAGCCATCACATCCTGATGGACGGCTGGAGTAATGCGCAGTTGCTCGGCGAGGTGATTTCCCACTACGCCGCCGGGCGCCCACTGCCGGCGCCGGTCGGGCATTACCGCGATTACATGGGTTGGTTGCAGCAGCAATCGGCAGGCGCCGGCAAGGCGTTCTGGAATGCTGCGCTGGCCCCGTTGCAGGCGCCGACGCTGCTTGCCGACACCCTGCGTCCACCCGTGGGCGGCCATGGCACAGACGAACATCGCGAGGTGCTCGACGAAGCCGCAACACGGCGTCTGGGCGAGTTCGCCCGTCAGCAGAAAGTCACCCTCAACACGTTGTTGCAAGCGGCCTGGAGCCTGCTGCTGCAACGCTACACCGGACAGGACTGCGTAGCGTTCGGCGCCACGGTAGCTGGTCGCTCGGCGCCGCTGCCGGGCATCGAGCAGCAACTGGGGCTGTTCATCAACACCCTGCCGCTGGTTTGCAACCCGCGCCCGGATCACCGCGTCGGCCAGTGGCTGGCTGATCTGCAGGCGCAGAACCTGGCCCTGCGTGAGTTCGAGCATGTGCCGCTGTACGACATTCAGGGTTGGGCAGGGCATCAGGGCTCGGCGCTGTTCGACAGCCTGCTGGTGTTCGAAAACTTCCCGGTCGCCGAGGCGCTGAAACAAGGTGCTCCGGCCGGGTTGACCTTCGGCAACCTGCACAACCATGAACGCACCCACTATCCGCTGACGCTGGGTATCGAACTCGGTGCCACGCTGAGTCTGGAGATGAGCTACGACGCTGCACGATTCAGCGCCGCCCAGGTGCACAGGCTCTGCGCCAACCTGCGCCACTTGCTTGAACAACTGATCAGCGATGCCACAGGCTGCCTGGGCAACCTGACGCTGCTCGATGACGCCACCACGCGCGCCATGCTCGCCCACTGTCAGCCGCCAGCGTTGCAGTTGCAGCATGCAGGTCTGGTGCACGAACGCATTGCCGCGCAGGCCAAAGCCACACCGCAGGCGCTGGCCGTGCAGTGCGGTGAACAGCGCCTGAGCTATGACGAACTGAACCGCCAGGCGAATCGCCTCGCCCACCGTTTGCTGGCCAGCGGTGCGGCGCCGGGCAAGCGTGTCGGCCTGGCGCTGCGTCGTGGCCCGCAAATGATCGTCAGCCTGCTGGCAGTGCTGAAGACGGGCGCCGCGTACGTGCCGCTTGATGCCAACTACCCGGCCCAGCGTCTGGCCTACATGATCGAAGACAGCCGTGTCGATCTGCTGCTCGATGAATCCGCTCTCCTGCAAGACGTGCCGCTTGCGGCTGGCCTGGAGTATTTGCACCTGGGCGACATCATCCAGACGCTGGGTGCTTATCCGGACAGCGATCCACTGAATCACGCCACGGCCGATGACCTGGCCTACGTGATCTACACCTCGGGCTCCACCGGTCAGCCAAAAGGCGTGGCGATTGCTCACGCAGCGCTGCGCGAGTTCTGCCAGACCGGTGCCGAGTATTCGGCGCTCACGGCCGATGATCGCGTGCTGCAGTTTGCGACCTTCAGCTTCGACGGTTTTGTCGAGCAGTGTTACCCGCCGCTGTGTGTCGGCGCGGCGCTGATCATGCGCGGCGACGAACTCTGGGACGTCGTGCAACTGGCGGACGAGATCGTCGACCATGGCGTGACTCTGGCGGACTTGCCGGCGGCCTACTGGTTCTTGCTGGCGCGTGAATGCGCGGGCGGCAACATCACCGGTCTGGGCGCGTTGCGTCAGGTGCATGTCGGCGGCGAAGCCATGTCGGTCGAAGGGCTGCGCCTGTGGCACGAAGCAGGACTGAGCCACGTGCGCTTGCTCAACACCTACGGGCCGACCGAGGCGACGGTGGTGTCGAGTGTTCACGACTGCCGCTTGAGCGATGCCAGCGACAGCTTCGGCATTCCGATTGGCCGGGCCATTCCCGGCCGCGCGTTGTACGTGCTCGACAGCGCCGGGCAATTGCTGCCTGCCGGTGGCGTCGGCGAGTTGTGCATTGGCGCGAGTGCCTGTCTGGCGCAGCAGTATTTCGATCGTCCGGCCCTCACCGCCGAACGTTTCCTGCCAGACCCGTTTGCCACCGAGCCGGGGGCGCGGCTGTATCGCAGTGGCGACCTGGCGCGTTACAACGAAAACGCTGATCTGGAGTACGCCGGGCGTATCGACCACCAGGTGAAGATCCGTGGCTTGCGCATTGAAATGGGTGAAATCGAAGCCTGCCTGCAAGCACAGGAGGGCGTGCGCGCCGCTGCGGTGATCGCTCAGGATTTCCCGGGTGGCGCGCAACTGGTGGCTTATGTGGTGCCCGAGACAGGAACCGAACCTGCGACCGCGCAGGCGCAGTGGTTGGACTCGCTCAAGGCTTCGCTGCAACAGCTGCTGCCTGATTACATGGTGCCGGCGCACCTGCTGTCGCTGGACGCGTTGCCGTTGAACAACAATGGCAAACTTGATCGTACCGCGCTGCCGAACGTCGAACTGAGCCAGGACCTGAGCGTTTATGCAGCGCCGCAGACCTTGCTGCAACTGCAACTGGCGCAGATCTGGGAAGCCGTGCTGGAGTCCGGCGCGGTGGGGCTCAACGATCACTTCTTCGAGCGAGGCGGTCACTCGCTGCTGGCCACTCAAGTGATTTCCCGGGTCCGCCAGACGCTCAAACTCGATGTGCCGATGCGCACCCTGTTCGAGCAGCCGACGCTGCAAGCCTTTGCCGCCGCCTGCGCCACCCTGCAACACAGCGAAAGCGTGCCGATGATGGCGCTGCAGCGCGGTGCTGCACTGGCGTTGTCTTATGCCCAGGAACGGCAGTGGTTCCTCTGGCAGCTGGAGCCGGACAGTGCTGCTTACCACGTTCCAAGTGCGCTGCGCTTGCGCGGTGCTCTGGACATCGTCGGGTTGCAGAACAGCTTCAATCAACTGGTGGCGCGTCACGAACCGTTGCGCACCACGTTCCGCCAGGACGACGAGCGCACTGTGCAGGTGGTTCATGCGCACGGCCAATTGACGATTGAACAGCACAGCCTCGACGCCGAGGACAATCTTTCGAGCTGGGTGCAGGCGCAGATTCGTCAGCCGTTCGATCTGCTGAACGGGCCGCTGCTGCGCGTCAGTCTGTTGCGGTTGGCGGCGGATGATCACGTATTGGTGATCACCCAGCACCACATCGTGTCTGACGGCTGGTCGATGCAAGTGATGGTGCGCGAACTGATGGCGATGTATGCCGCAGAACGCGCCGGAAAACCGCTCGAACTGGCCGCGCTGCCGCTGCAATACGCCGATTTCGCGCAGTGGCAACGGCAGTGGATGGAGGCGGGCGAGCGGCAGCGTCAACTCGATTATTGGGTGGGCCAGCTTGGCGGCGAACAACCGGTGCTGGAGTTGCCGCTGGACCGTTCGCGTCCGGCGGTGCAGAGCTACCGTGGCGCGCGGCTGGAGGCGCCATTGGAATCTGCATTGAGCGCGCAGTTGCAGGCGCTTGCCCGACGTGAGGGGGTGACGATGTTCATGCTCTTGCTGGCCTCGTTCCAGACCCTGCTGCACCGCTACAGCGGTCAGGACGATATCCGTGTCGGCGTGCCGATTGCCAACCGCAATCGCGCCGAGACCGAGGGCCTGATCGGCTTCTTCGTCAACACCCAGGTGATGCGCGCACAGTTTGCCGGCGACCTGAGTTTCCGTGATCTGCTGGCGCAGACCCGTCAGGCTGCAATGGGCGCCCAGGCGCATCAGGATCTGCCGTTCGAGCAATTGGTGGAAGCACTGGCGCCGGAGCGCAGCCTCAGCCACAGCCCGTTGTTCCAGGTGCTGTTCAACCATCAGCGTGACGCCGCGCCGGTCACCGATGTGGCGGATCTGCGCATCGAAGGCCTGCCGTGGGACAGCGCCACCGCACAGTTCGACTTGACCCTGGACACCACGGAAACCGCTGCCGGGCTGATGGTCAGCCTGACCTACGCCAGCGACTTGTTTGAAGCGGCAACCATCGCGCGCCTGTTCGAACACTGGCAGGCATTGTTGCGGGCGATTGTCGCAGCGCCGCAGCAATCGATCGCTGCGTTGCCGATGCTCGCCGCGCAAGAACGCCAACGGATTCTCGAAGACTGGAACGCTACCGCCACCGAGTACCCGTTACACCTGAGCGTGCAGCAGCTGATCGAGGCACAGGTCCTGCGCACCCCGGACGCCGCAGCGCTGAAGTTCGCCGATGAATGCCTGAGCTACGCGCAGCTCAATGCCCGCGCCAACCGGTTGGCACACAAGCTGATGGCGCTGGGTGTCGGACCTGAAAGCCTGGTCGGCATCGCTGCCGAACG
Source organism: Pseudomonas sp. B40(2017) (assembly GCF_002112855.1). Classification (NCBI taxonomy): domain Bacteria; kingdom Pseudomonadati; phylum Pseudomonadota; class Gammaproteobacteria; order Pseudomonadales; family Pseudomonadaceae; genus Pseudomonas; species Pseudomonas sp. B40(2017). Next base: position 583,171 of record NZ_NEIT01000003.1, read on the forward strand.
GTCGATGGAAATGGTCGTCGGTCTGTTGGCCGTGCTCAAGGCCGGAGGCGCCTACGTGCCGCTCGACCCGGAATACCCGCAGGATCGCCTGGCCTACATGATCGAAGACAGCGGCGTGCAGCTGTTGCTGACCCAGGCGCATCTGCTCGATGCCTTGCCATTGAACGGGCAGGTGCAAACCCTGTTGCTTGAAGCATCGCTGGAGGGCTTCGCCAGCCACAATCCGGACGTGGCGGTCACCGGTGAAAACCTCGCCTATGTGATTTACACCTCAGGCTCCACCGGCAAACCGAAAGGTGCCGGCAACCGTCATATCGCCCTGACCAACCGTCTGTGCTGGATGCAACAGGCCTATGAGATCGGCGCGGGCGACAGCGTGCTGCAGAAGACGCCGTTCAGCTTTGACGTTTCGGTGTGGGAGTTCTTCTGGCCACTGATGACCGGCGCACGGCTGGTCGTCGCAGCGCCGGGCGATCACCGCGATCCAGCCAAACTGGTGGCGTTGATCAAGCGCGAACACATCACCACGCTGCACTTTGTGCCGTCGATGTTGCAGGCCTTCCTGCAGGACGCCGACGTTGCCACGTGCACCAGCCTGCAACGCATCGTGTGCAGCGGCGAAGCGCTGCCGGCGGACGCGCAACAGCAAGTCTTCGCCAAACTGCCAACGGCCGGGCTTTATAACCTTTACGGCCCGACGGAAGCCGCCATCGACGTCACGCACTGGACGTGTGTAGAGGAGGGCCGCGACAGCGTGCCGATCGGACAGCCGATTGCCAACCTCGGCTGCTACATCCTTGACGATAACCTCGAACCGGTGCCGACCGGTGTGCTCGGCGAGTTGTACCTGGCGGGTGTCGGTCTGGCGCGGGGCTACCATCAGCGTCCGGCGCTGACCGCCGAACGTTTTGCCGTCAGCCCCTATGGCGATGGCGAGCGGATCTACCGCACCGGTGACCTGGCGCGTTACCGCGCCGACGGCGTGATCGAATACGCCGGCCGGATCGACCATCAGGTCAAGCTGCGCGGCTTGCGTATCGAGCTCGGTGAAATCGAAGCGCGTCTGCTGGAGCATGGCAACGTCCGTGAAGCGGCGGTGCTGGTGATCGACGGCAAGCTGCTGACCGCTTACGTGGTGTTGAACGAAGAAAGCGCGGACTGGCGCGACGCCCTGATGCGGCATCTGCACGCCGGACTGCCGGAGTACATGGTGCCCAATCAGTGGCTGAATCTTGCGCAGATGCCGTTGAGCCCCAACGGCAAGCTGGATCGCAAGGCGCTGCCGAAACCTGAATGGGGGGCGGGCAAGGCCGAATACATCGCGCCGCGCAATGCGCTGGAGCAGCGTATCGCTGCGGTGTGGGCCGATGTACTGAAGCTGCCGCGAGTCGGGCTGGGCGATAACTTCTTTGAACTGGGTGGCGATTCGATCATTTCGATTCAAGTGGTGGCCCGTGCCCGTCAGGCCGGCATCCGCTTTACCCCCAAAGACTTGTTTCAGTATCAGACCGTCCAGGCGCTGGCGGGGGTGGCGACGCTGGGCGATGGCGCGGGGCAGATCGACCAGGGCCCGGTCAGCGGCGCCACGCCGTTGCTGCCGTTCCAGCAGTGGTTCTTCGCGACGGACATTGCCGAGCGTCACCACTGGAACCAGTCGGTGATGCTCAAGCCGGCCATCAGCATCGAGGCCGACGCACTTGAGCAAGCCTTGCAAGCGTTGGTCGAGCATCACGATGCCTTGCGCCTGTCGTTCACTGAAACCACCGACGGCTGGACCGCGAATCACCACGCAACAACGGTTCGGCACAACCTGCTGATGCAGGCTTCGGTCAGCGATGAACAACAATTGCAGGACGCCTGCCTTGCGGCGCAGCGCAGCTTCGACCTGGCGCAAGGCCCGCTGTTGCGTGGCTTGCTGGTGACCCTGGCCGATGGTTCGCAACGCTTGCTGCTGGCGGTGCACCACCTGGTGGTGGACGGTGTGTCCTGGCGCATTCTGCTGGAAGATCTACAAAGCGCTTATCAGCAGCGCATCGACGGCAAGCCCCTGGTTCTGCCGGCCAAGACCAGCGCCTTCAAGCATTGGGCAGAACGTTTGCAACAGCACGCGCCACGACTCGCGGGTGAACTTGAACTGTGGCGTACGCAACTGGCCGATGCGCCGGTCGACCTGCCGTGCATCAATCCGCAGGCCAGTCTGCAAAACCGCGATGCGCACACCGTACAGACGCGCCTCGATCAAGCGCTGACCCGACAACTGCTGCAACAGGCGCCGGCGGCGTATCGCACTCAGGTCAATGACTTGCTGATGACCGCGCTGGCCCGAGTCATCTGCCGCTGGACGGGGCAGGCCTCGACCTTGATTCAGCTGGAAGGGCACGGTCGTGAAGACCTGTTCGACGACCTTGACCTGAGTCGCAGCGTCGGCTGGTTCACCAGTCTGTTCCCGGTGCGCCTGACCCCGACTGCGTCGGTCGACGGTTCGATCAAGCAGATCAAGGAACAGTTGCGGGCGATTCCCGGCAAGGGCCTGGGCTTCGGCGTGCTGCGTTACTTCGGTGATGAAGCGACCCGCCGTGAGCTGGCGGCGCTGCCGACACCGCGCATCACGTTCAACTACCTCGGACAATTCGACCGCCAGTTCGATGACGGCGCGCTGTTCGCCCCGGCCCGCGAAAAGGCCGGGGACGAACAGAGCCCGTTGGCGCCACTGGGCAACTGGCTGGAACTCAATGGTCAGGTTTACGCGGGCGAGTTGAGTCTGGGCTGGACGTTCAGCCGCGAGATGTTCGATGAAGCCACCATTCAGCGTCTGGCCGATGAGTACGCGATCGAACTGGCGGCGCTGATCGAGCATTGCTGCGCTGCACAGAACGCCGGCGTCACGCCGTCGGACTTCCCGTTGGCGCCGCTCGACCAGCAACAGCTCGATGCCTTGCCGGACGCCGGTGCCGAGGTCGAAGACATCTACCCGCTGTCGCCGATGCAACAGGGCATGTTGTTCCACAGCCTGTACGAACAGGGTTCGGGGGATTACATCAACCAGATGCGCGTCAGCGTCGAAGGCCTCGATCCCGAGCGTCTGCGTCAGGCCTGGCAGGGCGCCGTTGATCGCCATGGGATTCTGCGCACGCGTTTTGTGTGGATTTCCGAGCAGGAGCAGCCGCTGCAAATCGTCCAGCGTCAGGCCGAGTTGCCGTTCAGCCTGCATGACTGGCGCGGTCGCGCTGACCTTGCGGGAGCACTCGACGTGCTGGCACAGGAGCAACTGCAACAAGGCTTCGACCTGTTGCAGGCACCCCTGCTGCGTCTGGTGCTGGTCCGCACTGACGATGACCGCTTTGAGATGATCTACACCAGCCATCACATTCTCATGGACGGCTGGAGCAACTCGCAGTTGCTCGGCGAAGTGATGCAGCGCTACGCCGGTGAAACCCCGGCCGCGCCGGTGGGCCGTTATGGCGATTACATTGGCTGGCTGCAGCGTCAGGACGGTCAGGCCAGCGAGCGATTCTGGACTGAGCGTCTGGCCGACCTGGATGAGCCGACCCACCTGGCCCGCAGCTGCCTCGATACGCTGGCGACCGCCGGGCAGAGCGGTTACGACCAGCAGACCCGTTGGCTGGACCGTGAGCAGACTCAACGTCTGGGGGCGTTCGCCCGTCAGCACAAGGTCACCCTCAATACCGTGGTGCAGGCCGCCTGGTTGTTGCTGTTGCAGCGTTACACCGGGCAACCGACCGTGGCGTTCGGCGCTACGGTCGCCGGGCGTCCGGCCGAGCTGCCAGGTGTCGAGCAACAGATCGGTTTGTTCATCAACACCTTGCCGGTGATCGCCACCCCGCGTGTCGAGCAATCCCTCGGTGAGTGGCTGCAAACGGTGCAGGCGCTGAACCTGGCCATGCGCGAATTCGAATACACGCCACTGGCAGACATTCAGCGCTGGTCCGGGCAACGCGGCGAAGGCTTGTTCGACAGCCTGCTGGTGTTCGAGAACTACCCGGTGTCGGAGGCGTTGAACAACGGTGCGCCGCAAGGCTTGCGTTTCGACCAGGCACGCAGCCAGGAACAGACCAACCTGCCGTTGACGGTGCTGGTGGACCTGAGCGACAGCCTGTCGTTGCAATTGGCCTATGCCCGGCAGCATTTCAGCGCTGCGCAGATCGAGCAGATCGCCGGCCACTTGCAGCACCTGTTGCAGCAAATGGCCGACTCGCCCGCGCAACGTCTGCTGGCCGATCTGAGCCTGTTCGATGCCGCACAACAACAGGCGACGCTGCACGACTGGAACCGTGCGCCAGCCACCTTTGCCCAAACCCGCACCCTGTCACAGCTGATCGAAGCACAGGTGCGTCGCGCACCGCAGGCGATTGCCGTGAGTCTGGGCGAGGAGCAATTGAGCTACGGCGAACTCAACGCCCGTGCCAACCGTCTGGCTCATGCCCTGATCGCGCGGGGTGTCGGTGCCGATGTGCTGGTGGGTCTGGCTGCCGAGCGATCCATCGAAATGATCGTCGGCCTGGTCGCCATCCTCAAGGCTGGCGGGGCTTACCTGCCGCTGGATCCGCAGTACCCGGCCGAACGTCTGCAGTACATGATCGAGGACAGCGGCATTGCCCTGCTGCTGATGCAGCCGGGTGTGCTCGATCACCTGGAGGTTGCCGAGAGCGTTGAAACCCTGCTGTTGGGTGATGACAGCCGCTGGCAGGATCAGTTGGCAACCGACCCGCAGGTCTGGGCCGACAGCGCCAGCCTCGCTTACGTGATCTACACCTCGGGCTCCACCGGCAAACCGAAAGGTACGCTGCTGGCTCACGACAACGTGCTGCGCCTGTTCGAGGCAACAGAGCCTTGGTTCAGCTTCGGTGCCGAGGATCGCTGGACGCTGTTCCACTCCTACGCGTTTGACTTCTCGGTCTGGGAAATCTTCGGCGCACTGCTGCATGGCGGGCGCCTGGTGATCGTGCCGCACAGCGTCAGCCGCTCGCCGCAGGAGTTCCATGCGCTGCTGTGCCGTGAGCGCATCACCGTGCTCAACCAGACGCCGTCGGCATTCAAGCAACTGATGCAGGTCGCTTGCGACGCGCCCCAGGATCCGCAACTGTCGTTGCGTTACGTGGTGTTTGGCGGTGAAGCGCTGGAAGTACGCAGCCTGCGCCAATGGTTCGAACGCTTCGGCGATACCGCGCCACAGCTGATCAACATGTACGGCATCACCGAAACCACGGTTCATGTGACTTACCGTCCGTTGACCCTGGCCGATCTCGAACAGGACGCCGGCAGCCCGCTGGGCGAGCCGATCCCGGACCTGGGCTGGTACGTGCTCGACGCCGACCTGAAACCGGTGGCCAAGGGCTGCATCGGCGAGTTGCACGTCAGCGGCGCCGGGCTGGCACGCGGTTATCTCAAGCGTGCCGACCTCAGCGCCTTGCGTTTCGTGCCCAACCCGTTCGGGGGCGACGGTGCGCGGCTGTATCGCACCGGTGACCTGGCGCGCTATCGCGCCGATGGCCGGATCGAGTACGCCGGGCGCATCGACCATCAGGTGAAGATCCGTGGTTTCCGGATCGAGCTGGGTGAAATCGAGGCGCAACTGTTGGCACTGCCGCAAATCCGTCAGGCCGTGGTGCTGGATCAGCCAGGCGCCGGCGGCGTGCAGCTGGTGGCGTATCTGGTGGCCGATCAGTCGGTCGAACTCGACCAACAGGGCCAGTGGCGTGAGCTCCTGCGCCAGGCGCTCAAGCACAACCTGCCGGATTACATGGTGCCGGCGCACCTGTTGCTGCTCGACAGCCTGCCGCTGACCGCCAACGGCAAGCTTGACCGCAAGGCCCTGCCACAACCGGACGCCAGCCTGCTGCAAAACAGCTATGTGGCGCCCGAAAGTGAACTGCAACAGCAGATCGCCGGGGTCTGGGCCGACGTCTTGAAACTGGAGCGGGTCGGCCTGACGGACAATTTCTTCGAACTCGGTGGCCATTCCTTGCTGGCCACCCAGGTGGCCCTGCGTCTGCGCGAGTTGCTGGGCTTCGACGTGCCGTTGGCCAGCCTGTTCGCCAGTGCCGATCTGGCGGCTTTCAGCGACGCCGTACAAGCTCTGCAACCCGATTTGCAGCCCGTTCATGATGTTTTGGCTAAATCCTTGGAGGCTCTCAATCGTTTATCAGCAGATGAACTTGAAAAACTGATTTCCTGAGAGGACCACGGCATGCAGCAGTTGATTGAATCGGTAGGCGCGCTTTCTCCCGAGAAACGCAAGGCGCTGGCGATTCTACTGGGCAAACAGGGCATTAACCTTTATGGCATCGCGCCGATTTTTCGGCGCACCGAAGGTGAACCGCTGCTTTTGTCTTATGCCCAGGAGCGGCAGTGGTTTCTCTGGCAGATGGAGCCGGACAGCGCGGCGTACCACATTCCCACGGCGTTGCGCTTGCGCGGTGCCCTGGACATGGCGGTACTGCAGCGCAGTTTCGATACGCTGATCGAGCGTCACGAAAGTCTGCGCACCGGGTTTGCCCGAGGTGATCAGGACAAGGCCATTCAGCTGATCAAGGCGCCGTTTGCCTTGCAGATCGAGGTTCGCGAGCTTGAGGGCGAAGTCGATGAGCCGCGTTTGCGCGCGGCCATCGAAGCCGAAATTGCCCGCCCGTTCGATCTCGAACAGGACACCTTGCTGCGCGTTTGCCTGCTGCGGCTGGCACCGGACGATCACGTTCTGGTGATGGTGCAACATCACATCATTTCCGATGGCTGGTCGATGCAAGTGATGGTCGGCGAACTGATCGAGCTCTATGCCGGGTTCAGTCAGGGCGTACCGGCCACGCTGGCACCGTTGCCGATCCAGTACGCCGATTTCGCCCAGTGGCAACGCAGCTGGATGGACGCCGGTGAGCGCGAACGGCAATTGAGCTATTGGGTCGAGCATCTGGGTTCGGATCCGGGCGTGCTGGAACTGCCGGCCGATCACCCACGCCCGCTGGTGCAAAGCTATCGCGGTGCACGTCTGGATATGCAGCTGGACGCCGCGTTGAGCAAAGGCCTGCAAGATCTTGCGCGTCGTGAAGGCGTGACGATGTTCATGCTGTTGCTGGCAGCGTTCCAGACCTTGCTGCATCGCTACAGCGGTCAGGACGACATTCGCATCGGCGTGCCGATTGCCAACCGCAACCGTGCGGAAACCGAAGGGCTGATCGGCTTTTTCGTCAACACCCAGGTCTTGCGTGCCACCCTCGACAGCAGCATGACGTTCAGCGCCTTGCTGGCCCAGGCCAGGCAATCGGCGCTGGGCGCCCAGGCGCATCAGGATCTGCCGTTCGAGCAATTGGTCGAAGCCCTGGCGCCGGAGCGCAGCCTGAGCCGCAGCCCGTTGTTCCAGGTGATGTTCAACCACCAGAGTGGCGCGCGGCAGGCCGGACAGGCCATGCAACTGCCGGGGCTTGCCGTTGAAAGTGTGAACTGGGACAGCCTCACGGCGCAGTTCGACCTGACCCTGGAAACCCATGAATCGCCGGAAGGCGTGTGGGCCTCGCTGATCTATGCCACGGACCTGTTTGAAGCGGCGTCCATCGAGCGTATGGGCAGGCATTTGCAGACGTTGCTCAAGGCTATCGTCAGCGATGCGCAACAACGTGTCGGCGAGTTGCCATTGCTCGATGCCCGTGAGCGGCAGGTATTGCTGCACGACTGGAACCCCGTGGACGCACCGTTTGCCAGCGATCTGTGCATTCATCAGTTGATCGCTCGTCAGGCGATTCGGACCCCGGATGCGCGGGCGGTGACCTTTGCCGAGCGGCATCTGACCTATGCTCAGCTTGAAGCACGGGCCAACCCGTTGGCGCATGCCTTGATCGAGCGAGGCGTCGGCCCGGAGGTGCGCGTCGGTGTGGCGATGCAGCGCTCGGAGAATCTGCTGATCGCGCTGCTGGCCGTGCTCAAGGCCGGGGGCGTGTACGTGCCGCTGGATCCGGATTACCCGGCCGATCGCGTCGCCTACATGCTCGAAGACAGCCGCGCGCTGTGCCTGCTGACCGAACGGGAGGTCGCCGCCAGTCTGGCGATTGCGGCGGACACCGACGTGCTGCTGATGGACAACGCCGCCGATGATTTCGCCGCGTACCCGGCGCATGCACCGCAAACACGCGTGTCCGCCGACAACCTTGCGTATGTGATTTACACCTCCGGTTCGACCGGCAAACCGAAAGGCGTGGCGATTGCCCATCGCAACGTACTGGCGCTGATCGACTGGTCGCAATCGGTGTACAGCCGCGACGATATTCAAGGCGTGCTGGCCTCGACGTCGGTGTGTTTCGACCTGTCGGTGTGGGAGCTGTTTGTCACCCTGGCCAACGGTGGTTCGCTGATCATCGCCCGTAATGCCCTGGAATTGCCGCAGTTGCCGGCCCGCGATCAGGTGCGCCTGATCAACACCGTACCGTCGGCGATTGCCGCCCTGCAACGCAGCGGCGAGATCCCGCCGAGCGTGCGCATCATCAATCTGGCCGGCGAGCCGCTCAAGCAGTCGCTGGTCGACACCTTGTATGCGCAACCGACGGTCGAACACGTTTTCGACCTGTACGGCCCGTCGGAAGACACCACCTATTCGACCTGGACACGGCGCACGGCCGGTGGCCAGCCAAGCATCGGCCGGCCGCTGAAACACACCGCCAGCTATGTCCTTGATGGCGAGCTGCAACCGGTGCCGCAAGGCGTCGCCGCCGAACTGTATCTGGCCGGTGCCGGCATCACCCGCGGTTATCTGGCACGGCCGGCGTTGACCGCGGAAAAGTATCTGCCGAACCCGTTCGGCGCTCCGGGCGAGCGTTTCTACCGCACCGGTGACCTGACGCGTTATCAGGCTGACGGCAACCTGCAATACGTCGGGCGTATCGACCATCAGGTCAAGGTGCGTGGTTTTCGCATCGAGCTGGGCGAGATCGAAGCGCGTCTGCTGCAACAAGACACGGTGCGCGAACTGGCGGTGCTGGCGCAGGAAGGCGCGAGCGGTCAGCAATTGGTCGCCTACATCGTGCCGAGCGCTGCGCTGGGTAACGCCGAAGAACGAGCGCGGCTGCGTGAAGTGCTCAAGGCCGGCCTGCGCGAGCACCTGCCGGAATACATGGTGCCGGCGCACTTGCTGTTCCTTGAACAACTGCCGCTGACGCCCAACGGCAAGCTCGATCGCAAGGCTTTGCCCAAACCTGACGCAGCGCTCGAGCAGCACACCTATCTGGCGCCGGGCAACGACAACGAACGGCAGTTGTGCGAGATCTGGCAAGCCGTGCTCGGGCTGGAGCAGGTAGGCGTCACGGATAACTTCTTTGCCCTTGGCGGCGACTCGATCATCTCCATTCAGGTGGTCAGCCGTGCACGTCAGGCCGGCCTGCGGATCACCCCCAAGGATCTGTTCCAGTACCAGACTGTGCAAGGTCTGGCCCGGGTCGCTCAGCGGGGTGAAGCGGCGTTCAGCATCGAGCAGGGCGCTGTCACCGGCAACACGCCGTTGCTGCCGTTCCAGCAACGATTCTTCGAACTGGCGATTCCCGAGCGGCAGCGCTGGAACCAGTCGTTGCTGCTGAAACCTTCCCAGGCCATTGACGCCAGTGTCCTCGAGCAGGCCTTGCAGGCATTGGTTGCGCATCACGATGCCTTGCGCCTGAGCTTCAGCGAAGGCGCTGAAGGCTGGACGGCCACGCACCGCGCGCCGGATAACCGGCCGTTGCTGCAACAGGCGGGCGTGCAGCACACCGACGAAATCGAAGCGGTGTGCGACGCCGCGCAAGGCAGCCTCGATCTGCAAGACGGCCCGCTGTTGCGCGCGGTGCTGTTGAATGTGGCTGACGGCAGCCAGCGCTTGTTGCTGGCGATCCACCACCTGGTGGTCGACGGTGTGTCCTGGCGCGTGTTGCTGGAAGATTTGCAGAATGCCTGCGAGCAGGCGCAAAGCGGCCAGGGGATCAAGCTCGCGGCCAAGACCAGCCCGTTCAAGGACTGGGCGCAACGTCTGCAAACATTCGCCACCGGCGAGCTGCACGACGAACTGACGTGGTGGGCCGGACAGTTGGGCGAGGCGCCCGCCGATCTTCCCTGCGACAACCCCGCGGCGAGCCTGCAAAACCGTCACGCGGTGAGCGTGGAAACCCGCCTGAATGCGGATCAGACCCGCCAACTGTTGCAGCAGGCGCCCGCCGCCTATCGCACGCAGATCAACGATGTGCTGCTGACAGCACTGGCGCGGGTGATCTGCCGCTGGACCGGTCAGGCCTCGACCCTGATCCAACTCGAAGGTCATGGCCGTGAAGAACTGTTCGACGACATCGACCTGAGCCGCACCGTTGGTTGGTTCACCAGCCTGTTCCCGGTGCGTCTGACCCCGGCCGTGGGCCTGGCCGACTCGCTCAAGTCAGTCAAGGAACAACTGCGTGGCGTACCGAACAAGGGCCTGGGTTTTGGTGCCCTGCGTTACCTGGGCGATGAACACGCGCGACAGACGCTCGCCGCGCAGCCGGTCCCGCGCATTACCTTCAACTACCTGGGCCAGTTCGACAGCCAGTTCGACGAGGCCGCGCTGTTTGTGCCCGCCAGTGAAAGCACCGGCCGCGAACAGAGTTCGCTGGCACCGCTGGCGAACTGGCTGGACATCAACGGCAAGGTCTATGGTGGTGAGCTCAACCTCAGCTGGTCGTTCAGCCACGAAATGTTCAATCAGGCGACGATCCAGCGTCTGGCTGACGACTATGCGCAAGAACTCAATGCGCTGATCGCCCATTGCTGTGAAGCGCACAACCGCGGTGTGACGCCGTCGGACTTCCCGCTGGCTGAGCTGACTCAGGCGCAGCTCGATACGCTGATCTCGGATCCGCAAGCGGTGGACAACGTTTATCCGCTGTCGCCGATGCAGCAGGGCATGCTCTTCCACACCCTGTACGAGCAAGGTTCGGGGGATTACATCAACCAGATGCGGGTGTCGGTGGAAGGGCTTGATGTCGAGCGTTTCCGTCAGGCCTGGCAAGCGGCGCTGGAGTCCCATGACATTCTGCGCACACGGTTTGTCTGGGGAGGGGAGCAGGCCCAGCCGCTGCAGATCGTCGAACGCTCGGCCACGCTGCCGTTCACCGTTCACGACTGGCGCGGCCAGCCGGGCGAAGCGCTGGATGCGCTGGCCGAGGCCGAGCGCAACCGTCCGTTCGATCTAAACGAGGTGCCGTTGTTGCGCCTGGTGGTGGTGCGCACCGCGCAAGACCGTCACGAACTGCTCTACACCAGTCACCACATTTTGCTGGACGGCTGGAGCAACTCGCAGTTGCTCGGTGAAGTGCTGCAGCGCTATGCCGGGCAAGTCCCTGCAACGCCCATTGGCCGCTACAGCGATTACATCGCCTGGCTGCAGCGTCAGGACAGTCAGCTCAGCGAGCAATTCTGGCTTGAGCGTCTGGCTCAATTCGATGAGCCAACCCGTCTGGCCCAGGGTTTGGCGGATCGTTCGGCGAGCGCCGAGGGCGGTTCCGGACAATATCAGCAGTGGATCGACTCCACTGGCACGTTGCGCTTGAGCGAGTTTGCCCGTCAGCAAAAAGTCACCCTTAACACCCTGGTGCAGGCGGCGTGGCTGTTGCTGTTGCAACGTTACACCGGGCAACCGACCGTGGCCTTCGGCGCCACTGTGTCGGGACGTCCGGCCAACCTGCCGGGGGTCGAGCAGCAGGTCGGCCTGTTCATCAACACCTTGCCGGTGATTGCCCGTCCGGAACCGCAACTGACGGTCAGCCAGTGGCTGCAAACCGTGCAGGAACTCAACATCGCCCTGCGTGATTTCGAACACACGCCACTGGCCGATATCCAGCGCTGGTCGGGGCAGGGCAGCGACGGCCTGTTCGACAACCTGTTGGTGTTCGAGAACTACCCGATCTCCGAAGCGCTGGAGCAAGGCTCGTCGCTGGGCCTGAAGTTCGGCGCGGTCGACACCCGTGAACAAACCAATTTCCCGCTGACGGTCGGGGTCAACCTCGGCGAAACCCTCTCGGTGCATTACAGCTTTGCCGCCGCCCGTTTCAGCCCGGACTCCATTGTGCGTTTGCACGCGCAACTGGCCTCGCTGCTGGAGCAGTTCGTACAGTCGGCGAATGCGCGTCTCGGCGCGTTGACCCTGCTCAGCGGTGAAGAGCAGCGTCGATTGCAGGAAAACAATCGTGCGCAACCGTGCACGGATCCGTTGCTGGTGCATCAGCGCATCGCGGTGATTGCGGCGCAGCAGGCGCAACAGGAAGCCGTGCGTTGTGGCGATCAGGCGTTGACCTTCGCCGAGCTTGAAAGCCACGCCAATCGCCTCGCGCATGTGCTGATCAATGAAGGCGTCGGGCCGGAAGTGCGCGTCGGCGTAGCCCTGCCGCGCAGCCCATCGATGCTGGTGGCCTTGCTCGCGGTGCTCAAGGCCGGCGGCGCCTATGTGCCGCTGGATGCCAGTTATCCGCGCGAGCGCCTGGCCTATCTGATCGAAGACTCGGGCATCGCGCTGTTGCTCAGCGATTCGCAACTGCGTCCTCGGTTGCCACTGAGCGCCGGAGTGCGTGCCCTGGATCTGGACACGTTGTCGACTGCCGAATGGCCAGACGTTGCGCCGCAGGTCGAGGTACACGCGCAAAACCTGGCTTACGTGATTTACACCTCGGGTTCCACCGGCCAGCCCAAGGGTGTGTGCGTGGAGCACGGACCGCTGGCGATGCATTGCCAGGCCATCGGCCAGCGCTATGAAATGACCCCGGACGATTGCGAGCTGCACTTCATGTCGTTCGCGTTCGACGGCGCTCATGAACGCTGGTTGACCCCGCTGACCCATGGCTCGCGGCTGTTGCTGCGCGATGACAGTCTGTGGAGCCCGGAGCAGACCTACACCGCCATGCAACAACACGGCGTGACGGTGGCGGCGTTCCCGCCGGTGTACTTGCAGCAATTGGCCGGGCACGCCGAACAGGTCGGCCAGCCGCCCGCGGTGCGGATCTACTGTTTCGGCGGCGATGCCGTGCCCAACGACAGTTTCGAGCGGGCGCGTGCGGCGCTGGCGCCGCAGTACATCATCAACGGTTACGGGCCGACCGAAACCGTGGTCACCCCATTGATCTGGAAGGCCGGGCGGAATGACGCATGCGGCGCAGCCTATGCACCGATCGGCACGCGGATCGGCGACCGCAGCACCTGTGTGCTCAGCGCTGACCTCAATGCGTTGCCCCAGGGCGTGATGGGCGAGCTGTATCTGGGCGGCACCGGGCTGGCCCGGGGTTATCTGGATCGTCCGGCGATGACCGCTGAGCGCTTTGTACCCGATCCGTTCGGGGCGCCGGGCAGTCGTCTGTACCGCAGCGGTGACCTGGTGCGTGAGCGCGCCGATGGCGTGTTCGACTATCAGGGCCGCGTCGATAACCAGGTGAAAATCCGTGGTTTCCGCATCGAACTGGGCGAAATCGAAGCGCGTCTGCTGGAACTGAGCAGCGTGCGCGAAGCCGTGGTGCTGGCGCATGCCGGGCCAAGCGGCAAGCAACTGGTGGCCTATCTGGTCCCGACACAACCGGTGGCAGACGCACATCTGGCTGAATGGCGCGACAGCGTGCGCAACGCTCTCAAGGAGAGTCTGCCAACGCACATGGTGCCGGCGCACTTGATGGTGCTGGCGCACCTGCCGCTGACCCCGAACGGCAAACTGGACCGCAAGGCGCTGCCTGCACCGGACGCCAGTCTGCTGCAGAACAGCTACGTGGCGCCGCGCAATGAAATGGAGCAACGTATCGCCACGATCTGGGCCGATGCGCTGCGCCTTGAGCAGGTCAGCGCCACGGACAATTTCTTCGAGCTGGGCGGCGATTCGATCATCTCGATTCAAGTAGTCGGCCGTGCGCGGCAGGCCGGTATCCAGTTCACGCCCAAGGATCTGTTCCAGCACCAGACCGTGCAGGCACTGGCGGCGGTAGCACAGTCGGGCGGCACGGTGCTGAGCATCGGCCAGGGGCCGGTCAGCGGTGCGACGCCGTTGTTGCCGTCCCAGCAATGGTTCTTCGCCAGCGAGATCCCCGAGCGGCATCACTGGAACCAGTCGTTGCTGCTCAAACCGGCGATGACGCTGCACGCCGAGACCGTTGCGCAGGTGCTCCAGGCACTGGTTGCGCATCACGATGCCTTGCGCCTGTCGTTCATTGAAACGACTGACGGCTGGACAGCCACTCACCGCCCGATCGAGCCTGTGCAAGCACTGCTCTGGCAGCGCACGCTGACGGATTCGGCTGCAATCGAAGTGCTCTGTCAGCAGGCCCAGGGCAGTCTCGATCTGCACGACGGTCCGCTGCTGCGCGGCGTGCTGTTCGATCTGCCGGATCAGACTCAGCGCTTGTTGCTGGTGGTGCATCACCTGGTGGTCGACGGTGTCTCCTGGCGGATCCTGCTGGAAGATCTGCAAACCGCATTCAGCCAGATCCAGGCCGGGCGCGAGGTCGCGTTGCCGGCCAAGACCAGCGCCTTCAAAACCTGGGCCGAGCGCCTGCAGGCGCACACCGTCAGCCTCGATGACCAACAGGCCTTCTGGCGTGGGCATTTGCAGGGGGCGACCGCCACGTTGCCGTGCGAGCGCCCGGACGGCAGCCTGGAAAACCGCTACGCGCAAAGTGTGCAGACGCGCCTTGCCCCTGAACTGACCAGACAACTGTTGCAACAGGCCCCGGCGGCTTATCGCACGCAGGTCAACGACTTGCTGCTGACCGCACTGGCCCGGGTCATCAGTCGCTGGAACGGACAGGCCTCAGCCCTTATTCAACTGGAAGGACATGGTCGTGAAGACCTGTTCGACGACATCGATCTGAGCCGCACCGTTGGCTGGTTCACCAGCGTGTTCCCGGTGCACCTGACCCCGGCCAGCGGTTTCGCTGATTCGATCAAGCAGATCAAGGAGCAACTGCGTGCGATTCCCGACAAGGGCATCGGTTTTGGCGCCTTGCGTTATCTGGGCGATGCCTCGGCGCGTGAGGCTCTGGCAGAACTGCCCACGCCGAAAATCACCTTCAATTACCTCGGCCAGTTCGATAGCCAGTTCGACGAAGCCGCGCTGTTCCTGCCGGCCGGCGAAAGTGCCGGCAGTGACCTCAGCGATCGCGCCCCACTGGGTAACTGGCTGTCGGTCAATGGTCAGGTGTATGGCGGTGAACTGAGCCTGTCGTGGAGCTTCAGCGAGCAGATGTTCGACACCGCGACCGTGCAGGCAGTGGCCGATGAATACGGGCGTGAACTGACCGCGCTGATCGAACACTGCGTGGCCCCGGGCAACCACGGCCTGACGCCGTCGGACTTCCCGCTGGCAGCGCTGGACCAGACGCGTCTGGACGGTTTGCCGGTGCCGGTCGCGGACATCGAAGACATCTATCCGTTGTCGCCGATGCAGCAGGGCATGTTGTTCCATACCTTGTCCGATGACGGCGACGATCTCTACGTCAACCAGCTCAACCTGACGGTGGAAGGCCTCGATATCGAGCGCTTCCGTGCCGCGTGGGAATGCGTGGTGGAGCGCCACGAAATTCTGCGCACGTCGTTCCATTGGCAAGACAGCCAGGCCTCACCGGTGCAGGTCGTCCACCGTCAGGGCATTGTTGACCTGCAAGCACTGGACACGCCGATGGATGAGGCGCAACTCGCCGAGTTTGCCCGTCAGCAGCGGGTTCAGGGCTTTGCGCTGGACCGCATGCCGTTGCAACGCACGCGCCTGATTCGGCTGGATGCCGACAAGTACCAGTTGATCTGGACCAGCCATCACATCCTGATGGACGGCTGGAGCAGTTCGCAGTTGTTCGGCGAGGTACTGCAGCACTACGCCACCGGCCAGGTCGAAGGCGAAAGCGGTCGGTATCGCGACTTTATCGCGTGGTTGCAGCAACAGGATTCGGCGCAGCTCGAGCAATTCTGGCGCGGCCACTTGCAGACGCTGGTCGAACCGACCGCGTTGAGCCAGGCGATGCACCCGCGTCACGAATCCGCCGAGCACGGCCACCAGGCGTTGTACACCCGTTGGGATGCGCAGCAGACCGCCTTGTTGCAGCAGCATTGCCGGGCTCAGGGCATCACCGCCAACACGTTGATTCAAGGCGCATGGTTGCTGCTGTTGCAGCGCTACACCGGTCAGCACAGCGTGGCGTTTGGTGCCACCGTGGCCGGGCGCCCGGAGGGATTGCCGAATGCCGGCAGCATGCTGGGGCTGTTCATCAACACCTTGCCGGTGATCCAGACCCTCGATCCGGCGCAGCCGCTGAATGCCTGGCTGAGCAATCTGCAGGCCTATAACCTCGATCTGCGTGAACATGCTCACGCACCACTGGCGGACATTCAGCGCTGGTCGGGGCAGGGCGGGCAAGCCTTGTTCGACAGCATCATCGTGTTCGAGAACTACCCGATCGACCAGCGTCTGGAACAGGCACCGGGCGGCCTGCGTTTCGGCACCTCGGCCAGCCATGACGTGACCAACTTCCCGATGGACCTGGCCGTGCATCTTGGCGAAGAGTTCTCCATCGAGTACCTGTTCCTGCGTGATCGGTTCAGTGTCGAAGCGGTCGAGCGGATCCGCCAGACCATGGAAGTGCTGCTGCACAGCATGATGCAGCAGCCGACGGAGCGACTGGGCAACCTGCAGCGTCTGGCCGCGCCACAATGGCAGGCCTTGCAGCAGTGGGGCGCAGAACCGGCGGCGGTGCACAACCGTGAGCTGTTGCCGGCGATGATTGCTGCGCAACGGCCTGAGGCCATTGCCGCCGAATGTGGTGACGAGCAGTTGAGCTATGCGCAACTCGAGCACCGGTCCAACCAGCTGGCGCATCATTTGATCGCGGCAGGTGCCGGTCCGGAAGTCCTGATCGGTGTCGCTCTGGAACGTTCGCTCGACATGCTGGTGGCCTTGCTCGCCGTGTTCAAAAGCGGCGCTGCCTACGTGCCGCTGGACATCGACTATCCAGCCGATCGCCTGGCCTTCATGATTGAAGACTCCGGCATGCGTCAGATGATCAGCCGTGGCGCCGCCAGCCAGCGTTTGCCGCTGCCGGCGAATTTGCCATTGCTTGATCTGGATCTTTTCGATGGCAGTCAGTACCCGAACACGGCGCCGCGGGTGCAGACCTGTGAGGACAGCCTCGCCTATCTGATCTACACCTCGGGTTCCACCGGTTTGCCCAAAGGTGTGGCGGTAACCCACGGACCGCTGAGCATGCATTGCCAGGCAATCCGCGAGTTGTACGAAATGGACGCCAGCACGCGCGAATTGCACTTCATGTCGTTTGCTTTCGACGGCGCCCATGAACGCTGGCTGACCACCCTGGCCTTTGG
This sequence comes from Pseudomonas sp. B40(2017), assembly GCF_002112855.1. Lineage (NCBI taxonomy): Bacteria > Pseudomonadati > Pseudomonadota > Gammaproteobacteria > Pseudomonadales > Pseudomonadaceae > Pseudomonas > Pseudomonas sp. B40(2017). The sequence goes on from NZ_NEIT01000003.1 coordinate 600,511, forward strand.
CGGCACGCTGGTGCTGCGCGATCATGAACTGTGGACACCGGAGCAGACCAGTCACGCCTTGCTCAACCGTTCGATCGATATCGCCTGCTTCCCGCCGGCCTACCTCAAACAGGTGGCCGAGTACGTCGAGGCCAGCGGTATGGCCGTGCCGAAGGTGCGCATTTATTGCCTGGGGGGGGACGCGGTGCCGGAGCAGACCCTGGCGCAGGTGCGCCGCGTGTTGCAGCCGCAGTTCATCACCAACGGTTACGGCCCGACCGAAACCGTGGTCACGCCGATGCTCTGGAAAGCGCCGAATGATGAGGCCTGTGCGGCTGCCTATGCGCCGATCGGGCGAGTGGTCGGTCAACGCTCGCTGTGGGTTCTGGACGACGATCTCAATCCGCTGCCACAAGACTTGTCCGGCCAGTTGTATATCGGAGGCTACGGGGTTGCCCGTGGTTACCATGGCCGTGCGGCGATCACCGCCGAGCGCTTCGTGCCGGATCCATTCGGCGCGCCGGGCAGTCGACTGTACCGCAGCGGTGACCTGGTGCGCCTGCGCCATGACGGCATCCTCGATTACGTCGGCCGCGCCGACCATCAAGTGAAGATTCGCGGTTTCCGCATCGAGCTGGGTGAAATCGAAGCCTGCCTGCGCGCTCAGGAAGGTGTCACCGACGCTGTGGTCATCGCCCGTGACGGCGTCTCCGGCAAGCAGTTGATCGGCTATGTGGTCAGCAGCGACGACAACGTCGGGGATCGTCTGAAGACCCTGTTGCGCGCACAGTTGCCCGAATACATGGTGCCGCTGCAGATCATGGCTCTGGCGCGCCTGCCGATTTCGCCGAACGGCAAACTGGATCGCAAGGCGCTGCCGCAGCCCGAGTTTTGCGCCGATCAATATCAGGCGCCGCGCAACGCGCAGGAAACCTGGCTGGCCGATATCTGGGCCGACGTGCTGCAAGTGGAGCAGGTTGGCATCAGCGACAACTTCTTCGAGTTGGGCGGTGATTCGATTCTCAGCCTGCAGGTGATTTCCCGGGCGCGGAACCATCCGCAACTGAAACTGGACATCAAGCTGCGTGACCTCATGCGCTTCCAGACCATTGGCAACCTGTTCGACCAGCAAGCAGTCACCCGCTCGAGCCAGGCTGGCGACAGCAGCCACGTAGCACAGGCGGGTGCGTTTGGATTGTTGCCGATCCAGGAGTGGTTCTTCGCCGAGGGCATGAGCGAACCGCATCATTTCAACCAGGCAATGATGCTGCGTTCGCGCCAGGCGCTGGATGCCCCGGCGCTGGAGCAGACGCTGCGGTTGATGCTGGCCCAGCATGATTCGTTGCGGCTGCGCTTCTATCAGGATCAGGGCCGCTGGTTGCAGCACTATCAAACGTTGCAGGACAGCCTGCGCAGCGCCGAGCACAAGCCGTTGCTGTGGCAGCGTGAGATCAGCGACATCGAGCAACTCGACGCACTGGTCAACGAAGCCCAGCGCAGCCTCAACCTGCTCGACGGGCCACTGATGCGCGGCCTGCTGGTGAATCTGCCGGACGGCGAGGTGCGCCTGCTGCTGGTGGTGCATCACCTGGTGATCGATGCGGTGTCGTGGCGGGTGTTCCTGCAAGACTTGCAACTGGCCTACGAGGCGTTCAGTCAGGGCCGCGAGCCGCAACTGGCGCAGCGCACCAGCAGCTATCGCGCCTGGGCCGATGGCCTGGCGGCGCAGGTGCCGGCACTGGTCGAGCAAGAGCTGGATTATTGGCTCGGACAGCTGGATCAGCCGGGCAAGGATCTGCCGTGTGACAACCCGCGCGGCAAGAACCTGGTGCGTTTTCGCGAAGAAACGTTCATGGGCCTCGACGCCACCCGCACCGGGCAACTGCTCAAACAGGCGCCAGCGGTATACGGCACGCAGATCAACGACCTGCTGCTGACCGCGCTCGGTCGGGTGCTGTGTCGCTGGAGCGAGGCCGAGTCGGTGCTGGTGCAACTGGAAGGGCACGGTCGTGAGGATCTGGTCGACGGGCTGGACCTGAGCCGCACCCTCGGCTGGTTCACCACCATGTTCCCGATACGGCTGGCGCCGCTGGCGGAGCAGGATTTCGGCGCATCGATCCTGGCGGTACGCGAGCAGTTGGCGGCGGTGCCGCAGAAAGGCGTCGGCTACGGCGCGCTGCGCTACATGGCCGATGCGTCGGTGCAACAGCGTCTGGCGGCGTTGCCACAGGCGCGGCTGACCTTCAACTACCTGGGGCAGTTCGACCAGACCTTTGACGAGCAGGCGATGCTGATGCCGGCGGACGAGCACATCGGCGACGTCTATAGCCTGGATGCCAACCTCGGCAACTGGCTGGAAATCGTCGGTCAGGTGTTCGACGGCAAACTGTCGATGCGTTGCATGTACAGCACCCGTCGCTTCCGCCCTGGCACCATCGAGACCTTGATGCAGCAGTATCAGGCCGAGCTGGAAGCGTTGGTCGACCATTGCCTGCAACAGTCGGCGCGTTGAGCCGGTCTTTAACTTTTTGAGAGGGCCGGTGCGCATTGTGTGCATCGGCCCGGGATGTGGTGCATGTCATTGAATTCGGAAGTAGCGGCGTTTCTTGATCTGGTCGAAGACAGTCAGAACGGCGCGTTTCACCAAGGGACACCTGAGCAGGCCCGTGAGGCGTTCGAGCGGTCCTCGCAACAGATGCGCTGGGACGTGCCGGATGTCGAAGTGAGTGAGGTGCGACATCTTGCCCGCGACGGCGCTGAGCTGACCCTGCGGCTGTACCGTCCGTTGCACAGGGGTGGTGTCCTGCCGGTGCTGCTGTTTTTGCACGGCGGTGGTTTTGTGGTCGGCAGCCTCGATTCCCACGACGGTATTTGCCGGGAATTCTGCGCGCGCACGCCGTGTGCAGTGCTGTCGGTCGGCTACCGCCGCGCGCCGGAACACAAATTCCCGGTGGCGTTGCACGATTGCGCCGATGCACTGGATTGGCTGCGCGAACAGGCCGGCGAATTCGATCTCGACCTGTCGCGCCTGGTGTTTGGCGGCGACAGCGTCGGCGCCACGCTGGCGACCGTGCTGGCGCTTGAGGCGCGCGCGCCCGGCGCGCTGAAACCGTGCCTGCAATTGCTGTGCTACCCGGTAACCGACGCCTCGCAGCGCCGTGAATCGATGGACCTGCTCGGCGAAGGTTATCTGCTGGAAAGCGATACCCTGGAATGGTTCTACCAACACTACGCCCGCCGCCTCGAGGATCGCCGCGACTGGCGTTTCTCGCCACTGCTGAGCACCGACCTTGCCGGCGCCGCACCGGCCTACGTCGCCCTGGCAGGCTTCGACCCGCTGGTGGACGAAGGCCGCGCCTACGCCGAACGTCTGGCCAGCGCCGGAGGATTGCTTGAATGCCGAGAGTTCAGTAGCCACGTGCATGACTTCCTGCGCATGCGCATGGTCACGCAAGAGGTGGAGGCGATCTATCAGGAACTGGTGAGCGTGCTGCGCACCGTGATGTATCCGGAAACGGTCTGATCCGACTTGGCCTGATGTGCGCGTCCACACACCAGGCCATCAACACCCGTCTACGTTGGAGCGGGCTTGCTCGCTAAGAGGGCGCCTCTGAAAGCGCGTTTCAGGAACTGACTATTGCGGTTTGAAACCTGGTTTTCCGTTGGCGGCCCGTTGTTTGGGTGTGTTGATTCTGATGTTTTCAATGTCGTAGACCTCACCACCATTGGAGATGTATTTCGTGTGGTGTAGTTCGAATTTGACCCTGCCTTTTTGCCTGTCTGCTTTTCGAGCAAATTTTGTAGTGCCGTTAAACCTTCATCCAAAAAAAAAGCGCCCCGGTCTGGCCGGGGCGCTTTTTGTGTTGCAGCGGTTAAATCAGAACGTGTACTTGAAGCCGGTCATGATGTTGCGCGGTGCGCCGTACATGCCGTGGTCGCCGGCGTAGCTGAGGTATTCGCGGTCGAATACGTTGTTCAGGTTGACCGAGGCGCTGAGGTTTTTGCTGATGTCGTAACGCGCCAGCAGGTTGGTGACGGCGTAGCTGCCTTGCTGGAAGGTATGCAGGTCGGCACCGGTCTTGCTCTGCCAGTTCACACCGCCGCCAACGGTGACTTTGTCCAGGATGCCCGGCAGGCGATAGCTGGTGAAGGTCTTGAGGCTGTGACGGGGCAGGGTGGTGACGATGCGCTGGTCATCGGCATCGGTGCTGACTGCATAGGCGTAACCGGCAGACGCTTGCCAGCCTTCGGCCAGTTCGCCATCAAGGGTGAATTCGGCACCCTTGGTGGTGGTGCCCTGTTCGGATTTGTAGGTGTTGCCGCCCGGGGTGTCGATCCAGATCGCCAGGTTGTCCTGCTCGATCTTGAACAGCGCGAAGCTGGAGTTCAGCTTGCCATCGAAGTGGCTGCCCTTGACGCCGACTTCGTAGCCGGTGCCTTCCATCGGGTCCAGAGGCTTGTTGTTGATGTCGCGTACCCAGGACGATTGCGGGTTGAAGATCTTGGTGTAGCTGGCATACAGCGACCAGGTGTCGTTGACGTCGTAGACCACACCCGCGTAAGGAATGTAGACACCGGTTTCCGATTCCTTGGTCTTGGTTTCTGCACCGCCGTACGGCTTGTCTTCGATGTCGCGATGCCAGTCGACCACGCGGCTGCCGAGCAGGATGCTCAGGTCATCAGTGGCGCGCAGGCGGGTGGCCAGGTAAGCGGCGTATTGAGTTTCATCGACGGTGGATTTGCCGGTGACGTTGAATTCGGGTTTGACCGAGTCGCCGTTCCAGTTCAGCAGGTTGTCGATGGCGCCGGCAGGGGAGCCGGAGTAGTCGTATTTCCAGCTGCCGTAGTTCGGCACGTTTTCGTTGTATTGCGACAGGGTCACACCGGCGATCAACTCATGCTCGCGACCCAGCAGGCCGAACGGGCCGGTCAGGTAGGCGTCGATGTTGTTCTGGCGCGGGGTACCGGAGAAGCGCACCGGCAGTTGGGTCGTGCCGCTGCCGTCCGGGTTCAGGCCACCGTTGACGTAGTTGAAGACCTCGTCGAATTTGTTCTCGGAGTGAGTGAATTCAACCTTGCCGCTCCAGCCATTGCCGAACTGTTGTTCGATCGAGGTGAAGAAGCTGGTTTGTTCGTGATCGTTATACGACCAGGTCTGCGCCGAGTTCAGCGAACGGCTGAGGTTGGTGCGCGAGCCATCGGTGAAGCGGGTTGGCAGGCCCGAACGCATTGGCGAATCGACGTCGGTGCGCTGGTAGCTGAAACCCATGGTCAGCAGCGTGTCTTCGCTCAGGTCGAATTCAGTGATGCCGTACATCAGCTGCGAATCTTGCTTGTAGCGGTCAATCCAGGATTGTTCGGTCTTGAAGTCGCCGACCAGACGGCCACGGATGTTGCCGGTTTCGGTCAGCGGCCCGGAGACATCGAAACCGGTGCCGTAGCGATCCCAGTTGCCGGCTTCAGCGGTGACGCTGGCCTGAGCTTCGGCAGTCGGACGCTTGCGGATCAGGTTGATGGTGGCCGAAGGGCTGCCCAGGCCGCTGATCAAACCGGTGGCGCCACGCACCACTTCCACACGGTCGTACATCGCCATGCTCTGGGTGTAGTTGTCCATGCGCTTGACGGTCGGCACGCCGTCGATTTCGAAGTTCTGGATCTCGAAACCACGGGAGAAGTAACCGTCGGACTCTGCGCCCTGGCCGTCACGCAGCACAATGATGCCCGGTGTGGCGTCGAGGGTGTCGCTGAGGTTGGTCAGACGCTGGTCGTCGAGGCGCTGACGGGTCATGACGGTCAGTGACTGCGGGGTTTCCTTGGGTGTCAGGTTCAGGCGCGTCGAGCTGCTGGACGAGTACGTGGTGTACAGCCCGGAGCCTTCAGTGGTCGACCCCGGCGCCTTGCCGGAAATCGATACCGCGCCCAGCTCCAGTGCGTTTCCCGCGCCTGCACCGGTGGCCGGCACCAGCGAAACGGAGTTGCCGGTCAGTTGATAGGTCATGCCGCTCCCCAGCAGCAAGTTGTCCAGTGCCTGTTTCGGCTCCAGGTGCCCGGATACCGCGTTCGAGTTCAGGCCAGCCAGGGATTCCGGGCTGTAGAGAATCTGCAGATTGGCTTGTTGCCCCAGCTGTTGCAGTGCTCGGGACAGCGGTTGCGCAGGGATGTTGACGTCGACCGGCGTCGCTTGAACCTGGGTGCTGCCCAACAGCATCAGCGTCAGCAGAGCACCTGACAGCATTGCGCCACGCGGATTGCGGCGGGAGATGGCCTCGGCCAGAGGGGTGCGGGACAACTTTAAGGCTTGCATTTGCTCGGGATGCTCCTGAAGTGCGAGTGCAGTTTTATTAGTTAATGATAATTAGACGCAACACTGCGTAAAAACCGGAAAAATCCCGCGAACCGCGAAAGTCTCTGCTATCGCGCGAAGGCGGGATCAGCTCATCCCTGAGCGGTTGGCGTATCAGGCCGGGTTGAGCGCGGTTTTGACTTTGCCGGCATCCATGCGCACCAACTGGTCGGCGACATCGAAATAACGGTCATCGTGGGAGATCACGATGATGGTCTTGCCCAGGCGTTTGAGATCGGGCAGCAGCTCGGTGTAGAAGATCCGGCGGAAGGTCGGGTCCTGATCCGCGGCCCATTCGTCGAACACCAGCACCGGGCGCTCCTCCAGCCACGCATTGACCAGCGCCAGACGCTTGCGCTGGCCGGTGGACAGGTCGGTGGTGGTGAAGCTGCCGTCCTGCACGCTGACCTTGTGGGCGATTTCCAGGCGTTGCAGGTATTTGTTGGCGTCGTCGGGAATGTGCGTATCGCCTTGCACCACGTCATCGAACAGGTAGTAGTCGGCAAACACCGTGGTGAACAACTGGCGGTAATCGTCGCGGGTGAGGGCAGTCACGCATTCGCCGTTGAGACGGATTTCTCCTTGTTGTGGCGGATACAGGCCCAGCAGCAGTTTGATCAGGGTGGTCTTGCCGCAGCCGTTTTCGCCGACGATGAATACGATGTCGCCTTGTTCGATCTTCAGGTTCACCGGCCCCAGCGTGAACGGCTTGGCCTCGCCCACGGCCGGGAAGGCGTAGCGCACGTCCTTGAGTTCCAGGCTCTGCACCGGCTCGGCTTTCTTGCCCTGATCGCTGAGCAACAGATGCGGCTCGGGCGAGGAGAACTGCGCCGACAGTTCAGCGATGCGGCGGAAGGCAATCTGCGCGCGGCTGACCACCGGCAACGTGCCGACCAGGTGTTCCAGCGGACCTTTCATGTACAGCAGCACCAGGACGAAACCGCTCATCACGGTTTTGTCAGCGCTGGGCCAGAACGATTGCAGGGCCAGCGCCAGACCGATGACCACAAAGAACAGCATCGAGCCGAAACTCTTGGCAATCACGAACGTGTTGATCGATTTGATCTGGGTCTTGCAGATGAAATCGGCCGTGCCCTTGATGCCACTGTTGAACATACGCTGGCGGCGCGGGCGGTGTATGCGCAGTTCCTTGGCGCCTTCGGCAATCGCGTTGTAGTGCTTTTGCAGTTCGTCTTCAGCGTCACGGGCGGCGAAGAAACCCTTGATCCCGCGACCTTGGGCGAAGTACTGGATGCCAGTGCCGATCAGGATCGCCACGACCATGATCAGGAACATTGGCCACGACAGCATCGCCAGGTACCCCATGCAACCGAGGGTCACGGTCAGCGAGATGGCCAGTGGCGCGAAGGCGAAGGCGAAGTCACTGATGGTGTCGACGTCGTGGGTCAGCACCGGTATCAGGCGATGGCTGCGATAGCGTTCAATCTGTTCGATCGGTGCCGACAGCACTTTCTCGCCCAGCTGTTTGCGCAGGGTGGCGATGATGTGCTGGCCGACATAGTTGGTGCCGATGTCCGAGCAGATCGAGCTGAGCAGCGCCAGCACGCACAGGCCACCGAACAGCGCGACCACGCCTTGGGTCAGGCCGGATTCGGAGTGCAGCGCGTTATTGATGGTGGCCAGCAGGACCGTAACACTCAGGCCACCGACCATACCCAGAATGACCGACAGTGCGACGACGAGCCGAAAAGGTTTGAGTAGGGTGAACAATTCATGAATTGCACCGCGCGTAGGCTGGGTCATGACAGGACAGTTCCTTGGGTCGTAAGGCAGATACCCTGTAGAACGTCTGATCCGGAGCTTAATTTAGACGGTCGCCGACTGGCGGCGACCGTGGGGAGAGCAGAAGCGTTACTGCGGATTACAACTCACGCACGACACGGAAACCGATCCAGTCGCCGCGGGTCTTCGGATCGATGTCGTTGCGGTTGCCCGAACGAGAGAATACCGGCGCTTCCCCCCAGTCATTGCCACGAATGCGCAGGGTGTCGCAGTTGGGTTCAAGCCACGCGCTGCCATCGGTTGGCGCACCCTTATAGTCCGGGTGATAGCAGTCTTCGACCCATTCATAGACATTGCCGTGCATGTCATACAGGCCAAAGGCGTTGGCCGGGTAGCTGCCCACCGGTGAGCTGAAGCTGTAACCGTCCGCCGGGCCGTAGGTGTTGGCGTGTTTGGCGATGCTATAGCCTTTGCCCTCGTCGAACGGGAAGGGAAAAGGGCCTTTGGATCCTGCCCGGGCACCGTATTCGCGCTGGGCTTCACTGAGCATGCTGTACTTCTGCCCGGTTTTTTTCGACAGCCAGGCGACGTAGTTCTTGATGTCCTGGAAATCCATGCACACCGCCGGCTGACGCGGGGTTTGCGGATAGCGCGGTTTGCTGGCGATGCACTCGCGACCGGGGCGCGTGTCGCCGTTGGCGATCACTGCACCGCTCTGGCGAATGTAGCTGTCCCATTCACCGGCGGTGATCTGGAAGCGGCTCATGGCGAAGGGTTTGGCGAAGGTTACTTCATGCATCGGGCCTTCGTCAGGTTCGCGGCCCACTTCATCCTCAGGCGTGCCCATGGTAAAGGTGCCGGCCGGGAGTACGACCATTTCCGGGCAGTCTTTGCAGTCCTTGAATACCTTACCCGCGGCGGGCGGTGTCGCGGCCTGTGCGGCAGTCGGCAGCAGACCGGTCATGAGGGCGGCGAGGGCCAGTGCCTTGAGCGCGTTGGCGCCGTGGGCAGGGGGCAACAGATCACGTTTCATGAGTCATCTCGTTTAAAGGAAAGCGGGGTGTCAGAGCTGTTTGTCGAGTACGGCCATGAAACGCTCGATGTCGTTTTCGCTGTTCAGCAGGCCGGGGGCGATGCGGATCACCGGGCCGACGTCGCGCTCTACCGCGTCACACACCACGCGGTTTTGCATGAGCTGGGCGGCGACCTGTTCGCAGTCGCGATCCTTGATCCGGAAGAAGGTAAAACCGGCAGACAAATCGGCGCTGCGGGGTGTCACCAGTTCAATCGAGCGGTGTTCCAGCAAGCGGTTCTTGGCGTAGGTGTTGAGTTCGTGAATGCGCGTTTGCACCTCGCGTTTGCCCAGCGCCAAATGCAGCTTGAACGCTTCGTCCAGTGCCCAGCGGTGTTCGAAACTGTGATACCCGCCGGGGGTCATGATGGTCGAGAACGTGGTGGCCTCGGAAAAGGTCGGGATGGTCGGGGTGACGTCCTTGAGTTCACTGGAACGTGCGCAAATGATCCCGGTACCGCGGGGGCCGAACATCCACTTGTGGGTGCCGGCGATAAAGAAGTCGCAATGCATGTCGGGGAAGTCGAGGTCATCGACACCGAAACCATGCACGCCGTCGACGACGTACAGGATGCGATCCTTTTCCTCGCGCTGGCGATTGTGCTGATCCACCAGTTTGCCGATCTCGCCGATCGGCAGTTTCACGCCGCTGCCCGATTGCACCCAGGTCATGCCCAATACGCGTGTTTCGCGGCGAATGCCTTTGTCGATGTTGCTCAGCACTTCGTCGACGGACACTTTGGCGCTGCTGTCGAACAACTTCAGTTTGCGCACCTTTACGCCATCTTTCTGTTGGCGATAACCCAAGGTGTAATTCGTCGAGTAATGTTCGTGTTCGGTGGTGAGGATTTCCTGATCGGCGCATACATGAATGCCGCCATAGATCAGCGCCAGACCTTCGGTGGTGCTGCCGGTGAGAGCAATCTGCTCGGGCTTGGCCTTGAGGTAGCGACCGGCCCATTCGCGCACGGCTTGCTCGCGCTTTTCGCTTTCACCCAGATCCCAATCCATCGCACGTCCGGGGTTGCGGTCGAGGGTTGCGCGGTAACGCTCGATGGCTTCGCGCACCGGGCGCGGATGGGAGGTCACGAGGAAGTTGGCGAAATGCAGGTAATCCGGGTCCTGATCGAACAGCTGGCGCAATTGCGCCCATTTGTTTCCGGCGGGCGGTTGTGGATTGGCGGCGCCGGCCGGCAGGTTGACGGCAGCGCCCAAGGGCAGGCCGGCGGCAAGGATGCCGGCCTGTTTGAGGAAAGAACGACGGTTGGTCATGAGATCAGATCGCTTGTTCGAAGAGGTGTCAGCGGTTGACCACAGGCCTGGAGGATTTTTGTACCTGTTCCCAGACCCGCAAGAAGTTGCCGCCCCACAATTTGGCGATGTCGGCCTCGCTGTAGCCACGCGAGATCAGCTCGGCGGTTACGTTGCGCGCTTCGCTGACGTCCTTCCAGCCATCCAGGCCGCCGCCATCGTTGAAGTCGGAACTGATGCCGACATGGTCGATACCGATTTTCTTCACGGCGTAATCAATGGCGTCACCGAAGTCCTTGAGGTTGGCCTTGGGTTCTTCGTCGACGATTGAATAGAGCTGGCCGGCGTACTCGCCAAAGCGTTGTTCCGGCCACACAGTGATGATCGGGTCGCCAGGCATCAAGGCCATTTCCAGGCCCTGCAGCGGCTGCAGATCAAACTTCGCACGCAACGCGTTGAGCTTGTCCTGGGTGGCCTGGCTCAACGGGCGCAGGTAAGTCGGGAAACCGACAATCTGCACGACGCCGCCGCTGTTCTTGATCAGTTGCATTTCCTGGTCGCTGATATTGCGCGGGATATCCACCAGCGCCCGGGGAGCCGAATGGGAGGCCACGATCGGTGCGCGGCTCAGCTGTGCGACTTGTTCCAGGGCCTTGGTCGACATCTGCGAGACGTCGATGATCACGCCCAGATCGTTGAGCCGATGCACGGCCTGTTTGCCAATGTCCGACAGACCGCCAAGCGCATCGCGGGTGTCATTGAAAAACGGCAGGGGGCGCGAAGAGTCGGCCCAGTCGTTGTTGCCCACGTAACTGAAGCCGAACATGCGCATGCCGCGTGCGGCCCACTTGTCCAGGGCGTTGAGATCGTTGCCCAGTGGATAGGCGTTGAGCATGCTGATGAAAATCGCAAACTTGCCTTCGCCATGCAGGCGGCGGAAATCGTCCGGGGTGTAGGCGATGGCGACCTGATTGGGGAAATCGCGGACCAGGGTGCTGATGATCTTGTAGCGGGTTTCCTGTTCGAAGCGGGCCTCTTCTACAAAACCGGCGGTGGGACGGTGTGGCGCGTTGGCGCCGTTCCAGATTTCCGGCCAGCCGAAGATCGTCAGGGCGGCACCGGACAGGCGCCCGCGGGCGGTTTTCACCAGATCGAACTGGCCGCTGCCATCCTTGTCGGCTTCGTTGCCGGCTGTGCCGAAATCCAGCGGCACGGTGATGTGGCTATCGAACGAAATGATCCGATCCTGCAACTCATCGGCTTGCTGCATGACTTTGACCGGGTAGCCGGGATTGTCCTTGAACCAGTGTTCCCAGACCGCAAAGCCTGCGGCAGCGCTGATCGCCAGGGCCAGCGGCAGGCCAATGTAAAGAGCCTTTTTCGAACGTGGTGTTGTCATTGCCATCTCAGTCAGGTTCGCCGTCGAGTTGCGGGCGCAGGGGCCTTCGCTATTTGGGTGGAACGACTGGGCAGCCGGGTAATTTAGGCCTGGCTGAAAAGAACGCAGCCCGATTCAGGCACTGCCGAAGGCTGCGAACTTTTCGGGGCGCCATAAATTTACCTCTGCAACAAACGTTCTAGCTTGGATAAAGCCTGCTTCATGGCTGACACAGGTAGGGCAATGAAGATTTCTCGACGATGGTTCATGGCGGGCCTGGCACTGACCGGCGCCGCTGTGCCAGCAGCGTATTTTGGGCATCGTGAATGGACGAAGCCGGATCCGACGATCACCCCGGGTGAGGCGTCGTTCGACATCGCGGATGTTGCCGGGCAACGCCTGGCGGATGCGCTGCGCGGTATCTGGCAGATTCGTTTCGAGGGCCATGACGCCGGTATCGCGGGTTTGCCCAGGGACGGTCTGGAAGTGTTTCTCGATGTGGCCCACAAAGGGCGCGGCGTTATCGGCTTTCTCGACACGGCCGAGCGTTTGCGCTCGCCTCAGGCGCCGCGCTACCGCATTCTCGCGGACCTCGCCGATGTCAAAGCCTCGCAGTTGAGCTGGCGTCTGGTCAGCACATCGGCGGCCGACGGTGCACCGGACTACGAATTCAACATGGCGCTGGATGAAGTCTGGGGCGGCTTCGGCAACGCCGGCAGCGGCAGCCTCAGCGGGCGCGTCCTCAGACTGGATCGGCCGTTGATGCTGCCGGCGCAGGACAATCGTTTTATTGCCGTAAAACGCATGTTCCCCGAGGCACGCGAGCGGGCCGGTTTGAACCCGACGTTGCTGGCCTGGCTGATCTCCCCCGAGCACCGCCTGTTCCACCAACTCTGGCACGCCAGCCGCGACAAGTGGCACACCTTGAGCGAGGAAAAACGCGGCGCCCTGCGCGGTATCGGCTGGCAGCCTGGCCCGCGTGGCAAGGAGCGCGACGCCCGTGGCCCGCGCAAGGATCGCAATGGCTCGGGTATCGATTTCTTCTTCATGCACCGGCACATGCTGGGCACGGCGCGATCAATGCAGGATCTGCCGTCGTGGCAGCATTTTCCCCTGCCGCAGCCGGAATTGATCCGCGATCGCCAGGGTTTTGCCGATTATTTCGACAATCACGACGGCACTTCGCTGCCGCCGACCTGGCTGGCCGAGGACGATGACGAATACTCGCAATGGGTCAGCGACATCAAGACGGCCGAGACTTATCACAGTAATTTCCTGGTGTGGGAATCGCGCTACCGTGACCCGCGCTACCTGGCCAAACTGACCTTGGGGCAGTTCGGCTCGGAGGTTGAGCTGGGGCTGCACGACTGGCTGCACATGCGCTGGGCGTCTGTGCCGCGCGATCCCTCCAACGGTCACCCGGTGCCGTTTGCGCGTGATCCGGCCGATTTTTCCGCGCGTTGGTACGCCGCTGAAAACGATTTCCTGGGCGATCCGTTCTCCTCTCATGTGAGCCCGGTGTTCTGGGCGTTCCATGGCTGGATCGATGATCGTCTGGAAGACTGGTTCCGCGCGCACGAGCGCTTTCATCCGGGCGAAGTCAGTCGCTTGCAGGTCAATGGCGTGCCGTGGTTTGCACCGGGACGCTGGGTGGAAGTCGCCGACCCATGGCTTGGGCCGAGCACCCACGGCTGCAGCACGGTACCGGGCCTGCAGCCAGGCAAGTCAGTGGAGATGGATCCGGAAACCATGAAGCTGGCCCTGCGCATCACCTTCAGCGATGACGAGAAAGTGTTGTCGTCGTTGTTGCGCAAGGTGCCGCAGCGTCCGTGGTATGCGCGTCATCTGAAGCCCAGACAGACTCCGGTCTGAGACGGTATTCACTGCCATCGCCAGCAGGCTTGCCCCCCCCCCACCCATTCAGCTGCACCGATGAATGTGGTGGGGCCCGGCCTGTTGGCGATTGCACTTGCAGGTCAGCGCGATGCCAGTACCTGCCAGCCGCCGCCTAATGCCTTGTACAAGGCAATGCTTGCCTGCATTCGTGACAATCTCAACTGCACATTCAAATCCTGCGCGGCATAGAGCGTGCGTTGGGTTTCCAGTACCGTCAGCAAATCCTCTGCGCCGGCCTGGTAGCGACTCTGGGCGATGTCGAACGCCGTTTGCGCTTGCCGCAGCTCCTCGCTTTGCCATTGCCGTTGCTCGTCGAGGCCGCGAATGCTGTTCAAGGCTTTTTCGACATCGGCGAAGCCATTGATGATCGCGCCGCGATAGTTCTGCAGCAGTTCTTCCTGGCGCGCAGTGGCTTTGTCGCGCTCTGCGCCGAGACGACCGTTATTGAAGATCGGCCCGATCAATCCGGCGGTCAGGTTGTAGAAGGGGTTGCGCAGAACGTCGCGGAACTGGTCGGCCCCGGAGCCGATATCGGCACTGAGGCTGACAGTCGGCAGCATGGCAGCGCGGGCAACCTTGACGTCGGCCTCGGCGGCGGCCAGTTGCGCTTCGGCGCGCGCGATGTCCGGGCGGCGATTGAGCAGATCGCTTGGCACGCCAGTGGCGATTTCCGGCCAATGCAGTTGATCGAACGATTCCCGGTTCGGCACGAGAGCCTGAACCGGGCGACCCAGCAGGGCTGCGAGGCTGATCGAAGCGTCCCGGGCCTGTTGTTGCACCAGCGGCAATTGCCGTTGCTGGGCCGCTACCAGGCTTTTCTGCTGAGCCAGTTCCAGGGCGGTGGCTGAGCCTGAGTCAAAACGTGTCTGCACCAGTTTCAAAACGCTTTGCGCGTTGGCCAGATTGAGCTCGGCAATGCGGCTCTGCTCGCGCAGCGACAAGGTTTGCGCATAGGTGTCGGCGACACTGCCGAACAAGGTCAGCTCCACCGTGGCACGATCGAACTCGCTGGCCTGCAAGGCGAATTGCGCACTGTCGCGAGAGGCTTGTTTGCCACCCCAAAAGTCGATTTCGTAACTGGCATTCAGATTGGCGTCGAAGTAATCCACGGCCTTGTTACTGCTGTCGGCATCCAGTTGGCTGTAGCCCTTGCCGCGTAACAGTTTCTGCCGATTGGCATTGAGCGTGGCCTGCACTTCAGGCAATTGTGAACCGCCGGCGATCACGGTGCCGGCCTGGGCCTGGCGTACCCGAGCCATGGCGGCGGCGAGGTCGAAACTGCCAGTGCGAGCCTGTTCGATCAGGCGATCGAGCTCCTGGCTGCCGAACTGCGTCCACCATTGCGGGTTGTTGCGGGCAGTGCTGGCAGCCTGCGCTGACTGCCACGCGGCGGGAGGCTGCAAGCCGCTGTCCGGACGCTGAAGGGGATTGGCGCAGGCGCTGAGAATCAGGCACACGGTCAACAAACTGAAGCGCGGTTTCATAGATCGATCATTCACTGGTAAGGGCCGTGACCGGGTCGAGCCGGGCAGCTTTGCGGGCCGGCATGAAGCCGAAGACAACACCGGTGACCAGGGCGCAGCCAAAAGCGCCGAGCACTGCCAGCAGCGAGAAGGCGACGGCGATGTCACTGAGGATCAGCACGCCACCGACGATCAACGCCAGGGCAATCCCGGCGATCCCGCCGACCACCGAGAGCATCACCGCTTCGGTGAGGAACTGACGCAGGATGTCGCGCTGGCGAGCGCCGGTGGCCATGCGAATACCGATCTCGCGGGTACGTTCGCGCACCGTCATGAGCATGATGTTCATCACGCCGATACCGCCGACCAGCAGCGAAATCGCCGCAATCGATCCGAGCATCAGCGACAGGGTATTTTGCGTGCGCGCTTCGGCCTGGATCATGGCGGCGTTGTTGGTCAGTTCGAAATCCTTTTTGCCGTTATGCAGGCGCAGCATCATGCGCTCGATTGCCTGTTCGGTTTCCTTGACCTTGCGTGCATCGGCGGCAGCGATGGCGACGTACTCCGGGTTATACGTGCCAAACAGGCGCGTGCTGGCGGCGGAGTAGGGAATGGCGATGCGGTCGTCACTGTCGGAATCGCCGGAACTGGAGCCTTTTTCGGCGAGAACCCCGACCACTTGAAAGGGCACGTTTTCAATCAGGATGTACTGCCCGATGGGATTGGCGACGTCCTTGAGCAACTTGCTTCGGACTTTGTGGCCGATGACGGCAACCGCAGCGCCACTGGCTTCGTCGGCGGCGGTGAAGTAAGCCCCTTCAACCACCGGCCAATTGAAAATCTTCGGGAAATTGGTGTCGTTGCCGCCCACGTAACTGTTGTGATCGAGATTGCCGTAACGCACCACGGCTTCGGCGCCGTTGACGGGCATGATCTGCTTGATCAGCGGCAGGGTGGCGAGCACTGCGAGGTCGTCGAGGGTGATGATGCCCTGCGGTGCACGTGGGTGCGGAGGGACGCCACCCAGGTAAATGATGTTCGAACCGAAAGCGCCCATCTGCGCCATGACCTGACGCTTGCTGCCTTCGCCCACGGCGAGCATGACCACCACCGAGGCTACGCCGATGATGATCCCGAGCAGGGTCAGTGCGGTGCGGAAACGGTTGATCCACATCACCCGCCAGGCGGCGTGCAGGGCGTCCACCAGTTCGCCTTTCCAGGCGCCGGACGCTTGCGCGCCTTCGCTCAGGCGCTTGCGCAGGTCGACGGCTTGCAGGGCGCCGGGGTTGGCAGTGGCCTGGGCTTCGGGGTTGTCCCGGGCGCTGTCGCTGATGATCAGGCCGTCGCGGATCTCGATGATGCGCTTGGCCCGCGCTGCGACTTCGCGGTCGTGGGTGATCAGGATGACCACGTGGCCCTGGCTCGCCAGCTCGTCGAGCAACGCCATGACTTCCTTGCCGCTGTGGCTGTCGAGGGCGCCGGTGGGTTCGTCGGCCAGGATAATGTGGCCGCCGTTCATCAATGCCCGGGCGATCGACACTCGCTGCTGCTGGCCTCCCGACAACTGATGTGGACGGTTGCCGGTGCGCGAGGCCAGGCCGAGGCGATCGAGCAGGGCGGCCGCGCGGGCGTGGCGTTCGGCGGCGGGTGTGCCGGCGTAGATTGCCGGCATCTCGACGTTCTCCTGGGCCGAGCCGGACGGAATCAGGTGATACCCCTGAAACACGAAACCGAAGGCTTCACGCCGTAGCCAGGCCAGTTCGTCGGTGTCGAGGCCGGCGACGTTTTCCCCGGCAAAACGGTATTCGCCAGAGGTGGGTCGGTCGAGGCAGCCGAGAATGTTCATCAGCGTCGATTTGCCGGAGCCGGAGGCGCCGACAATCGCCACGAACTCACCGGCGTGGATCGACAGGTCGATCCCGCGCAGCACATGCACTTCGGGGGCGTCGCCACCGCCGTAGGATTTGCGGATGTCCTGCAGGTCGATCAGGGGCGTCTGCATTCAGCCTCCGCTGCCGTCGGCCGGGCCGATCAACAGGTGATCGCCCTCGTTCAAACCTTCCAGCACCTGGACTTTCAAGCGATCGCTGATGCCGGTGTGTACTTCGCGGGACTGGATGTCGCCATTGGCGGCGATCACCTGCGCGGTCTGCCGGTTTGCCGTGGCAGTGCCTTGCAGGGCGGCAACCGGTGCGGTGAGAACGTCTTTTGCCTGACTGGCGACGAAGAATACCTGGGTGGTCATTTCCGCCATCAGTGCGTTGTCGGCGTTGTCGACATCCAGCAGCACGGTGTAGAGCACCACGCGGGCGCTGCCGCTTTTGCTGGAACTGACAGGACTGCCGCCGCCCTGGCTGGTCTGGTCCAGCGGCTTGGGCGGCACCGGCAGGATTTGCCGCACGGTGCTGCTCCAGCGCCGCTGGCCGCCGCTGAGGGTGGTGAAGTAGGCGGTCATGCCCGGTTTGACGTGGCCGATGTCGGCTTCGGAAACCTCCGCCCACACAGTCATTGGCGACAGCTTGGCGATGCGCAGGATCAGCGGTGTCTGTTGTTGTGCGTTGAGGGTCTGGCCTTCGCGGGCATCGAGGGCCACCACGGTGCCGGCCATCGGCGCATAAATGCGGGTGTAGCCGAGTTCCGCCTGATCGCTGCGCAGGCTGGCTTCGGCCTGACGGATCTGGGCCTGGAACATGTCGATGCGTGCCTGGGTGGCTTTCAGTTCGGCGCGGGCGGTCTGCACGTCTTCTTCGCGGGTGGCGCCGCCAGCGGCGAGATGCTGCTGGCGCTGGTATTTCTGCTGCGCGAGTTCGTGCTGAGCTTTCTGTTCCTGTAATTGGGCCTTGAGGTTTTCGATGGAAAAACGCCCGGCGTCGAGTTTGGCTTTCTGGGTCGACGGATCGATTTCCACCAGCAGCTGACCTTCCTTGACCACGTCGCCGACCTCTACATGGATCTTGCGGATCTGCCCCGACGCCTGGGCGCCGACGTCCACATAACGCCGTGGTTGCAGGGTGCCCAGTGCGGTGACGCTGCTTTCGATATCGCCGCGGGTCACTTGTACGGTGGCGAACCTGTCCCGCCCGGGAGGCAGGATCTGCCAGGCGGCGTAGGCGATAACGGGGATCAAGCAAAGGACTACGAGCAGGGCGCGTCGGGCGGGGCGGGGACGTTTCATGCAGGGTTCCGGCCAGTGGAAATCGGCCCGTCGTTCAGAGGAGTGCGCGGGGTCAGGCACCGTTGAACGCTGCCGCAGGGCGCGACAGACACGGGGAGCTGTCCTGTAAACGAAGAAAGCGGAACGGAATTTAAGTGGCGACACAGGTTGTTACAGCAATCTGAAGGTATAGCCGGCCACTATTTGTCGGGCAACGACAAACACTACTTTAAATCTATATGAGAATTACTATAAATTACGCACCTCAAGTTGCCACTATCTTGCTACTGCCTCGGGCGGCTCGGCAGAACAGTGTGCTCAAGGACAAAACCCGCACTCGAGCGGCCGGGAGTCATGTTGGAAAACTACTATCGTGAGCTGGTGTGTTTCCTGAACGCCAGGCTCGGCAACCGACAGGTGGCCGAAGATGTGGTGCATGACGCTTATGTACGGGTCCTGGAGCGTTCCAGCGATACGCCGATCGAACAGCCCCGGGCCTTCCTTTATCGCACCGCGCTGAACCTGGTGATCGACGACCATCGGCGCAATGCCCTGCGTCAGGTCGAATCGCTGGAAGTGCTCGACAGCGAAGAGCGCTATTTCACGCCGTCCCCCCACAGCACCCTCGATCATGGCCAGCGCCTGGAAATGTTGCAGCGTGCGCTGGCCGAGCTTTCGCCGCTGTGCCGCGAGAGTTTTCTATTGCGCAAGATCGAAGGCCTGTCGCACCCCGAGATCGCCGAGCACCTTGGTATTTCCAAGGCCCTGGTGGAAAAGCACATCGTCAACGCCATGAAACATTGCCGCCTGCGAATCAAACAATGGGATGCCCATTGAGCCGTCGCCGTTAAATTTTATTTCACTGTCCTCGTTCCTACTCAACAGACGATCTGCTGTCCTGCTCCGGGCCGGCCGGTCACCCAAGCTCTTCCTCCGCGCTGTTCGGGGGTTCATCCAGAGGACACTGGAAATGACACAGGCAATTGCATCGCCCATCGTTCACGACCTGATCGGCGTCGGTTTCGGCCCTTCGAACCTGGCGCTGGCCATCGCTCTGCAAGAGCGCGGCGCGACCCAGGGCGAGCTGGATGTGCTGTTCCTCGATAAACAACCCAACTACAGCTGGCACGGCAACACCCTGTCGACCCAGAGCGAGTTGCAGATTTCCTTCCTCAAGGATCTGGTGACCCTGCGCAATCCGACCAGCCCGTACTCGTTCGTCAACTACCTCAAGCACCACGGCCGTCTGGTGGACTTCATCAACCTCGGCACCTTCTATCCGTGCCGCATGGAGTACAACGACTATCTGCGCTGGGTGGCCGCGCAGTTCACTGAGCAGAGCCGCTACGGCGAAGAAGTGCTGACCATCGAGCCGGTGCTGCACAACCATCAGGTCGAAGCGCTGCGGGTCATTTCCCGTGGTACGGACGGCCAGCAGTTGGTGCGCACCGCACGTTCGGTGGTGGTCAGCGCCGGTGGCACTCCACGCATTCCCGAGGCGTTCAAGGCGCTGAAGGGTGACGCTCGGGTTTTCCACCACTCGCAATACCTGGCCGAGATGGCCAAGCAGCCGTGCATCAACAACCAGCCGATGAGTATCGCGATCATCGGTGGCGGCCAGAGTGCGGCGGAAGCCTTCATCGACCTGAACGATTCGTTCCCGTCGGTGCAGGTCGACATGATCCTGCGTGGCTCGGCCCTGAAGCCGGCGGACGACAGCCCGTTCGTCAACGAAGTGTTCTCGCCGGAGTTCAC
Organism: Pseudomonas sp. B40(2017); assembly: GCF_002112855.1. Lineage (NCBI taxonomy): Bacteria > Pseudomonadati > Pseudomonadota > Gammaproteobacteria > Pseudomonadales > Pseudomonadaceae > Pseudomonas > Pseudomonas sp. B40(2017). The sequence goes on from NZ_NEIT01000003.1 coordinate 620,545, forward strand.
TGACCTGATTTTCCAGCAGAACAGCAGCGAGCGTGAGCGTCTGGTCAACGAGTACCACAACACCAACTACTCGGTGGTCGACATCGACCTGATCGAGCGTATCTACGGCATCTTCTATCGCCAGAAAGTCTCGGGCGTGGCACGCCACGCGTTCCGCACTCTGACCACCGTCGAGAAAGCCACCGCCACCGAACGCGGTATCGAACTGACCGTGCGCAACAACGCCACCGGTGAAGTCACCGTGCGTGCCTACGACGCGGTTGTGCTGGCCACCGGTTACGAGCGTCAGATGCATCGCAAACTGCTGGCGCCGCTGGAGGAGTACCTGGGCGACTTCGAGGTCGATCGCAATTACAAGCTGATCACCGACGAGCGCTGCAAGGCCGGTCTGTACATGCAGGGCTTCTGCCAGGCCAGCCACGGTCTGAGCGATACGCTGTTGTCGATCCTGCCGATCCGCGCGGACGAGATTGCCGGCTCGCTGTATGAGCATGGCAAGAACCGTGGGCACAGCCGTTCGGTGATGGACTTGTTGTTGGCGACTGCCAGCTAAGTTTCACGATCGCCATCGCGAGCAGGCTCGCTCCCACAATGAATCTGTAAATGCAGGAAAAATGTGGGAGCGAGCCTGGTCCGGGCGGCGATCCGACGATGACTCTTCCAGAGCACCGGAAGTTTCCAATCCTGAACCCTTCCTGAACACCCGCCACATTCCCCGACACACTTCCTTTCGCGGGTTTACTCTCCAGACATCGGGGCGTAAGCTTCGCGCGTTTTCATCAATAGCGGAGACCCACAGTGGGTACTTGTTCGAGTGACAGTTGTCGGCCGGTCCTTGTAACCGGCGGATTCTCGGCAAGATAACGCGCATTCCTTTGTGCCGTTGTCTCGCCGAACAGCGAGCAGCGGCATCCCGATCATGACCGGTCCCGGTCATGTCCCGACGTCCTTCTCATCGACACTGAAAAGCCTGTGAAGTCGACTTCATCGTCGTCATTGCAGCCCTATCGACACGCCTGTCTTTTCTGACCGGCGCGCCACGCCTTGCCGTGCCGGTTTTCCGGTGCCCAGGACGAGGACGTACCTGCTCGACGGTTTCCCGGCTGACCATAGGGGCAACAGCCATGAAACTTACGCTCAAGGAATTTTTCGCAGGCTTCCTGCGGACCCGCCACATCGCCCGGCACTTCCGTCGCCTGGCCTTGCTGGAAACCCTCAGCGACACCACGGTCAGCCGTGAAGTGCCGCCGACCCTGGCCAATACACTGGTGGACGCCGCCCATTGCGACAGCGGCGTGCTGCTGTCGAACCTCGGCACCCACACCGATGGCCTCACTGATTTCGAAGTCGATGTACTGCGTGCGCAGCACGGCCTCAACGAAGTCGAACACGAGCAACCGCTGCCGTGGTGGACCCACCTGTGGCACTGCTACAAGAACCCGTTCAACCTGCTGCTGACTCTGCTGGCGGTGATCTCCTGGCTGACCGAAGACCTCAAGGCCGCCATCGTGATTTTCTCGATGGTGGTGCTCTCGACGCTGCTGCGCTTCTGGCAGGAAAGCAAATCCAACCAGGCCGCCGACGCGCTCAAGGCGATGGTCAGCAACACCGCCACCGTGCTGCGCCGGGATGCGCCGCGCGCTGAACTGCCGATCAAGCAACTGGTACCCGGCGATCTGATCGTGCTCTCGGCCGGCGACATGATTCCTGCCGATTGCCGGGTGCTCAGCGCCAAGGACCTGTTCGTCAGCCAGGCGGCAATGACCGGTGAATCGATGCCGGTGGAAAAATTCCCGCGTCAGGCCGATCGCGACACGCGCAATCCGCTGGAGCTCGACAACATTCTGTTCATGGGCACCAACGTGGTGTCCGGCACGGCGGTGGCGGTGATTCTCACCACCGGCAACAGCACCTATTTCGGTGCGCTGGCGCAGCGGGTCGGGGCGACCGATCGCGCGGTGACTTCGTTCCAGCAAGGGGTGAACAAAGTCAGCTGGCTGCTGATCCGCTTCATGTTCGTCATGGCGCCGCTGGTGTTGTTCATCAACGGTTTCACCAAGGGCGACTGGACCGAAGCGCTGCTGTTCGCGCTGTCGATCGCCGTGGGCCTGACCCCGGAAATGCTGCCGATGATCGTCACCTCGACGCTGGCCAAGGGCGCGGTGTTTCTGTCGCGCAAGAAAGTCATCGTCAAACGCCTGGATGCGATCCAGAACTTCGGCGCGATGGACGTGCTATGCACCGACAAGACCGGCACCCTGACCCAGGACAGGATCTTCCTGGCGCGCAATGTCGACGTCTGGGGCGAAGACTCCGACGACGTGCTGGAAATGGCTTACCTCAACAGCTACTACCAGACCGGCCTGAAAAACCTGCTTGATGTGGCGGTGCTGGAGCACGTGGAAATCCACCGTGAGCTGAAGGTCGGTACGGCCTTTCGCAAGGTCGATGAAATCCCGTTCGACTTCAACCGCCGGCGCATGTCGGTGGTGGTGGAAGGGCGCGGTCAGCCGCATCAACTGATCTGCAAGGGCGCGGTAGAAGAGGTTCTGGCGGTGTGCAGCCGGGTGCGTCACGGTGAAGTCGACGAAGCCTTGAGCGATGAACTGCTGGCGAAAATCCGTCAGGTCACCGCAGCATTCAACGCTGAAGGCTTGCGCGTGGTGGCGGTGGCGGCACGGTCGATGCCGCAGGGGCGCGACACTTACAGCCTGAGCGACGAGCAGGAACTGACGCTGATCGGTTACGTGGCGTTCCTCGATCCACCGAAGGAAAGCACCGCCCCGGCGCTCAAGGCCCTGGCCGAACACGGCGTGGCGGTGAAAGTGCTGACCGGCGACAACGAACTGGTGACCGCCAAGATCTGCCGCGAAGTGGGCCTGGCCCAGCAGGGCCTGTTGATGGGCAACGACATCGAACGCATGAGCGACGCCGAACTGGCCGTGGCGGTAGAAACCACCAACGTGTTCGCCAAACTGACGCCGTCGCACAAGGAACGCATCGTGCGCATCCTCAAGGGCAACGGCCACGTGGTCGGGTTCATGGGCGACGGCATCAACGACGCACCGGCGCTGCGCACCGCCGACATCGGGATTTCCGTGGACAGCGCGGTGGACATCGCCAAGGAAGCGGCCGACATCATCCTGCTGGAAAAGAGCCTGATGGTGCTGGAGGAGGGCGTGCTGGAAGGGCGTCGGACCTTCGCCAACATGCTCAAGTACATCAAGATGACCGCCAGCTCGAACTTCGGCAACGTCTTCTCGGTGCTGGTCGCCAGTGCGTTCATTCCGTTCCTGCCGATGCTGCCGATGCACCTGCTGGTGCAGAACCTGCTGTATGACATTTCGCAGATCGCGATCCCGTTCGACAACGTCGACGACGAGATGCTGAAGCAGCCACAACGCTGGCAGCCAGGGGACGTCGGGCGCTTCATGCTGTTCTTCGGCCCGATCAGTTCGATCTTCGACATCACAACGTTCGCCTTGATGTGGTACGTGTTCGATGCCAACACCCCGGATCACCAGACCCTGTTCCAGTCCGGCTGGTTCGTGGTGGGGCTGCTGACCCAGACGCTGATCGTGCACATGATCCGCACGCCGAAGATTCCGTTCCTGCAAAGCCGCGCGGCGATGCCGCTGCTGGTGATGACCGCAATCATCATGGCCGTGGGCATCTTCCTGCCGATGGGGCCGCTGGCGCACTACTTCAAATTGCAGGCGCTGCCGTCGATGTACTTCGTGTTTCTGCCGGTGATCCTGCTGGCGTACATGGCGCTGACCCAGGCCGTCAAAGGCTTCTACATCCGCCGGTTCGGCTGGCAGTAACAGGCAAGATTCCCCCCTTGTGGGAGCAAGGGGGGCGGTTTCAAGGAGTTCGACATGCAAGCGATCAACAATCTCAACCTCACCTCATTGCTCGACACTTTGGTCAGCCTCAGCGCGGCGTTCATCCTCGGCGGCCTGATCGGCTTCGAACGCCAGTACCGCCAACGCACGGCGGGCTTGCGCACCAACGTGCTGGTGGCGGTCGGCGCGGCGATTTTCGTCGACATGGCCAACCGTCTCGCCGGGGCCGAAGGCGCGGTGCGAGTGGTTGCCTACGTGGTTTCCGGCATCGGTTTTCTCGGTGCCGGGGTGATCATGCGCGAAGAGGGCAACGTGCGTGGGCTCAACACCGCCGCCACGCTCTGGACCTCGGCGGCGGTCGGTGCCTGCGCCGGTGCCGACCTGCTGGCCGAAGCGGTCCTGGGCACCTTGTTTGTGCTGGCCGCCAATACCTTGTTGCGGCCGATCGTCAACAACATCAACCGTCAGCCGCTGGACGTGGTCTCGGCGGAAGTCACCAACATTGTTTATGTCATCGCTCGGCGTTCGCAGCAGAAAGCCGTTTTCGCCTTGCTCGAGGCCGAGCTGGAACGCAGCAATTACCCGGCCAGCGATGTCGATGTACATGCCTTCGGTGCCGATGAAATCGAGATCGAAGCGACGCTGGCCACCACCTCGGTGGACGGTGATGAACTGGATGCGCTGGTGGCGCGAATCTCGACGTCGACGCTGGTGGTGCAGGCGTTCTGGAGTCCGAGCACCACGGAGTAACTTTTTCAATCCCGATGAGTGACCGTGTTTTTCGGAAAAGTCCTACAGAGTGTATCCCGATGCTTGGGTAGTCTTGCCGCCACTTGAAGCGACTACCCGGACTTCCACATTGACCGACAAAACCCTGCGCATCCTGATCGCCGACTTGCAGCATTTTCATCGGATGAAGATCGAGCGCCTGTTCAATGGCCTTGATTATTACCGCATTGCACCGGTGCAAAGTCTTGCCGAACTGTTGACCCTGGTCGATTACGGCTGTCAGCCGTTCGATGTCCTGGTGGTTAATGCCGAACTGGCGAGCGGGATCGCGGATCTGCCCGGCGTTCTGTTCGATCACCCACAAGTCCGACGGGCCCTGGTCTATGGTGAGCCGGCGGATTCCACAGGTGTTCCCGGGCATTTTGGGGCAAAGGTCATCACCAGCCCTGCAGCGCTGCCTTCATTCGACGAAATCGAACAGCTGATGACCTCGGTCGAGGCATCGCTTGGGCGGTCATCGCGTGCGCTATCACAGATCGGTCTGGCGCGCACCTGTCAGATCTGACAGGTGCTTCATCGTAAAGTCTGTGCAACAGTTGTAGCGCAGCTACCAATAGTCCCGTTCATGCAAGATCGGTGGCTTCATCACTATGTAATCGCACCGGGAGTGGTCATGGGTCGAGTATTGCTTGCCGAAGATCACCCGGTGGTCGTCTCTGCCATCCGTATGCTGTTGCATGGGTTGGGCTATAAGCAGATTCACGTGGTGTCGAGCGGCGTCGACGTCGTGCCGATGATTCGTGAACATGCGCCGGATCTGATGATTCTCGACCTGAACCTTGCAGGTATGTGCGGGCTGGATGTATTGCAGCGTATCAGGTCTATCGGGCTGGTTTGCAAAGTCGTGATTTTTACCTCGGCTCCCCAGGACAGTTTCCTGATGCGCTGCCGGCGTGCCGGAGCGATGGCCTTCGTGGAAAAGTCTGCCGACCTGAAACAGGTCGAGAATGCGATCAAGGCTGTGCGTTCGGGCTACACTTTTTTTCCTGAAATGCACGGTGTCAGTTCAGGACAACTCGATGCACTGAGTGATGAGCGGCAGTTGATTGATCGGCTGTCCGACCGCGAACTGCATATTCTGGTGCAACTGGCTCACGGCAAGTCCAACAAACTCATCGCCTTGGAAATGAACCTGAGTCACAAAACCGTCAGCACCTACAAGACCCGATTGATGCTCAAACTGGGAATAACGTCCTCAGTGACGTTGCGAGAGCTGGTCGTGCGCAACGATCTGTTCTGAGAGGCTTTCCATGATGAGACCGTTGCGGTTGGTGTTTCTGTTGGCACTTTTGTTTGCAGGCACAGTTCAGGCGGCGACGAGTGCGCAAAGACTGGAAATCGTTTCCCGCACCCGCCTGGAAGGCGTGCAGGTTCGCCTTGATGATCAGGATAAACAGTGGCTGAGCGCGCATCCGGTATTGCGCATCGGTGCCTCCTGGCCGGATTACCCGCCCTTTGAACTGACGCGCAAGCGCCATGAGCTGGAAGGCCTCACCGCCGATTACGCCGATGCGATTGCACAGGTACTCAATCTCGCCGTCGAAGTCTGGTGCTATCCCGACCGCGCAAGTGCGATGGCCGCGCTCAAGGCCGGGGATCTGGATTTGCTGGGCACGTCGAACAACTTCGAGATCGCCGACCCCGAACTGATGCTGTCCCGTGCCTACGCCGAAGATCAGCCGATGTGGGTGACCCGGCTCGACGAACCGTTGCCCGACGATCTGGCCGGCAAGCGAATCGCCATGGTGGACGACTACCTGCCAGCCTCGACCATCGAGCAGGCTTACCCGCAAGCCTCCCTGCAGCGTTATCGCTCGATTCTCGATGCCCTCGGCGCGGTGGCGTTCGGTCGGGATGCGCTCTACCTTGGCGACTTCATCAGCGCCAGCTATCTGATCAACACTCATTTTTATAACGACCTGCAACTGGCGGGCCCCTCGGGCCTTGACGCCAACCCGTTCGGCTTCGCCCTGACCCGCAGCAACACGCGGTTGAAACGTCTGGTCGACAAGGCCCTGCTGGCGATTCCCATGGAACAGCGCCTCGCGATGGAGCTGCGCTGGAGTGCCGGGCGCGCCGACAGGGCAGCGCAGTCGCGGGTAAGTCTGAGCGACAGCGAGCAACAATGGCTGGATCAGCATCCGGTGGTGCGGGTCGGTGCTATCGACGATTTTGCGCCGCTGGCATTCTTTGATGCCGATGGCCGGTTCAGCGGCCTGACTGCACAACTGCTCAACCTGATCAGTCAGCGCAGTGGCCTGACATTCGAGGTGGTGCGCGGTCAGTCTCTGGATCGTCAGGTCGAGCAGCTCAGGAGCGGGGAGCTGGATCTGTTGCCGGTGCTGACACCGAGCCGCGAGCGTGAACTTGAAATGCGGTTCACCCGGTCGTACGCCAACAGCCCCTTCGTCTTGATCACCGATTTGAAGGCACAGGCGCCGCGCAGTCTCGAGGAGATGGCGGGTAAACGTCTGGCGCTCTATCGCGGTAATCCGCTGCGCGAATATCTGTTGGAGCACGTGCCGCAGATCAACCTGATCGAGTTGCCGAGTCCGGCGGACGGTACGCGGGCGCTGCTTGATGGTCGGGCCGATGCGACATTGAGCTCGTTGCTGGTGGCGCGTTATCAGATCGATCACCAGTACCGTGAGCGCTTGCGGATTGTCTCCACGCTGGGTGATCAACCGGCCCGGATTGCCATGGCCACGGCGCCCGATGCCCCGCAACTGCAATCGATTCTGAACAAGGCGCTGCTGGCCATTGCCCCCCAGGAAATTGATGGTCTGGTCGCGCGCTGGAGTCGTAACGTGGTGCTGCAGGACAGCTATTGGCAGCGTCATAGAGAGCAAATCCTGCGCGGCTTTGCCATTGCTGCCGGGTTGCTGTTGCTGGCGTTGGGCTGGATCGCCTTTCAGCGTCGGCAGATCCGTCAGCGTCAACAATGGTTAAGACAGTTGCAGGAGGCCAAGGAGGCGGCCGATGAAGCCAATCGTGCCAAGAGCACGTTTCTGGCGACCATGAGCCATGAAATCCGCACACCGATGAATGCCCTGATCGGCATGCTTGAACTGGCCCTCAAGCGTGCCGATGAAGGCGTGACCGATCGCCAGGCGATCGAGGTGGCGTCCAGTGCCGGGCAGCAATTGCTGGCATTGATCGGCGATATTCTCGACATCGCGCGCATTGAGGCTGGGCATTTGTCGCTGGTTCCCGAACGGGTCAATCTGCGCGAGGTGGTGCAGTCGGTGTGTCGGATTTTCGAAGGCCTGGCCCGGCAGAAGCAATTGTTGTGGCATGTGGAGCTGGATGAACGCAGCAACGTCGAGGTGATGATCGATGCCCTGCGTTTCAAACAAGTGCTGTCGAATCTGTTGAGCAATGCCATCAAGTTCACCGATGACGGCGAGGTGAGCCTGCGCTTGCGCGTATTCGGCGAACAGGACGGGCTGATTGAAGTGGGTGTAGCCATTGAAGACAGTGGCCGGGGAATCAGCGCCGAGGATCAGCAACGCTTGTTCAGCCCGTTTGTGCAGGTCGGCGATCATCAGACTGCGGCGCAGGGCGGTTCTGGCCTGGGGTTGGTGATCAGCCGCAACCTGTGCCGGATGATGGGTGGTGATTTGTGGATGACCAGCGAGCCGGGCAGGGGCACTCAGGTCATGCTGCGACTGGAACTGCCAGTGCTGCAGCCGCTGGTGCAGGAGGCTGCACCGGCACCCGTGGCGACGGCGGTCAAGTCGCTGAACGTGCTGGTGGTGGATGACCATCCCGTGAATCGCCTGTTGTTGTGCCGACAGTTGAGTGAACTCGGCCATCGCCCCGTTGAAACCGATGGTGGTGGGAGCGGGCTGGCGCTGTGGCGCGGGCACTCCTTCGATGCATTGATCACTGACTGCAACATGCCGGGGCTCAACGGTTACGAGCTGGCGCGCGCGGTGCGTCAGGAAGAGGCCGCGACGGGCAGGGCGCCCTGTCTGATCCTTGGATTTACCGCCAATGCGCAAATGGAAGAAAAGCAGCGATGCCGGGCAGCCGGGATGGACGACTGTCTGTTCAAACCGGTTCTGCTGCGCGAATTGAGCCAGGCCCTGATGGCCGCAACATCCGAAGGCGCGCAGATCGAAAGCGTGGACGATCCGGTAGAGGCCGAGTTCGATCTGAGCGCGCTGTTGCAACTGGCAGGCGCGGACAACTCGCTGATCGGGCAATTGCGTGAGGAGGTGCTGAGCAGTCTGCGCATTGACCTGAAGCGTCTGGATGAGTCAGGCCGCAAAAATGACCGCGCCGATTTGCGTGATCTGGCGCATCACGTCACGGGCGGGGCGCACATGATCGGTGCCGAGCGTGTGGTCTCGGCGTGTCGGGTGCTCGAACAGGCCTGCCGGGCCGATCAGCCCGAAGCGGCATTGATGGCCGCCATCGATTCGCTGCGCGAGGCCATGCACGACCTCGCGCAGCAGCTTCAGGCCTGATCGATCAGTCCCACTGCGGCGCGATGCCTTTGGGGCTGGTCAGGCGATGGCCGCGCTCCAGTGTGGCGATCAGCGCCATGTCGGCGTCGCTCAGGGTCAGCGCCGTGGCACCGAGGTTGCCTTGCAGGTTGGCGCGTTTGGTCGACGACGGAATCACCGCGTAACCCGATTGCATCGCCCACGCCAGCGTAACCTGCGCCGGGGTGGCATGCAGGCGCTCGGCGATCTGCACGATCAGCGGATCCTTCAGCACTTCGCCGTAGGCGAGGGTCATGTACGACGTGATCTGGATGCCCTGACTTTGCGCGAACTCGACGACCTTGCGGTTTTGCAGGTATGGGTGCAGTTCAATCTGGTTGGTGGCGATATTTTCCGCACCGACCGCAGCAATCGCCTGTTTCATCAGGTCGATGGTGAAGTTGGACACGCCGATCTGCCGGGTCAGGCCCAGGCGTTTGGCTTCCAGCAGCGCGCCCATGAATTCCTCCACCGGCACCTGATCTTCCGGCGACGGCCAGTGGATCAGCGTCAGGTCAAGGTAGTCGGTCTGCAGCTTTTGCAGGCTTTCCTTGAGACTTTCGATCAGACGATCCCCGGCGAAGTTGGCGATCCAGATCTTGCTGGTGATGAACAGCTCTTCACGGGCAATGCCGCTGGCAGCGATGGCTGCGCCAACGTCGGCCTCGTTTTCGTAGATCTGTGCGGTGTCGATGACTCGGTAACCAAGTTCAAGGGCAGTGCTCACCGAATCGATGACCACCTGGCCTTGCAGGCGAAACGTACCAAGACCGAAAGCGGGAACAGACATGCAGGACTCCAGGATTGCAATGGGAATGGGCAGGAGTATCCGCGTCTGATTCCTCGGGAAAAACCGCTGTCGGGGCAAAGTACTGTTGACTGAAAGTCACGAATCACCGTGGATATCGTTCCACCAGTAGAACGATGAAGACGGTTTTGGCTGACTAGTACTAAATACGTGGCGAATTTATGATCGGCCCATGATCAACCCAATTGCGGAGTCCACCATGAAAAATCTTATCGGTCTCTACACCAGCCCTCGCGGCCACTGGGTCGGCGATGGGTTTCCGGTGCGCACCCTGTTTTCCTACGACAACCTGGGCAAACACATCAGCCCGTTCCTGCTGCTGGATCACGCCGGGCCTGCGCATTTCACCCCGACTACTGAACGCCGCGGCGTGGGGCAGCATCCGCACCGCGGCTTCGAAACCGTGACCATCGTTTACGAAGGCGAAGTGCAGCACCGCGACTCCACCGGCAGCGGCGGCACCATCGGCCCGGGCGATGTGCAGTGGATGACCGCGGCTTCCGGAATCCTGCATGAAGAGTTCCACTCGGAAAACTTCGCCAAAACCGGCGGTAACCTGGAAATGGTGCAACTCTGGGTGAATCTGCCGGCGAAGGACAAAATGGCCGCGCCGGGTTACCAGACCATTCTGGACAGTGATATTCCGCAAATCGCGCTCAAGGACGGTGCCGGCAGCCTGCGGCTGATCGCCGGTGAGTTCGACGGCCACAAAGGTCCATCCCGCACGTTCACGCCTATTGATGTGTGGGATCTGCGGCTGAACGCCGGCAAGTTGCTCACGCTGGACCTGTACGAAGGCCGCAACACGGCGCTGGTGGTGTTGAAGGGTTCGGTACAGATCAACGGAGGGGAGTCGATGCGTGAAGGCCAGTTGGCGCTGTTCGAGCGTGATGGCGATCGCATCACCCTCGAAGCCAGCCAGGACGCGGTGGTGCTGCTGCTCAGCGGCGAGCCGATCGACGAGCCGATTGTCGGCCACGGCCCGTTCGTGATGAACACCGAGCAGGAAATCCATCAGGCTTTCGCCGACTTCCAGTCCGGCCGTTTCGGCCAGATGCACCGCTGAAAAAACCGGCAGGCGCCACGCGCGCCTGCCGGTTTTTTTTGCGCACGCGCAGCAGCGCTCATCCCGCCAAATCAATTACTCCTACACTGAGCCCAATCTGTGCGATCTTCTCGCGACTGGCCCCTGTCGGAGTTGTTTGATGCTGTCTCTGCTCACCGATCATCCGTTGTTTTGTGCCCTGATCCTGATCCTGGTCGATCTCGGTCTGTGGCGCCTGATCAGCGCCCACGGCAGCGCGTGGAAACTGTTGGTGCGGGTGCTGATTTTTGCCCTGTTCAGCATTCTGCTGTTCAACGAAGGGCTCAACCCGATGGAGCCTGCGCCGTGGGCCGACAATGTACCGTTGCACCTGGCGGCGACCGGGTTGCAGATCGGCTGGTGGCTGTTCGGCGCGCGCACCCTGACGGTGCTGATTGGCGCGGTGATGATGCAGCGGGTCGGGCACACCGGGCGGCTGTTGCAGGATCTGCTCGGTGCGGTGATTTTCCTGATCGCCATTATCGCGGCACTGGCCTATGTGCTGGATCTGCCGGTCAAGGGCGTGCTGGCAACCTCCGGGGCGCTGGCGATCATCGTCGGTCTGGCGTTGCAGAGCACCTTGAGCGACGTGTTTTCCGGGATCGTGCTCAACACCACCAAGCCTTATCAACTGGATGACTGGATTTCCATCGACGGCACCGAAGGTCGGGTCACCGACATCGACTGGCGCGCCACGCGCCTGCAAACCAGTCAGGGCAGCATGGCGGTGATTCCCAACTCTCTGGCGGCGAAGGCCAAGATCATCAACTTCAGCCGGCCGAGCAATATGTTCGGGGTGGCCGTCAGCGTGCAGGTCAGCCCCCATGCGCGGCCCAGCTCGGTGATCGAGGCCCTGGAGCGGGCGATGCAGGGCTGTCGCCAATTGCTGGAGAGTCCCGCGCCGAGTGTCGCGCTGAAGAGCTCCAACAGTGCGGGTGCCGAATATGAAATCAGCGGGTTCGTCGCCTCGATGAGCGAAAAGCGCGTGGTGCGCAATCAGCTGTTCGACCTGGCGTTCCGGCACTTGCAAGCGTCCGGGGTCAATCTGCTATCGAGCGATGAGCCCGGCGTGGCGAGCAATCTCTCGCGGCCACGGGCGTTGCTCGACAGCTCGCCGATTTTCTCCACCCTGCGTCAGGAAGAGAAAGAAACCTTCAGCCAGAACATGACCCTGCAAACTTTCCGGGCCGGCGAGATGATCCTCGCGGGCGGCGAGGTCAGCGATCACCTGTTCATCATCGAATCCGGCGTGGTCTCGGTGACGCTCAAGCGCCATGGCGCGCCGTTCGAGTCTGGACGGATGGGGCCGGGTGAGGTGATCGGCGAGGCGGGGATTCTGTCCGATACGTCGTTGCCGGCCGACTTCTCCGCCAAGACCTTCTGCGCGCTGTACCGCATCGAGAAGTCTTATCTCAAGCCGTGCCTGGACGCTCGTCACGACATCAACGACGCGATGCAGGCGCTGCTCGATTTCCGCCTGCACAAGGCGCAATCCCTGACGGAAGAAACGCCGGTGCTGGCGCCGAAAAAAGGGTTCCTGCAATGGTTGCGCAACCGCGTTTGAGCCTTCAGCGCAGGCCGTAATCCGCCAGTTTGCGTTCCAGGTTCAGGCGCACCTGTGGCCATTCGTCATCGATGATGCTGAAGCGCACCGAGTTGCGCTTGCGGCCGTCCGGCATGATGCGTTCGTGGCGGACGATGCCTTCCTGCTGCGCGCCGAGCCGCAGGATCGCGTGGCGCGATTTCTGGTTGTTCTCGTCGGTGGTGAACTGCACCCGAACACAATCGAGTACTTCGAACGCGTGGCGCAGCATCAGGTACTTGGCCTCGGTGTTGACGAAGGTTTTCTGAAAACGTGCCGAAATCCAACTGCTGCCGATCTCCAGCTTGCGGTTGAACGGGTCGATTTTCCAGAACCGGGTCGAGCCGATCACCTCGCCGGTTTCCTTCAATACGATGACAAACGGCATGACGGTCCCAGCCTCACGGCCATCGAGGGCCTTTTTCAGGTAGGCATCGACGGTGGTGGCCGACGGCACCACGGTGACCGTGAGGTTCCACAGTTCACCGTCAGCGGCAGCGCGGAGCAGGGCATCGGCGTCGGCGTATTGAAGCGGGCGCAGGATGATGCCCTGGCCTTGCAGCGTTGTTTGCATGTGGGGATTCTCGGCGATCGGGCAAGGGCTTATTACGCCGTACGGGAAGGATCCGACGCAACCGTCGCGGTGGGCGGATGTCAGAGTTTTTATCGGTCATTGGCAGGAACCCGGACGATGAAAAAAATGCGCATTGCCACGTTCAACGTCAACGGCCTGCGGGCCCGACTGCCAAACCTGCTGGAATGGCTCAGGCGCGAGCAGCCGGACATCGCCTGTTTGCAGGAGCTGAAACTGGTGGACAGCGCGTTTCCCGCCGCCGAGCTGGAGGCCGCCGGCTACGGCGCCATCTGGCACGGTCAGGCTTCATGGAACGGCGTGGCGATTCTTGCCCGCGATGCGCAACCGCTGGAGAGCCGGCGCGGTTTGCCCGGCGACCCCGACGATAAACACAGCCGCTACCTCGAAGCGGCGGTGCACGGGGTGTTGGTGGGATGCCTGTACCTGCCCAATGGCAATCCGCAACCGGGGCCGAAGTTCGACTACAAACTGGCGTGGTTCGAGCGCCTGATCAAATACGCCCGGGATCTGCAGAGCAGCGATCACCCGGTGGTGCTGGCTGGCGATTACAACGTGGTGCCCACCGATCTGGATATCTACAACACCCGTTCGTGGCTCAAGGATGCGTTGTTGCAACCGCAAAGCCGCGAGTGCTATCAGCGTTTGCTGGATCAGGGCTGGACCGATTCGTTGCGGCATCTGTATCCCGAGGATCGGCTCTATACGTTCTGGGATTACTTCCGCCAGCACTGGCAGAAGAACTCCGGGCTGCGGATCGACCATCTGCTGCTCAATCCGACGCTGAGCCCTTATCTGCACGAGGCCGGTGTGGATGCCTGGGTGCGCAACGAACCGCATGCCAGCGACCACGCGCCGACGTGGATTCGTATCGATTCGCGTAAAAGACGCTAGCCGGTGATTGGTTAATTCAATTGTCGATTCGAGGCCCGGATCCCGTATACATGGCGACCATCGGCGGAACGATCCGCGCCCCCATGCAAAAGGACCCAGCCATGAGCGAGCCACGCCTGACGAATCTGAAACAGTATCTGCAACGCCTGGGATTCGATGTGCCCCCGACACCGACCCTTGAAACCCTGCGCCTGTTGCAACTACGCCATACCGGCGCCTTTGCTTTCGAAAACCTGTCGACGCTTAGTGGCGAGCCCGTCCTGATCGATCTGCCGTCCATCGAACGCAAAGTCTTTAACGACGCCCGTGGCGGTTACTGCTACGAGCTGAACAACCTGTTTCTGGCCTTGCTGCTGGAGCTCGGGTTCGATGCGCGGGGGATCAGCGGGCGCGTGGTCATGAATCAGCCCGAGGGCAGCTGGGCGGCGCGCACTCATCGCTTGAGCCTGGTGACCATTGACGACGTGCGCTACATCACCGACGTCGGCTTCGGCGGCATGGTGCCGACCGCGCCGCTGGTGCTGGATACCGAAGCCGAGCAATCCACCCCGCACGAACCGTATCGCATCGAAGTGCAGGCCGATGGCTACATGCTGCGGGCCAAGGTTGCTGGCGAATGGCGGCCTATGTACCTGTTCGACCTGCAGCGCCAGGAAGACATCGATTACACCCTCGGCAACTGGTACGTCTCGACCCACCCGGACTCACCATTCGCCCAGCGCCTGATGGTGGCGCGTACCGGCGACGGCTGGCGGCGTACGCTGAACAACGGCAGTTTCGCCATTCACCGCATCGGCGCCGAGAGCGAGCGGCGCGAAGTGACAGATGTTGATGAACTGATCGAATTGCTGGAACGGGAATTTGGCCTGAACTTGCCGCACCAGCCCGGTGCACGAGAGGCTCTGGCGCGCTTGATTCAGCCAGTTTGAACGCTACGGTTTGACGTCCGGTTCCAGCACCCGCCGGATCTCGTTCACGGCCGCCGACAGTTTTTTCTCAAGGCTCTTGAGGTCGGTGGCGGTGATGCCTTGCTTGAATTGCCCGCTTGAATGTTCGAGTTCATCGGTTGCGCCACGGCTGTTAAGCAATGCGTGGCGCAGGGTGTTGTTGATCACCGTCTGATAGCCAAACCCCTCGCTTTCAGCGACCTCGCGCGCGGCTTCGATCACCGCGTCATCGAGCATGATGGTGATGCGCGTTTTACCCTTGGTGGGCGCAATGGCGCCGCGTTTACCGTCGCTGAAATTGTATTCATTTTTCATTGATTACCTCTGCGCAAAGTTGCCATTGCTCGCTGGGCTCGAATGCGTTGGCAGCATTCTTGCTTTTGTCGAACTGAATCTTGAATGACTTCATTATGCATACTTTATATGTATAAAAAAGAGTGCGGCCGCGCCGTCGGTCGCCGTGAACACTTCAGCCTAGGCGGATAAAACGTGAACTCGATTGGGGATGTGTTGCCGGATTTGTGGGATGAAAGCAGCGGGATAGAAGGTTGGGTGGCTAGCTAACCATTATGTGACTGACAAGTTGTATACAAGTCTATGGACATTTGTCCTGACTCTTGCATACAGTGTGTGCATAACAAAAACCAGGGAACTCCCCCACCATGAAAACGCCCCATGTTTCACACCAACGGCCCGAGGACGAGAATCTCGGGGTCGGCGCGAATATGGCTTACGGCCTGCAACACGTTCTGACCATGTATGGCGGTATCGTCGCGGTGCCACTGATCATCGGTCAGGCCGCCGGGCTATCGCCGGCGGACATCGGTCTGTTGATTGCTGCTTCATTGTTTGCGGGGGGGTTGGCCACGTTGCTGCAAACCCTGGGTTTACCGTTTTTCGGCTGTCAGTTGCCGCTGGTGCAGGGCGTGTCGTTCTCTGGCGTTGCCACCATGGTGGCGATTGTCAGCAGTGGCGGGGAGGGCGGCTTCCAGTCGGTGCTCGGCGCGGTGATTGCGGCGTCGCTGATCGGCTTGCTGATCACGCCGGTGTTCTCGCGAATCACCAAGTTCTTCCCGCCGCTGGTCACGGGCATCGTGATCACCACCATCGGCCTGACGCTGATGCCGGTGGCCGCACGCTGGGCCATGGGCGGCAACAGTCATGCGCCTGATTTCGGCAGCATGCAGAACATCGGTCTGGCGGCGGTCACGCTGGTGCTGGTGTTGCTGCTGAGCAAGGTCGGCAGCTCGACCATCTCGCGTCTGTCGATCCTGTTGGCCATGGTGATCGGCACGGTGCTGGCGGTGTTCCTCGGGATGGCGGACTTCTCCAGCGTCACCCAGGGCCCGATGTTCGGCTTCCCGACGCCGTTCCATTTCGGCATGCCGACCTTCCACTTCGCTGCGATCCTGTCGATGTGCATCGTGGTCATGGTGACTCTGGTGGAAACCTCGGCGGACATTCTGGCGGTCGGTGAAATCATCGGCACCAAGGTCGACTCCAAACGTCTGGGCAACGGCCTGCGGGCGGACATGCTATCGAGCATGTTTGCGCCGATCTTCGGCTCGTTCACCCAAAGCGCCTTCGCCCAGAACGTCGGGCTGGTGGCGGTGACCGGGATCAAGAGCCGCTATGTGGTGGCGACCGGCGGTATCTTCCTGGTGATCCTCGGCCTGCTGCCGTTCATGGGCCGGGTCATCGCGGCAGTGCCGACCTCGGTACTCGGCGGCGCCGGTATCGTGCTGTTCGGCACCGTGGCGGCAAGCGGTATCCGCACGCTGTCCAAGGTCGATTATCGCAACAACGTCAACCTGATCATCGTCGCCACCTCGATCGGCTTCGGCATGATCCCGATTGCCGCGCCGAACTTCTACGATCACTTCCCGAGCTGGTTCGCGACCATTTTCCATTCGGGCATCAGCTCGTCGGCAATCATGGCGATCCTGCTGAACCTGGCATTCAACCACTTCACGGCGGGTAACTCGGATCAGCAGTCGGTGTTCGCGGCAGCAGAAGAGCGGACCCTGCGTTATCGCGATCTGGCAGCGCTGCGTGAAGGCGACTACTTCAGCGACGGCAAGCTGCATGACTGCGACGGCAACGAAGTACCGGTGATCGATCCGGATGCGGATCACGGTCATGGTGTACCGAAGGCACATGCCAAGAGCAGCGAGCACGTCTGACCGTTGTAGTTGAATGAAAAGGGCCGATCAGCTGGAAAACTGATCGGCCCTTTTTCTATGTCGCCGTTTTTTTCAGCGCCCACTAAAAAGCCCCTGAATCTTTCGATTCAGGGGCTCTGTATTTGGCTCCACAACCTGGACTCGAACCAGGGACCCAGTGATTAACAGTCACTTGCTCTACCAACTGAGCTATTGCGGAATTGGTGCGTATGTTACTGATTTAAAAAGACTAGTCAAGCGCGAGATGTAAATTTGTTGGAAAGGTCAGGACGGGCGGCGGTTTATCGGCGATTGGCGGTTACCAGAACTCCACCAGAGGTCTACCATGGCCGCCCGGAAGTGGTCACACGCGCTGCCGGCCATTCGCCGAAAAGGTACGCGCCATGAATAGTCCCATCCTCACCCATCGTCCTGTCGAGGTGTTCGTATGAGCACCGCGCAAATCAGCCTGCCCAAAGGCGTTGGCCCACATGCCGAAAAGCTTTTCGACGCGATCACTCAGGCCGGTACGCCTGAAGAGCTGAACCGCGCAGGCGGCAAGGCCGAAGGTTTTGTCCTCGGTCTGGAAAGCACCAAGGCCATCAAGAGCCAGATCGCCGAATCGCTCTACGTCGTTTATGACGATGCGGCGACTCAGCGTGCAGCGGAACTGGCTTAACCGCCGAACGTGAAGGTGCCGAGCATCAGTTTGGCGTACAGCATCGTCGCACCCAGTTGCACCAGCCACAGCGCCAGCCCGCCGAGAAACACCCCGGCCGCGACTTGCAGCACCAGGTTGTTGCCGCGTTTGGCCGGGGCGCGGGGGATGAAGTCATCCAGATCGTCGCGGTCGGCGCGCAGGTCATCGTTTTTCATGTCGTCTCTCTGAAATATCGTTTGGGTGCAGTCTAGAGGGTGTAGCGGTTTTTCTTCAGACAAATAAAAAACGGGAAGCCCGAAGGCTTCCCGTTTTCAGTGCGGCGCCGGATCAGATGACCTGAACGATGGCGTCCGTCACGGCTTCGATGTTGCTCTGGTTCAGCGCGGCGACGCAGATGCGGCCGGTGTCCAGGGCGTAGATGCCGAACTCGTTGCGTAGGCGATGAACCTGTTCGGTGGTCAGGCCGGAGTAAGAGAACATGCCGCGCTGACGACCGACGAAGCTGAAGTCACGCTGCGGGGCTTTCTTGGCCAGCAGAGCAACCATCTGCTCGCGCATGCCGCGAATGCGCAGGCGCATTTCAGCCAGTTCGGCTTCCCACTGAGCGCGCAGTTCCGGGCTGTTCAGCACCGCGGCAACGATGCTTGCGCCATGGGTCGGCGGGTTGGAGTAGTTGGTGCGGATCACGCGTTTGACTTGCGACAGTACGCGCGCGCTTTCTTCTTTCGATTCGCTGATGATCGACAGCGCACCGACGCGCTCGCCGTACAGCGAGAACGACTTGGAGAACGAGCTCGATACGAAGAAGGTCAGGCCGGATTCGGCAAACAGACGCACGGCAGCGGCGTCTTCGGCGATGCCGTCACCGAAGCCCTGGTAAGCCATGTCGAGGAACGGCACGTGACCTTTGGCCTTGACCGTTTCCAGCACGTTGTTCCAGTCCGCCGGGCTCAGGTCGACGCCGGTCGGGTTGTGGCAGCAGGCGTGCAGCACGACGATCGAGCCATTCGGCAGGGCGTTGAGGTCTTCGAGCAGGCCGGCACGGTTCACGTCGTGGGTGGCGGCGTCGTAATAGCGGTAGTTCTGCACCGGGAAACCGGCGGTTTCGAACAGTGCGCGGTGGTTTTCCCAGCTCGGGTCGCTGATCGCCACAACGGCATTGGGCAGCAGTTGCTTGAGGAAGTCGGCACCGATTTTCAGTGCGCCGGTCCCGCCGACGGCCTGGGTGGTGACAACGCGGCCAGCCGCCAGCAGTGGCGAATCATTGCCGAACAGCAGCTTTTGCACGGCCTGGTCGTAGGCCGCGATGCCGTCGATCGGCAGGTAGCCACGGGAGGCATGCTGAGCGGCGCGAATGGTTTCGGCTTCGATGACGGCGCGCAGGAGTGGAATTCGCCCCTCTTCGTTGCAGTACACACCCACCCCGAGGTTGACCTTATTGGTCCGGGTATCGGCGTTGAATGCTTCGTTGAGGCCCAGGATTGGATCGCGGGGTGCCATTTCGACAGCGGAGAACAGGCTCATTTTTACGGCAGCTCTATTGGAGAGTGGAGGGACGTGTGGCGCTCCAGCCGAATGCACTAGAGCGGTGCACAAACGGGGAGCTAGTATAGAGGCCATCATCGATCAATGGCGACAGGCGAATCGGCTTTTGGGGTAAGTTTTTCCGATTATTTCTCGACCGTTAGTCGAATGGATCTGTCGGAGACTTTACCGGATGTAGGACGTTTGCCTTGAAAGGCGAGGCAATCGGCTCCACATTCAGCACAATCTTCGTTTTTTCTTGCGCGACATCGGTCGTTTGCGGTCATTCTCGTGGTGCTGCGGTTTGCCAGCAGCGTCGCGATTCCAGAGGTGTTTATGTCTGAATTCCAGCTCGTCACCCGTTTCGACCCCGCCGGCGATCAACCCGAAGCCATTCGCCTGATGGTCGAAGGCATCGAAGCCGGGCTGTCGCACCAGACGCTGCTCGGGGTGACCGGGTCGGGCAAGACCTTCAGCATCGCCAATGTGATCGCCCAGGTGCAGCGCCCGACCCTGGTGCTGGCGCCGAACAAGACGCTGGCCGCGCAGTTGTACGGCGAGTTCAAGTCATTCTTCCCGAACAACGCCGTCGAGTACTTCGTTTCCTACTACGACTACTACCAGCCCGAAGCCTATGTGCCGTCGTCCGACACCTTTATCGAGAAGGATGCGTCGATCAACGACCACATCGAGCAGATGCGCCTGTCAGCGACCAAGGCGTTGCTGGAGCGCAAGGACGCGATCATCGTCACCACGGTCTCGTGCATCTACGGTCTGGGCAGTCCGGAAACCTATTTGAAAATGGTCTTGCACGTCGATCGCGGCGACAAGCTCGACCAGCGTGCGCTGGTGCGGCGCCTGGCCGACCTGCAATACACCCGCAACGACATGGATTTCGCCCGGGCGACTTTCCGGGTGCGCGGCGATGTGATCGACATCTACCCGGCGGAATCCGACCTCGAAGCGATCCGCATCGAGTTGTTCGATGACGAAGTGGAGAGCATTTCCGCGTTCGACCCGCTGACCGGCGAGGTCATCCGCAAGCTGCCGCGCTTCACCTTCTATCCGAAAAGCCACTACGTGACGCCTCGGGAAACCCTGCTCGACGCCATCGAGGGGATCAAGGTCGAGTTGCAGGAGCGCCTGGAATACCTGCGCAACAACAACAAACTGGTGGAAGCCCAGCGCCTGGAGCAGCGCACCCGATTTGACCTGGAGATGATCCTCGAACTCGGTTATTGCAACGGCATCGAAAACTACTCGCGCTATCTGTCGGGTCGTCCGGCCGGTGCGGCGCCGCCGACGCTCTACGATTACCTGCCAGCCGACGCCTTGCTGGTGATCGACGAATCCCACGTCAGCGTGCCGCAGGTCGGCGCGATGTATAAGGGCGACCGCTCGCGTAAAGAGACCCTGGTGGAATACGGCTTCCGCCTGCCATCGGCGCTGGACAACCGGCCGATGCGCTTCGACGAGTGGGAAGGGGTCAGCCCGCAGACGATTTTCGTCTCGGCCACGCCCGGCAACTACGAAGCCGAACACGCCGGCCGGGTGATCGAACAGGTTGTGCGCCCGACCGGTCTGGTCGACCCGCAGGTTGAAGTGCGCCCGGCGCTGACCCAGGTCGACGATCTGCTCTCGGAAATCACCAAGCGCGTCGCGGTAGAGGAGCGAGTGCTGGTCACCACGTTGACCAAGCGCATGGCCGAAGATCTGACCGATTACCTGGCCGATCACGGTGTGCGTGTGCGTTATCTGCACTCGGACATCGACACCGTCGAGCGGGTGGAAATCATCCGCGACCTGCGTCTGGGTACTTTTGATGTGCTGGTGGGGATCAACCTGCTGCGTGAAGGTCTGGACATGCCGGAAGTGTCGCTGGTGGCGATTCTCGACGCGGACAAGGAAGGCTTCCTGCGTTCCGAGCGGTCGCTGATCCAGACCATCGGCCGTGCGGCGCGTAACCTCAATGGTCGGGCGATTCTCTACGCGGATCGCATCACCGGTTCGATGGAGCGGGCCATCGGCGAAACCGAGCGCCGTCGCGACAAGCAGATCGCTTTCAACCTGGCCAACGGCATCACGCCGAAGGGCGTGTTCAAGGACGTCGCCGACATCATGGAAGGCGCCACCGTGCCCGGTTCGCGCAGCAAGAAGCGCAAAGGCATGGCCAAGGCCGCCGAAGAAAACGCCAAGTACGAAGCCGAACTGCGCTCACCGAGCGAGATCACCAAGCGCATCCGTCAACTGGAAGAGAAGATGTATCAGCTGGCCCGCGACCTGGAATTCGAAGCCGCGGCGCAGATGCGCGACGAAATCGCCAAGCTGCGTGAGCGGCTGTTGGCCGTTTAACGGATCGTTCCCACGCTCTGCGTGGGAATGCAGCCCTGGACGCTCTGCGTCCGCTCAAGGTTAATGTGCCTCGCCGGCCTTCAGTCCGGCGGGCAATTTCTTGGTCAGCAAAATCGCCAACATGCTGATCCCCAGCGCAATCCCGACAAAATGAAACGCATCGTTGTAGGCCATGATCAGCGCCTGCTGATGCACGATCTCGCTCAACTTGCCCAGCGCCGCCGTGTCACTGCCGAACCGATCAGTCATCGACGCCAGGCGTTCGGCCACCTGCGGATTGGTCGGCACCACCGCTTCACGCAGGTAATCGAAGTAGGTCTTGGTGCGCGCATCCAGCAGGGTGGCGAGCAGAGCGATGCCGATGGCGCCGCCGAGGTTGCGCAAAATGTTGAACAGGCTCGATGCCGAGCCCGCGTCCTGCGGCAGGATGTACGCCGTGGCGATCAGCGAAATGGTCACCATGATCAGCGGCTGGCCCAGTGCGCGGATGATCTGGATCTGGTTGAACTGCGGCCCGGCGAAATCCGGGTTGAGCACCCCGGAGGAAAAACTCGCCAGCCCGAACAGGCCGAATCCGATCGTGCACAGCCATTTCGGCGAGACGAATTTCATCAGTTTCGGCACCAGCGGAATCAGAAACAGCTGCGGCACGCCCATCCACATGATCACTTCGCCGATCTGCAGGGCGTTGTAGTTCTGGATCTGCGCCAGATACAGCGGCAGCAGATAGATCGAACCGTACAGCCCAACGCCCATGCCGAGGCTGGAAATACTCGACAGCCCGAAATTGCGGTTGCGCAGGATACCCAGGTTGATCAGCGGATTGGGCTTGGAAATCTGCACGATGACGAAAGTGATCAAACTCAGCAGGGCGATGCTGCCCAACGTCACGATCAGGCTCGATTCCAGCCAGTCCTTGCGATGGCCTTCCTCAAGGAAAACCTGCAGGCAACCAAGCCCGATACCCAGCGTGAGAATGCCGGTGTAATCGGTGCTTTTCAGCAGCTCCCAATGCGCTTCTTTTTTCTCCAGGCCGTACATCAGCCCGGCGATCATGATCAGGCCCGGCGGGATGTTGATATAGAAGATGTATTCCCAGCCCCAGTTCTCCGTGAGCCAGCCGCCGAGGGTCGGTCCGATGGATGGGGCGAAGGTAGCGGTCATGGCAAACATCGCCATGCCTTTGGCGCGGTGATGTTCGGGGAGTTTGATCAGGGTCAGGGTGAACGCCAGCGGGATCAGCGCGCCGCCGGTGAAGCCCTGCATGGCGCGAAACACGATCATACTCTCCAGGCTCCAGGCCATTGAGCACAGCAGCGACGAAATCAGAAACCCCAGCGACACCCACACCGCCAGCCGCCGTGCCGACAGCAACTGCACCAGCCAGGCGGTCAGCGGGATCATGATGATTTCCGCCACCAGATAAGACGTCGAAATCCACGAGCCTTCTTCCAGCGTCGCCGACAGGGCGCCCTGAATATCCTTGAGCGAGGAGTTGGTGATCTGGATGTCGAGCACCGCCATGAAGGCGCCGAGCATCACGCTCATCACCGCAATCCAGTCCCGCCGGGTCGGTTCGCCGACCGGGCGGATCAGTGAATCACTTGCCATTGTCCGGGGCGTCTTTGATGTTCACGGTGGCGGTGACGGACATGCCCGGACGGATCTTGCCGTGCAGCGGGTTATCGGCCTTGAAGGTCAGCTTGACCGGAATCCGCTGCACGACCTTGGTGAAGTTGCCGGTGGCGTTGTCCGGCGGCAACAGGCTGAACTGCGCGCCGGAGGCGGCGAACAGGCTGTCGACCCGGGCCTCGATCGGCGTATCGCCGTAGGCATCGAAAAGCAGCTCGGCTTTCTGGCCCGGCTGCATGTGACCGATTTGGGTTTCCTTGAAATTGGCCTGCACCCAAATGTCTTCGTCCGGAACGATTGAAAGCAGATAGGCGCCGGCCTGCACCACCTGACCATTGCGCGCGGCACGCTGGCCGATCAGGCCGCTGATCGGTGCGTGGATTTCGCTGCGGGTCAGGTTCAGTTCGGCTTGGGCGAGGTCGGCGCGGGCGTTGGCGATCTGCGCATCGAGGCGTTTGATCTCGGCGGTCAGCGCGTTGACCTGCTGGCGCTGGCTCTGGGCATCGGCCTGGGCCTTGGCCACTTGCGAGCGGGCGATATGAGCGTCGGCGGAGAGGGTGGTGACCCGCTCCTCGGAGACGTAGCCGGGTTTACGCAGGGTTTCTGCCCGCGACAAATCCATCTGCGAGCGCCCGAGGGTGGCTTGCGTGGTTGCCACTTGCGCATCGCTGGCGGCGATCAGGCTCGATTGCTGAGTCAATTTGCTCTGGGCCTGCAGGCGTTCGGCTTCGCGGGTGGCGAGGGCGGCATTGGCGCGATCGACGGCGAGACGGAAATCATTCGGTTCGAGACGAATCAGCAACTGGCCTTTTTCCACATGCTGGTTGTCCTGCACCAGCACTTCCTCGATGCGTGCGCTCAACTGGCTCGACACGCGGGTGATTTCACCCTGGACATAGGCGTTGTCGGTGCTTTCATAAAAGCGTCCCTTGAAAAACCAATGGGCGAAAAAGCCCCCGGCAATCAGCAGGACCAGCAACAGGAAAATGAACAGGCGACGCTTGAGTTGGGCAGGCATGGGCAAACTGTAGTCGAGGAATTGTAAGGAAAGTTATCAGCAGGCGAATCTGGCACACAGCCGATGAGCGGTAAATGCCGTCTGTTGATATTCGGCCATTCACCACGGCCAACGGGCGTTCGAGACGCAACCTTGGCTTAAATGCCCTGCCCGCTGGAGCGGGGCGGGTGTCGCCTGTTACCATTCGCCGCTTGATCGTTCTTTGCTTTTCATTCTTTTCGAGACATGCCATGACCACCGTCCGCACTCGCATCGCGCCATCGCCTACCGGGGATCCCCACGTAGGTACCGCTTACATCGCACTGTTCAACTACTGCTTTGCCAAGCAGCACGGCGGTGAGTTCATCCTGCGGATCGAAGACACCGATCAGTTGCGTTCGACCCGCGAGTCCGAACAGCAGATCTTCGACGCCCTGCGCTGGCTGGGTATCGACTGGAGCGAAGGCCCGGACGTCGGCGGCCCGCACGGTCCTTACCGTCAGAGCGAGCGCGGCGATATCTACCAGAAGTACTGCCAGCAGCTGGTCGACATGGGCCACGCCTTCCCGTGCTTCTGCACCGCTGAAGAACTGGACCAGATGCGCGCCGAGCAAATGGCTCGCGGCGAAACCCCGCGTTACGACGGCCGCGCGCTGCTGCTGTCCAAGGAAGAAGTCGCCCGTCGCCTGGCTGCCGGCGAGCCGCACGTGATCCGCATGAAGGTGCCGAGCGAAGGCGTCTGCGTGGTGCCGGACATGCTGCGTGGCGATGTCGAGATCCCGTGGGATCGCATGGACATGCAAGTGCTGATGAAGACCGACGGCCTGCCGACGTACTTCCTGGCCAACGTGGTCGACGATCACCTGATGGGCATCACCCACGTGCTGCGCGGCGAAGAATGGCTGCCGTCGGCGCCGAAACTGATCCTGCTTTACGAATACTTCGGCTGGGAACAGCCGGAGCTGTGCTACATGCCGCTGCTGCGTAACCCGGACAAGAGCAAGCTGTCCAAGCGCAAGAACCCGACTTCGGTGACGTTCTACGAGCGCATGGGCTTCATGCCTGAGGCGATGCTCAACTACCTGGGCCGCATGGGCTGGTCGATGCCGGACGAGCGCGAGAAGTTCTCGCTGCAGGAAATGGTCGACAACTTCGACCTCAAGCGCGTGTCGCTGGGCGGGCCGATTTTCGACATCGAGAAACTGTCGTGGCTCAACGGCCAGTGGCTGCGTGATCTGCCGGTGGAAGAGTTCGCCGCTCGCGTACAGAAGTGGGCGTTCAATTCCGAATACATGATGAAGATCGCGCCGCACGTTCAGGGCCGCGTCGAAACCTTCAGCCAGGTTGCACCGCTGGCCGGGTTCTTCTTCGCCGGTGGCGTGAACCCGGATGCCAAGCTGTTCGAATCGAAAAAGCTGTCGGGCGATCAGGTTCGTCAACTGATGCAGTTGATCCTGTGGAAGCTTGAGAGCCTGCGTCAGTGGGAGAAGGACAGCATCACCGCGACGATTCAGGCGGTGGTTGAATCCCTCGAGCTGAAGCTGCGTGACGCGATGCCGCTGATGTTTGCCGCGATCACCGGGCAGGCGAGTTCGGTGTCGGTGCTCGATGCGATGGAAATCCTCGGGCCGGACCTGACCCGTTTCCGTCTGCGCCAGGCGATTGACCTGCTGGGCGGCGTGTCGAAGAAAGAAAACAAAGAGTGGGAAAAACTGTTGGGCGCCATCGCCTGATTGCGTTTGACTCTGCAGGACGCGCCGAAGGTCATGATCTTTTGATCCTGTCCTTCGGTGTTTTCCCCCGAATTTACGGGGGAGGGCGGTAAGTGATTGTAATGCCGACAAAAAATTTTGAATTTTTTCAAAAATAAGTTTGACAGCCTTTCGATACGCCCTTAAGATTCGCCCCGTCCTCAGCGATGACATCAACGATGAGGGGCTATAGCTCAGCTGGGAGAGCGCTTGCATGGCATGCAAGAGGTCGACGGTTCGATCCCGTCTAGCTCCACCAATTTACACTTCGAAGCCTGGCCACACCGGCTTCGAAGCGATCAACACTCAGCGTTGATCAGTTGTATAGAAGGGTTTGCGTCCCCTTCGTCTAGTGGCCTAGGACACCGCCCTTTCACGGCGGTAACAGGGGTTCGAGTCCCCTAGGGGACGCCAGTTTTACAGAAGCGATGTTGCAAGATGTCGCTCCGCCGAGAGGCGAAAAATCCGGGGCTATAGCTCAGCTGGGAGAGCGCCTGCATGGCATGCAGGAGGTCAGCGGTTCGATCCCGCTTAGCTCCACCAATTTACAGTTCAAGGTCTGGCCACACCGGCCTTGAATCGATCAGTACTCAGCGCTGATCAGTTGTACAGAAGGTTTGTGTCCCCTTCGTCTAGTGGCCTAGGACACCGCCCTTTCACGGCGGTAACAGGGGTTCGAGTCCCCTAGGGGACGCCACGATTACCCGCTCTGCGGGATTTTATAAGGGTCATTCAATTATTGAATGGCCCTTTTGTTTGTCTGGCGTTTGGCCAAATCCTCTTTTTCCTTAACACTGTGCTTCAGACCAGCGGTCACGCGTGTGACTTGCGGAATATTATTATGAGAATAATATTGCTATCGTAATATTCGGAGGCGACGATGAACGACAAGAAAGCTCAAACCCGCGAACGCATTCTCAAGGCCGCCAGTGCTGCACTGATCCAGCGCGGTCCGGCTGAACCGAGCGTGGGCGAAGTGATGGGGGCGGCCGGCCTGACCGTCGGCGGCTTCTATGCCCACTTCGAAAGCAAGGACGCCATGATGCTTGAGGCCTTCAAGCAATTGCTC
The DNA here is from genome assembly GCF_002112855.1 of Pseudomonas sp. B40(2017). NCBI lineage: Bacteria > Pseudomonadati > Pseudomonadota > Gammaproteobacteria > Pseudomonadales > Pseudomonadaceae > Pseudomonas > Pseudomonas sp. B40(2017). Next base: position 647,724 of record NZ_NEIT01000003.1, read on the forward strand.
GGTCGTCGACGCGACCTGATTGCCGACATGGACAGCGAGCTGACCGGTGAAGAGCGCCGCGCTCTGGTAGCCGCGTTCTATCTGTCGCGCAAGCATCGCGATTCCAGCGATTCGGCCTGCCCGATTCCGGCCTCCATCGGCGAATTGGGCCGTCTGCCGGAGGCCTTTCGGATCGCGTTGAACGAACACTTGGAATTGATGATTGCGCAGTTGGCCGCAGCGCCGGAAGACACCGACAAAGCGTTGGCCGACGTGGCCTTGATGGTGGGTGGCCTGGCGCTCGCGAGGGCGTTGGGGCCTGGGGATTTATCCGATCGATTGCTGCGCGCCGCCAAGTCGGCGGTGCGTTGACCTGAAGGCTACAAGCCCGGGGAGAGAGCGATGAGCACGTTGAAGTGGGTTCGCGGCGTTAATGGCACCTTGGGCTGGTTCGCACCGAAACTGGTGGCGAGCAAAATGCGGTTGGCGTTCATGACGCCGCGCGTGAATAAACCGAGGGACTGGGAATTGCCGCTGCTGGCGAAATCCGAACGCATCACCTTGCGCTTCGGTCTTTCGGCCCTGCGCTGGGGGCAAGGCCCGACTGTTTTGCTGATGCACGGCTGGGAAGGGCGGCCCACCCAGTTTGCCGCGTTGATCACCGCGCTGGTTGAAGCGGGTTACACCGTTGTCGCGCTTGATGGCCCGGCCCACGGTCGCTCGCCGGGGCGTGAAGCCAACGTGGTCCTGTTCGCTCGAGCGATGCTTGAAGCCGCTGCCGAATTGCCTCCGTTGCAGGCTGTCATCGGTCACTCCATGGGCGGCGCCAGCGCCATGCTGGCGGTGCAATTAGGATTGCGCACCGAAACCCTCGTGAGCATTGCCGCTCCGGCGCGGATTCTCGGGGTGTTGCGCGGGTTTGCCCGTTATGTCGGCATGCCGCCCAGGGCTCGCTCGGCGTTCATTCGTCAGGTCGAACAGGACGTCGGCATGCGCGCCGCCACCCTTGATGTCGCCCACTATCAACTGGATATGCCAGGCCTGATCGTGCATGCCGAAGATGACACCTTCGTTTCGGTCAAGGAATCCCAATTGATCCACGAATCCTGGTTCGACAGTCGCCTGCTGCGGCTGGAAGCCGGCGGCCATCAGCGCGTGCTGGCCGACCCCCGAGTGATTGATGGCGTGTTATCACTGCTGGCCGGGCGCAGCCTTCAGGCGCGGCAATCGGCGTAGTCATCCGTTACACTGCCCCGGTTGAATCATCTGACCGGGAGTAGGGCATGGGCTGGGATCGGGCAACGCCATTTACCATTGATCTGCAAGTGGGCGCCGAGGACATCGACGGGCTGGGCCACGCCAACAACGCGGTCTACGTGACCTGGCTCGAGCGTTGTGCCTGGCGCCACTCGCAGCGCCTGGGCCTGGATCTGGTCGAGTACCGGCGTCTGGATCGGGCGATGGCCGTGGTGCGACACGAAATCGATTACCTGGCCGCCGCCTACGAAGGCGATGAGCTGCAACTGGCGACCTGGATCGTCGATTGGGATCAGCGCCTGAAAATGACCCGTCACTTCCAGCTGATCCGCCCCAGCGACAACGCTACGCTGCTGCGCGCCCAGACCACCTTTGTCTGCATCGAGCTGTCCACCGGCAGGCCCAAGCGCATGCCCGCCGAGTTCATCGAAGGCTACGGCCCGGCCATACAGACGGCGGACATGGGTTTAACCCGCGAAACCCAGTAAACTGCCGCACGTTTTTCCTTGAGTGTGTGTTTCCCATGCAAATTGCTCTGGCGCCGATGGAAGGGTTGGTCGATGACATCCTGCGCGATGTCCTGACCCGTGTCGGCGGTATTGACTGGTGCGTGACCGAGTTCATTCGGGTCAACGACCAGTTGCTGACCCCGGCCTATTTCCACAAGTTCGGCCCTGAACTGCTCAACGGTGCCCGCACCGCTTCCGGCGTGCCACTGCGCGTGCAGTTGCTGGGTTCCGATCCGGTGTGCCTGGCGGAAAACGCGGCACTGGCCTGCGAGCTGGGCTCCGAAGTGATAGACCTGAACTTCGGTTGCCCGGCCAAGACCGTCAACAAATCCCGCGGCGGTGCGGTACTGCTCAAGGAGCCGGAGTTGCTCAACCGGATCGTCGAGCACGTGCGTCGCGCCGTGCCCGCACACATTCCCGTCACCGCCAAGATGCGCCTGGGGTTCGACAGCCCGGACGGCGCGCTGGTGTGCGCCACGGCGCTGGCCGAGGGCGGCGCCGAGCACATCGTGGTTCACGCCCGCACCAAGGTCGACGGCTATAAGCCGCCGGCGCATTGGGAGTGGATCCCGCGCGTGCAGGACGTGGTCAAGGTGCCGGTGTTCGCCAACGGCGATATCTGGAGCGTCGAAGACTGGCGCCGCTGCCGGGAAATCAGCGGCGTCGAAGACATCATGCTCGGTCGTGGTCTGGTGTCGCGCCCGGATCTGGCCCGTCAGATCGCCGCTGCCCGTGCCGGTGAGGAGGTCGTCGAGATGACCTGGACCGAACTGATGCCACTGATCCAGGACTTCTGGCTGCAAGCCAAAGCGCAAATGACCGCGCGCCAGTCGCCGGGCCGTTTGAAACAGTGGCTGGCCATGCTGACCCGCAATTACCCCGAGGCCGTCGAGCTGTTTACCGTGCTGCGCCGGGAGACCGAGCCGGATCAGGTCTCGCGTTTACTGGGTTTGCCGGTCGCCGAAGCGGCCTGAAAAAAATCTGCAAATACGCTCTTGAAAACAAAACGCAGGCCCCTATCTAAGGGTTACGCGATGCCGAATTCGGGTCGCGGAGACAAAAAAACTTGCTGATTGTTTTCAGGAGATTTGAACCATGAGTACTGCATTTTCCCTCGCTCCACTGTTCCGTTCCTCGGTGGGTTTCGACCGTTTCAACGACCTGTTCGAAACCGCCCTGCGCAACGAGCCAGGCAGCACCTATCCGCCTTACAACGTGGAAAAACACGGTGACGATCAATACCGCATCGTCGTGGCGGCGGCCGGTTTCCAGGAAGAAGACCTGGAACTGCAAGTCGAAAAAGGCGTGCTGACCATCAGTGGCGGCAAGCGTGATGCCAACGAAGGCGTCACGTTCCTGCACCAGGGCATTGCCCAGCGTGCATTCAAGCTGTCCTTCCGCCTGGCCGATCACATCGAGATCAAGGCTGCCGGTCTGAGCAACGGTCTGTTGAGCATCGACCTGTTGCGCGTGATCCCGGAAGAAGCGAAAGCCAAGCGCATCCCGATCAACGGGGCGCAGAAGCCGGCTCTGCAACACTGAGTCACTTGCAGAAACAAATCGTCTGAACGGGCGATAAGCCGCTGAATGAAGGCCCCGATACGTCGGGGCCTTTTTTATGTGCGCAAGAAACGGCTGTTCGACTTTGCCCCCAGCGACGGTTTCTCTACAATCCGCCGCAGTTTTGCCGACCCCATCCTAATCGGTCGGCCTGGAGCCTTTTTTCATGGACGATATTCAACAGCGCTGGCTGTGCGCCCTTTCTGCGCCAATGGCAGCGCTCAACACCGGCGCCGGGTACGACGACCCCGCTTTCTGCGACGACCGCTACATCGATCTGAAAGACAGCTGGGGTATCGATGACCGGCGGCAATTGTTCGACATGCTCCAATGGATGACGGACGACGGACATGCCAAGCACCTGAGTGGAGCCTACTCGGCATGGCAACGTTGTCTGCCGAGTGAATGGCAACGCCTGCTCGAAGGGCTGAGCCCTCGCGAGCGTGTTCTGCATGAGTTTGCCAGTCGCACTTTCGGCGGTTGTGGTCCCGGGGGAATTTTGTCCTGGGACTACGGGCGGATGGGATTTCTCCTGCGTTGCGCGGTGCGCAATCAGTGGATTGATCTGGCCGAAAGCAACTGGCTGCACAGTCGTTTGGCCGTCAGGGCGCAGTTTCACTACGGTAACTGGATGTCCTACTTCAATGGCTTTGTTGTGGGTCGCAGCTTTTGGTGCTGCCTGAACACAAGCGATGACGAGTTGGCCTGGGAGCTGGAACGGCAGGGTGACAGTGCTCATAACCTGCGGATCACCCGCGGCCTCGCCCGGAACATCCCGCATTTTCTGGCCGACCTGCCCTGGCACATGGAGATTGATCTGCTGCCCCGCCCTGCATCGCTCAAGGAGTTCGACTGGTCATGAGTTGCTGGATTCGACTGGGCATCGAGCCCACCTCCGACGAAACCCGGATTCGTGATGCCTACCGCGCACGTTTGCCGTCGCATCATCCGGAAACCGATCCGGAAGGTTTTCAGGCGCTGCGCATGGCCTACGAAAATGCCTTGCGCCTGGCGCGTGAAGACAAGCAAGAAGCGCTCGAGGAAGAAACTGAAGAGTCAGAGCAGGAGGTTGTCGAGGTTCCACAGGCGTTCGTGGATTTCTGCGAATTGCTTGACGATCCCGCGCGGCGGTTCAATGTCGCGGCATGGCAGGCATTTGTCCGGGCGCTTGATGAGCTGTCGCTGGAGCAGCTTGATGAACTCAGTTGGGGGCTCTACCACCGGATGGCCGACGCCGGTCCGCTGTCCTACCGCTGCGCGAATCTTTTGGCCAGGCGAATGGCCTGGGATCAGCAGTTGCTGGATCTGGAATTCGAAGACGCACAGCGGGTTGAAGCCTTTCTGCAACGAATTGAAACGCCTGACCCGTTCGATACCGATCTGATGAGCGCTTGGTCAGAGGCTGCGCAGACCGAAACACTCTGGTACGCACGCAGCCTCGACTTCATTTTCGCCAAGCGTCCACTCCATGAGTTTGCCGACTTCGCCGGTCAGCACACCTGTCTGCCGTTGCCGGATGATGCTGCGTTCATCAAGCGTTTGCTGGTGCAGTTCACTCAGGCGGGCATCGGTGCATCGACATTTTTGCAGTGCTGCGTCGAAAAGCAGCTGGAAGCACCTGATGACGTGGACTGGCTTTACCTGTTGGCGTGTCAGAGCAGTCTGCTGGGGCGGGACGATCAGGCATTGCCTTGCTGGATCCGACTGTGGAACGAGTTCCGCCATCCGATGGCCGAAAGTCGTCTGCTGGAATTGTGCGCCAAGCGGCAACCGACTTTTCTGCCCCTGCTGATTCAGGCGTTCGATTGTCTGGACGAGTTTTCTGACTGGCCTGCGGATCTCGGGGATGACGCGCAGGTATACGGCAGTCCGTCACAACGCCCCGAGACGCTGAACCGTTGGTTGGGTGTCGGGCGGTTGAAGCTCGATAGCCTGGCGCAAAGTTTTGTCGATTGGCGCATGACAGGCGATGAGCTCCCGTTGCTTGCCCAACTGCTGGGTGAGAATGCCGACAGCCGGCTGCTGCAACTGTACCGGCATGCCTGGGCGCTGCATCGCGGTGATGCGGTCTTGCTGCAGCGGATTCTGGATCAGCCGCTTCCGGTCGATGCGCTCGAATGCCTGGTGTTGAGCGGGTTCAAAGTTCAGGCCGGGCAGCATCTGCGCTGGTTGGCGAATGCGCCGATTGTGCAGGCTCTGAGCGTATTCAGCGAAGCGGATTCAATATCGCAGCAATTGCCGCAGGCACTGACAACAGGCGAGCTGCACAAGGTCTGTCGCCTGTGGTTGCGTCGCTTGCGGCCCTACAGTGACACCGCCCTGGAGCGCATCGCCGAAGCATTCAAATTGGGCGCCGTCAAAGACGACTGTGACTTGTCCGAGCTCGATCTGCTTCTTCAGTTGAGCCGTCGCGGGATAGGGTTGCCGCCGGTGGGGCTGGGCGAGGCTGCCTGGGAGTGGCACGCTCAAACCGTGTTTTTGCTGGCGTTGCTGGATCAGCCGGAACGTTGTCTGCAATTGATCGATGGGCAGTGCCTTGAGCGTCTGCCGTTCAGTCCGGCTCATCCCTTGAGCCGATTGCAGCCACTGTTGCGCCGTTTGCAACGCGAGCAAGGCAATTGCGACGGTTTACTGGGCTGGCTGCAAGGCAATGATCCGGTGCACGGCTTGTTGGTGCAGCAATTGTTCAGCGTTCAGCAGGCCCTCGATAGTTCCCGATTGCCTTCCAATACCCTGCTTTACACCTGCATCGAAAGCGATCGCGCTGCATGTGGCGACGACCTGCTGGGTTTGTTGATGTTCTGGGGCGTGCTCTATCACGACCCGAGCCTGAGCGCCGAGCAGCATCGTGCCTTGCTGCAATCCATCGCGGCGGTCAGTTGCGAAGACGACTGGTTCGAAGGGTTTCGTGACGGCTTGATCAAGGGCGAGCCAGTGTGGCCGCCGCGCAAGGTGTTGACGGATTTCGGCGTCGACAAATTGTTGGCGTACGAGTCTCTCGATGCGCTCAAGGCCATGGTTCGCTATGGCGCTGCCGGAGTGCCGAAAACGCGAGTACTGCGCCAATTGCAGCAGGGCAAGGATGACTTGCAGAACAGTATCGGCTTGCGCCTGGCGCTGTGTGCCTTGCTGTCCTGGTCGGAGCGTTTGATGTTGGCCAAAAGTGATATTCAGCCGGTGCCGGCAGGGGCGATCTGGCGCCTGGGGTCGCGGCTGGGGCGCAAGGCTTTTATCGCTCAGGTTCTGGGGTGTGTAGTGATTGCGCCGGTGGCAGGATTGATCAGCGGTACTACATTTTTTGGCGTTCTGATCCTGTTACTGGGTGTTCTGGTGTTATTCGGCGCCACTCTGCGCCGTTTGCATGATATGGGGCGAGGCCTGCCCACATTGCTGATATTCATGGCCTTGTCGCCGATCTTGCCGTTCCTGCCGCTGCTGCTGTTCGGCTTTCCCGGTGACAAGTTGCCCAACCGATATGGCGTGCCGCCGGACAGCGGCGCTGGCGAGATGCTGTCCGGTGGTCTGCAGGCTGCTCTGCGGCGACTCGACGGTTAGAGGCGCAGTTGGTCCAGCGCCTTGTTGAGCTCTGAGCGGTGGCTGGCGATTTCTGCCGGCTGCTGTCCGCCGAGTACCGTGGTGAAGTTGTGCAGCCACTCTGCAATGTGTTCGCGCTGCGTGCCCAGACTCTGCATCCATGCCCGCTCCAGGCGGGCCAGTAGTGTGCGGTTGGGCAATGCGTCGCGCGGATGGACCTTCAGCGTTGACAGTCGGTTATGGCTGTCTCTGCGCGCTTGTTCATCCAGCCCGGTGGGGCTGCGATCGATGCTGTGGCTGTGGCGTTCGCCGGTCTCTAGCAGCGTGACATCGACTTCGAGCAGACCGTTGATGTCGTAACTGAAGCGTACGTCCAGCTCCTGAATGTTATCGGTGGGCGTCAAGGTGACATCGAAAGCGTCAATGAGGATGTTGTCACGTACCCACGGCCGCTCACCCTGATAAACGGCAATGCGCAGCAGCTCCTGTCGGGGGTGGGTTGTGTGGTAGCGCTCGACCCGTGACGTCGGAATGATGGTGTTGCGTTCGATGATCGGCGAAAAGGCGCCGTCGATGCCTTTGCCACGCATGGTTGCGATGCCCAGCGTATACGGGCAGACATCGGTCAGAATCAGTTCTTCGATCGCGCCATCGCGCGCCTTGCAGGCCGCTTGCGTGGCTGCACCCAGTGCAACGAGGGTGTCGGGATCAAGATGCCGGTAGGGCAGGCGTCCGAACAGGGTCGCGACCATCTGTTGTACCGCAGGCATCCGCGTTGCCCCACCAACCAGCACCAGACTGTCGAGATCCCGTGGTTTCAGGCGCGCATCGCGCAGGGCCTGCTCGATCGGCGCGCGCAATCGTGCCAGCAACGGTTCCCAGATCTTCACGGCAGCGGCTTCGTCCAGCGACCATTCGTGCAGTTTGTCGGCATGGTGCCAGCTCAAAGATTGAGGGCCTTCGCCGAGTTTGCATTTGAGTTGTTCCAGGGCATCGCCCAGGCTGGCCATGCCTTGCGGATCAATCATCGACGGGGTCAGTCGCCAGTTTTTCAGACAGGCATTCAATAGTGCATCGGTAAAGTCTTCGCCCCCCAGAAAGTTGTCACCGGTGGACGCATGCACTTCAATCAGCGGCAACGCATATTCCAGCACCGTGACATCGAACGTCCCGCCGCCCAGATCGAAGATCAGCGTGCGTTCGAATTTCTGCTCGTGCAGACCATACGCCATCGCGGCGGCGGTTGGCTCGTTGATCAGTCGGGAAACCTTCAGGCCTGCCAGTTCGGCGGCAAACAGGGTGCGTTTGCGTTGTTCGTCACTGAAATACGCCGGCACGGAAATCACCGCTTCAGCCACCGGGTGGCCGAGAAAAGCCTCGGCGTCCTGCTTGAGTGAGCCCAGCACCAGTGCCGACAATTCTTCCGGGCTGAAGGTTGTGGTGCCGAGTTCGATCTGCCGGTCGCTGCCCATGAAGCGCTTGAACGCGGCGGCTGTACGTTCCGGGTGGGTTGTCAGGCGTGCGCGTGCAGCCTTGCCGACCAGAATGGTCCCGTCTTCATCGAGGCTGACCACCGACGGGGTCAGCACCTCGCCGAGGGCGTTGGGGATCAATCGGGCCTGACCGTCCTGCCAGACGGCGATCAAACTGTTGGTGGTGCCAAGGTCAATGCCCAGCAGGGCCGGGCGGGGGAGGGATGCATCCTGCATGATCGATCTCGAAACAGCGCGAAAAAAACGCGACCCTACAGGTTGCCGCCAACCCTGGCAATTACCGGCCAGGGGTCAATGCTCGGGGTAGTAACCGCAGATGTCCGTCATTCCAGCAATCCCTTCAACCCCTCCAGCGGCAATGGTCGGCTGTGCAGATAGCCCTGATACAAATGGCAGCCCAACCCTTGCAGGAACGCCAGCTGTTCCGGGGTTTCCACGCCTTCGGCGATCACTTCCAGTTCCAGGCTGCGGGCCATGGCGACGATGGCGCGGATGATTTCGGCGTCGTTGGGGTCGGTGGTGGCGTCGCGGATGAATGACTGATCGATCTTCAGCGTGTCCACCGGCAATCGTTTCAGGTACGTCAGCGATGAATAGCCGGTGCCGAAATCGTCCATGGCAAAACTCACGCCGAGTTTTTTCAGGCGGCGCATTTTGCTGATGGTGTCTTCCAGGTTCTGAATGACGATGCCTTCGGTGATTTCCAGTTTCAACAGCGAGCAAGGCAGGCCGTGGCTGCTCATGCTGTGTTCGATGCGCTCGACGAAGTCGTTCTGGCGGAACTGCCGGGGGCTGATGTTCACACACAGGCTGAAGGCCAGAGGATCGATCAGCTTTTCGGCGATCAATTGTTTGAAGGCTTCGCACGCCTCGTCGAGGATCCAGGTGCCGACCTCCAGAATCAGCCCGCTGTCCTCCAGCACCTTGATGAATTCGGTAGGCGATTGCGCGCCGAGTTCCGGGTGATTCCAGCGTACCAGGGCTTCGGCGCCGATGATGCGGTTGTCCTGGGCGTCGATCTGCGGTTGGTAATGCACGTCGAATTCCCCCCGGGCCAGCGCCAGACGCAGGTCGGTCTCCATGCGCAGCCGTTCGCTGGCCGCTTTCTGCATGGTGTTGTGATACATCTGCGTGGTGTTGCGCCCGGAATCCTTGGCGCGGTATAGCGCGATATCGGCGCGTTTGAGCAGATCGGTCGGGGTCGAGCCGTGATCGGGAATCAGTGCCACGCCGATGCTCGGCGTCACTTGCAGACGCTGGCCGTCGAGGAACATCGGCTCCGACAGCAACTCGCGAATGGTGTCGGCCAGCTCGCGCACCTGAGCGCTGACGTCATTGCGTGTGCCTTCCAGGCCACTGAGCAGCACCACGAATTCATCGCCACCGAGCCGCGCCACGGTGTCTTCCATGCGCACGCTGGCTTCAAGCCGTGCGGTGATGATTTTCAGCACCGTGTCGCCGACCGGGTGACCCAGCGAGTCGTTGATGTGCTTGAAGTGATCCAGATCGAGAAACAGCAGCGCACCGCGCAGGTTGTGACGCTTGAGCAGGGCGATCTGCTGGCTCAGGCGATCCATCAGCAGCGCGCGGTTGGGCAGGTTGGTCAGCGGGTCGTGATAGGCCAGATGGCGGATCTGCGCTTCGGCGTTCTTCAGCAGGCTGACGTCCCGGGCGGTGAGCAGCAGGCAGGCGGTTTCGTTGAGAGTGATCGGCTCGACCGAGACTTCCACCGTCAGGATCTCGCCGCGCTTGTTGCGCCCGAGCATTTCCTGATGGTGCACGCGGCCCTTGATCTGTAGCTCGGCCAGCAGTGCCGAACGCTGTTTTTCCTCGGCCCAGATACCGACCTGATACACGGTTTTGCCCACCACTTCGTCGGCGCGATAGCCGGTGAGGCGGCAGAAGCCGTCGTTGACCTCCAGATAGCGCCCGGTGTCGCGTTCGGTGATGGTGATCGCGTCGGGACTGGAGTGAAACGCCTTGGCGAATTTCTCTTCGCTGGCTTTGAGCGCCGCTTCCGAGCGCTGTTGCTGGGTAATGTCGCGCAGCGTGGTGACGATGCACGGCTGGTTGCCGACGCTGATCTGGCGGCTGGAAATCACGCAGGTCAGCGACTGGCCGTCCTTGTGCTGGACGATGATCGCGACATTGCTCAGGCCCTGTTCGCGGATCACCCGTTCGATGCGTTGCAGGCTTTTCGCCGAGGCGTCCCACAGGCCGATTTCTTCGGCGGTGTGGCCGATCACATCGCTGGCACTCCAGCCGAAGGTCTGGGAAAAGCTGGAGTTGATCTCGATGAATTCCCCGGTTTCCTGGCGCGTGACGCAGATCGGGTCGGGGCTGACCTGGAACAGCGTGGCGAATTTCTCTTCCGAAGCCACCAACCGTTGTTCGCGCTCGACCTGATCGGTGATGTCCAGCAGGGTGCCGGCCATCCGCAGCGGTACGCCGTTGTCGTCGCGATAGAGGCGGGCGCGGCTTTCCAGATAACGCGAGCTGCCGTCCGGCAGTTGCACGCGGTAAGTCAGTTGATAATTGCCCGCCGGGCCTTCGCGCAGGCTGCGATAGGCATCGCGCATGCTGTCGCGCTCTTCGCCGGGGACGCCCTCGAAAAACTCTTCGAACGATTCATGGAACGGTTTCGGCTCCAGGCCGTGTAATTGCGCAGCGCGGGCCGAACCGTAGAGCATGCCGCTGGGAATGTGCCAGTCCCAGGTGCCGAGTTGCGCCGAATCCAGCGCCAGGTCGAGGCGTTCCTGGCTGTCTTTCAGGGCATGTTCGGCGGCTTTTCGTTCGGTGGTGTCGAGAAAAGTGCTGAGCAGGTAAGGCTGGCCTTCGAGTTCGACCTTTTGCGCGCTGAGGATGCCGTCGTGGATCTGGCCATTGCTGGCGCGGAACTGCACCTCCATGCTGACCAGTTCGCCCTTGGCCTTGGTCTTCTTGACCAGCTCCGCCCGCTGCTCGGGATGCACCCACAGGCCCAGTTCCAGGGTGGTACGGCCGATGGCGCTCTGCACCGGCCAGCCGAACAGGCTTTCGAAATACTGGTTGGCCTCGCTGATCAGGCCGTCTTCCTGGCGGGTCAGCAGCACCATGTTCGGGCACAGATGAAACAGTGTCGCAAAACGTTTCTCCGAACTGCTGAGCGCCTGTTCCCGTTGCCGCTGGTGGGTGATTTCGCGGATCACCCCGATCATTCGGGGGCGACCGTGTTTGTCGGGGAGCAGGCTGCCGTTGATCTCCAGCCAGTGCAGGCTGCCGTCGGGCCAGCGGATGCGGTGGTGCATCGCCTGTTCCAGCGGCGCGCCGGCAATCACCGCGTGGAAGGCGCGGATGGTTTTCGCCCGGTCTTCCGGTGGCAGCAGGTCGAGGTATTCCAGGTCTTCGGGCAGCGGTTGCCGAGGATCAAAGCCGAACAAGGCCTGAGTGCCGCGCGACCAGCTGATCTGCCCGCGCTCGATGTCCCAGTACCAGGCGCCGAGCCGGGCACCGTTGAGCGCCGCGAGCAATTGCGGCGCGCTCTCCCAGCTCTGCTCGGATCGCCGTGGATCAATGGCCTGAATACGCGGCATCGGCGGAATACGGTCAACAGATTTCGGCATTGTTAAGGGGCCTTGAGCTGATTTGGGCGTTTGGCACAGGGGCGGCAGCTCTATAGGAGTAGCACAAGTTAGCCGAGAGTCCCTGGCAGATCGATTTGAGCGTCCAGCAGGGCCATAAACGCCCGTGCAGCATTCGACAGCGTCCTTTCAGTGTGCAGGATATAGCCTAGCTGGCGACTGAGCTGTATGCCCGGTAAAGGTATGCGCGCCACCTGTTCATCGAGCATGGTGCGCGGCAAAACGCTCCAGGCCAGGCCGATCGACACCATCATCTTGATGGTTTCCAGGTAGTTGGTGCTCATGGCGATGTTCGGCGTCAGGCCCTGAGCCTCGAACAGCCGCTGCACAATATGGTGGGTAAAAGTGTTGCCGCCGGGGAAAACCGCCGGATGACCGGCAATGTCCGCCAATGTGACGGCGCCGTTGCTGATCAATGAATGTTCCGGGGCCACCACGAAATCCAGCGGGTCATCCCAGACTGGCGTGGCCTTGACCAGCGTATGCGGCTCCGGCGCCAGGGTGATGACTGCCAGTTCTGCCCGGCCATGGAGAATTTCCTCGTAGGCCACTTCCGAATCGAGGAACTGAATATCCAGCGCCACCTGTGGGTAGCGGCGGGTGTATTCCCTCAATAAGGGCGGCAGACGGTGCAGGCCGATGTGGTGACTTGTGGCCAGGGTCAGGCGGCCGGTGACTTCGCCGGTCAGGTTGGTCAGGGCGCGGCGCGTGTCGTCCAGCACGTTGAGAATCTGATAAGCCCGTGGCAGCAGGGCCCGGCCGGCCTCGGTCAGGCCCACTTCACGACCGAGGCGGTCGAACAGCCGCACATTCAATTGCTGCTCCAATCCGGCGATGCGTTTGCTGATGGCCGGTTGTGTCAGGTGCAGCCGTTCGCCGGCACCGGAGAAGCTTCCAGTCTCGGCAATCGCGATAAAAGCATTGAGGTTGGCCAGGTCCATGTTCGTATTCCAGTTGGTTATCCAAAGCATAAAAAATATGAATTTGAGTTATTTAATCTAACCCCATAGGATCGGCCTCACAAGCCAAAGGGTTATTGATAAGCCCAGGGCATAGAAACAAGCTGATGAGGAACCGTCTGATGGCCGGCAAAACGCTCTACGACAAGCTCTGGGATTCGCATTTGGTCAAGCAGCGCGACGATGGCTCGGCGCTGATCTATATCGATCGTCACATCATCCACGAAGTGACCTCGCCGCAAGCCTTCGAAGGCCTGCGTCTGGCCGGGCGCAAGCCGTGGCGCATCGATGCCAACATCGCCACCCCGGACCACAACGTACCGACCACCCCGGAGCGCAAGGGCGGCATCGAAGCCATTGCCGACCAGGTCTCGCGTTTGCAGGTTCAGACCCTCGACGACAACTGCGATGAATACGGCATCGTGGAATTCAAGATGAACGACGTGCGCCAGGGCATCGTTCACGTGATCAGCCCGGAGCAGGGCGCGACCTTGCCGGGCATGACCGTGGTCTGCGGCGACTCGCACACCTCGACCCACGGCGCGTTCGGCGCCCTGGCTCACGGGATCGGCACTTCCGAAGTCGAGCACGTGCTCGCCACCCAGTGCCTGGTCGCCAAGAAAATGAAGAACATGCTGGTGCGCGTCGAAGGCCAATTGCCGTTCGGCGTGACCGCCAAGGACATCGTCCTCGCGGTAATCGGCAAGATCGGCACCGCCGGCGGTAACGGCCATGCCATCGAATTCGCCGGTAGCGCGATCCGCGATCTGTCCATCGAAGGCCGCATGACCATCTGCAACATGTCCATCGAAGCCGGCGCCCGCGTGGGTCTGGTGGCGGCGGACCAGAAGACTGTGGATTACGTCAAGGGTCGTCCGTTCGCACCGAAAGGCGCCGAGTGGGATTTGGCTGTCGAGTCCTGGAAAGACCTGGTGTCCGACGCCGACGCGCATTTCGACACCGTGGTCGAGCTCGACGCCACGCAGATCAAGCCGCAAGTCAGCTGGGGCACATCGCCGGAAATGGTGCTGGCCGTTGATCAGAACGTGCCGGACCCGGCCAAGGAAATGGACCTGGTCAAGCGCGACTCGATCGTCCGCGCCTTGAAATACATGGGTTTGACCGCCAATCAGGCGATCACTGACATTCAGCTCGACCGCGTATTCATCGGCTCCTGCACCAACTCGCGGATCGAAGACTTGCGCGCTGCAGCGGTCATCGCCAAGGGCCGCAAGGTCGCCTCGACCATCAAGCAGGCCATCGTGGTGCCGGGCTCGGGTCTGGTGAAGGCCCAGGCCGAGGCCGAAGGTCTGGACAAGATCTTCCTCGAAGCCGGTTTCGAATGGCGCGAGCCGGGTTGCTCGATGTGCCTGGCGATGAACCCGGACCGTCTGGAGTCCGGCGAGCATTGCGCCTCGACCTCCAACCGTAACTTCGAAGGCCGTCAGGGCGCCGGTGGCCGTACCCACCTCGTCAGCCCGGCCATGGCCGCTGCGGCGGCGGTGAACGGTCGTTTCATCGACGTTCGTGAATTGATCTAAAGGAGCGCAGCATGAAAGCTTTTACCCAGCACACTGGTCTCGTCGCGCCTCTGGATCGTGCCAACGTCGACACCGATCAGATCATTCCGAAGCAGTTTCTGAAGTCGATCAAGCGCACCGGTTTCGGCCCGAACCTGTTCGACGAATGGCGTTACCTCGATGTGGGGCAGCCTTATCAGGACAACTCCAAGCGTCCGCTGAACAAGGAATTCGTGCTCAACGCCGAGCGCTATCAAGGCGCCAGCGTGTTGCTGGCCCGCGAAAACTTCGGTTGCGGCTCCAGCCGTGAGCACGCGCCGTGGGCGCTGGAAGAGTACGGTTTCCGCAGCATCATCGCACCGAGCTATGCCGACATCTTCTTCAACAACAGCTTCAAGAACGGCTTGCTGCCGATCATCCTGAGCGACGCCGAAGTCGACGAGCTGTTCAAACAGGTCGAGGCCGAACCGGGCTATCAGTTGCAGATCGATCTGCACGAGCAGACCGTGACCAGCCCGAACGGCAAGGTCTACCGCTTCGAGATCGACGCCTTCCGCAAACACTGCCTGCTCAATGGCCTGGACGACATCGGCTTGACCCTGCAGGACGGCGATGCGATTGCCGCGTTTGAAGCCAAGCATCGCGCGAGCCAGCCGTGGTTGTTCCGCGACGCGTGAGATTGATGTAGTCAGGGCTGACCCCATCGCGGGCAAGCCCGCTCCCACAGGTTTTGTGAACGCTGCATTTACTGTGGGAGCTGGCTTGCCAGCGATGAGGCCGGCAAAGGCAGCGCAAGACTTGACCCAGAAAAGGACGTACCCATGACCAGCACCGCCCACAGTCAGGTTGTACAAAAGCAATTCGGTGAACAGGCCGCCGCCTACCTGAGCAGCGCCGTTCACGCTCAAGGCACTGAATTTGCGCTGCTGCAGGCTGAGTTGGCGGGGCAGGGCGAGGCGCGGGTGCTTGACCTGGGTTGCGGCGCCGGGCACGTGAGTTTTCACGTCGCCCCGTTGGTGAAGGAAGTGGTGGCCTACGACCTGTCGCAACAGATGCTCGACGTGGTTGCCGCCGCGGCCGTTGATCGCGGCTTGAGCAATGTGTCCACGGTCAACGGCGCCGCCGAGCACCTGCCGTTCGCCGATGGCGAATTCGACTTCGTGTTCAGCCGCTATTCGGCGCACCATTGGAGCGATCTCGGTGTGGCCTTGCGCGAAGTGCGCCGGGTGCTGAAACCGGGTGGCGTGGCGGCGTTCATCGATGTGCTGTCGCCGGGCAGTCCGCTGTTCGACACCTATTTGCAGAGCGTCGAAGTGCTGCGCGACACCAGCCATGTGCGCGATTATTCGGCCGGCGAGTGGTTGCGCCAGGTCAGCGAGGCCGGTTTGCACACCCGCAGCACCACGCGTCAGCGCCTGCGTCTGGAGTACAACAGCTGGGTCGAGCGCATGCGCACACCCGAAGTGATGCGCGTCGCGATCCGCCAGTTGCAGCAATCGATGGGCAACGAAGTGCGCGAATATTTTGAGATTGAGGCCGATGGTTCGTTCAGTACAGATGTACTGGTGCTCTGGGCCGAAAAGTAAGTTTCGAACGACAAGCATTTTTCCCGGCGCGCCCGTCGACGGCGCACCGACTGAAGACACGAGGAAAGCATGAGCAAGCAGATTCTGATTCTCCCAGGCGACGGTATTGGTCCGGAAATCATGGCCGAAGCGGTCAAGGTGCTGGAGTTGGCCAACGACAAGTACAGCCTGGGCTTCGAGCTGAGCCATGACGTGATCGGTGGCGCCGCCATCGACAAGCACGGCGTGCCGCTGGCCGACGAAACCCTCGATCGCGCCCGTGCCGCCGACGCCGTGCTGCTGGGCGCCGTCGGCGGCCCGAAATGGGACACCATCGAGCGTGACATCCGCCCTGAGCGCGGTCTGCTGAAAATCCGTGCGCAACTGGGCCTGTTCGGCAACCTGCGTCCGGCGATCCTGTACCCGCAACTGGCCGAGGCTTCGAGCCTGAAGCCGGAAATCGTTGCCGGCCTGGACATCCTGATCGTCCGTGAGCTGACCGGCGGCATCTACTTCGGCGCACCGCGCGGCACCCGCACCCTGGAAAACGGCGAGCGCCAGTCCTACGACACCCTGCCGTACAGCGAAAGCGAAATCCGCCGTATCGCCCGTGTCGGTTTCGACATGGCCCGCGTGCGTGGCAAGAAACTGTGCTCGGTGGACAAGGCCAACGTGCTGGCGTCCAGCCAACTGTGGCGTGAAGTGGTCGAGCAGGTGGCCAAGGATTACCCGGACGTCGAGCTGAGCCACATGTACGTCGACAACGCCGCCATGCAACTGGTGCGTGCGCCGAAGCAGTTCGACGTGATCGTCACCGACAACATGTTCGGCGACATCCTGTCCGACGAAGCGTCGATGCTCACCGGCTCCATCGGCATGCTGCCGTCGGCCTCGCTGGACGCCAACAACAAGGGCATGTACGAGCCTTGCCACGGCTCGGCACCGGACATCGCCGGCAAAGGCATTGCCAACCCGCTGGCGACCATCCTGTCGGTGTCGATGATGCTTCGTTACAGCTTCAACCTGCACGAAGCCGCCGACGCCATCGAGAAAGCGGTCAGTGTGGTGCTGGATCAAGGTCTGCGCACCGGCGACATCTTTTCGACCGGTTGCACTAAAGTCGGTACGCAGGAAATGGGTGACGCAGTAGTCGCCGCGCTGCGGAATCTGTAATCTCTCGGGCCCGCTGCGAAATTCAATACAAAGCAGCGGCCCACTTTTCAAGAAGGTGTAGTTGCGATGAAACGTGTAGGTCTGATCGGTTGGCGCGGCATGGTCGGTTCCGTGCTCATGCAGCGGATGCTGGAAGAGCAGGATTTCGATCTTATCGAGCCGGTGTTTTTCACCACTTCCAATGTCGGTGGCCAAGGCCCGTCCGTGGGCAAGGACATTGCTCCGCTCAAGGACGCTTACAGCATTGAAGAGCTGAAAACCCTCGACGTGATCCTGACCTGCCAGGGCGGCGACTACACCAGCGAAGTATTCCCGAAGCTGCGCGAAGCCGGCTGGCAGGGTTACTGGATCGATGCGGCCTCGAGCCTGCGGATGAACGACGACGCCGTTATCATCCTCGATCCGGTCAACCGCAAGGTCATCGACCAGCAGCTCGACGCAGGCACCAAGAACTACATCGGCGGCAACTGCACCGTCAGCCTGATGCTGATGGGCCTGGGTGGTCTGTTCGAGGCCGGTCTGGTCGAGTGGATGAGCGCCATGACCTATCAGGCGGCGTCTGGTGCCGGTGCACAGAACATGCGTGAACTGATCAAGCAGATGGGCGCGACCCACGCCGCTGTCGCCGATCAACTGGCCGATCCTGCCAGCGCGATCCTCGACATCGACCGCCGTGTGGCCGAAGCCATGCGCAGCGACGCATACCCGACCGAAAACTTCGGCGTACCGCTGGCCGGCAGCCTGATCCCGTGGATCGACAAGGAACTGCCGAACGGCCAGAGCCGCGAAGAGTGGAAGGCCCAGGCCGAGACCAACAAGATCCTCGGTCGCTTCAAGAGCCCGATCCCGGTCGACGGCATCTGCGTGCGCATCGGCGCCATGCGTTGCCACAGCCAGGCGCTGACCATCAAGCTGAACAAGGACGTGCCGATCGCCGACATCGAAGGGCTGATCAGCCAGCACAACCCTTGGGTCAAGCTGGTGCCGAACAACCGTGAAATCAGCATGCAGGAGCTGAGCCCGACGAAAGTCACCGGCACCCTGAACGTACCGGTCGGTCGTCTGCGCAAGCTGAACATGGGTTCGCAGTTCGTCGGTGCCTTCACCGTCGGCGACCAACTGCTGTGGGGCGCGGCCGAACCGCTGCGTCGCATGCTGCGGATCCTGCTTGAGCGTTGATCGCTTGATGCAATGAAAGAACCCGCGCCTTGCAAGAGGCGCGGGTTTTTTTGTACCTGTTGATCGTTCCCATGCTCTGCGTGGGAATGCAGCCATGGACGCTCCGCGTCCGCTCTTCGCGGCGGGCGCGAATTGCCTGCGTGCGACTCACCCGGTAAAGTGCCGCTCCCCCCGTTTCGCCAGAGGTAGCAACATGACCCAGACCCTTGATATTGCCGTGATCGGCGCCACCGGTACTGTCGGCGAAACCCTTGTGCAGATCCTCGAAGAACGCGACTTCCCGGTCGGCACGCTGCACCTGTTGGCCAGCAGCGAATCCGCCGGCAGCTCGGTGCTGTTTCGCAACAAGAACGTGCGCGTGCGTGAAGTCGACGAGTTCGATTTCAGTAAGGTCAAACTGGCGTTCTTCGCCGCCGGCCCGGCCATCACCCTGAGTTACGCCGCCCGCGCTCACGCGGCGGGTTGCTCGCTGGTCGATCTGTCCGGCGCCTTGCCGGCGGATCAGGCGCCGCAAGTGGTGCCGGAAGCCAATGCCGATGTGCTGGCCGGTTTGAAAGTACCGTTCCAGGTCAGCAGTCCAAGCCCGTCGGCCACTACTTTGGCCGTGGTGTTGGCGCCGCTGCTCGATCTGATCGAACTGCAATACGTGCATGTCACCGCCAATCTGGCGGTTTCCGCCCAGGGCCGCGAAGCCGTGACCGAGCTGGCGCGCCAGACCGCCGAGCTGCTGAACATGCGTCCGCTGGAGCCGACATTCTTCGACCGGCAGATGGCTTTCAACCTGCTGGCCCAGGTCGGCACACCGGATGCGCAAGGTCATACGCTGCTGGAAAAACGCCTGGTGCGCGAGCTGCGTCAGGTGCTGACCAAGCCTTTATTAAAGATTTCCGCAACTTGTGTTCAA
Organism: Pseudomonas sp. B40(2017); assembly: GCF_002112855.1. Lineage (NCBI taxonomy): Bacteria > Pseudomonadati > Pseudomonadota > Gammaproteobacteria > Pseudomonadales > Pseudomonadaceae > Pseudomonas > Pseudomonas sp. B40(2017). The sequence goes on from NZ_NEIT01000003.1 coordinate 666,976, forward strand.
GCCCCGGTGTTTTTTGGCGATAGCTTTAGCGTGACCTTGCAGTCAGCGAGCGCGGTCGACCTGGAAAAGGTTAACGCCGCGCTTGAAGAGGCCGAGGGCATCGAGCTGGTCGAAGCCGGTGATTATCCGACCGCCGTCGGTGACGCAGTGGGGCAGGACGTGGTCTACGTCGGGCGGGTGCGTGCCGGTGTCGACGAACCGTCGGAACTTAATCTGTGGCTGACGTCAGATAACGTACGCAAAGGTGCGGCCCTCAACGCCGTGCAGGTCGCCGAGTTGTTGATAAAAGACCTGCTGTAAAAGATACTTGGCAACAATTTGTCGACTGATTCTAGCCGGGCGCTATGCTTGGCCGGAGCAGTTGGCAACGTGTCACCCTCCGGGACTTTCCGGGGCATCAAAGAAATGATCGCGCGCGGCATGCTGTCGTCGTCGCGCGCAATGCCTTACGGCAGCGACTATCAACATCTTCTCGCTGGCCGAGGAACGTTCAAACAAAGGAAGAGGCTATGGTTCAAGTTCGCAAACTGGTGTTAGCAATAGCGGCCGCCTCGGCGCTGTCCTCCGGTATGGCGCATGCCCTCGGGCTCGGGGAGCTGACCCTGAAGTCGACCCTGAACCAGCCGCTGGTAGCGGAAATCGAGCTGCTCGATGTCAAGGATCTGACCGCTGCCGAAGTGGTGCCGAGCCTGGCCTCGCCGGAAGATTTCGCCAAGGCCGGCGTCGATCGTCAGGCCTTCCTCAATGATCTGACGTTCACCCCGGTGCTCAACGCCAGCGGCAAAAGTGTGCTGCGCGTTACCTCGAGCAAACCGCTGTCGGAACCGATGGTGAAATTCCTCGTGCAGGTAATGTGGCCGAACGGCCGCCTGCTGCGTGACTACAGCGTGCTGCTGGATCCGTCGAAGTTTTCGCCGCAGACCGCCGATGCCGCCGCTCAACCCGCGCCAGCGCAAACCATTACCGCACCGACCACCGGCGCCACCCATTCGACCCACACCACCACGCCGCGCGACACCCTGTGGGAAATCGCCGCGAAGGCGCGCACCGGCGGTTCGGTGCAGCAGACCATGCTGGCGATCCAGGCCTTGAACCCGGACGCGTTCATCGGCGGCAACATCAACCGCCTGAAAACCGGTCAGGTGCTGCGTCTGCCGGACCAAGTGCAAAGCACCGCACTGCCGCAGTCCAAAGCGATTGCCGAAGTGGCCGCGCAGAACGAAGCCTGGCGTCAGGGCCGTCGTTATGTGGCCAAGCCGGGCACCGGTCAGCAGCAACTCGATGCGACCAATCGTGGCCGCGCCAATACCGGCGCTGCGCAAAACGCCAAGGACAACCTGAGCCTGGTGTCCGCCGAAAGCGCCAAGGCGCGTGGTAAGGGCCCCGCGGGCGATGCCAAGGCCCTGAGCAACAAACTGGCGGTCACTCAGGAAAGTCTCGACACCACCCGCCGTGACAACGAAGAGCTGAAAAGCCGCATGGCCGATCTGCAAAGCCAGCTGGACAAGCTGCAGCGCCTGATCGAGCTGAAGAACAATCAACTGGCGAAAATGCAGGCCGAAGGCTCGGGCGCTGCTCCCGCGACCGCCGCCACTGCGCCAGTGGTGCCGGCGATCACCGCTGAACTGGCTGCCACGCCGCCGGCCACTCCGGCAGAGGCTGCTCCGGGCGCACCTGCGCCTGAAGCCGCCGCTCAGGCCCCGGTGGAGCCGGTTGTCGAGCCTGTGGTTGAAACCACGCCCGCCGCCAATGACGAGAAAACCTTCAACGAACTGCTGACCAATCCGATCCTGCTGGGTCTGGTCGGTGGCGGTGCGGTGGTTCTGCTGCTCCTGCTGTTGCTGCTGGCCCGCCGCCGCAAGGCGCAGCAGGAAGCCGAAAAACACCTGCGCATGGCCCGTGCCCTGGAGGAGCAATCCTTCTCCCAGGATCTCGATCTGCCTGAAAGCAGCTTCGAAGGTCTGGAAGTGCCAGCCGCCAGCGTCAAGCTGAACCCAGCCCCAGCCCCAGCCCCAGCTGCTGTAGTGGCGCCAGTCGTGATGGCCGAGCCGATCGCCGCGCCGTTGGTGGCGCCGGCCGCCGAGCGTTCCGACGACGTGCTGGACAAGGCGCAGTCGCACATCGACGGCGGTCGTCTGAATCAAGCCGCCGCGTTGCTGGAGGAGGGCGTGAGCCTGGAGCCGCAGCGCAGCGATCTGCGTCTGAAACTGATGGAAGTCTACGGTCGTCAGGGTGATCGCGATGCGTTCGTCGGTCAGGAGCGCCAACTGGTCGCCAATGGCGACAACTTCGCCAAGGTCGAAGAGCTGAAAAGCCGCTTCCCGGCCATGGCGGTCGTCGCGGCCAGCGGTCTGGCGGCTGCGGCCATGGCTGCCGAGCTGGACGCGGAATACGTCAAGGAGCTGCTGCTCGACGAGCCTGAAGCGCCTGCCGCGGCAGATGCTGAACTGGACAGCGCTTTCGACCTGAGCCTCGACGATCTCGACAACATCACGCCGGTTGAGCCTGTGGCTGCTGTCGAGCCGGAAGCGCCGGTCGAACTCGACGAATTTCCATCGGACGACGATCTGAGCTTCGAGTCGGTGCTGCAACAGCAGACCGACATCAAGGAAAACCTCGACGACCTGTCGGATTTCGACCTGGATATGGATCTCGGTGCCGACCCTGCGCCTGCGCCGGTCGAGCTGGCAGACGATGATTTCCTGCTGGATCTGGACGAAGGCGTGAAGGATCTGCCGCTGGTCGAAACTTCAACCGTGGCCGACGTGCCGCAGGACGATCTGGAGCTGCCAGCCGATTTCGACCTGTCCCTGGCTGACGAAATGGACGCGGCGCCAGCCGAGCCGGATGCGTTCGCCGCCGAACTGGACGACGTCAACGCCGAGCTGGATCGCCTGTCGAGCAGCATCAACGAGCCAAGCTTCACCGAGGCCGATGCCGCGCTGGGTGATGATCTGGGCGAGGATGACTTCGACTTCCTGTCCGGTACTGATGAAGCCGCGACCAAGCTCGATCTGGCTCAGGCCTATATCGACATGGGCGACAACGACGGTGCGCGCGACATCCTCAATGAGGTCATCAGTGAGGGCAACGACAAGCAGAAGAGCGAAGCGAGCGAAATGCTGTCGCATCTGGCCTGAGTCGGCATTCAGCGGTAAACAAAACGGCAGCCCATGAGGCTGCCGTTTTGGTTTGGGTCTGGTTTCCCCGTCCCGCCGCCTTATAATGCCCGCCTTTGTAGATCAGCAGGCTGTACCGACTTGGCAAACATAGATAACCCGGCCGCCGAAATGGCACCCGAAGGCTTTTTCCGCGTCGCGCTGGGCGTTGAATACAAGGGCTCGCGCTACAGCGGCTGGCAGCGCCAGTCCACCGGTGTGCTCACCGTGCAGGAAACCCTGGAAAAAGCCTTGTCGAAGGTCGCCGATTCGCCGATCTCGCTGCAATGTGCCGGGCGCACCGACGCTGGTGTGCATGCCTGCGGGCAGGTGGTGCATTTCGACACCCAGGTCGACCGTTCGCTGAAAGCCTGGGTCATGGGCGCCAACATCAATCTGCCCCACGACATCAGCGTCAGTTGGGCGAAGGTCATGCCGGCGCATTTCCATGCGCGATTCAAGGCGATTGCCCGGCGCTATCGCTACGTGATCTACAACGATCAGATCCGCCCGGCGCATCTCAACGAAGAAATCACCTGGAATCACCGTCCGCTGGACGTCGAGCGCATGGCCGAGGCCGCGCAGTACCTGATCGGTACCCATGATTTCAGTGCCTTCCGTGCCGGCCAGTGCCAGGCCAAGTCGCCGATCAAGAAGATGCATCACCTGCGTGTGACCCGTCACGGCAAAATGATCGTTCTGGACATCCGCGCCAACGCGTTCCTGCATCACATGGTGCGCAACATCGCCGGCGTGCTGATGACCATCGGTGCCGGCGAGCGGCCGGTGGAGTGGATGAAAGAAGTGCTGGAGAGCCGCGAGCGGCGTTCCGGCGGAGTCACGGCGCATCCGTTCGGCCTGTATCTGGTGCAGGTCGAGTACCACGACGAGTTCCCGTTGCCCGAGCGTTTCATCGGGCCACATTTCCTTACGGGTTTCGCGGAACTTGACGGCTGACGCCCTCGAACGCATTTGTTACCATCCGGGACTTTCTCGGATTTGCCTTGGGGTTTTATCGACATGTCAGCCGTTCGCAGCAAGATTTGCGGGATTACCCGCATAGAAGATGCGTTGGCAGCCGTCGAGGCCGGGGCCGATGCCATCGGTTTTGTGTTCTACGCTAAAAGTCCCCGGGCCGTGACCGTGCAGCAGGCGCGGGCGATCATCGCCGCATTGCCGCCGTTCGTGACCACGGTCGGGCTGTTCGTCAATGCCAGCCGTTGCGAGCTCGGGGAAATCCTCGATGCCGTGCCGCTGGATCTGTTGCAGTTCCATGGCGACGAGACCGCCGCCGAGTGTGAAGGCTGGCACCGGCCGTACATCAAGGCCTTGCGGGTCAAGGCGGGCGATGATATTGCCGCCGCCTGCGATGCCTACCCGAGCGCCAGCGGCGTGCTGCTCGACACTTATGTCGAAGGCGTGCCCGGCGGAACCGGCGAGGCGTTCGACTGGTCACTGATTCCGCAGGGTTTGAGCAAGCCGTTGATTCTGGCCGGCGGCCTGACGCCGGAGAACGTCGCCGATGCGGTCGCCCGGGTGCGGCCGTATGCCGTGGATGTCAGCGGCGGGGTAGAGGCGAGCAAGGGCATCAAGGATCACGCAAAGATTCGTGCATTCATCAACGCCGTACGCTGATGTGACGGCTGGCAGACTGCCGCCGTCCACAGCTCTGTAGAAAAGAGGCTGAGGGTCTTTTCGGGGTGTACGCAGGTCAGTTCCGCTGACCCGGCAGCCCGGCCGATCATCGCCACACATGAATTTAGCTGAAGGGCATACGCGGGGCCGCGAACCAGAGCGTTCGGGCCGCCGGTACTGGAGAAAGAAAGCATGAGCAACTGGTTGGTAGACAAGCTGATCCCTTCGATCATGCGTTCCGAGGTCAAGAAGAGCTCGGTCCCTGAAGGTCTGTGGCACAAATGCCCGTCCTGCGAGGCTGTGCTGTATCGTCCGGAGCTGGAAAAGACCCTGGACGTTTGCCCTAAATGCAACCACCACATGCGCATCGGCGCACGGGCGCGCATCGACATCTTCCTGGACGCCGAAGGCCGTGCCGAACTGGGTGCTGACCTGGAGCCGGTTGACCGTCTGAAATTCCGTGACGGCAAGAAGTACAAGGACCGTCTGGTCGCTGCCCAGAAGCAGACCGGCGAGAAGGACGCACTGGTTTCCATGAGCGGCACCCTGCTGGGCATGCCTGTCGTGGTTTCGGCGTTCGAATTCAGCTTCATGGGCGGTTCCATGGGCGCCATCGTCGGTGAGCGCTTCGTACGCGCCGCCAACTACGCGCTGGAAAACCGTTGCCCGATGGTCTGCTTCTCCGCCTCCGGTGGTGCGCGGATGCAGGAAGCCCTGATCTCGCTGATGCAGATGGCCAAGACTTCGGCCGTGCTGGCGCGCCTGCGCGAAGAAGGCATTCCGTTCATCTCTGTGCTGACCGATCCGGTCTACGGCGGCGTTTCCGCCAGTCTGGCGATGCTGGGCGACGTGATCGTCGGCGAGCCAAAAGCCCTGATCGGCTTCGCCGGCCCGCGCGTGATCGAGCAGACCGTGCGTGAAAAACTGCCGGAAGGCTTCCAGCGCAGCGAGTTCCTGCTGGAGCACGGCGCCATCGATTTGATCATCGACCGTCGCGAACTGCGCCCGCGTCTGGGTAACCTGCTGGCGCAACTGACCGGCAAGCCGACGCCTAAATTCGTTGCTGCGCCGATCGAGCCGATCGTCGTTCCGCCGGTGCCTGCCAACGTATGACCGAGCGCACCCTTGGCGAGTGGCTCGCCTACCTTGAACAGTTGCATCCATCGGCCATCGATATGGGGCTGGAGCGTTCGCAACAGGTAGCGTCCCGCATGGGACTGGGCCAGCCGGCGCCACGGGTGATTACGGTCACCGGCACCAACGGCAAGGGTTCGACCTGCGCTTTCGTGGCTTCCTTGCTGCGGGCGCAGGGCCTGAACGTCGGTGTCTACAATTCTCCGCACCTGCTGCGTTACAACGAGCGGGTGCAGCTCAATGGCGTCGAAGCCACTGATGCGCAGCTGTGCGAAGCCTTCGCGGCGGTCGAAGCGGGGCGCGGTGACACTTCCCTGACTTACTTCGAAATGGGCACCCTGGCGGCGTTCTGGCTGTTTCAACAGGCCGGGCTCGACGCGGTGGTGCTGGAAGTCGGGCTGGGCGGGCGTCTTGACACGGTCAACGTGGTCGATGCCGATATCGCGCTGGTCACCAGCATTGGTGTCGATCATGCCGACTATCTGGGCAATACCCGTGAATCCGTGGCCTTCGAGAAGGCCGGGATTTTCCGCCAGGGCAAACCTGCGCTGTGCGGCGATCTGAATCCTCCACAGTCCTTGCTGGACAAGGCGCGCGAGCTCGCTTGCCCGTTCTTCCTGCGCGGGCGGGATTTCGACCTGGGTATCACGAATCAGTTCTGGCAGTGGCGCGGCACTAATGCTGACGGTCAGGTCGTCGAGCTGCGTGATTTGCCGCTGCTTGATCTGCCGATGGAAAACGCCGCGTTGGCGTTGCAGGCTTATCTGCTGCTCGGTTTGCCGTGGGATGCCGGGCTGATTGTTGCGGCGCTGCAGGCAACTCGCGTGGTCGGTCGCCTCGATCGTCGCTCCTTCGAATGGAACGGCAAACGTCTGAACCTGTTGCTGGACGTTGGCCACAACCCGCATGCGGCGGAGTATCTGGCCCGGCGTCTGGCTGCTCGTCCACCGGTCGGCAAGCGTCTGGCGGTGTTCGGCCTGCTGGCGGACAAGGATCTGGACGGTGTCATCGGTGAATTGAATGCCAGCGTCCAGCACTGGGCGGTGGCGCCGCTGGATTCGCCACGTGCGCGTCCGGTGGATGAATTGAATCAGGCATTGCAGAACCTTGGCGCCTCGGTCACGTCTTATGACAGTGTGGCGGCTGCGCTGGAAGGGCAGTGTGCAGTGGCCACCAGCGATGACGAGATCTTGCTGTTCGGATCATTTTATTGTGTCGCCGAGGCCCTCGAATGGCTGTCTCGGCGCTCCACGGAGGAAGCGGCAAATGGCTTTGCTGGATAAAGCGTACAAGCAGCGCATGGTCGGTGCCCTGGTGCTGGTGGCGCTGGCGGTGATTTTCCTGCCGATGCTGTTTTCCCGTCAGGATGAACAGCGTCAGGTGACCGTCGAGGCGCCGGCTGCGCCGCAAGCGCCCGCCGTGGCGCAGATCCAGATGGAAACCGTGGCGGTGCCTGAGCCTCAGGTTCTGCCGCAAGAGCCAGTGCCAAGCGATGACGAAGTCGCCGAGCAGGCTGTGCCAACGGCGCCGATTGCTTCCGCCGCACCAGCTCCGGCTCCGGCGCCGGTAGCCAAACCGGTTGCGCCGGCTCCCGCTCCCGTGGCCAAGCCAACCACGGCTCCGGCGCAGCCGATCGCTGCGCTGTCTGCCAAACCGGATACCACTCAAAGCCGCGTCGATGCCAATGGCCTGTCGGTGAGCTGGTCAGTGCAACTGGCCAGCCTGTCGAGCCGTGCCAGCGCCGAAAGCCTGCAGAAAACCCTGCGCAGCCAGGGTTACAACGCTTACATTCGTTCGGCCGATGGCAAGAACCGGGTGTTCGTCGGCCCGCTGATCGAGCGCGCCGAAGCCGATCGTCTGCGCGATCTGTTGAGCCGCCAGCAGAACCTCAAGGGGTTTGTGGTGCGCTTCCAGCCTGAACGCGGCTGATATCTATCACTTCGATAGAAATGCACTGAAAATCGCAGCTTACCGACAGCCATGCGCTCTGCTAAAATGCGCCGCCTTATCCGTCTGTAGGCTGCACTGTGCCATTTACCTGGGTTGACTGGGCGATCGTTGCAATCATCGCCATCTCCGCTTTGATCAGTTTGAGCCGCGGCTTCGTCAAAGAAGCATTGTCGCTGGTGACCTGGATCATCGCAGGAGCTGTTGCCTGGATGTTCGGTGGCTCACTGTCCGAGTACCTCGCCGGATACATCGAAACACCGTCGGCTCGCGTGATCGCGGGCTGTGCCATCATGTTTGTCGCCACACTGATCGTGGGCGCAATGATCAATTATCTTATCGGCGAGTTGGTTCGCGTCACCGGGTTGTCCGGAACCGATCGATTCCTCGGCATGGCCTTCGGCGCTGCGCGTGGCGTGTTGCTGGTGGTCGTGGCGGTCGGGCTGTTGAGCCTGGGGCCGGTACAGCAGGACGGGTGGTGGAAAGAATCACAGCTCGTGCCAAAGTTTCTATTGGTCGCAGACTGGTCCAAGAACCTGATTCTCGGGTGGAGCAGTCAGTGGCTTGCCAGCGGAATCAGCGTACCCGCTGATATTCCGTTCAAGGAGCAACTCTTGCCGTCGGCCAAAACGCCTCAGTGAGTGTTGTTCAGTTCAGATCCATTAAGTAGGGGTTGCGTCGCATGTGTGGCATCGTCGGTATCGTCGGTAAGTCGAACGTCAATCAGGCGCTGTATGACGCGCTAACCGTGCTCCAGCACCGCGGCCAGGACGCTGCCGGTATCGTGACCAGCCATGATGGCCGGTTGTTCTTGCGCAAGGACAATGGCCTGGTGCGTGACGTGTTTCAACAGCGTCACATGCAGCGCCTGGTCGGCCACATGGGTATCGGCCACGTCCGTTACCCGACTGCCGGCAGCTCGACGTCGGCCGAGGCTCAGCCGTTCTACGTCAACTCGCCGTACGGCATCACCCTGGCGCACAACGGTAACCTGACCAACGTTGAACAGTTGGCCAAAGAGATCTACGAATCCGATCTGCGTCACGTCAACACCAGCTCCGACTCGGAAGTGCTGCTCAACGTGTTCGCTCACGAGCTGGCCCAGCGCGGCAAGCTGCAACCGACCGAAGAAGACGTGTTTGCCGCCGTGACCGACGTGCATAACCGTTGCGTCGGTGGTTACGCCGTTGTGGCGATGGTGACCGGTTACGGCATCGTTGGTTTCCGCGACCCGCACGGCATTCGCCCGATCGTGTTCGGCCAGCGTCACACCGACGAAGGCGTCGAGTACATGATCGCTTCCGAAAGCGTTTCGCTGGACGTGCTCGGTTTCACCCTGATCCGCGACCTGGCGCCGGGCGAAGCGGTCTACATCACTGAAGACGGCAAGCTGCACACCCGTCAGTGTGCGACCAACCCATCCCTGACCCCGTGCATCTTCGAACACGTCTATCTGGCGCGTCCGGATTCGATCATCGACGGCGTGTCGGTCTACAAGGCCCGTCTGCGCATGGGTGAGAAGCTGGCCGAGAAGATCCTGCGCGAGCGTCCAGAGCACGACATCGACGTGGTCATCCCGATTCCGGACACCAGCCGCACTGCCGCGCTGGAGCTGGCCAACCATCTGGGCGTGAAATTCCGCGAAGGTTTCGTCAAGAACCGTTACATCGGCCGTACCTTCATCATGCCTGGCCAGGCCGCGCGCAAGAAGTCGGTACGCCAGAAGCTCAACGCCATCGAGTTGGAATTCCGCGGCAAGAACGTGATGCTGGTCGACGACTCGATCGTTCGTGGCACTACCTGCAAGCAGATCATCCAGATGGCCCGCGAAGCCGGCGCGAAAAACGTCTACTTCTGCTCGGCGGCTCCGGCTGTGCGCTTCCCGAACGTGTACGGCATCGACATGCCAAGCGCTCACGAGCTGATCGCGCACAACCGTTCGACCCAGGACGTGGCTGATCTCATCGGTGCTGACTGGCTGATCTATCAGGACCTGCCTGACTTGATCGAAGCGGTCGGCGGCGGCAAGATCAAGATCGAAAACTTCGATTGCGCAGTGTTTGACGGCAAGTACGTCACCGGCGACGTCGACGAGGCTTACCTGAACAAGATCGAACAGGCACGCAACGATGCCTCGAAGGTCAAGACCCAGGCGGTCAGTGCGATCATCGATCTGTACAACAACTGAGTTTCAACCGGCCCTTAGGGGCCGGTTTTGTATCTGGCAAAAGACTTTTATTTATCGAGAACAGGGCAAGGAGTGACAGCATGAGTCAGGAATGGGATGCCGGTCGGCTGGACAGCGACCTCGAAGGCGTAGCGTTCGATACCCTGGCCGTACGTGCCGGTCAGCACCGTACGCCGGAAGGCGAGCACGGTGATCCGATGTTCTTCACTTCCAGCTACGTGTTCCGTACCGCCGCCGATGCGGCTGCGCGGTTTGCCGGGGAAGTGCCGGGCAACGTCTACTCGCGTTACACCAACCCGACCGTTCGCGCCTTCGAAGAGCGCATCGCCGCGCTGGAAAGCGCCGAGCAGGCGGTGGCTACGGCGACGGGCATGGCCGCGATCATGGCAGTGGTGATGAGCCTGTGCAGTGCCGGCGATCATGTGCTGGTGTCGCGCAGCGTGTTCGGCTCGACCATCAGCCTGTTCGAGAAGTACTTCAAGCGTTTCGGTGTGGAAGTCGATTACGTGCCGCTGGCCGATCTGTCGGCCTGGGACGCAGCGATCAAGTCCAATACCAAATTGCTGTTCGTCGAGTCGCCGTCCAATCCGTTGGCTGAGCTGGTGGATATCACCGCGCTGTCGGAAATCGCGCACGCCAAGGGCGCGATGCTGGTAGTCGACAACTGCTTCTGCACGCCTGCCTTGCAGCAGCCGCTGAAGCTGGGCGCAGACATCGTTGTGCATTCGGCCACCAAGTTCATCGATGGCCAGGGCCGTTGCATGGGCGGTGTGGTTGCCGGTCGCAGCGAACAGATGAAAGAAATCGTCGGTTTCCTGCGTACCGCCGGGCCGACCCTGAGCCCGTTCAACGCCTGGATCTTCCTCAAGGGTCTGGAAACCCTGAACCTGCGGATGAAGGCGCACTGCGCCAACGCCCAGCAACTGGCCGAGTGGCTGGAGCAGCAGGACGGCATCGAGAAGGTGCATTACGCCGGTCTCAAGAGCCATCCGCAGCACGAGCTGGCTCAGCGTCAGCAGAAAGGCTTCGGCGCGGTGGTGAGCTTTGAGGTGAAGGGCGGAAAAGAGGGCGCCTGGCGCTTCATCGATGCGACCCGTTTGATCTCGATCACCGCCAATCTGGGTGACAGCAAAACCACCATCACCCACCCGAGCACTACGTCCCACGGCCGTCTGGCGCCGCAGGAGCGCGAGGCTGCCGGCATTCGTGACAGCCTGATCCGCATCGCGGTCGGTCTGGAAGACGTGGCTGACCTGCAAGCCGATCTGTCGCGCGGTCTGGCGGCGTTGTGATCGAGTTGTCTACGCCGAAGATCGGCACCCATGGCCGCGTTGCATTGGTCACGGGTGCCGCGCGGGGGATCGGTCTGGGCATCGCAGCGTGGCTGATCAGCGAAGGCTGGCAGGTGGTATTGACCGACCTTGATCGTGTCCGTGGTTCGAAAGTGGCGAAGGTGCTGGGCGAGAACGCCTGGTTCATCGCCATGGACGTCGCGGACGAAAGTCAGGTGGCGTTGGGTGTCGCTGAGGTGTTGGGGCAGTTTGGTCGTCTGGATGCGCTGGTGTGCAACGCTGCCGTGGCCGATCCGCACAACATCACGCTGGAAAGTCTCGATCTGGCTTACTGGAATCGGGTGTTGGCGGTGAACCTCGGTGGGCCGATGTTGCTGGCCAAGCACTGCGCGCCGTATCTGCGTGCGCACAACGGGGCGATCGTCAATCTGGCCTCGACCCGTGCGGCGCAGTCGGAACCTGATACGGAAGCCTATGCGGCGAGCAAGGGCGGTTTGCTGGCGTTGACTCACGCATTGGCGATCAGCCTCGGGCCGGAGATTCGCGTCAATGCGGTCAGTCCGGGCTGGATCGATGCGCGGGATCCATCCGCCCGGCGCGCGGAACCGCTGACCGATACCGATCATGCCCAGCATCCTGCGGGCAGGGTAGGGACGGTCGAGGATGTGGCAGCGATGGTGGCGTGGTTGCTGTCGAAGAACGCAGGGTTTGTGACGGGGCAGGAATTCGTGGTCGATGGCGGTATGACCAAGAAGATGATTTATACGGAATGAAGCAATTTCGTCTTTTTTAGAAAAACTTCAATCCTGCTATTGACTTAGGTTCGCTACCTGCGTAAATTTCGCGGCCTCGGAGATGCAAACGGGTGATTAGCTCAGCTGGGAGAGCGTCTGCCTTACAAGCAGAATGTCGGCGGTTCGATCCCGTCATCACCCACCACTCCCGAGAGACTTGCGTAAGCAAGAGCGTAGGCTGAAAGTGCCTGCACCGACGCGCAGCGGTAGTTCAGTCGGTTAGAATACCGGCCTGTCACGCCGGGGGTCGCGGGTTCGAGTCCCGTCCGCTGCGCCATATTCAACGAGTCAGACACTGTCTGGTTCGCGATTGAAAAGCACCGAAGCTTTCAGTCAAACGAGTTACTTGAGCGTCAGCTCAAAGCGATACGCAGCGGTAGTTCAGTCGGTTAGAATACCGGCCTGTCACGCCGGGGGTCGCGGGTTCGAGTCCCGTCCGCTGCGCCATATCTGTTTCAAGGACCACTGAACGCCTTGAAACACCGAACGCAACCTCTGGTTGATTCGGAATCGATAGCAAAGACCCTGGTCGAAAGACCGGGGTTTTTTGTGTCTGAAATTTGACCTCTCCCAAATTCCTCCCTTGTAGCCGGCGACGAACCCTAGCCGTGGCTCGTTCGATGCTGCCGGGCAATCTACCTGCGTCTCCGAGTCGCTGCGATGCAATGCCGCATTGATTTTTTGATTCTTTAGTCAAATTTTTGTAACTGGTTGTTTGCTGCGAGCTCAGAAACCTATAAAGTTAACCTTTCGGTCAGCTTTGCACTGTCATCACGCCCTTTGCTTCGTCAAAAAGGGCTTCTGCAAGACTCGAGATTCCCAGTAGATAACCAGAAGGGCGGATCCATAACCGCCCAGAGGATGATCCATGTCCAACCGTGAAATATCCCGGCGCTCGTTCCTTCAGGGCGGGCTGGTGGCGGGTGTGAGCGTTACGCTCACGCCGCTCAGCAGTCAGGCGCTCGGTGCCTTGATGGAAAACAGCGTAACCGTGCCGTCCGAGCAGTGGCTCGGCAACAACGGCAAGGCGCGCCAGCGTAACGATGCCTTGTCCAAGGTCTGCGGCAGCAAAGTGTTTGCCCGCGACATCCGTTCCAAGGACATGCCGGGCTGGCCCCAGCAGCAAGGCCACGCCATGTTGCTGAAAACCATCAAGGCTGACCGTATCTACGAAGGCTACGACCTGTCGTGGCTCGGCGCCGATCTGCAGCCTGATCGTATCGTTACCGCCGCCGACCTGGACAAGGACGGCATCGTGTTCCCGGAAGAGCACGCGCCGGATCCGCTGCTGCCGGAAGGCAAGGTGCCGATGTTCATCGGCCACCCGGTTGCGATCCTGATCTGGAACGACTTCGAGCGTTTCCGCCAGGCCAAGAACAAACTCAAATTCAATGACAAAGCGATTCGTTACGGTGCGCAAGTACCGTTCTACGAAGGCGATCCCTATGGCAGTTTCCGCTACGTGCGCGTCGGTGGCCCGACGTCGGCGGATGACGACGAGTTCGCCAGCCTCAAGGACTCGATCCTGTTCCCGATGCTGAAGAACCGTCGTCCGGTGTGGAATTCCCAACCGAACCTGCACGGCAACCTGACCGAACGCGGCCTGTTCTATGCCGATCGCATGAAGAAAGAGATCGACACCCCGCCGGACAACTGGCTGGTGTTTGACGAACGTTACAAGACCCCGTCGATCGAACCGGCCGCGATGGAACCGGACAACGGCAACGGCTGGTACGACCCGGCGACCAAGACCCTGCATTTCGTCGTCGCCACTCAGTGCCCGCTGGAAACCGCCACCGAGACCGCGAAGATGATCGGGCCGTCGCGTTTTGGCCTGGCGAACCTCAACATGCACCCGGGTTACACCGTCGGCTACGGCTCCAAGGACCACAATATTTTCGTCTACTACGCAGCTTTGGCGGCGTTGTATGGCGCAGGCGTGCCGATTCGCCTGGCCAACGACCGCTACGAGCAGTTCCAGAGCGGCATCAAGCGTCACCCGTTCGACATCCGCTACCAGTTGGCAGTGGACAAGACCGATCATAGCTTCAAGATTTTCCGTGCCGAGATGAGCGTCGACGGTGGCGGCCGGATCAACTACAGCCCGTCGGTAGCGGCCGTTGGCGCTACGGCGGCGCAGTCGATCTACTACATGCCGCAGAACGACCTGCAGGTCACCGCTTACCATTCCCGAGCGGTTGAAGCGGGTTCGATGCGCGGCTACGGCACGCTGCAGAGCATGGCCTCCACTGAGATGATGGTCGACGAAATCGCCGATCGCCTTGGTGTCGATGCCATCGATCTGCGCCGCAAGAACGCGCTGCGCTCGGGGATGAAAAACACCCAGGGCGCGATCCCGGCCGGTGCATTGCGCCTGCACGAGATTCTCGACAAGGCTTCGCTGCACGAAGTCTGGAAAAACCGCGACGCGATCAAGAAGCAGCGCGAAGCGGCGGATCCGGACAACTGGTATGGCGTGGGTTTCGCCATTTGCCAGAAAGACTTCGGCACCGGTTCCGAAGCGCCGATGGCCAGCATCGAGTTCACCGCTGAGGGGCGCATTTCCCTGCGTCACATCGGTATCGAGATCGGCACCGGCATGTCCACCTCGCAAGCGTTGGTGGTGGCGGATTTCCTTGGTAGCGCGGCTCACGACGTGAAGACCGGTGAAACCGAGTGGAATGAAATGCAGCTGGTCACCGCCGGCAACCCTTACATCATGAGCCAGGCCGAACAGGACAACTTCCTGCGCAACCCGCGCTGGGTCGGCAAGCTGGCATCGGCCTCGTCCGCGACCAACTCCGCCTACTACTTCAGCCACGCCACCCGTGAAGCGGCGCGCGTGCTGTTTAACCACGGTCTGTGGCCGGCGGCGCTGGAGATCTGGCGTCAGGGTCCGTACGGCGGCCAGGCCAACCCTTACGTGGTGCGTCGCGAAGATGCGCATTGGGTCGACGGCAAACTGACCGCCAACGGCATGCAGCCACTGACCTTCGAAGAGCTGGCCAAGCGTGCTCACGAGCGCGGTCTGGTCACTGGCGCCACGGTTCACGGTTTCAACCGCTGGAGCTGGGCCGAGGCCGAATACAGCATCGATGGCGTGCGCGAGCGTCTGCCGCTCGACGGTCTGGCGGTGAAGTACGGCGACGGCGCCCCTAAGGCGAAGAAAGCGCAGATGACCAGCGCCGGTTTCCACCTGCTGGATCGGCAGAACATCGCCTATCCGGTCGTCCAGTTGAACAACGCCGCCGTGACCTACTACAGCCCGGTCGCAACGCTGGTCGAGTTGAAGGTCAACAAAGGTTCGGCAGGAGTCGAAGTGCTCAACCATCACTCGTGGCTGGAATGCGGACGGGTGCTGGTCGAAGAACTGGTTCGCGGCCAGCTCGAAGGCGGGATCGCCATGGGCATCGGTCACGCCTTGATGGAAGAGATGCCGTTGTACGAAGGCGGGCCGGGGGAGGGGGACTGGAACTTCAACCGTTATCGCCTGCCGATGGCGCGCCATGTGGCGGTGTGGAAGCAGACGTCGGAAATCCTGCCGCCGCTGTCCCCAAGCGACCCGTCCAAAGGCATCGCCGAAGTGGTGATGATTCCGGTGGTCGGTGCCATCGGTAACGCCGTGGCCCACGCCATCGGTAAACGTGTTCGCGATCTGCCAATCACTGCTGTGCGCATCAAGGAGGCCCTCAATGGCTAACCGTCCGCTTCAACTGACCCTCAACGGTCAATCCGTCGGTCCGGTGGACATCCCTGATGACCTGCCGATGATCGACTACCTGCACGAATACAAGAACCTCACCGGTTCGCGCCTGGGCTGCGGCCAGGGCATCTGCCACGCCTGCGTGGTGATCGTCGACAACCCGGATGGCACCAGCGAAGAGGTGCGCACCTGCATCACCGGCGCGCATTACTTCGAGGGCAAGAAAGTCCGCACCATCGAAGGCCACGCCAAGCGTGACGAGCAAGGCCAGGTCACCGAGCTGAACCCGATCCAGCAGCGGTTCGTCGACGAATTCGCCTTCCAGTGCAGCTACTGCGCGCCGGGTTTCGTCAACGCCGCGACCGTGCTGGTGGAAAAGCTGCAACGCCAGCCAATCGTCAAAAGCAAACTGGAGCAAGTCATCGAGGACAGCCTCGGCCATCACGTCTGCCGTTGCACCGGGTACGTGCGTTACTACAACGCCACCCGCAACGTGCTGACCGATCTCGGCCTGGTCAAGGAGGGTTAAGCATGAAGCAATTACTGACCCGCCTGACCCTGGCGGTCGGGCTGGCTGCGCCTGTGTTGGCGGCGCACGCGGATGATCAGGTCAAGCGCGGCGAATACCTCGCCCGCGCGGCTGACTGCATGGCGTGCCACACTGCGCCCGGCGGCGCGCCGTTTGCTGGCGGCCTGCCGATCGTATCGCCGTTCGGCACGATCTACGGCACCAACATCACTCCAAGCAAGGAGCACGGCATCGGTCTCTACACCGATGAAGAGTTCTTCGCCGCGCTCACCGAAGGCAAGCGGCGTGACGGCGCCAACCTGTACCCGGCGATGCCGTACACCTCGTATCACTTGATGCCGCGTGCGGATTCGGATGCGATTCACGCGTATCTGAAAACCGTCGAGCCGATCGAGCGCGCCGCGCCGGTGACCAGTCTGAGCTTCCCGTTCAACGTGCGTCCGGGCCTGATCGGCTGGAACATGATGTACGGCAAAGTCTTGAAGCTGGAGCCTGCCGAAGGCAAAAGCGACGCCTGGAAACGCGGCCAGTACATGGTCGAAGTGCTCGGCCATTGCGGCGAATGCCATACACCACGTGGCCTGCCGGGCGCGATGCAGTTGGACAAGCGCCTGACCGGCGGCATCCTCAATGGTTATCTGGCACCGAGCCTGCTCGCCACTGATCTGGCGGCGCGCGGCTGGAATCATCAAGACCTGAGCACGTTCCTCAAGCACGGCATGAGCGCCCAAGGCACGATGTTCAACGAGATGTTCCCGGTGTTCCACAACAGCACCCAGGGCCTGAATGATCCGGATCTGGCGGCGATGGCGACTTTCCTGCTGGGCGACAGGCCTCCGGCGGCGAAAGAGCTGACCGAAGTGCCGGTGGAAAAACTCAGTGTCAGCGCCCAGCGCGGCCGTCAGGAATACTTGAACGTCTGCGCCGGCTGTCACGCGGCCGGTGGCGAGGGCAAACCGCACATCGCGGTGGCCATGCGCGGCAACACCACGTTGCGTCTGGAAGACCCGCGCAACCTGTTGCGCGTGATCGAGGATGGCATCGGCGAACAGAAATTCGCCGGGTTCGAACACATGCAGCCGATGCCGGGTTTTGCCGACAAGCTCAGTGCCGAACAACTGACCGATCTGCTGAACTACCTGCGTCAGGGTTGGGGTGGTCAGTCGGCCGAGCTGGCGGTTGGTGATGTGCAGAAGCTGCAGGCTGATGCGCCTTCCGTTGAGCACAAGGCGCACTGATCATGCAGCATCTCGATCTGCAAGTGGTTCGACGGGCGTTGGAGTGGTCGACGGCGGGGCAACGCATCTGGCTCTGCACCGTGCTGACCACCTACGGCTCGGCACCTCGCGCGCCAGGTTCGCTGCTGGCGGTGAACGACGGCGGGCAGTGGATCGGGTCGCTGTCCGGTGGTTGCGTCGAGGAAGACTTTCTCGAGCGCGTCGCCGAAGGTGCGTTTCTCGATGCGATCAACGTCGTGCGTTATGGCGAAGGTGACGATCCGCGTTCGCGGGTCAGCCTGCCATGCGGCGGCATTCTCGATGTGCTGGTAGAGAAATTTGACGCCGGCTGCGAGGTGCGGGCGCACCTGCGTGAGCTCGAATCGGCGTTGCTCGGGCAGCGCCGGTTGATTCGCGAGGTCGATCTGACTACTGGTGCGCGTAGCCTGTTTACCGATCACGAGCAGGGCGCGCGAATCGAGCGTGAAATCGACCGGGTACGGATCCGCATCGGGGCTGCTCAGCGCTTGCTGCTGGCGGGGTATTCCAGCGTGGCGCAGGCCTGTGCGGAATTCGCGGTCGGTCTCGGCTTCGAAGTGATCCTCTGCGACCCGCGTGAAGAAGTGCTGAAAGACGTGGTGCTCAATGGCGTGGAGATTCGCCGGCAATTGCCGTCGGTGTTCATCGCCGATGGCGGTTGTCACCGTGATACGGCGGTGGTGGCGTTGACCCACGATCCGCGCATCGACGATCTGGCGATGATGGAAGCTGTGCGCACCGAGGCGTTTTACATCGGCGTGATGGGTTCGTTGCAGACTTCACAAAAGCGCTTCGAGCGTTTGCGCCGGATTGGCGGGCTGGGGGAGAGCGAGCTGGCGCGAATTCATGCGCCGATCGGCCTCAACCTGGGCAGCAAGACGCCGGCGGAAATTGCTCTGGCGGTGCTCGCGGATATCCTGCGGATTCGCAGCGGGATTGCGCGGGATCAGTTGTGATTGGAGCTGGATGTAAAAGGGGCCGCTTTTCAGCGGCCCCTTTTTTGCGCATCAGAAACCGAGCTTGTCGCGCAGTCCGTAGTACCACGCGCCCAATGCGGCAAACGGTGTGCGCAGCAGTTGCCCGCCGGGGAAAGGGTAGTGCGGCAGATCAGCAAAGGCATCGAAACGCTCGGCTTGTCCGCGCAGTGCCTCGGCCAATACCTTGCCGGCCAGGTGCGTGTAGGTCACGCCGTGGCCACTACAGCCCTGGGAGTAATAGATGTTGTCGCCCAGGCGTCCGACCTGAGGCAGGCGCGACAGGGTCAGCAGGAAATTGCCGGTCCAGGCGTAGTCGATCTTCACGTCCTTGAGCTGCGGGAAGGCCTTGAGCATTTTCGGGCGGATGATCGCCTCGATGTTTGCCGGATCCCGCGCGCCATACACCACACCGCCGCCGAAGATCAGACGCTTGTCGCCGGTGAGGCGGTAGTAGTCGAGCAGGTAATTGCAGTCTTCGACGCAGTAGTCCTGCGGCAGCAGGGATTTCGCCAGATCATCGCCCAGTGGCTCGGTGGTGATGACCTGAGTGCCGCATGGCATCGATTTGGCCGCCAGCTCCGGCACCAGATTGCCGAGGTAGGCGTTGCCGGCGACGATGATGAATTTGGCTCTGACCTTGCCTTGCGGTGTATGTACGACCGGTTTGGCACCGCGTTCGATGCGCACGGCCGGCGACTGTTCGTAAATGGTGCCGCCCAGGGATTCAACGGCAGCGGCTTCACCAAGGGCCAGGTTGAGCGGGTGGATGTGGCCGCCGCTCATGTCGAGCATGCCGCCGACGTACTGATCGCAAGCCACCACTTCGCGAATGCGGCGTTGATCGAGCAGTTCCAGTTGCGTGTGGCCGAAGCGTTCCCACAAGCGTTTCTGCGATTCCAGGTGACCCATCTGCTTGGCGGTGAGGGCGGCGAATACGCCGCCGTCCTTGAGGTCGCACTGGATGTTGTACTTGCTGACGCGCTCACGAATGATCCGGCCGCCTTCGAAGGCCATCTGCCCGAGCAGTTGCGCCTGTTTCGGGCCGACGCTGCGTTCGATCACATCAATGTCACGGCTGTAGCTATTGACGATTTGCCCGCCATTGCGCCCCGAGGCGCCGAAGCCGACCTTGGCGGCTTCCAGCACGGTCACGCGAAAACCGTTCTCCAGCAGGAACAGCGCCGAGGAAAGTCCCGTATAACCAGCGCCGATCACACAGACATCCGTCTCCACGTCATCCTGCAGGGCAGGACGTGGTGGTGCGGCGTTGGCCGATGCCGCGTAGTAAGACTCTGGGTAAGGGGTGTTCGCCATCCTGCAGCCTCTGTTTAATATATTTTACGAGTGCAGCGATCCTACCCCAGTTGAAAAACCTCCGCCAGCCACCGGGAAATCTTCTTGCGGCGGGTCGAAATTAAATATTTTGCATATTCATAGGGTTAGGTGAAAAAAAGGTGTTGACACCCCTCCGGAATTCCGTAGAATGCCGCCTCACAGCAGGCACGTAGCTCAGTTGGTTAGAGCACCACCTTGACATGGTGGGGGTCGTTGGTTCGAGTCCAATCGCGCCTACCAAACAAAATCCGCTCTGCTGGGCGGTCTAGAAGGGCTCACCGAAAGGTGGGCCCTTTTTTGTTGTCTGCGATTTGCAAAACTTTTGCAAAACTCCTCTCAAACGCCAATTCGCGATGCTCATGAAGTGATGGCGTTATGCCTCTAAATATTGCCGTGTGTGTGCCGATACGCCTGTATCTCTGCACTAACGGAATGACACCACATGGAAATCGGCAATACACAAAGCACCTATCACAAGCCCAAGAACCTGGCTGGGCTGGGGCGCCGGTGGGGAGGGCAAATCATTGATTCCTTCATCACCTTCTTTTTGTTCTTCGCCGTAGCAAAGACCGCAGAGCTTGTAGGATTGCCTCGGGACCTGGTGGGGTTGCTGGCAGTGGTCGTGGGTGGAGGGTATTACCTGTTTTCCGATGCCATGCCGAACGGTCAGAGCGTGGGTAAAAAAATCCTGGGGATGTCGGTGATTGATGAGCGCAGCTATCTGAACTGCAATCTCTATCAATCCTTTATCCGCAATATCACGACGCCTTTCCTTAATTTTTTTGACTGGATTTTCATTTTCTTTGGTTCGCGCAAGCGCCTGGGCGACATGCTCGCGTCTACGATTGTGATCAGAAACAAGTGAAAGAATGGCAGGCTGGGCTTTACCTGTTTTCTGATCCGTTCGTCGCCGATTGTTGTAGGCGACCTTAAAAATAATGTGGATATTTAATGGGTTACGGTTTTATTGAACCAACCGGTTATCAAAAATACGTTGTTACATACTGGAAAAATCAGTATTATCCGCCCCGCGTTCACCACCACGGTTTATGCATTTTTAAATCCCAAGCTTCCATCAGCTGCTTGGGATTTTTTTTGCCTGCGATTTGCCTTTCCCGCACCTCTGCCCATTCTCTCGTCTCGCCCGCTTCTGTTTTACGGGAAGGGTGACAGGCAAGCCCACACTTTTTCGACTACTACTGTTTGGCTGATTTCAACTCTGCCGGACAGGAGTTCATCAATGCTGGTTCACTGGTTTCTTGCAGCGATTCATCTATTGGCATTTGCCATGGGCTTCTGGGCGGTGTTGACGCGTGGGACGGCCTTCAGTCGCCTGGCGTCCGGCTCGGGTGAGGTCGGGCGCGTATTGCTTGCCGACAATGTCTGGGGGCTCTCGGCGCTGGTGCTGCTCATCTCCGGCGGCATGCGCGCCTTTGCCGGTTATGAGAAGGGAACCGACTACTACCTGCATCAGCCGCTGTTCCATCTGAAGATGACGTTGTTTGTGCTGATTCTGCTTCTGGAACTGGTGCCGATGATCACTCTGATCAAGTGGCGCGTGGCTAAGGCGCGCGGCGCTATCCCTGACACGGGGCGTGCCAAGGTGTTCGCGCGGATCAGTCATGCTGAAGCGCTTCTATTGATATTGATGGTCGTGGCGGCCACGGGAATGGCGCGTGGCGTTACATTCGGCTAGGCCGGCGCGATTCCCATTCGCTATTCGGAAATATCCGACAGCCAACCCTTTGAATGACAGTTAGTATCGGTCGCGAGAAGGGTGAGGCGGGAAGGGGCGTGGCACGCGCCGTCACCAGGGAGGTGGGGGAATGGCAATACGGCGCTTGAATCTTTAGCCAGTCATTGCGCGCAGGCAAACGAACTGGCTACTGACTGCGGTAGGGCTCAGGGCGTTTGTGGCTTGTCCGGAGCGGTCAGGCCAGCCTGGATGCGCTGGTAGATTTCTTCCCGGTGCACTGCAACGTTCTTCGGAGCATTGATGCCGATTCGAACTTGCTGGCCGCTGACGCCGAGAATGGTGATCGTGATGTCATCACCAATGTTTATGCTTTCACCGACTTTGCGGGTGAGTATCAGCATGGTCTTCTCCTTGATTGCTTTGTAGGGCACCTGATTCAGACAGTGCAGAGGTCGGTGGTACGTATAGATTAGTGCGAAGTCTTAAAGTCTGGGTGCCTCTTTCTGACGCGCAGCAGCGGCATTAATTCCCAGCGCGTAACTATACAGGGGCTGTCAGCATCAATCTCGTCCTTTTGTGCCCATTTTGCGGGGCTCCGAAAGTATTCTCGAATGTTAAGATCGCCGCTTTGAAAAATCAGAGGGAAGCGTTGTGCGCAAATTGGTCTGGGTAGTCGCGGCACTGGCATTGGCAGGATGTGGCGAAGGCAAGAGTGTGGATGCGCAAAAAGCGAAACCGGCGGTGGTAGCGGCGCCTGTTGCGGTGGGGCCGCAGTGGGATCTGGAAGTGCGCGGTGAAACTCCCCAAGCCGTAAGCGACCTCAGCGGCTGGCTGATCGAGCATGCCTTTGTGGCCAGCGTCATCAAGGACGCCAGCGGCAAGACCCGGATCCTGCTTGGCCCTTTTAATTCGAAGGCTGACGCCGAGGCACGGCAGGCGGATGTGAACGCCGCGCTGATCAAGGCGAAGAAGCAGAACATCGAAACACTGGTGATCGAGCGCACGGTCGCTCAATAAGCGATCCATTCGGCGGAGCTGACTAAAGGGTGTCCCCCGTGATTCGTTTTTAAAGCAATCACTGAAGATACCCAGAAGGAGCTCCGCATGGCCTCCGCCAATCCTTACAAGTTGTTCGACGTTGTTTTGCGTCACAAGCATCAACTGAGCCCGCATTTGATGCGGATCACCCTCGCAAGCTCGGCGGTCACCGAGATGGCTGCGTGGGCGCCGGATCAGCGAGTGAAGCTGTTTTTCCCTGCAGCAGATGGCTCACCCGCCAGGCTTTCTCAGGGGGAGGGGTGGTACGCCCGTTTCCGCTCGATGCTGGTTGATCGTCGCCCGGCGATGCGCACCTACACCATCCGCCACTTGCGTGCCGAAGCAGGCGAAGTGGATATCGATTTCGTACTGCACGGCGAGACCGGTCCTGCCTCCCGTTGGGCCTTGCGAGCACAGCCTGGCGAGTCGATGCAGATTCTCGCCCCCGACAGCCGATTCACGGCACAAGAGGCGGGGGGATTTGAATGGAAACCTCCGCAAACGCTCAAGCAACTTCTGCTGGTCGCCGATTCCACAGCGTTGCCGGCCGCCATGGGGATTCTGGAAGAACTGGCGACACTGGCTGAACCGCCGCAGACCCAGGCGTTTTTTGAGGTCGACAGTCGTGAAGACATGTTGGCGGTTCCTGACTGGCCCGGGCTTTCGGTGCAATGGCTGATCCGCGATCAGGCAGCTGCCGGTACGTTGATGGTGGAAGCCGTGCGGCAGGCGACGTTGCCTGTTGATGCATCGCCGGTTGGGCAGGCGGTCGAGCTGGCGGATGTCGACATCGAAGAAGAGATTCTTTGGGAGGTCGCCGAAACGGCCAGCGAGGGATTCTATGGCTGGATCGCCGGAGAATCAGCAGCGGTCATGAGTCTGCGCAAATACCTGATCAAGGAGCGTGGCATCCCTCGCGAATCACTCAATCTGATGGGCTACTGGCGTTACAACAAGTCCGGCGGTTGAGCACAAAAAAGGCCTTGAGTTTGTCGCTCAAGGCCTTTTCTTTTGATCAGGATATCAACCGCAGGCTTTCAGGTTCACCGGGCCGACAAATTCATTGCCGCGTCCCATCACGCACGCCACGCTCTGATTACGCTGGCGCTCCCAGTCTTGCACCGGGTAAGTCTTGTCCCAGGCTTCGTACAGTTGCCGATCCTGCTTCGACAAGCGCAAGCCGTATTGTTTGCTCATGTAAAAGTAGGTGCGGGCGATCATGCCGCGAATCGAAGGGCGGGGCATGACCTTCTTCGCCTTGAAGTCGACCTGAGTCAGGCATGAGCCGTACTGACCCTTTTCGACCGGCAACCAACCGTAACTGAAATTGCTGCGGTCGCCATTCACCTCGCCGATGCTCGGCACCAGGTTGTGCAGGTCGGCTTCGGCTTTCTGATAGCTCGGGTCATAGCGGGTGCAATTCTTGCGACCGCCTTCCTGCCAGCATTGACGTTGATGGCCGAACTGCCACGCGGGAACGATGTGCTCCCATTCGATGCTGGATGCACGTTTGGCGTTCTTGCGTGGGACATAGCCGCAGGCGGCCAGATCGACCTTGTTGCCAGTGTATTTGCACCCGCAATAAAACTCGGTGGATTGTGGGGCGTACAGTTTCCAGGCGACCTTCTTGGCCTCGGTGAACGTACGCGGCGCACCGGCTTGCGCGCCAATGGATATGAACAGCAGCAGCACAGCAGCAAAACGCAGAATCATTGAATCAATCTTCCTTCGGCACAACCCAGAAAATCTGTACGCCACCATCGTCGCGGTAGGCGAGGGTGACGTTGTCGTTCTCGTCGATCTCTTCCAGCAAGCGCTCCCATTCATCCGCCGGCTCGTCTGGAAGGCGGAAGATCAGCGCGGCTTTGGCTTTTTGTGCGGTGGGGGAGTTGATGATTTTTTGAACGCGCATGCCCATGCGTTCGTAAGCGTCAGGAGCATCAGGGGAAGTGGCCACGAGGTTATCCTTATTAAGCTGTACGTGCATACAGTATTTAACTGTAGGCATTTTCGCAACTGCTTAAAATTCAAGAAAATCCTCTGACAGCGGTTTTCCGGTTTTGGTGTCGCGCAGGTGTAATTTTTCTTTGGCGGAGGCGGGAGCTTCACCCTCCGTCAGGTTGACGAAGGGTGAAAGCAGTGCCCGATCAGGAATGGATCGGGCGAAGGCAGATCAGTATTCCCAGAACATCCGTTGCAGCTCTTTGCTGTCGTTGGTCTTGGTCAAGGCAACCATGGCCAGGATGCGGGCTTTCTGTGGGTTCAGGTCGTGAGCAACCACCCAGTCGTATTTGTCGTCAGGTTGCTCGGCGTTGCGCAGAACGAAACCACCGGCATTGACGTGAGACGAGCGAATGATCTGCACACCGTCCTTGCGCAGTGCTTGCAAGGTCGGAACCACGCGGGAGGAAACCGAGCCGTTGCCGGTACCGGCATGGATGATCGCCTTGGCGCCGGACTGGGCGAGGGCCTTGTAGGCTGTGTCGCTGACATTGCCGTAGGAATAGGCGATTTCTACGTCAGGAAGGCTCTTGATGTTTTTGATATCGAATTCCGAATCCATGGTGTGGCGCTTGGCTGGCAGGCGGAACCAGTAGGATTTGCCTTCAACTACCATGCCGAGCGGACCCCAGGCGCTTTTGAACGCTTCGGTCTTGATGTTGATCATCTTGCTGACATCGCGACCCGACTGGATTTCATCGTTCAGGGTCACCAGTACGCCTTTGCCGCGAGCTTCTTTGCTGCTGGCGACGGCCACGGCGTTGTACAGGTTCAGCATGCCGTCCGCCGACATGGCGGTGCCCGGGCGCATGGAGCCGACGACGATGATCGGCTTGTCGGTTTTTTCCACCAGGTTCAGGAAGTAAGCGGTCTCTTCCAGGGTGTCGGTGCCGTGGGTGATGACGATGCCATCGACGTCTTTGCTGTCGGCCAGTTCGGAAACGCGACGACCCAGTTGCAGGAGGTTTTCGTTGGTGATGCTTTCCGAGGCGATTTGCATGACCTGTTCGCCACGCACATTGGCCAGCTTGCTCAGTTCGGGAATGCCGGCGATCAATTGTTCGACGCCTACCTTCGCGGCTTGATAGGTCGCGCTGTTGGCCGCGCTGGCGCCCGCGCCGGCAATGGTGCCGCCGGTGGCCAGTACCACTACATTGGCCAGCTTGGCCTGAGTTTCGGCTTCTTTTGCCTGGAGGGCGGTTGGCAGGAGCAGGAGGAGGGCCAAAGCGCCCGGAACGAAATTCTTCAAAGCAG
The DNA here is from genome assembly GCF_002112855.1 of Pseudomonas sp. B40(2017). NCBI lineage: Bacteria > Pseudomonadati > Pseudomonadota > Gammaproteobacteria > Pseudomonadales > Pseudomonadaceae > Pseudomonas > Pseudomonas sp. B40(2017). Next base: position 692,913 of record NZ_NEIT01000003.1, read on the forward strand.
ATGTCATTATTTTTCTCTCTAGTAGTGAGACGGTGCTGATGCAGGTTCATCTAGATGCGCCCCGGGCCGATCTGAATGCCAGGGGTGCAGGGAGGGAGCAGGATCTGTACCAGTCGTACTGTGCTTGAGAGAAATGTTTAACCTCATGATTTAAATCAAGATTTATTCGATGATTGGTTTTGATCCTCCCTCGCTCATCCGGGTTTCCGAACGCGGGCTGTTTTCTCGTTCGGCTCACCGAAAAGGACTACGAGCTTCGTCCGCAGGGTGAGCTGGCCGGTTTTCGGATCTGTGCTAAAGAAAACGGCGCACTGGCCGATGCGCCTTTATAGGGATCCAATTTTTCAGGAGTTCAAATGTCATTGACTATCGGTTTGCCAAACCCCGGCGCGGTTACCATCGGCGGAAAAACAGCCGCTACGATCAATGCCCTGAGCGAGGCCAACGAGCAAGCGGCGGCCGAAGCGCTGGGCAAAGACGCTGGCGATACGAAGCAAGTCAGAACCGGTGGCGGCCCAGTGCAGGAGGAGGCGCCGGCCGAAAGCGGTGGCAATCAAAGCATCACGATCAAGATACTGCTCAAGCGCATGAAGGAGTTGCAGCAGCAATTGCAGGAGCAGCAACAGCAATTGGCCGCGGCGCAGGCGGCCAGCTATCCGACCGAAGAAGCCAAGACGACAGTCGTCATGTCGATCCAGGGGCAGATTGCAGACACCAACGCTGCACTCATGGAAGTGGCCGGCAATCTGGTTCGTGAGATGGCCAAGGGGTCCGGCAGCGGCGGTGTGATCAACACGACCGCCTAGGAAAAGGGGGTGGTGACGGTAATTCGCCCTACAAAAAATGCAGATTTTCAGTCGTTGACAAATGTCGGCAGGATTCGCATAGTTCGGTCTACGCAAACGTTTGCGCGGTCTTCGCGGTGAATTGATTTCGTCGTGGGGTGCAGCGAGCTTACGCCAGCGCAAGCGTTGCTCACAATAATCATAAGATCGGAGTGAACCCATGAAGCTGCCATTCGCTGGACGTCTTCTTGCTGTCGCCATGCTGGCTGCCGCATCCGCCGCACTGCCTGTCTCTTCGGCTTTCGCCGAGTCCCCTGAAAAACCCAAAGTCGCTCTGGTCATGAAATCTCTGGCCAACGAATTCTTCCTGACCATGGAAGACGGCGCCAAGGCCTACCAGAAAGAACATTCCGCCGATTTCGACCTGATCTCCAACGGCATCAAGGACGAAACCGATACGGCGGGGCAGACGCGCATCGTCGAACAGATGATTCTGGCGAAGGTCAACGCGCTGGTTATCGCACCGTCTGATTCCAAGGCGATGGTGCCGGTGATCAAGAAGGCCGTCGATGCCGGTATCACCGTGATCAACATCGATAACCAGCTCGATCCGGCTGTGATCAAAAGCAAGAACATCAGCGTTCCGTTCGTAGGCCCGGACAACCGCAAAGGTGCGCGTCTGGTGGGTGAGTACCTGGCCAAGCAACTGAAGGCCGGTGATGAAGTGGGCATCATTGAAGGCGTCTCCACGACGACCAACGCCCAGCAGCGTACCGCTGGCTTCAAGGATGCGATGGAGGCTGCGCAGATCAAGGTTGTTTCCCTGCAGTCCGGCGACTGGGAAATCGACAAGGGCAACAAGGTGGCCGCTTCGATTCTCAGCGAGTACCCGGACGTCAAGGCGCTGCTGGCCGGCAACGACAGCATGGCCGTGGGCGCCGTTTCCGCCGTGCGCGCTGCCGGCAAGGCCGGTCAGGTGCAGGTTGTCGGTTACGACAATATCAATGCCATCAAGCCCATGCTGAAGGACGGTCGCGTTCTGGCGACGGCCGACCAGTACGCCGCGAAGCAAGCGGTGTTCGGCATCGAGACCGCGCTGAAAATCATCAAGGGCGAGAAAGTCGACAGTGGTGCAAATGGCGTGATCGAAACGCCTGTCGAGCTGGTCACCAAGTAAGTCCTTTGGCGACACAATGGCGCTCGTCCGTCCGGGCGAGCGCATGGAGATTTTTATGTCAGTTTCCGCTCCGATCGCTGTCCTCTCGGTCAGCGGTATCGGCAAGACCTATGCGCAACCGGTACTGACCGGCATCGATCTGACGTTGATGCGCGGTGAAGTGCTGGCACTGACCGGTGAGAACGGTGCAGGTAAAAGCACCCTTTCGAAGATCATCGGTGGCCTGGTCACCCCTACCACCGGCCAGATGCAGTTCCAGGGCAAGGATTATCGCCCTGGCAGTCGCACGCAGGCTGAAGAACTGGGTGTGCGCATGGTCATGCAAGAGCTCAATCTGCTGCCGACGCTTTCGGTGGCGGAGAACCTGTTCCTCGACAACCTGCCGAGCAACGGTGGCTGGATCAGTCGCAAGCAGTTGCGCAAAGCCGCTATCGAAGCCATGGCTCAAGTCGGCCTCGATGCTATCGATCCGGACACACTGGTCGGCGAGCTGGGCATCGGTCATCAGCAAATGGTCGAGATCGCCCGTAACCTGATTGGCGATTGCCATGTGCTGATTCTCGACGAGCCGACCGCGATGCTGACTGCCCGTGAAGTCGAGATGTTGTTCGAGCAAATCACCCGGTTGCAGGCGCGTGGCGTCTCGATCATCTATATCTCCCACCGCCTCGAAGAGCTGGCCCGGGTCGCACAGCGCATTGCCGTGCTGCGTGACGGCAACCTGGTGTGCGTCGAGCCGATGGCCAATTACAACAGCGAGCAACTGGTCACCCTGATGGTTGGTCGCGAGCTGGGCGAGCATATCGATCTGGGGGCTCGCCATATCGGCGCGCCTGCCCTGACGGTCAAAGGCCTGACCCGCTCCGACAAGGTGCGCGACGTGTCCTTTGAGGTTCGCGCCGGTGAGATTTTTGGTATCTCGGGTCTGATCGGGGCAGGGCGCACCGAACTTTTGCGGCTGATCTTCGGTGCCGATGTCGCGGACAGCGGCACGGTGGCACTCGGTTCGCCGGCAAAAACGGTGAGCATTCGCTCGCCAGTCGACGCAGTGCGCAACGGTATCGCCTTGATCACCGAGGATCGCAAGGGCGAAGGCCTGCTGTTGAGCCAATCGATCAGCGCCAACATTGCTTTGGGCAACATGCCGGAGATTTCCAGCGGCGGGTTCGTCAACAACGGCGATGAAACGAAGCTCGCGCAGCGGCAGATCGACGCTATGCGCATCCGCAGTTCCAGCCCGACGCAACTGGTGTCCGAGCTGTCCGGCGGTAACCAGCAAAAGGTGGTGATCGGTCGCTGGCTCGAGCGCGACTGTTCGGTGCTGCTGTTCGACGAGCCGACTCGCGGTATCGATGTCGGCGCCAAGTTCGATATCTATGCCTTGCTCGGCGAACTGACCCGTCAGGGCAAAGCGCTGGTCGTGGTGTCCAGCGATTTGCGCGAACTGATGCTGATCTGCGACCGCATCGGCGTGTTGTCGGCGGGACGTCTGATCGACACCTTCGAGCGCGACAGCTGGACCCAGGATGACTTGCTTGCCGCCGCATTCGCCGGCTACCAGAAACGTGATGCGTTGCTCAACGAAGCAGCGCCTAGGGATCTCCCATGAAAACTGCATCTTCCGCCGGCAAATCCAGTGGCAATTTCTACGGCCTCGGCACTTACCTGGGCCTGGCCGGCGCGTTGTTGGCAATGATTGCGCTGTTCTCGGTCATGAGCAGCCATTTCCTTTCGTACAACACCTTCAGCACCCTGGCCAACCAGATTCCCGACCTGATGGTTCTGGCGGTGGGCATGACGTTCGTGCTGATCATCGGCGGGATCGACCTGTCGGTAGGCTCGGTACTGGCACTCGCGGCCTCCACTGTCAGCGTGGCGATTCTTGGCTGGGGCTGGAGCGTGTTGCCGGCTGCCTTGTTGGGTATGGCTGTCGCGGCGTTGGCCGGCACGGTTACCGGCTCGATCACCGTGGCGTGGCGAATTCCGTCATTTATCGTGTCGCTCGGTGTGCTCGAGATGGCCCGCGGCCTGGCCTATCAGATGACCGGTTCGCGCACGGCCTACATCGGTGACTCCTTTGCGTGGCTGTCGAACCCGATCGCCTTTGGCATTTCACCCTCGTTCATCATTGCCTTGCTGGTCATTTTCGTTGCCCAGGCCGTTCTGACCCGTACCGTGTTCGGTCGCTATCTGATCGGCATTGGCACCAACGAGGAAGCGGTGCGTCTGGCGGGGATCAATCCAAAACCCTACAAGATCCTGGTGTTCAGTCTGATGGGCCTGCTCGCCGGTATTGCGGCGCTGTTCCAGATTTCCCGGCTGGAAGCGGCCGACCCGAACGCCGGTTCTGGCCTTGAGCTGCAAGTCATCGCTGCGGTGGTGATCGGCGGTACCAGCCTGATGGGTGGGCGTGGTTCGGTGATCAGTACCTTTTTCGGCGTGTTGATCATCTCCGTGCTGGCGGCCGGCCTGGCGCAGATTGGCGCGACCGAACCGACCAAGCGCATCATCACCGGTGCGGTGATCGTGATCGCCGTGGTGCTTGACACCTATCGCAGTCAACGCGCAAGTCGACGGGGCTGATAAATGGCAACGATCAAGGATGTGGCGGCACTTGCAGGAATTTCCTACACGACCGTGTCCCACGTAGTAAACAAGACCCGACCGGTGAGCGAAGAGGTGCGACTCAAGGTCGAGGCGGCGATCAAGAGTCTCGACTATGTGCCGAGCGCCGTGGCCCGTTCGCTGAAAGCGAAAACCACCGCCACCATCGGCTTGCTGGTGCCCAACAGCCTCAACCCGTACTTCGCCGAACTGGCGCGCGGGATCGAGGATTACTGCGAGCGTAACGGCTACTGCGTGATTCTCTGCAACTCCGACGACAACCCGGACAAGCAGCGCAGCTACCTGCGGGTGCTGCTCGAAAAGCGCATCGACGGCTTGATCGTCGCGTCTGCGGGTGGCGACAGCGGTCTGGCACAAGGACTGGCTGGCGTGAAGACGCCGATGGTGATCGTCGACCGTGGACTCGAAGGCGTGGACGCCGACCTGGTGCGCATCGATCACGAATATGGCGCGTACCTTGCGACGCGGCATCTGCTTGAGCTCGGTCATCGCGACATCGCCACTATCGGTGGTCCGGCCAGCACCAGCGTCGCGCAAATGCGTCAGGCCGGTTTTGCCCGAGCGTTGAAAGAGGCCGGGATTGAAGTGTCCCCGTCGCGCATGCTGGAAAGCGACTTCACCAGCACTGGCGGTTACAACGCGGCTTCAGTCCTCCTTGAGCGCAAGCCGCCGAGCGCGATCTTTGCCGGTAACGACATGATCGGCATCGGTGTGCTGCGAGCCGCGGCCGAGCGCAACGTGCGCGTGCCTGCCGAACTGTCGGTGATCGGTTTCGACGATATCCAGATGAGTCGCTACGTATATCCAGCGCTGACGACTGTGGGCCAGTCGATCCTGCAACTGGGCGAGATGGCCGCGGAAGTTTTGTTGCGAAGAATTGCCACCCCGGGTCTGGCGACGGATCAGCGGATCGTGACCCCGAGTATTGTCCTGCGCGAATCGACTGCACCGCTGTCCGGCGTGTTCACCGAATACCGCTGAAACGAATTGAAGAGTAGTGATGTATGTCCGCAAATGTAGTGGTAATAGGCAGCCTGAACATGGACCTGGTCACCCGGGCGCCGCGCTTGCCCCGGGGCGGTGAGACGCTGATCGGTCATTCCTTCGCTACCGTGTCCGGTGGCAAGGGCGCCAATCAGGCCGTAGCTGCCGCGCGCCTGGGTGCGCAGGTGTCTATGGTCGGCTGTGTCGGCAACGATGCCTACGGCGTGCAATTGCGCGAGGCGTTGCTGGTTGAGCAGATCGATTGCCAGGCGGTCAGCGTGGTCGAGGATTCCAGTGGTGTGGCGCTGATCGTGGTCGATGACAACAGTCAAAACGCGATTGTCATCGTGGCCGGTGCCAATGGCTCGATGACCCCGGCGGTTATCGACCGGTTTGACAGCGTGCTGCAGGCTGCCGACGTGATCATTTGCCAGCTGGAAATCCCCGATGCCACGGCAGGCCACGCGCTGAAGCGCGGACGTGAACTGGGCAAGACGGTCATCCTTAACCCGGCGCCGGCCAGTCGCCCGCTGCCAGCGGACTGGTTTGCTGCAATCGATTACCTTATTCCCAACGAGAGCGAGGCCGCCGCGCTCAGCGGTTTGCCGGTGGACTCATTGGAGACCGCTGAAAAAGCAGCAGCGCACCTGATGTCACTGGGCGCCGGCAAGGTCATCATCACGCTTGGTGCTCAAGGCTCATTGTTCGCCAACGGCACGGGTTACCAGTATTTTTCTGCCCCCAAAGTGAAGGCTGTCGATACCACCGCCGCCGGGGACACCTTTGTCGGCGGATTTGCGGCTGCGCTGGCGGCCGGCAAAACCGAGGACGAGGCCATTCGTTTCGGGCAAGTCGCTGCAGCCCTGTCGGTCACCCGGGCAGGTGCCCAGCCCTCCATTCCTACCACCTCCGACGTACAGGCATTCAAACCCGCATGAAAAAGACTCCTCTGCTGAATGTCGCCCTGTCGCGGCTGATTGCTTCCCTTGGGCACGGCGACATGGTGGTGATCGGCGATGCCGGCCTGCCGGTACCGCCGGGTGTCGAGTTGATCGACCTGGCGTTGACGCACGGCGTGCCGGATTTCGTCAGCACCCTGAAAGTCGTGCTCAGCGAGATGCAGGTGGAAAGCCACGCACTGGCCAAGGAGATTTTCGACAAGCAACCGACTGCGCTGCCCACGCTGGACGAGCTGAATGACGAAGGCTCGCTGGGGCGGCGTGACCTGCTCAGTCACGAGCAGTTCAAGGTACTCAGCCGACAGGCACGAGCGATTGTTCGCACGGGCGAATGCCAGCCGTACTGCAACATCGTGCTGGTAGCCGGGGTTACGTTCTAACAGGGTTCGACCCTATTGATTTCATCTGCACAAGGAATGCGCCATGCACCGCTATGCTCAAAAAATGCACCAATTGATTCGGAGTCTGCTGCTTTTGTCCGTGATAACCGCGACCGGCGCCCAGGCGGCGGAAAAGATCGACCTGATCATCGACACCGACCCCGGCGCCGACGACGTGGTCGCCCTGTTGTTTGCTCTGGCCTCCCCGGAGGAGCTGAACATTCGTGCGTTGACCACCGTCGCCGGAAACGTGCGTCTGGACAAGACTTCGCGCAATGCGCGGTTGGCCCGTGAGTGGGCAGGGCGGGAAGAGATTCCGGTGTACGCCGGCGCGCCAAAACCGTTGATGCGCACGCCGATCTACGCCGAAAACATCCATGGCAAGGAAGGCCTGTCGGGTGTCACCGTGCACGAACCGAAAAAAGGCCTGGCCGAGGGCAATGCGGTCAACTACCTGATCGACACCCTGAAAAAAGCCAAGCCGCACAGCATCACTATTGCGATGCTCGGCCCGCAGACCAACCTGGCCCTGGCGCTGATCCAGGAGCCGGAGATTGTTCAGGGAATCAAGGAAGTGGTGATCATGGGGGGCGCCCACTTCAATGGCGGCAATATCACGCCAGTGGCCGAGTTCAATCTGTACGCCGACCCGCAAGCCGCGGAGGTGGTGCTCAAAAGCGGCGTGAAACTGACTTACCTGCCGCTGGACGTGACCCACAAGATCCTGACCAGTGACGCGCGCCTGAAGCAGATCGCGGCGCTGAACAACAATGCGAGCAAGATTGTTGGCGACATCCTCAACGAGTACATCAAAGGGGATATGGAGCACTACGGCATTCCGGGTGGCCCGGTGCATGACGCCACTGTCGTGGCTTACCTGCTCAAGCCTGAGCTGTTCACGGGGCGTTCGGTGAATGTGGTGGTCGACAGCCGTGAAGGCCCGACCTTCGGCCAGACCATTGTCGACTGGTATGACGGCCTGAAGGCGCCGAAGAACGCTTTCTGGGTGGAAAGCGGTGACGCCCAGGGCTTCTTCGACCTGCTGACCGAGCGTCTCAAGCGTCTGAAGTAAGCGATACGCCCGCAGGTGCCAGCTTGCGGGCTTTTACTCCCTCTCGGTGTCCGATGTCCCTTTGAAGTCATCGGGATACTTCTCGAACAGTTGGGCGATGAAGGTTTGTGCGCCTTGCGTCCCCAGTGTCTTCACCAGCAGGTCGATGCTGATCAATGCCAATTCCTCCGGACTACCCGGGCTGTAGGAACTATGCCCTTGTCGCCAAGTGGCCTTAATGTCGGCGGTAATGCTTACGGTGGTCATGGCAAGGCTCGGTCGCGGGATCGGAGTTCTGAGTTAACCACTAAGCCGAGCGTTTGGCACTGCGACTTAGGCATGAGCGCGGGGCTGTGCGACACTTGGTCGTTCCGCAAAAAACAAGGATTGAGCTGTGCAGATCGATTTGAATAGCCCGGACGGCCTGACCCTTGATGCTGTCCGCCGGTTGCTGGCGTCGGCCAGTGATGACGAACATACCCAACTGCGCGTGACCAAGGGCGGTATTGCCTATATCTCTTCGGGTGTCACTGGCGGTCAAGACATCGATGGCCTGCTGTTTCGCTTGGAGACCTGGGCAAAAGGCTCGGGGTATGTGGGAAATGTCGCGGCCAGCGACGAAGTCTGGGTCATGCAGATTTTCAATGCGCTCAAAGACAATTGGCCGAATCCGCCTTACGACTACATTGATGTCTATTGAGTGTTATTAATATTCAGTGACGTTTTACGGGGTGAGATTTCAGGCGTTGCTCAGGCACACTCGGCGTTTTTCCGATCGTGGGGCAGGGGGATGGCTCTCACCGTGAAACCAAACGCCTTATTGGCGGTCGCACGATCTCTGCTCAAATTGAAATAAGGAGGCTTCATGCCTTGGAAGTTCGCGTCACTGGGTGCACTGATGGCCGTTGCTGTGTTGGCGGGTTGCAGCACAACCTCCAGTGAGTCGCAGAAGGATCCTGTGACGACTGAGGCCGGCCTTGGTCGTTGTGAGGCGTCAGCAGCGGAGTTCGCTCTCGGCAAGAAAGCTTCGCCGGAGCTGTTGGAGCAGGCACGCAAAAAAGCCGGTGCGCAGAATGCCCGGTTCCTCAAGCCCAATGACATGATTACTTTGGAGTACCGCTCTGATCGCCTCAACCTGAATACCGATCAGAACCTGGTGGTCACCCGCGTCAACTGCGGCTGAGCCTTCGGGCTTTCGTATCGCCCATAAAAAACCCCGTCACATGGACGGGGTTTTTTTAGTGCGCCGGGAAATTACTCTGGGCGAACTTGTGCAGCTTGCATACCCTTTTGGCCTTTCTCAGCCACGAAGGAGACGGTCTGGCCTTCTTTCAGGCTTTTGAAACCGTCAGTTTCGATAGCTTTGAAGTGTACGAACAGGTCGTCACCGCCACCTTGAGGAGTGATGAAGCCGAAGCCTTTTTCATCGTTGAACCATTTAACGGTGCCGGTTTGGCGATTAGACATGGTGTATCTCCAAGAAACATATATTTTCAGTAGTACTGTGCTGCTCAGGCCAACTGGGCACACCGGGGTATCATAGTCGAAATGTTCGCTTTGGTAGCCCCCCGCACGTGCTGTTTGCCAATCAGTCGTGTTTTCTTTACTGCCTGTTTCGGCTGGAGGCCCCGGTTTAAAAGGCTTTTCGCGAAAAGTAAAGACAATAAAAAAACCTGTAAAACCTGCATAAATCGTACGAAAAGGCCGGAATCAGATGCCTTTCAGCGGGGCTTGGGGCAGTGAAAAGGCCTGTTTCATCATTTTTTCGCCGGGACGTTGGCCTTGCATTTGGCAATTTGCCCCAGAGCTTTTTGTTGCAGCTCAGGCGTGGCCTTGTTGTCCATCAATGCCTGAATGTCGCTGGCCGGATAAGACTTGATGGCATCGGCACCGCACGCGCAGTGGGATTTTGCGGCAGCGGCACCGATTTGCGGAGTGGCCGCCTGGGTGCACTGAGCCATGTATTTCTCACGCTCGCCCTTTGGCCAGTCGGCGTGGGCGCTCAGCGGCAGCAGCAAAACGAGGGGGGTGACTGCAGCAAGCAGGGTATTAAGACGCATGCGAGGATGCTCCTTGTGGGTCAATGTCTTGTTATCTGAGGGCTCAAAGGCCGATCAAGTTCAGCACTCTGGCATAAAACAGACGATTTGCCTCTCGGTAAAAACCAGAGTGCATCGGCGACCGTTCATCTGTGCTAGCATGCCTGGCTCGGGCGTTCGCAGGCTCCGGATGACCTTCAGTCCCGGTTGCGGCCGTGCACGAATTTTCTGATTTGAATCCCAGTCACTCTGGTTCGGTTTTCCGGTTGGCCGCAAGGCTCCTGCCGCTGTAAGGCAGGCGTTCGTCATTGAATGGCCTGGATCGGATCTTGTACTGGCTCATCCCAACCCACGTGACCTTTGGTAGGGGTCACCACTAGGAGAGGAGGCGCCATGCCAACTATTACTCTTCCCGACGGCAGTCAACGTTCATTCGATCACCCGGTTTCCGTAGCCGAGGTCGCCGCATCCATCGGTGCAGGTCTGGCCAAGGCCACCCTGGCCGGCAAGGTGAACGGCAAGCTGGTTGACGCTAGCGACATCATCGACAGCGACGCAACGCTGCAAATCATCACGCCAAAGGATGAAGAGGGGCTGGAGATCATTCGCCACTCTTGCGCCCACCTGGTCGGCCATGCGGTCAAGCAGCTGTACCCGACTGCAAAAATGGTCATCGGGCCGGTCATCGACGAAGGTTTCTATTACGATATCGCCTTCGAGCGTCCTTTTACTCCGGACGACATGGCGGCCATCGAACAGCGCATGCAGCAGCTGATCGATACCGAATATGACGTCATCAAGAAAGTCACTCCGCGTGCTGAAGTGATCGAAGTGTTCAAAGCCCGTGGCGAAGACTACAAGCTGCGCCTGGTTGAAGACATGCCGAACGAGCAGGCAATGGGCCTGTACTATCACGAAGAATACGTCGACATGTGCCGCGGTCCGCACGTGCCGAACACTCGCTTCCTGAAATCCTTCAAGCTGACCAAGCTGTCCGGCGCCTACTGGCGCGGTGATGCCAAGAACGAGCAATTGCAGCGCGTGTACGGCACCGCATGGGCTGACAAGAAGCAGTTGGCGGCTTACATCCAGCGTATCGAAGAAGCTGAAAAGCGCGATCACCGCAAGATCGGCAAGCGCCTGGGCCTGTTCCACACTCAGGAAGAAGCGCCGGGCATGGTGTTCTGGCACCCGAATGGCTGGACGTTGTACCAGGTACTCGAGCAGTACATGCGCAAGGTGCAGCGCGACAACGGCTATCTTGAAATCAAGACGCCGCAAGTCGTTGATCGTAGCCTGTGGGAAAAGTCCGGGCACTGGGCCAACTACGCCGACAACATGTTCACTACCGAGTCGGAAAGCCGCGACTACGCCATCAAACCGATGAACTGTCCGTGCCACGTGCAGGTGTTCAATCAGGGCCTGAAGAGCTACCGCGAGTTGCCGATGCGCTTGGCCGAATTCGGTGCCTGCCACCGTAACGAGCCATCGGGTGCGCTGCACGGCATCATGCGTGTGCGTGCGTTTACCCAGGATGACGCCCACATCTTCTGCACCGAAGAGCAGATGCAGGCTGAGTCCGCTGCGTTTATCAAGCTGACCATGGATGTTTACCGCGACTTCGGCTTTACCGACGTCGAGATGAAGCTGTCCACTCGTCCGGAAAAGCGCGTTGGTTCCGACGAGCTGTGGGATCGCGCCGAAGCGGCCCTGGCCGCAGCCCTTGATAGCGCTGGTCTGCCGTACGATCTGCAGCCGGGTGAGGGCGCATTCTATGGTCCGAAAATCGAATTCTCGCTGAAAGATTGCCTCGGCCGCGTGTGGCAGTGTGGTACCTTGCAGCTCGATTTCAACCTGCCTGTGCGTCTGGGAGCCGAATACGTCTCCGAAGACAACAGCCGCAAGCATCCGGTGATGTTGCACCGTGCGATCCTCGGTTCGTTCGAGCGTTTCGTCGGGATTCTGATCGAGCACTACGAAGGTGCATTCCCTGCGTGGCTGGCGCCAACCCAGGCAGTGATCATGAATATCACTGATAAACAGGCAGATTTCGTCGCTCAGGTCGAAAAAACTCTCAACGAAAGCGGGTTTCGTGCCAAGTCCGACTTGAGAAATGAAAAGATCGGCTTTAAAATCCGCGAGCATACTTTGCTCAAGGTTCCATATCTCTTGGTTATTGGGGATAAGGAAGTCGAGATGCAGACTGTCGCTGTGCGTACTCGTGAAGGTGCTGACCTGGGCTCGATGCCCGTCGCCCAGTTCGCTGAGTTTCTCGCGCAAGCGGTTTCCCGGCGTGGTCGCCCAGATTCGGAGTAATTATTATTAAGCGTGAAATGAGACAAGATAAACGAGCTGCACCGAAAGCCCCGATCAACGAGAATATCTCGGCACGCGAGGTTCGGTTAATTGGCGCTGATGGCGAGCAGATTGGCATCGTCTCGATTGATGAAGCGCTTCGTATTGCTGAAGAAGCCAAGCTTGATCTGGTAGAAATCTCTGCCGACGCAGTCCCACCGGTTTGCCGGGTGATGGACTACGGCAAATCGATCTTCGAAAAGAAGAAGCAGATTGCTGCGGCGAAGAAGAACCAGAAGCAGATTCAGGTAAAAGAAATCAAGTTTCGTCCAGGGACGGAGGAAGGGGATTACCAGGTAAAACTGCGCAACCTGGTACGTTTCCTGAGTGACGGGGACAGGGCCAAGGTATCCTTGCGATTCCGCGGCCGTGAGATGGCCCACCAGGAGCTGGGGATGGAACTCCTCAAGCGGGTTGAACAAGACCTGCTCGAGTACGGTTCGGTCGAACAGCATCCTAAGATGGAAGGACGCCAGCTGATCATGGTCATCGCCCCGAAAAAGAAGAAGTAATCAACAGGGCACGGCAGGCCTTCTGATTATGTTTATCAACTGAATGCGGAGTATCCGAACATGCCAAAGATGAAAACCAAAAGTGGTGCTGCTAAGCGGTTTCTGAAAACTGCTAACGGTATCAAGCACAAGCACGCTTTCAAGAGCCACATCCTGACCAAAATGTCGACCAAGCGTAAGCGTCAACTGCGCGGTAGCAGCTTGCTGCATCCGTCTGACGTGGCAAAAGTCGAGCGCATGCTGCGCCTTCGTTAATTTTTGGATCAAGAATAGAGGAAGTAACTCATGGCTCGTGTAAAGCGTGGCGTCATTGCCCGTAAACGTCACAAAAAAATTCTGAAACTTGCTAAAGGCTACTACGGCGCACGCTCCCGCGTATTCCGTGTTGCCAAGCAAGCGGTAATCAAGGCAGGCCAATACGCCTACCGTGACCGTCGTCAGAAAAAACGTCAGTTCCGCGCTCTGTGGATCGCTCGTATCAACGCTGGTGCTCGTGTTAACGGTCTGTCTTACAGCCGTTTCATCGCTGGCCTGAAAAAAGCGTCCATCGAGATCGACCGTAAGGTTCTGGCTGATCTGGCAGTGAACGAAAAAGCGGCGTTTGCTGCGATTGTCGAGAAAGCTAAAGCCACCTTGGCTTAAGTACCCCCGACAGTCACCCGGCCTCACCTCTGTGGGGCCAGGTGTTAAACGTCATAAATAGGGGAAGAGCCTTCAAGCTCTTCCCCTATTTTGTATCTGGAGTCTGTACATGGAAAACCTGGATGCGCTGGTCTCTCAAGCACTAGAGGCTGTGCAAAGCGCTGAAGATATCAATGCCCTGGAGCAAATCCGGGTTCAATACCTTGGCAAAAAAGGTGAATTGACTCAGGTGATGAAGACCCTGGGGAATTTGCCGGCAGAAGAGCGTCCGCAGGTCGGCGCCCTGATCAACGTTGCCAAGGAACGTGTCACAGGCGTTCTCAATGCGCGCATGGCTTTGTTTGAGGAAGCCGAACTGGCTGCCAAACTGTCTGCCGAATCCATTGACGTGACCCTGCCGGGCCGCGGTCAGACCTCCGGTGGTCTGCATCCGGTAACCCGGACTCTGGAACGTATCGAACAGTTCTTCACCCATATCGGCTACGGCATCGCCGAAGGCCCTGAGGTCGAAGACGACTATCACAACTTCGAGGCGCTCAACATCCCAGGCCACCACCCGGCCCGGTCGATGCATGACACCTTCTATTTCAACGCCAACATGTTGCTGCGCACCCATACCTCGCCGGTACAGGTCCGCACCATGGAATCGAAAAAACCGCCGATCCGCATCGTCTGTCCAGGTCGTGTGTACCGCAGCGACTCCGATATCACCCACTCGCCGATGTTCCACCAGGTCGAAGGCCTGCTGGTCGATCGCGATATCAACTTCGCCGATCTCAAAGGCACGATTGAAGAGTTCCTGCGGGTGTTCTTCGAGAAAGAACTGGCCGTGCGTTTCCGTCCTTCGTATTTCCCGTTCACCGAGCCTTCCGCCGAAGTCGACATGGAGTGCGTGATGTGCAGCGGTAAAGGCTGCCGCGTCTGCAAGCAGACTGGCTGGCTGGAGGTGATGGGCTGCGGCATGGTTCACCCGAACGTGTTGCGCATGTCCGGGATCGATCCGGAAGAGTTCTCGGGCTTTGCCTTCGGCATGGGCGTTGAGCGTCTGGCCATGCTGCGTTACGGCGTGAACGACTTGCGTCTGTTCTTCGACAACGACTTGCGGTTCCTCGCGCAATTTCGCTAGTCGTAACGAATTCTTAGGAGAGCAGGATGAAATTCAGTGAACAATGGCTGCGTGGCTGGGTCAGCCCGCAGGTAGATCGCGACGCGCTGGTTGCCCGTCTGTCGATGGCCGGTCTTGAGGTCGATAGCGTTACGCCGGCCGCCGGTGTTTTCAGTGGCGTGGTGGTGGGCGAGGTGCTGAGCACCGAGCAGCATCCCGATGCCGACAAATTGCGCGTATGCCAGGTCAGCAATGGCGCGGAAACTTTCCAGGTCGTGTGCGGTGCGCCAAACGTGCGTCCGGGCCTGAAGATTCCGTTCGCGATGATCGGTGCCGAGCTGCCGGGCGACTTCAAGATCAAGAAGGCCAAGCTGCGCGGCGTCGAGTCCAACGGCATGCTGTGCTCGCAAGCCGAACTTCAGATCGGCGAAGGCAATGACGGTCTGATGGAGCTGCCGGCTGATGCACCGGTGGGCGAAGATTTCCGTGTTTATATGGACCTGGAAGACGCCAGCATCGAAGTCGATCTGACTCCGAACCGTGGCGACTGCCTGTCTCTGGCCGGTCTGGCTCGTGAAGTCGGCGCGCTGTACGACGCTCCGGTCACTCGCCCGGTGGTGATGACCGTTCCGGCGGTGCACGACGAAGTGCGCTCGGTAGAGGTCCTGGCACCTGCCGCGTGCCCGCGTTATCTGGGTCGTGTCATTCGCAACGTTGACCTGTCCAAGCCGACGCCGCTGTGGATGGTTGAGCGTCTGCGTCGCGCTGAAGTGCGCAGCATCGATGCCGCAGTCGACATCACCAACTACGTAATGCTCGAGCTGGGTCAGCCGCTGCACGCCTTCGATCTCGCCGAAATCAATGGCGGCATCCGGGTGCGCATGGCGGAAGAGGGTGAGAAGCTCGTGCTGCTCGACGGTCAGGAAGTCAGCCTGCGCAGCGATACGCTGGTGATCGCCGACCACAGTCGCGCTCTGGCCATTGCCGGCGTGATGGGTGGCGAGCACAGCGGCGTGTCCGCGACCACTCGCGACGTATTCCTTGAAAGTGCGTTCTTCGACCAGATCGCTGTGGCGGGCAAGGCTCGTTCCTACGGTCTGCACACCGACGCTTCGCATCGCTACGAGCGTGGTGTGGACTGGCAACTGGCCCGTGAAGCCATGGAGCGTGCCACTGGCCTGCTGCTGGAAATCACCGGTGGCGAAGCCGGCCCGATCATCGAAACCGTCAGCGAGCAGCACTTGCCGTCGATCGCGCCGATCACCCTGCGTGCTCAGCGCATTACCCAGATGCTGGGCATGGAAATGGATTCGGCCGAAGTCGAGCGTCTGCTCAACGCTTTGGGTCTGAAAGTTTCCGCCGACGGAGCAGGTCAATGGCGCGTAGAAGTGCCAAGCCATCGCTTCGATATCAGTCTGGAAGTCGATCTGATCGAAGAGCTGGCACGTCTGTACGGTTACAACCGCCTGCCGGTTCGTTACCCGCAAGCTCGTCTGGCGCCACAGGCCAAGGCCGAAGCGCGCAGCGATCTGCCGGAACTGCGTCGTTTGCTGGTCGCTCGTGGTTACCAGGAAGCGATCACTTACAGTTTCATCGATCCGAAGCAGTTCGAGTTGTTCAACCCAGGCGTCGAGCCGTTGCTGTTGGCGAACCCGATCTCCAATGACATGGCTGCCATGCGTTCGTCGCTGTGGCCGGGTCTGGTCAAGGCGCTGCAGCACAACCTCAATCGTCAGCAGGATCGTGTCCGTCTGTTCGAGAGCGGTCTGCGCTTTGTCGGTCAGCTGGAAGGTCTGAAGCAAGAGCCGATGATCGCCGGTGTGGTATGCGGCAGCCGTCTGCCGGAAGGCTGGGCGCAAGGTCGCGATACCGTCGACTTCTTCGACGTCAAGGCTGACGTAGAAGCGCTGCTGGGTTTTGCCGGTGCTCTGGATCAGTTCACTTTTGCACCGGGCAAACACCCTGCGCTGCATCCGGGCCAGACTGCACGCATCGAGCGGGAAGGGCGTGAAGTCGGCTTTATCGGCGCGATTCACCCTGAGTTGTCGAAATCCCTGGGTCTCGACCGTCCGGTCTTCGTCTTCGAGCTGGTTCTGGCTGAAGTCGCTACGGGTAAAATGCCGAAATTCCACGAGTTGTCGCGCTTTCCTGAAGTTCGTCGTGACCTGGCACTGATTGCGCACAAAGACGTTGCAGCCTCGGCTGTACTGGACGTAATCCGTGAAAATGCAGGTGAATGGCTGACAGACCTCAGGCTATTTGACGTGTATCAGGGTAAAGGCATTGATCCTGATAGAAAAAGCCTTGCAGTCGGCTTGACCTGGCAGCATCCATCGCGCACTCTTAATGACGATGAGGTGAATTCGACGACGCAAAATATCCTCACCTCGCTCGAACAAAGGTTGAACGCCACGTTAAGGAAGTGACGTATGGGGGCTTTGACGAAAGCTGAGATGGCGGAACGTCTGTATGAAGAGCTGGGCCTGAACAAGCGGGAAGCCAAGGAATTGGTGGAGCTGTTTTTCGAGGAAATCAGGCACGCTCTCGAAGACAACGAGCAGGTCAAATTGTCGGGTTTCGGCAATTTCGACCTTCGGGACAAACGCCAGCGGCCTGGCCGCAACCCGAAAACGGGGGAAGAAATCCCGATCACGGCTCGCCGTGTGGTCACCTTTCGTCCAGGGCAGAAGTTGAAGGCCCGAGTTGAGGCTTATGCTGGAACCAAGTCATAACGACGAACTACCCGTCATCCCGGGCAAACGCTACTTCACCATCGGTGAAGTCAGCGAGCTGTGTGCGGTAAAGCCACACGTGCTGCGCTATTGGGAGCAGGAGTTTCCTCAGCTCAACCCCGTCAAACGCCGCGGAAACCGCCGGTATTATCAGCGCCAGGACGTGCTGATGATCCGGCAGATCCGCGCGCTCCTTTACGATCAGGGGTTCACCATCGGCGGCGCACGTCTGCGTCTGTCCGGCGATGAAGCCAAAGACGACACCACCCAATACAAGCAAATGATCCGCCAGATGATCGCCGAGCTCGAAGATGTTCTGGTGGTTCTCAAGAAATAATTTCCTGCTTTTAAATACTTCCAGTTTTCAAAAGCTTGCGATATATTCTTGAGCGTTCTTCGAGATGAAGAACGAGTTTCAAACCTAGTCGGGGCGTAGCGCAGTCCGGTAGCGCACTAGCATGGGGTGCTAGGGGTCGAGTGTTCGAATCACTCCGTCCCGACCATTATTCCTGAGTAAAATCAGACATTTAAGCCGATCACCTGGATCGGCTTTTTTGTGCCCGCGAAAAATTGCTGTTGCAGCAAAACCGTTCAAGGTTTCTTTTCTTCAACTCCATCCTTCGACCTGCTGGATGTTTGTGCGTCCTTCTCTGTCTCGTGGGACTCTGCACCGGAGTTCGACCCCGACGCTTCTTCACCCTTTTTGTCGGCCTTGTCTTCCTTGGATTCGGTGCCTCCCTGATTGACCCCGGGAATACCCGTAGGCGGAACGGTGCTTCCCGCCATCGACAGCGGTGCGGTGGCAGATAAAAGACTTCCAAGCATGAGGGCTGCAATGGTTCTGTTCATCGTCGGGCTTCCGCGTCAGTTGGACAGACGTTGGAAGTTCTGATGCGGGGTAAAGTGCCGGTCAACTGACGGGCGGGAACTCATAGCTATTCGTTCACGGACGCCCGCTATAGATGTGGTTCAGCAAGAACAGTTCGATGATCGCCACAAAGACGCAGGTCACGACAAATCCGCGGGTGAAGACTCTGCGAGGCTTTTGGCCGGACGTCTCGAAGCTGCACAGTGATAGTAGGTCTGAGAAAAACTCCAGTAAGCTCATCCGTGTCTGTCCTTCGCTTGATGTTTGTATCGCGGTGTGGCGCAGTTTATCTCAATGGCTTAGTTGATTGCGGCCGCGCTTCACCGCTCTCGCAACTGGCTCCAGTCAATGCCGAACCGTCCGAGGTACTTCCTCAATCGGTCCGCATCATTGGGCTGCGCCTTGGCCTGTCGCGACACACCGAACAGTCGCCTGCCGGCATCCGACAAGCTGTCTGCCTGTCTGCAAACCTCGAGCACCGCCTTCAATTGCAGCCGATCGAACAGGTCCAGCGTCTGCGCATCGCCCGGCAGATCATTCGTCATCCCGGCCGGTTGCGCCAGGCCCCACGCATACCGCAGCCGATCAATTTCCTCCTCGACCTGCGCTTCATCGATTCGCCCGCTGTCGGCCAGCGTCGCCATGCGCGTGATCGAGGCCGAAAGCTCGCGGAAATTGCCCAGCCACGCAGCTTCCCGTGAGCTGGCGAAACTCAAGTAGCGCCGTCGAGCTTCAAGGTTGAAGCGCACCAGTTGGCCGTGTTCGCGCGCGTGGCGTTCAAGCTCGAAATCGATGTTGGGTTCGATGTCTTCGCGGCGACCCGCCAGGCCCGGCAGGTCGAACGTCCAGAGGTTGATCCGTGCGTAGAGATCTTCCCTGAACAGACCTTCGGCGACGCGACTGCGCAGGTCGCGGTGGGTGCCGGCGATGATCAGGAAGTCGCTGTCGACTTCCTTGTCCGAGCCCAGCGGGAAGAAGCGCTTCTCTTCGATGGCCTTGAGCAGCATCGCTTGTTCATCTGCCCCCAGTTCGCCGATCTCGTCGAGAAACAACATGCCGCCGTCAGCCGCTCGCAGCAGACCATCGCGGGCGTTTTGCGCGCCGGTAAAGGCGCCTTTGACGTGGCCGAACAGCGCGGACATTGCCCCATCGCCACGCAGGGTAGCGCAGTTCACTTCAACGAAACGCCCCTGCATTTGATGGCGACTGCGTTTGAGCTCGTAGATGCGTCGGGCGAGAAAGGACTTGCCGGCGCCGGTCGGGCCGATCAGCAGCATCGGCGCTTTCGAGCGCACGGCCACGCGTTCGATCTGCTCGATGGAACGGTTGAACGCGGTGTTGCGGGTGGCGATGCCGGACTTGAGAAATTCCAGGCCTTCCAGACGTTTGTGAGTGAAGCGTGAGGCGATTCGGTCGTAGCGCGACAGATCCAGGTCGATCAGGGCGTGGGTGCCGGTGGCTGGTTCTTCTTCGCTCTGGCGGCGGGCGGGGGAGGTCTGGATCAGGCGCGCGGGCAGGTAGCGCGCCTCGGTCAGCAAGAACCAGCAGATCTGCGCGACGTGGGTCCCCGTGGTGATGTGCACCAGATAGTCCTCACGCTCGGTATCGAAGGTGTACTCGGAGGTGAAGTCGTGAAGTGCGCCGTAGACCTCCTCGAAATCCCAGGGGTTGCGCAACGCCATCGGGTGCAGGCGCACTTCCGTGCCCGGCGACACCTGACGGATGTCCTCGCGAATGCGTTCGGCCAGGCTCGCGTCCCGTGCATCTGTGCCGTGTATCAGTTCCAAGCGATGGATCAATACGTCCGGTTGCTGGCACAGGCCCACGCTAGGCCGCCAATGGTTCCAGCGGTTGGCGCCTTTGCCTACTCGATCGAGGGTGGCGCCGATGAAACCGATGGCGACGGTGCGCTTGCTGGACATGGATTATCCTGAAAGATAAATGACGATAGCCAATGATAGTCTTCGAGGGCGTTATCTGTCGTGACGAAAATTCAGGAATGCTCGTTCTTAAAATAAAACTATTTAAAATCAAATAGATAAAAATAATTCACCAGCGCTTTCAAAAACTGGCACAGCGGCTGCAATACCTCTCGCAACGAACAGGACAACACAGCGAGACGCCACGATGGCCAACTTCAACCTCTTCAACACGCAATCGAAAAGCCTGCCGGCGTGCGACACCTTGAATGCTTCCGGAGCCGCGGCTTATGCCTATACGCCCAAGCATCAACTGGCACAGTTGGCAGTCACCGGTTGCCTGAATTCCACCTTTTACGCATCCGCACAAAGTCAGTTGGATCAGGTGTTGAAGCTGGTGGCGGAACTGGACAGCCGCTTCGTGGCGAATGCCGCTCTTTACGCCCGTCAAAAGGGTCATATGAAAGACATGCCGGCGTTGTTGCTGGCGGCGCTGACGGCTCAGTGTTCGGCTTTGGTGCCAGAGGTGTTCGGGCAGGTCGTGGACAGCGGCAAGATGCTGCGCAACTTCGTGCAGATCCTGCGCAGTGGCGCCACCGGTCGCCGCTCCCTCGGCTCCCAACCCAAGCGTCTGGTGCAGAACTGGCTGAACAGTGCAACCGAGCGACAGTTGTTGCAGGCATCGATCGGCAATCAGCCTTCGCTGGCGGATGTGGTGAAGATGGTTCACCCAAAACCGTCCGAGGCCTGGCGCGAAGCGTTTTTTGCCTGGGTGATCGGTAAACCGGTGGATGCACAGGCGTTGCCCGCACTGACTCGCGATTTGCTGGCCTTTCGCAGCGGTGCGAGTGACCAAGTGCCTGAAGTGCCGTTTCAATTGCTCGGTAACGAAACCTTGAGCAAGGAACAATGGGCAGCTCAGGCGCGGAACATGGGCTGGCAGGGCCTGCGCATCAACCTCAATACGCTGGCGCGCCACGGCGCTTTTGAAGTACTGGGTTGCACCGAATATGTGGCCGCTCGGTTGGCGGATCCCGAAGCCGTTGCGAAGGCGCGGGTGTATCCGTACCAGTTGCTGGCGGCGTATCGGATGGTTGGCGATGACGTTCCGGCGCCGATTCGCGAGGCCTTGCAGGATGCGCTGGAGCTGTCGTTGACCAATGTGCCGAAGCTTCAGGGTGCGGTGGTAATTTGCCCGGATGTTTCCGGCTCGATGGGTAGCCCGCTGACCGGTTACCGTCAGGGCGCGACCACCGCGGTGCGCTGCATCGATGTGGCGGCGTTGATCACGGCGGCGGTGTTGCGTAAACAGCCGACGGCGCGGGTGATGCCGTTCGAATGGAAGGTGGTGGATATCACCCTCAACCCGCGCGACAGTGTGATCAGCAATGCTGAAAAGCTTGCGGGCATTTTCGGCGGCGGAACCTGCTGCTCGGCGCCGTTGAAGAAACTGGCGGACAGCAAGGCCAGGGTCGATACGCTGATCATGGTGTCGGACAACGAATCCTGGATCGATGCGCGACGCCAGGGCGCCAGCGAGACGATGCTGCAATGGGAACGGATAAAGCGGATCAACCCTCAGGCACGCCTGATTTGCATTGACCTGCAACCGGGTTGGGCGACACCAGCGGCGGATCGTGACGACATCCTGAATGTCGGCGGTTTCAGTGACGCGGTGTTCGATGTGATCGAGCAGTTCACTGCCGGCCTGTACGGACCGCAGCACTGGGTCGAAGCGATTGAAAGCATGGGATGAGGCGATGAGCCGCCCAATGAATTGATTTGTCACGGGCACTGAATGCCGGTGGGACTACATCCAAGACGTCTCACCAAACCCTTGTCAGTGCTCGTGACGGCACGAATGCCGATGGCTGTACATCTGAGGCCGGCTAACCCCGGTGCGCGGCAACGCGCAACAGTCATCAACCTTTGTCGTGCCACCTTTTTTGAATCTGCCGGCGAACGCCGGTGGAACTACCTGAAGAATCGAGATGATGAAAGAACACACTTACCAACTGCTGGAAGTCGCCAACGGCAAGCCGATCAAGCTCTGGACCGAAGGCGTCCCGGTGGAAAACGAAGCGCGCGAGCAGTTGATGAACACGGCGAAGATGCCCTTCATCTTCAAGCACCTGGCGGTCATGCCGGACGTCCATCTGGGCAAGGGCTCGACCATCGGCAGCGTGATTCCCACGGTCGGCGCGATCATCCCGGCTGCGGTCGGGGTGGACATCGGTTGCGGCATGATTGCCGCGCGAACTTCGCTGACGGCGGCCGATCTGCCGGACAACCTGCACGGGCTGCGCAGTGCCATCGAACAAGCGGTGCCCCATGGCCGCAGTTCGACCCGGTCGCGCCGTGACAAAGGCGCCTGGGACGAGATTCCGCAACAGGCCGATCAGGCCTGGGCGTCGCTGAATCCACGGTTCAAGGCGATCACCGACAAGTACCCGAAACTGGCCAACACCAACAACCGCGGGCACCTCGGAACATTGGGCAGCGGTAACCACTTCATCGAAGTGTGCCTGGATGAGGCCAACCGGGTCTGGTTCATGTTGCACAGCGGCTCGCGCGGTGTCGGCAACGCCATCGGCAACCTGTTCATCCAGATGGCCCAGGCGGATATGCGTCAGCACATCGCCAACCTGCCGGATCGTGACCTTGCGTACTTCGAAGAAGGCAGCCGGCATTTTGATGACTACGTGGAAGCCGTGGGCTGGGCCCAGGATTTCGCCAAGCAGAACCGTGCGCTGATGATGCAAGCGGTGATTCAGGCCACGCGGCAGATCATCCGCAAGCCATTCGACGTCGCGCTGGAAGCGGTGAACTGCCACCACAACTACGTGCAGAAAGAGCGGCATTTCGGCGAGGACATTCTGGTCACCCGCAAAGGCGCGGTGTCGGCGAAAAAGGGCGAGTTGGGGATCATTCCCGGTTCGATGGGCGCCAAGAGTTTCATCGTGCGCGGTCTGGGTAACGAGGAATCGTTTTGCTCCTGCAGCCACGGTGCCGGTCGGACCATGAGCCGTACCAAGGCCAAAAACACCTTTACCGTCGAAGATCAGATCCGTGCCACCGCGCACGTT
Organism: Pseudomonas sp. B40(2017); assembly: GCF_002112855.1. Classification (NCBI taxonomy): domain Bacteria; kingdom Pseudomonadati; phylum Pseudomonadota; class Gammaproteobacteria; order Pseudomonadales; family Pseudomonadaceae; genus Pseudomonas; species Pseudomonas sp. B40(2017). The sequence goes on from NZ_NEIT01000003.1 coordinate 716,132, forward strand.
GAATGCCGCAAGGACGCTGCAGTGATCGATGAAATTCCGATGGCCTACAAGGACATCGACAAAGTCATGCACGCCCAGCGTGAGCTGGTTGAGGTGTTGCATACCCTGCGTCAGGTGGTGTGCGTCAAGGGATAACGCGTGCCGCAAGGCACGCCGGAACAAGGATTAAAGGACATGAAATTCGAAGAACGTCACCCGCTTTGCAGCGCCATGCGCGCCCGGGTGCTGGAAGAACTGGCGCGCATAGAGCGCGAACGCAATGTCACGGTGCTGTATGCCTGCGAATCGGGCAGCCGGGCCTGGGGTTTTGCCTCGCCGGACAGTGATTACGATGTGCGCTTCGTTTATGTGGAGAAACCGGAGTGGTTCGTCCAGGTCGATACGCCAAGTGATGTGATCGAGCGGCCGCTGGATGACGAGCTGGATGTCAGTGGCTGGGAGCTGCGCAAAACCCTCGGGCTGTTGCGCAAATCCAACCCGACCTTGCTCGAATGGCTCGACTCCCCGCTGGTTTATCGCAGCGAGACTGCAGCGGTTTCTCAGCTGCGGGCACTGGCCGAGGCGTTCTACAGCCCGCCAGCCGCGCGCAATCATTACCTGTCGATGGCGAAGAAGAACTTCCGTGGTTATCTGCAAGGCGAAAGCGTGCGGTTTAAGAAGTATTTCTACGTCCTGCGGCCGTTGTTGGCGGTGCGCTGGATCGATCAGGGGTGGGGTCGGCCGCCGATGACGTTCAGCGATCTGCTGAGCACCGTCGATGACCGGGCATTGCTCGATGAAGTCGATGAATTGCTCGCGCTCAAGCGCAATGCCGACGAGAGCGCCTACGGTCCTCGTCGTCCGGCGCTGCATGCATTCATCGAGGCGGAACTTGAGCGAGCGGTACCGGCACTGCCCCGAACCCGGGAGGATTCGCGCCAGCTCGATCAATACCTGCGGGAAACCGTTGGTTTGTACGCCTAAGGAAAAAAATGAAACAGGACGTGATTGAACTGGACGGCGCCATCGGCGGTGGGCAGGTGTTGCGCAGTGCGTTGAGTCTGTCGATGGTGACGGGCCAGGCGTTTCGAATAGAGCGGATTCGGGCCCGTCGCAGTCGTCCGGGCCTGTTGCGCCAGCATCTGACCGCCGTGATGGCGGCAGCGCAGGTCTGCGGTGCGAAGGTCCAGGGGGCTGAACTGGGCTCGCAGACATTGAGCTTCGAGCCGGGACCGATTCGCGGCGGCGATTATCGCTTTGCCATTGGAACCGCCGGCAGTAGCACGCTGGTGTTGCAGACCTTGCTGCCCGCGTTGTTGCTGGCGCCGCAAGCCAGCCGCGTGCGGATCAGCGGCGGCACGCATAATCCGCTGGCACCACCGACCGATTTTCTCAGCCGCAGCTGGTTGCCGTTGCTGCGACGCATGGGCGCGGAGGTTGAACTGACGTTGCTGCGCCACGGGTTCGTACCGGCAGGGGGCGGTGAAATCGACGTCAGGGTGCAACCATCGAAATTGTCAGCACTGCACTTGTGTGAGCGCGGCTTGCCGCTTTCGCAACAGGCGTTTGCGCTGACGGCGGGACTGGCGCCGAGTGTCGGTATCCGCGAGCTCGAAAGGGTGGCCCAGCGATTGAACATGGCATCGGCGGAGTTGAACGCGGTCATCGTTGATCCGGCCTGTGGACCGGGCAACGTGTTGCTGCTGGAGTATGCGTTTGAACACGTCACCGAGGTTTTCAGCGCTTTCGGTCAAGCCTCACTGCGTTCGGAGAAGGTGGCGGACGCCGCGATCGATCAAGCGACCGATTGGTTGCACAGCGGTGCGGCGGTAGCGGAGCATCTGGCTGATCAACTGCTGTTGCCGATGGTGCTGGCCGGAGGTGGATCGTTTACCACGCCCAGGATGACCGAGCATTTGCACAGCAACATCTCGGTGATCGAGCGGTTTGTACCGATCCACATCCAGTGCCAGGAAGAAGGCGCAGACCGGTTAAAGGTTGAAGTTCGCGCTCGGGAGCAATAGGCGGCAAATTGCTGGCCCCCGAAAGCTTTCAGTCCCGGCAAACTCGCCTTTTTTCAAAAGGTTAGGTGGGCTATATGCGGACGATTGTCATCACCGTAGCAACGCTTTCCCTCGCTCTGTTCGCGTTGGAGGCCCAGGCCAGGGAGCTGAGCAAGAGCCATCGTTTTGCGTGTACCTGGGGTTCGGAAATTGCCGCCGGTGCGCAACAATCGAAGCTTTCGGGCATTTCTCTTTATGGTGCGCGCAAGCGCTTGCAGGCGCGCAAGTTCCAGCAACCGTGGATGCGCATGACCGCCATGGGCATTACCGAGCAGACCTACGACAGCGCGTCGCGACTCAAGCCGGCGGCCGTCAAGCAAACCTACTACGAGCAGTGCGTTCGCCATGAACTGGCCCAGCGTTGAACGAAAAAGCCCGACCTGAAGAGGTCGGGCTTTTTCATGTCCGCTGCAATGACAGCGTCACTTGTCAGTTTCGCAATTGACCATCCACGACACGCCAAAGCGATCCACCAGCATGCCAAAACGTGCGGCCCAAAAGGTGGCTTCCAATGGCATGTCGACGCGACCGTCCCTGGCCAAGGCGTTAAACACCCGTTCGGCCTCGGCGATGCTGTCGACATTCAGGGAAATCGAGCAACCGCTCATGCCTTGGGTCGGGCGATCGGGGGTGGTGTCCGAAGCCATGAGCATCTGATCGTCGACTTTCAGGCAGGTGTGGATGATCAGGTTGTGGTGCTCTTTCGGTACATGTTCGGCGGCTGGGGTTTCGCCGAAGGTCATCATCGCTTCGAGCTTGCCTTGCAGGCATTGCTCGTAAAAGGTGAAGGCAGCCCGGCAGTCGCCGTTGAAGATCAGGTACGGGTTGATTTTCATGGTGGTGCTCCCGAATAGGCAGTGAAACGCTGCGCGGCCGGGTGTGCCGAAGCAGCGTCATGGATTGACTCCCTCCAGCAAAGCGTTAGATCGCCGGATTGCCAGCCGATGCTGCAAGAATTTCCTTTCGGGGTGACCGATGGTCTGCGGGGGAGGGACGTCAGGAATCGCGCGGATTCTTTTGCACCGCAGCGCCTGCCACCCGAGCGGCAGGTCGGGTTTGCATCAGCGCATCGATCGCCTTGCGATAGTTCTGTCCGCCGAGCGCCATGCTGTTGTTGTGGGTTGCGCCGGGCACCAGCAGCAGGCGTTTCGGCTGCCGGGCGGCGGCGAACAGCTGTTCGCTGAAGCGTGACGGCACGAAGGCGTCGGCCAGACCGTGCACCACCAGCAAGGGCATGTGGATCTCGGCGATCTTGTCGATGGAGTCGAATTTCTGCGACAACAGCCAGCGTACCGGAAGGGAGGTGTTGGCCACGGCTGCCGCTACATCCGCCAGGGAGGTAAACGTGGATTCGATGACCAGCCCGCGCACCGGCAGTGGGGTGTGATTTCTGGCGGCATCGCGACCGAGCTCGGCAGCCAGGTCAATGGCGACCGCGCCGCCCAGCGAGTGCCCGTAGATCAGGCGTTTGTTCGGGTCGGGCTGCAACAGCTGGAAGCGTTCCCACGCCACCCTGGCATCCTCGTACACCGTGCTTTCCGACGGCAGATCGCCGTGGCTCTGGCCGAAGCCGCGATAGTCGATGGCCAGTACCGAATAACCTGCTGCGCGCAATTGTTCGATACGAAACAGTTGCCCGGTGAGGTTCCAGCGCACGCCGTGCAGATAGAGGATGGCCGGTGCATCGGCACGCTCCGCCGGCCACCACCAGGCGTGAATGTTCTGCCCGGCCTTGAAGCTTTTCGGTTGCAGGTCGAGTTCCTGCACGCTGCCGGGCAATCCGTGATACCAGCCGGCGGTGCCCGGTTCGATGCGAAACAACAGCTTGCGTTCGGTGTGTTCCAGCACGGCACAACTCGCCGGCACGCCGATGATCAGGGCTGCCATGCAGGCGAACGCCAGACGGCGGCGTCGAAGTCGGGTCATGAAGGCAAGGAACATTAAACGTTTCACCAAGGCGCGGACAAAGAACGCTTTTTACCAGATGCCTTGACCCGCGCGTGACATTTTCGACCACCGCACGCCTGCAACGATTACAAAATGCTGCAACGGCTCAGTCGATCTTCAGCACGATCTTGCCGATGTGGTCGCCCGCTTCCATGTGCGCATGGGCCTTGGCTGCGTCGGCGAGCGGGTAGACCTTGTCGATGATCGGCAGGCAACGCCCGGCAGCCAGCGCCGGCCAGACGTGTTCGCGCAATTGATCGGCGATGGCGGCTTTTTCCGCCGAGGTACGGGCACGCAGGAGGGAACCGGTGACCACCGCACGCTTGCCGAGGATGGCCAGCAGATCGATGTCGTTGGCCCGCGCGCCGCCGAGGAAGCCGATCATTACCAATCGCCCATCCATTCCCAAGGCGCTGATGTTCCCGTTGAGGTACGAGCCGCCCATGATGTCGAGGATCACATTGACGCCCTGGCCGGCGGTTTTCTCGGTGATGACCGCGGCGAACTCCTGTTCCCGGTAGTTGATCGCTTCGCCGCCCAGATTGCGGATCGCCGCACATTTGTCGGCGCTGCCGGCGGTGGCGAAAGCTTCGATGCCAAACTCGCGGCACAGCATCAACGCGGTGGTGCCGATGCCGCTGGTGCCGCCGTGAATCAAGGCGCGCTGGCCACGGCTGGCGCCGCCGAGGCCGAACAGGTTGGCCCATACGGTGAAAAAGGTTTCCGGAATGGCCGCTGCCTGGATCCAGTCCAGCCCATCGGGGATCGGCAAGACCTGGCCCGCCGGAACCGCGCAGTATTCGGCGTAACCGCCGCCATTGGTCAGCGCACACACCCGGTCACCGACCGCGAATGTGCTGACACCGCCGCCGATCGCCACGACCTCGCCGGCCACTTCAAGGCCCGGAATCGGGTTCATGCCGGGCTTCATCGGGTATTTGCCGGCGCGTTGCAGGGCGTCCGGGCGATTGACGCCGGCGGCGTGCACGCGGATCAGCACTTCGCCTTCTGCGGCGACCGGCAGCGGCACGCGTCGGGATTGCAGAACCTCGGGCCCACCCGGTTCGGTGATTTCGATTCGGGTCATTTCAGTGGGCAACGTCATTTTCGATTCCTCTTGAAAAAGTGGTCAGTAGATGGGAACGCAGTCAGGGCGCAATGATTCCCGTCATTCGGCGCAGCAGCGTTGTTCGACGGAGGAGGGCAGCAATTTCATGGCGTGCTCAAGTATCAGCGCGATCACGATGGCACCGCCGGCAATCACGAAGAGCAGCGCATGTTGTCCGCCCGTGGCGTTGAACAGCGCCGAATAGGCGAAGCCCGCCAGCGCCTGAAACGTGGCGAACGACACCGTGGCCCGGCTCCACGCCACCTGTTGGCGATGGTGATCCGGCACCAGCTCATGCACCCGTGCCAACGCCAGCGGAACGATGCCCGGCGGAAATGAACCAAGGACCACCGCCAGCAGCGCCAACGCCAGGAACGAATGCGAAACCGCCAGCAAACCCAGGGTGATCGCCTGCACCACCAGCACCAGACGAATGCCGGTCCGCGCGCCGAGATGATCAGCGAGAAAGCCATAACTTACCGGGCCGACGATGGCACCCAGACCGTACATGACCCAGATCAGCGCGCCGACGTGCGACCCGGCGCCCAGGCCACGGGCGACGTAATCCACCAGGAAAACCATGGCCGGCACCAGCCCGGCGGCCATGAATGCGTATTGGGCAAACAGCAGATAAACAGCAGGCGGTGTCGGCTCGACCGGTTCCACCTGAGCCGTTGCGGTGGTTGCGTGGGTCAGCTCCGAAGGCCAGCCGAACCAGCTCAATGCCGTCAGTGCCAGCGACAAAACGCCCAATCCCAGCCACGTCGCTTGCAGGCCAAGGCTCAACAGCAGCGGAACAATCGTGCCCGAGCCGGCGATGCCCAGACCGATGCCGAGGAAAATCGCCCCACTGGCCAGGCCCTTGCGCGCGGCGGGTACATGGGGCAGTACGGTCGCGGCTACCAGCACCATGATCGCGCCGCCGGCAATTCCCGACAGCAGGCGCCAGCCGAAATACCAGCTCACCGACACGGGGTACGCACAGGCAAAAAACGCCACGGTCACCGCCAGCATCATCAGGCGCAGAGCGTTTCTCTGGGTGAGCCGGCGTGCCAGCGGTCGGCCGAGGAGGGCGCCGATCAGGTAACCGACCAGGTTGGCAGCGCCGAGATAGACCACATCATGGGCGGAAAACCACTGCGCCTGAATCAGCGAAGGGATCAGCGGTGTGTAGGCGAAACGCGCCAGACCGATGCTGACCAGGCTGGCGCAGAGGCCGGCGAAGATCGCCAGCCAGACACTTGTGTCCGGACGTTCGGGCGAAGCAGTTGAAGTGTGCATGACGGCAATCCTTTGAAAGGTTTATGGCGCCCAGCATATCGGCTATCGTTGCTGCGTTAATGCAGCGAGTTTGCGTGATAGTGATGCGTTTATGCATCAATGGAGAACGCTATGAATTGGGATGACGCACGGGTGTTTCTTGCGGTCTGCCGCGAGTCGACATTGCGCGGCGCCGCGCGCGTGCTGGGCGTGGATCAGGCAACGGTCGGGCGCCGCATCACGGCACTGGAAAAGTCGCTGGGCGCGACTTTGTTCCTGCGCACCTCCGAGGGCTATGCACTGACGGCCGTCGGCGAAGCGGCGCTCAAGTCGGTAGAAAAAATGGAGTATTCGGCGCTGGAGCTGGAGCGGCGTATCCAGGGCCTGGACGACCGCCTGACCGGTAGCGTGCGGGTCAGCACCACCGATTCGCTGGCCATCGATTTTCTGATCCCGGCCATCGCGCAGTTGCACGAGCAGCATCCGGACGTGCGCGTGCAACTGGACGCCTCCACGCAAATCCTCAGCCTGGCTAAACGTGAGGCGGACATCGCTGTGCGCAACACCCGTCCGGACAATCCGGACCTGATCGCCCGGCGCATCGCGCGTTGGCCGGTGGGATTGTTTGCCTCGCAGGCCTATGTCGACAGCCATGGCGTGCCGGCGCCGGGCAGTGCGTTCGAGGGCCATGATCTGGTGGTGTACCAGCCGTATCTGCAGGGCAATAAGGATCTGACCCTCGTGTCGGAGCCCATGACTCGCGGGCGGATCGTCGCCGGTCTTAGCTCCAGCCTGTTGGTACGCCGCTCGATTGCCGCCGGGTTGGGGGTAGGAGAAATCCCGGTCTACATGGGCGAGCGCGATGGCCTGGTCAGGTTGTGGCCGGAGCGCACGCGTCCGTTGCCTTATGAAGTGTGGCTGGTGACCCATGCGGATTTACGCCACACCGCGCGGGTCAGAGCGGTGATCGAACACATTGTCGAAGCGTTTGTGCTGGAAAACGAATAGTTGTTCTGCGAAAAAAAACGGCCTTCATTGAAGGCCGTTTTCTGTGAGCGTTGAAACCGCTGCCTCATGGCATTTCCGGCAGTTCCTGCGGGCGCAGATCAAACACCAGGACTTCGGCATCCTGGCCATTGCTCAGGGTCAGCGCCTGTTCTTCACGAACCCGCACGCCGTCGCCTTCCTTCAACTGCACGCCGTTCAGTTCAACGCTGCCGCGAGCAACGTGCACATAGGCGTAGCGGTTGGCGGGCAGTGCGAGTGTCGCACTCTCCTGGCCATCGAACAGTCCGGCATACACCCGCGCATCCTGGCGCACTTTCAGCGAGCCGTGGCTGCCTTCGGGCGAAATGATCTGTTGCAGGCGGCCGCGTTTTTTCTGTTCGCTGAAGTGCTCTTGCTGGTAGCGCGGTTTGGCGCCGCTGACGTCCGGCACGATCCAGATCTGCAGGAAGTGCACAGGCTTGCTCGCCGAGTGGTTGAACTCGCTGTGGGCCACGCCGCTGCCGGCGCTCATCAGTTGCACATCGCCGGGGCGGATCACCGAGCCGGTGCCGAGGGTGTCCTTGTGTTCAAGGGCGCCTTCGAGCACATAGGAGAAAATCTCCATGTCACGGTGCGGGTGCTGGCCGAAGCCCTTGCCGGCGGCGACGCGGTCATCGTTGATCACCAGCAGGTCGGAGAAACCCTGTTCACGCGGGTCACGGTAGCTGGCGAAGGAAAAGGTGTGGAACGACTTCAACCAGCCATGATTGGCCAGACCACGGTCGGAAGCTTTACGAAGGGTCAGCATGATGAAATCTCCTTTCAGGACGTTGATTCGTCCGAGTGAGGAGAAGGTTACTGGTTACCCTGCGATGCAATAAGTAGATGAAAACTGAAATACTGTCCTGTTCTGGTTGACAGTTGTGTGCACTGGATCACGCATTCTTTTCCAACGTTTTCACCGTATCTGGCCATAATGCGCAGACTTATGACTTTGCTTGGATTTTGGTGATGCCCACATGAAGACCGTGGCAATGGTGCTGTTTCCGGATTTTCTGCTGCTCGACATGGCTGGGCCGCTGGAAGTCTTTTCGGTTGCCAACCGCTACCTGAAACCGCAAGACCACTATCACCTGACCACCCTGGGCACCGAGCGCGCGCCGTTGCGTGCGTCCAACGGTGTTCTCGTGCACACCGATCGGCATATCGACGACGCCGATGAGCGCTATGACTTGCTGCTGGTGCCGGGCGGCCCCGGCGCCTACAACGAAAAACACCCGCCGCTGCTCGCCTGGCTGCAAGGCGCGGTCACGCGCGCCGGGCAATATGGCTCGATCTGTACCGGCGCCTTCGTGCTGGGCCATGCCGGACTGCTCGACGGCTATCGTGTGACCACCCACTGGAATTACACCGAACGCTTGATCAAGGGCTTTCCGAAGGCAAACGTTGCGACCGACCAGATTTTTATTGAGGATCGCAACCTGATCACCTCCGGAGGTGTCACGGCCGGTATCGATATGGCATTGGCGGTGGTCGCTCGCGATCATGGCAAAAAGATTGCCCAGGACGTGGCCAAGGTGCTGCTGGTGGTCATGAAGCGTCAGGGCGGGCAAGCGCAGTTCAGCCCGTTGATGGCAGCGGTGGCGCCCCAGGAAACGCCGATTACCCGGGTGCAGAATCATGTGCTGGAACACCTGGAGGAAGCTTTCACCGTCGAGCGCATGGCAGGGCTTGCGAACATGAGTGCACGGCATTTTGCCCGGGTGTTCGCTCGCGAGGTCAACATGACGCCCATGGAATTCCTGCAAAGCGCGCGCATCGATTGCGCGCGAAATCTGCTGGAAACCAGCGATCTGCCGCTGAAAACCGTGGCCTACAAAAGCGGTTTCGGCAGCGTGCGGCACATGCGGTTTCTGTTCGGCGAAAAGCTCGGGCTGACCCCCACGCAGTATCGCGAACAGTTCAGCTAGAGCGGTTCTGTCCGTTCCGGGCATCCGGATGTCCGTGCTGGACCCCGCGTGGTGGTTGTACCGTCATCGAGGCCTGCGAAGATAACGGACATGAACAGCCTCGACGAATTGAACTCGGCGTCGGTCCTGCGTTTCGGGCCGTACGCGTTCCATTTGCGCCAGCGGCTGATCCTCGAAGGGGATCGGCAATTGCGCATGGGCGGGCGTGCGCTGGACATTCTGCAAGTGCTGGTCGAGCGCGCCGGCCAAGTGGTCAGCAAAGAGCAATTGATCGCGCTGGTGTGGCCGACCTCGGTGGTCGAGGAGATCAACCTGCGGGTGCACATCGCCGCGCTGCGCCGGGCCCTTGGCGACGGCGAAAAAGGCCAGCGCTACATCGTCAATGTGCCGCAACGCGGGTACAGCTTCGTGGCACCGGTGCAGGGCGACAGCGCCGCCCACGTGGTGTTCGAAAACCTGCAAGCGCCCCAACACAATTTGCCCGCACGACTGTCGCCGGTCACCGGGCGCGATTCACTGGTCGGCGGTCTGGTGCGGCAACTGCCGCTGTCCCGGCTCATGACGGTGACGGGGCCTGCCGGTGTCGGCAAAAGCACCGTGGCACTGCGCGCAGCGGAGCTGTTGCTGCAACATTTTCGCGACGGCGTGTGGCAGGTGGATCTGTCGCTGGTCGGCGATGACATCCCGCTCCTCGATCACCTGCTCAAAACCCTCGGCACTGATTTCCCCACATTGGCGGCGCGCCACGCCTTGCTGGTGCTGGACAATTGCGAACACCTGCATGCAGCCTGCCGGAACCTGTTGCAAACATTGCTCGACGCTGCGCCCCGTCTGTCGATTCTTGCCACCAGCCGAGAACCGTTGAACCTGGGTCTGGAAGTCCTCCAGCCACTATCGCCCCTGACCCTTCCCAAAGCCTTGGCGCTCAACAGTGTCGATGAAGTCATGGGTTATTCGGCGGTGCAGCTGTTTGTCAGTCGCGCTCGCGCGCGTCAACACGGCTTCAGTCTGCGTGGACAGGATCTGGAAACGCTGCGCGATATCTGTCGGCGGCTCGATGGTCTGCCGCTGGCGATCGAACTGGCAGCGGCACAGATCGATGCCTTGGCGCTGGTCGGCCTTCAGACGCAACTGGATCAAGGCCTGCAAGTCCTGAGTCACGGTCGCCGTACCGCCGTGCCACGCCATCAGTCAATGAAGGCCGCGCTGGACTGGAGCTATCAGCGCTTGAGCGAGCAGGAACAACGCGTGCTGCAACGCTTGTCGGTGTTCAAGATGGCATTCACTCTCGACGCCGCCATCGGCGTGATCAGTTGCGCGCAACTGCCACCCTCGACGCTGGTGGCCGTGGTTGAGCAGTTGGCGGTCAAATCGTTACTGACATCGGACCGATCCAGCGGAACGCTGCGCTATCGAATGCTCAACACCACGCGCCGCTATGCCCGCGAACAGCTGGAGCAGGGCGGCGAACTGAGTGATGTCGAGCGTCGGCACGCGCGCTACCTAGGCCGCACCCGGCCGGCCTCAAGCGGCCGACTGAGCGCGCAGTTCGTCGAGCAGTAGACGTACCTTGCGCAAGTCCGGGGTGGCATAACCTTCGGTAAAGCGCTGATAGATCGGTGTCAGCAATTGGAGCGCCTCGCGATAGCGCGACTGGTGCTGCCACAACCGAGCCAGCGAAGTCGCGCTGCGCAGTTCCCAGGCCAAGGCGCCTTGTGTCCGCGCAATCTCAAGCGATTGCTGCAAGGCGCTTTCGACCGTGTGATGGCAGGGCGATTCAGCCGCCAGCAATCGCTCGGCGCGAGCCCGCAAGATCTCCGCAGTACTCCAGCCCGCCGCGCCACTTTGTGCTCGTTCGAGCAACGCATCATCAACGAAACCCGGGTCCAGCGTGACCATGATTTCCCTGACCAGACCGCTGTCGGCCGGCGGGATGGCGGCGGCTTTGTCAGCATCGATCACCTGCGCGTAGTGCCGCGCCCAGGTGTAGAACAGCAGCACCGAATGCTTCTGCGCCTGTTCGAGCAGCAGTTGCAGCAGCGCGCGTGCGTTTTGTACGTCGCCGTTGTAATGGGCGATCAGGCACGAGGCGAGTGCCAGGGTGTAGCAGATCGAGGTGCCGTGGTTGATCTGCACCGCGATGTCCAGTGCCTGCCGCGCCGTGCGCCAGGCCTGCTCGGGAAAACCTTGCAACCACAACACCCGGGCGAGGACGGTCAGCGAGGCGACGCTCTGGTCGTATTGCACGCCGAAACCGTGAGTGAAACGGTTGAGGTGGCCACTGTGGGCCATGCGTTGAATGACCTGTTCGGCGTGGATTCGCGCCTGATGCTGATCGCCGGCGTAATGCAGCGCGAGCACCCGCAAGCGGTGGGTACTCAGGGACAGCTGCGCATCGCCGTGCACCCCGAGGCTTTCGAATTGCTCGCTCTGCTCCAGCGCCATCTGGTAATGCCCGCAACTGAGATTGACCGCCATGTGCCCCGACACCGCGCGCAACTGGCCGGCCATGTCGTCGTGCCGTTGCGCCAGCAGACGGGCGCTGACGAAGGCTTCGATGGTTTCCGGCGTGCCGCCCCAGGTGTGGTAACAAGCGCTGCCGAGGGCCAGTTTCAAGGCGATTTCGAGTCGCGGGCAGGGCTCGTCGGATGACGCCAGCAACGCCAGTGCCCGGCGCACATGAACGCCGTACTCCTTGAGCAGGGACAGTTCCTGCCACAACGGTGCCGAGGTCGCCGTCAGGCTTACGCCGAGCGCGCGCGAGCCTTGGTCATTCAGCGTCCACTCAAGCGCCGCGCGCAGGTCTTCAAGGCCTCGGGCGTAACGCTCGATCCAGACGTCGGTCGCCGTGTTCTCCCAATCGGCCTGAGCCTGATGCATCAGCGCCAGGCTGCGTTCGGCATGGCGCTCGCGGGTTTCGCCGAGTTCGGCGGCCTGGTCGAGTTTTTCCAGCGCATAGCGGCGAGTCGTGTCGAGCAGGCGATAGAACACCTCTTCATCGCCGACTTCGACGTTGAGCAGCGACTTGGCGACCAGTTGCGTGATCGAGGCAAACACTTCGTTCGATTCGATGTGCTGACCGACGATAACCGCCGCCGCAGACTCCAGCGTGAATGCGCCACGGAACACGCCGAGTCGGCGCAGACCGGTCTGTTCGCAGGCATTGAGCAGATTGAAGCTCCAGTCCAGCGTAGCGCGCAGGGTTTCATGGCGGCCAAGATGAGTCTGATTGCCCGCCGGCAAACGCCCCTGGAGCTGACTCAGCAAACCCTCCAGCCCAAGACCCGCGACCTGCGCAGCGGCCAGTTCCAGTGCCAGCGGGATGCCGTCCAGCCGCCGACAGATGTCGATGATCAAGGGCAGGTCGGCGTTGCCCGGCTCAAAGTGTTCATGAGCCGCCATCGCCCGTTCGACGAACAGTTGCAGCGCAGAAAACCCCATCGCCTGATCGCGATCCAGCACCGCAATCGGTGGCGGACAATCGAGAGATTCCAGACGCTGCACATATTCGCCCTCGGCGCGCAGGCTTTCGCGGCTGGTGGCCAGAATGTGCACTTGCGGCGCACCGCGCAGAATGCTTTCACTGAGCAGCGCGACGGTGTCGATCAAGTGCTCGCAGTTATCGATCACCAGCAGCATCTGCCGCTCGCGCAGGCTGTTGATCAGGCAGGCCATCGGCTCGCTGTCATGCAGCGAAAGATCCAGCAGGGCGGCGAGGTGCGAGCAGATCGAGCGGGGATCGTTGAGCGGTGCCAGATCCAGCAGGCGAATGCCGTCGCGATAGCGGCCGATCAACTGTTCGGCGACACGCAGAGCCACGGTGGTCTTGCCGATGCCGCCGGGCCCGACCAGAGTGATGCAGCGCTGGCGCGGCAGTTGCGTCATCAGGCTGTCGACCACCGACTGGCGCCCGATCATCCGCGTGCGCCGCAATGGCAGGTTATGTCGACCGAGGTGGGCGGCGGGGCGTTGTTCGATGGATTGCAGCACGACCGGCGCGACGAAACTGTAACCACGCTGCGCCACGGTGACGATGTAGCGCTGCCCGGCCTGACCGTCACCGAGCGCCTTGCGCAGTGCAGCCATGTGCACCCGCAGGTTGATGTCTTCCACCACGCTGTCCGGCCAGACCCCGGCGATCAACTGCTGCTTGCTCACCACCTCGCCGGCATGGGCCAGCAGGATCAGCAGAATGTCCATGGCGCGGCGGCCCAGGCGCAAAGGCTGGTCGCCTTCAAGCACCAGCCGCTGGCCGGGGTGGATCCGATAGGGGCCGAAACCGATGGCCTGATTCGGGGAAAGACTCAACCGCTCACTCCTTCGACGTTTTTTATGATCCTGGTCCGCCTCGGTGAAGAGTCCGTGACGGGCAGGGCGGATGGCGACTTGAGGGGCACGCAAGCCGTCTGATCCGCAGTATCCGGGCATATTCCTCAGGATTTGGCGCCAGCGCAACTTGCGCGCAAGGCTTGGGCCTTCGCATCGCTCGGCATTCAGTACCGTCACCACTGTATTCAAGGGCCGGAACCCGTGGCGGTTTGCCCGACAGCCGGGAAAAATTAACAACGATTAACTCGTCCGTGCGGGCTTCAGAGCCAAAACTCCGGGGCAAAGGAATGCATACGTCCGGAGGACGCTGCGATGAGCAAGGTAGTGGTGGTCTATCACAGTGGCTACGGGCACACCCGCGTCATTGCGCAGGCTGTGGCCCAAGGTGTGGAACGCCACTTGGGCAGCACCTGCCTGTTGCTGGCGGTCGAAGACGTGGAAGCCCACTGGGATGACCTGCACCGCGCCGACGCCATCATTTTCGGCGCGCCGACCTACATGGGCAGCGCGTCGGCGGCGTTCAAGCAATTCATGGAGGCCACGGCCTCGTTCTACCTCGCCCGGCCGTGGCGCGACAAACTCGCGGCGGGCTTCACCAATTCCGGCAGCCTGTGCGGCGACAAGCTCAATACCCTGCTGCAAATGGCAGTGTTTGCGGCCCAGCATTCGATGATCTGGGTCGGGCTCGATCTGTTGCCGGCGCGTGCGTGCCAAGGTGGTTTCGACGGTCAATTGAATCGCCTCGGCAGCTCCCTCGGCGCCATGTCCCAATCCTGTGTCGAACAACCGCCCGAGCAGGCCCCCCCGCTGGAAGATCAACAAACCGCCGCGCACCTGGGCGAGCGGGTGGCGCGACTGGCGCAGCGGATGGCTCGCGGATGAAACCGCTTCAGCGGTTTTTCATGACCTGACAACGCCACGCAAACGGATTGATCCCTTCGCTGCGGGTAAAGATGTGGCAAAAGTGCGCCTGATCGCAGAAGCCGCATTCCAGGCTGATCTGCGTGAGGCTGTGGTTGGTCTGCTGGATCAACAGCTTGGCACGGGCAATGCGCTGGGTACGGATCCAGTCTTGCGGCGAGTACCCGGTGCTGCACTTGAACGCCCGGGAAAAATGACTGCGTGACAGTGAGCAGGCGCTGGCCAGCTCGGTGACTTCAAGGCTGTCGCCGAGGCGTTCGAGGATCAGTTGTTTCACCAGCCGCTCGCGCTGCGGGCTGAGGCCGCCGGTGCTGGTCTTGCGGGGTTCGCTGGCAGGGGCGCGGGCGACGGTTTGCTGTAAGTGAGCCATGGCCTAGGTCCGTGTCGGGGGGGAACGCACGGTCAGCGCTTTCCCTCAGGTCAAAAAAACAACGCTGCGCAGAGGGATTCATTGTTTGGTGAAGGGCGAGTGCTGACGAGTTAAACGTTGTTAATTCCACCGTCGGCTGCAACTCAGCACACCGTTGCAAGTCGCCATGAGGGGAACCGGGCAGGATGGCGAAGATTGGGGGCGGGCCATAAGGGGCCGCAGAATCGGGCTCGGGCGAGAGGATGCATATGAAAGGTTTGTTCAACGGCGTAATCGGCATGGCGTTGGTCGGTGTGATGTCCAGCGCCATGGCGCAGGCACCGCAGGTCGGCACGCAGGCGCCGGGTTATTTCCGGCTGGCGCTGGGCGATTACGAGGTGACGGCGCTGTTCGACGGCTACAACGATTTGTCGCCGAAGCTGTTGCAGGGCATGAGTCAGAGCCAGATTCGCGCGCTGCTGGCCCGTCGCTCGATTGAAACGCCGGGCGTGCAGACTGCGTTCAATGCGTTCCTGGTCAATACCGGCAAACAACTGATTCTGGTGGATACCGGCGCGGGCCAGTGCATCGGCGCCACTGCCGGCCAGCTCTCGGCGAACATGCAAGCAGCGGGTTACAAGCCTGAGCAGGTCGACGCGATTCTGCTGACGCACCTGCACCTGGATCACGTCTGTGGGCTGGTCGACGGCCAGCAACAACCGATTTTCGCCAATGCCACGGTCTACGCCGCCAAGGCCGAAGCCGATTACTGGCTCGATCCGCAGGCCGAGGCCAAGGCGCCGGCCGGTGCCCGGGAGTTCTTCAAGATCGCCCAGGACTCCACTGCGCCTTACGTGGCGGCCGGGCGCTTCAAGACGTTCGCAGAGGGCCAGTCGCCTTTGCCGGGTGTGGTCGAAGCGACACTGGAAGCCGGGCACACGCCGGGCAGTACCACCTACCGCTTCACTTCGCAGAACCAGAGCATCGTGTTCATGGGCGACCTGGTGCACAACCTGGCGGTGCAGTTCGATCATCCTGACGTGTCGATCCGCTTCGACGTCAACGGTCAGCAGGCGATCAAGAGTCGTAACGCCGTGTTCAGTGCAGCGGCGGCCAGCAAGACCTGGGTCACGGCTGCGCACTTGCCGTTCCCGGGCATCGGTCACATCACGGCAGTCGACAAGCACTTCCAGTGGGTACCGGTCGAATACGGCCCCTACAAACGCGCGGCCAAAGTGCCGCTGATCGAGTAAAGTGCGCAGCTCCCACGTCAGGCTCAAACAAGGAAAACGTGCCCCATGAACCGAAACGATCTGCGTCGCGTCGACATGAACCTGCTGGTGATTTTCGAAGCGCTGATGTTCGAAAAGAACCTGACCCGCGTCGCCGAAAAACTGTTCATGGGGCAGCCTGCGGTGAGCGCGGCGCTGGGCCGCTTGCGCGATCTGTTCGATGATCCGCTGTTGCTGCGCAATGGCCGGGGCATGGAGCCGACGGCGCGGGCGCTGGCGATTCTCCAGGAACTGCAACCGGCGATGGACGTGATTTCCGGTGCGGTCAGCCGGGCCAAGGAATTCGATCCGGCGACCAGTTGTGACGTGTTTCGCATCGGCTTGTCGGACGATGCCGAATTCGGTCTGTTCCCGCCGCTGCTGCGCCAGTTGCAGGAAGAAGCGCCGGGGATTGTCGTGGTGGTTCGTCGCGCCAATTACCTGCTGATGCCGGGATTGCTGGCATCGGGAGAAATTTCTGTCGGCGTGAGTTACACCACCGATCTGCCGGCCAACGCCAAGCGCAAGAAACTGCGCGACATTCCCTGCAAGGTCCTGCGCGGCGACAACCGCCCGGGCCCGCTGACCCTCGACGAATACTGCGAGCGGCCTCATGCGATGGTGTCGTTCTCCGGAGACCTGAGCGGCAATATCGATATGGACCTGGCCAAGGTCGGCCGCAGCCGCCGGGTGGTGCTCGGTGTGCCGCAGTTCAGCGGCTTGCGCGCGCTGTTGGCGGGCACCGAGATGATCGCCACCGTGCCGGATTACGCGGCGTGTGCATTGGTCGAAGGCTGTGCGTTGCGGGCTGAAGATCCGCCGTTTCCGATTGATGCGGCGCAACTGTCGATGGCGTGGAGCGGGGTGCATGATAACGATCCGGCGGAGAAATGGCTGCGTTCGCGGATCAGTCAGTTCATGTCGGTGACGCTGGATATTCCGGCGGTTTAGTGCGGTGTTGAAAGGTGTTTAGCGTTACTTCCGGTAAGCCACAACGCCTTGCGCCTTTGCCTACGTGTACGCCAGAATCCGCCGGCTTGTGCGCCTTGGGGGCGGGTTCTATTGTTTGGCGGTCGCTGGAAAGCAGCGATCGGGTTTAGCAGCCCGTATCTACTCTAGACGCACAATGCCGTTCGTTCGTGATCAGGCTCACGCCTGTCCGTTCACGTTATGGCGGCTTTGCGTGGGGCACTTCGGTGCGCCGGGTTCTAGAGTCCTGGTCTGCTAACCCGCGTACGGCCGCCACCTCTTTCGTTTAGCAGCGAAGCGTGGCGCCTCCACTACTCTAGAGGCTTTATCCATGATCAAACCAACGCCAAACCCGCCTGAAACCGACCCCACCTCGCCCTACGAAACCCTCGATTCCAAGAAATTCCACGAAGCCGCCGAGCGAGCCCTCGATCACTATCTGAATCCGCTGCTCCCCCGCAAACCGCTGCTCAAACCCAACACCCGCTACCTCATCGCCCCCGGCATCGACAGCGAAGAACTGCTGGCCGACGCCTGCGAAACCCTGACCTCGGCCAAGGTCATGGCCAATGACTTCGCCGGGCTGGTGGACGGCCCGCAGCGGCATGTGCTGTTGGGGATTGCGCAATTGATCATGCTGGGGGAGCTGGCGGTGAATCGAGTGCTGGATAATCTGGAACTGAAGGCTGAGGCGCCCGCTGTAGCTTGATCGACTGCTCACCTGATCGTTCCCACGCTCTGCGTGGGAATGCAGCCCGGGACGCTCCGCGTCCCAAAGAGCGGACGCAGAGCGTGCATTGAGGCATTCCCACGCGGAGCGTGGGAACGATCGACGGTGCTCTCAAAAAAGAGAGCACACCCATCCAATTTCCCCCCGGTCAATCGTTGCACCATTGCCTGCAATGATTGATCAAGGGTGGGGCCATGAACGCTGTACAACGCAATGACCAGGCGCAAGATCTCGGCCTGCTGTTCCTGCGGGTCGCCGGCGGACTGTTTCTGCTGTTCGTCCACGGCTTGCCCAAGCTGCTGGACTTCAGCGCGCAACTGCAACTGATCGAAGACCCGTTCCACCTCGGTGCCCACCTCACTTTGATTCTGGCGATCTTCGCCGAAGTCCTCTGTCCGCTGCTGATCGTCGCCGGGGTGCTGGCGCGTCTGGCGTGCTTGCCTATTCTCTTTGTGCTGCTGGTGGCGCTGCTGCTTGTGCATCCGCAATGGAGTGTGGCCGAAGGGCAGTTCGGCTGGTTGCTGTTGATCCTCTTCACCACTGTTCTGATCGCCGGGCCCGGACGGCTGGCGCTCAATGTTCGTTTGCCCGGAGTACTCCGTTATGCCTGATGCCCAGACCCTGAAAAAACCGGGACCCGAAGAAACCGTGACGCTGATCGTCAAGCACCGGGTCAAGGCCGGTTTTGAGCAGCCTTACGAAGCCTGGCTGCGCAACATCGTCAGCGTGGCGGGGCGCGAAGAAGGGCACTTGGGCGTGGACGTGATGCGCAGCCAGCAGGGCGGGCTCGCACTGTTCACCTGCGTGCTGCGTTATTGCTCGACCGAGGCGATGCAGCGCTGGCTCGACTCACCGCAGCGTCAGAAACTGATCGACGAAGCCGCGCCGATGCTCGCCGACGGCGACCAGACCGAAGTCAATGCGGCCAACGAATTCTGGTTCACGCCGCTGGCCGAGGCCGGCTCACCGCCACCGCGCTGGAAGCAGGCTGTAGTGACGCTGCTGGTGATCCTGCCGCACACCTTGCTGGTGCCGCTGATCTGGGGGCCGCTGCTGCAACTCAACGCCTTTCTCTCCAACTACGTGGTCGCCACGTTCCTGATCACCCTGACCATCGTGGTGTCGGTGGTCTACGTGTTCATGCCGCCGGTGACCCGTCTGTTCGCGCCGTGGCTGGAAGCCGGTCAGTCACACAAACACCTCGAATCCAATGCCAACCCGCCGCGCTGAAGCGCTGGGTCCGGGCTCCGTTTCACTTATCTCGAAGGAACTGCGATGAACGCCGATCTGATTCTGTTCAATGGCCAATTTCATACGGTAGACCGCGAAAAACCCCTCGCCAGTGCCGTGGCGATCAAGGACGGTCGTTTCGTCGCCGTCGGTAACGATGCCGAGGCGATGGCCCTCAAGGGCGCCGGCACTCAAGTGGTCGACCTCAAGGGCCGCTGCGTGATTCCCGGCCTCAATGACTCGCACTTGCACTTGATCCGTGGCGGTCTGAACTACAACCTCGAACTGCGTTGGGAAGGCGTGCCGTCGCTGGCCGATGCGCTGCGCATGCTCAAGGATCAGGCCGACCGCACACCGACCCCGCAATGGGTGCGCGTGGTCGGTGGCTGGAACGAATTCCAGTTCGCCGAAAAACGCATGCCGACCCTCGAAGAGATCAACCAGGCGGCACCGGACACCCCGGTGTTCATCCTGCACCTGTATGACCGCGCGCTGCTCAACCGCGCTGCGTTGCGCGTGGCCGGCTACACCCGCGACACGCCGAACCCGCCGGGCGGCGAGATCGTGCGCGATGCCAACGGCAACCCGACCGGCATGCTGGTGGCGCGGCCGAACGCGATGATTCTGTACTCGACGCTGGCCAAGGGGCCGAAGCTGCCGCTGGAGTATCAGGTCAACTCGACCCGCCAATTCATGCGCGAACTCAATCGCCTCGGCCTGACCAGCGCCATTGATGCCGGCGGCGGTTTCCAGAACTACCCGGACGATTATCAGGTGATCGAACAGCTGGCCAAAGACGACCAGCTGACCGTGCGCATCGCCTACAACCTGTTCACTCAGAAACCGAAAGAAGAGCTAACCGACTTCCAGAACTGGACCGGCAGCGTCAAGTTGCATCAGGGCGATGACTTCCTGCGTCACAACGGCGCCGGCGAGATGCTGGTGTTCTCGGCAGCCGACTTCGAGGACTTCCTCGAACCGCGCCCGGACCTGCCGCAGACCATGGAACAGGAATTGGAGCCGGTGGTGCGCCACCTGGTCGAACAGCGTTGGCCGTTCCGTCTGCACGCCACCTACAACGAATCGATCAGCCGCATGCTGGATGTGTTCGAGAAGGTCAACCGCGACATTCCGTTCAACGGTCTGCCGTGGTTCTTCGACCACGCCGAAACCATCACCCCGCAGAACATCGAGCGGGTGAGGGCACTGGGCGGCGGCATCGCGATTCAGGATCGCATGGCGTTCCAGGGCGAATACTTCGTTGACCGTTACGGCAAACAAGCCGCCGAAGCCACCCCACCGATCAAGCGCATGCTCGCCGAAGGCGTACCGGTCGGCGCGGGCACCGATGCCACCCGGGTGTCGAGCTACAACCCGTGGACTTCGCTGTACTGGATGGTCAGCGGTCGCACCGTTGGCGGTCTGGCGCTGTACGAAGAAGGGTTGCCACGCAGCACCGCGCTGGAACTGTTCACCCATGGCAGCGCCTGGTTCTCGTCCGAGCAGGGCAAGAAAGGCCAGATCAAGGTCGGGCAACTGGCGGACCTGGCAGCGCTGAGCGCGGACTTCTTCAGTGTCGAAGAAGAAGCGATCAAGTGGATCGAGTCGGTCATGACCGTGGTTGGCGGCAAGATCGTGTACGCCGCCGGCGACTTCGAAGACCTCGGCCCACGTTCGCTGCCGGTGCTGCCGGACTGGTCGCCGGTGGTGAAAGTCCCGGGCCACTGGCGCCCGAATTCGCCATTGCAGGCCCAGGTGCACCAGTGCAGCGGCCCGTGCGCAGTGCATACCCACAGCCATGAAAAAGCGCGGATGTCGAATGCGCCGGTCAGCGATTTCGCCGGTTTCTGGGGCGCGTTCGGCTGCTCCTGCTTCGCGTTCTGATCCTTTTGAAAAAGCGCCGCTCTGTGTGAGCGGCGCTCCCCGCAACAACCATCCATCGAGGAGTTTCACATGAGCAACGTTCCTTACAGCCGCCTGAACAAAGACGATGCCGTTGTACTGTTGGTCGACCACCAGACCGGTCTGATCTCGCTGGTACAGGATTTCTCGCCGAACGAGTTTAAGAACAACGTGCTGGCCCTGGGTGACATCGCCAAGTTCTTCAACCTGCCGACCATCCTCACCACCAGTTTCGACAGCGGCCCGAACGGCCCGATCGTGCCTGAGCTGAAAGAGCAATTCCCGGACGCACCGTTCATTGCCCGCCCTGGCCAGATCAACGCCTGGGACAACGAAGACTTCGTCAAGGCCATCAAGGCTACTGGCCGCAAGCAACTGATCATCGCCGGTGTGGTGACTGACGTCTGCGTGGCGTTCCCGACCCTGTCGGCCATTGCCGAAGGTTTTGAAGTGTTCGTGGTCACCGACGCTTCCGGCACCTTCAACACCACCGTGCAACAAGCGGCGTGGGCGCGCATGTCGGCTGCCGGTGCACACCTGCTGAACTGGTTCGCTGTGGCCTGCGAGCTGCAAGTCGACTGGCGCAATGACATGGAAGGCCTGGCGAATCTGCTGTCGCAGCGTCTGCCTAACTACCGCAACCTGATCAACAGCTATACCAAGTTCACTGCTCAGTAATTGGCTGAACAAAATGCCCGCTGAAGAGCGGGCATTTTTTTTGCGGTGTTGGTGAGTGTGTATTTTTACTTCGAAAACCAGCCCTCACCCCAGCCCTCTCCTGGAGGGAGAGGGGGCCAACCGAGGTGTTCTTTCGAGGTGCATCGACCTGAAAAATCGAGTCGAACTCAGGACCTGAACTTCATGGAGATCGGCTCCCTTTCCCCCTCGCCCCCCTGGGGGAGAGGGCTGGGCGGGCGGCGTTCCGATGAGGGGGTAGATCTTGAAGGTGGCAACGATTCTGAACCCGCAAACATCACCGCTTCTGCAACCACCCCAGAAAACCACCCTTGCGAACCGGCACAGGCTTGGCCATCAACGCCAACCGACTGTTCTGCTGCCTTACCGCCTGCAACTTGTTCAACGCCTGACCCACTTCACTGCGCTGCTCCATGCACTGGCGGGTCAGGTTCTTGTCGAGGCGATAAATGATCGAAGACGTCAGCGCGGTGAACGTCGCCTGCGAAGGCGTGTCGGCCAGAATGCTCTGCTCGCCCATGACCTCGCTCGGCCCCATGCGTCCGGCCTCGGTGAAGCCATTGCCGTCCGGTACGCTGGCGCTGACCACGCCGGTGGCGATGACGAACAGGCTGTCCGGGACTTCCTCCAGATTGAGCACTACCTGCCCGGCGCTGTACTGCTGCGCGACCATCGATTCGGCGAGGCGATCGCGTTCCTCGTGGCTCAGCGAGCGGAAGATCTTCACTTCATCGAGCAGGGCGCGGGCGCGGGTCGACGGTTCGATCACGCCGTCCGGATGCCGCGAGATGCCGGCGGCTTCGAGATGGCGGTGGGCGAGGTCGAACAGTTGATTGCGCACGTCGCTTTTCTTGCCCAGTTCGGCGATGAAACCGCTGGCCACGTATTCCGACATTTCTTCGCCGGCCTCTTTCAGTACGGCTTTCGGCGCAGGCGACAGCAACAGGCTGCTGCTGCCTTGCAGCGTGCGGTCGAGGGCGTCGAGCACCCGGCGCGGGCGGATGTGGTTCGGCACCTTGATGCTGATCGACACGCCGTGCAGGTTGTTCGGCCGGCTGAGATTGACGATCTTGGCCTTGGCCGCCACCGAGTTCGGCACCACGGCCAGAGTGCCGCTGCTGGACAGCAGGTGCGTGGCGCGCCAGTTGATGTCGAGCACCTTGCCCTCGACGCCGTCGATGACCACCAGATCATCCACCTGATATGGCTTGGTGGTGTTGAGCACGATGCCGGAAAACACGTCGGCCAAGGTGCTTTGCAGCGCGAGACCGATGACGATCGCCACCACGCCGGAGGTCGCGAGCAAGCCTTTGACCGGCAGATCCAGCACATAGCCGGCCGCTGCGACGATGGCCGCCAGAAACACCAGCGCACCGATCACGTCCTGCAACAGCCGGCCGCTGTGGCCGATGCGACGCATCAGGATCAGACCGATGACTTCGGTCAGCACCCGCGCGGCGTACAGCCACCAGAGAATCCCCAGCGCTGTCGCCCCGAGTTGCGCCACCGGGTCATAGGCAAACAGCGGCGCCTGCAACGGGCTGACACCGGCGTTGATGGCCAGTGCGTTGAAGCCCAGAAACAGCACCAGTCGCACAGCGACCCGTTGCGCACGATGCTTGAACGGCACGAGATGCCAGAGCAGGGTGTCGAGCACCAGCAGCAGGGCGCTCCAGGACAGCAGATGGGCAGAAAAAAGGCTCATGAGGTGAACTCCGGCGGGCACAAAAGAAAACGCCACACCCGAAGGTGTGGCGAGGGGTTGCACTCAGTTCAGATGGGTCTTGAGTTCCGCCGCTGCCTGGCGCACGGCGGCTTTGACTTCAGGAATCCCGTTCAGCGGGTTGAGCAGACCGAAGTCATGAATCATCCCGTTGTAACGCACCGAGGTCACCGCTACACCGGCTGCGTCGAGGTGGCGGGCGTAGCCTTCGCCTTCGTCACGCAGCACGTCGAACTCGGCGGTCTGCACCAGCGCGGCGGGCAGGCCCTTGAGCTGTTCGGTGCTGGCGTTGAGCGGCGAGGCATGGATCTGCGCACGCTCGGCCGGGTTGGTGGTGTAGTTGTCCCAGAACCATTGCATCATGCCCTTGGTCAGGAAATGGCCCTCGGCGAACTGCTGGTACGAGCCGTTATCGAACCCGGCGTTGGTCACCGGCCACATCAGCAACTGGAAGCGCAGGGCCGGGGTTTTCTGCTCCTTGGCCATCAACGCCACGACCGCTGCCATGTTGCCACCGACGCTGTTACCGGCCACCGCCAGACGCTTGCCGTCGACACCGATGTCCTTGCCGTGCTCGGCCACCCATTTCGTCGCGGCGTAAGCCTGATTGATCGCGGTCGGGTACTGCGCTTCCGGCGACGGCGTGTAATCGACGTACACCGCGACCGCGCCAGAACCCACGACCAGATCACGAATCAAGCGTTGGTGGGTCGGGAAGTCGCCCAGCACCCAGCCGCCACCGTGGAAGAACATAAACACCGGCAGCTCGCCCTTGACCTTGGCCGGACGCACCACTTTCAGGTTGATTGTCTGGCCGTCGACCTTGATCGCCTTGTCGCTGACTTCAACACCGGACAGGTCAACCTTCACCGAAGCCTGGGCGCCGGTCAGCACCGCACGGGCGTCTTTCGGGCTCAGTTGCTCGAGCGGTTTGCCACCGCCGGCGGCGAGGGCGTCGAGGAAGGCCTGGGTGGTGTGTTCGACGCCAGTGCTTTCGGCGGCGAAGGCGTTGCCGATGGACAGGGCGAGGAGGGAAGCGGCGAGGGTTTTCTTGATGTTCATGTGCAATTCCTTTTTAAGTCGTTTGAGTTTTTGTATGCCTTGGGATCGGGCTGCTGTGGCGCTGGGCTTCAGGCCTCAGCAACACCGTGAGCACAGATTAATGAGGTGCCGGAAAGTGAAAAAGCGGCTATAAAGCGTTTAACTGTCAACCAGAGAGTGACAATGAACCCGTTCGAAGACATGCGTATTTTTTGCCAGGTGATGGACTCCGGCAGCTTCACGGCGGCGGCCGATCAGTTGGGCCTGTCCAAGCAGTTCGTCAGCCGTCGCCTGATGCAACTGGAAGAGCGCCTCGGCGTACGATTGCTCAACCGCTCGACCCGGCGTCTGGACGTGACGCCGCTGGGCCAGAGCTATTACGAATCGGCGCTGCGTTTGCTTGGCGAAGTGGAATCGGTGGAGCAGGGCATCGCCGGGCAGACCGCCGAGCCGCGCGGGGCGATTCGCGTGAGTGCGCCGCTGTCGTTTGCGCTGGCGCATCTGGGCTGCTTGCTGCCGCCGTTTCTGCAGCGTTACCGCGAGGTCACGGTTGAGGTGGACCTGAGTGATCGGCCGGTGGATCTACTGGGCGAGGGGTACGACCTGGCGCTGCGCATCGGCGTACTGGAAGACTCGACCCTGATCGCCCGACGCATCGCGTCAATCGAGCGGGTGTACTGCGCCAGTCCTGGGTATCTGGCCGAGCGCGGTACGCCGGTCAAACCGGAAGATCTGCTTGGCCACGACTGCCTGCCTTACGGTCACGGGCGTTCGGTGCAGTGGCGGTTCAAAGCGGGGCAGGGCAAGCCGCTGCTGGTGAATGTCACCGGGCGGATGCGCGTCAACAACGGTGAGTTGCTGCGGGATGCGGCGGTGGC
>NZ_NEIT01000004.1:0-727762 GCF_002112855.1 Pseudomonas sp. B40(2017)
GTGGTGAAGAGCAGGGGGGAGAAAAGAGAAGGTGGTGGTGCGAAGAGGAGGGAGTCGATTGGGGGCTTTAAAACCTGAGTGCGACTCGGTATCTCACGTCGGCGTACCTCTCCCAAACAACGCGGTCAGTCCCCTCTCCCTCCGGGAGAGGGCTAGGGTGAGGGCAGCGTCATGACTGACTCACCACAAGCCTGACTCCCGCAGAGACCTCATCAGCATTTATGCCGGATATCGACTGATCTCGACGTTATCCAGCACCCGATTCACCGCCAGTTCCGCCAGCATGATCACCTGCTGAATCCCGAGGATCCGATGTCGCTGCGGCGTATCGACAAAAGCCGCTACATCACTGGCCATGACGCTTGCTGTAGCCAGGGACTCACAGGCATGGGCCAACAGGCTTTCATCGTCCATGTCTGGCGATATCTGGAACATCTGGCTCGGTCGGCGACCGGGGCATTTTTTTGGAATGGGATTGAAATGGTGGTCGAGCGCGCGCTCGGCGGCTTCGTGTAGTTTCTTCGAATCGGCGGATTCGTAGGGTGAGGTGTCGTTGGTTTCGGGTGGATTTGGTGTTGGTTTTTTCATGATGGAACTCCAAGTGGCAATTTGAGCTACCACGAATCGCTGCGACGCGACGGAGGGTGGTAGCTGTGCGCGGGGTCGCAGACCGGTCCACCTGAAAACCCGGCATACCCGAAGGTATCTCGCGCACAGCCACCATAAGCAAACGAGAAATACCGAAGCACTCCAGTTTGGGGTGGCGATTATGCACCAAGTGAACTGCACGGACTGCGACGCCCGTTCGCTGAATGTTTCAGCGACCCCCAAAGCCTATCCACCCCATTTCCGAGCCACAACCGACGCGACATGTCAGAAACATCCCCTGCAAACACCCCGTCTGTAGGACATAAACACCCCGTTTAAAAAAACGCAGCCCACAAAAAAAGGCGACACCCCTCTCAGGGCATCGCCTTTCCTTTACCGCCGCTAAAGCTTATTCCGGCAGTTTGTACGCAATCACATAGTCACCCATCTTGGTGCCCAGCGAGCCGTGACCACCCACCACGAGCAGGACGTATTGCTTGCCGTCCTTGCCGGTGTAGGTCATCGGGGTCGCTTGGCCGCCGGCAGGCAGACGCGATTTCCACAGTTCTTTACCGGTGTTCACGTCGTAGGCGCGCAGGTACTGGTCGAGGGTGCCGCTGAGGAAGCCGACGCCGCCGGCGGTGACGATCGAGCCGCCCATGCTTGGCACGCCCAGGGTGAAGCCGATCGGGATTGGCGAGCTGTCGCGGCTGGTGCCGTTTTTGCGTTTCCAGACGACTTTGCCGGTGGTCAGGTCGATACCGGCGACGTAGCCCCAGGCCGGAGCCTGGCACGGTACGCCCAGTGGCGACATGAACGGGTGCATGATCACCGCGTATGGCGCGCCGGTGTTGGGTTGCACGCCAGCGGTTTCGCTCTCGCGTTTGCTGCCGGCGGCGACTTTCTCGCGTGGCACCATTTTCGAGACGAAGGCCATGTAGTTCGGGCTGGTGAACAGCATCTGGCGAACCGGGTCGACCGAGACGCCGCCCCAGTTGAACACGCCGACGTTACCCGGGTAGATCAGGCTGCCCTGTTCCGACGGAGGCGTGTATTGGCCTTCGTAGCGCAGTTCCTTGAACTGGATGCGGCACAGCATCTGATCGAACGGGCTGGCGCCCCACATGGCTTTTTCGGTCAGTTCCGGGGCCAGCAGGTTCAGGTCCGAACGGGCCTGGGTCGGGGCGGTGTGGTCGCCTTTCACGGCGCCTTGGGGAACCGGGATTTCCTTGATCGGGATGATCGGCGTGCCGTCGCGACGGTCGAGGACGTACAGGCTGCCCTGTTTGGTCGGAGCGATCAGCGCAGGTTTGATGCCGTCGGCGGTTTTCATGTCCAGCAGGGTTGGCTGGCTGCCGACGTCCATGTCCCACAGGTCATGGTGGGTGAACTGGTAGTTCCAGCGCACTTTACCGGTGGCCAGGTCCAGAGCCACGACGCCGGCGCTGAATTTCTCGGCGCCCGGGGTGCGGTCGGCGCCCCATTGGTCCGGGGTCTGGTTGCCCAATGGCAGGTAGACCATGCCGAGTTTTTCATCGACGCTGGCCAGCGACCACATGTTGGCCGAGTTGCGGCTGTAGGTTTCGCCTGGCGCCAAAGGCTCGGTGGCGTCTGGCTTGTCGCTGTCCCAGTTCCAGACGAGGCGACCGTCACGCACGTCGAACGCGCGGATCACGCCCGATGGCTCGTTGGTCGATTCGTTGTCGGTCACGTGGCCGCCCATGATCACCAGATCACGGGTGATCGCGGCAGGCGAGGTGGAGTAGTAGCCACCGGCGGTGAACGGGCCGATACCCTGGGTCAGGTCAACCACACCGTTGGTGCCGAAGCCTTCGCAGATCTTGCCGGTGTCGGCATTCAGTGCGATCAGGCGGGCATCGGCAGTCGGCAGGTACAGGCGACGCGGGCAGGCCTGGGCGACGGCTTTGCCGGCCTCGGAGATGACAGCGGAGGCTGCGTTTTCAGACTTGGCGTAAGCGGCTTCGTCGTAGTACGACACGCCACGGCAGGTCATGTGGGCGAAGCCCTTGAAGCCGACCGGGCTTTTGATCTGCGGGTCGAAGCGCCACAGTTCCTTGCCGGTGTCCGGGTCCAGCGCCAGCACTTTGCTGTGGGCGGTGCAGGCGTAGAGCATGCCGTTGGCTTTGAGCGGGGTGTTTTCGTTGGTCAACTCGACCGGGTCATCGGCGGTCGGCAGGTCGCCGGTCTGGATGCGCCAGGCTTCCTGCAGCTTGCCGACGTTGGCCGGGGTGATCTGCTTGAGTGGCGAGTAGCGGTCACCGAACTCGGTGCGGCCATAGGCCTGCCAGTCGCCATCAGGCATGGCTGGCGCGGTGCTGGTGGTGTCGGCGGTGTCGCGACCCAGTTCGCCAAAGATTTCGCCCGGGTGGGTGAAGAGGCTGACCAGGGCGGTGACGCCGGCCAGAATCACGGCCACGGTCAAACCGCCGGTGCCCATCGGCGCCGGGCCTGCGAGCAGCAGCGGGCGACGGAACCACGGCAGCAGCATCACGAAACCGAGGACAAACCACAGCGCCAGGCGCGGCACCAGTTGCCACCAGTCCAGACCGACTTCCCACAGCGCCCAGACGGTGCTGGCGAACAGCACGATGGCGTACAGGCCCAATGCTGCGCGACGGCGCATCAGCATCAGAATGCCGGTCAGCGTGATGCCGATACCGGCCAGCAGGTAATACAGCGAGCCGCCGAGCGTACTCAGCTTGATTCCCCCGGCCAGCATGGCCAGGCCCATCAGCAGAAGCAGAAGGCCGAGCAGGTTCGGCAGAAGACGGCTTCGACTCGAAGCACCTTCAGTGCTCATAGTGTGATTCTCCGTGACGTTTATGTAGTCCCGCGCTGTAGTCACTTTAGATGACGATTGGGCGCAGGCATGGTTCAGATAAAAACTTGTCTTGCTATCGAATTTCTTTCGCAGGACTGAGCCGCGTGCGCTGGATCAGAACGACGACTGGATCTTGATCCCGCCGATCAGCGCGTCGTCGACCTTGTCCACACCGCCCGGATGGCGGATGTATTGCAGGTTCGGGCGCACGGTCAGCCAGTTGGTGACGTGCACGCCGTAATAGAGTTCAGCGCTGTATTCGGTGTCCTGTGGTGGCAGGAAGGACGGATCGTCGTAGTCGTAGACAGCGCGGGCCTGGTTGGTCGCCTCGGCGTTCTTGCGGTAGGCCGGGTTGACGTGAACGCGGGCCAGGGCGAAACCGATGTCATCTTTTGCACGGGCGTCGAACAGGCCTTTGTAGACCACGCCGGCCTGGACGTAGTTGTCGATGGCGTTGGTCTTCTTGTCGTGCATCGTGCCGTTGGCGAACACGCTCAGACCACGGGAGTTGTCGCTGGCCACGCTGGTGATCTGTTGCTGCACGCCGAGCCACACGCCGTGTTTGCTCGAAGCGCTGCGATAGGCTTCGCCGCTCAGGGCAGCGGGCTGGCCGTTGCTGTCTTTATAGGCGTCGGTGGCCTTGGCGTTGCTGTAGTAGTAACCGGCGCGGTATTCGCCCGGCAGGCCGTTGAGCTTCGGCTTCCACACCAGTTCGATCGGCAGGATTGCGCCCTGGGTGCCGCTGCCACTGAGCTTGAAGCCGTTGCCGCGATCAAGGTTCGACGGGTTCTGCTCGTAGGCGCCGACTTGCGCGTACAGCTCTGGCGTCAGGTGATATTTGACGCGCAGCGCCCATTGACTGACCGGCCAGTTGTACCAGATGCCGCCGACCCAGTTGCCGACCTGCGAACCGCAGAACGCCAGGTTCTGGAAGTCGCACGGGAAGCTGTTGAAGTCTTCGCCTTCGCCGAAGCGGCCAACCTTGATGTCGAGCTTCTGGTCGAAGAATTTCTGCTGGTACCACATCTGCGTCAGGCGGGTGGTCTGGCCACGGCCCCAGACTTCCTGGGCCGAGGTGAAGCCGCCGACGCGCGGGTCGTTGATGCGGTCGTTGCTGATGTTGTTGCCGCTGCGTTTGGTCACGGTCAGCTGGAATTCAGCGTCGTTCCAGCCCAGCAGCTTTTGCAGGTCCAGGTGGGTGCCGAGGCCCCATTGGTCGCTGTAGCGCGCGGTGCGGTCGTGGTCGTAGCCGCCGTGCAGGTTGCTGCCCATTTCGCCGGTGTAGTCGAGCTTGAAGTCGATGCCTTTCGCCGAGAGTTCGCTGCGGGTGCCGTTCCAGTCACCAAGCATCCACGGTGATTCACTGTCGAAGGCCGGAGTGGCCTGGGTGCAGGTGGCGAGGCCAAGGGCGGTGCAGCCGCCGATCAGGCGCAGGGTGGAGATAGCGCTGTCTCGGGAGAACGGAAAATCGGGCATGAATAGGGTCTTTCTTGATCTTTTTGGGGGATAAGCTGGCCGCTACGATTTGACGCAGGCAGTGAAGCGGTTCAGCAGAAGGGCGGCAGGATAATGTCCTGTTACAAAAACACAAAGGGCTTTTGCAGACATGAACCCTTTCGGATTCGGTAACAGTGCGGCAATACAGCGCATTGCGGGCGTTGGCGCAGACCTGCGATCTTCTTCGGTTGGCCTACATTTAACCCAAGGCCTTCCACCCGCCCATGCCCTCGGCTAAGGTGCGCGGCTTCTGTATTTTCACTTCGCCCAAAGGCCCGGCATGAACGACCACAATCCCGATCCGCTGCACGGCGTGACCCTCGAACAGATTCTCAATGCACTGGTGACCCACTACGAATGGTCGGGCCTGGCCGAGCGCATCGACATCCGTTGCTTCAAGAGCGATCCGACCATCAAGTCGAGCCTGACCTTTTTGCGCAAGACACCTTGGGCGCGGGAGAAAGTCGAGCGGCTGTACGTGAAACTGATGCGCACCAAGCGTCCGCTCTGAGATGAACGCCGTATGGCGGCGACGCCTGATCACTTCGGCTGCGGTGCTGGGCTGGGCCGGGCTGGGGATTCAGCTGTACCTGATTTTCTTCGCGCGCCTGAGCGTCGGCGCCAGTCTGCTGGGCGGGCTGGTCAGTTTCTTCAGCTACTTCACCGTGATCACCAACACCCTGGTGGCGGTGGTGCTGACCTGTGCGGTGACGGATCGCGAATCCACCGCGCGGCGCTGGTTTCTGCAACCCTGGGTCAGCAGCGGGATTACCGTCAGCATTGCAGTGGTGGGCCTGGCCTACAGCATTCTGCTGCGACATCTGTGGCACCCGCAGGGCTGGCAGTTTATCGCTGACGAATTGCTCCACGACGTGATGCCGCTGCTGTTCCTGGCTTATTGGTGGTTGTGCGTGCCGAAGGGCAGCTTGCGTCTGAAGCACCTGCCGCTGTGGCTGATTTATCCGCTGGTGTACTTCGCCTATGCGCTGTTGCGCGGGCATTTGCTGGGGGCTTACGCGTATCCGTTCATCGACGTGGCGCTGTTGGGTTATCCACAGGTGTTCATCAATGCCGGGGGGATTCTGCTGGGGTTTGTGCTGATTGCGTTGCTGGTGATTGGCATCGACCGCTGGCAATCCGCACGAAGTTAAGACCAATGTGGGAGCGAGCCTGCTCGCGAATGCGGAGTGTCAGCCAACATCAATGTGACTGACGAATTGCTTTCGTCGGAACGCCGCCCGGAGCAGGCTCGCTCCCACAGTGGGGATATCACTCTTCTTCGGAGCCTTCTGCGCGCCAGTAACCGACCGCTTTGACGAACTTCTCGTCGAGTCCGTGCTCATCAAGCAGCACCCGGCGGATCTGCCGCGAAACCTTGGTCTCGGTCGCCACCCACGCATACAGATTGCCCTTGGGCACCTGCAATTGTTTGACGGTGGTCAGCAGATTGTCTTTGCCGCCCTCGCGCAAAACCCAGATCACGTTGACCTGCGCCGCGCTTTCCAGCGTTTGCTGCTCCTTGCCGTTTTCCACTTCGATGACCACCAGCGCCTTGCGATTGGCCGCCAGCCCTTCGAGGCGGCGGGCGATGGCGGGCAGGGCGGTTTCGTCGCCGATCAGCAGGTAGCTGTCGAAGATGTCCGGCACGATCATCGAGCCACGCGGGCCGCCGATGTGCAGGAATTGCCCGGGCTTGGCCTGTTCCGCCCAGGTCGAGGCAGGGCCGTCGCCATGCAGGACAAAATCGATGTCCAGCTCTAGCTTGTCGAGGTCGTAGCGGCGCGGGGTGTAGTCGCGCATTTCCGGCATCGGCACGTCGCTCTTGCCGGCGCCGAGCACCAGGGTTTCCAGCGCGGCGGCCTGTTCGGCGTTCTGCGGGAACAGCAGTTTGACGTGATCGTCGGTACCGAGGCTGATGAAGCCGGCCAGTTCCGGCCCGCCGAGGGTGATGCGGCGCATGCGCGGAGTCAGGTCGACGACGCGCAACACTTCCAGGCGGCGACGTTTGATTTCGTGCATCACACGATGGATGCCTTGGGTCTGTACTTCAGTCATTCGACTTTCTCCGGGGCAGATTGAACGGCGGGGCCGTCGACGATGGCTTTGGCGGTGTCATTGAGCAGGTCGCGCACCCGCAGGATTTCTTCCGGGCTCCAGCGTCCGTGGTGCATCTGCAGGGCATGGCGCAGGTTATGCACCGCTTCGTGGATTTCCGGCGGGCGATCATGGCCGCGCAGCGAGCGCTTGCTGACGTCGATGCGCATGCGCACGCCGTCCAGGGCCACCGCCTGTTCGCTCAGGGACTGGCGACCGGCATCGGTCACGGCGTAGCGTTTTTTCCCGCCCTCGGCATCGCCGCTGATCATTTCGCTTTCTTCAAGAAAGGTCAGGGTCGGGTAGATCACGCCGGGGCTGGGGCTGTAGGCGCCGTCGAACATGGTTTCGATCTGGCGGATCAGGTCGTAGCCATGGCAGGGCTGTTCGGCGATCAGCGCCAGCAACAGCAGTTTCAGATCGCCGGGGGCAAACACCCGTGGGCCGCGACCGCCGCGCTCGCGGCCGTGGCGTTTTTCGAAGCCGTCACGGCTGTCGCCATGCTCGCGGTGGGGGGAATGATGGTCTCTCATTTCAGTCTTCTCTCGTCGTATTTAGATACAACTTAAGATATATCTTTTCGTGCGAGCAAGGATTTTCTGACCCGAAGACGACGCCAGCGACGAACGGTGCGTGGCAGTGAGTCTGGAAACCTCATCGATACGACCATAACTAAAAAGTTAAAGTCATCACTCTATTAATCGTTGAGCTTATGTTCTAATTTGCACTCGGCCCCCCATTCTTCTTGCTGAAATTGCTGTATGGTTTTTCAGAGAAAAGTGTCGGTAGTCTATAACTTACAGTCATTGTTTTATATTTGAAGATTTTGTTCTTTTTTCTTTCCAGTTGCAGGGGTGATTAACTACGCGTTCGTGGGAAGTTGCCTGCTTACATTCAATGGCGAACAGTCGATCATGCCCCGGCGTTGAAACTTCAAAGCCACACCGTCGATATCGGCCGGCGTTGTTTGAACTTTCAATGCTCAATCTTATAAAGACAGGGTAATGAACGATGTTCAAGAAAATCGCACTCGCTGCTCCACTGGCTGTTCTGGCACTGGGTTCTTCCATGGCGTTTGCTGCCGGCGAAGCCCGTCACTCCATCAGCCTGATCGCTCACGTTCCAACCAATGGTTTCTATGTGGTTCCGGTCGATCCGGATCTGGTCAACAAGGACCAGGACATGAGCTTCAGCCCGATCACCGGCAGCATGAAACCGGTCAACGGCTTCTTCGACACTCGTAACAACAACGGCTCGGTGCATGGTTACCTGGAAGGCGTGCCGAAGCTGGTGGGCGGCTCGAGCATCATCGATCTGGAGGTCAAGTTCAACAACGTCGTGCTCACCCAGACACCGCAACTGGTGGTCGGTGAAACCGAATCCAATGTGAACTATCGCGCACCGATCAGCATCACCGCCAAAGGCTCCACTTTCACCCCGGGTGATTATACCGGCGCGGTCACCATGATGTTCGATGCCGTGGATCCGGTACTCGGCTCGCTCTAACGTCTGGAAGTAACAAAATCCGGCTGACGGAAGTTTCTGTCAGTCGGACTTCTTGTCTGTTTGCAATCAGAGTAACTGTTCATGTTCCCGATGACGCCCATCGCGGCTGCACTTGCGTTGCTGTTTTGTGCCGCAGCCATGGCGGCTCCTGCCGCCTCTGGTACGACACCGCGAAGTTTATTGGCGCAGGCCAAAGGTTTGCCGGCGGATTTTGAAGAGCACTTTTTTGATGTTCCGCTGGCGGTACGGGTCGAACTCGACCAACAGCCTCTGGGCGAGGCCATGGTGGTGCTGTCCCGTGACGATCGCCTGACGCTGCTGGAATTCACCGACACCAGCGACAGCCGTTTCAGCGCCTTCGAGCGGGACGTCTGGGCCGACTATCTCAAGCCCGGCGTCGCGCTGGGTGCCTGTAGCGGACGATGCCCCGAGCAGATGCTTGCGCTGCACTACAACCTGGAAAGCTCGCTGGTGTCGATCGTGACGGCCAATGCCGAACGTGACACCGAGGCCAAGCGTTTCCATGAGCAACCCGAGGGGGGCAGCAGCGGCCTGATCGTGCGTAACCAGCTCAACCTCAATGGTGGCCAGGATCAGGATCTGGGCGGGCGCTTCGGCCTGGCGGCCAGCGGCAGCCTGGGCAACTGGACCCAGACATTCAACATGCAGCTGGCCCGCCTCGGCGGCCCGGACGACAAGCTTTATCACGCCGTCCATGAGCTGCACACCCAGCGCGAACTGCAGGGCAGTTTCCTGCGTCTGGGGTATTTCACGCCGGCCTCCGAAGGCCTGATGCGCCAGCCTCGTTCCTTCGGTGCCAGCCCCGACACCACGGTCGGGGTGATGTATGGCAGCTCCGACAGTCTGGCGATCAATTCGCCTCAGCCCAGCGTGTACCCGATTTACGTCACGGCCAACCGTCAGGCGTCGGTAGAGATCCTGCGTGACGGTTTGTTGATCAACACCCAGTCGGTGCCCGCGGGCCTGCAGACCCTCGACACGCGTCCCTTGCCGGGCGGTATCTATGACGTGGAGGTGCGGTTGATCGAGGACGGCCAGATCACCTCGACCACCCAGGAGTTGGTCTACAAGCCGAACAACTGGCGCAATCTCGATGACCGCTGGCGCTACAACCTGTTTGCCGGTGAGGAAAGCAAACTGCTGAGCAACTGGGACAACCAGGTCACCGGCGATCCCACGGCCGGGGCTTCGATCAACTATCTGCTGCATCCGCGCATGATTCTCGGCCTGTCGGCACGCCAGATACGCGACACCTTGCAGTACGGCACGTCCATCGACTGGACGCTGGCCAACAGCGTCAGCCTGTTCGCCAACATCTATGAAACCCAGGACCATGGCACCGGCCTCGACCTGCAAGGGCTGTACAACTACGGCGCCGGCAGTCTGGTGGTCAGCCATAACCGCAGCTGGCTCGACACCACCGATCTCTACGAAACCCTGCCGGATGGCACACGGATTCGCCAGCGCAATGTGTTCGTCGGGCAGACCAGCAACTCATCGCTGGCACTCAACCATCGACTCGACAGCCGCAATTCGCTCAACGCCCGGGTTTCCCACAGCGATGGCAACACCGAAGGCATCGGCGTGGATCTTGGCTGGACCCAGCGCACGACGCTGTTGGGCAGCGACGCCAACTGGCGTCTGTCGCTGTTTGACCGACCGGGCACTTTCAGCAGCGGCGACGAGCGTAATCGCGGGGTCGATCTGAGTATCAATCTGGCTCTGGGGCCGCCCGGGCAACAGATCACCGGCAGCATCGGCTCGCGTACCGCCCGTGAAGGCGGGCGTGACAACAATGCGTCCCTGGGCTGGCGCAAGGACTTCAAGGATCACGTACTGCAGAACGTGTCGGTCACCGCGCTGAGCGACACCTATGGCGTGGGCCTGTCGAGCCTGGCGAGTTTCCACACGGATGTCGTTTATGGCGACGGATTCGTGCAGCGTTCCTCCTACAACGGCAACTTTACCGGTGGCCTGAACCTCGACAGCACGCTGGTCATGGGCGCCGACCAGATGATCCTGACCAGTCAGAGCGAAACCCGCGGCGCGGGGATGATCGTCGACGTCGAGTCGGATATCGATGGCATCGCCCTGCGCGCCGACGATTACAGCGGCGGCAGTGCGGCGTTGAAACCGGGGCGCAATTTCATCCCGATCACCGCGTACCAGAACAGTTCGGTGAGCTTTGACTTCCAGGGCAATCACGCCCCGGCCGCGACCATTGAGCCGGCACGAACCCGTTACCACATGAACAAGGGCGGGGTGGAGTACCGCAAGGTCCGGGTGATGAGAACCCTGACTGTGCTGGGTCGGTTGGTCGATGCCCAGGGCCGGCCGCTCAAGGGCCATCACGTGATCAACCACGCGAGCCGGGGGGTGACGGAAGTCGATGGCTTCTTCTCGATGGAAATGAACGCCGGGGCGCCAACCCTGGAAGTGCGTCAGGGCAACCAGTTGCTGTGTCAGTTCCGCCTCGATGCGAACAGCCATCGCAGTGAAAACAACGTGTTGATGATCGGTGATCTGCGGTGCACCCCGGACACCCTGGCCGATGTCACTTCTACCGAGCAGAAGGCGGGTTGAAACCATGAAAAAAACGACGTGTTGGCTGGGGTTGCTGGCGGCGCTGAGCGCCTCGCCGGCAGGGGCGGTGAATCAGGAAATCCGTGCCTTGTTCCAGCCTGATCCTGCGCATCCGAACAAAAATGTATTCATCAACCAGACGCCCAACAGCGGTTATTGCGCGGTATGGCCGGATCAATGCGTCGACAACCAGATGTTCAGTATCGAGTTGCCGATTCGTTTCACTTCCAGTCGCTTCATGACAGCCGGTTTTCCGCTTTCACTGAAGGTGCCAGCCAACTGGAGGCAATTGACAGTCACCAACCGGGACACCCAGGAAACCGAAACCGTTGAAGTGCGGGTCATCGGCATCGGCTCCGATTTTGTGCTGAGCGATACGGCCGCCAATCTGGTCGGAGTATCGGACATCCTCGAAGGTCATCAAAAACTCTGGACCACCAGCAGTTGGGTTTACGCGCCGGCGCCCTGTCAGTACAGCGGCGTGGGTTCCTACACGCCTTCGACGTATCGGTTTTTCTGGAAAACGCCGGTGGAAGCAAGCTGTACCAAGGTAACGGCTTTCCTGATTCCGGGGATGGCTTTCAGAACGATGGATTTCGCTTACGAACTGCGCACGCCCAATCCGCTGGGCATGTCGTCGGGGCTCTATACCGGCTCGTTGTCCTACACCCTTGGTCCCGGTGGTGATTTCGATCTCGGCATGCAGATGTACCCGGACGACAGCAACCTGACTCTGGATTTCGTACTGGATGTACAACACACCCTGAAGGTCGATCTGCCACCGGGAGGCAACAAGGTCACCCTTGAACCGGCCGGGGGCTGGCAGAGCTGGCTCGACAGCGGCCGCAAGCCGACCAAAATCTTCCGCGATCAGCCTTATTTCCTCTCGGCGTCGTCACGCTTCAAGGTCCGGATGACGTGCGACTCGCTGGGTGGTGAGGAGTGCAATTTGCGCAGTCCGACAGGCCGATCCACCAAAGCGACCGTCAAGCTCAGTGTGCCGGGGGGAATCGTCGGCCCGGGTGGTGGCGATGGCTGGTCGGGCACGCTGCCCCACAACTTGTGGATAGGCCCTTTCCAGCCCACCCACTATGTGGATCGCAAGCCCGGCAACCTGCATTTTTCGATTTCTCAGCGGGACATCGAGTTTCTATTGCAACCCGGCGTCAACGACACACTCACGGGGCGCATCACCATTATCTGGGACTCGGAAGTCTGACCCTCCGGATCAACCCCTTACATCTTTCAAAAGGTTGAAGACGATGACACGCCTGTTTCTGCTTTCACTGCTCGGCCTGCTTGGCGGACCCGCACTGGCCGGGCCGCAGATCAATGTCGGCACGGTGTACGACTATCTGGATGGCGACAAGAGCACCTACCTCAAACGTGTATTCAACAGCGGCGACAGCACGGCCTTCGTCAAGGTCAACGTGCTGGAAATCGTCTATGACGATCAGGGCAAGCCGCAGGAAGTCCCGATCGAGACGGCCACCGACGGCGCGTCGCGCAATGGCCTCATGGCCAGCCCGGCGCGGTTGATCGTGCCGATCAAAGGCATGCAGGGCACACGCCTGCTGTACATGGGCGAGCGGGATCGCGAGCGCTATTTCCGGGTGCGTTTCGTGCCGGTGGTGCCTGAAAAGGAGGATGAATTCGTGGTGAGCGAGCAGGAGCGTGACGCGTACAAGGAGGGGTTGTCGGCCGGGGTCAACCTGATGACCGGTTTCGGCACGATCTTTTTCGTACGGCCCAGGGACGCCCGGTTCGAGACCGTCGTCAATGAAACGGGCGATCGCTATGAACTGCGCAACAGCGGCAACACCGTGGTCATCGTCGATGAGTTCAAGAGCTGTTCCCTGAGTAACGAAACCGACTGCGGCGCGACCACCAAGCACCATATCCTGGCCGGCAAGACGTTTGCCTTCGACAAGGAGAAGGGCCGCGAGTACCGCTTCAAGTTGATCGAAGGCGACAGCAAAAAAGACTTGAAGGTGACGAGCCGCTGACGGCGGTTTCCATTGACGCGCCAGGTAAAGAACATGAACAAGCAATGTGCCGTCCTTGCATTGATGGCAATCACCGCACTGACCAGTCACCTGACATGGGGGGCCCGCGAGGAACACGTTTTCGAGGTGTCCCTGACGATTCCAAGTCGGCCGTTCTATATCGTGCCCGCCGAACCGGACTGGATCCACCGGGTCCAGCGCCTGGTCTGGAATCCCGGCAGCGAGACGCTGAGCACGCTGAGCAAGCACTTCGATGTGCGGCATGACTCCAGCGCTATAGAGGCACGTCTGGACAGCCCTGCGCATCTGTCGAACGGCAGGTCGAGCGAGGACATCTGGCTGAAGGTCACTTTCAATGGCGTAGTGCTCGGGCCTGAAGTGCCTTCCCGACTCGTGCTGTCACAGGAGGAGGCGGCGGTGGGCAAGCGAGTGCTGCTGGAGATAGAACCGTTGAAACCGACCGGAGGATTCCGGCCGGGGGATTACAGCGGCACCGTGATGCTGCTGTTCAATGCCAGGGCACCGGGAGCGTGATCCCGGGCCTGGCATGGCGTTGCGAAGGGTGTTGCGCGCTTGCCTCACGTACACCGGTCGAAGATCAGATCCCGGCCCGGGCCATGGCTTCGCGGGTCAGGCGTCTGCTCAGTCCCTTTTCCTCGTAACCGATGTCGCGTTGCAGGCTCTCGTAGACGGCATCGGTCAATGGCTCCTCCGTCAGGACCTGGTCCAGCGGGATGGACAGTTTGTCCGCCAGTCTCACCAGGCTTTTCAACAGGGTCTGCTGCTCGCTTTGGCTGGGTGCCTGTTGCCATTCCCGGCGCAATGACAACAGTTCCAGTCGGTCATGAAACAGCGCGGTGTTGCGGGCGAAATCGCTCGGGTAAGTCTGGCGCAGATAACGGTCCCAGAACGGTTGCTCGATCATTTGATTGACCAGCCCGTCGCCGACTTCGGCTGCAATGATCTTCCCGTAGGCTTTGTCGATCGCCTCGTCAGTGACGCCTGCCACCGGGCGAAACCTCATGGCCTCGGACTGCCAGGGCAGATCCAGACGCCTGGCCAGCCCGGTTTCATACGCCAGATGCACCTCGACCTGATCGGGGTTGCTGTCCGGCCCACGTGCCTTGATATCGGCACGGGCAATTTCACCCACTTGCTCAAGGCGCGCCGACCCTTTGGCCAGCGTCACCAGTCGGGCTTCGGTTTCGGCGAGGGTAGTGGAGAAGCTCAAGGCTTCCGTGGCCAGCACTTTTACCCCCATGTTGTTGAACAGTTGGGCGCCGGCGTCCTCACAGCCCTCCGGTTCGGTGGACATGAGCAACAGTTCTTCGCGCAGCATCGGGTCGAGCGTCATGGCGTCCACCATGCGCCATACGCGGTCGGTCAGTTGTGCGCGAGCGCGTCCCCCCTGGCGGTAGTCGGCGGAACGGGTCAGGTCCTGGATGACCGTGAAAAAACCTTCGGAATCCGGCTCGTTAATCAGTTCATGCCAATCCTCTGCGCGGTGGATACCGATGCCGGGTGATTCGCTGTACAGCGATGCATCTTCGTCGGGCGTCCATTTCTCCAGCAGATCTGCGGCAGGCGACCTATACCTGACGGCTGGCATCAACCCCACGGACTCTCGGTATTGTTCGTAAGTCATGCGAAGGTCGGGCGGCAGTTTTTCCCGGTCGACCCGGGTACGGGCGATGAGAAGGGCCTTGTCCGAGCCTGGGGCGACGTCGGGTATGGAACGCAGCCGGTTTCTGCGCAGATCGAGGAAAAACCCTTTCGGTCGGGCAAGGCTGAACACCCCCGGCGGCCAGGCCTTGAGATCGGTATTGGACAGGTTCAGGACCTTGAGCCAGGGCATGCGCTGCACGGGCGGCGGGTCGCCCAGTGGATTGTTGTCCAGTCGCAGGATTTCCAGGCGTTCGAGTCTCTGCATCTGCTCGATGGCGGACGGCGTCAGCTCGATCATGTTGTCACTGAGTCGCAGGGTTCTGAGCTGCGTCATATTGCCGATGTTGTCGGGCAGGCTTCGCAAGCCACAGTTCCTGGCACTGAGTTGCTGCAGATTGGGAAAGTTCTTGAGCAGACCCCCTGACCCGGACGAGAACTGTTGGGCATCGAGGCTCAGCGTCGTGATTTGCTCAAGATACGGTTTGAGTTCCGGCAAGGGTGGCCACCAGCGTTCGAGATTGTGCGGCAGTAGCTGTGAGGACAGGTCCAGGGTGTAACCGTCCTCCAGACGGGTGCCGCGTTCGCCGAACACCTCGCCAATCCTGTCGAAGCAATCCACCAGACGCTCCATGATCAGCCGACCGCCCTTGCGCTCGAACTCCCAGTAGGCGTCGGGCAGGCGGCCGGCGTCGTCCGGCTCGAATCCGCTCAGATAGCGTTGGCGCCAGTTCTCCAGGGTGTTCCTCAGGTTTGTCCGCTCAAGCTTCAGCCGTTCGATTTCCTGGTGGGGATCGCCCTTGGCCTGCAACGAACGGGTGAAGGCAGCCACCTCGCCCCGGTCAAAGTGCGGATAGAGTTCCTGCACCTTGGTTTCGACGGTTTTCTCGGTGAACGGCCAGCGTACCTTGGACAGCCCTTTGCCCTGCACCAGCAGCTCGGTCTGCCGGGGCACGAACGCCCGCAGGGGTGGCCGGGCAAGCAGTGTCCGGCGCTCGGCGGGTGTATGCGCCTTGGCCATCACCCATTGCCTGAACATTTCCCCTTGCCCCGGGCGATAGCCCAGTGCGTTGCGTTTTGTCACCGGCAGGGCTGACAGGACGGCTTCATAGAGACTGTCGGCTCCGTGGAGCAGCCTGTTCTCGCCATCGTGCACCTCATAGCGACCATGCTCGTCCCTGACCAGGATTCGCACGCTGGTCGCGTCTTCGGCCCCGGCACGGCAACGCAGCGGTCCTTCAGTGGTGCCGTCGCGTACTTCGATGCGCAAGTCGGCGAAAGCGTCGACATGCAGTCGCAGGGCATTGAGGGCCAGGCGCTCGGTATCGGGCACCAGTAATGCCGGTTCGTAGAGGCCTTCGACGGCACGGGCCGCCCGCGCTTCGAAGGCACTTTCACGGGCCAGGTTCTTCAGGCGCAGGGGAATGCGCTGCTGTTCGGACATGAGCTGTCGTTCCGCAGGCGTCGCTTGCTTCAGCAGGGGCTGAGCGACCGCCGATGGCAGTTGCGGGAGTCGGCGCTGCAGCAGATTCACCTGCGGATTGCCGGAGCGGTTCCTGAGTCGGTACTCGTAATCGAAAATCTCGGGGGTTCGCGCCTCGACGGCTTGCGCCATCCGATTGCGCAGCG
Organism: Pseudomonas sp. B40(2017); assembly: GCF_002112855.1. Lineage (NCBI taxonomy): Bacteria > Pseudomonadati > Pseudomonadota > Gammaproteobacteria > Pseudomonadales > Pseudomonadaceae > Pseudomonas > Pseudomonas sp. B40(2017). The sequence continues at coordinate 16,429 of NZ_NEIT01000004.1, forward strand.
CCTGGACCTGCAAGTCCTGGGGGTAATGTCTGCCCAGCACGGCGGTCATGTCGGATTCACTCAGAAAACCGGGCAGACGCTCCGGCAGCCGGCCAGCCATCAGGTCGGCAAGACTGATGTCCAGCATCTTGTCGGAGGGCGCTGCGGCGTTGCCGTACTGGCGGTGGCTGCCGGTCAGGTCGGCTTGCTCGAAGACTCTCAGCCCTTTATCCGCCGGCCATCCCGGCAGGTTCGCCGCGATGGTTTCAAACCAGTAGGAGTCGGCGGGCAAGGGTTGCCCGTGACGCACGAGCTGGCTCGCACCGCGGGTTCGATCCCAGGTATCGAAACGGGCGACGGTGTCGGCCAGCAGCGGTGGCGGAGCGGCGTTGTCGACATGCATCCGGCGTAATGAGTCATCCGGCGTGCCGCTGATGCGGCGCAGTGTTTCCAGCTCGGCGGGCGTGTAGTCATCGACGGAATGCCCGATCCGTCGCATCAGGGTTGATCCTTCCCAGTCCTGGGGCCGTTCGCCTTCGTGGACCCAGGCACCCAGGCCGTTGTGGCGCAATTGGGGAGCGTAGGCTTGTGAGCGCGTCGGGTGCAGGATTCGATATTGGTCGCTGGAGATGTCGTACAGCACCTGGTAATGCTTGCCCTCCAGGGGCAGGACGGTTTTGCCCGCGACCTGGTGCAGACCGAGGGTGTCGGGTTTCGATGTCGGGTTCGGTGCCAGTGTCGGTTGCTCATAGGGTGTGAGATCCGGGTGCCAGAGGCGGGTCTTGCCGTCGAACGAGCGCACGGGCCTCATCCCTTCGATCAGCGGTGACAGCTTCAGGCGAAAGGTGTTGCCGATCGTCACGCCGGCGCCGAATGCCGCCAGTTGCAGGACGTCGGTCACCACCCCCAGCACATGTTCGCCCACTTCGGCGAAATGCCCCTCGGCCAGGTCCACCATGCCTTCGACCGCTTCGTTCGTAAGCTGGTACGCGGTATAGGCGAGCATGAGTTCGCCCAGAAACGGTACGAAAGGTGTCATCACCAGCAGCGCTGCATTGAAGATATCCGAAGCGATTTTCTTGAAGTTTTCCCACCAGGCCCAGCGCGCCTGACTGTCCGCGTCGGCAGTGGGCACCGCGATGCCCCGGGCGTCATTGAGAATCTTGTTCAGTCGTTGCTGGTAAAGGTGAGTCCACAGCGGCTGGTTGATCGGCGGGGCGCTGAACTGCAACTGGGGATTGCTCACCGGAGTTTCGCGCCAGGACGGCCGCGGATCGCCCGGCTCCCTCGGGTACCACTTGACGTACGTGAGACGTTGCTCGAGGTCGGCGAAAAAATGTCCACGTTGTTCGTGATCGACAAACTGACTGAAGAACTGGCGGTAGCTCATGCCGGTCGATGGCAGGACGTTGTTGTCGCGCAGTTGCCGGCTCAGTTCGTTCATGAAATCCGGGATGGACGGGTATTCCTTGAGCGGGTGCTCGGGGTCGTGAGGCACATAGGCGATCATTTTCTGTGAGCGCTGCGGTGTATCGGGATCGGGCCTGATGATCAGGATCCCGGTGAGCGTGAGGTCCATCATGCCCAGATCGCAGAGCTGCATGGATTGCTGATCGAGCTTCAATTGCTGCCGACCTTCGAGCAGTTCGCGGACCAGTGCGTGCCCCTGACGGCTGATGTCGTTTTTCGCCAGCGCGATGTGCGCGGCAGCCTTGAGCGCCGATTGCTGGCTGCGCTGGACCTGGAGTTTCAGATAGGCAACAGAGACCGGGTCCCGCTCGAGCAGGAACGTTTCGAGGTGGGCCTTGTACTGCGCGCCGATGTCCAGTTCGCGGCACAGCGCCTGAAACTGGCTGACACTGATCCGGCTATTGATCGGTGATACATCGAACAGGTCGCGCGCAGGATCGGTCTTGACGACGAAAGCCGAGTCTTTTGCGAATGTTTCGTCATAGGCGAAGTTATGAAGGGCCGCATCGAGGAGTGACACGGTTCTTGCGGTATATCCTTTTGAAACTTGAATCACCCACCAACTGCTTTCCTTGGGGACATACAGTCGCAAACAGGTGTTTTCGACGTCGACATTGATTTTGTATTGCTCAAACAACTTTGCCCGCAACAATGGCTCGGCGAATGCACGAATGTCCTGCAAACGCCACAGTATCCGGTCAACCTTGTTCTGCGTGCTCCAGGCCTTCTTGTTGGCGCTGTCCAGGCGTTCGGCATGGTTGGCCGGCAAATCGGTCATCCACATATGACGATGCAGCGGAACATGTCGCAATGCATTGTTTCGATGCCAGCGCATATCAAGATAAACAGCGTCGATCCGCGATTTTATCAATTCGTAATGTTGCCCTTTGTATTCATTTATTGCAGTCATTGGTGAAGCCTTGAATAAGTCGTGAGTTTTCAGACTAACGTTCAAGACTCGGAATGATTAGTTCAAAAGCCTGTTTGGGAATGCTGGGGTTTATCGCGGATCCATTGAATATTGATATGTATAAAACATATAAATAACACCCCGGCTTTGAATCCGTTTCAAGTGCCCGTACTCAGTGCCGCCACCGCTGTGTTTGCAGGGGGCAGGCACTGCGAGTCGCTGCCCGGTTGCAGGTACGGCATCAGGATCGGTGCCATGCCCTTGAGCACTTGCACCGGCAGGGCCGAGGTGAATTTGAAGTTCTCGGCCGAGCGCCCCGGCACGAACGCTGTGAGCGTGCCGAAATGGTGGTCGCCGATGTAGAACACGAAGGTCGCCGTGCGGTTGATCGATTTCGAACTGAGAATCCGTCCTCCGGAGCCAATCGCTTCGATCCGGTTGTCGCCTGTGCCGGTCTTGCCGCCCATGGTCAGCGGTGTTCCATCGGCCAGTTTGAAACTGCCGGAAACACGTTTGGCGGTTCCCGAGTCCACCACTTGCGACAGCGCTTCACGCATCGCCGTGGCGACTTCGGACGGCATCACCCGTTTGCCCACATGAGGATCATTGACCAGTTTCGTTTCGTAAGGCGTGCCAGCGGCAAAGTGCAGGCTGTCGATGCGCAGGGTCGGCATGCGCACACCGTCGTTGAGGATGGTGCCGATCAGTTCGGCCAATGCGGCGGGGCGATCCCCGGAGCTGCCGATGGCGGTGGCCAGCGACGGCACCAGATGATCGAACGGGTAGCCGACTTTCTGCCAGCGCTGATGAATGTCGAGGAACGCTTCGATCTCCAGCATGGTGCGGATGCGGCTGTCACGTGCGCCCTTGTGCCGGCTTTTGAACAGCCAGCTGTAGACTTCCTGGCGCTCGAACTGGCTGGCCTTGACGATGTCCTTGAAGGTCGCATCGGGGTGGTTGAGCAGGTAGCCGATCATCCACAGGTCCAGCGGGTGAACCTTGGCGATGAAGCCCTGATCCGGCAGGTCGTAGGTGCCGGGGCCGTAGGCCAGATAGAGCCGCTCCAGGCGTTCGTCGGTGAGTTTCTCGGTAATTTTTACGCCCTTGAGGTGCGAGCGCACAAAGGTGTTGAAGTCCTCCTGGCTGGCGTTGGGCAGCAGGTAACGGTGCACGGCGGCCATGCGGATCGGGGTCGGGCGCATGCTGTCGAGGAAGGTATCGAGCCGGGCCTGGGTGTCCTTGTTGCGGTACTTCTTCCAGAACTTGAGCAGGAACGAGGTGCCCTCGCGATCGGCGAACGAGGCGAGGTATTCCTGACGTCTTGGGTCGCGGTCGTCCTTGAGCAGCTCGGCGCTGTTGTTGGGGCCTGAGTAGGTGGTGTAGCGCACCAGATCGCGCATCAGGCGAATGAACGGCAGGTTGATCGATTCGCGCAGGGCATCGCGCAGGGTCGGCAGGCGGCCGTTGTCTTCCTTGCGAAAGTTATGAAACGTGTGCAGCCCGCCACCGGTAAAAAAAGCTTCGCCGGGACTGGCCGAGTATTTGCGATCAAGGGCTGCGCCGAGCAATTTCGACAGATCGCGATCCTTGTTCTGGATCAGGTAATCGACCACCCACCGGCTCAGGCGATCCTGTTCAGGGACCTCGACTTTCTTCAGCTCCGGCACGCTCATGGCGGCGTATTTGTCATGCAGCTCGGCGATGATTTGCAGGTAGGTGGTCAGCACCCGCATTTTCGCCGTGGAGCCCAGCTCCAGTTTGCTGCCTTCGTTGATGTCGAACGGCTGATCGGTGCTGTCGGTCTGCACCCGCACACGTGAACCGTCCGGGGTCAGCTCGAACAGGGTGAAGCTGTAACGCACCTGAGTAGTGCTGGTGGGCGTCAGCAGGCGTTCGCCCATCAGGCCGACTTCGGTCGCATAGGCCGGGTCAGCCAGTCGTTTCAGATAGGCGGTGGCCTGGGTTTGCAGCTCGCCTTGCAGGGTGCTGGTGGCGGAGAGGTCGAGGCGGTCAAGGTCGTACAGCGGACGGTTGAGCATCGACGCCAACCGGCTGCGGGCGACACTGATGCCCTTGTTGGTCTCGATCGGCTGGATGGTCGGCTGGGTCTGCCAGTCGCGATAGCTGATGGTGCTTGCCAGTGCCGCATCGGCCAGGGCGGCGTCGATCACACCGTTCTGTTTGAGCAGGCGCAGGTGGCTGTTGGTCAGTTCGACCAGTTCCTCGCGGCCCTTGGTCAGGTAATGCGAAGGACGGCGCTGAGCGATCATCAGCGAGAGCATTTCGCGCAGGGCCAGGCCCTTGTCCGCCATGGACTGCGGATCGGTCGCCGAGCTGGAGAGTTTGCGGTTGGCCTCGTTGAAATCGGCGCCGTACCAGACCCGCAGGCCCTCGGCCATGCCGTGCACTTCGCCATGTCCCGGCACCGCCGACAGCGGCACGCTGTTGAGGTAATCGCGAATGATGTTCTGCCGCGCCGGCAAGGTGTCCGGGCCGCCCTGATAGGCGCGCACGCTGGCGGAAATCATCTGGCGAATCTTCTCCGCGCCGGACACCGTCAGGCCGTCAGGCGAGTGGCGGTATTTCTCAAGCTGGGTGGCCAAAGTACTGCCGCCGGCCGACTGCCCTGGCAAGTGCAGCAACTTGGCGACCTGCGACCACGCGGCCATGCCGAAGCGCGGCCAGTCCACCGCCGGGTTGGCCAGCGGTTGCTTTGGATCGAGCAGAAAACGGTTTTCGATGAACAGCAGGCTGTTGACCACCACCGGTGGAATCGAATCGAAACTCGCGTAAAGCTGCTGCGGATAGTTGTACTGATACAACGGCGCGGCGCGGCAATCGGTGATCGACAGCCCGGCCTGGATCTTTTCGGAATAGGGCACGAACAGGCCCTTGTCGGTGTAGTTGAGCAGGGCCGGGGAGAAGCGCGTCTGCTCGGTGATCACGTAGTTGCGCTTGAGCAGCCGTGGCAGGAATTCGTCCAGCGAGCTGTAGCCCAGGCGCAGGTCGAACGGCCCGTTGCCCGGATAGCGGATCGCTTCGCTGGGCCCCGGTTGCAATTCGTACTTGAGTTTGGCGGCGTACTGGCTGACCTCGCGGGACTGAAAGCGCGAGGTGCGCATTTCCTTCATCGCGGCCAGGCCCACGACAATCGCGATGATCACCACCAGGAGCCAGAAAGCCTTCCACCCGTGCCGGTTGCGGCGGGGTTTTTCAGGTAAAGGCGCTTCATCCACACGTTCAGTCGGAACCACTTTTTCACTCGAATCGGTTTGCCACAAAGCGCCCATAGTCGATTGATCCATTCACGCAGATTGATCGGACTTGTCTGAAGCTTAGTCGGTGGTTGGCGCGGGTGAAAAAATTGTGAAGGAGTGACCCTGAACAAATCTGCACATCCGGCTGCAACTCTCCGGCAAGTGATCGCAGGCCTGAAAAGTCCGGAACAGAGAGGTCCTGAGGCAGCTGCGACTTTGGTCGCGGCATGACGTTGCACCATTGCTGTGCAATACTCGGCGCCCATTTGCGCCGTGAATAATCCTCGAAATGCAGGATGGTTTATCTCGTAAACCTGTTAATAGACGAGGTTTACGTCTGAATCAGATGCCTTATAGAGTGAAAAAACCTGTCGCAAGCTTTTTATACTGCACGCCCCGCTGATCCCGCAGGTTGCTTCTGCGGGACGGTCCTGCCCACGAAGCAGGGCCGGTTTTACCCAGGCGCAGGCTTATCGGCCGACGCTTGAACACTCGGTGGTCACATCCAATAACAAGACGAGGAACTCCCCCATGCCAGTCGGCAATCACCCGCCCCATGGCGAAACCGCTCAAGGCGGTCCGCTCAAACGCGAACTTGGTGAACGGCATATTCGCCTGATGGCGCTCGGCGCCTGTATCGGTGTCGGTCTGTTTCTCGGTTCGGCCAAGGCCATCGAAATGGCCGGCCCGGCGATCATGCTCTCGTACATCATCGGCGGTCTGGCGATCCTGGTGATCATGCGCGCCCTCGGCGAAATGGCCGTGCACAACCCGGTTGCCGGCTCTTTCAGTCGCTATGCACAGGATTACCTCGGCCCGCTGGCGGGCTTTCTCACCGGCTGGAACTACTGGTTCCTGTGGCTGGTAACCTGCGTCGCCGAAATCACCGCGGTGGCGGTATACATGGGCATCTGGTTCCCCGATGTCCCGCGCTGGATCTGGGCGCTGGCGGCGCTGGTCAGCATGGGCTCGATCAACCTGATCGCGGTGAAGGCCTTCGGTGAATTCGAGTTCTGGTTCGCCCTGATCAAGATCGTCACCATCATCGCCATGGTGCTCGGCGGCATCGGCATCATCGCCTTCGGTTTCGGCAACGACGGTGTGGCGCTGGGAATTTCCAACCTGTGGGCCCACGGCGGCTTCATGCCCAACGGCGTGACGGGCGTGCTGATGTCCCTGCAGATGGTGATGTTCGCCTACCTCGGTGTGGAAATGATCGGCCTGACCGCCGGTGAAGCGAAGAACCCGCAGAAGACCATCCCGAATGCAATCGGCTCGGTGTTCTGGCGGATCCTGCTGTTCTACGTCGGCGCGCTGTTCGTGATCCTGTCGATCTACCCGTGGAATGAAATCGGCACCCAGGGCAGTCCGTTCGTGATGACCTTCGAGCGTCTGGGCATCAAGACCGCCGCCGGCATCATCAACTTCGTGGTGATTACCGCTGCACTGTCGTCGTGCAACGGCGGCATTTTCAGCACCGGGCGCATGCTCTACAGCCTGGCGCAGAACGGCCAGGCGCCGGCCGGATTCGCTCGCACCTCGAGCAACGGCGTACCGCGTCGGGCGTTGCTGCTGTCGATCTTCGCCTTGCTGCTGGGCGTGCTGCTCAACTATCTGGTGCCGGAAAAAGTCTTCGTCTGGGTGACCTCGATTGCCACCTTCGGCGCGATCTGGACCTGGGTGATGATCCTGCTGGCCCAGCTCAAATTCCGCAAAGGCCTGAGCGCCAGCGAACGTGCGGGCCTGAAGTACAAGATGTGGCTGTTCCCGGTCAGCTCGTATCTGGCGCTGGCGTTCCTGGTGCTGGTGGTCGGCTTGATGGCGTACTTCCCGGATACTCGTGTGGCGCTGTATGTAGGCCCGGCGTTCCTGGTGCTGCTGACCGTGTTGTTCTACGTGTTCAAGCTGCAACCGAAGGATTCGGTACAGGGCGCGATGCGTTCGGCTTCGTAATTCGTTGTCGCTGAAACCTGAAAGCCCCGGTCGAAAGTCCGGGGCTTTTTCATGGGGGTGAGTTGATGCCGCTGGTCTGAAATCAGCGCAAAAAACGACCTCTGATTCAGAGTCATGTTCGAAGGTTTATCTACGTTGTTTCCCGCGCAGCCGTGAACAGAGGCGCAGGTATGAGGATCAGCGATTTTCTCGTACGAGAACTTGGCCGCCGTCAGGTCGTACTGTTCTTCCTGCTCGCCACGCTGCTGTACATCCTGCCGCTGATCCTCGCCGATTTCCCCTACATCGACGACAACTGGCGCACCCTCGCTGCCGGCAACGCCTGGGCGGGGCAGGGGCGGTTGTTCATGGATTGGCTGTATCAGGCGCTGAGCTTCACCGGCGCTGCGCCGAATATTTTTCCACTGCCGCTGTTGCTCGCCACCGTAGCGATGTCGTTCGCTCTGACCCGGCTGACCTTCCACTATTTTCCCGAACCGACGCTGGCCTGTTGTCTGGTGCCGTTGCCGCTCTGGTACAACCCGTTCCTGTTGCAGAACCTGTCCTATCAATACGACGGCGCCGGCATGGCCCTGAGCCTGGTCGCGGTGATTTATGCAATCACCTTTTGCGGCGCTTCACGCATTCAGCGATGGCTGGTGCCATCGGTGTTGCTGGCGCTGGCGATCGGGTTCTATCAGATCAGCCTGAATGTGTTTCTCGGGTTGTGCTGCCTGGAATTGCTCAGGAATGTTCACCGGCGAGTGCCGTGGGATGAACTCTGGCACCGGTCGGGCTGGCGGCTGGCGCAACTGCTGCTGGCAGTGTCGATCTACAGCGTCACGGCCTATCCATTCACTGACGCCGGACGCACGCAATTGCTGAATCCGAGCGCTGACCCGTTGCTGCAGATCGGCGTCAATATCGGTCGGGTGATGGAGAAGGTTGCGCTGCTGTTTCACGGCGGCTACACGGTGGTTTGTATTGTGTTGGTGCTGTGCGCCGTCTTCGGCGCCGTGCAGTTGGGGCGCCAAGTGCGCGAGCGCGAAATGCCGCGCGCCAAGGGTTTGCTCCTGAGCTTCAGTTGCCTGCTGGCATGGTCGCTGATTGTGCTGCTGGTGCCGGGCTTTACCCTGCTGTTTCGCGACTTCAACGAAGGCGCGCGCACCTTGATGGGGTTCGGCGTATTGCTGATGTCGCTGTTCTATCTGGCCCATCTGGGGTTGGCACCGTTACATCAGCGATTACCCCTGATGCTGGCGATTCCGCTTCTGGCCACGCTGTCGCTGTCCTTCGCTTATGGCCGGGTGCTGACGATGGAAAAAACCTTCGCCAGCAGTGCGCTCTACAGCCTCAGCCACGACATCTCGTCCCATCGAGAACTGCGCGAAGCCAAACGGATTTATCTCTCGGTGACGTACTCCGACCGCTGGCTCGCGGGGGCGGAAGGGACGTTCAAACAACTGCCGGTGCTGCGTTACTTGCTGAACATCGACTACTTCATGCTCGCCGAAACCCTGCCATCGGCGGGCATCACCAATGTGGTTGCAGAACGCGAACGACGCAACGCGACCCACGCCGGTCTGATGGGCTATCCACCCTTGGTGGACAGCCTTTATTACCGCCTCTACCTGATCGGCGACTACGGCTTCATCGTCATGAAAGAGCCGCCCCACGGGCGGTTATTGCAATGGTGACCGTTGGTCAGAAACCAGCGCCTACCTGTAATTTCTGACAGTAGACCGCACCCGTACCTTGCCCTAGCGTGAAAGCTCCGCCCGTTGCAGTGACAGCAAGGATTCACGATGAGGATCTTGTGGAAAGGATTTCCCGCCCAAACGGCAATCGGCCTCGCCGCAACGCTGGTCCATTGGCAGGTTTTTTTCGTACTGACCAGTGCGGTTCAGCTAGACCAGGCGGCCAGCAACTTCGCCGCGTTTTGCGTCGCCGCATCCTTCGCGTTTTACATGAACGCGCTCTACACGTTCGAGACCGGAACGTCGGTGCTGGCGTACCTGATGTTTATCGGAGTAATGGGGGCGTTGAGCTATGGCACAGGCGTGATCGCCGATGCATGGAGTCTGCCGGGACTGGTGACGGTGTCGGTGTTTTCACTGCTGGATCTGTTGCTGGGGTACTGCTTTTTCCGGTTTGTATTGTTTCGTGGGCGTCAGGCATGAAAAGCCTTGCGAGTGTTGCCGCCTCCGCCGGGTTCACTTCCTTGAGGATCGACAGACTGGCCCTTCTGGCGGTTGTATCCCTCGCCCTGTTCGTCCGGTTCTACGCCATTGATGTGCCGAGTATCTGGTATGACGAGGCCTACAGTCTGTTACTGGCCCGAGAAACACCGACACGCATCTGGGCATTGACGGCGCTGGATGTGCATCCGCCGCTTTATTACGTCCTGCTGCATTACTGGGTGCTGCTGTGGGGCGAAGGAGCGCTGCCGGCCCGTGCGCTGAGTGCACTGGCGGATGTCGGGACGTTGCTGCTGAGTATCAAGTTGATGAGCCTGATTGCCACACGCCGGGCGGTGTGGATGGCTGCATTGCTGTTGGCTTTATCGCCGGTTTCAGTTCGTTACAGTCAGGAAGTGCGGATGTATACCTTGCTGGGGTTCTGGTTGATGGGCGCTACGGTGGCGTTGGTGTGTTGGGCCAGGAGGCCGGAGCAAACCAGGTTCGCGGCTTTGTATGTGTTGTTGATGACTACAGCGTTTTATACCCACTACTTCGCGGGTTTGTGCATGTTGGTGCATTGGCTGTTTTGGTGGCAAAGCGGAGTGCAGCGCTACGCAACGAGAATGGCGGGAGAGCAATGGTTAGTCGCGAATGTCGCCATCGTTTTTCTATATTTGCCCTGGATACCTCACCTCTTGTCGCAGCTTGCGCTCACCGAGGGCTTGGGATGGATCGAGCCTGTGACCTTACAGGGGGCAATGACATTAGTCTGGCAGTTCACCGTAATGGGGGACGGCATCTCCCAACCGAGTCTATGGCACCTGATGCCCCTTGCTCTGGTGGTGTTGTGTGCCGCGACAGCCATTATCAATAACGAGGGTGAGCGACGATACAGTGTTCTGTTGGTGGGCTATTTCTTTATCCCGCTGGTTGCTGTTTACCTGATCTCTTTGTTTCTACCGTTGCTTGTACCCCGATATCTGGTTTTTACCGCGCCAGCTCTGCCGATGATTGCGGCGCTCGCTTTGGACATCTGGTGGCCGCGTCGTTTTATGTTGGCGAGTGCGGCATTGCCGCTTTTCGTCTTTGCGCAATTGCATGGGCTGAGTACGGTGTATTGGCAAACAGATGGGTTGAATGGAACCGAGAGACGCAGAGACACCCAGTTTTCTCAGTTGATGGCGCAATTGAATCAAAAAGCTCGCCCGGGAGACGAAATCGTAGTAACCAACGCTTTTTGGTACCCGACATTTGCTTATTTCAACGTCACCGGCATCGCTCCCAGGTTTGAGATCTCATCGATGGATGGCTTCTTGAAACTCACCCGTCGCAACGCCTTGAGCCTGATTCAGGATCCAGTAATGAATACCTATCTCGACGGCGTAACGATTCTGGATTGTCATAGCCAAAGGATCTGGTGGATCACAGACGCCGATTTACATGCTGACAGGCCGCTTTTCGCCAAGGGATGCACGCCCTCTATCACGATCCACGGCGCTCCCATTTCGGCTTATTTGTTTGCCCCGGATTCTGTGCCGGCATCCATGGACGCCGACATGCAATAAGCACTCAGGCAGCCACCCCATCCTGCGGCTCAAAACTGTCCGCCCGCGCCATCTGCCACATCCGCGAATAGAACTCGCCGTTCACTTCCCCGGTGAGCAATTCCCCTGGCTTCAGGAACACGTGCAACTGTGAGAACAGTTTGATTTCGGTCGCTGACATGCGCCGCACCAGATGCTTGGCCGACAGTTGCGAAGGATGATCGAGGCCGGCGGCGGCGAGCATTTCCGCCAGTGCCTTGAGTGTATTGCGGTGGAAGTTGTAGACCCGCTGAGCCTTGTCCGGCACTACCAGCGCGCGCTGGCGCAGGGTGTCCTGGGTGGCGACGCCGGTCGGGCACTTGTTGGTGTGGCAGCTTTGCGACTGGATGCAGCCGATGGCGAACATGAAGCCGCGCGCCGAGTTGGCCCAGTCGGCACCGATGGCCAGCACGCTGGCGATGTCGAAGGCGCTGACGATCTTGCCGCTGGCGCCGAGTTTGATCTTGTCCCGCAGATTCAGGCCGACCAGCGTGTTGTGTACGAACAGCAGACCTTCGCGCATCGGTACGCCGATGTGGTCGGTGAACTCCACCGGTGCGGCGCCGGTCCCGCCTTCCTTGCCGTCGACCACGATGAAGTCCGGCAGTATGCCGGTTTCCAGCATGGCCTTGGCGATGCCCATGAACTCCCACGGATGACCGAGGCAGAACTTGAAGCCCACCGGTTTGCCGCCGGACAGTTCACGCAGTTGCTGGATGAAATGCATCATTTCGATCGGCGTGGAGAACGCGCTGTGGCGCGACGGCGAAATGCAGTCTTCGCCCATCAGGATGCCGCGGGTGTCGGCGATTTCCTGGGTCACTTTGTGCTTGGGCAGAATCCCGCCGTGACCGGGTTTGGCGCCCTGGCTCATCTTGATTTCGATCATCCGCACTTGCGGGGTCTGCGCCTGGGCGGCGAAGCGTTCCGGGTCGAAGCGGCCGTCGCTGGTGCGGCAGCCGAAATAGCCGCTGCCCAGTTCCCAGGTCAGGTCACCGCCGTGTTCGCGGTGATAGGGGCTGATGCTGCCTTCGCCGGTGTCGTGGGCGAAGTTGCCGAGTTTCGCACCCTGGTTCAGCGCACGGATCGCGTTGGCGCTGAGGGAGCCGAAACTCATGGCCGAGATGTTGAACACCGACGCCGAGTACGGCTGGGTGCACTGCGGGCCACCGACGGTGACGCGGAAACTGCTCGGGTCGCTCAACGGCGCCGGACGCATCGAGTGGCCGATGAATTCGAAGCCGGACTGATAGACGTCGATCAGGGTGCCGAACGGCTTGTCGGCGGTTTCATTCTTGGCCCGCGAGTACACCAGCGAACGCTGGGCGCGGGAGAAGGGCAGGGCGTCGCTGTCGGATTCCAGCAGGTACTGGCGGATCTCCGGGCGGATGCCTTCGACCAGATAACGGATGTTGCCCAGGATCGGATAGTTGCGGCGCACCGCGTGTGGGCTTTGCAGCAGGTCGAACAGACCGATCAGGCTCAATACGCCGGTGACGGCGGTGATCGGCCACAGCCAGTCGTGTTCGAGAAAGGGCAGGCTGGCGAGGGTGAACATCACGCAGACGGCAAAGAAGGCGTAGCGGCTCAGGAGTGACAGGCTCATACGGTTTCCTTGGTTCGGACGGTTTTTTTTTGCAGCAGTCAGGCGTTCTGCGCCTGCAGAAAGATCGAAAACAGCTCCGACTGGGATTTGATCCCCAGCTTGCTGTACATGTGTTTCTTATGGACTTTCACGGTTTCAACAGAGATTTCCAGCTTACGGGCGATTTCTTTACTGGAGCAACCGCTGAGCATCAGGCGCCCGACGTCCAGTTCCCGGGCGGTCAGTTGCGCGCCCTTGAGCTGCTGCACCGACGCTTCGAGCTGCACCCGCCAGTCCGGTTGCGCAGGCGCCGGAGCCAATGCCACGGTTTCGTTGATTTCATAGGGCAGGCGCTGGCGCAACAGGCCGAGCACCCACGGCTGGATCAATGACAACAGGGCAATCTGCTCGCCGGTGAAGCGCTGCTGTCTGCCCAGCGACAGGCACAACGTACGGTCGCCCTCGAGCTGGCAATTGAACTGGATTTCGTCGGCCACCACATTCAGACGAAAGTATCGCTGGTAATACTCGGTCAGTTCGAAGTGCTCCGGCGCGACCTCCGACAGGCGATACAACCCGGTGCGCGACTGCTCGCGGCAGGCGATGTAGAACGGGTCGAGCAGGTACAGACCGCGCAGGTAATCCTGAAACAGCTGATCGGGACTGCCGTCGGCACCGGGGCATTCGGCGAACACCTGCGGGTGGCGGTCGGCGCTGAACAGCAGCGCCACCCAGCTATCGAACGGCACGTACTGGTCGAGCAGGCGCACCAGTTGCGCCCAGAAATTCGGCTTGTCGAGGGCGTCGATCAACTGTCCGACGGCGCGGTGCCAGGTGATGTCGTCAAACGAAAGAGTCATGCCTCTACCCCTATCGGGTTACCCCGGCCGCGTAATTCCCTGGCCGGTCGAATGCGAAGCATACTGGCCCACAGACAGCCGCCGGGCAATCTTTCGGCACCCGGCGCCCATAACAAGGACTGCCCATGAAAGTCGAACTCGCCCAACTGGCGGGCCGTGACAAAGACACGGCGTACAACCTCGAACGCGCCCTCGCGGCGATTGCTGCATGCCCGGCCGACACGCAATTGATCGTGTTCCCCGAGACCCACCTGATGGGGTTCCCGACCGCCGCCACCGTGGCGCAGATCGCCGAGCCGGTAGACGGCCCGACCGTCAGCGCCGTGCAGGCTGCCGCCCGCGAACGCAACCTCGCCGTGGTGATCGGCATGGCCGAGAACGACAACGGCCGCTTCTACAACACCACGCTGCTGATCACCCCTGAAGGCATCGACCTGAAATACCGCAAGACCCATCTCTGGGCCTCGGATCGCGGTGTGTTCGAGGCAGGCGACCGTTACGCCACCTGCCTGTGGAACGGTGTGCGGGTCGGTCTGCTGATCTGCTACGACATCGAGTTCCCGGAATCGGCCCGGGCCCTGGCGCAACTGGGCGCGGAGTTGTTGATCGTGACCAACGGCAACATGGACCCGTACGGCCCGACCCACCGCACCGCGATCATGGCTAGGGCCCAGGAAAACCAGGCGTTTGCGCTGATGGTCAATCGGGTGGAAGCCGGGGATGACGGGTTGATGTTTGCCGGCGGCAGTGCGCTGGTGGATCCGCTGGGCACGCTGCTGTTCGAGGCCGGGCGTGAGGAGGGGCGGTTCAGTGTCGAGCTGGATTTCGCTCAGCTGGAGCTGGCGCGCAAGGATTATCGGTATCTGGATGATCAGCGGTTGAGGTTGCCGGGGGAGGTGGTGGAGCGGGATGGCGGTGTTCGGGAGCTTTTGATTCCTGCCCGTTGAACTGCTGCCCTCACCCTAACCCTCTCCCGGAGGGAGAGGGGACTGACCGAGTTGTTCATTCGAAGTACATCGACCTGAGGGATCGAGTCGAACTCAGGATCTGAAAAGCATGGAGATCTGCTCCCTCTCCCCCTTGGGGAGAGGGCTGGGGTGAGGGGTGGATTTTGACGTTGACGCACCTTTAAGCCTTACCAAAAAACAACAACGCAACGCCCGAAACATTCGCCGAACTCGGCCTCTGCCATAAATCCAATAAAATCCGGAGTAAGTCGCCCATGGCTCGTTTGCAACGCACCCTTTCGCTAGGGTCGGTGGTGCTGTTCGGCATCGCCTACATGACGCCGATCATTGTTCTCGGCACGTTCGGCATCCTCGCCCAGTCCACCGCCGGCATGGTGCCCGCCGCGTATCTGGCGGCGCTGGTGGCGATGTTCTTCACCGCCATGAGCTACGGGCGCATGGCCGCCGCATTCCCGGTGGCCGGCTCGGCCTACAGCTATGTGCGCAAGGCCATCAGCCCGAAACTCGGCTTCATCGCCGGTTGGGCGGTGCTGCTCGATTATCTGTTTCTGCCGATGGCGATCTGGCTGATCGGCGCCGCGTATCTGGCTTCGGCCTTCCCGTCGATCCCGCAGTGGGTCTGGGTTCTGGCGTTCATCGGCATCACCAGCGCGATCAACATCATCGGCCTGAAACTGGCCAACGGCATCAACGCCTTGCTGATGCTGGTGCAATTCCTGGTGCTGATCGCCTTCGTCGCGCTGTGCGTGCATTACGTCGGTGGTGATGCCAGCGCGCCGCTGTGGTCGATCAAACCGTTCTTCAACGGCGACATGCAGATGCCGCTGATCATGAGCGGCGCCGCGATTGCCTGCTACTCGTTCCTCGGCTTCGATGCAGTCAGCACGCTCACCGAAGAAACCCGCGATCCGCGCCGCACCATCCCT
Organism: Pseudomonas sp. B40(2017); assembly: GCF_002112855.1. Lineage (NCBI taxonomy): Bacteria > Pseudomonadati > Pseudomonadota > Gammaproteobacteria > Pseudomonadales > Pseudomonadaceae > Pseudomonas > Pseudomonas sp. B40(2017). The sequence goes on from NZ_NEIT01000004.1 coordinate 32,079, forward strand.
CGGGCAATCATGTTGATCACCCTCATCGGCGGGCTGATCTTCGTCGGTGTCTCTTATTTTGTGCAGATCGCCCATCCGTCGTTCCAGTTCGACAGCGTCGACTCGGCGGCCTACGAAATTGCGCGCAACATCGGCGGCGATCTGTTCGTGTCGATCTTCCTGATTGGTCTGATCGTCGGTCAGTTCGCATCGGGCCTGTCGGCGCAGGCCAGCGGTTCGCGACTGTTGTTTGCGATGGGCCGTGACGGCGTGTTGCCGAAGTCGTTTTTCGGCACCTTGCACGAGCGCTTCGGTACGCCGGTCAACAGCATCCTGCTGTGTGCGGTGGTGGCTTTGCTGGCGCTGAAACTCGACGTGACCACCTCGACCTCGTTCATCAACTTCGGCGCGTTCCTGGCGTTCAGTCTGGTCAATCTTTCGGTGATTTTTCACTACTGGATCGGCGGCGAGAAAAAAGGCCTGCGCGAACTGGTTCTGTTCCTGGTCTTCCCGTTCATCGGTCTGCTGGCGGACTTGTGGCTGATGGTCAGCCTCGATCACCTGGCGGTGTATCTGGGCCTGAGTTGGCTGGCGATTGGTGTGCTGTATCTGGCGGTGCTGACCGGTGGCTTCCGTCGCCAACCACCGGAGATGGACTTTCAGGAAGCGGCCTGATCAGGCATCAGGCCGCCGGCCGGGTTTGGCGCAACGGCAGTTGCACGCGGAACGTCGTACCGAATCCCGGTTTGCTGCTGACGGAAATGTCACCGCCGTGTTTTTTTACAATGCCATACGACAGGGACAGGCCCAGGCCCGTCCCCTGGCCGACCGGTTTGGTGGTGAAGAACGGGTCGAAGATTTTTTGCAGGGTCTCGGGTGCAATGCCCGAGCCGGTGTCGGCCACTTCGATGATCGCTGTTTCACCCTGCACGCCAGTGCGCAGAGTGATGGTGCCGCGCTCCGGGCCCATTGCCTGCGCCGCGTTGACCACCAGGTTCATGATGACCTGATTGATTTGCGAGGGCAGGCATTCGATGTCCGGCAGCTCCTGATATTCCTTGATCACATCGGCCTTGTACTTGAGCTCGCTGGCGACAATGTTCAGGGTCGATTCGATGCCCTGTTGCAGATTGGCCCACTGCCATTCCTGATGGCTGTCGACCCGGGAGAAATCCTTCAGGTCCCTGACGATCTGGCCGACCCGAGCGATGCCTTCCTTGGATTCCCTGATCAGCACCGGAATGTCTTCGAGCAGAAAATCCAGTTCGAGGTCCTCGCGCAATTGCTGCAACTGCCCAGCCAGTTCGGCGGGCAGAGTTTGCCCAGCGGTGTGATAGGCGCCGAGCATGGCCAGCAGTTGCTGGAAATAGCCGTCGAGCGTGCCGAGGTTGGAGGAAATGAAACCGATCGGATTGTTGATTTCATGGGCGACGCCAGCGGCCAGTTGCCCCAGCGAAGCGAGCTTCTCCGATTGCACCAACTGGCCTTCCAGCTGTTTGCGTTCGTCGATTTCCCGCTGCAAGGCTTCGCTGGCCTGCTTGAACTGGGCGGTACGCTGATCCACCAGATGTTCCAGGTGATGCATTTGCAGCGACGCGCGCTCGGTCATCTGCCATTTGGTCAGAAGGGTATTGGCCATCTGCTGGACTTCGATGTTGTCGAAGGGTTTTTTCAGAATCAGCAGCCGGTCATGGGCGTGCAGACGATCCAGCAATTCGTCCCAGGAATAGTCGGAATAGGCGGTACAGACCACCACCTGCAATTGCGGATCCTGCTGCCACAGCGCTTCGATGGTTTGCGCCCCATCCCAGCCGTCGGGCATGCGCATGTCGACGAACGCCAGGGCGTAGGGACATTGTTCCTGCAAGGCCAGGTTGAGTTTGGCCAGGCCTTCTTCCCCTCCGTAGGCCGAGTCCAGTTCGAAAACCGCTCGCCGGGGTCTGGCGGTTTCGCCGAACAGCGCGGCTTCCATTTCGTCCATCTCTGCCGACTGCGCTGAAGCCGGGGCGAGGATCTTGCGAAAGTCTTCGTGGATCGACGGCATGTCATCGATCAGCAGAATGCGGCGGTTCGACAATTCGCTCATGCGTTCTCCGTTACCGCGATCAGCGGAATCTGCAAGGTGAACAGGGCGCCCTGGCCAGGTCCGTCGCTGTGGGCCGTGAGGTGGCCGTTCATCTCGATGGCCGCCAGGGCGCAACTGTGCAGGCCGAAGCCGTGGCCCTCTTTGCGGGTGGTGAAACCGTGGGCAAAGATCCGCGTCATGTTTTCCGGGGCGATACCTTCGCCATCGTCCTTGACGCTGATTTCCAGATAGTTCCCGTCGACGATTTTTACGCCCAGGGTGATGGTACGCGGGCGGTTGCTGAGGTCGGACATCGCGTATTTGGCGTTGCTGATCAGGTTGATCAGGATCAGCAGCAAACGGTGTTTGTCACCCATCACCTGCGGCACTTCGGCGTAGTCCTTGACCACTGTGACGTGGTGCCGGGTCAGGGCTCCGGCGTTCATGCGCAGGGCGTCTTCGAGCAGTTCGCTGATGTACAGCGGCTCGGTCAGGCTGCTGGCCCCGGCATAGGATTGCTGGGTGGCGACGATGTCCTTGATGTGATCGACACTTTTGTTCATCTGGTTCAGTTCGTCGACCATTTCCTGCTGTTCCTGGGCGATGGCAACGACCAGTTGATTGAGATAACCGGGCAGCAATTTGCCCTTGGGGTCTTCGCTGAGGAACTGGCCGAGGTCGTCGGGGTGTTCGTTGATCAGCTGCATGGCCTTGCCCAGCCCCAGGGTCTTGCTGTTGCGTAACTTGCGCGCGATCAGGTCGGAGGAAATGTTCACGCTGTTGAGCACGTTGCCGACGTTGTGCAGCACGTTGGTCGCGATCTCGGCCATGCCGGCCTGGCGTGCGGCGTCGAGCAGTTCGCTCTGGGCGTTCTTGAGCTCCCGGGTGCGCTCGTCGACCCGTTGCTCCAGCACATCGTTGGCGGTTTGCAGGGCTGCGTTGACCCGGTTGATCTCGGCGAAACTGCGGATCAGACGGATGGCCAGCCACAGCAGCGACAGCATCAGCAGGACCGAGAACAGCAGCAGATAGAAGTGATATTTCCTGTCGATTTTTTCGACCCGCTGCTGATCCCGGTTGAGCATGTTGGTGATGTTGTCCAGGCGCTCGGCCACCGGAACCGCCTCAATCTCCTCGAGCAAGCGGTTGACGATCGGCTGCTCGCGCAGGATCAGGCTGATGTGATTGCTCAGGATCCTGATCGGGGCTTGAAAGTCCTGGGGCAGGCGTTGCGCGTTCACCGCCAGTTTGTTCAGGCCCAGGACGATATCGGCGGCCTTGTCGTCGGAGGTGACCTGAGAGAACTCCAGTGCGCTGAGCAGCAGGTCATAGGTATCGGTGGCGATGTTCTGCACCTGAATCTTGTCGAGATCGGACAGGCCGGCCAGTTGTGCCTGAATGTCATCTTCGGCGGTCGGCAGGAACGCCAGAGAGTTGCGCAGCAAGGCGTTGTGCGACTTGAACTGCTCCACCAGCCGGGTCTTTTCCTGCATCGCCTTGAGAAAACTCTCGTGGGCTTCGTCCCATTGTGTCGAGTCGTTGCGCCCGTGGCCGGACTCCATGGTGTCGAAGCGTTCCCACAGGCGGTTCATCTCGCTCATCGGCGAGACCAGCGGGTCGTAATTGTGGGAGATCGCCACCCGCGCCTTGAGGATTTCGTTTTCCCACAGCGAGTCCTGCTGCTTGATCTGGCGGATCAGGTCCCGGGACTCGGTGTAGGCCGTCGTCTGCTCGGTGCTGGACTTGAGGTAGAGAAACACCAGGATCGAGGCCAGCAGCACGGCGACGAGCCCGATCAACATCAGGCTGACACGGCGTGAAACCTTCATCATGGCTGGCCCTCCGGATGGCCGGTCAGGGTCTTGAGAAACAGGATGATCAGGGTCTTGTCTTCTTCGCTCGGCATGCGCCCCAACTGATACTGGAACATCACGTCCACGGCCCGTTCGAGGGTGGGCGCCGAGCCGTCATGGAAGTACGGTGCGGTCAGCGCGACATTACGCAGGCTCGGCACCTTGAACACGGCGCGGTCGGCTTCGTCGCCGGTCACGTTGAAACGGCCCTGGTCGGCCACCGTCGGGTTACCGCGATCGGCGATGTAGTCGCCGAACACGCCAAATTTCTGGAACATGTTGCCGCCAATGTTGACGCCCTGATGGCAGGCAATGCAGCCGTACTCCTTGAAACGCTGATAGCCGTATTTTTCTTCGAGGGTCAGGATATCGGTATTGCCCAGCAGGTACTGATCGAAACGGGAGTCGGGGGTCAGCAGCGTGCGCTCATAGGTGGCCAGCGCATTCTGGATATTGGCCCGGCTCACGGCATCGGGGTAGGCGGCACGAAAGCTCTGACCATAGGCTGCGTCGTCAGCGATCCGTTGCACGACGGTGTTCCAGTCGCTGCCCATTTCGTGGGGGCTGGTGATCACGACGTTGCTTTGTTCTTCCAGGGTTTCGACGCGGCCATCCCAGAACTGGCGGAAATTGAGGCTGGCGTTGAATACGGTTGGTGTGTTGACCGCCACCGGTTGCCCATCGAAGCCGTTGGAGAAGGCGCGGGTGTCGGCGCCGCTTTTATCCAGTTGATGGCAGCTGGCGCAGGACAGCGTGTTATTGATCGACAATCGCGGGTCATGGAACAACTGGCGCCCGAGCTCGACCCGCCTGGCATCCAGGTGCGGCTTTGGCGGCAAGGGTTTCAGCGGCTCGTCCAGCGGTGCGGCGATGGCATTTGCGCACAGACCGAGCAGTAGAACCAACGACCCCGGGCGATTCATGAAACACCCCACGTGCCAGGTTGAGCAGACTCCAGCAAACGGGCGAAGGCCTCTGCCGGCAAGGCCTTGCTGAAATAGAAGCCCTGGCCTTCCTCGCAGTGATGAGCTTTTAGAAATGCCAACTGATGCGCGGTTTCCACACCTTCGGCAATGACGTTGAGGTTCAGGCTCTTGCCCAGGCTGATGATCGCGCCGACCAGGGCGGCATCACCGCTGTCATGGCTCAGGCCGCGAATGAACGATTGATCGATTTTCAGCACATCGATGGGAAAACGGCGCAGATAGCTCAAGCTGGAATAACCGGTGCCGAAGTCATCGATGGCCAGCCAAACCCCCAGCGCCTTCAGCCTGCCCAGCGCGTTCATCGTTGCGTCGACGTTCTGCATCAGCACACCTTCGGTGATCTCCAGTTCCAGCAGACGGGGATCGAGCCCGGTCTGTGCCAGTACCTGCTCGATGCCCTCGACGAAATGGCGCTGACGAAAGTCGATGGCCGAGGTGTTGACCGACATGCGAATCGGCGGCAACCCCGCTTGTTGCCAGTCGCGGGTCTGCCGGCAGGCCTCGGCCAGCACCCATTTGCTCAGCGGCACGATCAGGCCGCTGTCTTCGGCCACCGGGATGAACTCCGAGGGATAGACCCAGCCATGCCCCGGTTTCTGCCAGCGCACCAGTGCCTCGGCACCGACTACTCGGCCGCTGGCCAGCTCGATTTTCGGTTGGTAATGCAGGACGAATTCCTGGCGTTGCAGGGCCTGGCGAATGCCCGACTCGATGCTTTGCTGTTCCCGGGCGCGCTGGTTCATGGCTTCGATGAAGAAGCCGATTTCGTTCGGTCCGTTTTCCTTGGCGCTGCGCATGGCCGTTTCAGCTTTCTTGATCAGCTCGATGGCCTCGAGCCCGTCATCGGGGTAGAGGCTGATGCCCAGACTGGCCGTGACGCTCACGTCATGCCCGACGATTGTCTGTGGTGTGCGGATAGCGCTCAGTAGTTTCTCGGCGATGCTGCGCGACTGCTGCGGGTGATTGATGTCGCTGAGCATCACCACGAATTCGTCGGAGCCATAACGAAAAACCGAATCCGATTCGCGCACGCAGGCGAGCAATTGCTGGCCGACCCGTTTGAGCATCTCGTCGCCCGCTGGGTGGCCCAGGGCATTGTTGATGCGCTTGAAGCGATCCAGCCCGAGAAACATCACCACCAGTTGTTTGTCATGGCGGCGGCAAGCGGCCAGCGATTGAGTCAAACGGTCACCGAGCAAGGTGCTGTTGGGCAGGCCGGTGAGACTGTCGTATTGCAGCAGGTGCGACACCTTGAGCAACTCATGCACCCGCGCTTCGATGGTCTGCTCGAGACTGAGCATCTTCAGCGCCGCGTCCTGGGCCAACTGCCATTTCCAGGTCAGGGCATTGGCCATCTGGCGGATTTCCAGGGTGTCGAACGGCTTTTTCAGGATCAGCAACTGATCGCCGAATTCCAGTCGTTCGGCCATGGCCTCCCAGCTGTAGTCGGAATAGGCGGTGCACAAGGCGATTTGCAGATTCGGATCGACCGCCCACAGTTTTTCGATGGTTTCCAGGCCGTCCCAACCGGGCGGCATGCGCATGTCGGTGAACGCGAGGGCATAAGGCCGGCCTTCTTCCACCGCATGCTGCACCAGTTTCAGCGCTTCCTGCCCCTGATAGGCGGAGTCGAGCTGGAACGTCAGGTGCGATGATTGCCGGGTGCCGAACAGCGTTTGCTCGAGCGTATCCAGGTCTGCTGCACCGCTGGTGTCCGGGTTCAGTATCTTGCGAAAGTCATCATGGATCGCCGGGGTATCGTCGACGATCAATATGCGCCGGTTGGTCTGGGGAAAAGGTGTTTTCATCCCTCATCCTCCCTGGGCAGCGGGGCAGTCGCGTTTCCGTCCTTCAGCAGGCGGGCTGCTTGCTCGGGGCTGACAGCTTCCCTGAAGCAAAGGCCTTGCACGTTTTTCAGCGGGGCCGAAGAGGTGAGGGCGTCATCCCGATCTGTGGGCTGGACGCCTTCGGCGCTGATGTCGATCGCCAGATCCCGGGCGAAATTGACGATCGCTCGCAGGGTATTGGCGCTGCCTTCATCCTGGGCTGCACTGTCGATCAGGGATTGGGCGAGTTTGAGGTGATTGACCCGGTAGGTTTTCAGGTAATCGAACGATGAGTACTCGGTGCCGAAATCGTCGATGGCGATCTTTACCCCAAGCTCACTGAGGCGCGGCAGCACATCGTTGTGGGTCCATTTGGTCTGGGCCAGGGTCGCTTCGGTGACATCGAAACGCAGATCCCACGGTGCCAGTTCCCAGCGGGCGGTGGTGCGCAGCACGTCATAGATGAGTTCCGGGCCGCTCTTGAGTTGCGCCAGGGAAATCCTGATCGCCATCACTGGAGGCGCCACTCCCTCGTTTTGCCACTGGCGCATCTGCCAGCAGGCGTGATCCAGTATCCAGCGACCGAGCGGGATGATTGCACCGGTCTTTTCCGCTGCCGGTACGAAGGCCGACGCTGGCAGCAGACCAAGCCGGGGATGTTGCCATTTGACCTGCGCGGTCATGCCGAGAATCTTGCCGCTGTGCATGTCCACTTCCGGCGTGTAGTCGAGCTTCAGTCCTCCCTGAGTCAGGGCGGTCATCAATTCCTCGGCCAGGGCCATGCGCTCGGCGACTTCGCGAGTGATTTGCTCGGAATGGAACTGGTACTGATTACGGCCCGTTTCCTTGGCGCGGTACAGCGCCATGTCGGCGCCGGCCAGCAGACTGTCGGCATCCAGACTGTTGGCGCGGTACAGGCAGATGCCGATACTGACGGAAATGCGCAAGGCATTGCCTGCCAGTTGGTAGGGCTCCAGAAGCGCATCGCGGATCTTGGTCGCGATGGCAGCAGACTGGGTCGGGTCGCTGACGTCCAGTTGCAGGATCGCGAACTCGTCTCCGCCCAGACGTGCGACCACGTCGTTTTCCCGCACATTCGATTTGATCCGTTGCGCCACTGCCTGCAACAACAGATCGCCGACCGGATGGCCGAGGGTGTCGTTGATCCGCTTGAAGTGATCCAGATCCAGGTAAAACACCGCAAAAGGTGCCGCTCCCCGACGCGCGGCGGCGAAGGCCTGATGCAGACGCTCGATCAGCGTGGCGCGATTGGCCAGTCCGGTGAGTCCGTCGGTGCGGGCCAGCAGGTTCATCTTTTCTTCGGCCAGCCGGCGTTCGGTGATGTCAAGAATGATCCCCTCGACTTCCAGCAGGCGGCCGTCGTGATCGCGCACCGGGATGTAGCGGTTTTCCACCCAGCGCCAGTCGCCCGCGCCGGTACGCAGGCGAAACTCGATGGAGGCGCCTTCGGCATGCCGATCGAGCACCCGGCCCATGGCGGTATCGACACTGAGCTGATCGTCCGGGTGAATCAGCGTCTGCGCCCAGTTGGCCGAACCCACCAGATCAGCCGCGACATGGCCGTAGCGGGTGATGTTGTGGGAGATGTACATCAGCGGAAACGACGGTTCACCGCGCAACCGGTAGAGGATGGTCGGACTGTTCTGCACGATGATGTTGGCGTCGGACAGTTCCCGGGTACGCTCCTGAACTGCCTGCTCCAGCAGGTTCATCTTCATGGCGGCGTCTTCGGTCATTTGCCACTTGACCGTCAGGGCGCTGGCCATCTGCCGGATTTCGATCGCGTCGAAGGGTTTTTTCAGGATCAGCAGGCGATCGGTCAGGGCCAGCCGCCGGTCGATGTCTTCCCACGAGTAATCGGAGTAGGCGGTGCACAGGGCCACCTGCAGCTTGGGATCGACCTGCCACAGCCGCTCGATGGTTTCCAGGCCATCCCAGCCCGGCGGCATGCGCATGTCGATGAAGGCCATGGCGTACGGGCGCCCGGCGGCGAGTGCGGCTTCGACTTTGTCCAGCGCTTCGCGGCCCTGATAGGCCGAGTCCAGTTCGAAACGGTCTTTCGGTGCGACGGGGGCGGAGGACGCATCGCCGAACAGCAGGCTTTCCGTTTCATCCAGGCTGTCGGCTTCAGCCGTGGCCGGTTTGAGGATCTTGGCGAAATCGTCATGGATCGACGCGGTATCGTCGACGATGAGCACGCGGCGGTTGGTGTGTCCGGGTTGCGCACTCACGACGCAATACCCGTGTGTTCACGCACATTCGTCATCGGGAGCATCCCTTTCCCCTCATCAAATGCCTGCGCGCAGGCCGATGGTGTCGTCCAGCGACTTGAGCATAGTTGCAGGGGCGCAACTTCGCCTGTCGCGGTGTAACAGAGGATTTACACGGCCCCGGCGAAAATCATCTAGCCTGTGATTCAAGCGCGGGTAAGCAGGGGAGGTCTGCCGGCGCGTCAGTCATGTCCAACGTTTTTCACGAGGCTTCGCCATGGAAGAGCCGTCCGCCCCGATTTCGCCGCCCCGGCCCAAAGTGCTGCTGGTCGATGACGAGGAACCGATCCTCAACAGCCTGCGCCGTCTGCTGCGCGGCCAGCCTTATGACGTCTTGCTGGCCACCAGCGGTGCCCAGGCGCTGGAAATACTCGAGCAGCAACCGGTGAATCTGGTGATGAGCGACGCGCGCATGCCCAACATGGATGGGGCCACGCTGCTGGCTCTTGTTCATGAGCGGTATCCGGCGACTGCGCGGATCATGCTCACCGGCTACGCCGATCCTTCGGCGATCATCAAGGCCATCAACGAAGGGCAGATCCACCGTTACATCAGCAAACCCTGGAACGACGAGGAAATGCTGCTGACCTTGCGTCAGGCCCTCGAGCATCAGCATCTGGCACGCGAACGCGAACGTCTGGAAAAACTGACGCGAGTGCAAAACGAACAATTGAAATTGCTCAACAGCACCCTGGAAAAACACGTCGCCGCCCGTACCGCCGAACTGCAGCAGACCGCCGACATGCTCGACCTCGCCTACGAGGAGCTCAAGCGCAGTTTCCTGACAGGCACCGAAATGTTCTCGTTGCTGGCCAACCTGCGCCTGCCGCCGGCGAAGCAGACCAATCGGCAGATCATCGAGCTGGTACGCGGCTACTGCAAGATGCACCGTCTGGACGAAGCCGCCAGCCGCGACCTGACCATGGCCGCCGCGCTCTACAATATCGGCAAGCTGAGCTGGACCGACAGCATGATGACCACGCCGTCGGACCTGCTGCACAGCACCGAGCGCGACCGCTATCGGGCTTATCCGAAACAGAGCGAATCGCTGTTGATGACCCTGGACCCGATGAAGGATGCCGCGCGGCTGATCCTGCACCATCAGGAGCACTGGGACGGCAGCGGGTTTCCCGACCGGCTCAAGGGCGAGGCCATTCCCTTGGGCTCGCGGCTGTTGAAACTGGCGGTGGATTTCGTCGAATTGCAGCGCGGGTTGATTCTCGAACGGCAGATGAACAGCGATGAAGCCTTGCTGTACCTGCGCCAGTACGCCGGCAAACTCTACGATCCCGAGCTGATCGAGGATTTCATCAAGGTCTGCGCAATGGTCAGCGACATCACCCTGGCCGATCCGGACGTCAAGGTTATGGGCACCCGGGAGCTGGCGGCGGGGATGATCCTGGCGCGCAACCTCAATGCCGACAACGGCATGTTGCTGCTCAACGCCGGCAAAGTGCTGAGCGCTCCGCTGGTTGAAAAACTGATCAGTTTCGAGGCCATGGAGGGCGGCAAATACAAGGTATTCGTGAAGGTGCCGCAAGAGCCTGAGACGACGCTCGCGGCCCAGGGTGGATGACGCTGGCGCGGCCGGCATGGGATCCTTGCGGCTTTTCTCAAGGCCGGTGGCTGACCCATGACTTCTGTATCCGCAGTTTCCCCCCGCATCATCCGTATCGCCGCCGCGCTGCTGATCGGTCCCGACGGCCAGACCCTGCTGGTGCGCAAGCGCAATACCACGGCGTTCATGCAGCCGGGCGGCAAGATCGAAGCCCATGAACTGCCGGTGCATGCGCTGGCCCGTGAGCTGGAGGAAGAACTGGGACTGGTGATCGATCCGGCGCAGGCGAGCTTTCTCGGCCAGTTCTCGGCACCCGCCGCCAACGAGCCGGGATTCGTCGTGCAGGCCGAGATCTTTCAGCTGACCATCGACGCCAGGGTGTCTCCGGCCGCCGAGATCGAAGAGGTGATCTGGATCGACCCGGCCACCGACGGCGATGTGGTTCTCGCCCCATTGACACGTGACCTGATCCTGCCGTTTTATCGAGCCTCGCTGACCGCGATCGCCTGATCATTCGTGCAAAGGACTTCGTCATGATCCCGCTTCAAGACCTGTTGATTTTCGCCGCCGCCGCCCTGCTGATGGTACTGACGCCGGGGCCGAACATGATCTACCTGATCTCGCGGTCGATCTGCCAGGGACGTCGCGCCGGGGTGACCTCGCTGCTCGGCGTGGTGGCGGGATTCTTCGTGCACCTGTTCGCGGCGGCCGCCGGTTTGACCGCGGTGTTTCTCGCCGTGCCGATGGCCTATGAAGTGTTGAAGTGGGCCGGCGCGCTGTACCTGTTGTGGCTGGCCTGGCAGGCGGTGAAGCCCGGCGCCCGCTCGCCGTTCGAGGCGCAACAGTTGCCGGCGGATTCTTCGCGCAAACTGGTCACCATGGGCTTTCTCACCAGTGCCTTGAACCCGAAAATCGCGGTGTTTTACCTCTCGGTATTCCCGCAGTTCATCACCCCCGAGCACGGCTCGGTGTTCACCCAGAGCATCATCCTCGGCCTGACCCAGATCAGCGTCAGTTTCAGCGTCAACCTGTTGATCGCGCTGTTCGCGGCGGGCATCGCGTCGTGGTTCGTCAATAACCCGACCTGGCTGGCGACGCAGCGTTATTTCATGGGGTTTGTGCTGAGCGGTCTGGCCGTGCGGCTGATGCTTGAACAGCGCAAGGCCGCCTGAACATGTGGATCGAACGGCTGGACGCCAGTCATGCGCTGGCCTATCGCGAATTGATGCTGGAGGCGTATGACCGGCATCCGCAGGCGTTTACCTCCAGTGTGCGCGAGCGCGCAGTGATGCCGCTGAGCTGGTGGGAATCACGCCTGACCAGCAAGCTCGACGCAGTGTTTGGCGCGTTTGAAGAGGGCCGCCTGGTGGGGATCGTCGGCCTGGCGTTCGAGCCTCGGGAGAAGGCCCGGCACAAGGCAACGGTGTTCGGCATGTATGTGTCGGCCGAGTTTCGTCAGCGCGGGCTGGGGCTGAAATTGATGGAGGCGGTGCTGGGGGAAGCGCAGCAGCATCCGGCGCTGAAAGTCATTCAATTGACCGTCACCGCCGGCAATGACGCAGCGTTTCATCTGTACCAGCGCTGCGGCTTCGTCCAGTTCGGCCTCGAGCCGATGGCGGTGCGGGTCGGCGAGGACTACTTCGACAAGATCCACATGTGGTCCCAGCCTTTCGTGCCAACCGCCAGTCTCAACGAACCGCGCTGACCCCATCCAGGGTCGAGAACGAGGTGTCCTTGGCCGTCAGCAGGAAGTCGCGCATGTACGGCGCGTCGAGCATGTCGGCGCGGATCGCCGCGTACAGCGTCGCAAACAGACCTTTCTCGCCCAGCCGCTTGCCCTTCACGTAACCGCGCGAGCTGTATTCATGCAGCGCCCAGTGCGGCATGCCGCACACGCCACGGCCGCTGGCCACCAGCTGCATCATCATCACCGTCAGTTCCGAGGTGCGCACCTGCGCCGGCTCGATGTCGGCCGGTTCGAGGAAGCGGGTGAAGATATCGAGGCGGTCACGTTCCACCGGATAAGTGATCAGGGTTTCGGTCAGCAGGTCTTCGGGAACGATGTACGGTTTGCTTGCCAGTGCGTGCTGGTTGGCGACCGCCAACATCGCCTCGTAGGTGAACAGCGGCACGTAGGTGATGCCGGCGATTTCCAGCGGATCGGACGTCACCACCAGATCCAGATCACCCCGGGCCAGCGCCGGCAGCGGTGCGAAGGAGAAACCCGAAGCGAGGTCGAGTTCGACTTCCGGCCAGGCATCGCGGAACTGGTCGATGGTCGGCATCAGCCACTGGAAGCAGCTGTGGCATTCGATGGCCATGTGCAGTCGCCCGGCGGTGCCACCTGCCAGACGCCCGATATCACGTTCGGCGGCGCGCAGCAGCGGCAGGGTCGCGTCGGCCAGTTGCAGCAGGCGCAGGCCGGCGCTGGTGAAGCGCACCGGTTTGGTCTTGCGCACGAACAACGGCATGCCCATGCGCTCTTCCAGCTCCTTGAACTGGTGGGACAGCGCCGACTGGGTCAGGTGCAGGCGGTCGGCCGCATCGACCAGGCTGTCAGCTTCGCGCAGGGCATGCAGGGTTTTCAGGTGACGGATCTCAAGCACCGCAGGCTCCATGAGGAAAATTTGTGATCAACACGAAAAGGTTGAGTTTGTCTCATGTTGCTCTGGCTGTCGACAATGGCGCCATCTTTTACGCAATGGAGAACACTCGACATGGCCGTGGCACACACCCTGGGTTTCCCGCGCATCGGCGCCGACCGCGAACTAAAAAAAGCCCTCGAAGCCTACTGGAAAGGCGATCTCGATCAGGCCGCTCTGAATCAGGTCGGCCGCGAGCTGCGCGCCAGGCACTGGCAATTGCAGAAGGACGCCGGCATCGACCTGCTGCCGGTCGGCGACTTCGCCTGGTACGACCAGGTGCTGACCCACTCGCTGACCTTCGGTGTGATCCCCGAGCGCTTCGACGGTGTGCGTGACGAACGGGGTCTGCCGACCCTCGACACCTTGTTTGCCATGGCCCGTGGCGCCACGTCTTCCTGCTGCGGCGGCGAGCACGGCAAGACTCAATACGCCCAAGAGTTGACCAAGTGGTTCGACACCAACTACCACTACCTGGTCCCGGAATTCAACGCTGACCAGCCATTCAAGCTGAGCTGGGAACAGCTGTTCGATGAAGTCGAAGAAGCCAAAGCCCTCGGTCACCACGTCAAACCGGTGATCATCGGCCCGCTGACTTATCTGTGGCTGGGCAAGGCGAAAGGCAACGATTTCGACAAGCTCGATCTGCTTGAGCGCCTGCTGCCGGTGTACAACGAAATCCTCGGCCGCCTCGCCACCCAGGGCGTGGAGTGGGTGCAGATCGACGAGCCGATCCTCACCCTCGATCTGCCGCAAGCCTGGAAAAGCGCCTTCGAACGCGCCTATCACATCCTTCAGTATTCGCCGCTGAAGAAACTGGTGGCGACCTATTTCAGTGGTTTGCAAGACAACCTCGGTTTGGCCGTCGGCCTGCCGGTGCAAGGTCTGCACATCGACGCTGTGCGGGCACCGGATCAGCTCGGTCAGGTGCTCGATCGTCTGCCGACCTACAAGATTCTCTCGGTCGGCCTGGTCAACGGGCGCAACGTCTGGCGCTGCGAACTGGAGCAGGCGCTGGCGCAACTGCAACCGGCGCAGGAGCGCTTTGGCGACAACCTGTGGGTCAGCAGTTCCTGCTCGTTACTGCACAGCCCGGTGGATGTCGAGCGTGAAGACAAGCTCGATCCGGAACTGAAAAGCTGGCTGGCATTCGCCGTGCAGAAGTGCAGCGAAATCTCGGTGTTGCGTGATGCGCTGAACGACCCGCAAGCGCCGAACGTGCAAAACGCACTGGCCGCAAGCCGCGCGATTCAAGAGAGCCGCGCCCGCTCGCCGCGTATTCACAAGGCCGACGTGCAAGCGCGGATCGAGGCGATCAATGCCAGCGACAGCCAGCGGCATTCGCCGTTCGCCAAACGCATCGCCGCGCAACAGGCGCGTCTGAAATTGCCGATGTTCCCGACCACCACCATCGGTTCGTTCCCGCAGACCGGCTCGATTCGCCTGGCCCGTCAGGCATTCAAGCAGGGCAAGCTGTCGGCCAACGACTACCACGATGCCATGCGCAGCGAAATCCGCCACGCGGTGCAGGTGCAGGAACGTCTGGGCCTGGATGTACTGGTGCACGGTGAAGCCGAGCGCAACGACATGGTCGAGTACTTCGCCGAACAGCTCGACGGTTATCTGTTCACCCGTTTCGGCTGGGTCCAGAGCTACGGTTCCCGCTGCGTGAAACCGGCGGTGATTTATGGCGACCTCAGCCGTCCGAACGCCATGACCGTTGACTGGATCAGCTACGCCCAGAGCCTGACGGACAAGGTGATGAAAGGCATGCTGACCGGTCCCGTGACCATGCTGATGTGGTCGTTCCCCCGCGAAGACGTGTCGCGCAAAGTCCAGGCGCAACAACTGGCGCTGGCCCTGCGTGACGAAGTAGTGGATCTGGAAAACGCCGGAATCAGGATCGTGCAGATCGACGAAGCGGCGTTCCGCGA
Source organism: Pseudomonas sp. B40(2017) (assembly GCF_002112855.1). Classification (NCBI taxonomy): domain Bacteria; kingdom Pseudomonadati; phylum Pseudomonadota; class Gammaproteobacteria; order Pseudomonadales; family Pseudomonadaceae; genus Pseudomonas; species Pseudomonas sp. B40(2017). Next base: position 47,213 of record NZ_NEIT01000004.1, read on the forward strand.
AGGCCTGCCGCTGCGCCGTGAACAATGGCGGGAATACCTCGACTGGGCGGTGCAAGCGTTCCGCCTGACCGCCTCGGGCGTGAAGGATGAAACCCAGATCCACACCCACATGTGCTACAGCGAATTCAACGACGTGATCAAGGCGATCGCCGACATGGACGCCGATGTGATCACCATCGAAACCTCGCGTTCGGACATGGAGTTGCTCGAGGCCTTCGAAGCGTTCGAATACCCGAACGACATCGGCCCGGGCGTCTACGACATCCACTCGCCGCGCGTGCCGGACACCGCCGAGATGGTGAAACTGATGAGCAAAGCCGTGAAGCGCATCCCGGCGCAGCGGCTATGGGTCAACCCCGATTGCGGCCTGAAGACTCGCGCCTGGCCGGAGACCGAAGCCGCATTGGTCAACATGGTCGCGGCGGCTCGGCAGTTGCGCAGTCAGTTGGCGTAACGGCAACACCGAATGAAGCGTGTCGACCGCTCGGCACTCTTCATCAAACTGTCATCGAACTGTGGCAGCGCGCTTGAACAAACTTCATCAGACTCGCGCTCTACTGGGGTTCTGCGTTTCGGTGTTTTTCATGTTCAAGGGATTTTTTGCAATCGCGGCGTTGTTGGCCGCGGTTTTTTGCGTTCCGGCGTCCTACGCGGCGTCGCGTTGCGACGTCAATGTAGCGACCGAACGAGTCGATCTGGAGCAGGTAAGCCTGGCGTACCAGAGCATCGGTCGTGCGTCGGATCCGGCGCTGTTACTGGTGATGGGCCTGGGCGGGCAGTTGATCCACTGGCCGGATGAGGTGGTGGTCGCGCTGTGTCAGCAAGGCTTTCGGGTGATCCGTTATGACAACCGCGATGTCGGTCTGTCGACCTGGCGCCAGGCGCCGGCCGACGCCAACCTGACCTTTGAAGTGCTGCGCTACAAACTCGGCCTGCCGGTGGCGGCGCCTTACAGCCTGACCGACATGGCCGACGATGCGCTGGGCCTGATGGACGCCTTGCACGTCGAGCAATTCCACGTGCTCGGCGCGAGCATGGGCGGGATGATCGCCCAGCACCTAGCGGCGATGGCGCCGCAACGGGTCGAAAGTCTGACGCTGATCATGACCAGCTCCGGTGCCGAAGGGCTGCCGGCGCCGAGCGCGGCGCTGGTGCAGTTGTTGTCACGGCGCGGCGCGCCCAATCGCCAGATTGCGCTGGAGCAACAGGCCGATCTGCTGGCCGCACTGGGCAGCCCTTCGGTCAGCGATGACCGGCAGGCCTTGCTGCATCAGGCGGCGCTGTCCTATGACCGGGCGTTCAATCCCGAAGGCGTGAAGCGCCAGATCATGGCGATCCTTGCCGAGCCGAGCCGGGTGGCGTTGCTCAACCAGTTGCGGGTGCCGACGCTGGTGGTGCATGGCACGGCGGATCCGTTGCTGCCGGTGATGCACGGCGTGCACCTGGCGGCGCACATTCGCGGCAGTCAGCTGCGGCTGATTCCGGGGCTGGCGCACCGCTTTCAGGAAGCGTTCAAGGAACCGTTGCTGGCGGCGGTGTTACCGTATTTGCGCGAGCATCGCGAAGACACGTCGCACTGGGCGCAGATCGAACCGGTGGCGGAACACAACCTGCTCTGACTCAGGCGTGCAGCCGCACCCACACCGACACCAGCACCGTCGCCGCCATCAGCCACGCCACCGCCGCCACCGCCAGTGAAGCTTCGAGACGCATGCGGTCGACCATCACGTACAGCGTCGCCAGATACACGAAGTACGGAATGATCGACCACATGCCGAAGACGATGGTGGTCTTCAGGTCGTCTATCGAACGGCCCTTGCCGACGATGTAGTGGGCGATCAGGGCGAAGGTCGGGAACAGCGGCACCAGCCCTGCGATGTAGTAGTTTTTGGTCTTGGCCAGCATGGCGAGGATCACCACCACGGCCGCGCCGAGCATTGCCTTGAAAATCAGATCCACTTCGTTCTCGCTTAATGGCTCAGGCCGTATTTCTTCACTTTGTCGAACAGCGTGGTCTTGGCCATTCCCAGTTCCAGGCTGGCCTGGGTCAGGTTGCCGCCGCTGCGTTGCAGGGCGTCGCTGAGCAGGTTGCGCTCGAACGCTTCCACTGCTTCGGCGAATGCCAGACCCTGTCCCGCGCTACCCGCGCCGGTTTTCTTGAACGCCGGCAAACCGAGGGCAAAACGCTCGGCGACGTTGCGCAGTTCCCGTACGTTGCCCGGCCAGTCGTGGCTCATCAGGTTCGACAGGGTCTGGTTGTCCAGCTCCGGCAGCGCCCGGTCGAAACGCAGGGCCGATTGCTGGGTGAAGTGTTCGAACAGTTGCAGGATGTCTTCGCGGCGCTCGCGCAGGGGCGGCAGTTCCAGCGTTACCACGTTGAGGCGGTAGTACAAGTCGCTGCGAAATTCCCCGGCCTTGCTTGATTCGTCGAGGTCGGACTTGGTGGCCGCAATCACCCGGCAATCCACCGCCACGCTCTGGTTCGAGCCGAGGCGTTCGAGGGTGCGTTCCTGCAACACCCGCAGCAGTTTGATCTGCAACGGCAGCGGCATGCTTTCCACTTCATCGAGGAACAGCGTGCCGCCGTCGGCGTGTTCGATCTTGCCGATCCGCCGTTTGCCGGCGCCGGTGAAGGCGTTGGCTTCGTGGCCGAAAATTTCGCTTTCGAACAGGTTTTCCGGCAGCCCGCCACAGTTCAGCGCAACGAACTGTTTGCTGTGACGGCGGCTGAAATCATGCAGGCAACGGGCGACCAGTTCCTTGCCGGTACCGGTTTCGCCTTCGATCAGCACATTAGCCGAGGTGTCGGCGACGTTGGCGATCAGTTCGCGCAGGTTCTGCATGGCCGGCGAACGCCCGATGATCCGTCCTTCCAGTGAATCACGTTCGGCCAGTTGCCGACGCAGGGACGAGACTTCGCGATTCAGGCTGCGTTGCTCCAGGGCACGGCGGGCCACATCGACCAGACGCTCGGGGGAGAACGGTTTTTCCATGAAGTCGTAGGCGCCTTTCTGCATCGCGCCGACCGCCATGGAAATATCGCCGTGGCCGGTGATCAGCACCACCGGCAGGCTGCGGTCGCGTTGCTTGAGCCGGGTCAGCAGCTCCAGGCCGTCGATGCCCGGCAGGCGAATGTCGCTGATGACGATCCCGGCGAAATTGTCACCGACCTGCTCCAGCGCTTCTTCGGCACTGCCGACGCCGATGCAGGGAATGTCTTCCAGCGTCAGCGCCTGCTGGCAGCCGAGCAGGACATGGGGGTCGTCTTCGACGATCAATACACTGAGGTCGTTGTTCATATTGGCTCGGCAGGAGTAGGGCTTACCAACGGTAAACTGAGGACGAAAGTGGTACCACCGCTGGCCGGGTGTTCGACGCCCAGATGCCCGCCGGTGGCGGCCGCCAGACTGGCCGACAGGGTCAAGCCGAGGCCCAGACCCTGTTCGCCGGGCTTGGTGGTGAAGAACGGTTCGAACAGATGCTTGCGCGCTTCCGCGTCGATGCCGTGGCCGTTGTCGCGCACGCGCAGGCGATATTTGCCGTTGAATTCTTCGCCCTCCAGCCACAGTTCCGGCAGCGGTTGCGCCTGCATGGCGTCGAGGGCGTTGCCGATCAGGTTGACCAGAATCTGCTCCAGACGCGTCTGGTCGATCTGCACCTGCACATCGTCGAACTGGCGATGCAGTTGCAGCGAGGCACTTTCGACGCGAGCACCGAGTACTTGCAGCGCGGCATCCACCGCTTTGCCGAGGCTGGCGCGGCCTTTGTCGTCGCCGCGTCGGGCGAAGGAGCGCAGGCTGGCGGTGATCCGGCCCATGCGGTCGATCAGGTCGTTGATGGTCTTGAGGTTGGTGCTGGCGACATCGAGCTGGCCGCGCTCAAGGAAGCGAATGGTGTTGCCCGACAGCGTGCGCATCGCCGCCAGCGGCTGGTTCAGTTCGTGGGCGATGCTGGTGGACATCTGGCCGATGGCCGCGAGTTTGCCGGCCTGCACCAGTTCGTCCTGGGCGCGGCGCAAAGTTTCTTCGGCCTGACGCCGTTCGCGGATCTGGCTCTTGAGCCGGTCGTTGCTGGCGCGCAGGTCGGCGGTGCGTTCGGTAATCCGACGCTCCAGTTGATTGTTGGCTTCCTGCAAGGCTTCGCGAGCGGCGAGGCGGGTGGCGATGACCTTGCGCCGTTCGTTCCAGGCGATCAGCAGGAACGCCACCAGGGCAAACGCCACGGCCACCAGAATCCCCTGATTGATTGCCTCGCGCCGCAGATCCTGCAACGGCGTGAGCAGGGTGAAATTCCACGGGGTATCGCTCAACGGTCGGGTTTGCGCCAGGTAGCTGATGCTTTCTTCATCGCCATCCTGTTGGCTCGGCACTTCGCTGTTGGCCGGGAAGGTGAGTTTTTCCACGCCTTCGGACAGGGTTTCCCGGGCCAGCGGTTGCAGTTCGTTCAGCGGGAACCAGTAGTACTGCAGGCTGCGGGCGAGTTTTTCCTTGGTCTCGTCGCTCAGCGGTATGACCGATTTGAGGCGCCGGGCCGGATCGCTGGACAGAATGATGATGCCGTTTTCATCACTGACGAATGCTTCGAGGCGCGCCCGCTGCCAGCGTTCTTCCATGGCTTCCAGGCGCACCTTGACCACCGCGACGCCGATGATCTTGCCGTGTTCTTCGAGGCCGTGGGCCAGGTAATAACCGGGCTCGCCGTTGGTGCTGCCGATCCCGTAGAAACGTCCGGGCTGGCCGCGGATGGCGTTCTGAAAGTAGGCGCGGAACGACAGGTCTTCACCGAGGTAGCTGTCGACGTCACGCCAGTTGCTGGTGGCCATGACCCGGCCGGTGGTGTCCATGACGTAGATGGCCCGACTGCGGCTGCGCCGGTTCAGGCCTTCAAGGTAATCGTTGACCGTTTGCCGGTGTTCCGGGGTCGGGTCGTCCAGCAGCTGCGAAACGCTCGATTCGAGCTCCAGCAGGCTGGGCAGGTAGGTGTATTTGCTGATCTCGCTTTCGACCGCGCGGGCGTGCAGTTCCAGCTGGCGCTGGCCGTTTTCGCCGAGGCTGCGGATGCCGAAATGTTCGCTGGTCCAGAAGCCGATGTAACCCAGTCCGATCATCAGAGCGATGACCAGCGGCGGCAGGAACAGGTGGCGGATCAGACGGGGTTTCACGGCAAGTGATGGCGGCGTGGCGCGATAGAGAGTGGGGTCGCATTTCATCACAGTTGCCTTGGGTCAACCACAACACTTGCTTGAGGGCTATCGCCGGCCCCTTGTGGGAGCGAGCCTGCTCGCGATGGCGGACTGACATTCAACATCAATGTTGACTGTAATGGCCTCATCGCGAGCAGGCTCGCTCCCACAAGGGATTGGAGTTGCTTCGGCGAAGGTATTGCTTAGTGCTGCAGGATTTTCTCGAGGAAATGCTGCGCGCGTTCGGAGCGTTGGCTGATGTCGCCAAAGAACTCTTCTTTCTTGCAGTCTTCGATGATCTTGCCGGCGTCCATGAAGATCACGCGGTCGGCCACTTTGCGTGCGAAGCCCATTTCGTGGGTCACGCACATCATGGTCATGCCTTCGTGGGCCAGCTGCACCATCACGTCGAGCACTTCGTTGACCATTTCCGGGTCCAGCGCCGAGGTCGGTTCGTCGAACAGCATGACGATCGGGTCCATCGCCAGCGCACGGGCAATCGCCACGCGCTGTTGCTGACCACCGGACAGTTGCCCCGGATGCTTGTGGGCGTGAGCCGACAGGCCGACGCGCTCGAGCAGTTGCAGTCCTTTCTTGGTCGCCTCTTCCTTGCTGCGGCCCAGCACCTTGATCTGCGCGATGGTCAGGTTTTCGGTGATGGTCAGGTGCGGAAACAGTTCGAAATGCTGGAACACCATACCGACGCGCGAACGCAGCTTCGGCAGGTTGGTCTTCGGATCGGCAATCGATGTGCCGTCGACCACGATGTCGCCTTTCTGGAACGGCTCCAGTGCGTTGACGCACTTGATCAGGGTCGACTTGCCCGAACCGGACGGGCCGCAGACCACGATCACTTCACCCTTTTTGACCTCGGTGCTGCAATCGGTCAGCACCTGGAAGTCCCCATACCACTTGTTGATGTTCTTGATAGAGATCATACGGCGAACCTTTTTTGCAGACGCTTGACCAGCACCGAGGCGGCAAAGCTGATGGTGAAGTACACGAGACCTGCGAAGATCAGGAACTCATTCGAGCGGCCAATGATGTCGCCACTGGCGCGCGAGGCGTTGAGGAAGTCCACCAGGCCCACGGTGTAGACCAGCGAGGTGTCCTGGAACAGGATGATGCTCTGCTGCAGCAGCAGCGGGGTCATCTTGCGGAACGCCTGAGGCAGGATGATCAGGCGCATCATCTGGCCGTAGGTCATGCCCAGTGCCTGCGCCGCGCCCATCTGGCCTTTCGGGATCGACTGCACGCCGGCCCGGACGATTTCGCAGAAGTACGCCGCTTCGAACATCATGAACGCCACGATGCACGAGGTGAACGCGCCGATCGGGGTGTCTTCGCCGGTGATCCAGCGCAGCACGAACGGCACTGCCAGATAGAACCAGGTGATCACCAGCAGCAGCGGGATCGAACGGAAATAGTTGACGTACGCACCGGCGATGCTCGACAGCAGTTTGCTGTGGGACAGGCGCATCAGCGCGAGGATGGTGCCGAGGATGATCCCGCCGACCACGCCCAGCGCCATCAGCTTGAGGGTCATCAGCATGCCGTTCCACAGGCCGGGAATGGCCGGAACGATGCCACTGAAATCGAATTCCATTATTTACCCCCCACGGAGATCAGGCCGGGCACGGCGACTTTCTTCTCGACCATGCGCATCAGCAGCATCAGGCTCATGTTGAGGGTGAAGTAGATCAGGGTCGCCAGGGTGAAGGCTTCAAACAGGTTGGCCGAGAATTCGGCGGTCTGTTTGGTTTGCGCCAGCAGCTCCATCAGACCGATCAGGGACGCCACGGAGGAGTTCTTGAACACGTTCAAAAATTCCGAGGTAAGCGGCGGAATGATGATCCGGTAGGCCTGGGGCAGCAGCACGTTCCAGTAGATCTGCGGCAGCTTGAAACCCATGGCGCGGGCGGCGGATTCCTGGCCCCGTGGCAGTGCCTGGATACCGGTGCGAACCTGTTCGCAGACCCGGGCGGCGGTGAACAGGCCCAGGCACACGACAACGCTCAGGTAGGCCGAGGTGGTCGGGTTCAGGTCCTGCTTGTACCACTCCTGCAGATCCGGCGGCAGCAGATCGGGCACCAGGAAGTACCAGATGAACAGCTGAACCAGCAGCGGCACGTTACGGAACAGTTCGACGTAGCAGGTCGCGATGCCCGACACGATGCGGTTCGGCACGGTGCGCATGATGCCCAGCAGCGAGCCGAGCAGCAGGGCGATGATCCAGGCGACGATGGCGATGGCGATGGTCCAGCCCAGACCGGAAATGAACCAGTCGAGATAGGTCTCGCTGCCCACGCCGGTGGACTTGAAGAACACGCCCCAGTCCCAGTTGTAATTCATTAGGGTCTCCCCTCGATTCGATCGATGTACAAGTGCCCGCCTGGGGAAGCTCCGTTCCCGCCCTGATTGTGAAAATCAGGCACACGCGATCGGCTCGACAGCCACCGGTTCGAGTGTTTCCAATAAGTGCCAGCAGGGAGTGACCATCCCCTGAAAAGGCAGGCGCCTCCTCAGGGGATAAGGTTAGTCAGAAATCAGGATTTCTTGTCGTCAGCCGCTTTGTCGGTCGGATTGGCGATCAGGGCCTTGAGCTCGTCGCTCATCGGGAAGTTCAGGTTCAGGCCTTTTGGCGGAATCGGCTGCATGAACCATTTTTCGTAGATCTTGTTGATCTCACCCGAGGCGTAGGTCGCCTTGATTGCGTCGTCGACAGCCTTTTTGAACGGCTCGTCGCCCTTGCGCATCATGCAGCCATAGATTTCGTACGACTGTGGCGTGCCGGTCACGGCCCAGTCGGAGGCTTTCTTGGCCTTGGCGGCTTCGCCGGCCAGCAGGGCGTCGTCCATCATGAACGCAACGGCACGACCCGATTCCAGCATCTGGAAGGATTCACCGTGGTCCTTGGCGGAGATCACGTTCATGCCCATCTGCTTGTCAGCGTTCATCGCCTTGAGGATGCGCTCGGAAGTGGTGCCGGCGGTGGTCACGACGTTCTTGCCTTTCAGATCGTCGAAATCCTTGTACTTGGAGTCAGCCTTGGACAGCAGACGGGTACCGATTTCGAAGATGCCGACGGAGAAGTCGACCTGTTGCTGACGCTCGACGTTGTTGGTGGTGGAGCCGCACTCGACGTCCACGGTGCCGTTCTGCACCAGCGGGATACGGGTTTGCGAGGTGACGAGGTTGTATTTGACCTGCAGGTTTGGCAGGTCGAGGTCTTTCTTGATCGCTTCGACGATGGCCAGCTGGATATCGTGGGAGTAGCCGACCGGCTTGCCGGAAGCGTCAGCGATGTAGGAGAAAGGGATGGAAGCGTCACGGTGGCCCAGGGTGATGACGCCGGACTCTTTGATCTTCTTAAGGGTGCCGGTGAGTTCGGCAGCGAAAACTGGTGTGCTGATCAGAGCGGCAGCAATGGCTGCGCCCAGGATATGGGGAACGATGCGCATCAAATTTTCCTCGACATTGTTTTTTTTATGGAGCCGGTTGAGCGGGCCCTTTTGAGCTTCGAATGCCTGACGGCTCCTGTTGTGTTGGCGCAACAGGCATTCGTCGAAGGAGTGTAGAGCATGAGTCGTGCCAGACCAGTCGATACAGGTTAATTCATTGATTTATAACGTTATTAAAGTTTTGTGATGGTGTTTTTCCGTGGATCTGATCCGGTTAACCGAATTGACCGTCAGGTCGCGTTCGGAAAACCGAACGTCCTCAGCGCATCCTTTCTCAGCCTGAATGCAAAAAGCCCCTGAATCTTTCGATTCAGGGGCTTTTTGTTCAACGACGAGCGGGTCAGGCCGCTTCGATCTTGCTGCGGTTCTGCTCGACCTTGTTCAGGTACGCCGCCAGTCGCTCTTGCTCCGCCGCCGTGGTGAACAGGCCCAGTTTGCTGCGACGCCAAAGAATGTCATGTGCGGTGGTGGCCCATTCTTCGGTGCACAGGTAGTCGACTTCACGGGTGTAAAGCCCGCCGCCGATGTGTTCGCCCATGTCGGCCAGAGTGTCGACGCCTTCAAGCATGCGCCAGGTGCGGCTGCCGTAGGTAGTGGCCCAGCGACGGGCAATTTCGGTCGGTACCCAGTCGAACTTGTCGCGGATCTGCGCGCTCAGGGCCTGTGGCGTGGTCATGTCTTCGCCGCCGGGCAGGGTAGCGGTGGCGGTCCAGCTCGGGCGCATTTGGGTGAAGAACGGCATCAACTGCGCCATCGCCGACTCGGCGAGCTTGCGGTAGGTGGTCAGCTTGCCGCCGAACACCGACAGCAGCGGCGCTTCTTCGGTACTGCCGGACAGCGCCAGGGTGTAGTCGCGGGTCACGGCCGAAGGGTTGTCGGATTCGTCGTTGCACAGCGGACGCACGCCCGAGTAGGTGTGCAGGATGTCGTCACGGCTGATCTGCTTCTTGAAGTGGGCGTTGACCACTTTGAGCAGGTAATCGGTTTCGCCGTCGGTGATCGCCACTTTGGCCGGATCGCCGGTGTACTCGCGGTCGGTGGTGCCGATCAGGGTCAGATTGTTCAGGTACGGAATGGTGAAAACGATGCGCTGATCTTCGTTTTGCAGGATGTGCGCGTGATCGCCTTCGTACAGTTTCGGCACGATGATGTGGCTGCCCTGGATCAGGCGGATGCCGTACGGCGATTCCATCTTCAGGTCGTCACGGATGAACTTCGCGACCCACGGGCCAGCGGCATTCACCAATGCCTTGGCGGTGATCGAAAACAGGCTGCCGTCGGCGCGTTCCAGGTTCAGGTGCCACAGGCCCTTGGCGCGGCGGGCGCTGACGCAGCGGGTCTGGGTGTGAATGTGCGCGCCTTTTTCACGGGCGGCCATGGCGTTGAGAACCACGAGGCGGGCGTCGTCGACCCAGCAGTCGGAGTATTCGAAGCCTTTGCTGATTTCGCTTTTCAGTGCGCTGTCGGCGCCGAACTTCAGGCTTTTCGAGCCCGCCAGTTTTTCGCGCTTGCCGAGGTGGTCATAAAGGAACAGGCCCGCGCGGATCATCCACGCCGGACGCAGGTGCGGGCGGTGCGGCAGCACGAAACGCATTGGCTTGACGATGTGCGGGGCCTTGGCCAGCAGCACCTCACGTTCGGCCAGGGCTTCGCGCACCAGACGGAATTCGTAATGTTCGAGGTAGCGCAGGCCACCGTGGATCAGCTTGCTGCTGGCCGATGAGGTGTGGCTGGCCAGGTCGTCCTTTTCGCAAAGGAACACCGAAAGACCGCGACCGGCGGCATCCGCTGCGATCCCCACGCCATTGATCCCGCCGCCGATGACGGCGATGTCGTAGATCTCGGAGATAGGGGGCGTACGCAAGGTAGATGTGGACATCGGCTGGCCTCGGGCTCTTTTGATTTTCTGTCTTGGAAATCGAACATGAATGTTCATTTGCGAAAATGGTAGCCCATAAAGACGCGCGCAGCCAGTCGACTTCGATTGAAAAAACTCATCGAAGGGCCGAAAAAGGAAAATATTCGAACATGAAATGCGCGTCAGGGCGCGGATCAGGGCGTGACTGATCGTTCCCACGCAGAGCGTGGGAACGAGAGTTCGCCGGGAGGGAGTTATGCGGGAGAGGGTTAAACGACTTCCAGACGAATCTTGTGCTGGCTCAGCAGTTGCGCCAGGGCCGGCACCGGTTGCTGATCGGTGACCAGGCAATCGATCAGGCTGATCGGGCCGAGGCGGATCATCGCGTTACGCCCGAACTTGCTGGAGTCCGCCGCTAGGATCACCTGCCGGGCATTGGCGATGATCGCCTGGGACACCCGCACTTCCTGGTAATCGAAGTCGAGCAGGCTGCCGTCTTCGTCGATACCGCTGATGCCCACCAGCGCAAAGTCGACCTTGAACTGGTTGATGAAGTCCACGCTCGCCTGACCCACCACGCCGCCGTCGCGACGCACGTTGCCGCCGGTCAGCAGCACATCGAAATCATCCTTGGCGCTGAGCATCGAAGCGACGTGCAGGTTGTTGGTGATGATCTTCAGGTGGCTGTGATTGAGCAGGGCGCGGGCAATCGATTCGGTCGTCGTGCCGATATTGATGAACAGCGAGGCGTGATCGGGAATCTGTGCGGCGATGGCTTCGCCGATGCGTTGCTTTTCATCGCGCATCTGATCGGCGCGCATCGCGTAGGCGGTATTTTCGACGCTGGAATCATAGGCGGCGCCGCCGTGGTAGCGACGCAGCAGATTGGCTTCCGCCAGTTGATTGATATCGCGGCGGATGGTTTGCGGGGTAACAACGAACAGCGTGGCCATTTCCTCGATGCTCACATAGCCGCGTTCGCGGACCAGCTCGAGGATTTGCTGCTGACGGGGAGGCAGATTCATGGGGCTTCCTTTGGGCTGCCGTGCAAAATTTGCCCATGATGCCGCAGGAATCCGCTCCCTACCAGTTACAACAGGTTACGAGTACTCAGCTTGGCTTATTCAGCGTCTTCACGCTCCCAGTCACGGGTCCGGCTGACGGCTTTTTTCCAGCCTTTATAGAGCTTCTCTTTGGCCGCTTCGTCCAGGCTCGGTTCGAACTCGCGCTCGATCACTGCCTTGCCGCGCAGTTCTTCCAGGCTGCCCCAGAAACCGCACGCCAGGCCAGCCAGATAAGCTGCGCCGAGCGCCGTGGTTTCGCGCATTTTCGGACGTTCGACCTGGGTGCCGAGGATGTCGGCCTGGAACTGCATGAGGAAGTTGTTCGCCACCGCACCGCCGTCCACGCGCAGGGCCTTCAGGCGTTCGCCGGAGTCCTGTTGCATGGCGTCAAGAACGTCGCGGGTCTGGTAAGCGATCGATTCCAGCGCAGCGCGGATGATGTGATCCACGCGCACGCCACGGGTCAGGCCGAACAGGGCGCCACGAGCATACGGGTCCCAGTAGGGAGCGCCGAGGCCGGTGAAGGCGGGCACCAGATAGACGCCGTTGCTGTCCTTCACCTTATTGGCGAAGTATTCGGTGTCGTGGGCATCGTTGACGATTTTCAGTTCATCGCGCAGCCACTGTACGGTCGAACCGCCGTTGAACACCGCGCCTTCCAGGGCGTAAGCGACTTCGCCGCGCGGGCCGCAAGCGATAGTGGTGAGCATGCCGTGTTGCGATTTCACCGCTTTGTCGCCGGTGTTCATCAGCAGGAAGCAACCGGTGCCGTAAGTGTTTTTCGCTTGGCCCGGCTCGACGCACATCTGGCCGAACAGCGCAGCCTGCTGGTCGCCGGCGATACCGCCGATGGCGATGCCGCTTTTGGTACGGCCGTAGATTTCCGAAGAGGCTTTGACTTCCGGCAGCATCTCGCGCGGGATGTCGAGGATCTCCAGCATCTTCGCGTCCCACTCCAGCGTGTGGATGTTGAAGAGCATGGTGCGCGAGGCGTTGGTGTAGTCGGTGACGTGGACCTTGCCGCCGGTGAATTTCCAGATCAGCCAGCTGTCGACGGTGCCGAACAGCAGTTCGCCGTTGCGCGCGCGCTCACGGCTGCCTTCGACGTTGTCGAGGATCCACTTCAGCTTGGTGCCGGAGAAGTACGGGTCGGTGACCAGGCCGGTGGTGTCGCGGATGTAGTCTTCATGACCGTCGCGCTTGAGCTGCTGGCAGATCTCGGTGCTGCGGCGGCATTGCCAGACGATCGCGTTGTACACCGGGCGGCCGGTGGTCTTGTCCCAGACCACGGTGGTTTCACGCTGGTTGGTGATGCCGATGGCGGCGACCTGGTCATGGTGCAGGCCGGCTTGGGCCAGGGCTTCGACCATCACTGCGCTCTGGGTGGCGAAGATTTCCATCGGATCGTGTTCGACCCAACCGGCTTGCGGGTAATGCTGGGCGAATTCGCGTTGTGCGGTGCAGACCACGTTCGCGTCACGGTCGAAAATGATCGCGCGGGAGCTGGTCGTACCCTGATCGAGGGCAATGATGTAGTTCTTGTTCTGAATGTCGGTCATGTCGATTGCCTTGGACGAAATAAGGGAGAGTGGGCCGTGGCGCGGGTTCTATAAGGGCAGGAGCTCGCGCCGACTGTTTCAAGAAGTTCTTGGTTTGCCGTCAATGGCCGGTTCTGCATCCTTTGTAGCAGGTGTGGCGCCGGTTAGGTGACGGGCAATCAGCCCGCGATACCCGGCAGCGCCGAGGCAGGCACCGACAATCGGTGCAAAAATCGGAATCAGGAAGTACGGGATTTCACGTGCGCCAGTGAAGGAAATTTCACCCCAGCCGGCGAAGAAAGTCATCAGTTTCGGGCCGAAGTCCCGGGCCGGGTTCATCGCGAAACCGGTCAGCGGGCCCATCGAACTGCCGATCACGGCAATCAGCAGACCGATCAGCAGCGGCGCCAGCGGGCCTTTCGGCAGGCCGTTGTTGTCGTCGGTCAGGGACATGATCACGCCCATCAGAATCGCGGTGATGATCACCTCGACCAGGAACGCTTGGGCAGTTGACAGCGCAGGGTTCGGGAAAGTGGAGAACACCGACGCCAGTTCCAGGCTGGCTTCAGTGCCACGAACCATATGGTGAGTTTGTTCGAAATCGAAGAACAGGTTGCTGTACAGCGTATAGACCAACAGCGCGCCGCAAAAGGCGCCGGCGACCTGGGCCAGAATGTAGAACGGCAGTTTGCGCTTTTCGAAGTCGGCAAAAATGCTCAGGGCGATACTGACTGCAGGGTTCAGGTGCGCACCGGAAACGCCGGCGGTGAGGTAGATCGCCATGCTGACGCCAACGCCCCAGATGATGCTTATTTCCCAAAGACCGAAGCTGGCGCCCGCGACCTTGAGCGCGGCGACGCAACCCGTACCGAAAAAGATCAGGAGTGCAGTACCCAGAAACTCGGCCAGGCACTGGCTCGAAAGCGAAGGTTGCTGTAACGCAGTTGTCATTGAAAACCTCGGTTTTTGTTGTTGTCTGGCGCGTTGCCGACAGGGCAACGCGCGATTTTCGCCGAGGCAGGATCCCCATCCTGTTCCCGGTTTACTGCTGGGTGCTGCGATGACGATAATTCTTACATTATTCAGATTCGAAAAAATATAGACAAGAAACAAACCTGTCAAAGGTCGAAAGTGAACCGTCAGTCACAAATAAACTATCAGTCATGTGAATGATCCTGCGGGTCACCCGGCCTGCGCGGTTGTTACTGGCCTGCAAACCCCGGGAAACGTGGCGCGTGGTAGAGCCTTTTGCCCAGCGATGGCCTAAAATCCGCCGCAGGATTTTTCGCCACTGCCGAGCCCGGAGCTGCCATGACCCCTGCGTTGGACTTGTTGAAAAAAGTTCGTGCCGAACATCGCGTGCACAGTTACGAACATGACCCGAAGGCCGCGTCGTATGGCCTGGAGGCCGCGGAAAAACTGGGGCTCGATCCGGCGCAGGTGTTCAAAACGCTGCTGGCAGCCAGTGAGAAGGGTGAGTTGCTGGTGGCGGTGGTGCCGGTCGTCGGAAGTCTTGACCTCAAGGGGCTTGCCCACGCCGCCGGCGTGAAAAAAGTCGAGATGGCCGACCCGGCCGCTGCGCAACGTTCCACCGGTTACCTGCTGGGCGGCATCAGTCCGCTGGGGCAGAAAAAACGCCTGCGTACCTTCATCGATAATTCGGCCCAGCCTTTTGCGACCATATATGTCAGCGCCGGTCGGCGCGGGCTGGAAGTGGAACTGGCGCCGGCGGTATTGGCGGAACACACCCAGGCGAAATTTGCCGACATCGGTCGCCCTTGACGTCTGTATGAAGAAAATTGGCCGGCACTGTCACTGGCGCTGATCCGGCCGGCGCTGCATGCTCGTTCGACTGACACAGGGAGAAGGTTATGCAGCTCGAGTTTCATCAGGTCGACGCGTTCAGTGATCGGCCGTTCAGTGGCAATCCGGCAATGGTCTATCGGCTCGACGCGTGGCTTGCGGATGAGCTGATGCAAAAGATCGCCGCCGAGCACAATCTGGCGGAAACCGCGTTTCTGGTGCGCGAAGGTCAGGCGTGGCACATCCGTTGGTTCACGCCGACCACCGAGGTGCCGCTGTGTGGTCATGCGACCCTGGCCAGCGCCTATGTGCTGTTCGAGATCTATAAGGAGAGCGCCGAGCGTCTGGACTTCACTTGCAAGTCCGGGCCGTTGAGCGTCAGCCGCGAAGGTGGCCGGTTGTGGCTGGATTTTCCGGCCATCGAAGCGGTTGAGAAAGGCGTCACCCTGGAGATCGAGCGGGCGCTGAATGTCCAGGCAGTCGATGTTCTGAGTTCCAACGAGCTGTTTGTGGTGCTGGAGTCGGAGCAGGCGGTGCTCGATTGCCAGCCGGACATGGTCGCCCTCGCCAAGCTGCCGTGGTTGGGCGCTATCGTCACGGCCCGGGGCAATCAGCATGATTTTGTCTCGCGCTATTTCGCTCCGGCCATCGGCATCAATGAGGACCCGGTGACCGGTTCGACCCACTGCAGCCTGATTCCGTACTGGTCGAAACGTCTGGGCAAATCCAGTCTGACTGCATGCCAGCGCTCGGCGCGGGGCGGCGAGCTGTTCTGTCGGCTGGAAGGCGAGCGGGTGAAGATCGGCGGCAATGCGACGCTGGTGGCCAGCGGCACATTGATGCTGGGCTGAGAGCAAAAAATAAGGGAGCCATCAGGCTCCCTCGTTGTTTGTGTGCAGATCAGTGCGCGGTGCTGTAACGGCGAACGCCGTTTTCCACCGCCGGAATCTGCGCGGCGGTGCTGCCGGAGGCCTGGAACAGCACCAGATGTTCCGCCGCCACCCGAATCCCGACATCCGCACCCACCTGATGGTCGGCGTGGCTCGGGAAGATCGATTCCAGCTGTGCGCCGGTCGGCAGTTGCAGGCGATACAGGGTCGAAGCGCCGAGGAAGGTCTTGCCGACGATCCGCGCTTTCAGCGCACTGTCCGGCGCGTAAACGATGTCGTCCGGACGCAGCAGCACATCCACCGCGCCACCGATCGGCCAGGTGTAGGCGCGATTGCCGCGCAGTTCACCGAGTTCGGTCTGCACCGATTCCGGGCTGCCCAATTGGCCGCGAATGAAGTAACCCTGACCGATAAAACTGGCCACGTACGGTGTCGCCGGCTCGTGATAGAGGTTGTAGGGCGTGTCCCACTGCTCCAGCCGGCCTTCCTTGAACACACCGACGTGATCGCTGACGGCGAAGGCTTCTTCCTGATCGTGAGTCACCAGAATTGCACTGGTGCCACGGGCTTTGAGGATGTCGCGCACTTCATGGCTGAGCTTGCGGCGCAATTCGCCATCGAGGTTGGAGAACGGCTCGTCGAGCAACAACAGTTGCGGCTCCGGCGCCAGGGCGCGGGCGAGGGCGACACGTTGTTGCTGGCCGCCGGACAGCTCATGGGGGAAGCGTTTGCCGAGGTTCTTCAGGTTGACCAGTTCCAGCAGCTCCTCGGTCACGCGCTCCTTGTTCGGGTGCTTGCGGATGCCGAAGGCGATGTTGTCCGCGACACTCAGGTGCGGGAACAGCGCGTAGTCCTGGAACACCATGCCGATCCGGCGTTTTTCCGGGGCGAGGGTGAAGCCGGCGCTGGAGATCACTTCACCGCCGAGAGAGATTTCTCCTTCGTGCACCGGTTCGAAACCGGCAATCGCACGCAGGGTGGTGGTCTTGCCGCAGCCGGAGGAGCCAAGCAGGCAGCCGATGTCACCGGCGTTGAGGTGCAGATTGAGGTTCTGCACCACACGTTGATCTTGATAGCCGCAAGCGAGGTTGCGCAGGTTCAGCAGTAATTCATGACTCATGCGTGGTGATATGCCGGTTCGACAAGGAACTCGAGCAGGGCCTTCTGTGCGTGGAGACGGTTTTCTGCCTGATCCCAGGCGACGGAGCGCGGGTCATCGAGCAGGTCGAGGCTGATTTCCTCACCGCGGTGAGCGGGCAGGCAGTGCATGAATAGCACGTCATCGGCTGCCAGGTCGAGCAGGGCACGGTTGACCTGAAACGGCGCAAACAGCTTCAGGCGCTTGGCGGTCTCCTCTTCCTGGCCCATGGAGGTCCAGACATCGGTGCTCACCAGATGCGCGCCGCGCACGGCGTCTTGTGGGTCGCGGACGATGGTCACGCGGTCACCGGCCTTGGCCACGAACTCAGGGTTTGGTTCGTAGCCTTCGGGGCAGGCCACGCGCAACTGGAAGTCGAACTGGATCGCCGCTTCTATATAGCTGTTGCACATGTTGTTGCCGTCGCCGATCCAGGCCACGGTCTTGCCCTGGATCGAGCCGCGGTGTTCGAGGAAGGTCTGCATGTCGGCCAGCAACTGGCACGGGTGCAGGTCGTCGGACAGACCGTTGATCACCGGCACGCGGGAGTTGGCGGCGAATTCGGTCAGGGTGCTGTGGGCAAAGGTACGGATCATCACCGCATCGAGCATGCTCGACATGACGATGGCGCAGTCGCCGATCGGCTCGCCACGGCCCAGCTGGGTGTCGCGCGGCGACAGGAAAATCGCCTGGCCGCCGAGCTGGATCATGCCGGCCTCGAAGGAGATGCGGGTACGGGTCGAGGATTTCTCGAAGATCATCCCCAGGACGCGGTTTTTCAGAGGCTCGAACAGTACGCCGCGGTTACGCAGGTCCTTGAGCTCAACGCCTCGACGGATCACGCTGACCAGCTCTTCGGGCGTGCAATCCATCAGGGAGAGAAAGTGCCTTGCGCTCATCATTGACTACCTTTTTGCTACAAACCGCAGATGCTCAAAGCCTTGTTTATCGGAACAACGGGCGAGACCTGCGGCGTAAGCCGCACGGGGGCGACGAAATAGGGGAAGGCGCGATATTGACACTAAATGTCGCGTTTTTCCAATAGGCTACGGTTTTTGCAGAAATGTGCCGGGGTGATAACAGTGCGAACACTGTGATTTCCGGTCAGTTTTCGAGAGGGCAGCGAGGTCTTTGTACACTGGCCCCACCGGGCTTGGCAATCCGCCGCGGCGGGGATGGCACCGCTCTGGTCGGTTTGCGACCGATGAGCCACCGGTTCGCTTGGTCGGATGCGCAGGTTGAAACATTTGCTAAAGCAAAGTGCTGGGTTATAAATAAATCACGAGCGACGCAGGAAGCCTCCGCATGGAATCGAAAGAAAAACTGTTAATGGAACTGCTGGGCCACACGGCACGCTCATTGACCCACCTCACCGCCTCGATGACCTCGATGTCCTTCGAACTGATGCGCAGCGAAGACGACGTGGTCAAGGCCGCCAGTCGACAGATGATCGACCGTATGGCGACCATCAGCGCCGGGCTCGACGAGCATTGGCGACTGATCGGCGAACTCACCGGCGTCCACGTCGCCCACGAGCAGATCGAGACCATCCAGGAAATCCAGCTGGCCGCGCCGCCACAGCTTCCGGCGAACTGACGCGTCTATCGGCGGGCCTGATGGCCGCCGATTCACAAGACGAACGTCGCTGGCGCTGCATCGGGCTGCGGGCCATAGTTTTGTTCCCGCAGGCGTGATTGCCTGCCCAGAACAAGACAGAGACTGGCCATGACCAAGACTCTCCATCACCGTGCCTGCCACCTGTGTGAAGCCATCTGCGGCTTGACCATCGAAACCACCGAAACCGACGGTCAGGTGCAAATCACCTCGATCAAGGGCGATGCTCAGGACACGTTCAGTCGTGGGCACATCTGCCCCAAGGCTGTGGCGCTGCAAGACATCCAGAACGATCCGGATCGCCTGCGCCAGCCGATGCGCCGGGTCGGCAACGAATGGCTGCCCATCGAGTGGGACGAAGCGTTCGAGCTGGTCGCCGAAAAACTCTCGGCGATTCAGGAGCGTCATGGGCAGAACGCGGTCGCCGTGTATCAGGGCAATCCCAGCGTGCATAACTATGGGCTGATGACCCACAGCAATTACTTCCTCGGCCTGTTGAAAACCCGCAACCGCTATTCGGCGACGTCGGTCGATCAACTGCCCCATCACCTGACCAGCTACTTGATGTACGGCCACGGCTTGCTGCTGCCGATCCCGGATATCGATCACACCGATTTCATGCTGATTCTGGGCGGCAATCCGCTGGCGTCCAATGGCAGCATCATGACCGTGCCGGATGTGGAGAAGCGTCTGAAGGCGATCCAGGCCCGGGGCGGCAAAGTGGTGGTGGTCGATCCGCGGCGCAGCGAGACGGCGGCGATGGCCGATCAGCATCTGTTCGTGCGTCCGGGTGGCGATGCGGCGTTGCTGTTTGGTGTGCTCAATACTCTTTTCGCCGAGGGCCTGACTTCGGACAGTCTTCTGCCGGTGGATGGTCTGGATGAGGTTCGCGCGGCGGTAGCGGGTTTCACCGCCGAAGCCATGAGCCCGTTGTGCGCCGTTCCCGCCGAACAGATCCGCCAACTGGCCCGGGACTTCGCCGCCGCGCCAAGCGCTGTTTGTTATGGCCGGATGGGGGTTTCCACTCAGGCCTTCGGCACGCTGTGCCATTGGGTTGTGCAGTTGATCAATCTGGTCACCGGCAACCTGGACCGCGTCGGCGGTGCCTTGTGCACCGAGCCTGCGGTGGATCTGGTGGCGTCGACTTCGGGCGGGCATTTCAACAAATGGCAGAGCCGCGTATCCGGGCGTCCTGAATACGGCGGCGAGTTGCCGGTCTCGGCGCTGGCCGAAGAGATGCTCACCGAAGGCGAGGGGCAGATTCGCGCGCTGATTACCGTCGCTGGCAATCCGGTGTTGTCCACGCCCAACGGCCGGCAACTGGAGCAGGCGCTGGACGGGCTGGAGTTCATGGTCAGCGTCGACCTGTATATCAACGAAACCACCCGTTACGCCGACCTGATCCTGCCGTCGACTTCGGCGCTGGAGAACGATCACTACGACACCACCTTCAACCTGTTCGCCGTGCGCAACGTCAGCCGTTTCAATCGGGCGATCCTCGCTAAACCGGAGGGGGCACTGCACGACTGGGAGATCTTCGTCGGCCTGGCCAAGGCCTTTGCCGCGAAGACCGGCAAGGAGCTGAAACCGACGATGCCGCCGGCGAAGATGATCGATATGGGGTTGCGCATGGGCGCCTATGGCGATGCGTCCGAACACAAATTGTCGCTGGCGACGCTGTTCGATCATCCACATGGCGTTGATCTGGGAGCACTGAAGCCCAACCTGACACCGCGATTGAAGACCGCCAATCAACGAGTTCAGGCGGCGCCGCCGGAAATCCTCGCCGACCTGGCGCGCTTCGCCGCGTTGCAGGCGCCGGCCGCCGATGAGCTGCTGATGATCGGCCGCCGTCATGTGCGCAGCAACAATTCGTGGATGCACAATTACCATCGACTGGTGAAGGGCAAACCGCGTCATCAGCTGCTGATGAACCCGGACGATCTCGCCAGTCGCGGGCTCAGTGATGGTCAGCTTGTGCGGGTCAGTTCGCGGGTCGGGCAGATCGAGGTCGAGGTGCTGGGCAGCGCGGACATGATGAAGGGCGTGGTCAGTCTGCCGCACGGATGGGGCCATGCCCGGCCGGGTGTGCAGATGTCGATCGCCAGCGGTCAGCCGGGCTCTAGCGCCAATGACCTGACCGATGAATGCCAGCTCGACGAGCTGTCAGGCAATGCGGCGCTCAATGGCGTGCCGGTGACGGTGGCGGCGGCTTGAGCATGTCTGTCGGGGAGACCGAGCAGGGCGCTCGGGATTCCGTTACAATGCGCCACCGTGCCGACCCATGAGTCGGAAAGTTCAGCCGAGGTGCTCCATGGATATCATCGAAACGATTAAAGAGCAGATTGCCAACAACACCATTCTGCTTTACATGAAAGGCTCGCCGAATGCCCCGCAGTGTGGCTTCTCCGCGAAAGCTGCGCAGGCTGTGATGGGCTGTGGCGAGAAGTTCGCCTACGTCGACATCCTGCAGAACCCGGAAATCCGTGCCAACCTGCCGAAGTACGCCAACTGGCCGACTTTCCCGCAGCTGTGGGTAGCCGGTGAGCTGGTCGGCGGCAGCGACATCATGGCTGAAATGTTCGCCAACGGTGAGCTGCAGACTCTGGTCAAGGAAGCATCCGCCAAGGCTGCTGCGGCCAAGTCCGAAGCCTGATTGGTTTCTGTCCGGACTTCGGCAACCCTGAAGTCCAGGCAATAAAAAGCCCCGCCTCTCGAAAGAGGGCGGGGCTTTTTAGTGTCTCGAGTTTAGCGCTGGCTGATTACTCGTCTTCGCCCATCTGCGATTGCAGATAGTTCTCAAGACCGACTTTATCGATCAGGCCCAGTTGGGTTTCCAGCCAGTCGATGTGTTCTTCTTCAGATTCCAGGATGTCTTCGAGCAATTCACGGCTGCCGAAGTCACCGACGGATTCGCAGTGGGCGATGGCGGCCTTCAGATCGGCGTGACCGGTCTTCTCGATACGCAGGTCGCACTCCAGCATTTCCTGGGTGTGCTCGCCGATGTGCAGCTTGCCCAGGTCCTGCACGTTCGGCAGGCCTTCGAGGAACAGGATGCGCTTGATCAGCTTGTCCGCGTGCTTCATCTCGTCGATGGATTCGTGGTACTCGTGCTTGCCGAGCTTGTTCAGGCCCCAATCTTCATACATGCGCGCATGCAGGAAGTACTGATTGATCGCGACCAGCTCATTGGCAAGGATCTTGTTGAGATGCTGGATGACTGTTACGTCGCCTTTCATGATGGGAGTCCTGCCCTAAGTAGCGGTATATAAGGCAGAGTTTGAGCTTGGTATTTATAAGTGTCAAACCTAAGTTATTGAATAATAAATGAAAATTAATCGGAATAAGAATGTTTGTGTTCCGCGTCTAGACGCTAAGCAGTTGATTTTCAGGCATAAAAAAACCGGACTTAAGTCCGGTTCTTCGAAATCGGGATAATTACGCGGCTGTAAATTCTGCCGGGTAGGGGATCGCGGCCTGGGCGGTTTGCAGCTTGGTCAGGGTTTCGCGAACCACTTCCTTCGCCAGGCACGCGCATTTGCCGCATTGGCTGGCGACGCCGGTGGCCTGACGGACTTCTTTATAGCTGCAGCAACCTTCATAGATCGCTTCGCGAATTTGTCCGTCGGTGACGCCAGTGCAGAGGCAAACATACATAAGTGAGAACCGTCGCTGGTTGTGACTCAATTGCGATGGATCTTAATGTTAACGAGAATGATTGTCAAAGTGCTTTCCGAAGGGTTTTCATCGCCAATGGCTGTGACTGACGAACGGTGGTGCATGGCTGAATGCCAGCCGGGATTTCGCGAAAAACCGTTAAGGCCAGTCCAAAAACGCAGTGTATGATGGTCGGCCCTTGCGAAGGGGGTTCGTGTCACAGGGCTGTCGCCTGAGGGTGGCAGGCTGGCCCGGACCCTGAACTTCAAGTTTCTACACCAGGAGATATCAATGAGCGTACTCGTAGGCAAACAAGCCCCAGACTTCACCGTCCCGGCCGTACTCGGCAATGGCGAGATCGTTGACAGCTTCACCCTGTCCTCGGCCATCAAAGGCAAATACGGCCTGGTGTTCTTCTACCCGCTGGACTTCACCTTCGTCTGCCCGTCCGAGCTGATCGCCCTGGACAACCGCATGGCCGACTTCAAGGCTCGCAACGTTGAAGTGATCGCCGTATCGATCGACTCGCACTTCACCCACAACGCCTGGCGCAACACCCCGGTCAACAATGGCGGCATCGGCCAGGTGAAATACACCATGGCTGCCGACATGAAGCACGACATCGCCAAGGCCTACGACGTTGAGTCCGAAGGCGGCGTGGCTTTCCGTGGCGCGTTCCTGATCGACGACAAAGGCGTTGTCCGCTCGCAAATCATCAACGACCTGCCGCTGGGCCGTAACATGGAAGAGCTGATCCGTCTGGTCGACGCGCTGCAATTCCACGAAGAGCACGGCGAAGTCTGCCCTGCCAACTGGAAAAAAGGCGACAAAGGCATGAACGCTTCGCCAGAAGGCGTTGCGGCTTACCTGACCGAGAACGCTGCTGCCCTGTAAGGCGCATCGTCGAGGTACAAAAAAACCGGCTCTTGAGCCGGTTTTTTCATGCGCGGGATTTAACCCGGCGACCCTCAGTCGTCGAAGTCTTCCCAGCCGCCCATCTGTTTCCAGCGGTTGACGATGCCGCAGAACAGCTCGGCCGTCTTCTCGGTGTCGTAACGCGCCGAATGCGCTTCACGGCCATCGAAGTCGATGTCGGCTGCCTGACAGGCCTTGGCCAATACGGTTTGACCGTAAGCCAGACCGGCGAGGGTCGCGGTGTCGAAGCTGGAGAATGGGTGGAACGGATTGCGCTTCATGTCCAGTCGCGCGACGGCGGCGTTGAGGAAACCGAGGTCGAAGCTGCTGTTGTGGCCGACCAGGATCGCCCGCTTGCAGCCGTTGGCCTTCAAGGCCTTGCGCACGCCACGGAAGATGTCGGTCAGCGCCGTTTCTTCGCTGACGGCCATGCGCAACGGGTGATCGAGCTTGATCCCGGTGAACTCCAGTGCCGCCGCCTCAACGTTGGCACCTTCGAACGGCTCGACGCGGAAGAAGTAGGTGTGATCCGGGTAGACGAAACCCTTTTCATCCATGGCGATGGTGGTCGCGGCAATCTCCAGCAGAGCGTCGGTGGCCGAGTTGAAGCCACCGGTTTCTACGTCGACGACAACCGGCAGGTAGCCGCGAAAGCGTGCTGCCATTGGATGGCGCGAACCGCCGCCACCTTGACCGTCCAGTTCGTCGTCGAAATGGTCTTCACTCACGCGTGTTCCTCCAGCAGGCGCCAGCGCAGTTTTTCACCGGCGCGCAGCGGGATAACGGTCAGCTCGCCGAAAGGCAGGCTGGTCGGGGCGGTCCATTCGTCACGAACCAGGGTGATGCGATCGGTGTTTGCCGGCAGGCCGTAGAAACGTGGGCCGTTGAGGCTGGCGAATGCTTCGAGCTTGTCCAGCGCATTGCGCTGTTCGAAGGCTTCTGCATACAGCTCGATGGCGGCGTACGCGGTGTAGCAGCCGGCGCAGCCGCAGGCGGCTTCCTTGGCGTGCTGGGCGTGCGGCGCCGAGTCGGTGCCGAGGAAGAACTTCGCGCTGCCGCTGGTGGCGGCGTCAAGCAGGGCTTCCTGGTGCGTGTTGCGCTTGAGGATCGGCAGGCAATAGAAGTGCGGCCGGATCCCGCCCACCAGCATGTGGTTGCGGTTGTAGAGCAGGTGATGCGCGGTGATCGTTGCGCCGACGTTGGCGGACGCCTCGTTGACGAACTGCACGGCATCGCCGGTGGTGATGTGTTCGAACACCACTTTCAGTGTCGGGAAACGCTCGACCACGCGGCGCATGTGCTCGTCGATGAAGATTTTTTCGCGGTCGAACACGTCGACGTCGCCACGGGTGACTTCACCGTGGATCAACAGCGGCATGCCGACTTCGGCCATGGCTTCCAGCGCCGGGAAAATCTTGTCGATGCTGGTGACCCCGGAATCGGAGTTGGTGGTGGCGCCGGCCGGGTACAGCTTGGCGGCGTGCACGAAACCGCTGGCCTTGGCCTCACGGATTTCTTCGGGCTGGGTGCGGTCGGTGAGGTACAGCACCATCAGCGGCTCGAAACGACTGCCGGCCGGGCGGGCAGCGAGAATCCGCTGGCGATAGCCGTCGGCTTCAGCGGCGTTGCGCACCGGAGGTACCAGGTTGGGCATGATGATGGCGCGACCAAAGGTGCGCGCGACATCCGCAACGGTGTTGGTCAACACGGCACCATCGCGAAGATGAATGTGCCAGTCGTCGGGACGCAGCAGGGTCAGGCGGTCGGACATGAGGGGATTCCAGGCGGGTCAAACTGAGGCGAATGCTACCGGAAAAGACTCTTGCAGGCACTCGCTATCAAGTTTTGCGACGAGCGTCCGATATCCCGTAGGTATGCCGTAAAGATGTATGTCTCGGTCTTTTTTGTTGTAGAAGCCAATGGAGCCTCCCGTGCGCCAGCGATATTTAGCCTTGCTCAGTGTGTTTGCCAGCCTTCCCGCGATGGCACTGACCTACCAGACTCGTCTGGAGAACATTGAGTGGACGGTCGAGGGCGACAAGTTCGAGTGCCGTCTGACGCAGCCGATCACCGACTTCGGCTCGGGGCAATTCGTGCGCAAGGCCGGCGAGCAGGCGACCTTTCGCCTGAACGCCTACAACGCCATGCTTGGCGGCGGTTCGGCGACTTTGCTGGCGGCGGCTGCGCCGTGGCAGCCGGGGCGTGGCGACATCAATCTGGGCACGGTTCGACTGGGCAGCGGCAACGTGCTGTTCAACAGTTCGCAGTCCCAGGCCGGGCAACTGATCAGCGGGCTGATGGACGGTCGCAGCCCGGTGGTACGTCGGGCATCAGGCGATGGTCGGGTGTCGGAAGTGCGCCTGCTGCCGGTCAAGTTCAGCAAGGCGTTCAATGACTATCAGACCTGCGTGGCGAAACTGCTCCCGCAGAATTTCGATCAGGTCAAACAATCGCAGATCGGCTTCCCCGGCGAAGGCATCGAGCTGGATGCCGCCGCCAAGGCCAAGTTGCAGGTGATGCTCGAATACATGAAGGCCGATCCGACGGTCAATCACATCGAGCTCGACGGCCATTCCGACAACAGCGGCAATCGCCTGACCAATCGCGAGCTGTCGCGCCGTCGTGCGCTGGCCGTGGTTGATTTCTTCAAGGCCAACGGCATTCAGGAATCGCAGATCACCGTGCGTTTCCATGGTGAGCGCTACCCGTTGGTCCCGAACACCAATGCCGCCAACCGGGCCAAGAACCGCCGGGTCAACGTGCACCTTGCGCGAGTGGCACCGACTACCGCGCCGGCGCCTCAGGCCAGCACGCCGGCCAACACGGCGGCGACTTCCTGACCTGCCGGTCATCGTCGCCCTCTCGACAGATTCTGTCGCTTTGTCGTCTTAAGCTGTCGCGCCTCTGTAAATTATCGCGTTTGGGCGGTAGACTCCTCGGCTTTCCGTAGAACCCCGTGGAGTGATGGCATGGCGGACGTAAACAAGGTCGTTCTGGCGTATTCCGGCGGCCTGGACACTTCGGTGATCCTCAAGTGGCTGCAGGATACTTATAACTGTGAAGTCGTGACCTTCACCGCTGACCTGGGTCAGGGCGAAGAAGTCGAGCCGGCTCGCGCCAAGGCGCAGGCCATGGGCGTCAAAGAAATCTACATCGACGACCTGCGCGAAGAATTCGTGCGTGACTTCGTGTTCCCGATGTTCCGCGCCAACACCGTTTACGAAGGCGAGTACCTGCTGGGTACTTCCATCGCGCGTCCGCTGATCGCCAAGCGTCTGATCGAAATCGCCAACGAAACCGGCGCCGACGCCATTTCCCACGGCGCCACCGGCAAAGGCAACGACCAGGTGCGTTTCGAACTGGGTGCCTACGCGCTCAAGCCAGGCGTGAAAGTGATTGCTCCATGGCGCGAGTGGGACCTGCTGTCCCGCGAGAAGCTGATGGATTACGCCGAGAAGCACGCGATCCCGATCGAGCGTCACGGCAAGAAGAAATCCCCGTACTCGATGGACGCCAACCTGCTTCACATCTCCTATGAAGGCGGCGTGCTGGAAGACACCTGGACCGAGCACGAAGAAGACATGTGGCGCTGGACCGTCTCCCCGGAGAAGGCTCCCGACACCCCGCAATACCTGGAACTGACCTACCGCAACGGCGACATCGTCGCGCTGGACGGCGTCGAAATGACCCCGGCCACCGTACTGGCGACTCTGAACAAGATCGGTGGCGAGCACGGCATCGGCCGTCTCGACATCGTCGAGAACCGTTACGTTGGCATGAAGTCCCGTGGCTGCTACGAAACTCCGGGCGGCACCATCATGCTGCGCGCTCACCGCGCCATCGAATCGATCACTCTGGACCGCGAAGTCGCTCACCTCAAAGACGAGCTGATGCCGAAGTACGCCAGCCTGATCTACACCGGTTACTGGTGGAGCCCTGAGCGTCTGATGCTGCAACAAATGATCGACGCTTCGCAGGTCAACGTGAACGGCGTTGTGCGTCTGAAGCTGTACAAGGGCAACGTCATCGTAACCGGCCGCAAGTCCGACGATTCGCTGTTCGACGCCAACATCGCGACCTTCGAAGAAGACGGCGGCGCCTACAACCAGGCCGATGCGGCGGGCTTCATCAAGCTCAACGCACTGCGCATGCGCATTGCTGCCAACAAGGGCCGCAAGCTATTCTGAGTCGTTGGTTCGGATGTGAAACAAAGGCCTTGTCGTAAGACAAGGCCTTTGTGTTTCCGGGCGCGCGGTACTTCAAACTGATCCGGATCCGTATTGGCGCTGATCTTGCTGCTCCCGCTTTCTGCGGGGCGTTCAAACCTTTTCCACCTGGATCATGCTCATTGAATCCACGTCGTAAGCAATGCAGTAGGCCGTTCCGGCAGCCTTCTTTGCCTGTTTAAACGATTTGAAGATGTTTTCTGTTAATGAAGCGTCCGATGTCGAGCGGGTCAGGAACAGGAATATTCTGAGTGAGTGCTTGGAAGAGTGTGGGATTTTTTTCAATAGCGCATCTGTGTCAAATTCGGCAGTCCGTCCCCTGATATCAACGATATATAGCGTAGTTAAAAACTTTTGCAGTTTTACTGTGTGTAATTCTATATCGGTCTGTGTCGCTGTTTCATGCATGTGGGATCCAGTTTCCTCAAATGCCTTTAAAAAACTACTGTCGTTTTCAAAGTCTGAAGGTGCATAAAGGGAGCGATAGTTGAAATTAAGAGTTATGAAGAACAGGAACGACAGGAAAAAAGGAAAGCTGATTAAAAGCCAAATGTAGATCTTCCGTTCTTCGTTATCCAGAAAGGGCAGGGAAACCGCTGCCGAGGTCTCCGTTATCAATGCAAATACGGCGATAATGCTGATGGGGTTGGTGATCTTTCTGTTGGGTTTTAACATGTGCTCTG
The DNA here is from genome assembly GCF_002112855.1 of Pseudomonas sp. B40(2017). Classification (NCBI taxonomy): domain Bacteria; kingdom Pseudomonadati; phylum Pseudomonadota; class Gammaproteobacteria; order Pseudomonadales; family Pseudomonadaceae; genus Pseudomonas; species Pseudomonas sp. B40(2017). The sequence goes on from NZ_NEIT01000004.1 coordinate 75,242, forward strand.
CTCATGAAATTGCTGATCTCGTCATGGGGTTCTAGTGATTTGTATAGCTGGGTGTCGGGTTGGTGCTCCGACGCTAGTTAGCTGGTGTTTATCGGAAATACCGTTGAATTAATATAAGTATGTTGTTTCAGCTTTTTATTTCTTTCGGTGGGTTTGTTTTTTGTTGGATAGTTTTCGAGTGGCGATCGGCAGGGTGGCGGGCTTTATGTTCTTTTCAGGCTGGTATTTTTCTGGTGGTCCTTTTCTGTAGGAATAATCTTTATTGGCTGTAGGAGTTGTCTCTTGATGCCGGTGTGAATGAACTTCTCCATGCCATGAGTGAAATGACTGCGTTATTGTGCCGGTTCTAAAAATTCGAACAGCGAAACTGGACTTGCCCATGAATAAAGTGCTGATCGTGGATGATCACCCCGTCATTCGTCTTGCGGTGCGTATGCTGATGGAACGTCATGGCTACGAAGTCATTGCAGAAACCGACAATGGAGTGGATGCATTACAACTTGCCCGTGATCAGATGCCGGATATCGTAATACTGGATATCGGCATACCGAAACTGGATGGACTGGAAGTCATTGCGCGTCTTACGACAAGTGCGATGCCGTTGAAGGTGCTCGTGCTGACGTCCCAGTCACCGGGACACTTTTCCATGCGTTGCATGCAATCGGGGGCGGCGGGTTATGTTTGCAAGCAACAGGATCTGACGGAGTTGCTGAGTGCAATCAAGGCGGTACTGTCCGGATACAGCTATTTTCCGAATCAGGCGTTGCATACGGTGAGGACCAGCCTGGGAAATGCCAGCGAGGCCGATATGGTGGATCGCCTGTCCGGGCGTGAAATGATGGTGTTGCAGCAACTGGCGCGCGGCAAGACCAACAAGGAAATCGCCGACGGGATGTTCCTCAGTAACAAGACCGTGAGTACCTACAAGACCCGATTGCTTTTAAAGCTCAATGCGCGGTCGCTGGTGGATCTGATTGAGTTGGCGCAGCGGAACGGCCTGGTCTGAGAGTTTCTGTGGCTGACGGATCATGGGCGGATCGGAATCAGCGAGTAGCAAAAAAGAGAAAAGCCTCCGTTTCGGGAGGCTTTCAAATATCAGAGATCAAAGTCGTAATCGGCCAACTGCTTCTGCAGTCGGCGCTCCTCAAGCAGGTTGTCGATGGTTCGGCGCTTGCTGAGATTGGTCTTGGCAACTTCAACCACCGGTTCGGCGTCTTCGGCTTCGGCAGCGATGAAATCGTCGTCTACATCCAGTTGTTCTTTGCTGTCAGTCATAAGGTCAACTCCAGGCTAAGACTGCCTTTGGCGCCCCTTATATCGATATTCCAGCGGATGGTAAAAAAGATTTTTTCAATCGATAAATCAATAACTCCAATAGCCGCTCAATCGTCGGAAGTCTTGTGCTTGTACTCGCACAAATCTTCGATCCGACAGCTGCCACAGCGGGGCTTGCGTGCCAGACACACATAGCGTCCGTGAAGAATGAGCCAGTGGTGCGAGTCGAGCAGGTATTCCTTTGGCACGAACTTCATCAGCTTCTTTTCCACCTCGACCACATTTTTTCCCGGTGCAATGCCGGTGCGGTTGCTGACCCGGAAAATGTGGGTGTCAACGGCCATGGTCAACTGTCGGAACGCAGTGTTGAGCACGACATTGGCAGTTTTGCGGCCAACGCCCGGCAAGGCCTCCAGTTCTTCGCGAGTCTGCGGGACTTCGCCATTGTGCAGCTCGACCAGGAGACGACAGGTCTCGATCACGTTTTTGGCCTTGCTGTTATAGAGGCCGATGGTCTTGATGTATTCGGACAGACCTTCAACGCCTAGCGCGTGAATGGCCGCCGGCGTGTTCGCCACCGGGAACAGCTTGGCCGTTGCCTTGTTCACCCCGACATCCGTCGATTGTGCAGACAGAATCACTGCGATCAACAGTTCGAAAGGCGAAGAATAGGCCAGTTCAGTCTTGGGTTCGGGATTGTCCTCGTGCAACCGGCGGAAGATCTCCAGACGTTTTGCGGCATTCATGGGTGATGCGTTTCCTCGGGTAGGTCGGCAGGCCGAATCCAGGCCTGACGGGCGGCCAGTAACAGCCCAAGCAATAGGAAGGCGCCGGGAGCCAGCGTCGCGAAATGAAGACCGTCGCCGAACAGAATCAAACCTTGCCAGTGATCCGACAGGTGATGGCCGATGCTGCCCTGACCGATCAGCTCACGCAACATCGCAAGCGCAATCATCAGCGCGACAAACAGCCCGCACTGTTTCAGACGTTCACGTACAGGCTGGCGAAAAAATCCATCGTGCTCCAGCACGACGCACTGCAAGCCAATCAACCCGGCATAAAGACTGATCAGTTGATGCCACTGCAGCGCACCGCGTTGCAGAACAATATCGGCGCAGCCCGCCAGGGTTGCGGCCAGCACCAGGCTGACCGGCAACAGGCTCTCGCTGCTCAGGCGCGAGCGCAGCGGTGCCATGCACAAACCGTAAACGCCCACGACAACCGTAAACATCAACAACGTCGCCAGCGCACCCGCCACGGAGTCGGTGGCACCGATCAATAGCACCAGCATCATTGAATTCGACAGTGTCGCTGACGTGTTCATGGCGCGCTCCCGAGCAGGGTCGTCCGGTGTTCATCGAAGTAACGCAGGGCATCGTGGATGGTATTGATCGCCGCACGAGACGTAATGGTGGCGCCCGCGATCTGGTCGAACTGTCCCTGATCCTTTTTCAGAGCCCATCCGCTGTCCGTCGGCTGGCTGCTCGATTTTCCGCTAAAGGTCTGAAGCCAGCTATTTGGCCAGTCGCCGATATGTCCACCCAGCGAAGGCGTTTCGTTTTGCTCGAGGGTTTTGACACCGAGCAATCGACCGTTGGCGTCGATGGCAATCAGCAACTCGATATTGCCGGCATAACCTTGGGCCTGGCTGCGCAGCAGCACCGCCACGGGTTGGCCGCTTTTGCTCGCCCGATAAGTGCCCAGCAACTGACTGTGGCTCAGGTGGATGTCGGTCAGCGCCAGAGGTTGTTCAAGCGGCTGATTGTCGTAACTGTCGGCCGGCAGCACGTCCAGCAGCTTGCGACTTTCAAGCAGACGCTGTTCGGCGGCGATCTGCGGCGCATTGCTGCGTTGCACCAACCATGTCACGCCGATGCCCAGCGCGCTGATCAACACCAGTGTGATCAGGCTGCTCGTGCGGTTCATGGTGCCACCTGCGCCTGACGGGCCATGGCGAAACGCTCAAGCGCCGGCACGCACAGGTTCATCAGCAGCACTGCAAACGCCACGCCGTCGGGGTAACCACCCCAGGTGCGAATCACATAAGTCAGCAACCCCACGCCCGCGCCGAACAACAGACGGGCGAGCGGGCTTTTTGCCCCCGACACCGGTTCAGTGACGATGAAAAACGCCCCGAGCATGGTCGCGCCGCTCAGCAGGTGAAACAGCGGCGAGCCGTGGGAGTCGGATCCCGAGCCGTTCCAGCACAACAGGCTGGTCACGAACAGGCTGGCGAGCATGCCGACCGGCGCGTGCCAGCCAAACACTCGACGCTGCAACAGCAACAACCCACCGCCGAGGAACGCCAGGTTCACCCATTCGACGCCGTGCCCGCCAACGCGACCGAACGCCGGATCGCCGGCAAACAGTTCATCCATGGTCAGGCTTTTATTGATGCGCAGACTGTCCAGCGCGGTGGCCTGAACCCAGGCGTCCGGTTGCGCGCCCAGATTGAACACCTGGCCAAAAGCCGCCGTCAGCTCCATGCCGTGGGCCGGCCAGTGGGTCATCGGTTGAGGGAACATCACCATGGCCAAGGCGAAGCCGAGCATGGCCGGGTTGAAAGGGTTTCGGCCCACGCCACCGTACAGATGTTTGCCCAGCAGCAGGCCCGAGGCGATCGCAGTGACCGTCAGCCACCACGGGCAATAGGGCGGCAGCGCGATCGCCAGAAGCGTGGCGCTGACCACCGCGCTGCCATCGCTCAAGGTGGACTGCAGCGGTTGCCGGCGCAGATAAGTCACGGCAGCTTCAACCCCCAAGGCCGTGACGACGGACAGGATCAGGTTGATCAGCACGCCCCATCCGTAAAACCAGAACAACGCCAGTAATCCCGGCAATGTCGCCAGCAAAACCAGCTTCATTGCCTGTTGCAGGTGCTCGTCTCTGGTTTCAATGGATGACATGGGCTTGTACCTGCCGCTCTGCTTCTTGCAGGCGGGCGCGGGCCTTTTCGAGGATGTCGGCGGGCGTGCCGTCGCGCCGTTGCAGTTTGTTCAGATCGGCGCGAGCGTAGGCCAGTTCGGTTTTCAGCTGACGCAGCTGATCGTCGATCGGGCGTTTCTCGACACGCACAAGCTCCGGCGCCGGTTGATCGCTGGCGGCTTCGGCGTTGTGCAGCGCCTGTTCGGCGTCACGCAGCGCTTGCTCCAGCGCGGCGATCTCGGCTGGCGGGGCCTCTGCGGTTTGCGCTTTTTTCAGTTCGGCACGGCGCATCGCCAACTGGATTTTCGCCCGTTTCAGATCGGCGTCCTTTGCCGGGGCGGCCACGACCGGCGCAGGTGCCGCGCTGCTTTCCAGCTTCGCAAGTGCCTGTTCGGCCGCTTCGAACTGTTGTTGCAGGACGATCAGTTGCGATTGCTGATCGAAGGTCGGCGGATGACCGAAGGCCTTGAGCGACTTGTTCAATTGCGCCCGGCTCATGGCCACATCGATCTTGGCTTTTTTCAGCGCAGCATCGGCGGTCGCGGCTTTTTGCGCACGCACCCGTTCCAGCGCCGCCTGCACCGGATCGAGCGTAGTGGCGGCGACTTCGACCTGAACCGCGCGCTGCGCGCGGGCTTCGCGTTCGGCCTGCTTCTGCTGTTCTTCGCGTTGCAGACGAGCGTTGCGCCGTTCGAAGCGCTGGCGGGCGTGATCGCGTTTGGCCGTGCGGGCCTGCTGTTCTGCAAGGCTGGCGGCCAGGCCGCCGACCACCGGCAGCGTGCCCGGCGGCAACGGGTGCATTTCGATGCAGTCGACCGGGCAGGGCGCCACGCACAGATCGCAACCGGTGCATTCGTCGATGATGACGGTGTGCATCAGCTTCGCTGCGCCGACGATGGCGTCGATCGGGCAGGCCTGGATGCATTTGGTGCAGCCGATGCATTCGGCCTCGCGGATGTAGGCCACTTGCGGCGGCGCCGAACCGCGACTGGTGTCCAGCTCCAGCACCGGGATTTTCAATAGTTCGGCCAGCGCCGCGATGGTTTCGTCGCCACCCGGCGGGCACTTGTTGATCGGCTCGCCGTCGGCAATGCCTTCAGCGTAGGGTTTGCATCCGGGATGGCCGCACTTGCCGCATTGGGTCTGCGGCAGCAGGGCATCGATGCGTTGAATCAGACTCATGTTTTGATCAGTCCACTGAATCCGAGAAAAGCCACGGCCATCAGTCCGGCGCCGATCAACAGGATCGGCAGGCCACGAAAGGGCAGGGGAATATCGTTGTCGGCTGTGCGTTCGCGCAAATCGTTGAACAGGCTCAATACCAGCCAGAAACCCAGACCGGCGCCAAGGCTCAGCGCAATCGCATGAAACAGGCCTTTGTCCGCTTGCGCGTTGATCAGCGTCAGTCCCAGCACACCGGCATTGCCCAGCAACAGCGGCCACAAACCATCGAATGGCAGAGCGGGGAGCCAATACGCCAACAGCTTCAGCAACGGCGTGATCAGCAAGATGCTCAACGGCATAAACACAAACAGGCGCAGGAATTCCAGTTGCAACGGCACCAGTAGCCAATGCCAGAGCACGTAACCCGCCACACCGACAAGCAGCATCAGACACAACGTTGCCAGCCCCAGCGCATGCACCTGATGGCGTTCGCCCGCCATCAGCGGATCGACGCCCAGCGGCCAGTGCAACACGAAGTTGTTGATCAGCGCAGCACTGAAGAGCGTAAGCACGAGTTCGGTCATGGTTCTGCCGGCAGGAACGGGCCTGTGTCACTTAAGGTTAGGCATTATCCGGCAGCCGTGGAGGGCGGGCCAGATATGAAAAATCCCACAGGCGCACGGAGCACGCCTGTGGGATCTGTCAGGGCAGAATCTTACTTGATGCGCTGACCCGGCTTGGCGCCGCTGTCCGGGCTCAGCAGGTAGATTTCTTCACCACCAGGGCCGGCTGCCATCACCATGCCTTCGGAGATGCCGAACTTCATTTTCCGTGGCTTGAGGTTGGCGATCATCATGGTCAGGCGGCCGTCGAGCTTCGACGGATCCGGGTAAGCGCTCTTGATCCCGGAGAACACGTTGCGTTGCTCGTCACCGATGTCGAGGGTCAGACGCAGCAGCTTGTCCGCACCTTCAACGTGTTCAGCCTTGACGATCAGCGCCACGCGCAGGTCGACGGCGGCGAAGGTGTCGAAGTCGATTTCCGGCGACAGCGGATCCTTGGCCAGTTCGCCATTGCCGGCAGGCGCGGCGGCACCGGTGTCGGTCTGGCTGGCGGTCAGGTCTTCTTTCGAGGCGTCGGTCATGGCTTGCACTTTTACCGGGTCGATGCGGGTCATCAACGGTTTGAATTCGTTCAACTGGTGGTTGGCCAGCAGGGTGGTGTGGTCGTTCCAGGTCAGCGGGGCGACGTTGAGGAACGCCTCGGCATCGGCGGCCAGCACTGGCAGCACCGGTTTGAGGAAGATCACCAGCTGGCGGAACAGGTTGATCGCCGTGGCACAGACCGCCTGGACTTCATCCTGCTTGCCTTCCTGCTTGTTCAGCGACCATGGCGCCTTGTCGGCGATCCAGGCGTTGGCGCGGTCGGCCAACGCCATGGTTTCGCGCATGGCACGGGCGAAGTCGCGGGCCTCATAGGCGTCGGCGATGCTCGGCGCGGCAGCCAGGAAGGCTTCGGTCAGTTCCGGTGCGGCGTTGGTGTCCACCAGCAGACCGGCGTTGCCCTTCTGGATGAAACCGGCGCAACGGCTGGCGATGTTGACGACTTTGCCGACCAGATCGGAGTTGACCTTCTGCACGAAGTCTTCGAGGTTCAGGTCGAGGTCGTCCACGCCACGGCCGAGTTTGGCCGCGTAGTAGTAGCGCAGGTATTCCGGCGACAGGTGATCCAGGTAGGTACGGGCCTTGATGAAGGTGCCGCGGGACTTGGACATCTTCTGACCGTTGACGGTCAGGTAGCCGTGCACGTTGATCCCGGTTGGCTTGCGCAAACCCGCGCCTTCGAGCATCGCCGGCCAGAACAGGGCGTGGAAGTTGACGATGTCCTTGCCGATGAAGTGGTACAGCTCGGCGGTGGAGTCCTTGCCCCAGAACGCGTCGAAGTCCAGCTCCGGCGTGCGGTTGCAGAGGTTCTTGAAGCTGGCCATGTAGCCGATCGGCGCGTCCAGCCACACGTAGAAGTACTTGCCCGGCTCGCCCGGGATCTCGAAACCGAAGTACGGCGCATCGCGGGAGATGTCCCACTGTTGCAGGCCGGCGTCCAGCCATTCGGCGATCTTGTTGGCCACGGCGTCCTGCAGGGTGCCGCTGCGGGTCCAGGCCTGGAGCATTTCCTGGAAATCCGGCAGTTTGAAGAAGAAGTGCTGGGAATCCTTGAGCACCGGAGTGGCGCCGGAGATGGCCGACTTCGGATCCTTCAGATCGGTCGGCGCGTAGGTCGCGCCGCACTTTTCGCAGTTGTCGCCGTACTGGTCTTCGGTGCCGCATTTCGGGCAGGTGCCCTTGATGAAGCGGTCGGCCAGGAACATTTTCTTTTCCGGGTCGAAATACTGGGTGATCGAACGTTGGGCGATGTGCCCGGCGTCACGCAGCTTCAGGTAGATCTGGCTCGACAGCTCACGGTTTTCTTCGGCATGAGTGGAGTGGAAGTTGTCGAAGTCCACCAGGAACTCGGCAAAGTCGGCGCTGTGTTCGGCCTGGACATTGGCGATCAGTTGTTCCGGGGTGATGCCTTCCTTTTCCGCGCGCAGCATGATCGCCGAACCGTGGGCGTCGTCGGCGCAGACATAAATGCACTGATTGCCGCGATGCTTCTGGAAGCGCACCCACATATCGGTCTGGATGTATTCCAGCATATGGCCAAGGTGGATCGAACCGTTGGCGTAGGGCAGGGCGCTGGTGACGAGAATCTTGCGTGGTTCGGACATGTGGGGCTTCGCTACTTGATGAAACGGAGGTCGGCCACTATAAAGCGCCGGGAAAGATATTTCACCTCTGCAAATCGTTGCCGGGCATGCCGTCCGGAGGACAGAAGGGGTAGGATACCCGCCATCTTTTCCCAGTCTTGTTATCGGAGTTGCCCATGAGTGCCGTCACTCGCGCAGCGGTGGAAGCCGTCCTCAGCCAATACACCGACCCTTACCTGAACCAGGATCCGGTCAGCGCCGGTTGCGTGCGCAACATCGAAATCACCGGCGATCGCGTCAGCGTGCAGCTGGAAATCGGCTATGCCGCCGGTCTGTTCAAGAGCGGCTGGGCGCAATTGCTGCAACTGGCCATCGAAAACCTCGACGGCGTGGTGACTGCGAAGGTCGAGGTCAACAGCGTGATCGCCGCGCACAAGGCCCAGGCGCAGATTCCCGGGCTGGCCAATGTCAAGAACGTGGTCGCCGTTGCGTCGGGCAAGGGCGGGGTGGGCAAATCCACCACCGCCGCCAACCTGGCACTGGCGCTGGCCCGTGAGGGCGCGAAGGTCGGGATTCTCGACGCCGATATCTACGGCCCGAGCCAGGGCATCATGTTCGGCATTCCCGAGGGCACCCGCCCGCAGGTCAAGGATCAGAAATGGTTCGTGCCGCTGCAGGCCCATGGCGTGGAAGTGATGTCGATGGCGTTTCTGACCGACGACAACACGCCCATGGTCTGGCGCGGGCCGATGGTCTCCGGCGCGCTGCTGCAACTGGTGACGCAAACCGCCTGGGGCGACCTGGATTATCTGGTGATCGACATGCCGCCAGGCACCGGCGACATTCAGCTGACCCTGGCGCAGAAAGTCCCGGTGGCCGGCGCCGTGATCGTCACCACACCGCAGGATCTGGCGCTGCTCGATGCGCGTAAAGGCGTGGAAATGTTCCGCAAGGTCAACATTCCGGTGCTGGGCGTGGTGGAAAACATGGCCGTGCACATCTGCTCGAACTGCGGACACGCCGAGCATCTGTTCGGTGAGGGCGGTGGCGAGAAGCTGGCGACCCAGTTCGGCGTCGAGCTGCTGGCCTCGTTGCCGCTGTCGATGCTGATCCGCGAGCAGGCCGACGGCGGCAAGCCGACGGTGATCTCCGAGCCGGACAGCCAGATCGCCATGGTCTATCAGGAACTGGCCCGCCACGTCGGCGCGCGGATCGTGCTGCAGGAAGCGGCGTCGCCGGCAATGCCGAACATCACCATCAGCGACGATTGATGGCTGTGGTTTAAACAAAAACGCCCCGGTGCCTGTGCACCGGGGCGTTTTTCATTGCGCGACAGAGGTCAGATGCGCAGCCCGCCGTCCATCTCCAGAATCCGGCCGGTGTAGTAGTCGTTCTCGAAGATGTACGCCGCCGAATGGGCGATCTCTTCCGGCTTGCCCATGCGCTTGAGCGGAATGCCCGATGTCATTTTCTCCAGCGCTTCCGGCTTCATGCCCAGGGTCATCTCGGTTTCGATGAAGCCCGGCGCGATACCGGCCACGCGAATGCCATAGCGCGCCAGTTCCTTGGCCCAGGTCACGGTCGCTGCAGCGACGCCGGCCTTGGCGGCGGAGTAGTTGGTCTGGCCGACGTTGCCCGCGCGGGAGATCGACGAGATGTTGATGATCGCGCCGCTGTTCTTCAGCTCGACCATTTTCGCCGCCACTTCACGGGTGCAGAGGAACACGCCGGTCAGGTTGACGTCGATCACCGCCTGCCATTGGGCCAGGCTCATCTTGGTCATCTCGCCGTCCTTGACCTTGAGCAGCAGGCCGTCGCGCAGGATCCCGGCGTTGTTGATCAGGCCGTGGATCGCGCCGAAGTCTTCGGCGACCTGGGCAACCATGTGCGTCACCTGCTCTTCGTTGGCGACGTTGCACAGATAGCTGCGCGCCTCGACACCCTTGGCCTTGCAGGCCGCGACCGCGTCGTCGAGTTTTTCCTGGTTCAGGTCGACCAGCGCCAGCTTCGCGCCCTTGCCCGCGAAATACTCGGCCATCGAGCGGCCCAAGCCTTGGCAACCGCCAGTGATAATGATTACTTTGTCGTTGAGTTGCATTCGCATGCCCCCGAGAGCAGGTCAGAGTGGTCCTTACAGGTAGCCTCTCGATCTGCACCGGCCAGCAGCCTGTTGCACATGAGAACTGCCCGATGGCGAGTGGGACAAATCCCATGCGCCTGTCCGTTTTTTCGACGGATTCTATTTAAGGAGTCATAAATTGAGCGTTGAAGTGGCCAAGAATGCCCGAGAATTGCTTCTCAAGGAATACCGTGGCGTGCTGTCGACCCACTCCAGATCGATGCCCGGTTTTCCGTTCGGCTCCGTGGTTCCCTACTGCCTGGACGACCAGGGCCGGCCGCTGATCCTGATCAGCCGCATCGCCCAGCACACTCACAATCTGCAGAAAGATCCGAAATGTTCGCTGCTGGTGGGCGAGCGCGAGGCTGACGATGTGCAAGCCGTTGGTCGCCTGACCTATCTGGCCGAGGCGGAAAAACTCGAAGACGCTGCCGCCATCGAAGCCGCCGCCGAGCGTTACTACCGCTACTTTCCCGATTCGCAGAATTACCACAAGGCCCACGACTTCGATTTCTGGGTGCTCAAGCCGGTACGCCACCGCTATATAGGCGGCTTTGGTGCGATCCATTGGGTCGACCAACTGACACTGGCCAACCCGTTCGCCGGCAAGGCCGAAATCAGCATGGTCGAGCACATGAACAGCGACCACGCCAAGGCCATCGCCCATTACGTGGACCTCGCCGGGCTGCCGAAAACCGTTCCCGCACAAATGGCCGGGATCGACTCCGAAGGCATGCACCTGCGCATCGGTCAGGCGCTGTACTGGCTGCCGTTTCAAGCGCCCTGTCATACGCCGATACAAGTGCGCGAGGCCTTGGTTTCTCTGGCTCACGCCGAGGTCTGGCCAAAAAATGCGCTGGCCGACGCTTGAATTCACGAAAGGGCGACGTCATCTAAGGCTTACTGCAAGGCATTTCTTGCGTTGAGGAAACTTTGATGCGCCCTTTTTTGTTGCTCTTTCTGCTGTTCCCGGTGTTGGAGCTGTTCGTATTCGTCAAAGTGGCAGGGGCCATCGGGTTTTTCCCGGCCCTGCTGCTGATCATTCTCGGCTCGATGTTCGGCGTGTTCGTGCTGCGCGTCGCCGGGCTGGCTACTGCACTGCGTGCCCGTGAAAGCCTGAACCGCGGCGAACTGCCTGCGCAAACCATGCTCGAAGGCCTGATGCTGGCCCTGGCCGGTGGCCTGTTGATCCTGCCAGGCTTCATCAGCGACGTGGTCGGTCTGGTGCTGCTGTTGCCGTTCAGTCGTCGGCTGGTCGCTAACAAAATGCGCCAGCGCGCTGAAGAGCAGGCCATGCGCCAGCGAGCGTTCGCCGATGACCTGCAACCTCGCGGCGGTCCTGCACCACGCCAGCCTCTTGGCCGCGAAGGCGATGTGATCGAAGGCGAGTTCGAACACCGCGACAGCAAGTAAATTCTGCATCGACACGGCACCTTCGGGTGCCGTGTTCGTTTATGGCACGAATTCATGCAGCCGCATGAAAATTTTTTGTCTCCAGCCCTTGTAATAAGCTTATGCGCCCTTATGTATCGGTCACCGCAAGGTTCCGGCGTATGAGTCGGACAGACTTCCGCGGTTCGCTCGACGAGCCGCAACCGGCGCAGGCCGGATTCGTTAAACCCGCCGGGACTACACCGGCCGATGAAAACCACAATTAGGAGAGATCGACAATGAAGCTTCGTCCTCTGCATGACCGCGTCGTCATCCGTCGCAGCGAAGAAGAAAAGAAAACCGCTGGCGGTATCGTCCTGCCAGGTTCGGCTGCTGAAAAAGCCAACCACGGTGTGATTCTCGCTGTAGGCTCGGGCAAAGTTCTGGAAAACGGCGAAGTGCGCGCACTGTCCGTGAAGGAAGGCGACAAGGTTGTGTTCGGTCCTTACTCCGGCAGCAACACTGTGAAAGTCGACGGCGAAGACCTGCTGGTAATGAGCGAGAACGAAATCCTCGCTGTTATCGAAGGCTGATTCCCCGCTCATTTTCCCGCTACTACAAAGTATTTAAGGAATATCGATCATGGCTGCTAAAGAAGTTAAGTTCGGCGATGCCGCTCGCTCCAAGATGCTCAAAGGCGTTAACGTTCTGGCTGACGCGGTAAAAGCGACCCTGGGCCCGAAAGGCCGTAACGTGATCCTCGAGAAGAGCTTCGGCGCTCCGACCATCACCAAGGACGGCGTTTCCGTCGCCAAGGAAATCGAACTCGAAGATCGCTTCGAAAACATGGGCGCGCAGCTGGTCAAAGACGTTGCCTCCCGTGCCAACGATGACGCCGGTGACGGTACTACTACCGCTACCGTTCTGGCTCAGTCGATCGTCAACGAAGGCCTGAAAGCCGTCGCTGCCGGCATGAACCCGATGGACCTGAAGCGCGGTATCGACAAAGCGACCATCGCGATCGTCAAAGAACTGAAAGCCCTGTCCAAGCCATGCGCTGACACCAAGGCCATCGCTCAGGTCGGCACCATCTCCGCCAACTCCGACAACTCCATCGGCGACATCATTGCCGAAGCCATGGAAAAAGTCGGTAAAGAAGGCGTGATCACCGTTGAGGAAGGCTCGGGCCTGGAAAACGAACTGTCGGTTGTAGAAGGCATGCAGTTCGACCGTGGCTACCTGTCCCCGTACTTCGTCAACAAGCCGGACACCATGGTCGCCGAGCTCGACGGCCCGCTGATCCTGCTGGTCGACAAGAAGATCTCGAACATCCGCGAAATGCTGCCAGTACTGGAAGCCGTAGCCAAAGCCGGCCGTCCACTGCTGATCGTGGCCGAAGACGTTGAAGGCGAAGCCCTGGCGACTCTGGTTGTGAACAACATGCGTGGCATCGTTAAAGTCGCAGCCGTCAAGGCTCCAGGCTTCGGCGACCGTCGCAAGGCCATGCTGCAGGACATCGCCGTTCTGACCGGCGGTACCGTGATCTCCGAAGAGATCGGCCTGAGCCTGGAAAGCACCACCCTGGAACACCTGGGCAACGCCAAGCGCGTCACCCTGTCCAAGGAAAACACCATCATCGTCGACGGTGCTGGCGTTCAAGGCGACATCGAAGCCCGCATCGCTCAGATCCGTGCCCAGGTTGCCGAGACTTCCTCGGACTACGACCGTGAAAAACTGCAAGAGCGTCTGGCCAAGCTGTCCGGCGGCGTTGCAGTGATCAAGGTTGGCGCTGGTTCCGAAGTTGAAATGAAAGAGAAGAAAGCCCGCGTTGAAGACGCCCTGCACGCAACCCGCGCAGCCGTTGAAGAAGGCGTGGTACCTGGCGGTGGCGTTGCGCTGATCCGTGCTCTGGAAGCCCTGACCGAACTGACCGGCGACAACGCTGACCAGAACGTCGGTATCGCTGTGCTGCGTCGCGCTGTCGAAGCGCCGCTGCGTCAGATCGCTGCCAACTCCGGTGACGAGCCAAGCGTAGTCGTCAACGAAGTGAAGAACGGCAAAGGTAACTTCGGTTACAACGCTGCTTCCGGCGAATACGGCGACATGATCGAAATGGGCATCCTGGACCCAACCAAGGTGACCCGTTCGGCTCTGCAAGCTGCAGCCTCCATCGGCGGTCTGATCCTGACCACCGAAGCTGCCGTTGCTGACGCACCGAAGAAAGAAGGTGCAGCTGGCGGCGGTATGCCAGACATGGGCGGCATGGGTGGCATGGGCGGCATGATGTAAGCCAGCCTTACCCAGTAACGAAAAACCCCGTCTGCGTGAGCAGACGGGGTTTTTTATTGCCCACGTTTCAGAGTTTCATGCGTTGACCGGACGGGCCTGTGTCGCTGTTTCACCCTTTACTGCCGGACGATACAGAATCCAGTAATACGACCCCAGACAGATCAGCCAGCAGAAGATCGCCGTCCACACGTTGTGGGAAAAGAAGTGTGCGCCCTGCATCATCCGGCTGATCGAAAACACCGACCCCAGTGCAAAGGCAAAGATGAACGCCTGACGGGCCAGCCGCGGGCGACGGTCACGCAGCACGAAGAACAGCGCAAACAAGGTAAAACCTGTAGCCGCATGACCACCCGGCCAGCAACGACCGGGCTTGTCGGTAGGCGGGCGATGCTCCAGCAGTTTGCTGTAGGTTTCGTGGCCGCCGAATTGTTCAAGACTCCAGGGGCATTGCACCGCTGTCACCGCTTTCACCGGCGTGACGAAAGAGGTGGCCAGACCCAGCGACAACACCAGGCAGCCCAGCTCACGCTTGAACGGTTTGAGCCGCTCGATAAAAAACGCGCCGATGAACCCGAGGATGGCAAACACCGAAAAGGCGATCACCACTTGTTTGGCGCGGTCGTGGAGGATGTCTTCGAGAAAATAACTGTGCCGGCCGATGAAGTCGCCCGCGACCGGATCGTAAAACAGCCGGGCCAGATCCATGTCCAGATCGGTCAGCTCCAGCAACACCAGAATGACCGCCGCAACGGCGGGAATACCCAGGCAAAGCCATACATTCAAAGGCCTTGAGGCAGGGCGGGCAGAGATCGAAACCATGGCAATTCCTTCATCGGTAAGGTCTTCAAAGAAGCACAACCGCGTGAGTCTGCGCCCGGTTCTGTCGGCGATTTGTCGACCGCTCGTGAAAAACTCGTCAAGTCCGGCGATCCGTGCAATTAAGTCAAATCAACCTGCCCAGCGCCTAGCCGTGAGCCACACTTGGCCGTAAGCTGCGCGGGCCAAGACGGCCGCTACCGTGTACGGAGGAGGTGCCCATGCGAATTCTATTGGTCGAAGACAACCGCGATATCCTGGCCAATCTGGCCGATTACCTGGGGCTCAAAGGCTATACCGTCGATTGTGCCCAGGACGGTCTGTCGGGCCTGCATCTGGCCGCCACCGAGCATTACGACCTGATCGTGCTCGACATCATGCTGCCGGGCATCGACGGCTACACCCTGTGCAAGCGCCTGCGCGAAGACGCCCGTCGTGATACGCCGGTGATCATGCTCACCGCCCGCGATCAGCTCGATGACCGCTTGCAGGGCTTCAAGTCCGGTGCCGACGATTATCTGGTCAAGCCGTTCGCGCTGTCGGAACTGGCGGCCCGGGTCGAAGCCGTGATGCGCCGCACCCAGGGCGGCGGCCGTCGTGCCCTGCAGGTCGGCGATCTGAGCTACGACCTCGATACCCTCGAAGTGACCCGCGAAGGCAAATTGCTCAAGCTCAACCCGGTCGGCCTGAAACTGCTGGCGGTGCTGATGCAAAAGAGCCCGCATGTCCTGCGTCGGGAAATTCTCGAAGAAGCGCTGTGGGGCGATGACTGCCCGGACAGCGACAGCCTGCGCAGCCATGTCCACCAATTGCGTCAGGTGATCGACAAACCGTTCGCCAAACCGTTGCTGCACACCGTGCATGGCGTGGGCTATCGCTTGGCCGAGGGCCGCGATGGAGTTTAAGCAAAGCCTTGCCCAGCGGATCATCATCGCCTTTGCGCTGATGAGCGCGCTGGTAGCCGGGGCGTTTGCCATGGGCATCGTCGCGACCGTGCACCTGGTCGAGGAAAAACTGATTTCCGCCGGGCTGGGCGGCGACCTGCAACGCCTGCTGTTGATGGACAACGTCTCGGACTGGAGCCATCGACCAGAACCGGATCAGTTGTTTTATTTCAGTGGCGGGCCGGGGGATTTCGAGCTGCCCAAGGACCTGCGACACCTGGATTCAGGTTTCCATGAAGTCTTTCGCGAGCAGCTGTCGTATCACGCAATGGTCGAGATCGTTGATGGTCGGCGTTATGTGCTGCTGCAGGATCAAAGCGATTTCGAAGAGCGCGAGCGCGTATTGTTCGCCGTGGTGCTGGTGGGCTTCGTGCTCAGTCTGGCACTGGCGGTGTTCCTCGGCTGGGTGCTGGCCCGCAAGGTGATGGCCCCGGTGGTGCGGCTGGCGCGTCAGGTGCGCCATCGCGATCAGTTGCTCGGACTGGCGCCTCCGCTGGCGCCCGACTACGCGGCGGACGAGGTGGGCGAGCTTGCGGTGGCGTTCGACGCGACACTTGGGCGATTGCGTCAGGCACTGACGCGGGAGCGCTTGTTTACCAGCGACGTCAGTCACGAATTGCGTACGCCGTTGATGGTGCTGGCCAGCTCTTGTGAGCTGCTGCTGGAAAATCCGGGCATCGATCAGCGCGGCAAGGCTCAGGTTCAGCGCATTGCGCGGGCCAGTGAAGAGATGCGTGAGCTGGTACAGACCTTCCTGATGCTCGCTCGCGCCCAACGTGAAGACGCCGGCGCGGCGCCCCAGCAAAGCCTCTCGCAAGTGGCTGACAGTTTGCTGTGCCTCTGGCGAGAGCCCATCGAATCCAAGGGCTTGCAGCTGATTTTCGAACCGGGCAATCCGCCCGACACCCGTTACAACGCAACGCTGCTCAATGCCGTGATGGGCAACTTGTTGCGTAACGCCTTGCACTACACCGAACAGGGATTCATTCGCTTGACCCTCAATGCCAACGGATTCGTGGTCGAGGATTCGGGCGTCGGCATTCCCGAGGAAAAGCGCGAGGCGATGTTCCAGCCTTTTGTGCGCGGCAACGAAAAACGCGGAGAAGGGCTGGGATTGGGTCTGTCACTGGTTCAACGCATCTGCGAGAACCAGGGCTGGAGTGTCACTTTGAGCACGATGGAGCCTAATGGCTGCCGTTTCGAGGTGGATCTGGGCAAGCGCTGAAAGCGGTGCATCTGACACGAGAGTGCCTCCAACCTGTCTAAATCCTGTATAACCTTGAAATAGTTTGCCGGTTTACATGACGTTTTTTTCACAAAGGGATGACCTGACGCTGACACGCCGCTGCTTAAGGTGACGTCATCAGTAATTTCAGGAGTCCTGGTGATGGCCGGCCCGATCAAGCTCGATTTTTCCGAAAAATACGACGACAACCATGCGCAGAAGTACCTGCGTAAACATCAGGACGGTCTGGGGCGTCGTTTGTCCAATTGGCGAGATCAGCAGTTGGCCCGCAAGGCGTTGACCCTTGTTGGCGAGCCGGGCCTGGTGCTGGACCTGCCATGCGGTGCTGGACGTTTCTGGCCACTGCTGGCGGAAAAACCCAATCGGGTGATCATCGGGGCGGACAACTCCGAGTCGATGATCAAGACCGCCATGCAGGCACAACCGGCGGATGTGGTGAAACGGGTACAACCCTTGCACACATCTGCGTTCGACATTGCCTTGCCTGATAACGCCGTCGACAGCATTTTTTGCATGCGACTGCTGCATCACATCGGCGAAGCCGAGCACCGCCGGGCGATTCTGCGCGAGTTCGAGCGTGTCACCCGGGACAGCGTAATCATTTCGCTGTGGGTGGACGGCAATTTCAAGGCCTGGAAACGCAAGCGCGCCGAGCGCAAGCGTGGGCAGGAAGGTTACCAGAATCGATTTGTGTTACCGGCCGCAACGGTTGAAAAGGAATTCGAAGAAGCAGGATTCCGGATCCAGGAACAACTGGACTTTATTCCGCTCTATGCCATGTGGCGAGTCTACGTATTACGCAAGAGGTAAGAGGATGGCAGTGCAATTTGCAGCAGAAGCGGAAGTCGCTCCCGAGGATCGCTTCGACTACTACTGGAACCAGCGCGGTGAGTGGGTGGAAGAACCCAATGTGCGTCGTGGTGGCGAAAGTGGTGTGCAGCGGGTGGTGGGGCGCGATGGTCAACTGCTGTATGCCAAGCGCCAGACCGGACATATCTATCGCAGCTGGCGGCACCCGTTCGGGCGGCCTACCGTGTTGCGTGAACTGGATGCGCTGACCGGGGTTTCCCGTCTCGGGGTTCGTGTTCCTGAAATCGTGTTCTGTGGTGCGCAGCCCGATCCGAAATTCAATTGGCGCGCGCTGTTGGTGACCAAATCCCTCGACGGTTTTCAGGAGTTTGAGCAATGGAAGGCCGCCGGCGGTCGTGAGCAATATGGCGAAGCCGTCTATGAACGCGTGCTCAAGGACCTCGCCGAAAACCTGGCGCGCATGCACAAGGGCCGTTGGCAGCACAGCTGCATCTACATCAAGCACGTGTTCGTGCGGGTGACGGGCGCAGGTGAATCGGCCAAGGTCGAAGTCGCTCTGATCGATCTGGAAAAATGCCGTCAGCGTCTGACCGCTCATCGCGCGGCCGCCCATGACATGAAGCAACTGCGCCGCCACTCGTCGTTCAGCGCTACGGACTGGAAAAAACTCGTCTACTTTTATGAGACGGCGTTTGGCAGCGCTATCAAAGGTTTATAGCGATGAAACTAGAAATTGCACGAGGTTTGTTTCTGGTAGGAGCCTTGGCAGTTGCATCATTGGCGGTGGCGGCCTGGGAACAGCCACGCATGCAGGTCATTGGCGCATCGGCCAGTGATCCGCATTGCCCGATGCCACGGGTGGCGAAAGCCGCCGTGACCACACAACCCGATCATGATCTATTGCTGTTCATGTTCGGACTTTCTCAAGGGATGAGGCCGCAGAGTTGAATCGATTGAAATCTCTTTCTACAAGAGCCAAAGGCCTCGCTGATGCGAGGCCTTTTTTATTGCGTCATGGTTTGGGATCGGGTTTCGCCAGCACGGTGTAAACGCACGGCAGGACAAACAGCGTAAACAGCGTCCCGATCGACATCCCTGTGGCAATCACCGTCCCGATGTCGAAGCGGCTGACCGCACCGGCGCCGGTGGCCACGATCAGCGGCACCATGCCGAACACCATCGCCGCCGTGGTCATCAGCACCGGGCGCAGACGAATAGCCGCTGCTTCCTCCACCGCCTCGCGGGGTGTCAGGCCCTTCTCCTTGCGTAACTGGTTGGCGAACTCGACGATCAGGATCCCGTGCTTGCTGATCAGCCCGATCAGCGTCACCAGCCCGACCTGGGTGTAGATGTTCATGCTCGACCAGCCGAGGAACAGCGGAATCAGCGCCCCGCAGATCGACAGCGGCACGGTCACCAGAATCACCAATGGATCGCGGAAGCTTTCGAACTGCGCCGCCAGCACCAGGAAAATGATCGCCAGCGCCAGGGCGAACGTCACCCACAGCGCGCTGCCTTCCTGGACGAACTGCCGGGAGGCGCCGCCGTAATCGAAGGCAAAACCGGCCGGGGCTTCTTCCCGGGCGATCTGCAACACGCTGTCGATGGCTTCGCCCATGCTCACCAGCGGGAACCCGGACAGCTTGGCCGCGTTGAGTTGCTGGAACTGGTTGAGCTGTCGCGGTCGCGCGCGGTCAGTGACGGTGATCAGGGTCGACAGCGGCAGCAGTTCGCCCTGGGTGTTTTTCACGTAGTAATTGTTCAGCCAGTCCGGGTTATCGCGGTAGGCCCGTTCGACCTGGGCGATGACCTTGTAGCTGCGGCCTTCGATGGTGAACCGGTTGATTTCCGCCTCGCCCAGCAAGGTCGCGAGGGTGCCGCCCAGATCCTGCATCGACACGCCCATCTGCGCAGCCTTCGCGCGATCGATGTCGACCACCACTTCGGGTTTGTCGAAGGCGAGGTCAAGGTCGACGAAGGCGAACTTGCCAGACTCCGTGGCGCGCTTCTTGATCCGGTCGGCCACTTGCAGCAACAGCTCGTAGTCGTTGGCGGTGTTGATCACGAATTCGAACGGCAGACCTTCACCGGTACCGGGGAGGGACGGCAGGTTGAAACCGAAGATCTGCAGGCCCGGAATGCCCTCGAGTCTGCCCTGCACCTCGGGGAGGATTTCCATTTGCGTGCGGCTGCGCTCGTTCCAGGGCTTGAGCAGGAAGCCGCCGATGCCGCTCTGCACGCCGTTATAGCCGTTGATCTGGAACGATGAGTAGTACTCCGGGAACTCCTTGAAGATCTTGATGAACTCGTCGGTGTAGGTGTTCAGGTAATCGAGGTTGGTCGGCTGCGGGGCGTTGGCCATCATGAAAATGATGCCCTGGTCCTCGTCCGGCGCCAGTTCCGACTTGGTGAACTTGAGCAGCACCGGAATCAGGCACAGCACGATCACCGCAAACACCAGTACCACCGGCCGGGTATTGAGCGTGCCGTGCAGCATGCTCTGATAGCGCCGCTTGAGGCTGTCGAAAATCCGGTCCAGTCGATGAGCCAGGCCCGTGGGGTTTTCATCGTGGCGCAGCAGCATGGCGCACATCATCGGTGACAGGGTCAGCGCGACGACGCCGGAGATCACCACCGCCCCGGCCAGGGTCAACGCAAACTCCTTGAACAGCGCCCCGGTCAGCCCGGTCAGGAAGCCGATTGGTGCGTACACCGCCGCGAGGGTGATGGTCATCGACACCACCGGCATGGCGATTTCCCGGGCGCCTTCAAGCGCGGCGTCCAGCGGTGTCTTGCCTTCCTCGATGTGCCGGTGGATGTTTTCCACCACCACAATCGCGTCGTCCACCACCAGCCCGATGGCCAGCACCATTGCCAGCAGGGTCAGCAGGTTGATCGAGTAGCCCATCATCTGCATGAAGAACATCACGCCGATCATCGATAGCGGAATGGTCACCACCGGAATCACTACCGAACGCAGGGCACCGAGGAACAGGAACACCACCACGATCACGATCAGCACCGCCTCGAACAGGGTTTTCACCACTTCGTCGATGGACGCCTGGATGAACAGCGTGGCGTCGTAGGCGATTTCGCTCTTGAGATTGGGCGGCAGCTGGGCTTCCAGCTCCGGCATGATCTTGCGTACTTCCTTGATCACTTCCAGCGGGTTGGCCCCGGGCGTGGCCTTGATCCCGATGTATACCGAGGGCGTACCGCCGAATGAACTGATCGAGTTGTAGTTCTCCGCGCCCATCTCGACCCGCGCCACATCGCTGAGCAGCACCCGGCTGTCGCCGCTGACCTTGAGCGGAATCTTGCCGAAGGCTTCGGCGGACTTCAGTTCGGTGTTGGCGTTGATGCTGGTGACCACGTACTCGCCTTTCACTTCGCCGGCGGCGGAGAGGAAGTTGTACTGGCGCACCGCATTGGTCACGTCGCTGGCACTGAGGCCGAAGCCGGCGAGTTTCACCGGGTCAATCCACAGGCGCATGGCGAACACCTGGTTGCCGAGAATCTCCGCTTCGGCCATGCCCGGCAGGGTCGCCAGTTTCGGCTGGATCACCCGCGACAGGTAGTCGGTGATCTGCGGGTTGTTCAGCTCCTTGCTGAAGAAGCTGATGTACATCAGTGCCGAGGCGTCGGCGGCTTCCTTGCTCAGCACCGGATCTTCGGCGTCCTGGGGCAGTTTGTTCTTCACCTCGTTGGCCTTGGCCAGCAATTCGGTGAACAAACGGTCGCTGTTGGAGCCGATGCGTGCGTAGATCGAAATCACCGAGAAGTTCTGGCGACTGACCGAGGTCATGTAGTCGATGCCTTCGGCGCTGGCCAGGCTCTGTTGCATCGGCTGGGTGATGTAGCCTTGGATGGTTTCGGCGTTGGCTCCGGGGTACGCGGTGGTCACCGTGATCAGGGCGTTTTCCATTTGTGGGTACTGGCGCAGCGGCAGTTTGCTCCAGGCCTGGAAGCCCAGCAGCACAATCAGCAGGCTGACCACGGTGGCGAGCACCGGGCGGCGGATGAACGGATCAGTAAAAGCCATGGGGTTTCCTTGATCAGTCGGCGCGGGGCGGACTGTTCTGCTCGCCGAGGGTCTTGTCATCGCTGATGGCAATGTGGGCGCCGTTGTCCAGTTTGATCTGGCCGGCCGTCACCACCTGTTCGCCACTCTGCACGCCCTTGTTGATCATCACCTGGCCATCGCGGCGTTCGCCGGTCTCGACGAACCTGCGCTCGGCGATCAGCACGGGTTGGCCCTTGTCGTCTTTCTCGACGGTGCCGTCTTCGGCTTTCTTCTGGGTGACCACGTACGTCGAGTTGCCGTAGAGGGTGTAGGTAATCGCGCTTTCCGGGACCACGATGTGTTTCTGCGGATCCGGCAGCAGCACCTCGATGCTGGTGAACATGCCAGGTAGCAACTTGCCGTCGGGGTTGGCCAGGGTGGCGCGCACCAGAATGTTACGGGTGGTGCTTTCGACGATCGGGTTGATGGCGCTGATGGCGCCGGTGAAGTGCTGGCCGGGATACGCCGCGACCGTAATCTGCACCGGCTGACCGAGGGCCAGTTTCGGCACCGACTGTTCGGGCACGTAGAAGTCGGCGTAGAGGCTGCTCAGATCCTGCAGGGTGGCGATCTTGGTGCCGCTGGCGAGGTAGTCGCCGATGTCGACGAGGCGGATGCCGATGGTGCCGCTGAAGGGCGCGACGATGCGTTTTTTCGCCAGTGCCGCATTGAGCTGATTGACCGTGGCCTTGTTCTTTTGCAACTGCGCCGAGAGCCGGTCGAATTCGCCTTTGGAGATGGCGCTGCTGCCGACGAGCTGGCTGCCGCGACCGTAATCCAGCTGCGCGAGGCCGAGGTCGGCCTTGGCGGTTTCGAGGAAGGCGGCTTCGACGGCGCTGTCCAGTTGCAGCAACGGCTGGCCGGCCTTGACCTTCTGCCCCGATTCGAACTTCAGCTCGGTGACGGTGCCGGCGTTCTCCAGACTCAGGTCGACGCCTTGCAAGGCCTTCAGCGTGCCGACAGTGGGCAGACGCATCTGCCACGGGCGCTCGACGGCCGTGGCCACGGCGACGCTGATCGGCGGCTTCGGTTTGGAAAAGCCCTGGATCATCGTATAGATCGAGAAGGCTTTGTAACCGGCGAGAAGCAGAACGATCAGCAGTACAACACCTAACATGATCAGCATGCGGCGACGCAGCATATTTCCAGTTCCTTGGAGAAAATCAGGCGAGACAGGCGGGCACATTACCCCGAGTCCGGCAGGGATTCCAACTGCCAGTTTTACCGGGTGTAAGGGAGGACGGTGGAGAAAAGCGGGGCCGCCGACCGAACGGTCGGCGGCGAATTTCAGGCCATCAGATGAAGATGGTTGTCCCAGAGCCCTGCGGGCAAATCCAGCGGTTTGGCCAGCAGATCGTCCTGACGGCAATCGTAGTAGCGGCAACGTCCCTGACCGGAGGTCACGACAAACCCGTCCTTCACCGCACCGACACCGGCGCAGTCGGGTAATGGCGCGTCGAGGCGCACTTCGCCGCTGTCCAGGTCCCAGATGAAGAAACGGTTGCCACGCGGTGCGGTCAGTGCCACCAGCCGCAGGTCGCTGTGCACGGCGACGCTGGCGGTGTAATGCCCCATCGACTGCAACTGATGCTCCGGCACCGGGAACGCCACGAATGGCTGGCCGGGACGTTTGATCGCCAGCAGCTCCGAACGCTCGTGGGAAGGCCCCATGAATTGCTGGCCGGCAACGATGGTGCCATCGCTGGCAATCCCCAGGTGGCGCACGCTGTTCATCTGCTGGGCGAGGGTTTCCTTGCTCAGCAGGGTGCCGTCCCGTTGCATCAGCACCAGGCTCGGCTCCATGGCGTCGAGGTTCATGTCGACCCGGCTTTCGGCCTCGGTGCGGATCCCGCCATTGGCCACCACCAGGGTTTCACCGTCGGGCATCCACGACACCTGATGCGGGCCGAGACCGTGGGTGGAAAGCTCGCCGCTGTGCACCAGCCGTTCGCCTTCGAATTTGTACACCCCGAGCAGGCCACGGCCCGGATCGGTGGTGTCGTTTTCGGTGGCGTACAGGTAGTCACCGCTGTGGTGGATCACCGCGTGGCCGTAGAAATGCCGGTTCGGCTGCGAGGTCACGGTTTGCAGCAATGCACCGTTGCGCAGGTCGATCAGGTAGCTCTCGGTGCCCGGCCGGCGGGCGACGAACAGCGCGATCGACAGCGTCGGGTGATTGATGATGTCGTGGCAACGCTGGCCGACTTCGGTGGCGAACACCTGGGTGCCGTCCAGTCGATAACCGACGGCGTAATGCTTGCCGTCGGTGTCGTCCCGCGCCGACAACAGCAGCGGGCTTTGGTCCTTGCGTTTGAACAGCGTCCAGCCGCCCAGTGTCACTGCTCCCAGCAGCAAACTACCTAAAGTCAGAGCCTGGCGTCGCAGCATGGCACGTGCCCTCATCAGTCACCGTCGTTGGCGTTGAAGCCCAGTTGGATGCCCAGCGCCTTGGCCAGCTCGCCTTCGTGCAGGCGGTGGACGACGTTGAGGCTGTCGTAGATATCGTTGAGCTGCTGGCGACCGGCGTCATCGTTGAGCATTTCGGTCAGCGAGCGCTGAGTGCTGCCGAACAGTTTGAGCGACGCCGCGTAGGCTGCATCGATCTTGTCCGCCAACGGTTTCTGCTCCGCCGGCAGCAGGCCGCGCAGGCCTTTGTTGTCGACGCCTTCCCAGACGGTTTTGGCCGCTGCGAGGCTGGCTTCCAGCGCCTCCATGGACGACTGGCTGCGCCATGCATCGGCCTGGAACGGCTGAGGCACGCCCTTGCTCTGGCGGCCCATCGGCGTGCCGAGTTTTTTCTTCAGGGTGTCGAGGGCGGTGACCTGAACCCGCAGCAGATCGGCGATCGCTTCGTGGGAGTCGGCGTAGCGCTGGTTCGGGAACTTGCTCATCTGCGCGAGCATGCCGTCGGTGTTGTTCCAGCTGCTGAGGATCTCTTCGGCCAGTTGTTTCTGACGCTCGCCGATGGCCACCAGCAGTGGGCAGTATTTGGCTTTCTGCGCGACGTTGGCGACGTCAGGCTTGGCGTCGAACAGGATGTACTCGTAAGCGGACAGGCCTTGCACCACAACGCTGGACTTGGCCAGTGCGGCGGCGTCGATCTGCGGCTGCGCGGTGACCAGTTGCTCGACCTGACGGCCGACCAGGTTTTTCTTGTCCGGCCAGAATTGCACCTGCCACGAGCGGTTGCCCTCGGCCAGCGGGCCGATCAGCAGCGGTTGCAACTCGGCCCAGGCTTTCTGCGCATGCAGGAAGTCGGCACGGGCGGTGTCCAGCGACTCTTTGCCCTGGCAGTAGGCGAGGGCGCTGACGGCCAGTTGCTTGTCGGCTTCGACCCAGCGGGTGTAGGTCGGCAGGATCACCGATTTGGCGATGGCCGCCGAGGTGACGGCTTGCGGATCCTGCGGCGAGCACGCGCCGAGGGCCAGTGCGGCAAGGCTGGTGAACAACAGCTTGGGACGGAACATGTCGGGCTCCCGATTCGTTCAAGTGTTTAAAGTGAGTTCAAGAACGCCAGCAGCGCGGCACGCTGCTCGGCGTTGAAAGACAAAACCTGTTGCTGCGCCGCTTTCGCTTCGCCGCCATGCCAGAGCACGGCTTCGAGCAGATTGCGGGCGCGGCCGTCATGCAGAAACTGGGTGTGGCCGCTGACCGTTTGCGTCAGGCCGATGCCCCACAGCGGCGGGGTGCGCCAGTCGCGGCCGGAGGCCTGGAATTCAGTACGGTTGTCCGCGAGGCCTTCGCCCATGTCGTGCAGCAGCAGATCGCTGTACGGGCGAATCACTTGATGGGCCAGTTCAGGTTCGGCGGCATTGGCGGCGGTGGTGTATTTCGGTGTGTGACAGGACTGGCAGCCTGCCTGGAAGAACAGGCTCTTGCCGGCCAGCACCTGCTCATCGTTGACGCCACGGCGGGCGGGAACGGCGAGGTTGCGGCTGTAGAACAGCACCAGACGCAGGATGTTGTCGCTGACTTCCGGTTCGCCGTCCGGGCCGTTGCCGTTCGGCGCCTGTTTGCAGGCGGTTTGCGCGTCGGTGCAGTCATCAAACGGTCTCAGGCTGGTGGTCAGGCCCATATCACCCGAAAACGCGTGAACATTTTGTTGATTGAGGTTTGGTTGGCCGGCTTTCCAGCCAAATCGCCCCATGACAGTCTTTTGCTGCGCGTCATCCCAGACCCGGTTTGGCCGGCCGCTGATACCGTTGTTTTCTTTGGCCTGCGCGGCGGCGTTGGCGAGGATCGCTTCTTCCGGGATCGCTTCGAGCAGGCCCAGGCCGATCATCGGCGGCGCGACACGGGCCGAGAAACGTGTGTCCGGGTGCATCGGGCCATAGCCGAGCTGGGTGATCTGCAGGACCGGTTTGCGCAACTCGACTTCGGTGCCGTCCTTGAGGCGTACCGGCACCGGCGTGTAATCGACCCGCACCTTGCCCTCCGGCGCGACGCCCGGCACGGCCATGTCCTGGAACTGGCCGCCGTAGACTGGCTCGGGCACCACTCCGACCTGCTCGATCAATTTGGCGTACTGCGGCGCATCGGGAATCGACAGGCGTACCAGCATCGACACCGCGTTGGCCGCATCCGGCGTCGGCGGATGGCCGCGGCCGTCCTTGATGTGGCAGTTCTGGCAGGCGTTGGTGTTGAACAGCGGGCCGAGGCCATCGCGGGCGGTGGTGGTCGACGGCGCGATCACCCACGGGCTGCGAAAGAAACTGTTGCCGACGCTGAAGTCCACCCGGCGCGACGGCGGCAGATTGGCCGACGGCAGGGAAAACGCGTTCTGATCGCTCTTGCGCACGGTCGCCGCGCCGCCGGAACGGGCTTCACCCGGCTCGGCCTTGGTGAAACGCGGGGCGTCATCGCAAGCACTCAGGCCCAGGGCCAGAAACAGTGCGGACAAGCGAAGAGGCAGCGAGGGCATCAGACTTCCTGCAAGAGGGGCGAATTTAAAGGCGCAAAGTCTAACAGGGCGAGTGGGTTTGAATAAGAGGAATTATCGTTTGCTTGATTTGCGGCAATTGTGAAGGATCGCTGAAACCCTTGTGGGAGCTAGCCTGCTAGCGATTGTGGCATTCGCCTTTCTGAAAGTGCTGAAGCAGAAAATGCTTTCGCGAGCAGGCTCGCTCCCACGGGTTTTGTGTATGGCAGGAATAAAAAAGGCGACCCGAAGGTCGCCTTTTTTAACGCGGACGCTGTGATCAGAACTCGTGATCGGCGTTGTCCGGGTTCAGGTCGCTGATGCCCAGTTTGCCGGCAGCGGCTTCGATCGAACCGGTCTGTTTGACCAGCGAAGCGATGGCGTCGCGCACGATCTGGTTGCCGGCGGTGTTGCCGGCCGCGATCAACTGATCGTAGTGCTCACCCTTGTTGGCGTGATCGACCATGACCTGAATCTTGGCTTCGGTGGCAGCCAGATCGGCTTTCAGCGCGGTGTCGGCAGCCGGGTCGACCTTGGCCACCAGCGACGACAGGCTGGCGCCGGTCATTTTGGTGCCATCGACGCGGGTGTACTCGCCCAGATACACGTTACGAATGCCCTTGGCATCATAGAAGTGCGAGTTGTGGGTGTTGTCGCTGAAGCAATCCTGCTCGTCTTCCGGGGAGTTTGCTTCCAGGGACACCTTCATGCGCTCGCCGGCCAACTCGCCCAGGGACAGGCTGCCCATGCCGAACAGCATTTTGCGCAGGCCGCTTTCAGCCGGTTCGGCTTCCAGGGTGGCGCGGTAGTTGTCGGCCACGTTCGGCTTCCAGTTGCCGACCATTTCTTCCAGGTCGCTGACCAGCAGTTGGGTCACGGCTTTCAGATAGGCACGACGACGGTCGTTGTGACCGCCGGTGGCGCCTTTGCCTTCCAGGTAGTCCGACGGTGGACGGTTGCCGGCGCCAGGGCCGGTGCCGTTCAGGTCCTGGCCCCAGAGCAGGAATTCGATGGCGTGGTAGCCGGTGGCAACGTTGGCTTCGGAACCGCCCAGCTCGTTCAGGCTGGCGAGTTTTTCCGGGGTGATGTCCTTGACGTCGACCTTGTCTTCGCCGACCTGTACTTCGGTGTTGGCGATGATGTTGGCGGTGGCGCCCGGGTTGCCCAGTGCGTGTTCGTAGGATTTGTCGACGTAGTCGATCAGGCCTTCGTCCAGAGGCCAGGCGTTCACCTGACCTTCCCAGTCGTCGATGATGGTGTTGCCGAAGCGGAACACTTCGCTCTGCAGGTAAGGAACGCGGGCGGCGACCCAGGCAGCCTTGGCGGCTTTCAGGGTGTCGGCGTTCGGCTTGGCGAGGAACGCGTCGATGGCGGTTTGCAGGGTTTTCGCGGTGGATTCGGCATCGCTGTAAACGGCGAAGACCATGTCGGCATAGTGCGAGACAACGGCTTTGCCGGCGGCCTCGTCGACTTTACCGGCAGCAGCAGGCGCAGCCGGTGCAGCGGTGCTCGCAGCCGGAGTCGGCGCAGGAGCGGCGGCCTTTTCTTTGTCTTTACCTTCGCCGCAACCGGCGAGGGAAATAGCGATGGCCAGCAGACTGGCGGTAGCCAGAGGCATACGAATCATGGCGAACATCCTGCTTCGGTGATTGAGTGGACAGGCGCGGGGGTGCGCAAAACTGCGACATAATGCAAATCTTTCGCATTATGTGTAAAGGGTTGTAGCTGGAAATATTTCTTATTTGCGCGGGGTCTGCGCTGGATCAACAGCGAGGTTGATGCCCGGCAGAACCCGGGTTGCGTCGGGCCTGGCAGGCACGTTTCAGAGGATGGCCGCGTTGCTGCGCTGGGCCTGCTTGAGATAAATGCCCAACTCGCGCGCCGGCAGCGGTTTGCTGTAGTGGTAGCCCTGACCTTCGTGGCAGCCTTCGGAAATGATGTAGGTTTCCTGTTCGGCGGTTTCC
This sequence comes from Pseudomonas sp. B40(2017), assembly GCF_002112855.1. Taxonomy (NCBI): domain Bacteria; kingdom Pseudomonadati; phylum Pseudomonadota; class Gammaproteobacteria; order Pseudomonadales; family Pseudomonadaceae; genus Pseudomonas; species Pseudomonas sp. B40(2017). The sequence continues at coordinate 103,892 of NZ_NEIT01000004.1, forward strand.
ACGCCCTCGGCGATCACCTGCATGCCCAGGCTCTTGCCCAGTTGGATGATGGCGCGAACGATGGTCGCATCATCGTCGTCATCCAGCAGGTCCTGGACGAAACTCTTGTCAATCTTGATCTTGTCCAGCGGCAGACTCTTGAGATAACTCAGCGAGGAATAGCCGGTGCCGAAGTCGTCGATAGCGATCAGTGCGCCGGAGCGGCGCAGGCTCAGCAAATGCTGGGCGGCGGTGCTGATGTCTTCCATCAGGCCGGTTTCGGTGACCTCCAGCTCCAGGCTGCGTGGCGGCAGGCGGTACATCTGCAACAGGTTGTTGACCACCCGTGGCAGCTCGGCGTGGTGCAGTTGCACGGTGGACAGGTTGACTGCCATGCGCAGGTCGACGAAGCCCTGATCGTGCCAGTCGCGCAGTTGCTTGCAGGCCTGATCCAGCACCCATTCGCCGATGGCGATGATGGTGCCGTTCTGTTCCGCCAGCGGGATGAACAGGTCCGGCGGCACCAGGCCGTGTTCCGGATGCTGCCAGCGGATCAATGCCTCGACCCCGACTACGCGATGATCGCGGTAGCTGATCTGCGGCTGATAGACGAGGTAGAACTGATCGCGCAGCAAGGCGTCGCGCAGGTCTTTTTCCAGTTCGCGGCGGCGGCGCATCTCGCTGTCGACGCTCGCGATGTAGAACTGATAGCGATTGCGCGAGCGGGTCTTGGCCAGGGTCATGGTCTGCTCGGCTTTCTGCAGCAGCTTCTCGGTGCTGTCGCCGTCTTCCGGGAACAAGGTGATGCCGATGGTCGCGCGCAGGCGGATTTCCTGATGATCAAGGGCGAACGGGGCTTCCAGGTCATCGAGGATGCTTTGCGCCAGCTCCGCCGCTTCGTAAGGCTGTTCGATATCGGCCTGCACCAGCGCGAACTGGTCGCCACCGAGACGGGCGAGGGCGCCGAGGCGACCGCTGTGGGCACGAAGCCGGTCAGCCAGGGCCAGCAGCAACTGGTCACCGGTCTGGTAGCTGAATTGTTCGTTGATACCTTTGAAATCGTCCAGACCTACGCAAAGGACGGCGACCCGCCGTTGCAGCTTGCCGGCATCCACCAGAATCTTGTCCAGCTGCTGCTGCAATTGCTGGCGATTCGGCAGGCCGGTGAGGAAATCGTATTGGGCCATGCGCAGCAGGCTGTTTTCCGCTTCGTGGCGCAGGTGGGTATTGCGTTCGATGGATTCGAGTAGCTGGTTGGCGGTATTGATCCAGATCCCCAGTTCGTTTTTTTCGTGACCCTTGAGCTGCGGGATCTTGTGTTCGCTGGGGCGGTCCGGGTTGATCTCGGTGAGGTGCTCGATGATCCGCGACAGCGGTTTGGTCAGCAGCCAGTGATAGACCAGATACAGCACCAGGCCCATGGCCAGGGCGCGCAACACGCCGGAAATGAAGATGATCACCGAACTGACAATGAAACCCTGACCGTAGGTGGCCGTGTCGAGGGTGATACTGAGGTCGCCGTAATATTCGCTGTAAGGCCCGCGCCCCACCAGTTGGGTGGTGAACGTGCGTTCCTGGCCGAGGATCAGGTCGGTCAGCCAGCGGCTGTTGGATTGCTGCAGCTCACGCGACTTTTGCGCGAGCATCGCTTCATTGGGATGGCCGATGGACGCCTGACGCACGGCGTCGTCCTGGAACAGGCCTTCGATCACCTGCATGCCCATCTCCCGGTCCAGGCTGTAGACCGCCTGGGTGGAGGGGTCGCGGAACATGTCGAGGATGCGTTCGGCATCGCCGGCGACGGCCTGGCGTGTTTTATAGGCATCGAACACGATCTGCGCGCAGCTCAAGACCACGCCGACGATCAATGCCGACAGGAGCACGACCCGGAGCAACTTCACCGACAAGCTGTTCTTGAGTTCCAGCTTCAAAGGGTTATTCCTTGTTCCGTGCGGGTAGCGTCAAGTTGCCATGAGTATTGGCAATCCCGTGTTGGCAGTCAAAGGGACAATCGAGCCGCGGAAAATTTGTCCGTGGCCTTGGCCGATATGCTGCTGTCTGGAGTATTTGCCCTGGTTGTACTGTGTCGGTAGTTTCGGTCTCCAACTTGAGGGACGTCGGACAATTTTTCCTCTTTTGATGTTAGTTCGCCGTGGCTTGGGAGCAAGGCGAGAAGGGCTGCTTCAGGTGTGGGAAAAAGCCTTGTTTGTGATGCAACGCACTCACGATTATTTCCGCAGGTATAAAAAAACCCGGCAAAGCCGGGTTTTTGTCTGGCGTGCAGCTTAAGCGGTGAAGGTCTTGCCTTCGAACTGCTCGGCCACGAACTTCCAGTTGACCAGGTTCCAGAACGCCTCGACGTACTTAGGACGCAGGTTACGGTAGTCGATGTAGTAAGCGTGTTCCCAGACGTCGCAGGTCAGCAGCGGGGTGTCGCCGCTGGTCAGCGGGTTGCCGGCGCCGATGGTGCTGGCCAGGGCCAGGGAACCGTCAGCCTTTTTCACCAGCCAGCCCCAGCCGGAACCGAAGGTGCCGATCGAGGTTTTGCTGAACTCTTCCTTGAACTTGTCGAACGAACCGAAAGCCGCGTTGATGGCTTCAGCCAGTGCGCCGGTTGGTTGACCGCCGGCGTTTGGCGCCAGGCAGTTCCAGTAGAAGGTGTGGTTCCAGACCTGAGCGGCGTTGTTGAAGATGCCGCCCGAGGAAGTCTTGACGATCTCTTCCAGGGTCTTGCCTTCGAACTCGGTGCCTGGCACCAGGTTGTTCAGGTTCACGACGTAGGTGTTGTGGTGCTTGTCGTGGTGGAATTCCAGGGTTTCCTTGGAAATGTGCGGCTGCAGGGCATCGTGTGCGTAAGGCAGCGGCGGCAATTCGAAAGCCATGATGATTCTCCTAATCAGGTCTGTTGCGGTGAGCGCAAGGCCGATCACGGGCGGCCAGAAATGCACCGGCGAGTTTTTACTCTTTGCGGCGCAGGGTTCGGATCATAGCACCGGGGGTGCGGCTTAACCACGCAACAACTGTGTGGGATAGAGGTTCAAGGGGATGCCCTCGTTAAATGACGGATCGCGTTGGAACTGTGATCGTGCCAAGCAAGGCGCGGGACGAAGAGGATGCTTTTTGCCTCTTCGAGTCCCGCAACGCCGCTTGGCACGATCACAGCTCCAACCCGAAGGGCCGGCCCCCCGTAAAGCGCAATCCGTCGTTGTTCGTCGCTCATTTGGACCACCAAACCGCGCTCCTCACGCCTAGTCTTGCGCTTTACGGGGGGCGGCGCGACCGTCATTTAGCGAGGGCATCCCCTTAGCCTTTTGGAATAATTCAGGAAGCCAATATCAATTGCCCTGCCACGGTGAACATCATCACCGCCACCAGCAGATCGAGAATCCGCCACGTACTCGGCCGTGCCAGCCACGGGGCGAGCCATGCCGCGCCGAACGCCAGGGTGAAGAACCACAGCAGCGAAGCGCTCGCCGCGCCCACGACATAGGCGCCGGGCACCGACTGTTGTGCGCCGAGAGAACCGATCAGCAAGACGGTGTCGAGATAGACGTGCGGGTTGAGCAGCGTCACCGCCAGTGCACTGAGCATCACCGCCCGCAGTGAGCGTACGGTCTGGTTTTCACCCTGTTGCAGGCTCTGTTTCGAAAATGCCCTGCGCAACGCCTGGCTGCCGTACCAGATCAGGAACACCGCGCCGCCCCAGCGGGCGACCGCCAGCAATGTCGGGTTCTGCGCCAGCACCGTGGCCAGGCCGAACACACCCGCCGCCACCAGCAACGCATCGCAGGCGACGCACAATGCAGCGACCGGCAGGTGATGTTCACGCCGCAGGCTCTGGGCCAGGACAAAGGCATTTTGCGTGCCGATCGCCATGATCAGCCCGAACGCCACCAGCAAACCGTTGGTATAGCTTTGCCACATGACGGTTACTCCGCGTTGGCTGCGAGATCGCGCAACACTTGCATGGCGCGTTCGGCGTCGGCCTGACCGACGAACAAATGGTCGTGGTAGTAGCCGGCAATCACGTTGCAGCTGATCCCGGCCTTGCCCAATGCGGTGGCGAACGCGGCGGTCAGGCCGACGGCTTCCAGCGCCGAATGCACGTTCAGCGTGATCCACGCCGCGACATAGTCGAAGCTGAACCCGGCGCGCTCGGCGTGGGAGCGTTCGAGAATCACCGTCAGGCCTTCCTGTTCACGGAAACTGCCTACGACTTCCAGGCCGCTCGGCAACTCGCCGTCGGACAAGGTGCAGAACACGAATTCGCCGGCATTGAGCTGCGGGCTCATGCTGCGCAGCAGGGTGGTCAACGAGGTTTCGCCAGCCATGGGGGTGATCCTTGATAAAGAGTGCTTGCTGGCTATTCTCCCGGTTGACGTTGTATAAGAAAAACCAATAGTGCTGATCGCTCATTAGGAAAACTGATGTTCGACTACAAATTACTTTCTGCTTTGGCCGCCGTGGTCGAGCAGGCCGGATTCGAACGGGCGGCGCAGGTGCTTGGCCTGTCGCAATCGGCGATTTCCCAACGGATCAAACTGCTGGAGGCGCGGGTCGGCCAGCCGGTTCTGGTGCGTGGCACGCCGCCGTCGCCTACCGAAATTGGCCGGCGCCTGCTCAACCATGTGCAGCAGGTGCGCCTGCTCGAACGGGATTTGCAGACGCTGGTGCCTGCGCTGGACGAAGAGGGCCTGCCGGAGCGCCTGCGTATCGCCCTGAATGCCGACAGTCTCGCCACCTGGTGGGCCGAGGCGGTGGGCGACTTCTGCGCCGAACAACATCTATTGCTGGATCTGATCGTCGAAGACCAGACCGTCGGCCTCAAACGCATGCGCGCCGGTGAAGTGGCCGGTTGCCTGTGCGCCAGCGAGCGGCCGGTGGCGGGGGCACGCAGCGTGTTGCTCGGGGCGATGCGCTATCGAGCGCTGGCCAGCCCCGCATTCATCGAGCGGCATTTTCCCGACGGCGTGCGGGCCGAACAATTACCGCGCACCCCGGCGCTGGTGTTCGGCCCTGACGATTTTCTCCAGCATCGATACCTCGCGTCCCTCGGCGTCGATGGCGGTTTCGAACATCACCTGTGCCCGTCGTCCGAAGGTTTCCTCCGCCTGACCGAAGCCGGGCTCGGCTGGGGCCTGGTGCCGGAATTACAGGTCCGCGAGCAGTTGGAGCGCGGCGTGCTGCGCGAACTGTTGCCAGATAAACCGATCGACGTGCCCCTGTACTGGCATCATTGGCGCAATGGCGGTCAGTTGCTCGGGCTGTTGACCGAGCAATTGGTGCGCTCGTCGGCGCAATGGCTGGTGCCGTTGGACTGACGGCCAGCGTCAAGACTCACGAATCAGGCAAAACGAAAGACAGCGGAGCTCTACATGAAAATTCTGGTCACCGGCGCAAGCGGCTTCATTGGCGGACGCTTTGCGCGTTTCGCCCTGGAGCAGGGCCTGGACGTGCGGGTCAACGGTCGCCGGGCCGAGGGTGTCGAGCATCTGGTGCGTCGCGGTGCCGAGTTCGTTCAAGGCGATTTGAGTGATCCGGATCTGGTGCGTGAACTGTGCAATGACGTCGAAGCCGTGGTGCATTGCGCCGGCGCGGTTGGCCTTTGGGGCCGCTATCAGGACTTTCATCAGGGCAACGTGCAGGTCACCGAAAACGTGGTCGAGGCCTGCCTGAAGCAACGGGTTCGGCGGCTGGTGCATCTGTCGTCGCCCTCGATCTACTTTGACGGTCGCGATCATCTCGGCCTGACCGAAGAGCAAGTGCCCACGCGCTTCAAGCATCACTATGCGGCGACCAAATACCTGGCCGAGCAAAAGGTCTTCGGCGCCCAGGAATTCGGCCTCGAAACCCTCGCCCTGCGCCCGCGTTTCGTCACCGGCGCCGGCGACATGAGCATCTTCCCGCGCTTGCTGAACATGCAGCGCAAGGGGCGTCTGGCAATCATCGGCAACGGTCTGAACAAGGTCGATTTCACCAGCGTGCACAACCTCAACGAGGCGTTGCTCAGCAGTCTGCTGGCCGACGCTTCCGCGCTGGGCAAGGCCTACAACATCAGCAACGGCGCCCCGGTGCCGCTGTGGGATGTGGTCAATTACGTGATGCGCAAGATGGAAGTCCCCCAGGTCACCAAGTACCGTTCCTACGGTCTGGCCTACAGCGTGGCGGCGCTCAACGAAGGTGTGTGCAAGCTCTGGCCCGGGCGTCCCGAGCCGACCCTGTCGCGCCTGGGCATGCAGGTGATGAACAAAAATTTCACCCTCGACATCAGTCGCGCCCGGCATTATCTGGACTACGATCCGAAAGTCAGTCTGTGGACGGCCCTCGATGAGTTCTGTGGCTGGTGGAAGGCTCAGGACATTCGTTGATACGAATCTGCCGGCCGGCACTGAACCGCGTCACGGCTTGAGGGTCAACCCCAGCGGCCGCGGGGTTTATACTTCGCGCCAATCTGTCATCACCGCGTTTCACAAAGGTTGCCTCAATGTCCATGCGTAACGATGCCCACGACGATTTCGACGATGTACCGAGCCTGCGCGCCGATACCCTCGATGACGACGATTTTCCGGTCACCGCCCGCACCACCGTGCATTCGCGCACGCCACCCGTGGTCAAGGTCAAGACTGCCAGCACCGGGCCCTTATGGGCACTGGTTGGCGCGCTGTTCTTCGCATTCATTGGTCTGGCCTGGTGGAGCTTCCAGCAGATTTCGCTGATGGAGCAGCAACTGGTGGCGACCCAGGAAAGTTTCGCGCGCATCAGTGAGGAAGCGGCGGGGCGCCTGCAGGACATTTCCGGCAAGGTCGTGGCCAGCCAGACCAACGTCACCACCGACAGCGAAGCCCTTAAGCTGCAGATCAAACAGCTGCAAAGTGCGCTTCAGGATCAGAGCAAACAGCAACAAGGCGTGGCCGGGCAGGCGACGGATCTGGACAAGCGCCTGGCGCAGATGACCGCCCAGACCACTGAACAGCAGAACGCCAACACTCAGTTGCAGGCTCAGGTCAAAGCCCTGAGCGCTGAGCTGGCAACGCTGAAAAGCACCCCGGCCGACACCAGCAAGCTCGATGCCCAGCTCAAGAGCTTCGATGCACAGGTGAAGGGCTTCGATGCGCAGTTCAAAAGTCTCGGTGCCGACATCACGGCCCTGAAAAAACAAGCTGGGTCGAACCCTGCTATCGATCGTCTGGAGCAGGAAATCGTCATCCTCAAGAGCGAGCAGGACAACCGTCCGGCTGCTGCGCAGGGTGGCACCAACACTGCCGAGTTCGACGCGTTCCGCGCGCAGATGACCCGCAACATCAACACCCTGCAGGCGCAGATCCAGAACCTGCAACAGCAACTCAACGCGCGTCCGTAAGCCCCTTGTGTGGCGAGGGTGCGCGCCCTCGCCACAGCAACATTCAGAAGCGTTCTGAATATCCATACATGCCTTCAGGCCGTCTACGCTCTTGAAACACCAACAAGAACGGGGGATGCGTCATGGGGTTTGTGCAAAAACTGGCCTGGCTCGGCGCGGTACTGCTGTTGAGTTTCGGTCAGGCCAACGCGGCCACCACTGAAAAAGACGACAGCAAGGCTGCCATCGCCTTGCTGGAAAAGGCTCTGGCCTATTACCACGACAACGGCGACAAGGCGTTTGCGGCGTTCAGCCGTCAGGGCGAATTCGTCGACAAGGATCGCTATGTGTTCGTGGTCGATACCAAGGGCGTGATGCTCGCCAGCGGTGGGCCGTCATCGGCGTTGATCGGGCGCGACGTCAGCGAAGTCCTCGGGCCGGACTTGCAGAAGTCCTTCAAGGACGCCTTGAAAGTGCCGGAAGGCAACGGCATCCAGCAGGCCGAATACCGCTGGCAGAACTGGTCCGACGGCAAGGTCGAGCGCAAGCACGTTTACTATCAACGCATCGGTCAGCGGATTCTGGCGGTGGGTTATTACCTGCCGCGCGCGTCGGCGGAGCAGGCGAAAGCGTTGCTCGACAAGGCCGCCACTGACCTGACTAAAGACGAGAAGGGCACGCTGTCCGCGATCAACTCACTCAGGGGCGGTTACCTGCAGGACGACCTGTATGTGTTCGTGGTCAATCTCGACAACCACCGCTACGTCGCCCATGGCACCAACCTGCGGCTGATCAACACCGACTTCGCCAAGGTCGACGACCCGGAGGGCAAACCGGTGGGCGAACCGATTCTGGCGCTGATCGGCAAGCAGGATGAGGGCGAGTACGAGTACCGCTGGAAAAATCCGGTGACCGGCAAGGTCGAGAACAAGCATGCCTACCTGAGGAAGGTCGGGAACATGCTGGTGGCGGTCGGTTATTACAGTGCTTGATTGCTGAAAGCTCCCACGCGGCGCGTGGGAGCGATCGGCATCAATCAGCGGGCGCCGTGCTCACGGCCCCGCAGCAACCGGTTCGGCATCGCAATCGCCGCCGCCAGCCCGAGCAGCGACACCGCCGCGCTGACCATCAGCAAATGCCGGAACGTCACCAGCAGTTCGGCACGCAAGGCGTTCTGCGCATCGCCGGGCGCCGCGTTCAGGCCGTCGAGCAGCACGTTGCCGGAATGCCCTTCGCTCATCAGCGAGCTGCCGGCCAGGTGGGCGAAACTGGAGTCCTGCAACAACGCCAGCAACAGCGCCGACATCAACGCCACGCCCACCGCGCCGCCCAGAGAGCGGAACAGGTTGGTGGTACTGGTGGCGACGCCAATGTCCTTTTGCTCGACCGAGTTCTGCGTACCGACCAGCGAAGTCGGGAACTGCATGCCGCCGGCGATCCCGCTGAGCAGCATGAACAGGCTGCTGAGCAGCGTGGCATCGGGCGGGCTGAAGGCCATGCCAAGGATCGAGATCGGCATCAGCAGCGCGCCGCTCAGAATCTGCGGTTTGTAGCGTCCGGTGATCGAAGTGCGGCGTCCGGCGAAATACGCGCCGATCGGTAATCCCATCGCCAGCGGCAGCAAGTGCAATGCAGCGCTGTCCGCCCCAGCACCGGTCACGCTCTGGAAGCGCAGCGGCATCAGCACGATCAGGGAAATCGCCTGGAAGCTGCAAAAGAAAATCGTGCACCAGCACAGCAGGGCGCTGCGGTTGGTGAACAGGTGCATCGGCAACAACGGCTCCCGGGCGCGCCGCTCGTGCCAGACGAACACCGCCAGCACCGCCACCGCGCAAGCGAAGAGACCGAGCACTTCGCTGCTGCGCCACGCATGGCCCTGGCCGACCTGAGTGATCGCCAGCAACAGAGCGGTGAGGCCGATGATCATCAACAGTGTGCCGAGATAATCGATGACCGGTTTGCGCTGCGGAATCGGCAAACCGATCAGGTTGCGGCGGGCCACCCAGTAAGCGCCAAGGCCCAGCGGCAGGTTGATCAGGAACACCCAGCGCCACGACAGGTACTCGGTCATGTAGCCGCCGAGCACCGGGCCGGCAACGCTGGCCACCGCATACATGCTGGAGAAATAGCCCTGATAACGCCCGCGTTCGCGAGGCGGCACGATGTCGCCGATGATCGCCTGACTTACCGAAATCATCCCGCCAGCGCCGATGCCCTGGAAAATCCGCGCCAGCACCAGTTGCTCCATGCTCTGGGCCATGCCGCAGAACAGCGAGGCGAGGGTAAACAGGCCCATGCCGAACAGCATCAGTTTGCGCCGCCCGTACAGATCACCGAGCTTGCCGTAGATCGGCACCGCCACGGTCATCGCCACCATGTAGCCGGAAATCACCCAGGCCAGCAGGCTGACGTCCTTGAATTGGGAGGAGATGGCCGGCATGGAAACGGCGACGATGGTCTGGTCGAGCGCGCCGAGGAAGATCGCCATCATCAGCGCGACCAGTACGCTGCGAATGGCCGGTTTGGGCGTTTCGGGATGGTTGAGATTGGTCACGGGTGAACCTGCGGGCAGTGATTGACCCGCAGTGCCAGGGCGAGCGGGTGAGTGCTCGCCAGTGTAAGTCGGTAGCAGGCTATTCGATAGCCTCATAAGGAAGCCCGACGTAATTTTCTGCAATGGTTTTTTGACCGGCCTCCGAGCTGACAAAGTAGTCCAGTTCCGAAGCACAGATCCGCTGGCTGAAATCATCGTGCTCGTCGAAGCGGTGCAGCATCGAAGTCATCCACCAGGAAAACCGCTCGGCTTTCCACACCCGGCGCAGGCAGATCTCCGAGTATTTCTCCAGCAAGTCAGTGCGACCTTCGCGGTAAACCTTCAGCAAAATCCTGAACAGCGTGCTGACATCGCTGGCCGCCAGATTCAGCCCCTTGGCGCCGGTCGGCGGAACGATGTGCGCCGCGTCCCCGACCAGAAACATCCGCCCGTATTGCATCGGCTCGACCACAAAGCTGCGCAGCGGCGCGATGCTCTTTTCAATCGATGGACCGGTCACCAGTTTCTGCGCCAGATCCTCCGGCAGACGCTTGCGCAGTTCATCCCAGAAACGCTGATCCGACCAGTCGTCGACGTTTTCCTCGGCCGGCACTTGCAGGTAATAACGGGTGCGTGTCGCCGAGCGCATGCTGCACAGGGCGAAGCCGCGCTCGTGGCGGGCGTAGACCAGTTCCTCGTGAATCGGTGGCGTGTCGGCGAGAATCCCCAGCCAGCCAAACGGGTAAACCCGTTCGAAGACTTTCAGGCAATCCTCGGGAATCGACTGCCGGGCCACGCCGTGGAAACCGTCGCAACCGGCGATGTAGTCACAATCGACGCGCCAGGTTTCGCCGTCCTTTTCGAAGGTGACATAAGCTTCGTCGCTTTTCATGTCACAGGGAACGACATGGCTGGCTTCGTAAATTGTCTGCCCACCGGTCTCCCGACGAGCGGCCATCAGGTCGCGAGTGACCTCGGTCTGGCCATAGACCATCACGGTTTTTCCACCGGTCAGGGCTTGCAGGTCGATGTGGATCCGGCGCCCGTCGAGGGCCAGTTCGAAACCACCGTGCACCAGCCCTTCGGCGTCCATCCGCTGACCCACGCCAGCCTCGCGCAACAGCTCTACCATGCCTTGTTCAAGCACGCCGGCGCGGATTCGGCCGAGCACGTAGTCAGGTGTCTGGCGCTCCAGAATCAGGGTGTCGATGCCGGCGTTGTGCAGCAGTTGGCCGAGCAGTAATCCGGACGGACCGGCGCCGATAATGGCGACTTGGGTTTTCAGCGTTTTCATTGTTTTTATGACTCGCAAGCTTCACGCGACAACGGCCGGTGAATGAGTTTGAGGATTCGAGTGCTTGCATTTTTCCCTTGCGGGTCTGTCAATTGAAGGTGAAAACTGAGCCGATACCTGTACATTCTGCCAATCGGTGCGATTATCGCCCGCAAACCTCGAGGCCTGGATTGAAGTGATGAACAAGCCTGACCTGCCTTCGATTCCGGTGTTCAAGCTCTACGGTGAAAGCCTGGACTGGCCGACCCCTGACTTGCTGCACTGTGAAACCATTTCCAAACGCAGCCGCGAACACCAATGGGAAATCAAACCCCACCGCCACGCCGATTTGTGCCAGTTGCTCTTCGTATTCAAAGGTCAGGCAGAGCTTGAAATCGAAGGCCAACGCACGCAACTGAACGAAACCGCGATCCAGATCCTGCCGCCGTTATCGGTGCATGGATTCCGTTTTTCCGAGGACGTCGAAGGGTTTGTCGTCACCCTCGCCACTCCGTTGATCAACCATTTGCAGGCGCAACTGGGCAGCGCGGTGCAGGCCCTGGCCCAGGCCGAAAGCTATCCGGCGGGCAAGGACGCGGATTACCTCAACAGTCTGTTTGCCGCGTTGCAGGCCGAGTACAACGGCCATCAACCGGCACGTGAAATGCTCATGCATTCGCTGGTCAGTGTGATCATGGTCTGGGTCAGCCGTCAGGCGATCCGCCGTCACAACGCCACGCAACGCCCGCAGCGTCAGCGCGAATACCTCAACGGGTTCATTCAGCTGGTGGAAGAAACCTACCGCCAGCACGTCAAGGTCGAAGACTTGGCCCATCGGCTGGGGATTTCCGTCTCGCACCTCAACGGCACCTGCCGTGAACTGGCGGGGCAGCCGGCGTTGCAGATCATGCACGAGCGTCAGTTGCTGGAAGCCAAGCGTCTGCTGACGTACACCAGCATGACGATTTACGAGATGTCCGAGGTGTTGGGGTTTTCCGATCCGACCAACTTCACGCGCCTGTTCCGGCGTCGGGTGGGGATCTCGCCAAAAGCGTTCCGCGACCGCTTGAAGGCCGAGCAGAACGACGACGCCTGACGTCCTGTGTTACCGCAGGGCGTTGAGGGTGGCGTTGTGAGGGATGCAGCGCTCGAAGTTGCAGCTCGCGTACTCACGGGGCAGTTGCCGCAACTGCTCCACGCGCCACGCCGCGGTGCCGTACAGCGCCAGCGTGGCCGCGCAGGTAATGAAAATCGCGAGGTATCTTCTTGTTCTGGTGTTCATGGCGTTGACCTCTGAACGAATACCCTTGGGTACTACTTTCAGCATAGGTCAGCGCCGTGGAGTTGCCAGCGGCTCTGTGAACGGCTTTACAGTCCGATATCCCACTGCGGGTTTTCGGGAAAACGCTGCACCAGAAAGTCCAGCATGCAGCGCAACGCTGCCGGCATGTGCTTGCGTGAGGCATAGACGGCGTAGATGTTCATCTGCCGGGGCTCGGCGTGGGGCAGCAGGCGCACCAGTTCGCCGCTGTGCACATGCACCCCGGCCTGATAGGTCGGCAGCATCGCCACGCCAGCGCCGGCCAGGGTCGCGCGCAGCAGGGTGCTGGCCTCGTTGGCGCTGATGTTGCCCTGCACCGGCACCGAGACCGGTTCGCCATCCTCCTCGAAATGCCACAGGCTCTTGCCGAAATAGGAATGGGTCAGGCAGTTGTGCCGGCTCAGATCTTCAACCCGCTGCGGCTGCGGATGTTCCCGCAGATAGGCGGGTGCGGCGCAGACCACCGAACGGCAGACCGTCAGGCGCCGGGCGATCAGGTTGGGGTCGAGGTCATTGCTGGTGCGGATCGCCAGGTCGATGCGTTCGTCCACCAGGTTCACGGTGCGATCGAGCATTTGCAGGTCGATGCTCACCCCCGGATACGCTTTGACGAACGCCGCCATGGCATCGGCCAGTTGCGCCTGACCGAACGAGGTGCTGACGCTGATCCGCAGCAAACCCCGTGGCGCATCGGCGGGTTCGCTGACGGCGGCCTGCATGTCACCGGACAGCTCCAGCATCTGCCGGCAGCGCGGCAGGATTTCGTTGCCGGCGGCGGTCAGGCTCAACTTGCGGGTGGTGCGGTGCATCAGACGCGCCCCGACCCAGTCTTCCAGTTCCGCCAGATACCGCGACACCACCGGCCGCGACAGGTCCAGGTGATCGGCCGCCGCCGACTGGCTGCCCAGATCCACCACCGTGACAAACACCCGCATTGCTTGGAGACGATCCATGATTTGCCCGCTTTCAGAAACAAACTATGTTCAAGCATCGCATTTTTTGTAACGAGTCTGGCAACTAAGCTCTGTCCCCATAGCCAAGCACGGCATTCGAACAGCGGAGCAACCCATGATCGGCTTCACCACCCTCAAGCGCGTTTTACTGGCCACCGCCACCCTCGGCTTTGCTGCCCACGCAGCGGCCGCGAATCTGACCCTCGATGTCTACAACCCGGGCACCCACGCGATCTTCCCGGTGACTTCGGTACTGGTCAGCGGCGAGAAGGACGCGATTCTGGTGGACGCGCAGTTCGGCAAATCCCAGGCCGAGCAAGTGGTGGAAAAGATCCGCGCCAGCGGCAAGCAATTGACCACCATCTACATCAGCCACGGTGACCCGGATTACTACTTCGGTCTCGACACCCTGACCAAAGCCTTTCCGGATGCCAAGGTGCTGGCCTCGCAACCGACCGTTGATCACATCAAAAAAACCGTCGACGGCAAACTCGCCTTCTGGGGCCCGAAAATGGGCGCCGACGTGCCGGCCAAAACCATCGTACCGGGCGTGCTCAAAGGCGACAGCCTGATGCTCGAAGGGCAGAAACTGCAGGTGATCGGCCTGGACGGCAAACAGCCGGATCGCAGCTTCGTGTGGATTCCTTCGTTGAAAGCGGTGGTCGGCGGTGTGGTCGTCGCCGAGAACATCCACGTGTGGATGGCCGACACCCAGACCGCGCAATCCCATGCCGACTGGCTGCAAACCCTGCACTCGATCGAAACCCTGAAACCGAAAACCGTGGTGCCGGGTCACTACCTGGGTGACAGCACCCGTTCGCTGGCGGCCGTGAAATTCACCGCTGACTACATCAAGGCGTTCGATGCCGAAACCGCCAAGGCCAAGGACTCTGCCGCGCTGATCGCCGCGATGAAAAAACGCTACCCGACACTGGGTGAGGAAAGCTCGCTGGAGCTGAGCGCCAAAGTCGCCAAGGGCGAGATGAAGTGGTAACCCGATTCTGAAAAACGCAGCACTCTCAAGCCAACTGGAGAATGTCATGAGCAAGATCGCAATCATTGGTGCCACCGGCCGTGCCGGCAGCCAATTGCTGGAAGAAGCCCTGCGCCGCGGCCACAGCGTCACCGCCATCGCTCGGGATACCTCGAAGATCGGCGCTCGTGCCGGTGTGGTCAGCAAGAATGTCGACGTGCTGGACGCCGCGGCGTTGCAGGACGCCGTCGCCGGTCACGATGTGGTGATCAGCGCCGCGCATTTCGCCACGGTGCCGGCCAACGCGCTGATCGGTCCGGTGAAACAGGCTGGGGTGAAACGTCTGCTGGTGGTCGGCGGTGCCGGCTCGCTGTTGCTGCCGGACGGCACCCGCGTGATCGACAGCGCCGGTTTCCCGGCCGAGTACAAGGCTGAGGCCAGCGCCGGTGCGGCGTTCCTTGATGCACTGCGTCAGGAGAAGGAACTGGACTGGACATTCCTGTCGCCGTCGGCGCTGTTTGTCGAAGGCGAGCGCACCGGTAAGTTCCGGGTCGGCAAGGATGACTTGCTGGTGAGTGATGACGGTCAGAGTTCGATCACCTTTGCCGACTACGCGATTGCGCTGATCGACGAAGTGGAAACGCCTAAGCATTCGCGGCAGCGGTTTACTGTCGGTTATTAAGTACTGAAAAGCCCCTCACCCCAGCCCTCTCCCGGGGGGAGAGGGAGCCGATCGTGGGATGCTTGAAAATTACGCCGACTTGAACGGGATGTATTGAATCCATAATCGCCCAGATTTTTCAGGTCGATGTATTACGTAAGACACTTCGGTCAGTTCCCTCTCCCCCTGGGAGAGGGTTAGGGTGAGGGCATGGCCTCACCGCGTATGAGCCTGCTCCACCAACCACCCCATCAACTCCTGCAATTTCGCCGACGGCTCCGACGCCGGCGCGACGATGTAATAGCCCAATCCCGTCTTCACCTTCAGATCGAACGGCATCACCAGTCGCCCGGCGTTCAAGTCGTCGCCGATCAGTGACCAGTCGCCGATCGCCACCCCCGTCCCATGGGACGCCATCGACATCGCCTGATCCAGCGTCTCGAAATGCTGACCGCTGGCGATATTGCTCAGGTGCAGTTCGGCGGCGTTGAGCCAGAGTGTCCAGTCGTCATCGGTGTGAGTCGGGTGCAGCAGCAGATGCTGTTGCAGATCTGCCGGTGTGTGCAGGGCCGGTCCGCCGTTGAGCAGCGTCGGTGAGCAGACTGGCGTCAGTTGTTCATCGAACAGATGCAGGGTCGCAGGAGAGTCGTGTGGCGCGGTGCCGTAGATCACCGCCGCGTCGAACTGCTCGCGATGAAAGTCCACCCCGTGTTGCAGCGATGCCGTGAGTTTCACCGGCACGTCCGGGCGCTCGCGCTGCCATTGCAGCAGACGCGGCAACAGCCAGCGCATCACGCAGCTCGGCGCCTTGAGTTGCAGGGTTTCGCGTTTGGCGCCGATCTGCTCCACCGAATCGCCGATCAGGCTGAACACCTGCTGCACCCGTGGCAGCCATTCGCGACCTTCGGCCGTCAGCTCCAGGCCCCGGGCCAGGCGAATGAACAGCTCATAACCCAGATGTTCCTCCAGCCCGGCGATCTGCCGGCTCACCGCACCCTGGGTGATGTGCAACTGCTCGGCGGCCCGGGTGAAGTTGCAGCACTGCGCGGTGATCAGAAACGTGTGCAGGGCGGGCAGGGGAGGCAGTCGTTTCATGTGGATCCAAGGTATGACGTGAGGACATGGCTAGTATGAGCTTTTATCGATTGTTGCGGCTACGGGTCGCCCGTTTCAATGAGGCCAATCACCGGTTCCTTTAAAGCCCGGTGCCTCAACGAACAAGAAGGGCAAAGACATGGCGACGTGTGGCGAAGTACTGGTCAAGTTACTCGAAGATTATGGGGTCGAGCAGGTGTTCGGCATTCCCGGTGTGCATACCGTGGAGCTGTATCGCGGGCTGGCCCGTTCGAGCATCAACCACGTCACCCCGCGCCACGAGCAGGGCGCCGGCTTCATGGCCGACGGCTACGCCCGCACCAGCGGCAAACCGGGTGTGTGCTTCATCATCACAGGTCCAGGCATGACCAACATCACCACCGCCATGGGCCAGGCTTACGCCGATTCGATCCCGATGCTGGTGATCTCCAGCGTGCAGTCGCGCAGTCAACTGGGCGGCGGACGCGGCAAGCTGCATGAACTGCCGAACCAGAGCGCACTGGTCGGCGGCGTGGCGGCGTTCTCCCACACCCTGATGTCGGCGTCCGAATTGCCGGGCGTGCTGGCCCGTGCTTTCGCGCTGTTCCAGGCCGGGCGTCCGCGTCCGGTGCACATTGAGATTCCACTGGACGTGCTGGTCGAAGAAGCCGACGAACTGCTGACCAGCGTGCCGGTCAACATCGACCGCGCCGGTGCTGCGCCGGCCGCCGTGAGCCGCATGACTGAACTGCTGGCCGGCGCCCAGCGTCCGCTGATCCTCGCCGGTGGCGGCGCCATCGATGCCGCTGCCGAGCTCACCGAACTGGCCGAACTGCTCGATGCACCGGTGGCCCTGACCATCAACGCCAAAGGCATGCTGCCGTCCAGCCATCCGCTGCTGATCGGTTCGACCCAGAGCCTGGTCGCGACCCGTGCTTTGGTGGCCGATGCCGACGTGGTCCTGGCGATTGGCACCGAACTGGCGGAAACCGACTACGACGTGACCTTCGCCGGCGGTTTCGAAATCCCCGGCAAGTTGCTGCGCGTCGATATCGATCCGGACCAGACCGTGCGCAATTACCCGCCGCACGTGGCGCTGGTGGCCGACTCGCGCAACGCTGCACAAGCGCTGCTCAGTGCGCTGTCGCACAAACCGCTGGCCGAGCGCCGCAACGATTGGGGCCAGGTACGCGCCGCCCGTCTGCGTGAAGACCTGGCCGCAACCTGGGATGCCCCGATGCTGGCCCAGACCCGTTTCCTCGAAACCGTGCTGCACGAATTGCCGAACGCGGTGTTCGTCGGCGACTCCACGCAACCGGTGTACACCGGCAACCTCACCTTCAACCCGGAGCGCCCGCGCCGCTGGTTCAACTCGTCCACCGGTTACGGCACTCTCGGTTACGCCTTGCCGGCGGCGATTGGCGCATGGCTCGGCGGTAACCTCGAACACGGCGCGCGTCCGCCGGTGGTGTGCCTGATCGGCGATGGCGGTCTGCAATTCACCCTGCCGGAACTGGCCAGCGCCGTGGAAGCGCGCACTCCGGTGATCATCCTGCTGTGGAATAACCAGGGGTACGAAGAGATCAAGAAATACATGGTCAACCGTGCCATCGAGCCGGTGGGCGTGGACATCTACACCCCGGACTTCATCGGTGTGGCCAAGGCCCTGGGTTGCGCGGCCGAGGCGATCAGCTCCGCCGAACACCTGCGCAGTGCATTGCGCGCCGCCACCGATCGTCAGGGCCCGACCCTGATCGAAATCGACCAGACCCAATGGATGAAGGCGGTGGCCCAATGATGAATTTCCCGACCACACTCGACGGCCTGTACATCAACGGCCAATGGTCCGCCGGGCGCGAACACCTGCGCGTGATCAACCCGGCCACCGAAGCACTGCTGACCACGGTCAACGGCGGTGACGAACGCGCCGTCAATCAAGCGGTAACGGCGGCGACCGAAGCCTTCAAGGGCTGGTCGAAAACCACCGGTGCCGAGCGCGGCGCGATCCTGCGCAACATCGCCAATGGCGTGCGCAACGGCCGCGAACATCTGATGAAGTTGCAGTCGAGCAACAACGGCAAACCGCAGTTCGAAGCGGGCATCGATGTCGATGACGTGATCGCCACCTTCGAGTACTACGCCGAACTCGCCGAAGGCCTCGATGCGAAACAGGACAGCAACGTGCCGCTGCCCAGCGACGACTTCAGCGCACGTCTGCGCCGCGAGCCGTGCGGTGTCGTCGGGCTGATCGTGCCGTGGAATTTCCCGATGGTCACCACCGCGTGGAAACTCGCCCCGGCCCTGGCCGCCGGTTGCTGCGTGGTGCTCAAACCGTCTGAAGTCACACCGCTGCCGGAGTTGGAACTGGCTACCATCATCGCCGAATCCGGTTTGCCAAAAGGCGTGTTCAACCTGGTGTGCGGCACCGGTCTGGCAGTCGGCGCGCCGCTGTCGGCGGACCCGCGCATCGCCAAGATTTCCTTCACCGGCAGCAACGCCGTCGGTGTGCAGGTGATGCAGCGCGCCGCTGAAACCGTGAAGGGCGTGAGCCTGGAACTGGGCGGCAAGTCCTCGCTGCTGATTCTGGAAGATGCCGACCTGGATCTGGCGGTGGAGCTTGCCTGCGGTGGCGGCTTCTTCAATGCCGGGCAGATGTGCTCGGCCACCAGCCGGGTGCTGGTCGCCGATGAACTGGCCGACGAATTCCTGATTCGTCTGAAGGCCCGCGCGGAAAAAATCCGTGTCGCCGATCCGTTCGATCCTGACGTCGAGATGGGCGCACTGGTCAATCAGGCGCAATACCAGCGAGTGCTCGGTCATATTGACCGTGGCCTCAGCGCCGGGGCCAAGCTGATCTGTGGCGGCAATCGTCCCGCCGATCTGCCGCGCGGCTATTTCTTGCAGCCGACAATCTTCACCGAAGTGCCCCTCGACAGTGCGCTGTGGTGTGAAGAGATTTTCGGCCCGGTGATCTGCGTGCGCAGTTTCGCTACGGAAGCCGAGGCGATTGCCCTGGCCAACGACAGTCAGTTCGGGCTGGTCGCCAGTGTCGTCACGCGCAATGCCGAGACCGCGGATCGGGTCGCCAATGCCTTGCAGGCGGGGCTGGTGTGGCTCAACGCGCCGCAGGTGATCTTCCCGCAGACGGCGTGGGGTGGCTACAAACAGAGCAGCATCGGCCGCGAGTTGGGGCCGTGGGGCCTGGCGGCATTTCAGGAAATCAAGCACGTGATCCGCGCGTTCTGAATGCCCGAAAAAGGTCAGCGCATGCCTCGCAACGAGGCATGCGCCGGCGTCATGGCTCCAATGAGTTTTTATCGATAGTCAGGTGTTTTGCACGACCTCAGGATGAACCCGCAGACCACGCTCAAGCCCTTTGAAACCGGGCGCTTGAGCAATATCGGTCAAGCAGATGCAAGGGTTGCGATCAATCTCATACTTACAAGAATAATGGGAGTCCCAAAAAATGGGCGAGCACGATCTGAACAGGCGTCAATTCATCAAAACCGTCGGCGTGGCTTCGGTGGCTGCGGCGGCCATGAGCATGCCCTTCATCCGGGCCAGTGCCAGCGACACCCGCTTCGCCGGCAAGACCCTGCGGCTGCTGACCTGGTCCGATGACACGGGCCTCGCCGCGCTGCGCAACATCGCTGCAACGTTCGAAGCCAAGACCGGCGCCAAAGTGATTGCCGACCGCACCGGCAGCACCTCGGAAATGGTCGCCAAACTCAAGGCCGGCGGTGACCGTCCGCAGTACGACATCATCACTCTGGCTGGCGTTGGCGCCGAAGGTCTGGCCGCTGCCGGGCTGCTGGAAAAACCCGATCTCAACCGCATTCCCAACCTGGTCGACGTCCCGGAAAAATACCGCACCGGCGCCAACGGTCACGGCATCGGTTACCTGCTGTGGTGTAACAGTCTGGTCTACAGCACTCGCACCCAGACCACCGCGCCGGACAGCTACGCGGCACTGTGGGACGCCGATCTGGCACCGAACATTTTCCTGCCGCCGCCGAACTGGACCGAAGCGATGGACCTGATCATCATCGCCGCGAAACTGGCCGGTGGCGACGAACACAACATCGAACCGGGCTTCAAGAAACTCGCCGAGCTGAAAGACCGCGTGGTGACCCTTGGCGAAAACCCCAACCAGATTGCCGAGCTGTTCCGCACCGGTTCCCTGGATATGGGCGGCCTCTACGCCCCGGCGTTTTTCCCCAAGCAGATCCGTGATCCGAACTATGGCCTCGGTGCCACGTTCGGCATGAAGGAAGGTTTCTACACCGACCTGATGCTTTCGGTAATGCCGAAGAACCGTCCGGGCGACACCGACCTGGCCTACGCCTTCATCGACCACTCCCTCGACCCGCTGGTGCAGGGCAAGATGGCCGAAGACATCTTCAACGGCCCGGTCAACGCCAAGGCGATCATCTCCGCCGAAGCGCGCAAGAGCCCCTTCATCCTCACGCCGGAGCAGATCGCGGAGAAGGCGATCATGCACGACAACGCCTTCCTGGCGACCGTGCATGACCAGTGGATTCGTCGCTACACGGAAATCTTTTCTTCCTGATCGAGTGACGTACACAGGCTCTCAAGCACTGAAAGTTCTTGTGGGAGCGAGCCTGCTCGCGATAGCAATCTGTCAGCCGACGTTGTTGGTGAATGTCAGTCCGCATCGCGAGCAGGCTCGCTCCCACAGAGGGCCAGGTGAGCTTGAAGCCGTTGTTTTTCCATTGACGAGATCATTGCTATGGAACATCAATCCCTGACCCAACCGGTCGGCACGGGTGACGTGCGCCCGGCGTGCGGTGTTTCGCCGACGGCGCGGGCGTGGTTTTTCCTCACGCCGTCGATGCTGTTTCTCGGCGTGCTGATTGCCGCCAGCCTGCTGGTGCTGCGCATGAGCGTCGGCACCAAGGGCGCGGAGTGGTCGGGCTTCAGCCTGGCCAGTTACGCGCAGTTGCTCGAACCCTACTACCTCAAATCGTTGCTGCTGACCTTGCGTCTGGCGCTGATCAGCGCGGTGATCGCGGTGGTGCTGGCGATCCCGGTGGCGTACACCATGTCGCGTCTGACCTCGCCGTTCGTGCGGCGGATCTTTCTGGCGGCGGTGCTGTTGCCGCTGCTGGTCAACCTGCTGCTGCAAAGCTATGGCTGGCTAGTGATCCTCGGTCCCGGCGGCATGCTCAACCAGACCCTGATGGGCCTGGGTCTGATCAAGCGCCCGATCATGTTGCTGTACAACCAGAACGGCGTGTTGATGGGCCTGGTGCAGACCGCGTTTCCGCTGGCCGTGCTGCCGATTGCCAGCGCCATGCGCGGCGTCGCCCGCAGCTACGAAGAGGCTGCCGCGACGCTGGGCGCCAGTCGTTTTCAGGTATTTCGTCAGGTGGTGCTGCCGATGAGTCTGCCGGGGATCATCACCGGCGCGACCCTGGTGTTCGCCTACAACGCCAGCAGCTTTGTGGTGCCGCTGTTGCTCGGCGGTCGGCGCGTGCCAATGCTCGCGGTGATGGTGCATGACCAGATCGCCCCGCTGATGAACTGGCCCGCCGCGTCCGCCGCCGGGGTGGTGCTGATCGTCACCACGCTCGCCATCATGACCTTGTCCGAATACATCACCGGCCGCCGTCGCCGTCTGCTGGAGGCTTCGCAATGAGTGCCCTGATCAAGAAGCGTCAGTCGCTGTTGCCGGGCGATACCGGCAAGTTCGCCGGCATCCTCTCCGGGATCATTCTGCTGCTGGCCGTGTTGCCGATCCTGACCATGATCGTGATGTCGTTCAGCGGTGCGTCGAACCTCGACTTCCCGCCGAGCAGCTACAGCCTGCAGTGGTACAAGGCGGCGTGGCACACCTTCGTCTCGCCCGATGCCAGCGATGTGTTGAGTCTCGGCCAGGCCATGGGCACCAGTTTGCTGGTGGCGTGCCTGACGATGATTTTCGCCACGCTGATCGCGGTGCCGGCGGCCTACGCGCTGACCCGTTGCGAGTTCCGTGGCAAGGGTGTGGCGCTGCAATTGATGTCGCTGCCGCTGGTGTTCCCGATGGTGGTGCTGGGGTTGGCCTTGCTGCTGGTATTCGACAGCCTGCCGTTCCACATGACCACCTCGCGGCTGGTGATTGCCCACGTGATTCTGGCGCTGCCGTTCGTGGTGAAGAACTGCACGGCGGCCATGCTCTCCATCGGCAGCGAAGTCGAAGAAGCCGCGCAGATGCTTGGCGCCTCACCACTGCGCGCCATCGTCGATGTGGTGGTGCCGTTGATGAAGTCGGGGATTCTGGCGGGGATGCTGCTGGCGTTCATCGTCTCGTTCAACGAATTCACCGTGACCTATTTCCTCTACACCATCGACGTCATGACCGTGCCGATCTGGATGTACAGCCGCACCGTGTCATCGCTCGACCCTACCGTGTTCTCGTTTGCCGTGCTGATCGTGCTGATCGACTTCGTCCTGATCTGGGCGCTGGAGAAGCTGGTCGGTGAGGGCGGCGTTTCCTTTTGATTTCTTGAGGTGATTTTATGTCTGGTCTGATTCTGGAAAACGTCGAGAAACACTACGGCTCAGCCTGCGCGGTAAAAGACGTCAACCTGCATTTGCCCGAGGGCAAACTGGTGTGCTTCCTCGGTCCGTCGGGTTGCGGCAAGACCACGTTGCTGCGAATGATCGCCGGGCTGGAAACCCTCACCGGCGGCGAGATCCGCCTGGACGGCGAGGACATCGGCCACACCCCGGCGCACCTGCGCAACTTCGGCATGGTGTTTCAGTCGCTGGCGCTGTTCCCGCACATGACCGTGGGCGAAAACATCGCCTATCCGCTGAAACTGCGCGGCGTCAGCAAGGCCGATCAACAGGCGCGAGTGGTGGAGTTGCTGGAGTTGATCCAGCTGCAACCGATGATCGATCGCCCGGTGGCCAAGCTCTCCGGTGGCCAGCGTCAGCGGGTGGCGATTGCCCGGGCGATTGCCTCGCACCCGAAAATCCTGTTGCTCGACGAACCGCTGTCGGCGTTGGATGCCAAGTTGCGCGAGTCGATGCAGGTGGAAATCCGTCAGCTGCAACAACGCCTGAACATCACCACGATCATGGTCACTCACGATCAGCGCGAGGCCATGACCATGGCCGATATCGTGGTGGTGCTGGGTGAGCATCGGGTGCAGCAGGTGGGTACGCCGATTGAAATCTATCGGCACCCGGCCAACGAATTCGTCGCGGACTTTATCGGCTCCGGCAATATCTTCCCGGCTACCGCACTGGGCGATGGCAAGGTCGTGCTGCCGGGTGGCGATGCCCTGCAAGTGCCAATCTGCAGCAGCATCGTGGTCGGGCAGAAAGTGAAAATGCTGATCCGCCCCGAAGACCTGCAACTGTCGGCGCCGCAGGCCACGGCGGGCAATCGCCTGCTGGGCAAGGTGACGTTCGTGCGGGATATCGGTGCGACCATCGAGACTACGGTGGAATGTTCCGGGGTGACCTTCACGGCGCTGAGTACGCCGTGTCAGGGCTTTGGATTGGGGATCGGGCATCCGGTGTCGGTGACGTTGCCGAGTGAGGCGTGTCGGGTGCTCGGCGCTTAATTATGCTTCTGCTCAAAATTGCTCCCTCACCCCAGCCCTCTCCCGGAGGGAGAGGGGGCCGACCGAGGTGTCTGGCGTTATCCGTCGACCTGAGCGACCGTGTCGACTATGGATTCAAACCAGTCGATTCACTTGATTTTGGATTCAAAGCCGATCGTTCAATTCGGTGAACCCCGTCAATATCCCCCAATCGGTTCCCTCTCCCCCCGGGAGAGGGCTAGGGTGAGGGGGGCTTTTGAATTCACACCGAAAGCCGCAACCGCGCCAGATCCCTCAACGGCGGCGCCCCAAACAGCCGGCTGTACTCGCGACTGAACTGCGAAGGGCTTTCATACCCCACCCGATACCCCGCCGCCGACGCTTCCAGCCCTTCAGCCAACATCAAACGCCGCGCCTCTTGCAGGCGCAGTTGCTTCTGATACTGCAATGGACTCATCGCCGTCATCGCCTTGAAGCGGTGATGCAGGGTCGAGACGCTGAGGTTCACTTCCTTCGCCAGGTCATCAATGCGCAGCGGCTGTTCGAAGTTGCCGTTGAGCCATTTGATCGCCTGGCTGATGCGGTGGCTCTGGCTGTTGGCGATAGCGATTTCGTACAGCCGATGCCCCTGCGGGCTGCGCAGCAGGCGATAGAGAATTTCCCGGCGGATCAGCGGCGCGAGCATGGCGATGTCTTTAGGTGCGTCGAGCAGGCGGGCCAGACGCAGCACCGCATCGAGCATGGCGCTGTCGATTTTCTCCACATACAGACCACGCCCGGTCGGCCGGGTCGGTACGCCCATCGGACCGGCGTCGGCGATCAGCGCGGTGATTTCCGCAGGATCAATGTCCAGGCGCACGGCGAGGATCGGCTCCTCCGGCGAGACATTCACCACCCGTCCACTCAACGGCATCGAGACCGACACCACCAGATAATTGAGCGGGTCGTAATTGAAGAACTCATCCGCCAGCCGTACCTCTTTGCGCCCCTGGGCCATGATGCACAGCGCCGGTTGCGCAAGCACCGGGGCGAAGTCATGGGACTGGGTGTGGCGCGACATGAACAGCGAACCGACGGCAGTGGCATAACTGCCATCTTCGGACGTGTTGCGGCGGATGATCGCCGCCAGTTCCGCGCGCTGCTTTTCCATGTCGGCATCGGGTGGCGCTTGAAAACGATCGAATGACGTCACGTGCGGCATCCTCGGCAAAGTCGGTGGAGTGGAGCAGAGCATAAGTTTGTGCAAGCCAGGGCGGTAGACACATCCTGCGAAATGCTTGCCTGATCCTGCATTGGGTTGTTGGCCCGTCCAGCCATAGCAGGACGCAGGTGGTCAGAGTTGCCCGAAACCGGTGTGACAGGACGGTGACAGGAATTTACGACTTGTTACAGGTCTGCAAGACAGTCTCGCAGGATTGTGCAACGCGACGGCAGGAATCGACTAACGGCGAACGGGGAGCGGCCCTTAACCTTGAATCCTGTCGCAGCCCGTCCCCGGCTGCCACGCGACTCCCTGGGAGGGTTGAACATGTCCAAGCAGATTCCCGTCAGTCATATGGCCTTCGTTCGAGCGCGTGCCGGACGTTCGGCGGAACTCGGCATGCGCCTGAGCGCCCTGATCGAACCGTCCCGCGCCGCCCCCGGCTGCCTGAGCTTTGCCTTGCAGCATTCGCAGTGTGATCCCGAGTTGTGGCTGGTCTCCGGTTTCTGGAGCAACCAGCAGTCGATGACCGCGTACTTCAGCAGCCCGTCGATGGAAGTCTTTGCCGAGCTGGTGCAGGACCTGGTGGTCAACAGCCTGGATTTCCACACGTTCAAGGAAGTCTCGGCCGCACAGGCCGTAGGGCAATGCACTGCGCCGGTACACAAACTTGCCGGTTGAATGTTTAATGTCCGGCTTATCCGACTGAGCCAGGACCTGCGATATGGCACGTAAAGAGTTCGAACACTTCGAAGCGGTTTCCGCTGTAGTCCCCGTCGAGTTGGGCGGCAACAAGGGTTATCACGCGGCGATCGCCGTCAAGGCCCTGGTCGACGGCGGCGCGCCGCGCTTTCACAAATTGCTGAACGATCAGGTTTTCCCCGGCGCCATCGCGGCCGATGAAGCCGCGATCAATGAGCTGGACAAGCTCAAGGGCGTTAACGACGACGCCGAGCTGATCTGGTAAACGCTTACTTCGTCGCCCCCGGGCGCCACATCTTGAACAACGCCTCCGGCCCCAGCTGGAAGTAGTCCGCCGGCCCGCCGCCCCGCAGAATCGGTTCGGCGGCGGCGGTGTCGTAGATCCCGTCCTTCAACAGCCACTTGGCAATGTGCACGGCGACCACTTCGCCGAGCACCAGCCAGCTCGGCACGGTCTCGCCGTCGGCGCGCTGCAACTGAATGATCTGGGTGACCTTGCACTCGAAGGACACCGGGCTTTCGGCCACGCGCGGCACGGCAATCACCTTCGACGCCACCGGTGTCAGCCCCGCCAGTTCGAATTCGTTGACCTCGGGCCCGACCATCGCGCAGCTCTGGTTCATTTGCTCGGCCAGCGGGCGGGTGGCGAGGTTCCAGACGAATTCGCCGGTCTGCTCGATGTTGTTCAGGCTGTCTTTGCGCCCGACGCTGGAGAACCCGATGATCGGCGGAATGTAGTTGAACGCGTTGAAAAAGCTGTAGGGCGCCAGGTTCAGCCGACCCTCGGCATCCTGCGAAGAAATCCAGCCGATGGGACGCGGGCCGACGATGGCGTTGAACGGGTCGTGGGGCAGGCCGTGGCCGTTGGCCGGTTCGTAGAAATGGATGTCATCGGGCATGGCGGGTGGTCCTGAAGAGGGCGGGATCAAGTGGCCAATAGTGCAAGCACACGACGCATATTTCCAGCCAGACACCGATATTCCACCCAGTGAGAACCTTGTGGGAGCTCAAGTAATTGTCATCCCCCAGAAATGACTAAGCCCGGCCGAGGCCGGGCTGTGAAGGCGGTGCGGATATTCAGCTGATGGCTGCGGCAGTGCCGGTTTTTTCGAAACCGTCGGCAGCGATGGCGTTGGCAGTACCGGTTTTATCGAAACCGTCTGCGGCGATAGCGTTGGCAGTGCCGGTCTTGTCGAAACCATCCGCAGCAACGGCTTTGCCGACGTTGGTCTTGTCGAAGCCGTCAGCAGCGTAGGTGCCGGTGTGGCTGGTTTCGATGGCGGCGCTGGCGCCGGAAATGAAGTCGGCGGATTTGGTTTTGTCCGAGCCATCGGCGGCGAAGGTGTTGGCGGCCAGTACGGACAGGGTCAGGGCGAGGATCAGTTTGGTTTTCATGGTCGTTGTCTCCGGGTTCGTTGGCGATGTGTTTCGCATGGGGTTCATGCTACGCCAACTAAATTGATTAAAAAGCGCAAAATAATGCTAAAAATAATCGATTAAATTGATATTAAGGGCGACGCATTCAATTCGCTTTCGTCGTCGCAGCGAGCGTCGCGCAGTTAATCGATCAGGTAGGTGCAGGATGCGGCGGGGGCATTAACCGGTGATTAATCGCCGCTTTTCGTTTGTGTGACAGATTTTTCATGGATTCCCGACCGGTTTTTCACCCGCGCAACGCCAGTCTGCCCACGGCCATAAAGCCAAAAACCGGCCGTCACCCACTGGAGCGTTGCCTGCGATGAACAAACTGCCTCAAATCACCCTGGCCTTCTGGGTCATGAAAATCTGCGCGACGACCCTGGGGGAAACCGCGGGGGATTTGCTGTCGATGACCCTCAATGTCGGTTACGCCATCAGCTCGCTGATCCTGATCAGCGTGTTTGTCCTGACGCTGATCGCGCAACTGATGTCCAAGACCTACAAACCGCTGCTGTACTGGATCGTGATCCTGTCGACCAGCACCGCCGGCACCACCATGTCGGACTTCATGGACCGTACGCTGGAACTGGGTTACGCCACGGGTTCTATGATCCTGATCGCGATCCTGCTGGCGATTTTCGCGGCGTGGCGCCTGAGTGGCGACTCGCTCAACGTCACCAAGGTGCAGAGCTTTCGCGGCGAGATGTTCTACTGGATGGCGATTCTGTTCTCCAACACCCTGGGCACCGCGCTCGGCGATTACCTGGCGGACGACTCGGGTCTGGGCTTTGCCGGTGGCGCGCTGTTGATCGGCTCGGCGATTGGCGTGGTCGTGCTGCTCAAGTACTTCACGAAGATTTCGTCGGTGGCGCTGTTCTGGGTGGCGTTCGTGCTGACCCGGCCGTTCGGCGCAACCTTGGGCGACTTGATGACCAAGTCCCATGAGAAGGGTGGGCTGGACTTTGGCACCATCGGTTCGTCGGCGGTGCTGGCGGGGATACTGCTGGTGATGATTGTCGGCGCGTCTTTTGCGCAGAAACGTTATGGAAAACCGGCGATTGCCGAGTCAGCATGAGACCGAGGTGACTCCAATCGCGAGCAGGCTCGCTCCCACATTGGATCTGTTGGAGCGAGCTTGCTCGCGATGAGGCCAGAACAGCCACCATTGCGGTGGCTGCAGAAACCCGATCAGTCAGTGACGATGCGCGAGTGTTTCTGGGTGTCTTTCATGGTGATGTACACCAGCAGGGACACCGCGATGCACGCAGTCACGTACCAGTAGTAACCGGTTTCCATGCCGATGCTCTTGAACCACAGCGCGATGTATTCGGCTGTGCCGCCGAAGATCGACACGGTGAGTGCGTACGGCAGGCCGACGCCCAGGGCGCGGATTTCGGTCGGGAACAGCTCGGCTTTCACCACGGCGTTGATCGAGGTGTAGCCGCTGACGATGATCAGCGCCGCCATGATCAGGAAGAACGCGCCCCACCAGGTCTGGATGGTGTGCAGGGTCATCAGGATCGGCACGGTGAAGATCGTCCCGAGCACGCCGAAGGCGATCAGGATCGGGCGACGACCGATTTTATCGGACAGGCCGCCGATGATCGGTTGCAGGCACATGAACAGGAACAGCGTGGCCGCCGAAATGGTGGTGGAGTCGGAGATGCTCATGCCGACGGTATTCACCAGGTATTTCTGCATGTAGGTGGTGTAGGTGTAGAACGCCAGCGTACCGCCCATGGTCAGGCCGACCACGGTGAGCAGTTCCTTCGGATGACGCAGCAAGGTGCGCATGGCGCTTTCCTTGGACTTTTCCTTCTTGGTGAACGACTCGGTTTCTTCCATGCCACGACGCAGGTACAGCGCGACGATTGCACACAGCGCGCCGATGGCGAACGGAATACGCCAGCCCCACGCGTACAGCTCTTCGGTGGTCAGGAACTGTTGCAGCACGATCAGCACGCCCAGCGCGATGAGCTGGCCGGAAATCAAAGTCACGTACTGGAAGCTGGAGAAGAAGCCGCGACGATCCCTGGTCGCCATCTCCGACAGGTAGGTCGCCGAGGTGCCGTATTCGCCACCGACCGACAGGCCTTGCAGCAGACGGGCGAACACCAGCAGGATCGGCGCGCCGACACCGATGGTTTCATAACCCGGGCTCAGGGCGATGATCAGCGAGCCGAAGCACATCAGGTAAACCGAGGCCATCAGGGCTTTTTTGCGTCCGACCTTGTCGGCGTACAGGCCCATCAGCCAACCACCGATCGGGCGCATCAGGAAGCCCACGGCGAAGATCGCGGCGGTGTTGAGCAGTTGGGCGGTGGTGTCGCCTTTGGGGAAGAAGGCTTTGGCGAAGTACAGCGAGAAGGCGGCATAGACGTACCAGTCGTACCACTCGACCATGTTGCCGACGGAACCGCTGAAGATCGACTTGATGCGACTGGCGGTGGTTCGTTCTTTGGCCGGCACGGCAGCCGACCCAAGGGGCAGGGTGTTGGAGTTATCCATTGAAGGATCCTTCATTTAATTGTTGTTGTGGAGCGCGTTGAAACGCAGCCTGCGAGGGCTATAGCAGGAGCTGTGCCAACGGGGAGAGGGCCGGTTTAGAGGGGGGAGGTGGATTTTTTGAGCGGAAATCCGCTCATTGTCGGTGGCGATTGAGCAGAAAGTTGCCGAGATTGCTTGCTTCGGCAACTCCTCGCATGATGAACATGGCTCAGTTGAAACCGCGTTGAGTCCGGGCGTGAAGATTCCTCAAGTTTGAAATGGTTGCGTTTGTCGCATCCGCCACGCTTTGGTAAGTATCCCCCGGTGCGTTCCCGAAGAATTTGCTGAGCATTCGATAGGTATGAATCGAGTCGCGGTTGGCGGTATCGAACGCCGTGTTCACTTCAGCCAATCCTCTTTCCAATACATCAATCAAAGCGGGTATGTACTGATTAAGCAGTTCGATTTTCTCTTGCAGCGCAGGAGTCATTCCGTCCTTGGCTCTTTCGATCTCGTACATGATTTCGACGGCGCCGACCAGGGTGCTCATAACGGCACCGATCTCCCCGGATAGCGGAGACTCATGGGCCTTCATTGCAATGGATATGAGCGGAGACGAGACTTCCTTGGTTGCCTTGAGCACGTTGAGTTCGGTGGGAGCCATGACGCCCTCAAACGTTTTCTTGTATTTCATGTGAGCGAAGCCTGACAGCGAGACGGTTTTGTATTCGCCTTTGCGCACAATGCTTTCCGGATTCAGTTTTCTGGATTTGAGTATGACTGACGTCGATAGGCCCTGCTGTTCCGCAACATAGTCGAATGCCAGACCGGTCGTCGTCTTGGCTAACATCCCAAGAACGATGGCGAACGCGGTACCGACGGGGCCCGCGACCGCGCCCAATGCACCTGCCACTGCGCCTACGCCGATCCCGACCACGTAACTGGTCACTTGTTTTACGACGAAGGTGCCGGTGCGCTTGACGGCGTTACCGGTCAGCGCATTTTGCGACTGGAGATTGTCGAGTTGTGATTCAACGGCGCGGATCCGCAGGTCGGTGACCTCGAGAATTTTCATATGCCGGACAACCGCGTGTGAAAGCGCCTTGTTGGCTGAGAGGGCCTGTTGAGCCGCAGCGCTTTGCGCTTTCCTTGCATCGCGTTCTTGCGGCGTTTCGTGGAACAGGGAACGTCCCTGTCCATCGTTATCGATAAAACGGATGGGATTGTTGCCTGTGAATCCGTAAAGATTCGGCCCGTCGACCACCCCCGCCGGATCGCTGCTTATCCAGCGTTGCAGCCAAGGCGCGTAGTACCGCGCGCCATAGTAATACAGGCCGCTTTCATCCATTTCCTTGCCTGAATAGCGAACGAACTTGTAGGCCAGTTCGATTACCGAGCGCGTGGCCATCCATGCCGTTTCGCCAAACGAGTAAAAGCCTTCGTTGCTGATCAATTGCGCCAGGTGATCGAGCTCCATCAGGCACGAACCCAGGTGATCATCCAGCGTGAAGCGCAATTGATCCGGATCGACACCGGCGGGTGCACGCGCGACCCAGTGCAGGCACCGTACAGTGCCGACACCGATGTTCAGGGTGATGACATTGAGTTCTTCGCCATTGTCTTTGCACCGGACTTCCAGCCCCGGCAGGTAGTAGACATCGTGGTAGTGGCTGTTCGAGGCCGAGTAGGTCGCGTGGCGTTTGTAAACTCGCGAACCCTGACTGTAGCGATAGAACTCAGTGTCGTCGGGAGCCGAATCGCGATGTACCAGAGTGACGCACTCCAGTTGGTCGAAGGAATCCCATTGAAGGGGATTACCAGGTTGCAGGGCCAAGAGATTGCCATGACGGTCGAAGAGAGTGCCGAAATCGGGGGCAGGGTCGCCGCAGGCCCGGCGTACTCCCCGGTTGCTGCCGGGATCGATGGACATTTCGCGGGTATGGTTGTGGCCATCACGCACATGCCGGATCCGGTACAGATTGTCACCGGAGTCATAGGAATAGGTTTGAATGTAGTTACGCCGGTCTTTGGGATCGGTGGGGTGCGGTCGCCCCGGGTTGTCTTGAGGCGCCGCGTCATCGTAACCGCTGGCGCTGCGCAGTCTGTTCAGAGAGTCGTACTTGAATTCGCGCTGACCATCGACTCGTTGATTGGCGAAGTAATGTGGCGTGAACACATGATCGAGAATCCGGGTGATGTTACCCACCCGGTCATATTCATATCCGAAATCCTGCAGTGGCGGCAGCGCATTCACCCGAGCCGATTGACGCAGCAGACGCAGGCTGGCCGGATCATAAAACCAGCGTCGAGTCACGCCGTTGCCCGCCAATTGTTCAATGATGTGCCCGGCCGCGTCATATTTCGCATCCTGCAGGACTGCCTGCCAGCGAGTCTGTCCTTTGATCTGCAGCTGTACGTGATTGATCTGTCCAGCGATGTCGTAATTGAACAGTTGGCAGTGTCCGCCGCCGTCGGTCTGCTCCAGCACGCTGCCGTCTGGACTGTGGAGACGGCTGCTGGTGAACACCTTGCCATCAAAGTAAGTGCGGGTTTCGCGCAGTGATGTACCCAGCGTCGAGTAACTGTCGAAAATCAAATGCCCTGACGAATCCTTCCGTTGGATCAACTGGCCACGCAGGTTGAAACCTGTGTCGGCCGATGCATCTGCGTAGACGCAGGTCTCAACATCGGGTTGGGTGTTATGCGCCACGGCCACCAGGCGAAGTTGATCGTCATAGGTACTTTGCCAGTGACTGCCGCGCTCGTCCCACTGCTGCAAGGGTTCACCCCCCGGACCTGGCAGACTCAGTCGCCAACCGGCGTCCACACTGTCGACTTTCAACGGCTCTGCGGCCAGATTGAGAGCACTTGAGATATTGGCAAGGGCAAGACGCGGGTCACGCTGCTGCACCCTCTGGCCGGCCGCGTTATGTTGCTGTCGCGTGATCAGGGGCGTTACAGATTCATCGGCAACCGTACGCAGGTACGCGACCTGACGAATCACAAGGCCACGGCTGTCATGGACAGACAGCGAGGGTGTGCACTAATGGGGGGAAGTATTCATGCCCTTGTGCCTCTCCCGCACGGCAGGACGTAGAGGCCTCAGTTTAGGCGTTACGCAGTACCGCGTAACCTGACAGATCTGACAGTGGAGTGCCCTTTAGACTTTGTGTTTCATTACGGCACAAACATCTCGCGGGTCAGCCCATGGCGCTGCATCTTTTCATTGAAGGTGCGACGCGGCAGTTGCAGTTCTTCCAGTACGGCTTTCACATCCCCCTTGTGCCGGGTCATTGCAGCCCGCAGGCACTGCGCTTCAAATGCCTCTTGCTGCGCCGCCAGCGATTGGCCGGGATCTATGCCCTGCACCGGTTCATCCAGCCCCAACACCTGCCGTTCGGCCACGTTCGCCAACTCGCGAACATTACCCGGCCAGTCATGGCTGAGCAGGTGGCTCAACTGCGCACCACTGAGCGGCGGGAACGTCCGGCCCAAACGCTGGGCGGCGCTCTGGGCGAAGGATTCGAACAACAGCGGGATGTCTTCACGACGATCACGCAATGGCGGCAGGCGCAATTCGGCGACGTTCAGGCGATACGCCAGATCCTCGCGAAAACGCCCGGCCCGCGCTTCATCCAGCAAATCGGGTTTGGTCGCCGCGACGATCCGCAAGTCCACGCGAATGCTCTGGTTTGACCCCAGCCGTTCCAGTTTCTGTTCCTGCAACACCCGCAGCAGTTTCACCTGCTGGGCCAGCGGCATGCTTTCGATTTCATCAAGAAACAGCGTGCCGCCATCGGCGTATTCCAGCTTGCCGATGCGCTTGCCGGACGCCCCGGTGAACGCGCCGCTCTCGTGCCCGAACAACTCGGCTTCGAACAGTTGCTCGGGGATCGCCGCGCAGTTCAGGGCCACAAACGGCTTGTCGGCACGCGGGCCGAAGTCGTGCAGGCAGCGGGCAACCAGTTCCTTGCCGCTGCCGGTTTCGCCACGGATCAGCACATTGACCGGCAGCGTCGCCAGATCGAGTACCTGTCGGCGCAAGGTCTGCAAACCACGGGACACGCCGAGCAGCGTCGCGTCGAGTTTGGCGCGGTTGTCGGCCTGCTCGTGCAGTGCGCGGTTTTCCAGCACCAGCCGGCGCTTGTCCAGCGCCCGGCGCAGGCTGCCGAGCAGGGTCTCGGGGCTGAAGGGTTTTTCCAGAAAATCGTAAGCGCCGTCGCGCATGGCTTCGACCGCCATCGGCACATCGCCGTGGCCAGTCAGCAGAATCACCGGCAAATCGGGATCCCGGCGCTGCACTTCGGCCAGCAGTTCAAGACCGCTGAGGCCCGGCATGCGCACATCGCTGAGGATCACCCCGGCAAAGTGCCTGGGCAGCGCCGCCAGGCATTCCTCGGCACGGCTGAACAGCTGCACCTCGAACCCGGACAGGCTCAACCATTGTTCGACGGCATTGCGAATGCTGCTTTCGTCATCGACCACCATCACCGCGTTGAGCATCAGATGTGCGCCTCCAGATCGATCGGCAAGGTCAGGCTGAACACCGCGCCGTTGTCGCCATTCTCGGCGCACAGGCGCCCGCCGGATTCATGGACGATGGCGAACGATACTGCCAGCCCCAGACCCAGCCCGTCACCCACAGGTTTAGTGGTGAAGAACGGATCGAACACCTGACCCAGATGTTCTTCGGCGATGCCGCCGCCATTGTCGATAACGCTAAGGCGCCACAGTTGCTCGTCGGTTTCCAGGCGGATTTCCAGACGCTTGCAGGGCTTGCCCTGCATGGCATCGAGGGCATTGCGCAACAGGTTGATCAGCACCTGCTCCAGACGGATCGCATCGCCGCGCACCCAGGCCGGGCGCGTCAGGTGCAGCACCAGACTGACCTGTTCATCGCGCAGACGCGCATCGAGCAATTGCAGGGCCTGATCGACCACCGTCGCCAGATCCAGCCGCTCGCGCAAGCCGCTGGGGCTCTTGCGGGCGAAGGTTTTCAGGTGGCCGGTGAGGGCGGCCATGCGCGTGAGCATTTCATCCACCGGTTTGAGCGCCTTGTAGGCGTCATCGACCCGACCGTGATCGAGCAGCAGTCTCAGCGTTGCAAGCTGCATGCGCTGGGCGGTCAGCGGCTGATTGATTTCGTGGGCCAGCGCGGCGGACATCTGTCCCAGTGCCGCGAGTTTGGCCGACTGCACCAGACCGTCCTGCGCCGTGCGCAAATCCCGGGTGCGTTCCTCGACCAGTTGCTCAAGCTCTTCGCGGCTACGCTGGCGCATCTTCGCCAGACGCCAGCGCTGATTGAGAAACAGCAACAGGAACACCAGCGCCAGCCACACTCCGGCAGCGGCGAGCCCGGCATTGCGCTGGTCTTCAAAGGACAATTGCGGGCGGCGCAGCAGATGCAGGGTCCAGCCTTCGGCGGTCAGCGGCAGCGATTCCCACAGGTAATCCGCCGTGCCTTGCGGGCCTTCGACGCGGCGCAGATCACTGTTGTCATCGAAGCTGCGCAGCGCCAGATGCGTCAGTGGCACCAGCGACTGTTTGTCGTATTGGCGGGTGGCCTTGATCTCGCGGTAATCGGCCGGGCTCAGCGGGTGCAGCAGGCGATAGCGCCAGCCGGGCTGGTTGGCGATGAAGATGATCCCGCGCGCATCGCTGACCAGCAGGGTGTCACTGCCCTGGCTCCATTCGCGTTCGAGTTCGGGGAATTCGAGCTTGACCACCATCGCCCCGAGGAACTCGTCGTTATCGCCGAGCACCGCGCTGGACAGGAAGTAACCGGGAATCCCGCTGGTCACACCGACCGCGTAGAAACGCCCGGTGCCCTGGGTGCGGGTCTGGCTGAAATAGGGGCGAAAGCCATAGTTGTGACCGACGTAACTGCTGGGCAGGCGCCAGTTGCTGGCGGCCACCGCGAGGCCGGTGCGGTCGAGCAGTTCAAGGGTCGAGGACTGTGCGGCGCCGTTGATCTTTTCCAGCTTCAGATTGAGCGCCGTTTGCTGTTCGGCGCTCACGGGACCGGCCAGCGCCGCACGCAGCTGCGGGTCCAGCGCCAGCACGGCGGGCAGGGCGCGGTAGCGGTCGATCAGGGTGTGCAGCGAGTTGGCGTACAGCGCCAGCTGTTGATTGGCCCGCGCGGCGTCTTCTTCCAGCGCCTGGCGCTCGGCGTGGCGGATCGCAAGCGTTGCAGCAAGGGCGGCACCGGCGATGATCAGCAGGGTATACAACGACAGGCGCAGGGTACGGGAAGTCGGCAGCATGCTGTGGCAAACGGATGGCAGGACGGGCGGGCACGATACCATGCAGATGTGTAGGCGGGGCTCCCGTTCATAGGCGCTATGAGCATGCGGTACTTTTTACCGATACCGATCACTGAAGGCATCGACAATTGCGCACGAAAAAAACCGCTCTGCATATAGTTGTTTGGATGTACGGATTTTATACACTCAAAAAAAACGACCGGCTCATCCATTTGGATGAGCCGGCCGTTTTTATATGGCAAATAGCTTACTGCACTTCTACCGCCAGGCTTTCGCTGATCTTCTGTTGCCAGATCGCAGGACCGGTGATGTGTACCGATTCACCTTTGCTGTCCACCGCAACGGTGACCGGCATGTCCTTGACCTCAAACTCGTAGATCGCTTCCATGCCCAGTTCGGCAAACGCCAGAACCTTGGACTTCTTGATCGCTTGCGCCACCAGGTAAGCGGCGCCGCCGACGGCCATCAGGTACACAGCCTTGTTGTCCTTGATCGCGTCGATCGCGGTAGGGCCGCGCTCGGACTTGCCGATCATGCCCAACAGGCCGGTCTGCTCGAGGATCTGACGGGTGAACTTGTCCATCCGCGTGGCGGTGGTCGGGCCAGCCGGGCCAACCACTTCGTCACCGACCGGATCAACCGGGCCGACGTAGTAGATGAAGCGACCTTTCAGATCAACCGGCAGGGTTTCGCCCTTGTTCAGCATCTCGACCATGCGCTTGTGCGCGGCGTCGCGACCGGTGAGCATCTTGCCGTTGAGCAGGACGGTTTCGCCCGGCTTCCAGCTCTGCACGTCTTCCGGGGTCAGAGTGTCGAGGTTGACGCGACGGGCCGAAGGGCCGGCTTCCCAGACGATTTCCGGGTAGGCGTCCAGCGGTGGCGCCTCCAGCGAAGCAGGGCCGGAACCGTCGAGCACGAAGTGCGCGTGACGGGTGGCGGCGCAGTTCGGGATCATGCACACCGGCAAGGAAGCGGCGTGAGTCGGGTAGTCCATGATCTTCACGTCGAGCACGGTGGTCAGGCCACCGAGGCCCTGGGCGCCGATGCCCAGCTGGTTGACCTTCTCGAACAGCTCCAGACGCATTTCTTCGATGCGGTTCTGTGGGCCACGGGCCTTGAGCTCGTGAATGTCGATGGATTCCATCAACACTTCTTTTGCCATGACAGCGGCTTTCTCGGCGGTGCCGCCGATGCCGATACCCAGCATGCCCGGCGGGCACCAGCCGGCGCCCATGGTCGGAACGGTCTTGAGCACCCAGTCGACGATCGAGTCGGACGGGTTGAGCATGGCCATTTTCGACTTGTTCTCGGAACCGCCACCCTTGGCCGCCACGTCCACTTCCACGGTGTTACCCGGAACGATGGAGTAGTGGATGACTGCCGGGGTGTTGTCCTTGGTGTTTTTACGCGCACCGGCCGGGTCGGCCAGGATCGAGGCACGCAGGACGTTTTCCGGCAGGTTGTAGGCGCGGCGCACGCCTTCGTTGATCATGTCGTCCAGGCTCATGGTCGCGCCATCCCAACGCACGTCCATGCCCACCCGCACGAACACGGTCACGATGCCGGTGTCCTGGCAGATCGGCCGGTGGCCGGTGGCGCACATGCGCGAGTTGATCAGGATCTGCGCCATCGAGTCACGGGCCGCTGGCGATTCTTCGCGCAGGTAGGCTTCGTGCATCGCCTGGATGAAGTCCACGGGGTGGTAATAGGAAATGAACTGCAGGGCGTCGGCAACGCTCTGAATCAGGTCGTCTTGCTTGATCACGGTCATGAGTCGCGCTCCTCTAAAAGACGGGAACATTCAATAAGGTGCCTGCGGCTTGGGTGCATCGGTCGGTCGCAGACACCTTTCAAGGCACGCCGGGGCTGCTGGCGCGACGCTAAAAAGGCGCGGCAGTATACCGCGCCTCGGTGGCGGGCACATCTGCCGGGAGTCATTCGTTGGTCGCATGGCTGCAGGTTTTTGACGCCAAATACCCGGCCCGAAAATCAATGGTCATTTATCGCCTGCGCCACTAAAGTGGCAGCCGGTCTGTAGGGTAGGACACTCGGTCAGCCTCTTATCGCACGGTGAGTCAACGATTGACCCATAACGCCATTCAACGTCTTTTGCTCAAACGCTTCGCCCTCGCTGCAGCCACCTACGGATTGGCTTTGCTGCTGCTGTGGCTGGCGTATTTCACCGGTCACTACAACGATTCACTGGCCGGCGTCGCCGTCGGCAGTGCCCTGGTGGTGATCAGTCAGGCGGTCCTGTTCGCCCTGTTCTTTTCCGGCTGCAACCTGCGCTTTTCCGACCCTAGCCTGACCGAAGCCCAAGTGCTGCTGGGCCTTGGCTGGCAGACGTGGCTGATTGCTCATCTGGAGGAGGCCCGGGGCGAGTTTCTCGTTTTCTATGTGCTGGTCCTGCTGTTCGGCCTGTTCCATCTGTCACAGCGGGCGTTCGTACGCTGCGCGATGCTGGTGTTCTTCAGCTTCTGCGCCATCACGCTGTGGGACGGTTACCACTTCCGTCTGCACGATCCGGCGCTTTCCGCGTTGCAGGCCTGCATCCTGCTGATCGTGCTGGCCTGGCTGGTGATCTATGCGCGTTTCGTCCAGACCTCGCGCCAACGCATGCGTCAGCGCCGGTTCGCCCTGCAGGCGCATCAGGACACCCTGCGCGGGATGATGCGCCAACTCGAAGACCTTGTTGCCACCGACGAGCTGACCGGGCTGTTCAACCGCCGGCATTTCCTGCGCCTGGCCACCCGCGAGTTGAATGCGATGGAGCCCGACGTGGTGCACGGTCTGGCGCTGATCGACCTCGACCACTTCAAGCGCATCAACGATATCCATGGCCACGCTGCCGGCGACCAGGTGTTGCAGGCGTTCGCCGGGGTAGCCGGGGCCTGCCTGCGCGACGGCGATGTGCTGGCGCGTTATGGTGGTGAAGAATTCGTGGTGCTGCTGCCCGATTGCAACGCTGAAAGCCTGACCGCCTGTTGCGAACGCCTGCGCATCGCCTTCACCGACGTTGAACTGGTGGGCCTGAATGTGAAAAACCTTAGCCTGTCCGCCGGCATGACCTTGCTGGAACTGGGCGACGATCTGGACGACGCCTTGCAGCGTGCCGATCAGGCGCTGTACCGGGCCAAGCGTGACGGGCGTAACCGTTGCGCGGCGGCATGGGAGAACGTCGATGCCTGAACTGCGAGTGGGTGAACGACAGTGGTCGGTGGCGGCGGGCAGCAACCTGCTCGATGCCCTCAATCAGAACGGTGTGGCGGTGCCTTATAGCTGCCGCGCCGGAAGTTGCCATGCATGTCTGGTGCAATGCATCCAGGGCTTGCCTGCCGACAGTCGCCCCGATGCCCTGAGCGCCGAACAGCGTGATCAGGGCTGGCGGCTGGCATGCCAGTGTCAGGTGATCGACGATTTGCAGGTGCACACCTTCGATCCCGTCACCGATGGTCGCCCGGCCACGGTCGAGGCGCTGGACTGGCTCGGCGACAGCGTGTTGCGTCTGCGCCTGACACCCCAGCGGCCGTTGCGCTACAGCGCCGGTCAGCATCTGGTGCTGTGGGCCGGCCACGTTGCGCGGCCGTATTCGCTGGCCAGCCTGCCGGAGGAAGACCGCTTTCTTGAATTCCACCTCGATTGCCGCCAGCCCGGCGAATTCAGCGATGCCGCGCGACGCTTGCAGATCGGCGACCCGATCCGCCTCGGCGAACTGCGCGGCGGCGCGCTGCATTACGACCCGGACTGGCACGACCGGCCGCTGTGGCTGCTCGCCGCCGGCACCGGGCTCGGCCCGTTGTTCGGCGTGTTGCGCGAAGCCTTGCGCCAGGATCATCGGGGCGCCATCCGCGTCATTCACCTGGCCCATGATGCCGACGGGCATTACCTGGCCAAACCCCTTGAAGCACTCGCTGCTCAGCGGGAAAACCTCAGCGTCGAACTGTGGACGGCGGCCGAGTTGCCGGGCGCTTTGGCGCAACTGCGCCTTGTTTCCCGGCAAACCCTGGCCTTAGTCTGCGGCTCGACGGCCAGCGTCGACGCGTTTGCCAAGCGTCTGTTCCTGGCCGGACTGCCGCGCAATCAACTGCTGGCCGATGTCTTCCTGAGCCGTGGTTGAGCGCTGATTCTTCAGACGCGAGACACACCATGACCGACGCCATCCTGCTGCACCGCGAACGCGGTTTGCTGACCCTGCGCCTCAACCGCCCGGACAAGAAAAACGCCCTGACCCGCGCCATGTACAGCCAATTGGCCGATGCGCTCAAGCAAGCCAATCACGATCCCGAAATCAACGCGGTGCTGATCACCGGCAGCGCCGAGTGCTTCACCGCCGGCAACGACATCGCCGACTTCATCCAGCAACCGCCGAGCGACCTCGACAGCCCGGTGTTTCACTTCATGCTCAACTTACTTGAATGCCGTAAACCGGTGATCGCCGCCGTGGCCGGGGCGGCGGTGGGGATCGGCACGACGCTGTTGCTGCATTGTGATCTGGTGTACGTGGCGCGGGATGCGCGGTTGCGTATGCCGTTCGTTAATCTCGGGTTGTGCCCGGAGTTCGGTTCCAGCCTGATCCTGCCGCGTTTGCTCGGGCAGGCCAAAGCGTCGGAGTTGCTGCTGCTCGGTGAGGGCTTTACCGGTGAGCAAGCGGCGCAATGGGGCATCGCAACCGAGGCGCTGGGCAGTGGCGAAGCCGCGTTGGCCAAGGCGCGGGAGATGGCGTTGCGGTTTGACGAGCTGCCGGCCGAGGCGGTGCGGATCAGCAAGCAATTGATGCGCGCGCCGGATCGCGAGTTGATTCGCAAGGTGATCGAGGAGGAGGGCGCACTGTTCACCCAGCGGCTGCGCTCGCCGGAGGCGCTGGCGGCGTTGACGGGGTTTATCAAACGGCATTGAGATATCCGCCGACCGCTCCGCGCATCGATCGCCCCCGCACTCCGCGCATCGACCGCGGCCACACTGCGCGCACGGACCGCCGCCGCACTCCGCGCACCGATCGTTCCCACGCTCCGCGTGGGAATGCAGCCCGGGACGCTCCGCGTCCCATGCCGAAGCGGACGCGGAGCGCCCATTGAGGCATTCCCACGCAGAGCGTGGGAACGATCAACGTAGTAACGATCAACACTCCTGAAATGAAAAAGCCCCGCCATTCAAATGGCGGGGCTTTTCGTTTTCAGCAGCCGGTCACTCAGACCTGCGGATCGCCCACGTGCAGGATCTTCATGCCGTTGGTGCCGCCGGTGGTGTGGTAGCTGTCGCCCTTGGTCAGGATGACCCAGTCGCCTTTCTCCACTACGCCGCGCTTGACCAGTTCGTCGATGGCTTTCTGGCTGACTTCGTTCGGTGCCAGCGAAGCCGGGTCGAACGGTACGGTGTACACGCCACGGAACATTGCCGCGCGAGCCTGGGCTTCTCGGTGCGGGGTGAAGCAGTAGATCGGCACCGAGGAGCGGATACGCGACATGATCAGCGGGGTGTAGCCGCTTTCGGTCAGTGCGATGATCGCCTTGACGCCCGGGAAGTGGTTGGCGGTGTACATGGTCGCCAGTGCGATGCTTTCGTCGCAGCGCTCGAATTCCTTGCCGATACGGTGGCTGGAGGTCTTGCTGGTCGGGTGCTTTTCAGCGCCGACACAGATGCGCGCCATCGCCTGCACGGCTTCCAGCGGATAAGCGCCGGCAGCGGACTCGGCAGACAGCATCACGGCGTCGGTGTAGTCGAGCACGGCGTTGGCCACGTCGGACACTTCGGCGCGGGTCGGCATCGGGTTCTGGATCATCGACTCCATCATCTGGGTCGCCACGATCACCGCCTTGTTGTGGCGGCGTGCGTGCAGAATGATTTTCTTCTGGATGCCCACCAGCTCGGCGTCGCCGATTTCCACACCGAGGTCACCACGGGCAACCATCACCGCGTCGGAAGCCTTGATCAGACCGTCGAGGGTTTCGTCGTCGGCCACGGCTTCGGCGCGTTCGATCTTCGCCACCAGCCAGGCGGTGCCGCCGGCTTCGTCGCGCAGTTGACGGGCGTAGTTCATGTCGGCGGCGTCACGCGGGAAGGACACGGCGAGGTAGTCGACTTCCATTTCAGCGGCGAGCTTGATGTCGGCCTTGTCTTTTTCAGTCAGGGCCGGCGCGGTCAGGCCGCCACCGCGACGGTTGATGCCTTTGTGGTCGGACAGCGGGCCGCCGATGGTCACGACGCAGTTAAGCTCGGTCGCGGTGGCGGTTTCAACGCGCATCACCACGCGGCCGTCGTCGAGCAGCAGCTCGTCGCCCACGCCGCAGTCCTTGACCAGGTCCGGGTAGTCGATGCCGACCACTTGCTGGTTGCCTTCGGTCAGCGGATGGCTGGTGGAGAAGGTGAACTGGTCACCGATCTTCAGCTCGATGCGCTTGTTGGCGAATTTGGCGATACGGATTTTCGGGCCTTGCAGGTCACCCAGCAGGGCGACGAAGCGACCGTGCTTGGCCGCGAGGTCACGCACCAGCTTCGCGCGAGCCTTGTGCTCGTCGGGGGTGCCGTGGGAGAAGTTCAGACGGGCGACGTCCAGGCCAGCCAGAATCAGCTGTTCGAGAACTTCCGGCGAGTTACTGGCCGGGCCAAGGGTAGCGACGATTTTGGTACGACGGACGGACATGCAAAGACTCCTCAGGTTCAAGCGCCAGCGAAGGCTACTATGCTCGAAGGGTGTAGTCATTGTTCGTTTGCACTACTTAATACTTTCTTTATTGAACACGGCAACTTTGGGACAAA
Source organism: Pseudomonas sp. B40(2017) (assembly GCF_002112855.1). Classification (NCBI taxonomy): domain Bacteria; kingdom Pseudomonadati; phylum Pseudomonadota; class Gammaproteobacteria; order Pseudomonadales; family Pseudomonadaceae; genus Pseudomonas; species Pseudomonas sp. B40(2017). The sequence continues at coordinate 146,382 of NZ_NEIT01000004.1, forward strand.
CGCGCCTGAAGATTTCCGACCAGGGGTCGATACAGAGCACAAGACAGGAGAACCCCCATGCGATTCGTGCCCATTGCCGCCCTTGCCCTCAGCGTCCTCGCCGCTTCGGGCTGCACCCGTTGGTCGATGAACCATCATTTGAACAACGCCTACAGCGCCTATGACCGGGGCAATTGCGAGCAGGTGATGCTTGAACTGTCCAAGGTCGAACGCGCCAGCCGCGCCCGCCCTTATGTGTGGCCGGAAGTGTCGATGATGCGCGGCCAGTGCCTCGAACGGCAGAAAATGTTCGTCGATGCGGCGCAGACCTATCAGTTCATCATCGCCTCGTACCCCAACAGCGAATACGCCTACCGCGCCCGCGCGCGTCTGGAAACCCTGCAGAGCTTGGGTCACTACCCGACGCGCAGCGCTGCCGCCGTGGTACGTCCAACCCGGTTCTGATGGCGGTTGCCATACAAAAGCTGGCTGCTTGTATAGGGTGAGCTATAGTCGAATGACACCGGTGCAGATCGATATCTGTACCGGCGCAACACCTGCGACTGGCATGAGATGCGCGTAGCGAGCGCCACACCGGGTGCGGGGAGAGCGAACCTGACGCACAGGTCCGTTCCGAAGCGAGAGTGCGGCTCTGTAATGGAGCCTTGCATGGCGAATTGCTTATGTTTACCGACCGTCGAATCGAACGGCATCAGCTGCCGTATTTTCTGCGAGTATTCAACAGCGTCACCGACAAACCCATCGGCTTTCTGGGCAACGTGTCCGAAGACGGTTTGATGCTCATCAGCCAGTTGCCGATGATGATCGGTGCCGAGTTCAACCTGCGCCTGAAAATTCCCTTGGGCGAGGGCTGTCAGCAGGTCATCGACCTCACCGCGTGCTGCCTGTGGTGCCACGAAGACGCGACCCCCCGACACTACGACGCCGGCTTCAGCCTGTACCGGACGCCGCCCGAGTATGGGCAACTGGTCGAGGCGTTGAAGCAGTACTTCAGCTTTCAGCCGTTGCCGGCCTCGGCTTGAAAACCAAAAGGGCCACAACCTGCCGAAGGTTGTGGCCCTTTTTCTTACTCGTTTATCGCAATCGCCCGTTCGTTATCCAGTGTCTTCTCCACCAGCAACAACCCCAATTCACTCAACTGATAGATCGCCATCGCCAGATGCCGCGGCTTGTCGTCCAGGCTGTCGGCCAGATCCAGCAACAGAATGCTGACCGAGGAAAAGGTTTCGTAGGTCTGGATGGCGATGGCTTCCGGGTTGATGTCCGGATCGACTTTGAACATCTGCATGCCACGATCCACGGAGTTGCGTGATTTTTCAGCTTTGGGGTTGAGGTAAAAGTCGAGGGCCCGATGGGCCGCGTCGTGGAGTTTTTTTGAATCGACGGAGGCGTAGGGGGAGACCGGATCGGTTTGATCAGTCTTGTCAGTTAAATCGATATCCGAAGGCGGATTTGGTGTAGCTTTGAACATACCTAACTTCCTAATAAGTTGGGCTGTTACCGCTTCGCGACTAAACGAGGGGGTGGCAGCTGTAAGCAGGTTAGTCGACCGGGGAAGTAGGCTTTTCCGGCGTGCCCGGGGGCACCCTGCTCACAGCCACCATCGAGTGCAGGGATAGGGAATACCCGACTGGACGATGCGTTTGCAAACCTATCTTACCTCGGGCGACTAAACCCGGCCGCTGATTGGCAGCGACGGGGATCAAGTTACGGGGCAACGCCAAGGTGCACAAGCCGGCGGATTCGCGCTTACATGTAGGCAAAAGCGTCACGTGTTGTAGCCTCAATTCCACCGTTTTTTTTGTTGTCCACAAAAAGTGAGAGAACAACAGTTTTGCATCTCTTTTGAAGGTTTTTACACGTGGGGCAGAGCTAGTGTAGTCGTAGGCAAAGGGAGTTTTCTTGAGAACCGAGCTGTAAGAAAACCCCCCAGTTAATTATTGGTTCTAGAGGACACGAACCGTAGAAGAAATACATCGAAAGATCTTGGAGACATAGGCGAAAGTCCGAAAGCTTTAGCTGGGACGTTTTCCTTTCAGCTTGGCCAAACCTTGATTGATGAAGCCAGCGTTTTCTCCGATTGTAAAAAGTGCTTCTCGGACGTTGTTTCCGGTATCCACCATTCCCTGTGCTTCGACCAGGAGTACTAATTCCATTAGAGCGGCTTCCAAGCCGAGTTGATTCTGATACATCCTTTCCAACACGTCTGATAGAGAGTATTGAACGGCCATTCTTAGGCTCCTTTTTGCAAAAAAACAAGCATAGCAGTGGCATCTGCGAGTGTTAGTTGGCTAGCGATTTCTACTCGACTGGTGAGATGCATCAGCTTGTGATGCTCCTCGGGTGAACTGAGCCAGCTTATTGTTTAGAGCTTTTGATTTTTCGTAGTTTTAATCTGGCCTTCCCGTGTGAATTTCACAATGTGTTAGCAGAGTGCTCCAGATTTTTTCCAGCTCAGATACCGCGAAATTACGTCTGTACTCAATTCACTTGGGGGGGCATCTATCACTTGCACTCCTTGGGCACTCAATTTTTCATGGAGCACCGATCGGGCGTTCAGGTAATCCACTGTTGCGCAGTATTCAAGCGCTTGCTCAATCGTTTGCACCTGCGAATGCCGTCTATCTTCAAGCGTGCTTTCACGCAGGCTGGCCACGAGTACTTGATGCTGTTGGCTTAATTGTCTGACGGCGTTCAGCAATTCCTCATCATCCTTATCCCGCACATTCGTCACCAACACCACCAGCGCCCGACGCTTCTGCCTCGCCAGCAACTGATTTACCGCCGCCGGATAATCCGCCGAACGCCGCGTGCTATCCAGGTCATAAACACCGTTGAGCAACACCTTGAGCTGCCCCGCACCTTTGACCGGTGCAATGAACCGCGGCTGATCGCTGGCGAAGGTGGACAAGCCCACCGCATCCCCCTGTCGCAAGGCCACATAACTCAACAGCAGACACGCATTCAGTGCATGGTCGAAGTGCGACAGCTCCCCATCCTGACTGCGCATCTGTCGCCCGCAATCGAGCATGAAAATGATCTGTTGATCGCGCTCGTCTTCGTACTCCCGGGCAATCGGTGTGCGGTGGCGGGCGGTGGCTTTCCAGTCGATCTGACGCAGGCTGTCGCCTTCGCGAAATTCCCTGAGCTGATGGAATTCCATTCCCAGGCCACGACGCTGGCGCTGACGCACGCCGAGCTGGCTGAGCCAGTTGTCGACCGCCAGCAACTGGCCGCCGTAGAGGCGGGCGAAGTCGGGGTAGACGCGGGTGTGGTCGGTGATGGTCAGCAGGCGTTTGCCGGACCACAGGCCGAAGGGGCTCGGCAGGTTGAGTTCGCAGGTTTCGAAGGTGTAGTGGCCGCGTTTGAGCGGGCGCAGGCGATAGCCGATCAGGCTGCGCTGGCCGGGTTGCAGCTCGGTGGAGAGCGGCAGGTTTTCGTAGCCGAGGCTGTCGGGTACGTGGTCGAAGATTTGAATGGCCAGTGGCTGGTCGAGCTCGTGTTCGACTTCCAGCCGGATATCGCTCCAGCGACCGAGGGCCAGGCTACCGGGCACCTGTCGTTGCACGCGGGGCGAGGGCAGACGCTTGAGACGCAGCGCGTCCAGCAGGCTCAGCGCAAACAGCGCCAGCAACAAACCCCAGTTGATCGACAACAGGCTCGATGGCACTTCCACATCCAGCGCCTGCAACGCGCCCAGCACAATGCCGATGGCCAGCAGGATCGTCAGCCAGATCAACAGCAGGCGCGAGGGTTTCACAGGCGCGGCGCCGGGATCTGGTCAAGCAGTTGCTGAAGGACTTGATCGACTTGCAGGCCTTCGATGTCCAGCTCTGGCACGAGGCGTACCCGGTGACGCAACACCGCCAGTGCGCAACCCTTGATGTCGTCGGGAATCACGAATTCACCACCGCGCAGCAAGGCCCGGGCGCGGGCGCAACGGACCAGTGCAATGGAGGCGCGTGGCCCGGCGCCTAGGCTCAGCCCCGGCCAGGTGCGGGTGCTGCGCGCCAGACGCACGGCGTAATCGAGCACCTGATCGTCCAGCGGCAAATCGCTGGCGATGCGTTGCAGGGCTTGCACGTCCTTGGCCTGCAACACCGTGCGCAGCGGTTGCACGTCGAGCATGTCGGCACGGGTCGAGCGGCTGACCTGCCGCACCATGTCCAGCTCCTGATCGGCGTCGGGGTAATCCATGCGCACCTTGAGCATGAAGCGATCGAGCTCGGCTTCGGGCAGCGGATAGGTGCCTTCCTGTTCGATCGGGTTCTGCGTGGCGAGCACCATGAATGGCTGGGCAATCGGCAGGGCCCGGCCTTCGAGGGTCACCTGACGTTCCTGCATCGCTTCGAGCAGGGCGGCTTGGGTCTTGGCCGGGGCGCGGTTGATCTCGTCGGCCAGCAGCAGGTTGGTGAACAGCGGGCCCTTGCGCAGTTTGAACTGCTCGGTTTGCAGGTCGTAGACCGCGTGGCCGGTGACGTCGCTGGGCATCAGGTCCGGGGTGAACTGAATGCGCGCGAACTCGCCGCCGAAGCATTTTGCCAGGGCGCGTACCAACAGGGTCTTGCCGAGGCCGGGAACGCCTTCGAGCAGCACGTGGCCGCCGGCGATCAGCGCGGTCAGCACATCGTCGATCACCGGGTTCTGGCCGATCAGCGCTTTCTGCAATTCGCCGCGCACGGCCTGGGCCAACTGGCTGGCGCGTTGGCGTTGCTGGGCCACATGGCTGGGCGAGCCGGGTTCGATGTGTTCGGTCATAGCGTGTTCCTCAAGGCTTGCAGGTGGGCGACCTGACGGCAGAATTCGGCGCTGGACAGGCGCCGCTTCGGTGCCGGGCTCAGGGCCTGGCTGATGGCACGGGTCGGTTGGCGGGTCAGGCGCGACAGCACCAGCCATTGTTCGGCGACATTCAGTTGGTCGAAACCGGGATGTCGATGACGGGCGCGGCGCAGAACGTCCTGCTGCAACGCTTGCAGCAAGGTCTGCTGGCCGTTGTGACGCAGGATGAAATCGGCACTGGCGCGCAGGTGTTCCATTAACTGTCGACGACCACTCGGAGACGGCGCCTGCACCGGGCCGTGACGCACGCCGACATGCCACAGCCACAGACCGATCAAGGCAATCAGGGCCACGATGGCTTGCGGAAAATACCGCCAGAGCAGGGCCGGCAGACTGTCGTGCTCGGTGTTGAACAGCAGGGTCACAGCGGTATCGGCGCTCAAATACCAGAGCAGCCAGGCATTGTCGTGTTGCGCAATGGCCGGGGTTTTCCACAGATCGGCATCGGTGACCACGGTGATCGTGCCGAGGCCGAAAGCCAGTTGCATCATATGCGTGGCTTTCGCGCTGTTGGCCCAGGCCTGGGCGAGGTTTTTTGGGTCCTCGAGATGGAAGGCGGTGTCGAATCCGGCGTAGGCGGGTGCGTCCTCGTCTTCCAGATAGAGTTTGGTCAGATTCGGGAAGGCGTCTTCGGCGTTATCCGGCGGCGGATCCTTGAGATCCTTGCTGAAGAGTTGATGCAGTTGCACGCGGTCGAGCAGCAGGTCGTTGCTCTGGCCGGTCTTTTCATCCCAGATCGACTCGGCGACGAACACCAGCCTTCCGCCGGCCCGGGCCCAGTTCAGAACCTGATCGACCTGGCGTGGAGTCATTTTCGAGCGGTCGTTGAACATCAGCAGTGTGTGTTGGCGCGGATCGATGTCAGGCAACACGGCGAGGCTTTCGGCATGACTGACGTCTATCCCGCGTTCGCGCAGAAACATCTCCGCTGCCAGATAAGGATTGGCTTGCGCAGCGGGGGACGGGCCGTGATCGACCTCGGCCTGGTACGGCGTGGCCTTGAGGTACAGATAAATGCCCAGCGCACCGAGCAGGGCGACGATCAACGCGCCGCCCAAAAGCCAGAGTGCGCGCCGGTTCAACGGGCAACTCCGTGGCCGAACAGGGACCGCCAGCCATCACACAATTCCTGTTGCAGATGCGCCGCCGGCACGCGGTGCCCGTAGGCCATGTTCTGCCAGTGACCGGTGAGGTGACGGCTATAAGTGAGCAGATCCGGGCGCTGCAACTGTTCGATCCGGGCCAGCACTTCGTTTTCGGTGTCGGCGGGTTTCAAGGTCAGGTTGAAGTCGTGCAATAGATGACTGAGCAATGCCCGGTACAGCAGACCCAGTGCCGCGCGCGGCTCGGTTTGCCAGAGCTGTTCCGCGTGGCTGGCGATGTCATCTGGCAGGCTTTCCTTTTGCAGGTCCAGACCGAAGGCCTGTTGCGGCAAGGGTCTTTTGTTCGGTTCGAGTAAGCGCGGACGATGGCCGACGAACGTTTGCAGAAGATCTCGATAACGCCAGAGCAGCCAACCGAGTCCGGCGATCACCGCGCCCCACAGCACGACTTCGATCGCCTTGGCCAGGCCGTCGAGGTGTCGGCCGTCCAGCCAGCCAAGCAGGGTTTTCAACCATTGCGGTGCCTCGCCTTCCCTGGTTTTTTCGGCAGCAGCGGGATCTTCGCCGAAGCGATAACGGGTGACGGTTTCCTTGTTCTTGAACGGCGGTTGTTCGAGCAAAGCCTTGATGCTGTCGCGTGATGCCTCGCTGGTCAGTGGCTGGTTCAACAGACGCGGTGCATCCGGAGCTGTGGCAGGCTCGGCAGCCCAGGCTGAGGGCAACCCCGGCAACAGCAGACACACCGCCAGCAGCAAGCCGATTGCGCTGCTGTTCAAACGCTGGCGCAAGCGGCGGAACACCAGTTCGATGTCCCAGGCTTCGAGGACGGTGCGGCGGTTCAGATACAGGCTGAACCCGCAGGCGACATACACCGGTCCCCAGATCACCAGGATCAGCGCATAGAACGCATTGGTCAGATGCTCCAGCCAGCGCCATTCGTAGTCGGCGGCGAAGATCAGGCTTTGCCAGTCCCAATCGGTTTCGACCTGTTGCGGCAGCAGCAGGTAGAACAACACCATCAGGCCGATCCACAGCGCCGTTTCCAGATGCACGCCGATGATCGTCAGCCATTGCGCGGCGCCGGCATTGCGTTGCAGCAGCACCTGTAAACGCTGCTGCCGAGCGGTGCCGTCGAGGCCTTCGAGTTGCAGCACGGGCAGCAGGAAGCTGCGGCTCAGGCTGAAGCGACGCCAGGTCAGGCTGGCGAGCAGTTGCGGCTTGAGCAGGCGAGGCCATTGGCGCAAGGCCTGTTTCAAGGTGGGTGTTTCGCCGAACAGTGCCTTGGACAGGATGTACAGCGGCAAACGCTCGTACGCCGGTTTCAGCCACCAGAAGATGAACACGGCGAGTGACGGTGAATCCCACAACAACAGGCTGAGTATTGCGAACAGCGGCAGGGTGACGATCGCCCAACTGGTCATCAGCAGGCGCCGATGTTGCTGGCTCATGAGCACGCCCAGGTCCATGGCTTCCCAGGTGGTGCGCGGACGGATAGCCACGGTTGCGTCACTCAGGCGCATGGCGGGTCCTTCCGGCGAACAGCAGATAGATCGCCACGCCGAGCCAGAGCCCGGTGCCGACCAGGTATTTGGTCTGCGGCGAAACCCCGGTGCGCGACGACCAGTAGGCTTCGATAAACGCCGCGATCAACAGAAACAGCATCACGCCGCAGATCAGCCGGATGCTCTGGCGCGCCGCAATCTGCAGGGCTTCGATTCGTGTCAGGCGTCCCGGCGCGATCAACGCCCAACCCAGTTTCAGTCCTGCCGCACCGGCCAAGGCGATGGCGCTGAGTTCGAACGCACCGTGTCCGATCACGAACGACCAGAAGGTCTGGCCGAAGCCAATCTCGCTCAAGTGTCCGGCCACCGCGCCGATGATCAACCCGTTGTAGAACAGGAAAAACGCACTGCCCACTCCCAGCAGCAAACCGCTGGCGAAGGTCTGAAAGGCGATGCCGATGTTGTGCATGATGTAGTAGCCGAACATCACCCAGTCTTCGCTCGCCGCGCGTTCGGCCGAACGCCCGAGATGGCCGGCGGCGGGGTCGTACATGCTCTGCATCTCGCGCACCTGATCGGCGGGGATCAGGTTGTAGACCAGCTCCGGAAACAGGAACACCAGCAAACCGAAACCGGCCAGGCTGCCGAAGAACAGCACGGCGGCGGCGAGTACGAAGCGCCATTCGGCGCGCACCAATTGTGGAAAACCGGCCAGGATGAAACCCAGCACGTTAGCGCCGAGCTGGCTGCGATGACGGTAAAGTTGTTGATGACCGCGCAGCACCAACTGTTGCAAGGAGTCGACCAGAAAACTGCTGTAGCCACGGTCCTGCGCCAGGGCCAGATGCTGGCAGAGTCGCCGATAAGCCTTGGGAAATTCCGCCACCTGCGAAGTGTCCTTGCCCCGTTCCAGACGTTCGAGGGCGAGGCTGAAACGCTCCCATTCGGCCTTGTGGCGGGATTCGAAAAGGCTTTGCTTCATGTCGGACCCAACAGGCCGCGAGCAATGCCGTTGAGTTCGCCAACGGCTTTCGGCGCGCTGATGTGCAACGGCTGAGCGAGTAATGCAGCCAGTTCATTGACCCGCGCCGTCGACAGTTCACCCTGGCGTTCGGCGAAGGCGAGCAAGGCGCGTTGTTCAGTCAGGGTCAGCGGGATCGGCGAACGACGGGGTTCGGCATCGGGCAAGTGCGGACGCTTGAGAGGACGTTCGCTGTAGATCACCAGCGTGCCGGCCGCGATGTCGCCGAGGCGTTTGAAGGTCGGGTGTTGCAGGCAACTGATCGCACCGAGGAAATAGCCGAACGGCATCAGGTCGACAAAACGCAGCAGGTTGCGCAGCAGGGAAGCCGACCAGCCGACCGGCGTGCCATCGTCGTGCACCACTCGCAAGCCCATCCATTGCTTGCCCGGCGAACGGCCCTGACGCAGCACTTCGAACAGCACCATGTACCACCAGCTCACCACGAACAGCAGCAGTGAGCCCAGACCTATGCCGAGTTTGCCAAGCAGCGCCAGCACCATGAGCAGCAGGCCGAGGATCAGCCCGCGCAACCCCAGATCAATGGTAAACGCCACGGCACGCACCATCAGGCCGGCGGGGCGCAGCGGCAGGTCGATGCCTTCCGGCGTTTCGACCTGGTGCCGCGTGTCCAGTGGCGGGGCCAGCGGTGCTTTCCTTGGCGGTGCTGTGGTCTCGAGCATGGGCTACCTGATGTTGCCGGATCGGGATGCAAGTGCGTCCGATGCTAGCAGCCTCTCGGGGGGAAACGACATAACTATGTCATACACATCCTTCAACCAAAGGTGACTGAATGATGCGGTGCTGGCCGCGACGGCGGTCGAACGCCTAGACTTTGCCGATCTTCAGTTCAGGAACCGCCCGTGACTTCCATCTTCTGGTACGACTACGAAACCACCGGCATCAATCCCCGATGCGACCGCCCGTTGCAGGTGGCCGGGATCCGCACCGACCATGAACTCAACGAAATCGATGCGCCGGTCAATCTCTACTGCCAGCCCAGCGAAGACATCCTGCCGCACCCGGCGGCGTGCGCGATCACTGGCATCACCCCGAGTCGTCTCGCCGAGCAAGGCTTGAGCGAAGCCGACTTCATGACCCGGGTCCACGCCCAGCTCGCGGCTCCCGGCACTTGCGGCGCGGGGTACAACACCCTGCGCTTCGACGACGAAATGACCCGCTACAGCCTGTACCGCAACTTTTTCGATCCCTACGCCCGTGAATGGCAGGGCGGTAACAGTCGCTGGGACTTGATCGATGTGGTGCGCGCCGCCTACGCATTGCGCCCCGATGGCCTGGTCTGGCCGACCGATGATGAAGGTCGGGTGACGCTCAAGCTCGAACGCCTGACCGCCGCCAATGGCATCGATCACGGCAATGCTCACGAAGCCTTGTCGGATGTTCGCGCCACGATTGCCCTGGCCCGGTTGATCCGCGAGAAGCAGCCGAGGCTGTATGACTGGCTGTTCCAGTTGCGCAGCAAACAGAAGGTCATGGACCAGATTCGTCTGTTGCAGCCGATAGTGCACATTTCCGGCCGCTTCTCGGCCGCGCGCAGTTATATCGGCGTGGTGCTGCCGCTGGCCTGGCACCCACGCAACAAGAACGCGTTGATCGTTTGTGATCTGCACCTGGATCCGCAGGGGCTGCTCGACCTGGATGCCGAAACTTTGCGTCAGCGCCTGTATACCCGGCGTGACGACCTGGCCGAAGGCGAGTTGCCGGTGCCGCTCAAACTCATTCACATCAACAAGTGCCCGGTGGTGGCGCCGTTGGCGGTGCTGCGTGCTGAAGATCAACAGCGTCTGGGTCTGGACATGGCGTTGTATCAGGCACGTGCCTTGCGACTAAGTGACGCACAACAAGTTTGGAAAGATAAAGTCTCGGCGATTTATGCCAGCGAAGATTTCACCTCGAGTGAAGATCCCGAACAACAGTTGTACAACGGATTTATCGGTGATCGCGATCGTCGTTTATGTGAGCAAGTGAGGGCGACCGATCCTGCTCAATTGGCGCGAGAGCAATGGCCGTTCGATGACGAACGTTTGCCTGAATTGTTGTTTCGATATCGAGCACGTAACTTTCCCGATACGTTGAATTTCGAAGAGCAAGAGCGCTGGGAAATCTTTTGTCGGCAACGCCTGTCCGAGCCGGAGTGGGGGGCGCCTAATACCTTGCAATCTTTTGCCGAGGCCATGGAGCAATGGCGGGTTAGTGCTGCGCCGATGCAGGCCGAGGTGCTGGTTGAATGGCAGAACTATGTCCAGGCATTGCGCAAACGTTTGAATCTTTGAAATCGAACATGTCCGGCGCTTGAATGTCGGGCATAAAAAAACGCCAGCGTTCGCTGGCGTTTTTTGTATCACAGAAGCGCTCTGCGACAAGGGTTGCGGCTTAGCCCAGCAGGGTAGCCCAGCCTTCAACCACGTCACCGCCCCACTTGGCTTTCCACTCTTTCAGAGTTTTGTGGTTGCCACCTTTGGTTTCGATGACTTCGCCGTTGTGCGGGTTCTTGTATTGCTTAACTTTGCGAGCACGCTTGGTGCCGGTAGTTTTGGCTGCGCCGCCACGTGGAGCCTTGGTTTTGGACTCTGGATCCAGCAGCGCGATGATGTCGCGCAGGGATTTGGAATATTCGCCCATCAGTGTGCGCAGTTTGCCTTCGAATTCCAGCTCGGCTTGCAGTTTGTCGTCTTGCGACAGGTTCTTCAAACGGGCTTGCAGCTCTTTGATAGCTTCTTCGGTGGCACGATATTCGTTGATCAAGGACATGATTACTACCTTATGTGGGAGTGCGCGATGGCAGGGGACAGTGCGGCAATAATAGTCAGGCTGTTTCATCAAGTAAACATTTAACCGGGGTTTTTATTTGAATTAGTTACGTTGAAAAGCCCTGAATTGAATGTTCAGTTAAATATTGTGATGGAGTCTTCACAGATATTCACACAGCTCTGTTCAAGCATGGCTATTGCAACGCCATCATTCTGGCGTTTACGCGCGTCAAAAAAGCTGCGACGGGCTGCGGTGAGGCTCCTTGGGTCATCAATACTGCAGTTTTCCCGCGCAGTCGCTAGAATGGCGGCCTTTGCGAAGTTCTGGAGTTTCCCCCTCATGCGCACTTTTCGGTTGGTGATTTCTTGCCCGGACCGCGTTGGCATCGTTGCCAAAGTCAGTAACTTTCTGGCGGCCCACAATGGCTGGATCACTGAAGCGAGCCACCACTCGGATAACCAGGTCGGCTGGTTCTTCATGCGTCACGAAATCCGTGCCGATTCCCTGCCTTTCGGTATCGAGGTGTTGCGCGAGAAGTTTGCACCGATCGCCGAAGAGTTCTCGATGGATTGGCGCATCACCGACACCGAGCAGAAAAAACGCGTGGTGCTGATGGCCAGCCGCGAATCCCACTGCCTGGCTGATCTGCTGCACCGCTGGCACAGCGACGAGCTGGATTGCGAGATCTCCTGCGTGATTTCCAACCACGACGACCTGCGCAGCATGGTCGAGTGGCATGGCATTCCTTATTACCACGTGCCGGTCAATCCGCAGGACAAGCAACCGGCCTTCGATGAAGTGTCGCGTCTGGTCAAGCAGCACGACGCCGAAGTGGTGGTGCTGGCGCGCTACATGCAGATCCTGCCGCCGGACATGTGCCGCGAATACGCGCACAAGGTCATCAACATTCACCACAGCTTCCTGCCGTCGTTCGTCGGTGCCAAGCCGTACCATCAGGCTTCGATGCGCGGCGTGAAGCTGATCGGTGCGACCTGCCACTACGTGACCGAAGAGCTGGATGCCGGCCCGATCATCGAGCAGGACGTGGTGCGTGTCAGCCACAGCGACAGTATCGAAGACATGGTGCGTTTCGGCCGTGACGTCGAGAAGATGGTGCTGGCCCGTGGCCTGCGTTATCACCTGGAAGACCGCGTGCTGGTGCACGGCAACAAGACCGTGGTGTTCTGATTCAGGTTCGCTCCCACGCAGAGCGTGGGAGCGATCCATGGACCGTGAGGAATGACCGATGAGCGATCCACTGGACAAAGCCACTTCCAAGGCACCCGCCACCCTGGGCGAAGGCTGCCTGAGTCGTTATGACCCGGATGACCTGAGCCCGGAGGACGGCACGGAGTTTCCCGGTGCTGCCGAACTGTGGGAACAGCTCAAGGACGAAGAGGATGACCTCAAGAAGCCTGTCTGACGCTCAGCAGCTTTTTCAGCAACGGCCGGCCCAGCATCAATAGAAACACCGGGCCACCCACCAGCAGATAGAAGTAATACGTCACCACCCGCCAGATCAGGATCGCCGCCGCCGCGGTGGACTTGCCTACCATCGGCGCCAGCAGCGCCGCCGAGGTCAATTCCGCTGCACCGGCACCGCCCGGCAACAGGCTGAATTGCCCCGCTCCCAGCGAAAGCATCTGGATCAGAAAGGTCCAGGCCCACTGCACATCCGTCCCCAGCCCGCGCAACGCCAGATACAGCACGCTGTATCGCAGCGACCAATGCACGCAGGTCAGGACGAACACCTTGATCAATGTCGCCCAGGGCAACTTCAGCGCATCGGTGAAAGCTGCCAGAAAGTGCAGTAACTGCCGCGCCCAGCGCCGTCGAGTTCGCGGTTCGATGTTCATCCCGGCCAGCAGTCGTCCGCTCAGGCGGATCAAACGGCGGTGATAGCGCGCAACCAATATGCAGCTCAGCAAGCCCCCGGACAATGACACGGCGCTGACAATCAGCAGCCATTCCATACGATCACTCAGATGCTGGAACAGCGCGTAGATCAGAATTCCGCTCAGGGCGCAGAGAAAAAACAGCAGATCGCTCAACTGATCCATCGCAAACACGGCGCTGCCCCGGGCCGGACGCACGCCGCTGCGGGCCAGCAACGCCATGATCGTCAACGGCCCGCCGCTGCCGCCGGGCGTGGCGCACCAGGCAAATTCGGCGGCCATCACCACCCCGAGGCTTTTGATGGGTGTGACCCGGTCACGCTGATCGCCGAGCAGCAGCCGCAGGCGCAGGGTGTTGATGCCCCAGCACAGCAGCACCATGGCGAACATGATCAACAGCCAATTCAGCGGGAAAGCCTGCAGGCGCTCCCAGGTCTCGCCGCCGCCGAGCAGGACAGGAACCGCCACGGCCACCAGCAGGCCGATCAGCAGCAGAATGCCGCGACTCAAGCGGCACGCTCGGCTTGAGTGCGCTGGCGTGTCAGCCAGTCGATTTTGGTCATGGGTACGCGTCCGCCCGCCAGCAGTCGTTCAAGGGTGCGCCACCAGTAAGCCCGGGAAAAGCGGTGACGCATGTCCACCGGGTGCAATCCTAGACGAATCACCGGCGCCTGACGCCAGCGCTGCTCACGCTGTTCGCTGACGATCTTCGACACCCCGCGACGCCAGGCACTGCGCGCGCTCCACACCAGTCCGGGGGCCTCGACCGCCGCGAAATCCGGCAAGTGATAAAGATGCTGCGGATCGCTGGTGTAGCGCAGCGGCAATTCGCGCAGTGCTTCGCGCGTGCCGGCGCTCATCAACCAGGCCGGAGCCACGAAACCGTGGAGTGGCCAGCCGTGGCGTCGAAACAGATCGATGCCCGGGCGCAGGCGGGCGAGGGCGGCTTCACGGGACAACTGATAGAACTCGCCTTCATGGGTGTAGACCCGGCGCATGAACCAGTCGCGAGCAGTACGCGGGCCGGGCTCGGTGTCCTCATGAAAGTGGCCGTGCAGCGCCAGTTCATCGCCGCGGGCGACACGCTCGTCGAGCATGCGACAGAACTCCGGGTGGGCCTCAAGGGCATCGTGGCGATGGAAGTCCGGGACCACCAGCCACGTCATCGGGACGTTGTCCAACCGGTCAACGGCTTTGACGAACCCTCGATAATCGGCCCACGTGGAGGGTGCCACGTCATGCAGCACCAGCATTACCGCCGGGCGCTCGTGAGATTCAGCCATTGGCCACCCGAGGAACCGAATCGCCGAGAACCGCGTGGTAATGGCTCAGCAGGCTGTCGACCACCGTGTCCCAGGCGTAATGCCGTTCGACATGTTGGCGTGCCTGTCGACCGATTACGTCAGTCCCGCGACTGAACAGTTCGCGCACGGCATTGGCCATGGCTTGCGCATTGTTCGGCGCGCAGAGCAGGCCGCAGGATTCGCTGACGATTTCTTCGAACGCCCCGGCCGCCACCGCCACCACCGGAATGCCACAAGCCATGGCCTCCAGGATCACCAGGCCGAAGGTTTCCTGATCGCCGGCATGGATCAGCGCGTCGGCACTGGCCATCAACCGCGCGACCTGTACGGCAGGGCAGAACCGGTCGATCACGCTGACGTTGTCCGGGACGGACGCCGGCATCGACGAGCCGACCAGCAGCAGGTGATAACGCGGCCCCAGGCGTTTCATGCAATCGAGCAGCACCGGCAGGTTTTTCTCCTTGGAACCGCGACCGGCAAAGATCAGCAGGCGTGTGTCCTCGGCGATCCCCAGTTCGGCACGTAACCCGCCGTCGCGGGCATCCGGATGGAAGGTCTGAAGGTCAACGCCCAGTGGCTGCACATATACGTTGCGTACCCCAAGCCTGCTGAGCTTGTCGGCCATGACCTGGCTGGGTGCCAGCACCCGGTCGAAATTGCCGTACAACTTGCGCACATACGCATCGACATTTGGCGTGACCCAATGGCCCATGCGGTTGCCCACCAGCAGCGGCAGGTCCGAGTGGTAGAAACCGATCACCGGCACATCCAGTTGTCGCCGTGCATCGAGCGCGGCCCAGGCGGTGAGGTACGGGTCGCCGACTTCGATCAGATCGGGTTGCAGATCCTGCAGGACGTTTCGCCAAGGGGCCAGGCGCAGGGGAAAACGATAGCCCTTGCCGAAGGGCAGGGCAGGGGCGGGAACCGTATAAACGCCGTCAGACTCACCAAAATCCGCCCCGGGGATCAGCAGGCTGTGGCGGATGCCGGGCTTGCCCCCCAGCCGACGGTGCTTGGCATCCAGATAGGTGCGCACGCCGCCGCTGGCCGGGGCGTAGAACATGGTGATGTCAGCGATATGCACGGTGAACGTCCCTCCGCAGTGATCTCCCTTGGTTGACCTTTATCAAGAATAGATGTTCGGTCGGGGTTTCGCGGTGGGGGGCGGCAGGGGGATTTGTGCTGGGGTTGAGGGCGTCAGGCCCTCACCCTAACCCTCTCCCAGGGGGAGAGGGGACTGACCGAGGTGTTTGGTCGTGATACATCGACCTGAAAGTTTCGCGCCGAGCTCAGGACCTGAAAACCCTGAAGATCTGCTCCCTTTCCCCCTCGCCCCCTTGGGGGAGAGGGTTGGGGGTGAGGGGGTAGGCTTTTGATCTTGATCTTAGATCCGGAAACTACCCACCAACTGCTTCAGTCTCGAAGCCTGCTGCTCCAGATCCGAGCAGGCACGCAACGTCGCCTGCAAGTTCTCGACACCTTCCTGGTTCAGCGTATTGATCTCGGTAATATCCACGTTGATCGACTCGACCACGGCAGTCTGTTCCTCGGTCGCGGTCGCCACCGACTGGTTCATCCCGTCGATTTCACCAATGCGCTGGGTCACGCTGTTCAGGCGCTCGCCGGCGAGGTTGGCGATGTCCACGCTGTCCTGGCTGTGTCGCTGGCTGTCGCTCATGGTGCTGACGGATTCGCGGGCGCCGACTTGCAGCTCCTCGATCATGGTCTGTACCTGTTGCGCCGATTCCTGGGTGCGGTGGGCGAGGTTGCGCACCTCGTCCGCCACCACCGCAAATCCGCGACCGGCTTCCCCGGCACGCGCTGCTTCAATGGCCGCGTTGAGCGCCAGCAGGTTGGTCTGCTGGGAAATGCTGGTGATCACTTCCAGGATCTGGCCGATGTTCACGGTCTTGCTGTTCAGCGATTCGATATTGCTGCTGGATGCGCTGAGCATGCTCGACAGTTGGTTCATTGCCTTGATGCTGCGCTCCACCACTTGCTGGCCGTCTTCAGCCAGGCCACGGGCGTCGCTGGCCTGGGTCGAGGCTTGTGCGGCGTTGCGGGCGATTTCCTGGGCGGCGGCGCCGAGCTGGTTGATCGCCGCCGCTACGCTGTTGGTGCGCGAGGCTTGCTGGTCGGAGTTGTACATCGAAGAGTTCGAGGCCGCGACTACCCGCAGGGCGACTTCGTTGACCTGGCCGGTGGCCGACGACACTTCGCGGATCGAACCGTGGATACGCTCGACGAAACGGTTGAACGCGGTACCGAGCACGCCGAATTCGTCCTGGTTCTGGATGGTCAGGCGCTTGGTCAGGTCGCCTTCGCCGTCGGCGATGTCTTCCATGGCGCGGGTCATCACGTGCAGCGGCTGGATCAGAATGCGGATCAGCATGCCGAGCAGGGCGATGATGATCGCCACCGCAATCACGGTGGCGATCACCGCCGAGGTGCGGAATTCGCTGAGCATCGAGAAGGCTTTGTCTTTGTCCACCGACAGGCCGATGTACCAGTTCACCGTCGGCAGGCCTTTGATCGGGGTGAAGTTGACGATGCGGGTCTTGCCGTCGACGGTGACTTCAGTGAAGTCGCTGGTGATGCGCGGCGTGTCCTGCGGATAGGCATCCTTCAGTGATTTCATCACCAGGGCCTTGTCCGGGTGCACCAGGATCTTGCCGTCGGCGCTGACCAGGAACGCGTAGCCCATGCCGGAGAAGTCCCGGGCGCTGAGGGTGTTGATCAGGGTTTGCAGGCTCAGATCGCCGCCCACCACGCCCACGCTCTGGCCCGCCTTTTTCGCGGCGGTGGCGATGGAAATAATGGTCTGGCCGGTGGCGGCGTCGATGTACGGTTCGGTCAGGGTCGAGGTGCTGCTGCTTTCCGCACCTTTATACCAAGGGCGAACGCGCGGATCGAAACCGTCCGGCATCTTCGCATCCGGGCGGATGGTGAAGTGCCCGGTGGCATCGCCCAGGTAGGACGCCATGAAAGTCGAAGTCAGGGCTTTCTGTTCCAGCAGGCTGGCGACGGCAGCAGGCTCGGGATTGATGGCGATGTTCTGTGCCGCGTTCTCGATCAGGAGGATGCGCCCGCTGAGCCAGGTCTGAATGTTGTCGGCTGTGACCTCGCCCATCTCGTTGAGGTAATTGTCCAGGTCCTCGCGGATCGCATTGCGTTGCAACCAGTCGTTGTACAGCGTGAACGAGGCGAAGGCGGCAATGACGATGAGGGCGGCGGCAAGCAAAATTTTATGGCTGAAACGCAGATTTTTGTTCATGGCTTGGGGTTCCGCTAAGGTCTTATTATTCAGGGCGTGCTTCTATAGATGCTCGCTAGGTGGGCTTGATGAGTACAAGCAGGTATTTCCGCTTCTCCTTAGGGAAATCTCCGATGCGGATGTCAGTCGCATCTGTCACCTTTAGCTATCGGCCATGCTCGACAAAGATTAACCATTGGGTGACCAAATGCCTGACTCCTTGCAACTCGTAATCGGCGCCGACCTCGCCGGGCAACCGATCGCCCAGGCCATGCGCCTGGCCAATCGTCACGGACTGGTAGCCGGCGCAACCGGTACCGGCAAGACCGTCACTTTGCAGCGTCTGGCCGAGGCGTTCAGCGACGCCGGCGTCGCGGTGTTCGCCGCCGACGTCAAGGGCGACCTGTGCGGCCTCGGTGCTGCCGGCAATCCCCAGGGCAAGATTGCCGAGCGCATCGCCGGCATGCCGTGGCTCAATCACAAGCCTCAGGCGTATCCCGTGACCTTGTGGGACATTCACGGTCAGTCCGGTCATCCGTTGCGCACCACGCTGAGCGAAATGGGCCCGCTGCTGATCGGCGCCCTGCTGGAGCTGACCGACAGCCAGCAGTCGGCACTGTATGCAGCGTTCAAGGTGGCGGATCGCGAAGGCCTGTTGCTGCTGGATCTCAAAGACCTGAAAGCGCTGCTCAATCACCTCAAGGACAATCCGCAGCTGCTGGGCGAAGACGCGGCGCTGTTCACCACCGGTTCCAGCCAGGCGCTGTTGCGGCGTCTGGCCACGCTGGAGCAGCAGGGCGCCGAGGCGTTGTTCGGCGAGCCGGCGCTGCAACTGGAGGACATTCTGCAGCCGACCGCTGACGGTCGCGGGCGCATCCATTTGCTCGACGCCAGTCGTCTGGTGCATGAAGCGCCGAAGGTCTACGCGACCTTCCTGCTGTGGCTGCTGGCCGAGCTGTTCGAGCAATTACCGGAACGCGGCGATGCCGATAAACCGTTGCTGGCGCTGTTCTTCGATGAGGCGCATTTGTTGTTTGGCGATACGCCGAAGGCGTTGCAGGAGCGGCTGGAGCAAGTGGTGCGGCTGATCCGTTCCAAAGGTGTGGGCGTGTATTTCGTCACCCAGTCGCCGGGCGATCTGCCGGACGATGTGCTGGCGCAACTGGGGCTGCGGATCCAGCATGGCCTGCGCGCGTTCACCGCCAAGGAACAGAAATCCCTGCGGGCGGTAGCGGATGGCTTCCGGCCGAATCCGGCGTTCGACACGTTGTCGGTGCTCACCGAGCTCGGGATTGGCGAGGCTTTGGTCGGCACGCTGCAAGAGAAGGGCACGCCGGAAATGGTGCAGCGGGTGCTGGTGGCACCGCCGCAATCGCGGATCGGGCCGTTGACCGAGACCGAACGCACGATGCTGATCGCCGGTTCGCCGTTCAAGGGGCGTTATGACAAGCCGATCGATCGCGAGTCGGCCTATGAAATTCTGATGGGCCGCAAGGGGCTGGGACCGGAGGCGGAAGCGGCGCCGGGCAAACCGGCGATTGAGGAGCCGAGCCTGGCGGACAAGGCTGGGGAGTTCCTTGGTACGGCCGCGGGGCAGGCGCTCAAGTCTGCGATGCGCCAGGCAGCGAATTCGCTGGGTAAACAGTTGGTGCGCGGTCTGATGGGGTCATTGCTCGGGGGCAGCAAACGCCGCTGATCAACCAAGGCTCAGGGTTTAGGTTTGGCGTGGGCGGCCAGTCGTTCCAGTGCCGCTCGCAGATTCGGATCGCTGATCCCGTCGGCGGTGGCCTGGATGGTCGCCGCCGCATCCGTTGACAGGTCGATCGTCGGCCCGCTCGCTTCGCGTTGGATGGTCGGTGGCCGCACGGCGAATTTTATCCGTGTCAGATTGGCGAACTCGTCGAACATCTGCAGTTGCCGTTGCAGGCGCTTCTGTTGATAGCGCAGGCGCGTGGCCCAATGGCCGTCGGTGACGATCAGCAACAGTTCGCCTTCGCGCCACTTGGCTACGTGGCAGTGTTCACGGGCGGCAGGTTGCAGCTGGCTTTCGAGCAGACGTTGCAGATGGGCCAGGCGCTGGGCATGACCGAGGATGGCTTTCAGCGGTCTGGCTTCGCGTAGCAGAACGGCGGGCGCTCTGGCTGTGAGAGGGCGAAATGCCATGATCTAGGACCTGAAGTGACAGAGGCGCCATGGTAGCAGATGGCACCCATTTCACTCGCCCATTGCTTTTGTCCCTGCTTTGCCCATTAAATCAACGACTAACTTCTTCGCTGTACGGCTTGAAGTTGAGCAAAACGCCCCTATTTTAAGTGAGCCCCGTCAAAGCGCAGTGCCAGCATCGTGGAATATCCCCACTTTCCTCACCACCGTTTCCGGGTAGAATGCTCGTTCGCATGCGGCCATGAGGGCTGCACGGGCGACTCACGGGGCCGCCCTCCATCCCTTTAGTGTGGAAGATCCTGCCGATATGTTTGCGCCTTTGTTAAAGAAACTTTTTGGAAGCAAGAACGAGCGTGAAATCAAACGCATGCTCAAGACGGTGCAGCTCGTCAATGCCTTCGAAGAGAAGATGGTCGCCCTCTCGGACGATCAACTGCGCGCCAAGACCGCAGAGTTCAAGGACCGCATTGCCAAGGGGGAGACCCTCGACAAGCTGTTGCCCGAAGCCTTCGCGGTCGCCCGTGAAGCCGGCAAGCGTGTCATGGGCATGCGCCACTTTGACGTCCAGCTGATCGGTGGCATGACCCTGCACGAAGGCAAGATCGCCGAAATGCGCACCGGTGAGGGCAAGACGCTGGTGGGTACTCTGGGTGTTTACCTCAACGCGCTGTCCGGCAAGGGCGTGCACGTTGTGACCGTGAACGATTACCTGGCCCGCCGCGACGCCAACTGGATGCGTCCGCTGTATGAATTCCTCGGTCTGAGCGTCGGCATCGTGACGCCGTTCCAGCCGCCGGAAGAGAAGCGCGCCGCCTATGCCGCCGACATCACCTACGGCACCAACAACGAATTCGGGTTCGACTACCTGCGCGACAACATGGCGTTCAGCATGGAAGAGAAATTCCAGCGCGAACTCAACTTTGCCGTGATCGACGAAGTCGACTCCATCCTCATTGACGAAGCGCGTACCCCGCTGATCATTTCCGGTCAGGCCGAGGACAGCTCCAAGCTGTACATCGAGATCAACAAGCTGATCCCGAAACTCAAGCTGCACGTCGAAGAAGTCGAAGGCGAAGTCACCCAGGAAGGCCATTTCACCGTCGACGAGAAGACCCGTCAGGTCGAACTCAACGAAGCCGGTCACCAGTTCATCGAAGAGCAACTCGCCAGTGTTGGCCTGCTGGCTGAAGGCGAGAGCCTGTACTCGGCGCATAATCTGGGTCTGCTGACTCACGTTTACGCCGGCCTGCGTGCGCACAAGCTGTTCAACCGCAATGTCGAATACATCGTGCAAGACGGCCAGGTCGTGCTGGTTGACGAGCACACCGGTCGCACCATGCCGGGTCGTCGTCTGTCCGAAGGCTTGCACCAGGCCATCGAGGCCAAGGAAAACCTGAATATCCAGGCCGAAAGCCAGACTTTGGCATCGACCACGTTCCAGAACTACTTCCGTCTATACACCAAGCTGTCCGGCATGACCGGTACCGCTGATACCGAAGCATTCGAATTCCACCAGATCTATGGTCTGGACGTTATGGTCATTCCGCCGAACAAACCGTTGGCCCGTAAGGACTACAACGACCTGGTGTTCCTGACCGCCGAAGAGAAATATGCGGCGATCGTCAACGACATCAAGGAAAGCATGGCTGCCGGTCGTCCGGTGCTGGTGGGTACTGCGACCATCGAAACCTCCGAGCACATGTCCGCATTGCTCGTGAAGGAAGGCATCGAACACAAGGTTCTGAACGCCAAGTTCCACGAAAAAGAAGCTGAAATCATCGCGCAGGCCGGTCGTCCGGGCGCACTGACCATCGCTACCAACATGGCCGGTCGTGGTACCGACATCCTGTTGGGCGGCAACTGGGAAGTTGAAGTCGCGTCGCTGGAAAACCCGACCCCTGAGCAGATTGCCCAGATCAAGGCCGACTGGCAGAAGCGTCACCAGCAAGTGCTGGAGTCCGGCGGTCTGCAGGTGATCGCGTCCGAGCGTCACGAATCCCGTCGTATCGACAACCAGCTGCGTGGCCGTGCCGGCCGTCAGGGTGACGCCGGTTCCAGCCGCTTCTACCTGTCGCTGGAAGACAGCCTGATGCGTATCTTCGCCTCCGACCGGGTGAAGAACTTCATGAAAGCCCTGGGCATGCAGCCTGGCGAAGCGATCGAACACCGCATGGTGACCAACGCCATCGAGAAGGCACAGCGCAAGGTTGAAGGCCGCAACTTCGACATTCGCAAGCAACTGCTCGAGTTCGACGACGTCAACAACGAACAGCGTAAAGTGATCTATCACATGCGTAACACGTTGCTGGCTGCGGACAACATCGGCGAAACCATCGCTGACTTCCGCCAGGACGTGCTGAACGCCACCGTCAGCGCGCACATTCCGCCGCAATCGCTGCCAGAGCAGTGGGACGTGGCCGGTCTGGAAGCGTCGATCGCCAGCGACTTCGGCGTGAAGCTGCCGATCCAGCAATGGCTCGACGAAGACGATCACCTGTACGAAGAAACCCTGCGCGAAAAGCTGATGAACGAGCTGATCGCCGCGTACAACGAAAAAGAAGACCAGGCTGGCGCCGAAGCCCTGCGCTCGTTCGAGAAGCAGATCGTGCTGCGCGTTCTGGACGACCTGTGGAAAGACCACCTGTCGACCATGGATCACCTGCGTCACGGTATCCACCTGCGTGGTTATGCGCAGAAAAACCCGAAACAGGAATACAAGCGCGAGTCCTTCACGCTGTTCTCCGAGCTGCTGGATTCGATCAAGCGCGACTCGATCCGTGTGTTGTCGCACGTTCAGGTTCGCCGCGAAGATCCGGCCGAGGAAGAGCAACGCCTGCGTCAGGAAGCCGAAGCACTGGCCGCCCGCATGCAGTTCGAACACGCTGAAGCGCCAGGTCTGGATCAACCGGAAGCACTGGTCGGTGAAGAGGTCGATGTGGCCCTCGCCACCGCCCCGGTGCGCAACGAGCAGAAGCTGGGCCGCAACGAACTGTGCTACTGCGGTTCGGGCAAGAAATTCAAGCATTGCCACGGGCAGATCCAGTAAAACCCGTTTCAATCGCTGAAATACCCGCGCCGCGACCGGCACCAGCCGTCGCGGCGTTTTGCCATTTACACCACCGTCACTACGCTTGGCGGTGCTGACATCATTGAGTAAGGAGCGCATTCATGGCTGTTGGTCTTGGTCCTTTGCCAACGTTGCACCCGGTTGCCGGTTTTGAACTCGGTATCGCTTCGGCCGGCATCAAGCGCCCGGGGCGCAAGGATGTCGTCGTGATGCGTTGCGCCGAAGGTTCCACCGTGGCGGGCGTGTTTACGTTGAACGCTTTCTGTGCAGCGCCGGTGATCCTGGCCAAGAAACGCGTGCAGAACGCTGTGCGCTACCTGTTGACCAACACCGGCAATGCCAACGCCGGCACCGGCGAACCGGGCCTGGCTGCTGCCGAGCGCACCACCGCCAAACTGGCTGAACTGACCGGCGTGGATGCCAGCCAGATCCTGCCGTATTCCACTGGCGTGATCGGCGAGCCGCTGCCGGTCGAGAAGATCGAAGGCGCCCTGCAGGCCGCGCTGGACGACCTGTCGGAAAACAACTGGGAAGCCGCCGCCACCGGCATCATGACCACCGACACGCTGCCAAAAGGCGCCAGCCGCCAGTTCCAGCATGACGGCGTGACCATCACCGTCACCGGCATCAGCAAGGGCGCGGGCATGATCCGTCCGAACATGGCGACCATGCTCGGTTACATCGCCACCGACGCCAAAGTCTCCCGCGACGTGCTGCACAACCTGATCCTGGACGGCGCCAACAAGTCGTTCAACCGCATCACCATCGACGGCGACACCTCGACCAACGACTGCTGCATGCTGATCGCCACCGGCAAGGCTGCGCTGCCGGAAATCACCCGTGCCGAAGGCGAGCTGTTCACCAAGCTGAAACAAGCCGTGTTCGAGGTGTGCATGGACGTGGCCCAGGCCATCGTGCGTGACGGCGAAGGCGCGACCAAGTTCGTGACCGTTGAAGTCAACGGCGGCGGCAATCACCAGGAATGCCTGGACGTCGGCTACACCGTCGCCCACTCGCCGCTGATCAAGACGGCACTGTTTGCGTCCGACCCGAACTGGGGCCGGATCCTCGCCGCCGTTGGCCGTGCCGGTGTGCCGGACCTGGACGTGAGCAAGATCGACGTATTCCTTGGCGAGGTGTGCATCGCCAGCCGTGGCGCCCGCGCCGCGACCTACACCGAAGCCCAGGGCTCGGCGGTGATGCAACAGGAAGAAATCACCATCCGTATCGAACTGGGTCGCGGCGATTGCAGCGAAACCATCTGGACCACCGACCTGTCCCACGAGTACGTGAAGATCAACGCCGAATACCGCACCTGATCCCTGCCGAAGAAGGAGGTCTGCGGACCTCCTTTTCTTCTGTCCCATGAAAGGACCCGAACATGAGCCTTCACCTGATCATCGGCGACAAACTGCTTTCCTCCTGGTCCCTGCGCGCGGCACTGGCGCTTGAACTGACCGGCGCGCCCTACACCGAAGAACTGGTCAAACTCGGCAAGCCCGACACCCGCGAGCGGTTGCTTAACCATTCGCCGACCGCCAAGGTGCCGCTGCTGAAAACCGCCCGCGGCACCGTCGCCGACTCTCTGGCGATTGCCGAATACCTGGCCGAACAGTTTCCTTCCGAGCAACTCTGGCCGACCGATATCTTCGCCCGAGCCCAGGCGCGATCCGCCTGCGCGCAGATGCACAGCGGCTTTTTCGCCATGCGCAACCACATGCCGTTCAACCTGAGCCACGACGCACCGCTCAATCCGGTGCCGCCGGAAGTGAAGGTCGATGTCGAGCGCATGCTCGCGCTGTGGGCCGAATGCCGTGCTGTCGCGACCGAACCGGGGCCTTACCTGTTTGGTCGGGTGTCGCTGGCCGATGCGTTCTTCGCCCCGATTGCCGTGCGTCTGCGCACCTATCAGGTCAAGCTGCCGGCCGACGATCAAGCCTATGTTGAAACCGTCTACCAATGGCCAGCCTTCAAGGCCTGGCAAAAGGCTGGACTGGAGGAATTGCAGTCGTGAAACGTGTACACGTCGCCGCCGCCGTCATTCGTGATGGCAGCGGCAAGATTCTGATCGCCCGGCGTGCCGATACCCAGCATCAGGGCGGCCTCTGGGAATTTCCCGGTGGCAAGGTCGAAGCCGACGAGTCGGTGCAAACCGCGCTGGCCCGCGAGCTGCAAGAAGAGTTGGGCATTGTCGTTGGTGCCGCTCGGCCGCTGATCAAGGTGCGTCATGACTACCCGGACAAGCAGGTGTTGCTGGATGTCTGGGAAGTGTCGAGCTTCACCGGCGAACCTCATGGCGCCGAAGGCCAGCCTTTGGCCTGGGTTTCAGCCAGAGAGCTGACGGATTACGAATTCCCGGCAGCCAACCAGCCGATCGTCGCGGCGGCGCGTTTGCCCGCTGAATACCTGATCACCCCGGAAGACCTGGAAACCCCGGCCCTGCTGCGCGGTATCCAGAAGGCAATTGCCGGTGGCATCAAACTGATCCAGCTGCGTGCGCCGAATGGCTATGACCCGAAGTACCGCGACCTCGCGGTAGACGCGGTCGGCCTGTGCGCCGGCAAGGCGCAGTTGATGATCAAGGGCCCGTTCGAGTGGCTGGGCGATTTCCCGGCCGCTGGTTGGCACATCACCTCGGCGCAGCTGCGCAAGTACGCGGCGGCAGGGCGTCCGCTGCCGGCGGAGCGCTGGCTGGCGGCGTCCTGCCACAACGCGGAAGAGCTGGCGCTGGCCGAGCAGATGGGTGTGGATTTCGTGACCCTGTCGCCGGTGCAACCGACCCTGACTCACCCGGATGCGCAGCCGTTGGGCTGGGAGCAGGCGTCGACGCTGATCGAAGGTTTCAGCAAGCCGGTGTTTCTGCTGGGCGGAGTCGGACCGGCGGAGCGTGAAAAAGCGTGGAATGCCGGGGCTCAGGGTGTGGCGGGGATTCGAGCGTTCTGGCCTGAGGCCTGATTCTTTATTGAGGCTGATGTCCCTTCGCGAGCAAGCCCGCTCCCACGGTTGATTGCATTGCCGCAGGAGGAACTCGATCAACTGTGGGAGCGGGCTTGCTCCGGGCGGCGTTCCGACGAAGGCGTCCTGACAGTCGCTACTGATCTGAAGGTTTCGCCGCCGGTTGCCACAGAATCTCGGCAATGCCCTGACGCCGGGCAATCAACCTCGCCGCCACAAACAACAGATCCGACAAGCGATTGATATACGCCAGGCCAACCCCGGCCAACGGTTCGGTCGCATTCAAATGCTGGCAACGCCGCTCGGCACTGCGCGCCAGGCTGCGACAGACATGGGCCTGGGCAATCAGCATCGAACCGCCCGGCAGAATGAAATTCTCCAGCGGCCCCAATTCTTCATTCCAGACATCGATGGCGGCTTCCAGCCGTTCGATTTCCGCTGTGTTCAGCGCCTGATATTCCGGCATCGCCAGCTCACCGCCAAGGTCGAACAACCGGTGCTGGCAGGGCGCCAACACGTCGATCAGTTCATTCAGACCGGGGCAGGTTTCGCGCTCGGCGATCAATCCGGCCAGCAGCACGCCGACCTGACTGTTCAGCGTATCGACCTCGCCAATGGCCTCGATGCGCGGGTGATCCTTGGGTACCCGGCGGCCGTCGCCCAGTCCGGTTTCGCCCTTGTCGCCAGTGCGGGTGTAGATCTTCGACAAGCGAAAGCCCATGGTTTACCTCGGTAGTTGATTGGTTTCGGCGGCGATGGGCGCCGGTTGCGCCAGCGGCAGACGCAGGGTGAAGCAGGTGCCTTGCCCTGGCGCCGACTGCACTTCCATCTGCCCTTTGTGGTTGTTGGTGATGATGAAGTACGACACCGACAGCCCGAGGCCCGTGCCCTGGCCGATTTCCTTGGTGGTGAAGAACGGCTCGAAGGTGCGCTTGCGCACGTTCTCGCTCATGCCGATGCCGTTGTCCTCGACCTGAATCTCGGCCCAGGGCGGATTGAGCCGGGTGCGCAGGGTGATTCGCCCTGGCTCGCTGTCATCTTCGCGCTGGTGGATCGCCTGCGCGGCGTTTTTCAGCAGGTTCAGCAGCACCTGTTCGAGTTCGTTGGCCGTGCCGGGCACCGGGCCCAGCGCCGGGTCGAACTGGCGAATGATCGCCTGACCCTTGAAGTCGAAGCCGATGGCCAGGTCAAAGTCGTTGCCGGCGATCTCCACGGCTTGATCGATCAGCGCCGGCAGGTCGCACGGCGCCATCTGGCGGTTGCTGCGGCGACTGAAACTGAGCATGTGCGTGACAATTTTCGCCGCCCGCGCGCCGGCCTGCTGGATGCCGTCGAGCAGTTGCGGGACTTCCCGGCCTTGCAGGTAGCGGTTCACGGTATCGAGTGCGATGCCCAGTTGCTCGGCCTGCTCGAGGTTCTTCGGCAGGTCTGGCGACAGGCGTCGGCGGATGTTCTGCACGTTGTGCAGGATCGCCCCCAGCGGGTTGTTGATTTCGTGGGCCATGCCGGCGGCGAGGCCGCCGACCGACAGCATTTTCTCCGACTGCACCATCATTTCTTCCAGTGACAGGCGCTGGGTGATGTCGTCGATGCGGATCACCACGCCGCGCCCGGCGCCGCCCATCAACGGATAGAAGGTCAGGGCGTAGTGCTTGGGCTCGTCGTCCTTGAACCACGTCACTCGCTCGATCTTCGCCACCGTGTGCTGTTCGACGGTCTGCTTGAGTTGCGGCAGGAACGGCTTGAGCGGCTCGAACGCGAGGAAGATCGGCTGGTTCAGCGCTTCGTCCAGCCGGGTACCGGAAAGGGCGCTGGCCTCCTGGTTCCATTGGGTGACGTAGAGCTGTTCGTCGAGGGCGATCAGCGCCGAAGGCATGGAGTCGATGATGCTGTTGAGGTAGTTCTGGAACCCGGTGAGTTTTTTCTCGATCTTGCTGCGCACCTGGACTTCCAGTTCCAGCTTGCGGTTGGTGTGGCGGGTTTCTTCAGCCAGACCCTGGGCCTGATCGTAGGCGGCTTGCGAGTCATCGCGGGCGCGCTTGAGTTGCTGCTCCCGGGCCTCGATGCGCGAGAGCATGGTGTTGAACGCTTCGGCCAGACTGCCGATTTCGTCATGGTTGCCCCGGGAGGCGCGCAGGGCGTAGTTCTCTTCGCGGGTGACCTGGCGGGACAGTTCTTCGAGCTGATGGATCGGCCGGGTGATCAGGCGCTTGATCTGCCGGGCGATGACCAGCCACAGCAGCACACTGAAAATCAGAATCCCCAGACTGGCGGTGAGCGTGCCGGTGTAGAACGCCACCGGCAGTTCACTGCTGGCCACCAGCAACAGGTGGCCCGGTGCGGTGCCGGGGCGGGGCAGGGTGATGAGTTGGTTGCTGCGAAACTCGGTCAGTTGCCAGGCTTCGATGTGCCGGTAGCGTTCCGGCAGGTTGAGTTTGTCGCCGTGCTGCAACTGTGCCAGGCGTTCACCTTTGCCGTCGTACAGAGCCGCGGCACGCAGCGGGGAATAGCTGTCGAGCTCCTTGAGCAAACGCTCGGCGCTTTGTGGCGACTGCAAGGCGTCGGCCACCAGGCTCGGGTTCGACACCAGCCGGCCGATGGTCTGCAACGCCTGGGGCGCCATGCTTTCCTGGGAAATGTAATAGGCGGCGCTGATAAAGGTCAGGTTGGCGACCAGCAACACAGTGGTCAACAGCACCAGCAGAGCGGCCAGCAGTTTCTGGCCGACCGGCAGGTTTTCAAGACGCTGGCGCAATGGCATCAGGTTTATCGCAGCAAAGGAACAAGTGGCCAGCGTAGCCGCTGCTCAGTCGACGGGCAATCCGAGACTGTGCAGATGAGCGCTCAGGCGCTCTTGCAATTGCTTGAGATGAGGCAGGTTCAACTGATGACGCTCTGCAACCTTGCAGGCATGGCCGAGCAGATAGCTGATCTCGGTGCGGCGTTTACTGGCCACATCCTGATACATGGACGAGAAATTCGCCGCCGTGGCCTGGATCACCCGCTCGACTTCCTGTTGCAGGTTGTCCGCCGCGGCCGGTTGACCGCAGCGTTCGAGCAGTTCGGTCAGTTCGCCGCACAGGGTGGCGACTTCGCAGTGATGTTGCTGCAAGCCGCCGTTGCGGCAGTCGTGCAGCACCGTCAGCGGATTGATCGCACAGTTGAGTGCCAGTTTGCGCCACAGGCGGGTGAGGATGTCGGCGCTCCATTCATGGGGGATTTTTGCCGCCTCGAGATCGTCCAGCCAGATCGGTGCTACCGGATGACCGGCGTCCCCTAGCCAGGTGTAGCCATGGCCGGCGAACACCACGCGCCAGTCGCCGTCGCGAAATGCGCCTTCGGTGCTGGAGGCGCTGATACAGCGGGCTTGCGGGACTCGCGCGGCGACCGCTTCCTGGCTGCCGAGGCCGTTCTGCAAAAGGATCAGTTCGGCGTCCGCTGCCAGACGGTGGGCAAGTCCGGCCACAGCCGCTTCGGCGTCGTAGGCCTTGCAGGCCACCAGCAGGCGGCGGATGGGGTCGGGGCTGTCCGGGGTTTCGCCAGGGATGGCGTAGCTGCTGGCCACGCCTTGCTCGACGAGGGTCAGGCCGCCCGCCGTCGCATAGTCGTGCAAGCGGTCAATGTCGCGCAGGATCAACCGAACCGGCAGGCCGGCCCGGGCCAGGCGTGTGGCCCAGAGCGTGCCGAGACTTCCGGCGCCGAGGACGTGCCAGGGGGTGGACATCAGTTTTTCACTCGGTAAGGTACTGGCATGCAAGGCTCGCCGTGTCGGTGGGAAAAGACCCGTTATAATGAGCCCGATTTTAACCGCAAGCCAAGCGCGCCGCGTCCCGTACGAGCGCGCCTTTTTATTGGAGAACTTACATGCCGTCGTTCGACGTGGTATCCGAACTGGACAAACACGAACTCACCAACGCGGTCGAGAACGCCGTGAAGGAACTCGATCGTCGTTATGACCTGAAAGGCAAGGGCAGCTTCGAATACAAGGAAAAGGACCTGACCGTCCACCTGACCGCTGAAGCCGATTTCCAGCTGGAAGCGATGATCGAGATCCTCAAGCTGGCCCTGGTCAAGCGCAAGATCGACGTGCAGTGCCTGGAAGTCAAAGACTCCTTCGCCTCGGGCAAGCTGATGAAGCAGGACGCCGTCCTCAAGGAAGGCATCGACAAGGAACTGGCGAAGAAAATCGTCGGCCACATCAAGGAAGCCAAGCTCAAGGTGCAGGCCGCCATCCAGGGCGAGCAGGTGCGTGTGACCGGCAAGAAGCGTGACGACCTGCAGGAAGCCATCGCGGCCCTGCGTGCCAAGGAATTTGGCATGCCACTGCAGTTCAACAACTTCCGCGACTAAGCTTTTCGGTCGGGAACCTCTCGGCGTTTAATGCGTCCGAGGCCCAAGCGACGGCAGAAACGATTGAGCCCTGTTCGGTTCGGTCTTTCTGCCGCTGGTTTTTTACAGCCCGGGAAGCCGGCAATCAGGAGATAAAACATGGATTTGAATGCTGAGGTGGACAACCTGGTCAAGGCATCCCAGGCGTGGATTCCGATGATCATGGAATACGGCAGCCGTGTGTTGCTGGCGGTGATTACCCTGGCCATCGGCTGGTGGCTGATCAACAAGGTCACGCAAAAGCTCGGCGGCCTGCTGGCCCTGCGCAATGCCGACCTGGCGCTGCAAGGTTTCATCAGCAGCCTGGCCAACATCATTCTCAAGGTGCTGCTGATCGTCAGCGTGGCGTCGATGATCGGCGTCGAGACTACCTCGTTCGTCGCGGCAATCGGTGCGGCCGGCCTGGCCATCGGTCTGGCGTTGCAGGGCAGCCTGGCGAACTTCGCCGGCGGCGTGCTGATTCTGCTGTTCCGTCCGTTCCGCATCGGTGACTGGATCGAAGCTCAGGGTGTGGCGGGTACCGTCGACAGCATCCAGATTTTCCACACCGTGCTGCGCACTGGCGACAACAAGACCATCATCGTCCCGAACGGCAACCTGTCGAACGGCATCATCACCAACACCAACCGTCAGCCGACCCGCAAGGTTGTGTTCGACGTAGGTGTGGATTACGAAGCCGATCTGCAAAAGGCCCGTCAGGTGCTGCTGGATCTGGCCAAGGATGAGCGCGTTCTGCAGGATCCGGCACCTCAGGCCGTTATTTCGACACTGGGTGACAGTTCGATCACTGTTTCCCTGCGGGTATGGGTTAAAACTGCGGATTACTGGGATGTGATGTTCATGTTTAACGAACAGTCGCGTGATCGTTTAAAGACTGCAGGCATTGATATTCCTTTTCCACAACGAGTGATTCGTGTGGTTCAGGAATCGGCAGTGTAATGATAGGTTGCTAATTAATTGCCTGACTTATCGGTCAGGCATCTATTACAAGTGACAGGCAATAAAAAAGGCCCATCCGAAGATGGGCCTTTTTGTTTTGTTACCGCAACTAACTCGGTGCGATTACAAAAGCGACAGCGGGTAGTCGACGATCAGACGGAACTCTTTCACGTCGCCTTCACCTTCGTCGGCGTTAGCGAAGTGCCAGGCTTGACGAAGACGGAAGGACAGGTCTTTGGCCGGGCCAGACTGAACTACGTATTTGGCTTCGAAGTTGGTTTCGTTGTGTTTGCCATCTTCGCCATACAGACCAGCGTAGGCACTGCCTGCTGGAGTGTGGGTGCCGTCGATGTCCCAGCCTTTGACGTAACGGGTCATGAAGCTCAGACCTGGAACGCCGTACTCAGCCATTTTCAGATCGTAACGGATCTGGGCAGACTTCTCGTTCGGGGCGTTGAAGTCAGAGTACTGGATGGAGTTGGCGAGGAAGATCGAGTCGCCGCCACGGTTGTTCTTGCCGATACCGATGTAGTCGAACGGAGTGTCACCGTTCACTTTCTGGAAGGCCAGGGTGATTGTGTGCGCTTTCAGGAACGACAACGCGGTGGCCAGGGAGAACGTGGTGTTGCTGATGTCACCGGCTTTCGCGTCACCGGTGTCGGTGGTGCGGTAGATGTTGAAGTCGGTGTTCAGCGAGGTGTCACCGCCGAATGGGGTGGTGAGGTTCACGTTGGCGTAGTACTGGTTCCAGATGTCTTCCAGTTTGGCGCCGTAGAGCGATGCGCTCAGGTTTTCGGTGATGCCGTACTTGCCACCGAAGTAGTCGATGGAGTTGGCTGCAACGCCGGCATAGTTGGCGAAAAGATCGCCATCACGTGCGTTCTTGTCCTGGCTGGTACCCGAGTAGAAGTGACCGGCCTCGAGGTCGAGGTCTTTGACTTCGCTGCTCTGCAGTTGGAAACCGCTGGCAGTTTGCGGGAGGATACGGGAACCGCCAATTGCGAACACTGGCGCGGTGCTTGGCTGCATGTCACCGATTTTCAGCTCGGTCTTGGAGACGCGGAACTTGATGGCTGCGCCTGCTTTACCCTGGCTGTCGTTCACGTCACGAGCGCCGTTGTTCGGGTTGACCACGTCGCTACGGCTCATGTTGCCCGAACCGGAAGTACCGTCACCACCGTCTAGTTTGATGGCCAGGTAGCCGAACGCATCAACGCCGACGCCAACAGTACCTTGGGTGTAACCGGAGCTGAAGTTGCCCCAGATACCCTGGGTCCAGTCTTTAACGTCACGGGCACCGTCTTTGTTGTCACGGTTGAAGTAATAGTTGCGAATCAGCAAGTCAGCTTTCGCGTCTTCAACGAAGCCTTTCGCTTCAGCCTGGTCACTTACAAACGGGGCGGCCGTAGCCATTTGAGTACTGGCTGCTGCAGCAACTGCCAGTGCGATCATGCTCCACTTCATCACGCGCATCGTGATTTGCTCCTTTGGTTTTAGAAGAGTACTGCCGTCCCACCTGTTTTATTATCTGGGCGGCTCTTTCTTTTTGTGTCGGCGCAAACTTATATCACGCCGACCATGTTGGCGATACTTGCGAATCCAACCTTTCAGCTTCTTTACGAGCGTGTCGCAAACGGCTTGGTAGATGTCGCAAATTTACAGTCCAAATGCAATGGGACTGACAACTTCAGCGCTGTTTTACAGAGCTTGAGCATCGGTAAAAAAGAGTCCCTTGGCAAAACGCTTGAATCTCCATCGGGCAACCCTGCCACTGTTTTTATGGGGCTCAAGGCATCCACTTCTTGTGGTGCGCTTATAGTCCATATGGGTATGAATGCAACAAGCGTGCACAAACCGCTGAATTGTTCCGGTTTTTTTCAACGTGCTCGTCTGATGCTGTAAAAACCTCATAAAACCGGGGGCTTCGAGGGCCTTTCGAACAGGCTTGACGCCATCCTTCGCATGGTGTTGCTCCCTGAAAGTCGCAGCGCGACAACCAAAAACGTTACCGGTTCACCCCGTCAGTGAGTATTCGGCGGATGCCCGACGCACTGAGCGTAGACGTGCTGTGCGGTTTTGGTGCAAAAAATTTCAATGGCTGTACTGAATTCATACAGTTGAGCGGTTGAAGGGCCGTAAACGCCACGATATGACCCGGTCCTTGCGCCGTGTTCATTGGCAGGTTCCGTACTGGTGCGCTCGTGCTGCAAATGGCTCATTCCGGGGCGCTGGAAATCCTTGCAGTAGCGCATTCGCCGTGAAGGACTCCACAATCGCAGGTATGCTGCCGTCCAGTCGTTTGGCGCGCTGCTTTCGTAGTGGGGCGCTAAGCTGAAAACAGGTCAACCGCCGGGAGTGCGCGCAGTGTTTGCTTTAGATTCACGACTTCAACAGGACACCCTGACCATCGGCGATTTCCCGCTGTGCCGACTGCTGTTGTCCAACGATGCCAACTACCCGTGGTTCATCCTGGTGCCACGCCGCGACGATATCAGCGAGTTGTTTCAGTTGGATGTCGCCGACCAGCAGCGCTTGTGGCAGGAAACCACAGCCCTGGCCGAGGTACTCAAGGACTCCTTCGACGCCGACAAGATGAATGTCGCGACCCTGGGTAATGTTGTCAGCCAACTGCATATGCATGTCATCGTGCGTAAACGGGACGATGCCGCCTGGCCGGCGCCGGTCTGGGGTAAGCACCCTGCCAAGCCTTACAGTGCCGAGCAAGTGGCCGCGATCCGCGAGCGCCTGCGTCTGGTGCTGGACGACGATTTCAACTTTCTGGAGGGCTGAGTCATGAGCCTCGAACAACGTGTTACCGAGCTGGAAAGCCGCCTGGCGTTTCAGGACGACACCATTCAGGCATTGAACGATGTGCTGGTGGAGCAGCAGCGGGTGGTTGAGCGTCTGCAATTGCAGATGGCAGCTGTACTCAAGCGTCAGGAAGAGATGGTCGGCCAGATCGGATCCTTTGAGGAAGACGCGCCGCCGCCACACTATTGAGAGGCGTGCGGGCATGCTCCCGTGAAAAAAAACGCGCATTAAAAAACCGCGAACAGCCAGGCTGTTCGCGGTTTTTTATTGCCGGGAGGCGTGAATCAGCGACGCGGCAGGGCGGCGATCACGTCTTCGGCCTGCAGGCCCTTGTCACGGTTCATCACCGAGAACTCCACGCGCTGGCCTTCGACCAGAACGCGGTGGCCTTCGCCACGGATGGCGCGAAAGTGCACGAAAATATCATCGCCGGAATCCCGGGAGATAAAGCCGAAGCCCTTGGAGGTGTTGAACCACTTGACGGTGCCGGTATCGCGGTTGCTCATGTCGTAGCTTTGCGTAGCGGCGGCCGGTGAGGATTTATAAAAGCTGACGGCCAGGTGCAGGACCACGGCAATCAGTGCAATCACCAGGCTGAACAGTACGGCTGGCTGGCCGGCGATGACAGGCATCGGCGCGATCAGGGTCAGGGTTTGCAGGACGACGGTCAGGACCAGCAAGGCGCTGACCAGGTTTTGCAGATGCTGGCGCGGACCTTTGTTCCAGTAAGGGATGACTGGCGCAAGGATCAGGTTCAGCAGGCCGAAAAAGGCCAGGTAAAGTGCATCGGGTTGTTGCAGGTAAGGTACCGCTTCGGACTTCAGGCTAGGTATGAAG
This sequence comes from Pseudomonas sp. B40(2017), assembly GCF_002112855.1. NCBI lineage: Bacteria > Pseudomonadati > Pseudomonadota > Gammaproteobacteria > Pseudomonadales > Pseudomonadaceae > Pseudomonas > Pseudomonas sp. B40(2017). The sequence goes on from NZ_NEIT01000004.1 coordinate 181,232, forward strand.
GACAGCAGCAAGGCTGCTGCGCCCATTAGCAGGTGGACGATTTTCAACATTTTTATTGACTCACGTTATGACGGCTCACAAGGAAGAGCTGAAGGCGCACGGTTCGCTTCGGAACAATAAAGAGGCGTTGGACACGTACCCGGCATCAGCCTATGCGCAGGCCCGGAAAACGGGGCGTAGCGACACACTGCCTATTTAACAGCAAAGCCTGCGGGTACTCAAATTACGCCGGCCAGCGGCAGGCGTCGGACGATTTGTCGCGTCTATCGGGGTCATGCGGGGGCTGCGGGGCGGGGATGGCCTTGCTACAGTGCAGCGGCACCTGTTGGATGAATTCAATCGCCTTTAGGGGGTAAACATGGCAATCGATATCGGTATCAGTGAAGAAGACCGCAAATCCATCGTCGAAGGGCTCTCGCGCCTTCTGTCGGACACCTACGTGCTGTATCTGAAGACCCACAACTTCCACTGGAACGTCACCGGGCCGATGTTCCGGACCCTGCATCTGATGTTCGAGGAGCAATACAACGAACTGGCCCTGGCGGTGGATTCGATTGCCGAACGTATCAGGGCCCTGGGTTTTCCCGCCCCGGGCGCGTACGCGACCTATGCGCGGCTGTCTTCCATTAAAGAGGAAGAGGGGGTGCCGAGTGCCGAGGACATGATCAAACAATTGGTCGAGGGTCAGGAGGCAGTCACTCGCACGGCGCGGGGGATATTCCCCCTGCTGGATAAAGTCAGCGATGAGCCGACCGCCGACCTGCTGACTCAGCGTATGCAGGTTCACGAGAAAACCGCGTGGATGTTGCGCGCACTGCTCGAGGCCTGACGGCGGAAGGCGCACGGACTCACTTCATTCGTGCGCTGTTCTCTTTTTTGCCCGGAAAAGTCATTCGCGAATGTAGGAAGCAAGGAAGACGCCCCACCGCTCCATGATCCTCCGTATCGCGTTGGCTTATCCTACGCGGATGGTCAAAAAGTCATCTGGATCTGCCTTTGCGCCTGCGCTTTTAATGAGGTCACAGGATGTTGCCTTGAAAACAAGCGCAGAAATGGCAAAGGAGTGTCAACGATATGGAAGGTGGAGACAGGCGAATAGAGATCGCTGACGGTTCGCAGCAACAGAAAATCGTGGAGCCCTTTCTCGGCGGATTCGACATGGAGTTGATCCGGCCGTCGTCCCGATCGGTACGTTTGAACGGGTTCGCGACCTGCATGCGGCTGGAGCAGGTTTACTGGAACATTCTGGGCCGGATGGCCGAGGACAATTGCTGTTCGGTCGGCACGCTGTTGTCCCGCGTTGATCGTGAAGTGCACCTGCGCCATGGCGGGGTGAAAAACTTCAGCGGTCTGGTGCGGGTGGTGTGTGTGGTGCACGGCCTGCGGGATTCTCCCGGGATCAATAACGGGGGGTGTCACTGACGAGACGGCCTGTGCAGTCTTCCGGCTGCACAGGCCGCATTTAATGGCTATAATCCCGCCCTTTCGCCGCACAGCCCTGCGCGTGCTGGCAATCTGATTGCCGAGACAACCCCATGCCGATGTACGATTACCAATGTGCTTCCTGTGGTCATCAGTTGGAAGCCATTCAAAAGATCAGCGACGCACCACTGGTCGATTGCCCTGCCTGCCAGGCGCCGGAACTCAAGAAGCAGCTGTCCATGCCGGGCTTTCGCCTCAGCGGCAGTGGCTGGTACGAAACCGATTTCAAGACCGGCGCGAAGAAGAACCTGGCCGGTGGCGACAAATCTGACTAGGGTTCAGACCCAGGTCGAACGACACGCGCGAGTTTCCACAAGTTGCACAGTGCTTGAGTGCAGCGGGATCTCCACCGAATTTCGAATTACGAGAAGCGAACCACTACCATGATGCGCAGCCATTATTGCGGCCAACTGAACGAAAGCCTGGAAGGCCAGGAAATTACCCTTTGCGGATGGGTTCACCGTCGTCGCGACCACGGCGGGGTGATTTTCCTCGATATCCGTGATCGTGACGGTCTGGCCCAGGTAGTGTTCGATCCGGATCGCGCCGAGAGCTTCGCCGCCGCCGATCGCGTGCGCAGCGAATACGTCGTGAAGATCACCGGCAAGGTGCGTCTGCGTCCGGCCGGTGCCACCAACGCCAACATGGCGTCGGGCATGATCGAAGTGCTGGGCTACGAGCTGGAAGTGCTGAACGAGTCGGAAACCCCGCCGTTCCCGCTGAACGAGTTCTCCGACGTCGGCGAAGAAACCCGTCTGCGTTATCGCTTCCTGGACCTGCGTCGTCCGGAAATGGCCGAGAAGCTGCGTCTGCGTTCGCGCATGACCACCAGCATCCGTCGCTACCTCGACGAAAACGGCTTCCTCGACGTCGAAACGCCGATCCTGACCCGTGCCACGCCAGAAGGCGCGCGCGACTACCTCGTACCGAGCCGTACCCACGCCGGTTCGTTCTTCGCGTTGCCGCAATCGCCGCAGCTGTTCAAGCAACTGCTGATGGTCGCCGGCTTCGACCGTTACTACCAGATCGCCAAATGCTTCCGCGACGAAGACCTGCGTGCCGACCGTCAGCCTGAGTTCACTCAGATCGACATCGAAACCAGCTTCCTCGACGAAAAAGACATCATGGGCCTGACCGAAGGCATGATCCGCAACCTGTTCAAGGAAGTGCTGGGTCTGGAATTCGGCGAATTCCCGCACATGACGTTCGAAGAAGCCATGCGCCGTTACGGTTCCGACAAGCCGGACCTGCGTAACCCGCTGGAGCTGGTCGACGTGGCCGATCAACTGAAAGAAGTGGATTTCAAGGTCTTCAGCGGCCCTGCCAACGATCCGAAATGCCGTATCGCCGCACTGCGCGTTCCGGGCGGGGCGAGCATGCCGCGCAAGCAGATCGATGACTACACCAAGTTCGTCGGCATCTACGGTGCCAAGGGCCTGGCGTACATCAAGGTCAACGAGCGTGCTGCCGGTGTTGATGGTCTGCAATCGCCGATCGTGAAAAACATCCCGGAAGCCAACTTGAACGTGATCCTCGATCGCGTCGGTGCAGTCGACGGCGATATCGTGTTCTTCGGCGCCGACAAGGCCAAGATCGTCAGCGAAGCCCTGGGCGCGCTGCGTATCAAGCTCGGTCACGACCTCAAGTTGCTGACCTGCGAGTGGGCACCGATGTGGGTCGTCGACTTCCCGATGTTCGAAGAGAACGATGACGGCAGCTTCTCGGCGCTGCACCACCCGTTCACCGCGCCGAAGTGCTCGCCGGAAGAGCTGGAAGCCAACCCGGCGGGCGCTCTGTCCCGTGCCTACGACATGGTGCTGAACGGCACCGAGCTGGGTGGCGGTTCGATCCGTATCCACCGCAAGGAGATGCAACAGGCGGTGTTCCGTCTGCTGGGCATCAACGAAGCGGAACAGGAAGAGAAGTTCGGCTTCCTGCTCGACGCCCTGAAATACGGCGCGCCGCCGCACGGTGGTCTGGCCTTCGGTCTGGACCGTCTGGTAATGCTGATGACCGGCGCCCAGTCGATCCGTGAAGTAATCGCCTTCCCGAAAACCCAGAGTGCTGCCGACGTGATGACGCAGGCGCCGGGTGTAGTGGATGCCAAGGCATTGCGCGAATTGCACATTCGTTTGCGCGAAACGCCAAAGGCCGAGTAAGACGGGCCTGAAGGCGCATCTTCGGATGCGCCTTTTTTCTTTTTGCAGTGATTGAAAACAAGTTTTTTTTGCTGGCCGATGCGAATGCATGGCGGGCATTGGTTCAAGAGAATTCGGAGCGAGTTATGGCAGGTCATTCCAAGTGGGCGAACATCAAGCACCGCAAAGAACGCCAGGATGCCAAGAGAGGCAAGATCTTCACCAAGTGGATCCGCGAACTGACCGTGGCGGCCCGTCAGGGCGGCGGCGATCCGGGCTCCAACCCGCGTCTGCGTCTGGCGCTGGACAAGGCGCTGGGCGCCAACATGAGCCGAGACATCATCGACCGTGCCGTGGCCCGTGGCGCCGGCGCGACCGAGGCCGACAACGTTGAAGAACTGACCTACGAAGGTTACGGCCCGGGTGGCGTGGCGGTGATGGTCGAGTGCATGACCGACAACCGCAACCGTACCGCAGCGGCAGTGCGCCACGCGTTCAGCAAGTGTGGCGGCAACCTCGGTACCGACGGTTCGGTGGCGTATCTGTTCGAACGCAAGGGCCAGATCAGCTTTGCACCGGGTGTCGACGAAGACGCACTGACAGAAGCGGCACTTGAAGCCGATGCCGACGACGTGGTCAGCCACGAAGACGGCTCGATCGACGTGTTCACCTCGTTCACCAGTTTCTACGCAGTGCGCAATGCCCTGGAAGCTGCTGGCTTCAAGGGTGATGACGCGGAAATCGTCATGCAGCCGACCACCAGCGCCGAACTGGACCTGGAGGGCGCCGAGAAGGTGCTCAAGCTCATCGATATGCTTGAGGATCTGGATGACGTGCAAAACGTCTATTCCAATGCGGACATTCCGGAAGACGTGGCCGCTCAGTTAGGCTAAGAGCGGCTAGGCTTCACGGTGGGAGCGGGCTTGCTCGCGAAGGCGGGGTGTCTCCAGCATTGATGCTTGCTGATACGCCGCCTTCGCGAGCAAGCCCGCTCCCGCATTGGTTATTTGATGTTTTGATTTTTGTGTTTTTACCGAACCCGCAGGCGTTATGACTTTAATTCTAGGTATCGACCCCGGCTCGCGTATCACCGGTTACGGGATTGTTCGCGATACCGGACGCGGCGGCTGCATCTACGTGGCATCGGGCTGCATTCGTACCGGCGCTGGCGAGTTGCATGAACGTCTGCAGATCGTTTATCGCGGCGTGCGCGAAATCATCCAGACCTACGGTCCGGTCACCATGGGCATCGAAAAGGTGTTCATGGCGAAAAACGCCGATTCGGCGCTGAAGCTCGGGCAGGCCCGGGGGGCCGCTATCGTTGCCGGCGCCGAAGAATGCCTGGAAATCGCCGAGTACACGGCCACCCAGGTCAAGCAGGCCGTGGTCGGCACGGGTGCCGCTAATAAAGAGCAGGTGCAGATGATGGTCATGCACATGCTCAAGCTGACCAGCAAACCGCAAATCGATGCATCGGATGCCCTGGCCATTGCCATTTGTCATGCCCACACACGCTCCAGTCTGTTACCGCACGGCTTGGGAACGGCACGCAGTCGTGGCGGGCGCCTGCGTCTCTGATAGCATCAGCAGTCATTTTTACGGAGTGTGGATTTCGTGCCTGGGTTGTCGGCCGTGAATCCATGCTCTGTCGGTCGCCAGCCCACGGCTGGCCAACGCTCAAGGATCTGAAACGTGATTGGACGCTTGCGCGGCACTCTGGCTGAGAAACAGCCGCCGCACCTGATTCTGGATGTAAACGGCCTCGGGTATGAGCTGGAAGTGCCCATGACCACCCTTTATCGTCTGCCGTCGGTCGGTGAACCGCTGACCTTGCACACCCATTTGGTCGTACGCGAAGACGCGCAGTTACTCTATGGTTTTGCCGGCAAACGTGAGCGAGACTTTTTTCGCGAGTTGATCCGTCTCAATGGTGTGGGGCCGAAACTGGCCCTGGCCTTGATGTCGAGTCTGGAAGTCGACGAACTGATCCGTTGCGTGCAGTCCCAGGACACCTCGGCGCTGACCAAGGTGCCGGGCGTGGGCAAGAAAACCGCCGAGCGTCTGCTGGTCGAACTCAAGGATCGCTTCAAGGCCTGGGAAACCTCGCCGGCCATGTTCGCCCTGGTGCCGAACCAGCCGGACGGCCCGGCGCCGGTCAATACCGCCGAGAACGATGCGGTCAGCGCGCTGATTTCCCTGGGCTACAAGCCGCAGGAAGCGAGCAAGGCGATTTCCGCGATCAAAGAGAAAGGCCTGAGCAGCGAAGACATGATTCGACGCGCCCTGAAGGGAATGATTTAAGTGATTGAAGCTGATCGTCTGATCGCCGCCACGCACAGTCCGCGTGAGCGCGAAGAAGTCCAGGATCGGGCGATACGTCCCGTCAGCCTGGCCGAGTACATCGGCCAGCCGACCGTTCGCGAGCAGATGGAACTGTTTATCCAGGCCGCCCGTGGCCGTAGCGAATCCCTCGACCACACCCTGATCTTCGGTCCGCCGGGGCTGGGTAAAACCACGCTGGCCAACATCATCGCTCAGGAAATGGGCGTGTCGATCAAGAGCACTTCCGGTCCGGTGCTGGAGCGTCCGGGGGATCTGGCGGCGCTGTTGACCAATCTTGAGCCGCACGACGTGCTGTTCATCGATGAAATCCATCGTCTGTCGCCGATCGTCGAAGAAGTACTGTACCCGGCCATGGAAGATTTCCAGCTCGACATCATGATCGGTGAAGGGCCGGCGGCGCGTTCGATCAAACTCGATCTGCCACCGTTCACCTTGGTCGGTGCAACGACGCGGGCGGGCATGCTGACCAACCCGTTGCGTGACCGTTTCGGTATCGTCCAGCGCCTCGAGTTCTACAGCACCGCTGACCTGGCGACGATTGTCAGCCGTTCGGCGAATATCCTCGGTTTGCCGCTGGATCCGGAAGGTTCTTTCGAGATTGCCCGCCGCGCCCGTGGCACGCCGCGGATCGCCAACCGTCTGCTGCGCCGGGTGCGGGATTTCGCCGAAGTCCGGGCCAAGGGCCACATCACCAAGTCCGTCGCGGATCTGGCGCTGAACCTGCTGGACGTCGACGAGCATGGTTTCGATCATCAGGACCGGCGTCTGCTGTTGACCATGATCGAGAAGTTTGACGGCGGCCCGGTGGGCATCGACAGTCTGGCGGCGGCGATCAGCGAAGAGCGCCACACCATTGAAGACGTGCTCGAGCCGTACCTGATTCAGCAGGGCTACATCATGCGTACGCCGCGGGGCAGGGTGGTGACTCGCCACGCGTACCTGCATTTTGGTTTAAACATTCCGACACGAATGGGCGAAATGCCCGTGGTAGACGAGTTTCTCGATGCCGTGGACGATTGATACACATTTATTGTCGATTTATTCAGCGTTTGTACTGTCACAGGACGGTACTTTTGCGGTAAAGCCTTCCAACAATGAAAAACAGTTGCCTGGCTGGATTGGCAACCCGAGGAGTAAGCACTAGAGTATGCGCGCGCAAAACGGGCTTGAGCCGTTCGCACATCGTTGTCGCGTTTATTACGAGGACACCGATGCGGGCGGCATCGTGTATTACGTTAATTACCTCAAGTTTATGGAACGGGCTCGAACCGAACGGCTCCGGGAGCTGGGCTTTGCTCAGTCGGCGCTGGCCGGGGAGGACCTGTTGTTCGTCGTGCATTCCAGCGAAGCGCGTTATCACGCGCCGGCGCGACTGGACGACGAGCTTCTGGTAAGCGCTGATGTAATCGAATTGAACCGTGCCAGCCTGCGCTTCCGACAGCAGGTCAGGCGGGCAACGGATAATGTGCTGCTCTGCGAAGGGCAGTTTCTGGTGGCCTGTGTGCGCACTAACAGTTTGAAACCCCGGGCCCTTCCCGAAGACCTGCGTGCGGCCTTTGCCGACGCGGTCGGCACGGGTACACACTCAAAGCAGGAGATAAAGCGTGGAAGCTAACGTCGTCGACCATTCCTCCATGTGGAGCCTGGTCAGCAATGCCAGCATCGTGGTGCAGTTGGTAATGTTGACTCTGGTGGCCGCATCGGTGACCTCATGGATCATGATCTTTCAGCGCAGCAATCTGATACGCGCCGGTCGACGTGCCCTCGAGAGCTTCGAGGAGCGCTTCTGGTCGGGTATCGACCTGTCCAAACTCTACCGTCAGGCCGGCAGCAACCCGGATCCGGATTCGGGTGTCGAGCAGATCTTCCGTGCCGGCTTCAAGGAGTTCTCCCGTCTGCGTCAGCAGCCAGGCGTCGATCCTGAAGCGGTGATGGAAGGCGTGGCCCGTGCCATGCGCGTCGCCATCTCCCGCGAAGAAGAAAAGCTCGAGCAGAGCCTGCCGTTCCTCGCCACCGTCGGTTCGGTCAGCCCGTACATCGGTCTGTTCGGTACCGTGTGGGGGATCATGAACTCCTTCCGTGGTCTGGCCAGCGCCCAGCAGGCCACTCTGGCCACCGTCGCACCCGGCATCGCCGAAGCCCTGATCGCCACCGCGATCGGTCTGTTCGCCGCGATCCCGGCCGTTATCGCTTACAACCGTTTCTCTGCCCGCAGCGAAACCTTGCTGAGCCGCTACTACACCTTCGCCGATGAGTTCCAGGCGATCCTGCACCGCAAAGTGCACACCAGCGAAGAATAAGCAGGTATTTCCCGATGGCTTTAATCACTCGAGCCCGACACAAGCGCAAGCCGGTCGCCGAGATGAACGTAGTGCCTTACATCGACGTGATGCTGGTGCTGCTGGTCATCTTCATGGTGACTGCGCCGATGCTCAATCAGGGCGTGAAAGTGGATCTGCCCAAGGTTTCCAGCGAAGCCTTGCCGCAGGACAACAACACCCAGGTGCTGACCATTTCGATCAAGTCGGACAAGACCTACTACTGGAACCTTGGCAGCGAAGTCGATACCGAGAAGCAGCAGGACCGGGCCATGACCCTGCCACAGATGACCGATGCGGTGACCAAGATCATTCGCGCCGGCACTGAAGGCGGCAAGCGTACCCAGGTCTTTATCCGTGGCGACAAGTCCGTCGATTATGGCTCCGTCATGGGCGCCATGGGCGGGTTGCAGAAAGCCGGGGTCGGTAACGTTGGCTTGATCACCGAGGCGCCCTGATGCAGCAACAGCGAGAGCCGTCCGCCTCGGAAAGCTACTTCTGGCCTAGTGTCTGGGCGATTGGCTTGCACGTGCTGGTGTTCGGCATGCTGTTTGTCAGTTTCGCCCTGACCCCGGAGCTGCCGCCAGCCAAGCCGATTGTCCAGGCGACCCTGTACCAGCTGAAATCGAAAAGTCAGGCAACCACTCAGACCAATCAGAAGATTGCGGGTGAGGCGAAGAAATCCGCCGCGCGCCAGACCGAAGTCGAGCAGATGGAGCAGAAAAAGGTCGAGCAGGAAGCGGTGAAGGCTGCGGAACAAAAGAAAGAAGAAGCGGCTCAAAAGGCCGAGGAAGCCAAGAAGGCCGATGAGGCGAAGAAAGCGGACGAGGCGAAGAAGGCTGATGAAGCCAAGAAAGCCGACGACGCCAAGAAAGCCGCCGAAGCCAAGAAGGCAGAAGAGAAACAATTGGCTGATATAGCCAAGAAGAAAGCCGAAGAAGAAGCCAAAAAGGCTGCTGAAGAAGAGGCCAAGAAAGCGGCCGCTGAAGAAGCCAAGAAGAAGATCGTCGAAGACGCGAAAAAGAAAGCCGCCGAAGACGCCAAGAAGAAAGCTGAAGCTGAAGAGGCGAAGAAGAAAGTCGCCGAAGACGCGAAGAAGAAAGCTGCTGCCGATGCTGCGAAGAAGAAAGCGCAGGAAGCGGCACGTAAATCCGCCGAAGACAAAAAGGCTCAGGCCCTGGCAGATTTGCTTTCCGACACGCCGCAGCGCCAGCAGGCCTTGGCCGATGAGCAGGGCGACGAAGTTGCGGGCAGTTTCGATGACCTGATTCGTGCGCGGGCAGCAGAAGGCTGGGCGCGTCCACCTTCAGCACGCAAAGGCATGACGGTTGTGCTGCAGATCGGCATGTTGCCGGACGGTACGGTGACCTCGGTCAGCGTGGCCAAGTCCAGTGGCGACGGTCCGTTCGATGCGTCGGCAGTGGCAGCGGTCAAGAATATTGGACGTTTGACGGAAATGCAGGGAATGAAGCCGAGCGATTTCGCTCCGTATCGTTCATTCAAGATGACATTCACACCTGAGGATCTAGCCTTGTGAGAAACCTTCTTCGAGGAATGCTGGTCGTGATCTGCTGCATGGCAGGGATCGCGATGGCGGATGAAAAGAACATTCTGGTCACCAGCGGCAGCGATCGGGCGACTCCGATCGCCGTCGTACCGTTCGGTTTCCAGGGCGGTGCCGTCCTGCCGGATGACATGGCTGAAATCATTGGTAACGATTTGCGCAACTCGGGCTATTACTCGCCGATTCCAAAGCAAAACATGATCAGCCAGCCAAGCCAGCCAAGCGAAATCATCTTCCGTGACTGGAAGGCGGTGGGCGCGCAATACATGATGGTCGGCAGCATCGTGCCGGCCGGTGGCCGTCTGCAGGTGCAGTGGGCTCTGTTCAACGTCGCCACCGAACAGAAAGTGGCTGACGGCAGCGTGTCCGGTACCACCGAACAGCTGCGCGACATGGCGCACTACATCTCCGATCAGTCGTTCGAAAAACTGACCGGTATCAAAGGTGCATTCTCGACTCGCCTGCTGTACGTCACGGCCGAGCGTTTCTCCGAGAAGAACACCCGTTACACCCTGCAGCGTTCGGACTATGACGGCGCCCGTGCCGTGACCCTGCTGCAATCGCGTGAGCCGATCCTGTCGCCGCGTTTTGCACCGGACGGCAAGCGTATCGCCTATGTGTCGTTCGAGCAGAAGCGTCCGCGCATCTTCATGCAGAACATCGACACCGGTCGCCGCGAGCAGATCACCAACTTCGAAGGCTTGAACGGCGCGCCAGCCTGGTCGCCGGATGGCAATCGCCTGGCGTTCGTGCTGTCGAAAGACGGTAACCCGGACATCTACGTGATGAACCTCGGTTCGCGTCAGATCACCCGCGTAACCGCAGGTCCTGGCATCAATACCGAACCGTACTGGGGCAAGGATGGTTCGACCATCTACTTCACCTCCGACCGTGGCGGCAAGCCGCAGATCTACAAGACCAGTGCTGGCGGTGGCGGTGCCGAGCGTGTGACGTTCGTGGGCAACTACAACGCCAACCCCAAGCTTTCGGCGGATGAAAAGACCCTGGTGATGATCCATCGTCAGGACGGTTTCACCAATTTCAAAGTGGCGGCTCAGGATTTGCAGCGCGGAAGTGTAAAAATCCTCACTGATAGCACTCTGGACGAGTCGCCTACTGTTGCGCCCAACGGCACCATGGTAATCTACGCCACCCGCCAGCAGGGCCGGGGAGTCTTGATGCTCGTGTCCATTAATGGACGCGTGAGGCTCCCGCTTCCTACCGCTCAAGGCGAAGTCAGAGAACCGTCCTGGTCCCCTTACCTGAACTGACGCGGCGCTTTACGTTTTACTTAACACACTGGGGTTCATTAGGAGTTTCACGATGGAAATGCTGAAGTTTGGTAAATTTGCTGCGCTGGCTCTGGCCATGGCTGTAGCTGTAGGTTGCTCGTCCAAAGGCGGCGACAACGCCGGTGAAGGCGCTGTTGATCCAAACGCTGGTTACGGCGCAAACACTGGTGCAGTTGACGGTTCCCTGAGCGAAGAAGCTGCTCTGCGCGCAATCACCACCTTCTACTTCGAATACGACAGCTCGGACCTGAAGCCAGAAGCCATGCGCGCTCTGGACGTTCACGCCAAAGACCTGAAAGCAAACGGCGCTCGCGTTGTTCTGGAAGGCAACACCGACGAACGTGGTACTCGTGAGTACAACATGGCACTGGGCGAGCGTCGTGCGAAAGCCGTTCAGCGCTACCTGGTACTGCAAGGTGTTTCCCCAGCTCAGCTGGAACTGGTTTCCTACGGCGAAGAGCGTCCAGTTGCTACCGGCAACGACGAGCAGTCCTGGGCTCAAAACCGTCGCGTCGAACTGCGTAAGTAATTCGATATGCGAACGTGCCGTCGTGCTGTAACTGTTCTGGCTCTCAGCCTCGCGCCGCTTGCGGCGTGGGCTGCGGTTCCTGTGGTCGATGACAACTCCGGTTATAACAATAGCGGGAGCAGTTATCCGCCTGCAGGTTACGGTACGAACGGCGCCTATGCCGGGGGAGCGGCTTCGGCCCCTGCCTCGGCAAACGGCATGCTGTTCAACCAACTGCAACAAATGCAGGATCAACTGTCGCGCCAGCAAGGCGTGATCGAAGAACTGCAGAACCAGGTTTCGCGCATGAAACAGGAATCCCTGGAGCGATACCAGGATCTTGATCGGCGCATAGGATCCGGCGTTGCACCAGCCGCGACTCCCGAGAATTCTTCTGCCGGTGGCGATGCAAGTGCTGCTGCCGGTGCTGCTGCTGGAGCCGGCGCCGCTGCTGCCGCCCAGGCACCTGCCGCAGGTAGCGAACCGGCTGATCCGGCCAAGGAAAAGCTGTATTACGACGCAGCTTTCGACCTGATCAAAGCCAAGGATTTCGACAAGGCCAGCCAGGCGTTTGCCGCATTCCTGCGTAAATACCCGAACAGCCAATACGCGGGCAACGCCCAGTACTGGCTGGGTGAAGTGAACCTGGCCAAAGGCGATCTGCAAGGTGCAGGTCAGGCTTTTGCCAAGGTTTCGCAGCTGTATCCCAAGCACGCCAAAGTGCCGGATTCGCTGTACAAGCTGGCTGACGTAGAGCGCCGCCTCGGTCATACCGACAAGGTCAAAGGCATTCTGCAGCAGGTGGTGGCCCAGTATCCGGGTACGTCCGCCGCTCAGTTGGCCCAGCGCGATCTGCAACGCATGTAACAGCGTTGACCCGTTTGGAAGAAACCCGCGCTTGTCGCGGGTTTTTTCGTTAGAATTCACGCCCTTTTATGAAACACGCTTCTGGTGATCTACGCGTTGGCGGGGTTGCCAGAGGTGCCTGACGGAGGCGGACAGCCTGTTTAGCTGTTACGCCCGTGGCGACTATGCAAGACACATTGAGAATTACCGAAGTTTTCTACTCGTTGCAGGGGGAAACGCGGACTGCCGGGTTGCCCACTGTTTTTGTGCGCCTGACCGGTTGCCCATTGCGTTGCCAATACTGCGACAGCGCCTACGCGTTCAGCGGTGGCACGATCCGTACCCTCGACGACATCCTCGAGCAAGTGGCCGGCTTTCGCCCGCGCTACGTCTGCGTCACTGGCGGTGAGCCGTTGGCACAGCCCAATGCAATCCCTTTGCTCAAGCAATTGTGCGATGCCGGCTATGAAGTCTCGATTGAAACCAGTGGCGCCCTCGACATCTCGGCGGTCGATCCACGGGTCAGTCGGGTGGTCGACCTGAAGACGCCAGACTCCAAAGAAGCCCATCGTAACCGTTACGAGAACATCGAACTGCTGACGCCCAACGATCAGGTGAAGTTTGTCATCTGCTCGAGGGACGACTATGACTGGGCGGTATCGAAGCTGATCCAGTACGGTCTTGAGCGACGTACGGGTGAAGTGCTGTTTTCCCCAAGTCATCACGACCTGAATGCTCGGGATCTGGCGGACTGGATCGTGGCGGATAACCTGCCAGTGCGCCTGCAACTGCAGCTGCATAAATATCTATGGAATGATGAGCCGGGGCGCTGAGATGACTGAACAACTGAACACTAGCCAAAAACGTGCGGTAATCCTGCTGTCGGGTGGTCTGGACTCGGCCACGGTCGTGGCCATGGCCCGCTCTGAAGGCTACGCCTGCTACACCATGAGTTTCGATTACGGTCAGCGTTCCCACGCCGAACTGCATGCCGCCGCTCGCGTTGCCCGCGACCTGGGCGTGGTCGAGCACAAGGTAATCGGCCTTAACCTGAACGGCATGGGCGGTTCGGCCCTGACCGATACCAGCATCGATATCCCGGAAGAATTGGGTGAAGGCATCCCGGTGACTTACGTGCCGGCGCGCAACACGGTTTTCCTGTCGCTGGCTCTCGGCTGGGCTGAAGTGCTCGGCGCCCGTGACATCTTTATCGGCGTCAACGCGGTGGACTACTCCGGTTACCCGGATTGCCGTCCCGAGTTCATCGAGTCGTTCGAGCGCATGGCCAATCTGGCAACCAAGGCTGGCGTCGAAGGCAATGGTTTCCGCATCCAGGCACCGCTGCAGAACCTGAGCAAGGCGCAGATCGTCCAGGCGGGGGTGAAGCTTGGAGTAGATTACGGGCTGACCGTTTCCTGCTATCAGGCGGACGATGATGGCCGCGCTTGCGGCAAATGCGACAGCTGCCGACTGCGTGCAGAAGGCTTCGCGGCGGCCGGAATCAGCGACCCGACACCTTATTTTTGATTTTTTTCAAATTAGGTGTTGAATAGTCCTTAAAAATCAGTATTATACGCGCCACCACACAGCGGGTCGTTAGCTCAGTTGGTAGAGCAGTTGGCTTTTAACCAATTGGTCGTAGGTTCGAATCCCACACGACCCACCATATTTGGCGGTTTAGAAAATCCGGAAGGCCCACGAAAGTGAGGATTTCCGGGTTTTTTTTTGCCTGCGATTCGGGCATTCCTCCCTTCGTTTCTTCCCTCCGTGACACAGGTCAGAATCATCTTTTGTATCAACGGGATATTCTGTAGCCTTGCGCAGCTTCATTGCTGTCCGTGCCTGATAATACTCACTTTCCCGGCGGTACCCTCAAGCGGTCCGGAGCCGGGTGTATACTCGACTTTCGCGCGAATGCGCCTGCAGGTCTTGCGAACATGACGCAGATTTCCGAACGCCTTCTGGTACAAGCCCACCTCGACGCCAAGCAGCCCAAGCCGCTTACAGCCGAGGAAGAAGCTTATTACCGTTCCGCCATCGCCGCCGAGCTCAAGGCTCAGGACGCGGTGCTGGTTGCCCACTTTTATTGCGATCCGATCATCCAGGCACTCGCCGAAGAAACCGGCGGTTGTGTTTCCGACTCCCTGGAAATGGCTCGCTTCGGCAACGCCCATCCGGCCAAGACCGTGGTGGTTGCCGGCGTGAAATTCATGGGCGAGACCGCGAAGATTCTCAACCCTGAAAAGCGCGTGCTGATGCCGACCCTGGAAGCGACCTGCTCGCTGGATCTGGGTTGCCCGGTGGACGAGTTCTCGGCGTTCTGCGATCAGCATCCGGAGCGCACCGTGGTGGTGTATGCCAACACCTCGGCCGCCGTCAAAGCCCGGGCTGACTGGGTCGTGACCTCCAGTTGTGCACTGGAAATCGTCGAAAGCCTGATGGACAACGGCGAAACCATTATCTGGGGTCCAGACAAGCACCTGGGCACCTACATCCAGCGTCAGACCGGCGCCGACATGCTGCTCTGGGATGGTGCATGCATCGTCCACGAAGAGTTCAAGTCCAAGCAGCTGGAAGACATGAAAGCGCTGTACCCGGACGCCGCCATTCTGGTGCATCCGGAGTCGCCGACCTCGGTGATCGAGTTGGCGGACGCCGTCGGTTCTACCAGTCAGCTGATTGCCGCCGCTCAATCGCTGCCGAACAAGACCCTGATCGTGGCCACTGATCGCGGCATCTTTTACAAGATGCAGCAGCTGTGCCCGGACAAGGTCTTCATCGAGGCGCCAACCGCCGGTAACGGCGCGGCATGCCGCAGTTGCGCACATTGCCCGTGGATGGCCATGAACACCCTTGAACGCACGCTGAAGTGCCTGAAGGAGGGCTCGAACGAGATCTTCGTCGACCCGGCCCTGATCCCGCAGGCGATTCGTCCGCTGAAACGCATGCTCGATTTCACTCAGGCAGCACGGATGAAGCTGGCCGGCAACGCCTGACCTTGCGACGCAAACAAAAACGCCCCGATTGGATCGGGGCGTTTTTGCATCTGGAGGATTATTTGGCTTTCTTTGGAATTCGCACAAGCTGCGTGTCGGAGTAGATGTCATGCCAAGCGCGCTTCTGCTTATCGAGCAGCGACCAGAAGAACCCCAGGCCCAGGCACAGCCACGACGCAATCGACACCATGAACCGCAGCAACGCCTGCCACAGGCTGATCGCAGTGCCATCGGCGTTCTGCACGCGAATGCCCCACACTTGCATGCCCAGGGTCTGACCGGCGTGGGTCCAGAATTTAGCGAAAAACCCAAACAACACCAGTAGCAGTACGGTTGAGTACAGCGGATCGCCATCCAGCTGCCCGGCGTCGGTCATGACGCGCAGGCGCTCTTCGCCGATGATTGCCGCCTGGATCAGCTTGTAAACAAAACCGGTCACGATCAGCAGAGCGGTGCACAGCAAAAAGTCATAGAACATCGCTGCCAGACGACGACCCAGGCCGACGGCGGGGAAATCGCCCTTGGGATTGAGCAGGTGTTTCGACATGGCAGCCTCTGGACGGAAAGTGAAGCGCCATTTTACGGATTTGCGCCCACAAAAAAGCCCCTGATATCAATATCAGGGGCTTTTTCGTAACAGAAGATCAGCCTTCGGCTTGTACTTCGTCAGCCTGCATGCCTTTCTGGCCCTGCACAGCAACGAAGGTCACTTTCTGGCCTTCTTTCAGGCTTTTGAAGCCGTTGCCCTGAATGGCGCGGAAATGCACGAACAGATCCGGACCGCTTTCTGGAGTGATAAAACCAAAACCTTTCTCGTCGTTAAACCACTTGACGGTACCGCTCTGACGTGTGGACATTTCTTATTTCCTTTGACGCAAAAATTGATGACAGTCTCCTTCTCATGAAAGAGTACTGGGGCTGGTTGCAGGAGAGTAAGAAGACGTCGAACGGGATGTAGCTAACTTGTAGGCTACTGCCCAGGTCACGATTCCAAGCTGACCCATGCAAACACAGTGGACAAACTCTACGCCAACTACGGGAGAAAAAACAAGCCCCGCGAAGGCCCCGGTTTTCCTGCGCTTGCTGGCACTTAGTCGATTCACTAGTCCGGCTTATACGATTAGCTTGTTCAATTGTTTTCGAACGTTATAAGCCAAGTTCAAATTCGAATCGTATGTAAGTGGAGTGCACTGTTTTATGGCGATTGCGTTACACATTAGTGCACGCATAACGCAATCGCGTTACTTATAGAAACAGTCAATCAACCGCGATAGTAGCGTTGTGGAACAAATGGCATTTTGCTTACAAGCAATGGCACCTTTTTCCCACGAACAATTGCCCAAACGGCCGTATCGAGTGCGACGTAGGCGCTGTCCAGGTAACCCATGGCCAACGGGCCGCCCAGGGTCGGGCCGAACCCGCCGCTGCACACGCTACCGACGATTTCGCCAGCGTCGTTGACGATCTCTGCACCTTCACGGACCGGCGTACGCTCTTGCGGCAGCAGGCCGACGCGTTTGCGCTGAACGCCGTTTTGCTGTTGAGCGAAGACTTGCTCCGCACCCGGGAAACCACCGGCGCGGGCACCATCGGCACGCCGAGGTTTGGAGATTGCCCACAACAGGCTGGCTTCGATCGGTGTGGTCTCGGTGTTCATGTCGTGGCCGTACAGGCACAGGCCGGCTTCCAGGCGCAGCGAGTCACGGGCGCCAAGGCCGATGGCGGCGACTTCCGGTTCGGCCAGCAGGGCGCGGGCGAGTTTTTCCGCATCGGCTGCCGGAACCGAGATTTCGAAACCGTCTTCACCGGTGTAGCCCGAACGGCTGACAAAGCAGTCAACGCCCAGCAGCTTCACGCGGGTGAATTGCATGAAAGTCATTTTCGCCACTTCCGGCGCCAGGCGTGCCAGCACGGTCACGGCAGCCGGGCCTTGCAGGGCGAGCAGGGCGCGTTCTTCGAACAGCTGTTCAATCTTGCATTGATCGCCGATGTGTTTTTGCAGATGGGCCAGGTCCTGGTCCTTGCATGCGGCGTTGACCACCAGGAACAGCTCGTCATTGCCGAGGTTGGCGACCATCAGGTCATCGAGGATGCCGCCGGTTTCGTTGGTGAACATTGCGTAGCGCTGCATGCCCACCGGCAGGTCGATGATGTCTACCGGCACCAGGGTTTCCAGGGCTTTGGCGGCATTGGCGCCGGTCAGGCGGATCTGGCCCATGTGCGAGACATCGAACAGCCCGGCCTGCTCACGGGTGTGCTGGTGTTCCTTCATCACGCCCAGCGGGTATTGCACCGGCATGTCGTAGCCGGCGAACGGCACCATGCGGGCGCCGAGTTCGAGGTGCAGAGCGTGCAGCGGGGTTTTCGACAGTTGTTCGGTGGACATGCGTGACTCCTTGATTCACACCAACCCTCTCCCGGAGGGAGAGGGGGCCAGTTTTGTGTTCTCTCCCAAAGGGAGAGCGAGTTTATGGCGCGATCAGCACTCGATAATGTTGACCGCCAGACCGCCACGGGCGGTCTCCTTGTATTTGCTTTTCATGTCGGCGCCGGTCTGGCGCATGGTGCGGATGACCTTGTCGAGGGAGACGAAGTGCTGCCCGTCTCCGCGCATGGCCATGCGCACGGCGTTGATCGCCTTGACCGAGCCCATGGCGTTGCGCTCGATGCACGGCACTTGCACCAGCCCGCCGATCGGATCGCAGGTCAGGCCGAGGTTGTGTTCCATGCCGATTTCAGCGGCGTTTTCCACTTGCTGAACGCTGCCGCCGAGGACTTCGCACAACGCACCAGCTGCCATCGAACAGGCCACGCCGACCTCGCCCTGACAGCCGACTTCGGCGCCGGAAATCGAGGCGTTTTCCTTGTACAGGATGCCGATGGCCGCCGCAGTCAGCAGAAAACGCACCACGCCGTCATCGTTCGCGCCGGGAATAAAGCGCATGTAGTAATGCAGCACCGCAGGAATGATCCCCGCTGCGCCATTGGTCGGTGCCGTGACCACGCGCCCGCCGTTGGCGTTTTCTTCGTTGACGGCCAGCGCGTAGAGGTTGACCCAGTCCAGCACCGACAGCGGATCGCGCAGCGACGATTCCGGGTTCTTGCACAGTTGCCGGTGCAACGCTGCCGCCCGCCGCTTGACCTTCAAACCGCCCGGCAGGATGCCTTCGTTGCGACAGCCGGCGGCTACGCAGTCCTGCATCACTTGCCAGATTTTCAGCAGGCCGGCGCGGGTTTCCGCTTCCGGGCGCCAGGCGCTTTCGTTGGTCAGCATCACTTGGCTGATTGACAGACCGTAGGTGGTGCAGTGGCCAAGCAAGTCCTTGGCGCTCTTGAACGGGAAGGTCAGCGGGGTGGCGTCTTCGACGATACGGTCGGCGCCAGCCGCATCTTCGTCGACCACGAAACCACCGCCGACCGAGTAGTACTCGCGGCTGCGGATCTGCAATCCCGCCGCATCGAAGGCACGGAAGATCATGCCGTTGGGGTGATAGGCCAACGGCTTGCGGATCATTGCCAGGTGTTCTTTCTCGTTGAACGCAATGCTGTGTTCGCCAAGCAGGTTCAAACGCCCGTTGCCACGAATCTCCGAGAGACGGGTGGCGACGGTTTCAGTATCCACGGTGTCCGGGTGTTCACCTTCCAGGCCCAGCAGCACGGCCTTGTCGCTGCCGTGGCCCTTGCCGGTGGCGCCGAGGGATCCATACAACTCGACCCTGACGCTGGTGGTGGCGGACAACAGGTTTTCCCGACGCAGGCCTTCGACGAAGCGCGCAGCTGCGCGCATCGGGCCGACGGTGTGGGAGCTGGAGGGGCCGATGCCAATCTTGAACAGGTCGAACACGCTTAACGACATGAGTTGTTCTCCGGTTTCTTGTTATAGGAATTGGCGGAATATCAGGCTTGATGCATTTCCTTGTGGGAGCGGGCTTGCTCGCGAATGCGGTGAATCAGTCGCCATCAATGTTGCCTGGCACACCGCATTCGCGAGCAAGCCCGCTCCCACAGGGGGATCTGTGGTGATGCTGAAATCGGGGCAGGTAAACCTGCCCCCTCATTCGTTTAAGCGTAGCTTTCGATCGACGGGCAGGCGCAGACCAGGTTGCGGTCGCCGAACACGTTGTCGACGCGACCGACCGGCGGCCAGTACTTGCCTTCGATCAACGACGCCACCGGGTACACCGCTTGTTCGCGGCTGTACGGGTGAGTCCACTCGCCCACCAGTTCCGCTGCGGTGTGCGGAGCGTTCTTCAGCGGGTTGTCGTCCTTGTCCAGGGTGCCGTTTTCCACTGCGCGGATTTCTTCGCGGATGCGGATCATGGCGTCGCAAAAGCGGTCCAGCTCTTCCTTGGATTCGCTTTCGGTCGGCTCGATCATCAGCGTGCCGGCCACCGGGAACGACATGGTCGGGGCGTGGAAGCCGAAGTCGATCAGACGCTTGGCGACGTCATCGACGCTGATGCCGCTGCTGTCTTTCAGCGGGCGCAGATCCAGGATGCACTCGTGCGCCACCAGACCGTTGCTGCCGGTGTACAGCACTGGGTAGTGCTCTTCCAGGCGACGGGAAATGTAGTTGGCATTGAGGATCGCCAGCTGCGAAGCGCGCTTGAGGCCTGCGCCACCCATCATGCGAATGTACATCCAGGTGATCGGCAGAATGCTCGCGCTGCCGAACGGTGCTGCGCAGACCGCGCCTTCCTTGCGTTCCATGTGGCCGTGGCCCGGCAGGAACGGAGTCAGGTGCGACTTGACGCCAATCGGGCCGACGCCCGGGCCGCCACCGCCGTGCGGAATGCAGAAGGTCTTGTGCAGGTTCAGGTGCGAGACGTCGCCGCCGAACTTGCCCGGTGCGCAGAGGCCGACCATCGCGTTCATGTTGGCGCCGTCGATGTACACCTGGCCGCCGTTGTCATGAATGATGCCGCAGATTTCGCGGATGCCTTCTTCGAACACGCCGTGGGTCGACGGGTAAGTGATCATCAGCGCCGCGAGGTGTTCGCGGTGCTCGATGGCCTTGGCGCGCAGGTCTTCGATGTCCACGTTGCCACGGGCGTCGCACGCAGTCACGACCACACGCATGCCGGCCATGTTGGCGGTCGCCGGGTTGGTGCCGTGGGCGGACGACGGGATCAGGCAGATGTCGCGACGGTCTTCGCCACGGCTCTGGTGATAGGCGCGAATCGCCAGCAGACCGGCGTACTCACCTTGGGAACCGGCGTTCGGTTGCAGCGAGATCGAGTCGTAACCGGTGGCGGCGCAGAGCATCGCTTCCAGCTCGTCGGTCAGTTGCTGGTAACCGGCGCTTTGCTCGGCCGGGGCGAACGGGTGCAGGGCGCCGAATTCGGCCCAGGTCACCGGGATCATTTCGCTGGCGGCGTTGAGTTTCATGGTGCACGAGCCCAGCGGGATCATGGTGCGATCCAGCGCCAGGTCCTTGTCCGCCAGTTTGCGCAGGTAGCGCATCAGCTCGGTTTCCGAGTGATAGCGGTTGAACACCGGGTGGCTGAGGATCGGCGACTGACGCACCAATGCGGCTGGAATGGTGCTTTGCGCGGCAGCGGCGAGAGCAGCGAAATCCGGCAGGGTCTTGCCGTCGGCGAACAGGCCCCACAGGGTTTCAATGTCGGCCTGGGTGGTGGTTTCGTCGACCGACAGGCCCAGACGCTGGGCATCGATCACACGCAGGTTGATCTGTTGAGCGCGAGCCTTGTCATGCCGCGCGGCGGTTTGTGCGCCGGTGGCGAGGGTCAGGGTGTCGAAGAAGCTGGTTTGCTCGACGGTCACGCCCAGTGCGCTCAGGCCCTTGGCCAGGATCGCGGTCAGGTGATGCACGCGGTTGGCGATCTGGGTCAGGCCTTTCGGGCCGTGATACACGGCGTACATGCTGGCGATGTTGGCCAGCAGCACTTGCGCGGTGCAGATGTTCGACGTGGCTTTCTCGCGGCGGATGTGTTGCTCGCGGGTCTGCATCGCCAGACGCAGGGCCGGCTTACCGAAGCGGTCAACCGAGACACCGACCAGGCGGCCCGGCATGTCGCGCTTGAACGCATCTTTGGTGGAGAAGTAAGCCGCGTGCGGGCCACCGAAGCCCAGCGGCACGCCGAAGCGTTGCGCGCTACCGATGGCCACGTCGGCACCGAATTCGCCCGGCGGGGTCAGCAGTGTCAGGGCCAGCAGGTCAGCGGCTACCGCGACCAGTGCGTTGGCGGCGTGGAAGCGTTCGGTCAGTTCGCGGTAGTCGAACACATCACCGTTGCAGGCCGGGTATTGCAGCAGCGCGCCGAAGAACGGCGTCACGTCGGTCAGCTCACGCTCATCGCCCACGACTACGTCGATGCCCAGAGGCTCGGCACGGGTGCGCAGCACGTCGAGGGTTTGCGGATGGCTGTGGATCGAGGCGAAGAACTGGTGGCTGCCCTTGTTCTTGCTCAGGCGTTTGCAGAAGGTCATGGCTTCGGCAGCGGCGGTGGCTTCGTCGAGCAGGGAGGCGTTGGCGATCGGCAGGCCAGTGAGGTCGCTGATCAGGGTCTGGAAGTTCAGCAGCGCTTCGAGACGGCCCTGGGAAATCTCCGGCTGGTACGGGGTGTAGGCGGTGTACCAGGCCGGGTTTTCCAGCAGGTTGCGCAGGATCGGCGATGGCGTGTGGCAGTTGTAGTAACCCTGGCCGATGTAGGTCTTGAACAGTTGGTTCTTGCCGGCGATGCCTTTGATCATTGCCAGAGCATCGGCTTCGCTCAGGCCGTCGTCGAGGCCGAGCACGCTGGTGCCCTTGATGCTTTCCGGGATGACGCTGGCGCTCAGGGCTTCGAGCGAGTCGAAGCCGAGGCTATTGAGCATGGCTTGCTCGTCACCGGCGCGCGGGCCGATGTGACGGGCGATGAATTCGTTGGCGGTGCCGAGATTTACTTGGGTCATGTCAGGTTCCTCAGGCTTCGGCTTGGGCTTTGATCAGGCGGTCGTAGGCGTCCTGATCCAGCAGCTTGGCGACGGCCGAGGCGTCGGCTGGTTTGAAGCGGAAGAACCAGCCTTCGCCCAGCGGATCTTCGTTGACCAGCTCAGGGCTGTCTTCCAGGGCCGGATTGGTGGCCAGGACTTCACCGTCCAGCGGCATGTAAACGCCGCTGGCGGCTTTTACCGATTCCACGGTGGCGGCTTCGGCGCCTTTGTCGTACGCCTGCAATTCAGGCAGTTGCACGAACACCACGTCGCCCAGGGCGTTCTGCGCGAAAGCGGTGATGCCAACGGTGACAGAACCATCGGCTTCGGCGCGCAGCCATTCGTGATCTTCAGTGAAACGCAACTCGCTCATGGAATCTCCTAGGGGCCAGACTCGTCTGGTGGACGCGGTGGAATACTCGGGCGGCAATGCCCTGATTTTATGAACGGTTACTTAGCAAGAACGCGGCCAACGTGAAAATATCGTTATAAATCAATGGCTTGATGGTTTTTCGGGCGAGCACAAATACGTTAGCTGTAGCGAAATCGCTACAGCGTGGGGCGAAGAAAAAAGCTGAACCGGATCAAAGCCTTGCACAGCGGTGATCGGAGGAGAGTGTAGCGATATCGTTCCGCTGTAGCGCTTTCAGTACAGATGGAGGTCGTTTTTGAACGGATTTTGAATCCGCCACATACCCTGTGGGAGCGAGCCTGCTCGCGAATGCGGTGTGTCAGTCGCCATCATTGCTTGCTGAACCACCATCGCGAGCAGGCTCGCTCCCACAGGGAATTTGCGGTGAGATCAGGGCTTGTTGGGGATGCCGTACTTGCGCAGCCGATGGGCAATTGCGGTGTGCGAGGTTTGCAGGCGGCTGGCCAGTTGGCGAGTCGAGGGGTAGCTGACGTAAAGCTTTTCCAGCAAGGATTTCTCGAACGCTTCCACGGCTTCTTCGAGGCTGTCGACGTCGGTGTCGGTCTGGCGTGCCACGGAGGTGCCGGCGATGTCGAGGTCGCCGATGTCCACCAGGCTGCTTTCGCAGATCGCGGCGGCGCGGAAGATCACGTTCTGCAATTGCCGCACGTTGCCCGGCCAGCGGTTGCCGAGCAGCGCCGGGTAAGTGCCCGGAGCGAGGCGGCAGACCGGGCGCTGGATCTGCGCGCAGGCCTGCTGCATGAAATAGCGCGCCAGCAACAGAATGTCCTGACCGCGTTCGCGCAGTGGCGGCACTTCGACGTTGAGCACGTTGAGGCGGTAGAACAGGTCTTCGCGGAACAGGCCTTCGCTGACCATTTTCTCCAGGTCGCGGTGGGTCGCGCTGAGAATCCGCACGTTGACCTTTACCTCACGATCGCCGCCGACCCGACGGAAGCTGCCGTCGTTGAGAAAGCGCAGCAGCTTGGCCTGCAAGTACGGCGACATCTCGCCGATTTCGTCGAGGAACACTGTGCCTTGGTTGGCCAGTTCCATCAGCCCCGGTTTGCCGCCGCGTTGCGCGCCGGTGAAGGCGCCGGGGGCGTAGCCGAACAGTTCGCTTTCGGCGAGGTTCTCCGGCAAGGCCGCGCAGTTCAGTGCGAGGAAGGGCGCGTTGTGCCGGGCGCTGATGGCGTGACAGGCGCGGGCCACCAGTTCCTTGCCGGTGCCGGTTTCACCCTGGATCAACAGCGGCGCATCGAGGGCCGCTACCCGTTGGGCACGGGCCTTGAGGGTGCGGATTGGCGGCGATTCACCGAGCAGCGCATCGAAACCTTCGGCATGGTCGTGATGCAGCGCCGAGAGTTGTTCGCCGATGCGGTTGGGTTGATACAGCGTGAGCAGGGCGCCGGCGTCGGTGATCGGCGTGGCGTCGAGCAACAGGGTCTGGCCATTGACGGTGATTTCCCGCAGCGGCAGGCGGAAGCCTTGTTCGAGCAGGGTTTCGAGCAGACCCGGATCGTTGAACAGTTCCGAAACGCTTTCGCCCGCCGGCTCGCGACCGTACAGGGCGATCAGCGCCGGGTTGGCCAGCAGCACCTTGCCGGCGCCGTCCAGCGCCAGTACCGGGTCGGTCATCGCCGCGAGCAACGCATCGAGCTGCAAGTGCCGACGCTGGCCGGGGAGGATGTCGACCACGGTCACTGCTTCTACACCACGCACGCGAAACAGCGCATCTTTGAGTTCTTCGAGCACTTGCGGGCTCAGGGTCGGGGCGTCGATGTAGACGTTGGGCGGAATCATCTCCACCGCATCCAGATTGAGATTGCGCCCGCCGAGGATAGCCAGGACTTCCTGGGTGATGCCGACGCGGTCGATGAAGCTGACGTGGATACGCATGGGGCGGTTCTGGGTTCTGGAGTGCGGAGGGGGGCAAGTATGCCTTGATGGGGGACTGGGGTGAAATCTTGAGATCGGCGTCGTACTTGAAATCCACCCCTCACCCCAGCCCTCTCCCCAGAGGGGCGAGGGGGAAAGGGAGCAGATTGGGGGCTTTTCAAAACTTGAGTTCGGCTCGCTAATTCAGGTCGGTGTACCTTGAACGAGCAACTCGGTCAGTCCCCTCTCCCTCCGGGAGAGGGTTAGGGTGAGGGGGCTTTTGGGGTTACTCGAAATGCTCGGGATTGACCGGATCCCCGGACTGCATATTCAGCTGCTTGCGGATGTCCTCAAACATCAGGTCGTAATGCTTGTGCACCGAGCCGATCTGGCTGTGGCTCTTGGGAATGCCGTACTTTTCGGCAATCTGCGTCACGTTGCGAGCGAAGTTGTAGGCTTCCTCCTTGGGCAGAAAGAACGGTTCGTTGACCTCTTTGCCCTGCATGCTGCCATGCAGGGTGAACTGTATCCCTTTGCCTTTCTGAGGGTCGGTGAACACTTCATAGTCGAGGTGCACGTTGTAATTGACGTCGTCGTCAGTCAACGCGTGCCGCTCGATATGCAAATGACCGGGTTCGAACTGGGCCATGGGTTTCTCCTTTCAAGGCATGGGAGAAGGGCAGACCTGAGGTCTGCCCCCGGAGTTTCTTTTTATCGGTAGGTGATGCCCGGCGCTGCCGTGCTGACCCGCGTACCGGCGGTGCCCTGGACGATGGCTTCGATGTCCGAGAGCGAACCGATCACCGCGACCTTGCCAGTATGGCGCGCGAATTCACAGGCTGCCTGCACCTTCGGCCCCATGGAGCCGGCGGCGAAGCCCAGGCGTTCGAGTTCGTCCGGGTGAGCCTGGGCGATGGCTTTCTCGGTGGGCTTTTTGAAGTCGATGTACGCCGCGTTGACGTCGGTGGCGATCACCAGCAAGTCCGCCTCCAACTGTTCGGCCAGCAGTGCCGAGCACAGGTCCTTGTCGATCACCGCTTCAATGCCTTTGAGGTTGCGGTGCTCGTCGTACATGGTCGGAATCCCGCCACCGCCGGCGCAGATCACGATGCTGCCCTTGTCCAGCAGCCACTTGATCGGGCGGATTTCAAAGATGCGTTTAGGCCGTGGGCTGGCCACCACGCGGCGGAACTTGTCGCCGTCCGGGGCAATCGCCCAGCCTTTTTCAGCGGCAAGTTTTTCTGCTTCGGCTTTCTCGTAGACCGGGCCGATCGGTTTGGTCGGGTTCTTGAAGGCCGGGTCGTTGGCATCGACTTCGACCTGGGTGAGCAGGGTGGCGAACGGGACTTCGAAGTCCAGCAGGTTGCCCAGTTCCTGTTCAATGATGTAGCCGATCATGCCTTCGGTTTCGGCACCGAGCACGTCCAGCGGGTAAGGGGTGACGGAGGTGTAGGCCGCTGCCTGCAACGACAGCAGGCCGACTTGCGGGCCATTGCCGTGGGCGATGACCAGTTGGTTGCCGGGATGGATCTTGGCGATTTGCTCGGTGGCGATGCGGATGTTGGCGCGCTGGTTGTCAGCGGTCATCGGCTCGCCACGGCGGAGCAGGGCGTTACCGCCCAAGGCTACGACGATACGCATGGTGCATGTCCTTCTTGTACAGAGGAATGGCAAACGACTCGTTTCCATGTTGAAACCAGGATCCCTTGTGGGAGCGGGCTTGCTCGCGAAGGCGTCAGATCAGTCGACATCGCTGTTGAATGACACTCCGCTTTCGCGAGCAAGCCCGCTCCCACATGGGGAGGCGGTTCCCTCAGTGGGTTACAGATCAGCCAAAGTCGACACCAGAATCGCCTTGATGGTGTGCATGCGGTTTTCCGCTTGCTCGAAGGCGATGCAGGCCGGCGACTCGAACACGTCGTCGGTCACTTCGATGCCGTTTTTCAGGTGCGGATACTGTTCGGCGATCTGTTTGCCGACCTTGGTATCGCTGTTGTGGAACGCCGGCAGGCAGTGCATGAACTTGGTGCGCGGGTTGCCGGTGGCTTTCATCAGTTCGGCGTTGACCTGGTACGGCAGCAGTTGCTGGATACGCTCGGCCCAGGCTTCCACCGGCTCGCCCATCGATACCCAGACGTCGGTGTGGATGAAGTCCACGCCCTTGACCGCGGCTTTCGGGTCTTCGGTCAGGGTGATGCGCGCGCCGCTTTCCTCTGCGTATTTTTTGCAGCGATCCACCAGGTCGTCGTGGGGCCACAGGGCTTTCGGCGCACAGATGCGCACGTCCATGCCCAGTTTTGCGCCGATCAGCAGCAGCGAGTTGCCCATGTTGTTGCGCGCGTCGCCCAGGTAGGCGTAGCTGATTTCGTGGATCGGCTTGTCGGCGTGCTCACGCATGGTCAGCACGTCGGCGATCATCTGGGTCGGGTGATATTCATCGGTCAGGCCGTTGAACACCGGCACGCCGGCGAACTTGGCCAGCTCTTCGACGATTTCCTGCTTGAAGCCACGGTACTCGATGGCGTCGTACATGCGCCCCAGCACGCGGGCTGTGTCCTTCATGCTTTCCTTGTGGCCGATCTGCGAGGAGTTCGGATCGATGTAGGTGACGTTGGCGCCCTGGTCATAAGCGGCGACTTCGAACGCGCAACGGGTGCGGGTCGAGGTTTTTTCGAAGATCAGGGCGATGTTGTTGCCCTTCAGGTGTTGCTGCTCGGTGCCGGTGTATTTGGCGCGCTTGAGGTCGCGGGACAGGTCGAGCAGGTAGCGCAGCTCACGTGGGGTGTGGTGTTCCAGGCTGAGCAGGTTACGGTTGTGAATGTTGAACGCCATGATGATTCTCCTTGGATTCGGTAATCGGCCCGGCCACTACGGGATAGGTGCGGCCGGGGAGATGGTCGTTTAGTAATCGATAGGGTCGCGGATGATCGGGCAAGTCATGCAGTGGCCGCCGCCGCGGCCACGACCGAGTTCGCCGGCGCTGATGGTGATGACCTCCACCCCCGCCTTGCGCAGCAGGGTGTTGGTGTAGGTGTTGCGGTC
This sequence comes from Pseudomonas sp. B40(2017), assembly GCF_002112855.1. Lineage (NCBI taxonomy): Bacteria > Pseudomonadati > Pseudomonadota > Gammaproteobacteria > Pseudomonadales > Pseudomonadaceae > Pseudomonas > Pseudomonas sp. B40(2017). Next base: position 208,987 of record NZ_NEIT01000004.1, read on the forward strand.
GTAGCCGATGACCACGCCCGGTTCCACGGCCACCACGTTGTTGCCGTCATCCCATTGCTCGCGTTCGGCGGCGAAGCTGTTGCCGCCGGTTTCGACGACGCGCAGTTTCGGCAGGTTGAGGGCTTTGGCCACGACGTCGAGGAACGTGCCTTCTTCGCGACGGATGTCGATGCCGCCCTGTTTGCTTTCGTCAGGGCGCAGGGTGAAGGCGACGATCTGGTTGACCACTTCCGGGAAGATCGTGACCAGGTCGCGGTCGCAGAAGCTGAACACGGTATCCAGGTGCATCGCTGCACGGGACTTCGGCAGGCCGGCGACGATGACTTTTTCCACGGCCTTGTTCTTGAACAGGTTCAGTGCCAGTTGGCCGATGGCCTGACGGGATGAACGCTCGCCCATACCGATCAGCACCACGCCGTTGCCGATCGGCATCACGTCGCCGCCTTCGAGGGTCGAGCTGCCGTGATCCTTGTCCGGGTCGCCGTACCAGATTTCGAAATCGGCGTTGGTGAATTGCGGATGGAATTTGTAGATGGCGGTGGTCAGCAGGGTTTCCTGACGACGCGCCGGCCAGTACATCGGGTTCAGCGTCACGCCACCGTAAATCCAGCAGGTGGTGTCGCGGGTGAACTGAGTGTTCGGCAGCGGCGGCAGAATGAAGCTGGAGTGGCCGAGGAAGTCGCGGAACATCTGGATGGTCTTGCCACCGAAGCTGTCCGGCAGGTCATCGGCGGACACGCCGCCAATCAGGAATTCGGCGATGTGTCGCGGCTCCAGGCTTTTCAGCCAGGATTTGACTTCGTTGATCAGGCCCAGGCCCACCGAATCGGCAGTGACCTTGCGTTCGAGGATCCAGTCCAGCGCTTCAGGGATGGCGACGATGTCGGTCAGCAGGTTGTGCATTTCCAGCACGTCGATCCCGCGCTCACGCATCTTGGTCACGAAGTCGAAGTGGTCGCGCTTGGCCTGGGCGACCCACAGCACGTCGTCGAACAGCAGTTCATCGCAGTTGTTCGGGGTCAGCCGCTGATGGGCCAGACCTGGGGAGCAAACCATGACTTTGCGCAGTTTGCCGGCTTCGGAATGGACGCCGTACTTAACTTTTTCCGTGGTCATTTCAGTGATCCTCCAGAGAGAAAACGTTGGGCAATTACAGAGTCAGGAAGCCGTCATACAGTCCGTAGGCGGCCACGAGGGCGCCCACGACCACTGCGGCGAAAATCAGCTTCTCGACGTTGGTGAAAACCGGTTGTTTGAGTTCGAGCTTGGCCTTGGCGAACAGGATCGCGCCGGGGGCATAGAGCAGTGCCGACAGCAGCAGGTACTTCACGCCACCGGCGTAGAGCAGCCACACCGCATAGATCAGGGCTATGCCGCCGATGATCAGGTCCTTGCGCCGTTCGGCCGCGAAGCCTTCGTAGCTTTCGCCACGCACCGCCAGCAGCAGGGCGTAGGCCGCCGACCACAGGTACGGCACCAGAATCATCGAAGTGGCGAGGTAGATCAGCGACAGGTAAGTGCTGGCCGAAAACAGAGTGATGATCAGGAACAGCTGCACCATCGCGTTGGTCAGCCACAGGGCGTTGACCGGCACGTGGTTGGCGTTCTCCTTGCGCAGGAACTCCGGCATGGTGTGGTCCTTGGCGGCGGCGAACATGATCTCCGCACACAGCAGCACCCACGACAGCAGCGCCCCCAGCAGCGAGATGATCAGACCGACGCTGATCAGCACCGCGCCCCAGTGACCGACCACGTGTTCCAGCACGGCGGCCATCGACGGGTTCTGCAGTTTGGCCAGTTCCGGCTGAGTCATGATGCCCAGCGACAACACGTTCACCAGCACCAGGAACAGCAGCACGGTGATGAAACCGATCACGGTCGCCTTGCCGACGTCCGAACGTTTTTCCGCCCGGGCCGAGAAGATGCTCGCGCCTTCGATGCCGATGAACACCCACACGGTGACCAGCATCATGTTGCGCACCTGGTTCATCACGCTGCCCAGATCCGGGTTTTTCACGCCCCAGATGTCAGCGGTGAAGATGTCCAGTTTGAAGGCGAAGATCGCGATCAGCACGAACAGCAGCAGCGGCACGACCTTGGCGACGGTGGTCACCAGGTTGATGAACGCCGCCTCCTTGATCCCGCGCAGCACCAGAAAGTGCACGCCCCACAACAGTACAGAGGCACCGATCACTGCGGCAACGGTGTTGCCTTCCCCAAAAACCGGAAAGAAATACCCGAGGGTGCTGAACAGCAGAACGAAGTAACCGACGTTGCCCAGCCAGGCACTGATCCAGTAGCCCCAGGCCGAGGAGAAACCCATGTAATCGCCGAAACCGGCCTTGGCGTAGGCGTAGACACCGCCGTCCAGGTCAGGCTTGCGATTGGCGAGGGTTTGAAAGACGAAAGCGAGGGTGAGCATGCCGACAGCGGTGATGGCCCAGCCAATCAGAACCGCGCCGACGTCGGCACTGGCGGCCATGTTTTGTGGCAAAGAGAATATCCCGCCACCGATCATTGAGCCGACTACCAATGCAACCAGTGCACCTAGTCGTAGTTTTCCGGGAGCTTCAGACATTGCATGACTCCATTGCAGGAGAGAAGAGTTCACAGCGTAGTTCTGTTGGCTATTCAAACAGCTGACTTAGATCAGTGCATGGTCACATTCCATTGTTAATGAATGACTTATGAAACGTCTGATGGCATAAGGCTTCTGCCTGTGAGGCCTGTCCTAGAGGCTTTCGGCATATGTAGTTGGGAACTTTTCCTATTACTTTCGAGTTATCACGCTAGTCCGTTTTCAAGGTTTGGCAAATTTTTCACCTCTGTTTTCAGTACAGAATCGAATTATCAGGATTCGCACACAAAACTGCCTATCCGTGCTAGGCATTAGTGCCATCCGCTATATATAAAAGGCGTTGATTGGCGTTATTCAATAAACGTACTTACGCTCTAACCGTTTGGTTAATACCGGTTACATGACCATGGGCGGCCAATGCCGACCTCGGGAACCTGGAGACGCTGGAATGTCGCAACCGACGCAAAAGCTGCGCCTTGGCGCACTGATCGCCCTGGTGGTGGGTTCGATGATTGGCGGGGGGATTTTTTCCCTGCCGCAGAACATGGCAGCCCGGGCCGATGCCGGCGCCATCCTGATCGGCTGGGGCATCACGGCGATCGGCATGCTCACCCTGGCTTTCGTGTTCCAGACCCTGGCCAATCGCAAACCGGAACTGGACTCCGGCGTGTATGCCTACGCCAAGGCCGGGTTCGGCGACTACATGGGGTTTTCTTCCGCCTGGGGTTACTGGATCAGTGCCTGGCTGGGCAACGTCGGGTATTTCGTGTTGCTGTTCAGCACCCTCGGCTACTTCTTTCCGGTGTTCGGCCAGGGCAACACGCCGATCGCCATCGGTTGCGCCTCGGTGTTGCTGTGGGCCGTGCATTTTCTGGTGATGCGCGGGATCAAGGAGGCGGCGCTGATCAATCAGTTGACCACCGTGGCCAAGATCATTCCGTTGATCATGTTCGTGGTCATTGCCGCCGTGGCGTTCAAGGCCGAGATTTTTACCCGCGACATCTGGGGCCGCAGCAACCCGAATTTCGGCGGCGTGATGGATCAGGTGCGCAACATGATGCTGGTCACCGTGTTCGTGTTCATCGGTATCGAAGGCGCCAGCGTTTACTCGGCCCGGGCGGAGAAGCGCACGGATGTGGGCCGCGCCACGGTGATTGGTTTTATCGGTGTGCTGGCGCTGCTGGTTCTGGTCAATGTGTTGTCGCTGGGGATCATGAGTCAGCCGGAACTGGCGACCTTGCAGAACCCGTCACTGGCCGCTGTGCTGGAACACATCGTCGGGCCATGGGGCGCGTTGCTGATCAGCGTGGGCCTGGCCATTTCGTTGCTCGGTGCGTTGCTGTCGTGGGCGCTGTTGTGCGCGGAGATCCTGTTCGCCACCGCCAAGGACAACACGATGCCGGCGTTCCTGAAAAAGGAAAACGCCAACCATGTGCCGGTCAACGCGTTGTGGCTGACCAACGTGATGATCCAGATTTTCCTGCTGATTACGCTGTTTTCCGCCGGCACCTATACCAGTCTGATTTACCTCGCCTCGTCGATGATTCTGGTGCCGTACCTGTGGTCGGCAGCCTATGCGGTGCTGTTGAGCGGGCGGGGAGAAACCTATGAACATGCCTCTGCCGAACGCACCAAGGATCTGCTGATCGGCGGCATCGCGCTGTGTTACGCGGTGTGGCTGTTGTATGCCGGCGGGGTGAAGTACCTGCTGCTGTCGGCGCTGCTGTATGCGCCGGGGGTGATCCTGTTCGCCAAGGCCAAGCATGAGCAGGGCGAGCCGTTGTTCACCACGCTCGAGAAGGGGATTTTCACCTGCGTGATCGCCGGGGCCGGGCTTGCGGCGTATGGGTTGTACAGCGGCGTGTTGTCTCTGTGAGGTTACGGCTCGACTATCAGGGATCTTGCGACTGGCCGGCGCTGCTCGGGTTTCTGGCAGCGCGGGCGGTGGCGGGAATGGAGACGGTGGTCGATGGCGTGTATTCGCGCAGCATCGGGTTGAACGGGGTGCAGGGCACGGTTTCGGTCTGGCCCGGCGACGGTGATGCGCTGGAGGTGGAGCTGGATTTCCCGGATCCGTCGGCGGCTCCCGAGATTGTTGTGCGCTTGCGACGGATGTTTGATCTGGATGCGGATCTACCCAGGATGCAGCGGCATCTGGCGGTAGATCCGCTGCTGGCGCGGCTGATCGCCGAGCGGCCGGGGTTGCGGGTGCCGGGGGCGTGGGATGGTCTGGAACTGGCGTTTCGCGCGGTGCTGGGGCAGCAGATCACCGTGGTCGCGGCGATTCGGCTGGCGGGGAAACTGGTGGCGCAGTATGGCGAGCCTTTGCGTTCTTCAGTGCCCGGCCTGACTCACGTCTTTCCTCAGGCAAAGGTTTTGGCGAACGCTGATCTGGCGGCGCTGGGCATGCCGAAAAGTCGCGGGCGCACCTTGTCCGGGGTGGCGCAGGCGTCGCTGGAGGATCCGCTGCTGTTTGCCTCCGGGACGGCGCGGTTGCTGGCGCTGCAAGGGATTGGCGACTGGACGGCGCAGTACATTGCCCTGCGGCAGTTGCGGGACATGGACGGGTTTCCGACCGGGGATGTGGGGTTGCTGCGGGCGCTGGAAGTGCTGGAAGGCGTGCGGATGACGGCGCGGGAGTTGTCTGTTCGGGCAGAGGCCTGGCGGCCGTTTCGGGGGTATGCGGCGCAGGTGTTGTGGGCGTCTTTGAGTCGATTCGACTGAGATTTTGGTGTACGGCTTGAGATCGCTGCCCTCACCCCAGCCCTCTCCCGGAGGGAGAGGGAGCCGACCGAGTTGTCTCACATCATCCATCGACCTGAAAAATCGAGACGATTTTGGATTCGACGGGAAAGGGTCAAGTCAGTGTCTTTCTCAAATATCCCCCAATCGGCTCCCTCTCCCCCCGGGAGAGGGCTGGGGTGAGGGCCGCGATCTCAAGCCGTGCACGAATCTCCGAGCCACTGCGGTTGATGCGATCCCAACTCAGCTGCCGGCAAAGCCCACTGCATAGGCGTCCCGCTGATATTCAGCGGCGCTTGAAGCCGATGCGCCGGCCCCCAAGGTGTCTGCTCCACCAGCGAGCTTTGATCCTGTGGATTTTCCGGACGCAACGCTTCGTCCGTCCCAGCCCCATGCTCAACCAACAACTTCGCCGTCCGCGCCAGCGACAACCGCGCCGATCCACCTCGACCACTGCGTAACCGTTCAGCCAGCAACCGAATCACACTCGCCGCCATCAGATACCCCGTCGCATGATCCAGCGCCTGCACCGGCAGCGGTGTCGGTTTGTCCGCTTGCTTCCAGCGCTGTCCGGCCTCGGCAATCCCGCTGCTCATCTGCACCAGGCTGTCGAAGCCGCGCCGGTTCTGCCACGGGCCGCTCCAGCCGTAGGCGTTGAGGCAAACGTCGATCAGCCCCGGCGCGAGTTGCCGGCGACGTTCAACGCCGAAGCCGAGATGTTCAAGGGCGTCGGCGCGATAGCCGTGCAACAGAATGTCGGCATCCTTGAGCAGGCTTTCAAACACTGTGCGATCTGCCGGCACATGCAGATCCAGTCGCGCACAGCGTTTGCCGAGGGTCACTTCGGGCACCACGCCGGGTTCGTTCCAGGTCGGCGGATCGATGCGCAGCACATTGGCGCCCAGCCCCGCGAGGAAGCGGCTGGCGGTCGGGCCGGCCAGTACGCGAGTCAGATCGAGCACCTTGAGCCCGGCCAATGGCTGTGCCACCGAGCCTTGCCAGGGTTGATGACTTTCTTCTTTCCCGTCACTGAAATGCGCCAAGGGCTCGGCATTCACCGCCAACCCTTGCGGGTGTTTCTGCCACTGTTCCCAACTGCGCATTTCAGCCGCACAACCCTTGGCCTCGACCACCGCTTGCTCCAGATCGGCACTGGCCCATTGCGCGACTTTCGCCGCCATCGCCGCGCGGTCGGCACAGGCGCCGAGCACGCTTTCAGCGGCGGTGCGGTGATGCGGGGCGTTGGTGTGCAGGCGGATCCAGCCGTCTCGGGTTGCGTAGTCGCCGGCCACCGGATCCCACAGCGGCGGCACTTCCCAGCCGATCGGTCTTAGTGAAGTGGCAAACCAGAACGAGGCCAGCCGACGGTCGACTTCAATGGCGGGCAAACGCCCGGTTTGCTGCTGAAGAAGTTCGGCGACGGCTTGCCCGGCAGCGGCAATGCTCGCGCAGGCCAGGTCGGTGACGGCAAACGCCGAGGGCAGGGCGCCCTCGCCGGTGAACGGAATCGGCATGCGGGACAAGCCGAGCGCGGCTTGAATGGACGTGAGCAGATCGGTCATCGAAGGCCCTCCGGAAGAGGGCCTGATCATAGTGCAAAAGAATATCGAGTTAGATGAAAACCCTAATCTCCCTAGTCAACACAAATCCCTGTGGGAGCTTGCCTGCAAGCGATAGCGGAGTGTCTGCCGATAGATGTATCGACTGATCCACCGCCATCGCTTGCAGGCAAGCTCCCACAAGGGATGACAGTGATGTTCTAGACGCGGAACTGATCCATCAATTTCATCTGCTGGCTGGCCAATGCATTGAGCTGGCTGCTGATCGCCGCCGATTCGGTGGCCTGTTCGGTCAGGGTTTCGGTGACGGTGCGGATCGCCGAGACGTTGCGGTTGACCTCTTCGGCCACCGCGCTCTGCTGTTCGGCGGCGCTGGCGATTTGCAGGTTCATGTCGCTGATCACAGTGACCGCGTCGCTGATCTTGTCCAAGGCGTCCACGGCCTGGCGGATTTGCCCGGCGTTGTTGTGGGCCTGGGTCTGGCTCGAGTGCATGGTCGCGACCACGCCACGGGTACCGGTCTGGATGCGTTCGATGACCACGCGGATTTCTTCCACCGAATCCTGGGTGCGCTTGGCGAGGTTACGGACTTCGTCGGCCACCACGGCAAAACCACGACCGCTTTCGCCGGCACGGGCCGCTTCGATCGCGGCGTTCAGCGCCAGCAGGTTGGTCTGCTCGGCAATGCTGCGGATCACCTCCAGCACCGAACCGATCTGCTCGCTGTTGACCGCCAGCTCTTCGACCTCGGTCACCGCTTTGCTGACTTCATCGGCCAGTTGATTGATGTCACGGGTGCTGCGCTCGATGATCGACATGCCGTCCTTGGCCGACTGGTCGGCGCCTTTCGCCGCGTTGGCCGCATTCGAGGCGCTGTTGGCCACGTCGTGGGCGGTGGCGCTCATTTCGTTGGAGGCGGTGGCCACCTGATCGATCTCGCGGAATTGCACCTGCATGCCTTCACTGGTCTGGCGGGCGATTTCCGACGATTGATCGGCGGTGCCGCGAGCCTCGGTGATGCTCTGTTTGATCTGGGCGATGGTCGGTTGCAGCTTGTCGAGGAAGCGGTTGAACCAGTTCACCAGTTCGCCCAGTTCATCCTGCTTGGTGTAGTTCAGGCGCTGAGTCAGGTCGCCTTCACCGCTGGCGATGTTCTTCAGCATCTCGGCGACGCTGTTGATCGGACGGGTCACGCCGGAGGCGGTGAGCCAGATCAGCAGCAGACCGATCAGGCCGGCGATCACGGCCACCGCCAGCGCGGTAATCGTGCCGGTTTGCTGCGCATCGTCGAGAACGGCTTGCAGCTTGACCGAGTCGGCCAGCAGCACTTGTTTCGGCAGGTCGATGACGACGCCCCAGGCCTTGGAGTCGGCAATCGGGTTGACCGGATACACGGCGCGGATCAGGTCGCCCCGTTCGAGAATCTTCGGTGTGCCGGCACTCAGCAGTTGCAGCACGTCCTTGCCCTCGACGCCGAGGGTGTCGCCGATGCTCTTGCCGACCTTGCCGGCATCCGCGCTGTAGGCACCGAGCACGCCGCTGCCGGAGACGATCAGCATGTGCCCGGCGCTGTTGAACAGGTCACGCTGAGAGTCCACGGCCGCCGCTTGCAGGGCGTCGAGGGCAATGTCGACACCGACCACGCCGATGGCCTTGCCGTCCACCAGCAGGGGCACGGAAATGGTGGTCATGAGCATTTCCTTGCCGCCCACGGTGTCGGCGTAAGGATCGAGCAGGCAGGTGCGCTTGTTGTCGCGAGGGCAGGTGTACCAGCTGTTGTAAGGCGTGCCGCTGACGCTGAGGGTGGTCTTGTTCATGTCGTCTTCGACCATGATCGTGTTCAGCGACGGACCCGCAGCACGGCTCCAGTAACTGGCGAAACGTCCCGCTTCATTGGACTGATGCGCGGCATCGTTGGCGAATTCGCTGTCCTTGCCGTCCAGTCCGTTGGGTTCGAACGCCAGCCAGATGCCAAGCACCTTGCTGTTGCGCTCGAAGGCGGTTTTCAGGCTCAGGTTCAACTCTTCACGCAGGGCGCCGGCGTCCAGCGAACGCTTGGCGGCCATCACTCGCATGTCCTTGATCTGGTCCGCCAGGGCGGTGATCACCAACAGACTTTCGCCGAAGGTTTTCTGCACCCGCACCGCTTGCTCGGCAGCCTTGGCCTGCAGCAGGTCCTGCACGCTGGCGGTGAGCATCTTGCTGCTGGAAGCACTGACCAGTTCGTCGTTCTGGTTGGTCTGGTAAATGTTGATGCCAACGATCAGCGCCACCACACCGAGCAGGCACAGGCCGGAGAGCAGGACGATTTTCAGGCGGATGGACAGGGAGTCGAACATGGGACGTTCTCGCGAATGGATGAGCTGTTGGCTGAGGGGCAGGAAGGTGCCCGGTTCGCCAAATCCATTCAGCGCCATTCAATGCTCATCGGCGCGAGGCGCAGAGGCATGAATTACCAGCCGACGAGCGGTCGCGGCTAAACGTTTGCGCGGGTAAATACCCTGAAAACAAGGGAAAAATCAGGAAATCTTCGGCAACGCTTCCGGTCGCGACCAGATCCACAGGTTGCCCAGGGTCATCCCCGCAATGGCCAGATAGGTTGGCCAGCCGTGATCGAGCATCATTAACATCAGCGTGGCGCACAGCAGCATGCTGACCGTGGCGCTGACCTTGGCCTTGCGGGCGATGATCTTGCCGTTGCGCCAGTTGCTCAGGATCGGCCCGAACAGTCGATGGTTTTCCAGCCAGGCACTCAGGCGCGGCGAACTGCGGGTCGCGGCCCAGGCGGCGAGCAGGATGAACTCGGTGGTCGGCAGGCCGGGCACGACGATGGCGACCAGGCCGATGCCGAGGCTGACATAGGCGAGCAGGCCGAACAGCAGGCGGGCGAGTCGGGAGGCGGCGGGTTGGGGCATGGGCTCGAAGTGCGTGAGGCGAAACGGGGATTCTACAGACTTGCTCGGTTCCCATGTGGGAGCGAGCCTGCTCGCGATGGCGGTATATCAGTCGACATCTGAATTGAATGTCAGGCCGCAATCGCTAGCAGGCTAGCTCCCACAATGGGCAGTCGGTGTGGCTTCAGGCCGGCTCGGCTTCTGTGGCGTAAGCCTGTTCCAGCAGCACGGTGAAGCGGTTGAACGCATCAATCGCGCCTTGCTCCACTTCGGCTTCTTCTTCAGCACTGAATTGCAGCGAATCGAGGGTACGCACGAAGCTTTTCCAGCCTTCTGCACGACCGCCTTCAGGTTCGCCCAGGTGACGGGCGCCGAAGGTTTCGCTCAGGTCCAGCGCGACAGCGCGTTTGATCAGGAACGCGGCGCCGAGCTTGGAGCCCTCGGAGACGAAGATCCAGCCCAGGGCGCGGGCCTTGCTCGGATTCTTCACGGCGCCGGCGACTGGCGCAGGCACTTCGGTGTCGAGGTCGGCGAGGTCGGCCCTGGCGGCTTCGGCGCGGCAGCGGGCCGGCAGGTCAGGGACGATGGCGGTCAGTTCGGCATCGTTGTACAGCGACACCAGTTCCGACTGGAACAGGTACTGCGCGACCACGAAACGGGCGAAGTTGGCGCGGGTCTCGAACGGCGCGTGGGCCTTGACCAGTGCATCGAGCTTGCTGTGCGGCTCGTGGGTGATCTGGTTCAGGCGTTGCGAACGCAGGGCTTTTTCCGGGGTGCTCATGAGATGTCCTTGAAAAGAAGAGGCGCTTGATAACGAGACGTACGGGCAAGCGCCGGACAGTAAAAAAACCTCACGGCGCGGCAATGCATGCGCGCCGTGAGGTCATCCGGATCAGATATCCCAGACCAGGTTGATCGCGAAGTTGCGACCCGGCTGGGTCAGGCGATCAAGGTTGGCCGGTTGTGTCACCGAAGCTTCGCCGACGCTGTCGTAACCGCGCACGTCATCCCACAGCCAGTACTTCTTGTCGGTCAGGTTGTAGATGCCGCCGCTGACGGTGACGTCGTCGGTGACCTTGTAATAACCGGCCAGATCGAGAATGCCGAAGCCCGGGGTCTTGAACTGACTGCTGACGCCATCCGGCGACTTGAAGTTGCTGTCGTCAACGCGGTCCTTTTTCTTGACCACGGTCCAGCTCAGCAGGCCGCCGTAGTTGTCCTGGTCGTAACCGAGGCCGAACACGCCGGTCAGCGGATTGACGCTGTTGAGCGGCTCGCCGTTGTCGTTGTTGCGTCCGTAGGCGTAGGCAATCGAGCCTTGGGTGTACAGGCCTTGCGGCGCGCCGAAGGAATCGAGATTCAGGCGACCTTTGACTTCGGCACCCTTGATGGTGGCGTGCTTGATGTTGCTCGACTGGAAGGTCAACTCGTCGTAGCCAGGGGTGACGGCGTCTTCGTTGATGAAGTCGCGGTACTTGTTATAGAACACCGCCACGTCGAACGAGCCTTGCTCGAAGTTGCCGCGCAGGCCGGTTTCATAGCTTTTGCTTTTTTCCGGTTCCAGGTCCGGGTTCGGCGCCACGTTGTAGCCGGTGGTGCTGTTCTCGAAGCGGCCGTACAGAGCTTTCGCGGTCGGTGTGCGGAAGCCTTCGGCGTACTGGCCGTACCAGGTGTAGTTCTCGGTCAGGGCGTAGGTCAGGCCGAATTTCGGCGAGACTTTGTGCCAGGTCTTGTTCGAATCACTGACCGTGCCATTGCCGTCGGCGGCCACGGTGTTGAGGAATTCCTGGGTGATGTGCGGCTTGAGCTGGGTGTAGTCGTAGCGCAGGCCCGGCAGGAAGGTCCAGTTGTTCCAGCTGATCTGATCCTGTGCGAACAGGCTGTAGGTGTTGATGGTCGGGTCCGGGAAGTCGCTGGATTTTTTCAGCACGTCAGCCGCGCTGGTGGCGCCGATGGCGGTGCAGCCGCGACCGACCGCCAGACACTTGCCGTCGCCGCTGCGCGAGCCAGTGACTTTCTGCTGCTTGATGGTGGTGCCGTAAGTCAGCACATGATCGGTGTCACCGATGGCGAATGCCTTGTCCAGTTGCGCGTCGAAGACCCACTGTTTCTCTTCGTAAATCGTGTCGCGGGTGCGCAGCACTTTGCGGGTGATCGGGTAGTAGAACTCGTCGGTGCTCTGATCGGTCTTGGCGGTCTGGTGGTTGAGGCTCCACTTCACGTTGTCCGCCAGCAGGCTGTTCAACTCGAAGCTGTGCTCCAGGCCGAAACGCTCGCGGGTGATGGTGTCGTTGCCGGTGCGCCACTGGTACATGCCGCCGGGCAGCACGCTGTCCGGGATTGTCGGGGCACCGTTGAAGTACGGGCCGCCGTAAGCACTTTTCTGATCGGTGTCGCGATCATCCTTGTACTTTTCGTAAGTCAGGCCCAGGCGCGACCCTTCGTTGTAGTTCCAGCCGATCTTGGCCAGCACGTTGCTGGCTTTCACGTCTTCCGGGTTGGCGGCGGTGCGCTCCAGGCCTGTGCCGTTGTTGCTGCCGTAGGAATCGGTTTCATGACCGTCGCGCTGGCTGTAATGCAGCAAGCCGTCGAACTGGTCGGCGCGACCGGCGACGGTGGCGGATTTCAGCCAGCTCTCGTCGGCGGAGCTGTAGCCGGTTTTCAGGCGGGCACCGACGTCTTTGCCGGGCTTGATGATGTCGTCCGGGTCGAGGGTGTAATAGCTCACGGCGCCGCCGATGGCGTTGCTGCCGTACAGCACTGAGGCCGGGCCACGGAGGATTTCGACGCGTTTGACGATTTCCGGGTCAACGTAGTTGCGCTGGGTCTTGGCGTACGGGCCATTGAAGAAACCGTCCGGCACTTCGACGCCGTCGACCTGAGTCAGAATCCGGTCGCCGTCGATGCCGCGAATGTTGTAGCCGCTGATCCCGCCGCGCTGGCCGGCGCCGCCGACGGAGACGCCCGGCTCGTAGCGCACCAGATCCTTGATGGTGTTGACGTTGTTGCGGTCCAGATCCTGACGGGTCTGCACGGTGACGGTGGCCGGCACGCTGTTGATCGACTGTTCCTGACGGGTGGCGCTGATGGTCACCTGATCAAGATTGAGTGCGCCGCCGCTGGCGCGTTTTTCCAGCACGACGTTGTTGTTGCTCAGTTTGCGGAAGCTCAGGTTGGTCCCCACCAACAGGCGCTCCAGGGCTTTTTCCGGTGGCAGCGAACCGCGCACGCCCGGCGACGACACGTCCTGACCCAGTTGCGCCGGCAAACCGACCTGCCAGCCCGTGACGGCGGTGAACGCATTGAGCGCCGACACCAGCGGCTGCTGGCCGATGGCGAACGAGTAGTCGCCCATGTTGCGCGCCGGCTGTTCGGTGGCGGCCATCAGCGGCGCGGTGCCGGCCATCAGGATGGCGGCGGTCAGCAGCGACAGCATGCGGGAAGGGGAAGAAGTCTGGCGGGTAAGGCGTGAGGACATCGATAGCGCTCCGTGTCGCACGAATCTTTATAGGTACTGATTGATCTCGCGAGATGCGAATCAATTGCATTGGCTATAACGAGACGAACGAGCTTCGGCTATCGAGTAAAAATAATTCTCATTTAGTTCAAGATCACCAGCGCCGGGAATTCCCGGAGCTTGGCCGAGGTGATGTGAGCAAGCGAGCGCACCACGTCCAGCGGCTGGTCGAGACGGTAATTGCCGGTGACGGCGACGTCGGCCAACTGTTCGTTGGTGTTGATGATGAAGCCCGGATAGTAACGGCGCAGTTCGGCCAGCACCTGGTTCAGCGGGCAGTTTTCGAAGATCAGCCGGCCCTGCACCCACGCCAGATCGGTGGCGGCGTCGACCTTGGCCGGACGGTCGAAACCGTTGGGACCGATGCGGATGCTTTCCCCGGCGGTCAGCCGCACCCGTGCGTCGTCGCGGGTCGCCCGCAAATCGACATCGCCGCGCTGCACCCGCACCTGCGCCACGCCGTCCAGATAACGCACGGCAAATGCGGTATCGCGCACGCTGGCTTTCACCGGGCCGGCATCGATTTCCAGCGGCTGGCTGCGGCTGGCCGGGATCTCGAAAAACGCTTCGCCCTGATACAGCCGCGCGACTCGCTGCTGATCGTTGATCGTGCTGGAGAACGCGGAATTGGTGTTGAGCAGGACTTTCGAACCGTCCTCGAGCTGCAGGCGCTGACGCTCGCCGACCACGGTCAGGTGATCGGCCTGCAATCGCATCGGCAGGTTGCTGAAACTGAACAGCCCGAGCAGCAGAACGGCGGCGGTGGCCAGCGGCTTCCAGTGCGGGCGCAAACGAGTGAGGACGGTGACTTTCTTCGGTTTGGTCGCGAGGTTCTGTGCGCACTGGGCGATCTGCGGGCCGTCCCAGATTGCCTGGGCCTTGGCGAACGCCTCGGCATTCAACGGGTCGGCCGCCAGCCAGGCATGGAATTGCCGGGTCTGCTCCTCGTCCGGACTGCCGAGCACGATGAGCCAGTCCAGAGCCTGGTCCATTGCGCTTGCAGCGTCCTGCGCCGATGAAGGCGAAGGGGAGCGGTGGATGTCCGTCACGGTGTTTCCTCGGCAGTGTCTGTGCACGGCTGTTTTTTTAGTGAAGCGTAAAAGTCGGGCAAGGGTAACAAAGCCCGATGATCAGTGCAGTCGATCCTGAGGTTTACAGAAAAGCCCTACGGCATCAGTCGTTGTTCAAGCGTTCGGCGACACCGATGCAGATGGTCATGATCAGTTTGAGTTCTTTCTGCACCGTGCTGAGAGAGACGCTCAGTTCTTCGGCGATTTCCTGATAGCTGTGCCCGTGCAGGCGGCTGAGGATGAAGATTTGCTGTTGGCGGGGGCTGAGTTCACCGAGGCTCACGTTCAGGCGCTCCAGCAATTGTTCGGCGTGGGCGGCGTCTTCGGCGCTGCTGGCGGGGGCGGCGACGCTGTGCACCACGTCTTGCGGCACGTCGTCGACCATGGTGCGCGAATGAATCTTGCGCGCACGCAAATGGTCCAGCGCCAGGTTGCGCGCGGTCTGGAAGACAAAGGGTTCAAGGTGATCGATGGCCCGTTCGCTCAGCGCCCGGGTGACGCGCAGGTAGGTTTCCTGCAACAGGTCTTCGGCGGTGCTGTGGTTGTTGACCATCCGTTCCAGAGTCCGCAGCAGCGACGTGCGTTGGGCGAGGAACACGTGATTGAAGTGTGATTGACTCACGGGAAGACCTGATCCATTTCGAGCGAATGATAATGCTTATCATCCGCCCGAGTGGTCAAGTGTTGATTTCAGATTGAAATCAAACCTGTGGGGGCAGGCGTTTATTCCGCGTTGCACAGCGCCAGGCAGTTATCGAGCATGCGGTTGGAGAAGCCCCACTCGTTGTCGTACCAAGCCAGGACTTTCAGCAGTTTGCCGGTGGATTTGGTGTGGTTGGCGTCGAAGATCGACGACAGCGGGTTGTGATTGAAGTCGCTCGATACCAGCGGCAGGGTGTTGTAGCCGAGGATCTTCGAATGCTGGCTCGCGGCTTTCATCAGTGCATTGACTTCATCGGCCGAGGCTTCGCGCTTCAACTGCACGGTCAGGTCAACCAGCGACACATTGATCACCGGCACGCGCACGGCCATGCCGGTCAGTTTGCCGGCCAGTTCCGGCAGCACCAGGCCCACGGCTTCGGCGGCACCGGTCTTGCTCGGAATCATGTTCTGGGTGGCGGAACGGGCGCGGTACGGGTCGGTGTGATAGACGTCGGTCAGGTTCTGGTCGTTGGTGTAGGCGTGAATCGTGGTCATCAGGCCGCTTTCGATGCCCAGTTCGCGGTGCAGCACCTGAGCCACCGGGGCCAGGCAGTTGGTGGTGCACGAGGCGTTGGAAATGATCTGATGCGACTGGCGCAGAATGTCGTGGTTCACGCCATAAACGACGGTGGCATCGGCGCCCTTGGCCGGGGCCGAGATAATCACTTTGCGTGCGCCGGCGGTAATATGCGCAGCGGCTTTGGCGCGGTCGGTGAACAGACCGGTGCATTCGAACACCACATCAATCTTTTCCGCGGCCCAGGGCAGGTCGGCCGGGTTGCGGATGGCGCTGACTGAAATGCGGTCGCCGTTGACGGTCAGACTCTCGTTGTCATGAGCCACTTCGGCGTCGAATGTGCCATGAACGGTGTCGTATTTGAGCAGATGCGCATTGATCGCGCTGTCGCCCAGATCGTTGATGGCGACGATCTGCAAATCCTGACGATAGCCTTGGGTATACAGTGCGCGCAGGACATTACGGCCGATGCGGCCAAAACCATTGATTGCGATTCGAAGAGTCATTGAACAGCGCCGCCGTCGTTTTGTTGTTGGAATTACAAGATTATTCGCATAAAAATAGAAAACAAGCCTTTTTAGTGGCAATATTTTGTTTTATCTACAACGAGTGACCTGAATCAACTGGTCCGAATGATCAAGAAAACCGTTCGTCATCCCACGCGAACGGGCTTTTGATCAGCATAGACAATCAGGTCGCCACATCCGTTAGCCTGGAGTTCTACACATGCATCCCCGCGTTCTTGAGGTCACCGAACGGCTTATCGCCCGCAGCCGCGCCACGCGTCAGGCTTACCTTGCACTGATTCGCGGCGCCGCCACCGACGGGCCGATGCGCGGCAAGCTGCAATGCGCCAACTTCGCCCACGGCGTGGCCGGGTGTGGCAGCGAAGACAAGCACAGCCTGCGGATGATGAACTCGGCGAACATCGCAATTGTTTCGTCATATAACGACATGCTCTCGGCGCATCAGCCGTACGAAGTCTTCCCGGAACAGATCAAGAACGCCCTGCGTGAAATCGGTTCGGTCGGCCAGTTCGCCGGCGGCACGCCTGCGATGTGCGACGGCGTGACCCAGGGTGAGCCGGGGATGGAGCTGAGCCTGCCGAGCCGCGAAGTGATCGCGATGTCGACGGCGGTGGCGCTGTCGCACAACATGTTCGACGGCGCGCTGATGCTCGGCATCTGCGACAAGATCGTGCCGGGCCTGATGATGGGCTCTCTGCGTTTCGGTCACCTGCCGACGATTTTCGTCCCGGGCGGGCCGATGGTCTCGGGGATTTCCAACAAGGAAAAAGCCGACGTGCGGCAGAAGTACGCCGAAGGCAAGGCAACCCGCGAAGAGCTGCTGGAATCGGAGATGAAGTCCTACCACAGCCCGGGCACCTGCACCTTCTACGGCACCGCCAACACCAACCAGTTGCTGATGGAGGTGATGGGCCTGCACTTGCCGGGCGCATCGTTCGTCAACCCGAACACGCCGCTGCGTGAGGCCCTGACTCGCGAAGCCGCGCATCAGGTCACGCGCCTGACCAAACAGAATGGCAACTTCCTGCCGATCGGCGAAATCGTCGACGAGAAGGCGCTGGTCAACTCGATCGTCGCGCTGCACGCCACCGGCGGCTCGACCAACCACACCCTGCATATGCCGGCCATCGCCATGGCGGCAGGCATTCAACTGACCTGGCAGGACATGGCCGACCTCTCCGAAGTCGTGCCGACCCTGAGCCACGTCTATCCGAACGGCAAGGCTGACATCAACCACTTCCAGGCGGCGGGCGGCATGTCGTTCCTGATCCGCGAACTGCTCGAAGCCGGTCTGCTGCACGAAGACGTCAACACCGTGCTCGGCCACGGCTTGAGCCAGTACACCAAGGAGCCGTTCCTCGATAACGGCAAGCTGGTGTGGCGCGAAGGCCCGACCGACAGCCTCGACGAAAACATCCTGCGTCCGGTGGCCCGTGCGTTCTCGGCAGAGGGCGGCTTGCGGGTGATGGAAGGCAACCTCGGTCGTGGCGTGATGAAGGTGTCCGCCGTGGCGCTGGAAAACCAGATCGTCGAAGCACCGGCCATGGTGTTCCAGGATCAGCAGGATCTGGCCGACGCCTTCAAGGCCGGTCTGCTGGAGAAGGATTTCGTTGCGGTGATGCGCTTCCAGGGCCCGCGCTCCAACGGCATGCCGGAGCTGCACAAGATGACGCCGTTCCTTGGTGTGCTGCAGGATCGCGGCTTCAAGGTGGCGCTGGTGACGGACGGGCGCATGTCCGGCGCGTCGGGGAAAATCCCGGCGGCCATTCACGTCAGTCCCGAGGCTTATGTCGGCGGCGCTTTGGCGCGCGTGCAAGAGGGCGATATCATCCGCGTCGATGGCGTCAAAGGCACTTTGGAACTCAAGGTGGACGCTGCCGAATTCGCAGCGCGCGAACCCGCCAAAGGCCTGTTGGGCAACAACATCGGCAGCGGTCGCGAGCTGTTTGGCTTCATGCGTTTGGCCTTCAGCTCGGCGGAGCAGGGCGCCAGCGCCTTCACTTCTGCCCTGGAGACGCTTAATTGAAACTGGCTTTGGTCGGTGACATCGGAGGCACCAACGCGCGGTTTGCGTTGTGGAAAGATCAGCAGCTCGAATCGGTTCAGGTGCTGGCCACGGCCGACCATGCCAGCCCGGAAGAGGCGATCAGCCTCTACCTGAGCGGGCTCGGTCTGGCGCCGGGCGCTATCGGCTCGGTGTGCCTGTCGGTGGCGGGGCCGGTGAGCGGCGATGAATTCAAATTCACCAACAACCACTGGCGCCTGAGCCGCAAGGCGTTCTGCCAGACCTTGCAGGTCGAGCAGTTGTTGCTGGTCAACGACTTCTCGGCCATGGCTTTGGGCATGACCCGTTTGCAGCCCGGCGAATTTCGCGTGGTCTGCGAAGGCACGCCTGAGCCATTGCGTCCGGCAGTGGTGATCGGCCCGGGCACTGGCCTGGGCGTCGGCACCTTGCTCGATCTGGGGGAAGGTCGGTTTGCCGCGTTGCCGGGAGAGGGCGGTCACGTCGATCTGCCGCTGAGCAGTCCGCGTGAAACCCAGCTCTGGCAGCACATCCACAACGAGATCGGCCACGTCAGCGCGGAAACCGCATTGAGCGGCGGCGGCTTGCCGCGGGTGTACCGGGCGATCTGCGCGGTGGATGGTCATGAACCGAAACTCGACACACCTGAGGCAATCACTGCGGCAGGTCTTGCAGGCGACCCGATTGCCCTGGAAGTGCTGGAGCAGTTCTGCTGCTGGCTCGGTCGCGTGGCCGGCAACAACGTGCTGACCACCGGCGGCCGTGGCGGGGTGTACATCGTGGGCGGCGTGATTCCGCGCTTTGCCGATTTCTTCCTCGAAAGCGGTTTCGCCCGCAGCTTCGCCGACAAGGGCTGCATGAGCGATTACTTCAAGGGGATTCCGGTGTGGCTGGTGACGGCACCGTACTCGGGGCTCGTCGGTGCAGGAGTGGCGCTCGAACAATCCGGTAAATGATCATTCCCACGCCGAGCGTGGGAACAATCAACACATCAGGCATAATCCGCCCAATTCCAACAACAAGGATGCCTTCGAAGTGAGCTCAGTCAACAAGTCGATTTTGTTGGTCGATGACGACCAGGAGATACGCGAGTTGCTGGAAACCTACCTGACCCGCGCGGGTTTTCAGGTACGGGCCACGGCGGATGGCGCCGGTTTTCGTCAGGCGCTGAACGAGGCTCCGAGCGATCTGGTGATCCTCGATGTGATGCTGCCCGATGAAGACGGCTTCAGCCTGTGCCGCTGGGTGCGCCAGCATCCGCGTCAGGCACAGGTGCCGATCATCATGCTCACCGCCAGTTCCGACGAAGCCGACCGGGTCATCGGCCTGGAGCTCGGCGCCGACGATTACCTCGGCAAACCTTTCAGCCCCCGCGAACTGCAAGCCCGGATCAAGGCCCTGCTGCGTCGCGCCCAATTCGGCCAGGAACGCGGCGGCAGTGAAGTGCTGGCGTTCGATGAATGGCGGCTGGACATGGTCAGCCATCGGCTGTTTCACGCCGACGGCGAGGAGGTGATTCTGTCCGGCGCCGACTTCGCCCTGTTGAAACTGTTTCTTGATCATCCCCAGGAAATCCTCGACCGCGACACCATCGGCAACGCCACCCGTGGCCGCGACCTGATGCCCCTCGACCGCATCGTCGACATGGCCGTCAGCCGTCTGCGCCAGCGTCTGCGCGACACCGAAAAACCGCCGCGCCTGATCCGCACCGTGCGTGGCAGCGGCTACCAACTGGCAGCCAATGTGGTTGCCGGCAATGGTCACTGAGTTCCTGCGCACCACCGCGCGCAAAGTGCCGATGCCGCGTTCGCTGCTTGGGCGAATGCTGCTGCTGACGTTGCTCGCGGTGTTGTTCGCCCAGACGCTGTCCAGCGTGATCTGGGTGTCCCAATTGCGTGCGACCCAGCTCGAAGGGCTGGTCACCAGCGCCCGCAGCCTCGCCCATTCGATGACCGCCAGCGTCAGTTATTTCCGCTCGTTGCCGGTGGCCTATCGGCCGCTGGTGCTCGATCAATTGCGCAGCATGGGCGGCACGCGTTTTGTGGTGACGCTGAATGACAAACCGCTGGGCATGGAAGTACTGCCGGTGACGCCGCGCAAGGCCGCGGTACTGAAAGCGGTGGATGAAGTGCTGCGTCAGTCGCTGGGCCAGGACACCGACATTCTGGTGACCTTCGTCAGCCCCGATGACCTACGGATCTTCAACGCCGGGTTGAAGCTCGATGAGTTGCCGCGTTCCTGGGCGCATTACGCGCTGACGCTGGAACCGGTGAATCCACCGGTGCTGGTGACCCAGATTCAGTTGGCGCCCGGTGAATGGCTGTACATCGCATCGCTGCTGCCCGAGCCCTACACCAGTCTCGAAGAGCAAGGCCTGCCGACCCAGCAGGTGTGGTTCATCGTCTTCACCAGCGGTTTTCTGTTGCTGTTCATCGGCCTGCTGGTGCACTGGCAGAGTCGGCCGCTCAAGCGTCTGGCACGGGCCGCGCGGGATTTGTCGCTGGGCGCCGATGTCGAGCCGGTGGCCGAGGGCGGCGGCAGCGAAGTGGTCGAAGTGGGTCGCGCCTTCAACACCATGCGCGAGCGGATCAGCCGTTACCTGACCGAGCGCAGCCAGTTGTTCAGCGCGATTTCCCATGATCTGCGTACACCGATTACGCGACTGCGCCTGCGGGTCGAACTGCTGGAAGACGAAAAACTGCAGACCAAATTCGGCCGTGATCTGGACGAGTTGGAGTTGCTCGTCAAAGGCGCACTGCAATGCGTGAAGGACACCGACATTCACGAAAACATCGAGCCGGTGGACCTGAACCATGTGCTCGACTGCCTGGTGGAGCCGTATCTGGCGCCGGCCGGCAATGGTCGCGTGACGCAGCAGGGCCGGGCGTTGGCGGCGTATCCAGGCAAGCCGCTGGCGCTCAAGCGTTGCATCGGCAATCTGATCGACAACGCGTTGAAGTACGGGCAGAACGCCCACCTGCACATCGATGACGATGATCGTGCGTTTGTGCTGCATGTCGACGATGAAGGGCCGGGCGTGCCGGAGCAGCGGCTGGAGCAGGTGTTCGAGCCGCACTTCCGCTTGGCGGGACAGCAGCAGGGTTACGGTCTCGGTTTGGGGATCGCCCGCAACATTGCCCATAGCCATGGCGGTGAAGTGACGCTGCAGAACCTGCGCGAAGGCGGATTGCGCGTGACCCTGCAATTACCGCGTTCGGCGGATTGATCTGATTGTCACCACTCGGTGACAAAACCCGCCCCCTTCGTTACAAGCCCCTCCCGGCCCGTTGTTTAGACTGCCCGCAGTCATAACAACAAAAAAGGCCACCCATGGATCATTTCAATCCGGGCTTCAGCAGTTGGCTGAACGCCCCTGCCCACCAGCAATGGCTCGCCGATGAAGGCCTGCGCCTGCTGGCGTTCGCCAAGGCTTCGCGACTGCCCGAAGGCTTCGGCAATCTCGATGAGCGCGGCCAGCTCCAGGCCGGCGCGCAAGCCGAAACCATGAACACCGCACGCATGACCCACAGCTTCGCCATGGCCCACATTCAGGGCCTGCCGGGGTTCGCCGAGCTGGTCGATCACGGCATTACAGCCCTGCGCGGTCCGTTGCGCGATGCGCTGCACGGCGGCTGGTTCGCCGTCGCCGAACACCGTGACGGCAACACCGGCAAGAACGCTTATCTGCATGCTTTCGTCGCTCTGGCGGCGAGTTCCGCAGTGGTCGCACAACGTCCGGGCGCGCAGGCGTTGCTGGATGACGCCATCGACATCATCGACACGTATTTCTGGAGCGAGGAAGAGGGCGCCATGCGCGAGTTCTTCAACCGCGACTGGCGCGAAGAAGAGGCCTATCGCGGCGCCAACAGCAACATGCACGCCACCGAAGCCTTCCTTGCCTTGGCCGATGTCACCGAAGACCCGCGCTGGCTGGTGCGTGCGCAACGCATCGTCGAGCGGGTGATTCACGGGCACGCCGCCGCCAACGATTACCTGGTGATCGAGCATTTCGACCGCAACTGGCAACCGCTGCGCGACTACAACCATGACAATCCCGCCGACGGTTTCCGTCCCTACGGGACCACGCCAGGCCACGGTTTCGAGTGGGCGCGGCTGTTGCTGCACCTCGAAGCCGCGCGGGTTCAGGCCGGCATGCTGACGCCCGGCTGGCTGGCCACCGATGCGCAAAAGCTGTTCGAACAAAACTGCCGCCATGGCTGGGATGTCGATGGTGCGCCGGGCATCGTCTATACCCTCGACTGGAACAACAAAGCGGTGGTGCGTCATCGCCTGCACTGGACCCACGCCGAGGCCAGCGCTGCCGCCAGTGCCTTGCTCAAACGCACCGGCGATGCGCAGTACGAAACCTGGTATCGCCTGTTCTGGGAATTTTGCGAAACGTATTTCATCGACCGCTGCGACGGCAGCTGGCATCACGAACTCGACCCGCAAAACCGTCCAAGTGCCGATATCTGGGCGGGCAAACCGGATCTGTACCACGCCTGGCAGGCCGTTCTGATCCCGCGTCTGCCGCTGGCACCGAGCATGGCCAGTGCTCTGGCACACCTGTCTCGAAGCGTTCCTGTGTAACCATGTGGTGACATTCGCGCGTCCCTTCGTTACCTGCGGGGGGAAACGCTCTGTTTAAACTCGTGTGCAGCGCAAGCACCAGACTTGCATGCATAACAACAAGAAAGGTACATCTCAGATGAATGCGATTTCTCGCCTCGCTACTGTCATTTCTGTCGCCTCCCTGTTCCCGCTCGCTGTGCTGCCCCTGAGTGTTTCCGCTGCCGAATCCAAAGGTTCGGTGGAAGTCGTGCATTGGTGGACGTCCGGTGGCGAAAAAGCTGCCGTCGATGTGCTCAAGGCACAAGTCGAGAAAGACGGTTTCACCTGGAAAGACGGCGCTGTCGCCGGCGGTGGCGGTGCGACTGCCATGACCGTGCTGAAAAGCCGCGCAGTAGCCGGCAACCCGCCAGGCGTTGCCCAGATCAAGGGCCCGGACATCCAGGAATGGGCGTCGACCGGTCTGCTCGACACTGACGTGCTGAAGGACGTTTCCAAGTCCGAGAAGTGGGACAGCCTGCTCGACAAGAAAGTCTCCGACACCGTGAAGTTCGAAGGTGATTACGTGGCCGTGCCGGTGAACATTCACCGCGTGAACTGGCTGTGGATCAACCCGGAAGTCTTCAAGAAAGCCGGTATCGAAAAAGCCCCGACCACCCTCGAAGAATTCTACGCCGCCGGCGACAAGCTGAAAGCGGCGGGCTTCATCCCGCTGGCCCACGGCGGTCAGCCTTGGCAGGACAGCACCGTGTTCGAAGCGGTCGTGCTGTCGGTGATGGGTGTTGATGGTTACAAGAAAGCCCTGGTCGACCTGGACAACGCTGCCCTGACCGGTCCGGAAATGGTCAAGGCCCTGACCGAGCTGAAGAAAGTCGCGACCTACATGGACCAGGACGGCAAAGGCCAGGACTGGAACCTGGAAGCGGCCAAGGTCATCAACGGCAAGGCCGGCATGCAGATCATGGGTGACTGGGCCAAGTCCGAATGGACCGCCGCCAAGAAAGTCGCCGGCAAGGACTACGAGTGCGTAGCGTTCCCGGGCACCGACAAGGCGTTCACCTACAACATCGACTCGCTGGCCGTGTTCAAGCAGAAGGACGCGGGCACCGCGGCCGGTCAGCAGGACATCGCCAAAGTCGTGCTGGGTGAAAACTTCCAGAAAGTCTTCAGCATCAACAAGGGCTCGATCCCGGTGCGTAACGACATGCTCGCCGACATGGGCAAGTACGGTTTCGACTCTTGCGCCCAGACCGCTGCCAAGGACTTCCTGGCAGACGCCAAGAACGGCGGCCTGCAACCGAGCATGGCGCACAACATGGCGACCACGCTGGCCGTGCAGGGTGCGTTCTTTGATGTCGTGACCAACTACATCAACGACCCGAAAGCCGACCCGGCCGACGCTGCCAAGAAACTCGGCACTGCCATCAAGGCTGCCAAGTAATGCTTGGCCTGTAGGAGCGAGCCTGCTCGCGATAGCGGACCGTCAGCCACCGAAAGTGTGAACTGACACAACGCAATCGCCAGCAGGCTGGCTCCCACAGGGATCGCATTCGTAATTCTTAATCCTTCTACTGGATCTTCCCATGAGTTCTGTTGCTGTGTTCAGCAAGGCCTCGCCGTTCGACGCATTGCAGCGCTGGCTACCGAAACTGGTGCTGGCGCCGAGCATGTTCATCGTTCTGGTGGGCTTCTATGGCTATATCCTCTGGACGTTTGTCCTGTCGTTCACCACGTCGACCTTCCTGCCTAACTACAAGTGGGCAGGGTTGGCGCAATACGAGCGCCTGTTCGACAACGACCGCTGGTGGGTGGCGAGCAAGAACCTGGCCGTGTTCGGCGGCATGTTCATCGGCATCACCCTCGTAATCGGCGTGACACTGGCGATTTTCCTCGACCAGAAAATCCGTCGCGAAGGCTTTATCCGCACCATTTACCTGTACCCGATGGCGCTCTCGATGATCGTCACCGGTACTGCGTGGAAATGGCTGCTCAACCCGGGCATGGGCCTGGACAAATTGCTGCGGGACTGGGGCTGGGAAGGCTTCCGTCTCGACTGGCTGATCGACCCGGATCGCGTGGTGTATTGCCTGGTGATCGCGGCGGTCTGGCAAGCCTCGGGCTTCATCATGGCGATGTTCCTCGCCGGTCTGCGTGGCGTCGATCAATCGATCATCCGTGCCGCCCAGATCGACGGCGCGAGCATGCCGCGCATCTACTGGAAAGTGGTGCTGCCCAGCCTGCGTCCGGTGTTCTTCAGTGCAGTGATGATTCTGGCGCACATCGCGATCAAGAGCTTCGACCTGGTGGCGGCCATGACGGCCGGCGGCCCGGGTTATTCCTCCGATTTGCCGGCGATGTTCATGTACTCGTTCACGTTCAGCCGTGGACAGATGGGCATGGGCTCGGCCAGTGCAATCCTGATGCTCGGTGCGATCCTCGCGATCATCGTGCCTTACCTGTACTCCGAGCTGAGGACCAAGCGTCATGACTAGTCTCGCTTCGAAACCTGCCATCAGCCTGAGTCGCATCGCGATCTACGCGGTGCTGATCCTCGCGGTCCTGCTGTATCTGGTACCGCTGGTGGTCATGCTGCTGACCAGCTTCAAGACCCCGGAAGACATCTCCACCGGCAACCTGCTGAGCTGGCCGACCGTGGTCAGCGGCATCGGCTGGGTGAAAGCCTGGGCCACCGTTGACGGCTACTTCTGGAACTCGATCAAGATCACCGTGCCGGCCGTGATCATCTCCACCGCCATCGGTGCGTTGAACGGTTATGTGCTGTCGTTCTGGCGCTTTCGCGGTTCGCAGCTGTTCTTCGGCCTGTTGCTGTTCGGCTGCTTCCTACCGTTCCAGACCGTGCTGCTGCCGGCGTCGTTCACCCTCGGCAAGATGGGCCTGGCGAGCACCACCACGGGCCTTGTGTTCATCCATGTGGTCTACGGCCTGGCGTTCACCACGCTGTTTTTCCGTAACTACTACGTGAGCATTCCGGATGCGCTGATCAAGGCGGCGCGTCTCGATGGCGCGGGCTTCTTCACGATCTTCCGCCAGATCATCCTGCCGATGTCGACGCCGATCATCATGGTCTGCCTGATCTGGCAGTTCACCCAGATCTGGAACGACTTCCTGTTCGGCGTGGTGTTCTCCAGCGGTGATTCGCAACCGATCACGGTGGCGCTGAACAACCTGGTCAACACCAGCACCGGGGCCAAGGAATACAACGTGGACATGGCGGCGGCGATGATCGCCGGGCTGCCGACCCTGCTGGTCTATGTGGTCGCAGGCAAGTATTTCGTGCGCGGGCTGACGGCCGGCGCAGTCAAGGGGTAATCATGGCTACGCTCGAACTTCGCAATGTAAACAAGACCTACGGTGCCGGCCTGCCGGACACCCTGAAGAACATCGAACTGTCGATCAAGGACGGTGAGTTCCTGATCCTTGTCGGGCCTTCGGGCTGCGGCAAGTCGACCCTAATGAACTGCATCGCCGGCCTGGAAACCATCACCGGCGGCGCGATCATGATCGGTGACCAGGACGTCAGCGGCATGAGCCCGAAAGATCGCGACATCGCCATGGTGTTCCAGTCCTACGCGCTGTACCCGACCATGAGCGTGCGCGAGAACATCGAGTTCGGTCTGAAGATTCGCAAGATGAGCCAGTCGGCGATCGACGAAGAAGTCGCCCGCGTGGCCAAGCTGCTGCAGATCGAGCACCTGCTCAATCGCAAGCCGGGTCAGCTCTCCGGCGGCCAGCAACAGCGCGTGGCGATGGGCCGTGCCCTGGCGCGTCGGCCGAAGATTTATCTGTTCGACGAACCGCTGTCCAACCTCGACGCCAAGCTGCGTGTCGAGATGCGTACCGAAATGAAACTGATGCACCAGCGCCTGAAAACCACCACGGTCTACGTGACCCACGACCAGATCGAAGCGATGACCCTGGGCGACAAAGTGGCGGTGATGAAGGACGGGATCATCCAGCAGTTCGGTACGCCGAAAGAGATCTACAACGACCCGGCCAACCTGTTCGTGGCGAGCTTCATCGGTTCGCCGCCGATGAACTTCATTCCACTGCGCCTGCAACGCAAGGACGGCCGTCTGGTGGCGCTGCTCGACAGCGGCCAGGCCCGTTGCGAATTGCCGATGGCGATGCAGGACGCCGGTCTCGAAGACCGCGAAGTGATCCTCGGCCTGCGCCCGGAGCAGATTGCGCTGGCGAACGGCGAGGGCAATGGCCTGCCGAGCATCAAGGCTGAAGTGCAGGTCACCGAGCCGACCGGTCCGGACACCCTGGTGTTCGTCAACCTCAACGACACCAAAGTCTGCTGCCGTCTGGCGCCGGATGTGGCACCGCAGGTGGGCGAAACCCTGACCCTGCAGTTCGATCCGTCGAAAGTGCTGCTGTTCGACGCCCAGTCCGGCGAACGCCTGGGGATTGCGGGCCTGCCGAAAGCCGAACCGCACAGCGCTAACGTGGCCCAGTTCAAGGGTCGCTGATGAACACAGGCGGGAGCGGGCAGGCCCGTTCCCGCAGGGAGCACGCGGTGCGTGGCCTGTCGCGCGCCGCATCAGATGTAAACCGCGTTAAATAAGAAGAACAGTTAATAACAATAAAACGAGGATGTAGGGATGAAGAAGAACAACAACGCTCAGCGAATCGGCCAGTTGTCAGCAGTTGCGGCAATGATGCTGGCCGGCAGCGTCCACGCGGCTGACGCGTTCAGCTCCGATTCGGAGTGGATGACCGGGGACTGGGGTGGCGAGCGGACCAAGCTGATCGAGCAGGGCATCGACATCAAGATGGACTACGTCGGTGAGGTGGGCGGCAACCTTCACGGCGGCTACAACAACGACAAGACGGCGCGCTACTCCGACCAGTTCGGTCTGGGCGTGGCGCTGGACCTGCAAAAACTGTGGGGCTGGGACAACACCCAGGCCAAGATCCAGCTGACCAACCGTAATGGCGAAAACATTTCCAACGATCGTGTTGGCGATCCGCGTGCCGGCACACTCAGCTCCTCGCAGGAAGTCTACGGTCGTGGCCACATGGTGCGTCTGACCCAGTTGTGGATCAAACACCAGTTCTTCGACAACAAACTCGACGTCAAGGCCGGTTACTTCGGCGAAGGCGAAGACTTCAACACCTTCCCGTGCGAGTTCCAGAACCTGGCGTTCTGCGGCTCGCAAGTGGGTAACTGGGCGACCAACATCTGGTACAACTGGCCGGTCAGCCAGGCGGCCATTCGCGTCAAATACAACATCAACGACGAACTCTACGCACAGATCGGTGCGTACAACCAGAACCCGTCGCAGCTGGAACACGGCAACGGCTTCAAGTTGAGCGGCAGTGGCACCAAAGGCACCGTATTGCCAGTGGAACTGGTCTGGTTGCCTAACCCGAACAGCCTGCCGGGCGAATACCGTGTCGGTTACTACAAGAGCACGGCCGATGCCGACGACGTTCGCGAGGACGTCAACGGTTTCGACGCGGCGACCACCGGTGATGCCTACCGTACCCACAGCAGCAAGCACGGTTACTGGTTTGTTGCGCAACAGCAACTCACCAGCCACAACGGTGACAAGAGCCGTGGTCTGAGCATCGCTGCCAACGCCACGTTCCACGACAAGGACACCAACTTCATCGACAACTATCAGTCCGTGATGTTTGTGTACAAAGGTCTGTTCGATGCGCGTCCAAAGGATGACTTCGGTATCGGTGCTGCGCGTATTCACGTCAACGATGACGTGAAGAAAAACGCCGAGCTGCTCAACGTCTCCAACGGTGTTTCGGACTACGACAATCCGGTGTTCTCGCCGATTCGCGAAACCGAATACAACTACGAGATCAACTACGGCTTCCACGTGACCAACTGGCTGACCGTGCGCCCGAACCTGCAATACATCACTCATCCGGGCGGTGTGGATGAAGTGGATAACGCTTTGGTCGCTGGCCTGAAAATTCAGTCTACGTTCTGACGCGTCTGCGATAAGCTCCTCTCTATGTGCGCATATTTGCGGACAGCCAAGGCTGTCCGCTTTTTTTTGGACAGGGGTGTCGCAGCCCATGAAAGTTGAATCTGGAACCGTGGCCCATGCATGAGCATCCGCTGCAACGCTTCTTCAAATCCTTGCGCGAACGTCCGGTGTTCGCCTGGGAGCGCTATCAGATGCGCGATGTGCTGGTGATCGATCATCCGCTGTGTCAGGCGGTGTTCAGTCGTCAGGGTGCGCAATTGCTGCACTTTCAGCCGCGCGGGCAGAAACCGTGGCTGTGGTGCGCGGCGAAGTGGCCGCATGTCGGCGCGATTCGCGGTGGCGTGCCGGTGTGCTGGCCGTGGTATGGCCGTCACCCGAGCGAAAACGCGTGGCCGTCCCATGGCTGGGCGCGATTGCTGGACTGGAAACTGCTCGACAGCAGCAGCGCCGAGGACGGCGTGCGCCTGCATTGGCAATTGCAGCTGTGCGACTGGCAGGTGGACCTGCACGCGCACCTGGGCGAACGCATGGAATTGCGCCTGAGCACCGAGCATCAGGACGACATGCCGTGCCAGTTGAGCCAGGCTTTGCACGCTTACTGGCGTATTGGTGACGTGAGTGAGATAGCGCTGTCTGGGCTCGAAGGGGCGCAGGGTTACGACCAGTTGAACCGTGAGGTTTGCCAGCAGGAAGGCGAGTTGCGGGTCGATGGTGGCTGTCAGCGAGTGTTCCAGCACGACGGCGAATTACAGCTCAAGGATCACGCCTGGCAGCGCGAACTCTGCATCGATACCGGTGACAGCGCGGACACCGTGGTGTGGCATCCGGGGGCGCGGCCATTGCTGGGCGTAACCTGGGATGAGATCTCGGAGTTTGTCTGTGTTGAAGCGGCGGCGGGTGGCACCGACAGCCTGCATCTGGCGCCGGGGGAGAAGGCGCATTTGAGTTTGCAGGCTTGGGCGGGGGCTTGAGTGTGTCAGTTCGACCGCTGTCCTCACCCTAACCCTCTCCCGGTGGGAGAGGGGACTGACCGAGTTGGATTGGCTATTTACACCGACTTGCGACTACAGCGGTGATCTTGGCTTGGCCAAGCCAGAGGAAACGCTGATCGTTCAGGTCGATGTAACTTTTGAGGGTAACACCGTCGGCTCCCTCTCCCTCCGGGAGAGGGCTGGGCGGGCGGCGTTCCGATGAGGGTTGGCTTTTAAGCTTTTAACGCCTTAGTTGAACTCATCTCCAACCGGATACCGGCTGGCATTCAAGCTCTCTTTGATCTTGCGCAGATGCGGCTGGAAATCCACCCCGCGACGCAAGGTCATCCCCGTCGCCAGTACATCCAGCACGGTCAACTGAATGATCCGCGAAGTCATCGGCATATAGATGTCGGTGTCTTCCGGCAGCGGAATGTTCAGGCTCAGCGTACTGGCCTTGGCCAGCGGTGAGTTCTCGGCCGTCAGGCCCAGCACCGAAGCGCCGTTCTCCCGTGCGATGCGCGCCACTTCCACCAGTTCGCGGGTGCGGCCGGTGTAGGAAATGATCACGAACAGCTCGCCGGTGTGCGCCACCGAGGCAATCATCCGTTGCATCAGCACATCGGCGTGGGCGGTGACCGCCAGATTGAAGCGGAAGAACTTGTGCTGTGCATCCAAAGCTACTGGAGCCGAAGCACCCAGGCCGAAGAAGTGGATCTGCCGGGCCTGGATCAACAGGTCGACGGCGCGGCTGATAAGGTTCGGGTCCAGTGCCTGGCACGCGCTGTCCAGCGAGGCGATCGCACTGCCGAAAATCTTCTGCGTATAGGCCTCGGGATTGTCGTCAGCTTCTACTGCGCGGCTGACATAGGCCGCGCCGCTGGCCAGGCTCTGCGCCAGTTGCAACTTGAGTTCGGGGTAGCCGCTGACGCCGAACGAGCGGCAGAAACGGTTGACCGTCGGTTCACTGACCGACGCCGCCTGGGCGAGGGCGGCGATGCTGAAGCGTGTGGCCTGCTGTGGGTTGAGCAGGATCACTTCGGCGACTTTGCGTTCGGCCTTGTTCAGCTCTTCAAGGCGACTCTGGATCTGTTCCAGTAAATTTCGCACGCGGTCCATAAGAATTCCTAGATTCACCGGCGCCGATAAGCGCGCGGCTATGCAAATTGGGCCTTTGATGTGGCCCGTGACGGTGGCCTATCCTACTGATGGCTCCGACCGACCACCACTCGGAATCTGTATTTTGCGAAAATGTTGTGGTTATTACTACATTTTCCCTTGAGTGATGCCTTGAAAAAAGGTATTTGTAGCTTAACTTGATAAAAGAACAAACATCATGCCTTCGATTACGGTTGAACCGTGCACCTTCGCCTTGTTCGGCGCCTTGGGCGATCTGGCCCTGCGCAAGCTGTTTCCTGCCCTTTATCACCTTGATGGCGCCGGCCTGCTGCACGAGGACACGCGCATTATTGCACTGGCCCGTGAGGCGGGCACCGAGCAGCAGCACCTGGCGTTCATCGCCGCCGAGCTGCGCCGTTACGTGGGCAAGGAGCTGGACGAGGCCGTGGCCGAGCGCTTTCTGGCACGCCTGACTTATCTGCACGTCGACTTCCTCAAGGCTGAAGATTATGTGGCGCTGGCCGAACTGGCCGGCAGCACGCAGCGCATGATTGCCTACTTCGCCACTCCGGCGGCGGTGTACGGCGCGATCTGCGAGAACCTGGCGAAAGTCGGTCTGGCGGAAAACACCCGCGTGGTGCTGGAAAAACCGATCGGCTCCGACCTCGAATCCTCGCGCAAGGTCAACGACGCCGTGGCGCAGTTCTTCCCGGAGAACCGCACCTACCGCATCGACCACTACCTGGGCAAAGAAACCGTTCAGAACCTGATCGCCCTGCGTTTCGCCAACAGCCTGTTCGAAACCCAGTGGAACCAGAACTACATCTCCCACGTGGAAATCACCGTGGCCGAAAAGGTCGGCATCGAAGGCCGTTGGGGTTACTTCGACAAGGCCGGCCAGCTGCGGGACATGATCCAGAACCACCTGCTGCAACTGCTCTGCCTGATCGCCATGGATCCGCCGGCCGACCTGTCCGCCGACAGCATCCGTGATGAAAAAGTGAAAGTGCTCAAGGCCCTGGCGCCGATCAGTCCGGAAGGTCTGACCACGCAAGTGGTGCGCGGCCAGTACATCGCCGGGCACAGCGAAGGCAAGTCCGTGCCGGGCTACCTCGAAGAGCCGAACTCCAACGCCCAGAGCGACACCGAAACCTTCGTCGCGCTGCGTGCCGACATCCGCAACTGGCGCTGGGCCGGCGTGCCGTTCTACCTGCGCACCGGCAAGCGCATGCCGCAGAAACTGTCGCAGATCGTCATCCACTTCAAGGAACCGTCGCACTACATCTTCGCCCCCGAACAGCGCCTGCAGATCAGCAACAAACTGATCATCCGCCTGCAACCGGACGAAGGCATTTCCTTGCGGGTGATGACCAAGGAGCAAGGCCTGGACAAGGGCATGCAACTGCGCAGCGGCCCGCTGCAACTGAATTTTTCCGACACCTGGCGCAGCGCTCGGATCCCCGATGCCTACGAGCGTTTGTTGCTGGAAGTGATGAACGGCAATCAGAACCTGTTTGTCCGTAAAGATGAAATCGAAGCCGCGTGGAAATGGTGTGACCAGCTGATCGCCGGGTGGAAAAAATCCGGTGACGCGCCCAAGCCGTATGCGGCCGGGTCGTGGGGGCCGATGAGCTCCATTGCATTGATCACGCGGGACGGGAGGTCGTGGTATGGCGATATCTGATGTGAAACTGCCTGAGGGCGTGAATGCCCGCGAATTCAAGAGCCCGGTGCTGCTCGCCGAAGGCCTGGCGCTGAATGTCGCCAAGCAGTTGAGCGAAGCGCTGGCGGCACGTGGCAACGCCGTGCTGGTGGTGTCCGGCGGCCGTAGCCCGGTGGCGTTTTTTCAGCACCTGGCCAAGCAGGAACTGGACTGGTCGAAGGTCGTCGTGACCCTGGCCGACGAACGCTGGGTACCGGTCGAACATGCCGACAGCAACGCCGGTCTGCTCAAGCAATATCTGCTCAAGGGCCCGGCGGCCAAGGCGCAGTTCCTCAGCCTCTACAGCGCGGCGGCCAACGTCGAGCAGGCTGCGGAGCAGGCTGATCGTTTGCTCGCCGAATTGCCGCCCATTGACGTGCTGGTGCTGGGCATGGGTGATGACGGTCACACCGCATCACTGTTCCCGGACAGCCCGAACCTGGCCGAAGCCCTGCAAGCCGACGGCACCCGTCGTTGCTGGCCGATGCTCGCACCAAGCGTGCCACGCCAGCGCCTGACCATGAGCCGGGCGCTGCTGGCCTCGGCGCGGTACAAGATTCTGTCGATTTCCGGTCAGTCGAAACTGACCACCCTGAATGCCGCACTGGCATCCAACGACGTCGCCGCCATGCCGGTTCGCGCGTTTCTGCAACCTACGTTAGAGATTTACTGGTGCCCATGAGCCAAGGAACAGCCGCTATGACAATTCCATCCCCGACCGTTTCCATGGCGGACAAAGTTGCCCTGATCGACAGCCTCTGCGCCAAGGCGCGGATCCTGCCGGTGATCACCATCGCCCGTGAACAGGACGTGCTGCCGTTGGCCGACGCTCTGGCTGCCGGCGGTCTGACCGCGCTGGAAGTGACTCTGCGTTCGCAGTTCGGCCTCAAGGCGATCCAGATCCTGCGCGAACAGCGCCCGGAACTGGTGACCGGTGCCGGCACCGTGCTCGACCGCAATATGCTGGCCGCCGCCGAAGCCGCCGGTTCGCAATTCATCGTCACCCCGGGCATCACCCGTGACCTGCTGGAAGCCAGTGTCGAAAGCCCGATCCCGCTGCTGCCGGGCATCAGCAATGCCTCCGGCATCATGGAAGGTTATGGCCTGGGTTATCGCCGCTTCAAGCTGTTCCCGGCTGAAGTCAGCGGTGGCGTAGCGGCAATCAAGGCCCTCGGCGGCCCGTTTGGCGAAGTGAAATTCTGCCCGACCGGCGGCGTCGGCCCGGCCAACATCAAGAGCTACATGGCGCTGAAAAACGTCATGTGCGTGGGCGGTAGCTGGATGCTCGATCCGGAGTGGATCAAGAACGGCGACTGGGCCCGCATTCAGGAATGCACTGCCGAGGCGTTGGCGCTGCTGGACTGATACTTTTCAATTAGTTGCAACCCTACACTTCGTTGTGTGTTCTACGGCTTTAACGGTGCGCTTGGTCGGTGCGCCGTTTTTTTTGCCCGAAAAAACCTTCGTTATCTCGAGATACATAGTTACCGCACCCGGCCTCGCGTGTGGCGCTAACCTGCGTTCATCTTATGGAAGAGAGAATGCGTCATGGACAACCAGTCTTCAGCTCCATCGGTTTATCAACTGGCCCCCGAGCAAGTCGCGGGGCCTTATTTTCGCAATCCCAAACTGCTGCGCCGCAACATCAGCGAAGGCGCCGAGGGCCTGCCGTTGCTGCTGCGCCTGACCATCGTCGATGCCATGACCGGCGAGCCGGTCAGTGGTGCGCTGGTGGATATCTGGCACTGCAACGCACGCGGCGCGTATTCCGGCTGGAGTCGGGTCAACCCGGATCTGGAAGTCGACGTCGAGGATATCGGCTCGATCCCGCGAACCGACGATGACACCTACCTGCGCGGTGGTCAGTTCAGCGACCACAAGGGCAGGGTGCGCTTCACCACGATCTATCCGGGTTTCTACGCCGGGCGAGCCCTGCACATTCACGTGGCGGTGCGCATCGTTGCCGGCAATGAATATCTGGAGGAGCGCAATGTAGCCTGGGTCGGCCAACTGTATTTCCCGGAGGTGGTCTCCCGCGGCGTGCTCAACAACAAGGCCTATCGCGGGCGAGGCTCGGCGCCGGTGTGTAACGCCGACGATGCCTACTACACCACTATGGGCGGAGAAGCATCGACCCTGACCGTCTGGCCGATCGGCCGCGACTCGCACGAGGACGGCTACTTTGGCCACCTCACGATCGGCATCGACACCTTTGCGGTGTCGTCGCAGATCAAGCCCGAGGACTTCGACAAGTACACGGTTTAACGCAGTTCGTTCAGCGCCTGAACCAGCAGCTGGATTTCCGTCGCCGTGGTGGTCAGCGACGGCGTGATACGGATGCATGGCCCACAGGCCGCGCCGTTGCGCACCACGGTGAACAGGTTGTAGTCGTTGAGCAGGCGTTCGACCATCGCCTGCTGGTCGGCATGACGGGTAAAGCGTAGCGAGGTGATGCCGCAATACAGACGCGGATCGTCCGGGGTCGTGACTTCGATGCCCGGCAGATTGCGCACGGCGCTCACCCACAGGTTGCGCAAGTAATTCATCCGCGCGCCTTTGGCGGCCGCGCCACCCAGTGCGCGGTGTTCCTCGAACACCAGTGGCAAGGTCATCAACGCCGGAATGTTCGGCGTGCTGTAAGGCGTGCGCGAACGGATGTCGTCAGCCGAAAAATGCATCTCGCCCATGTCCGGGTCGATGTCGGCCAGGCGTTGCGGTGCAATGTAGATAAAGCCGAGGGTCAGCGGCGAGCCGATCCACTTGTGCAGGTTGTACCCGGCGAAGGCGATGCCCAACGCTTCGAGGTCGAACTCGATCTGCCCGAGAGCATGGGCGCCATCAAGGATGATATCGACGCCATGCTCCTTGGCCAGCGAGGCAATGGCCTGCACCGGCATTACCAGCCCGGTGCGGTGGGTGACGTGAGTCAAAGCCATCAATTTGAGCTTCGGATAGCGGGTAAAGGCTTCGCGGTAAGTCGCCAGCAGGCTGTCGAAGCTGGCCGGGTGGGCGTGCTCGATCTCGATCACTTCGACCCCGCGATGCTGCGCCAGCCAGCGCATGGCGCCCTTGACCGTGTCGTACTCCAGATCGCAGATCAGCACCTGGTCGCCTGGCTGCAGGCGGTTGTAGTTGCGGATCAGCGATTGCAGGCCGGCAGTGGCGTTGTGGGTAAACGCCACGCTTTGCGCGCGGACGCCGATCAGCTCGGCCAGTTGCGCGCGTATGTCGAGGAGGTCGTGCTGTTCGAAACGTTGGCGCACGTAGATCGAGTTGCTGTTGTTGATCAGCTCGACGTTGCGCTGATACTCCTCGATCACGGTGCGCGACATCCGTCCGAAGTAGCCGTTCTCCAGGTTCACGGGGCCGGGGTGGCGATCGTAACGGTCGGCGAAGGTTTGCCAGAAGGCTTCGTCTCGGGCGCGGCGGGTGTTATCGGGCATGGTCGACTCGACTCGGATCAGGATGACGCCTCAGTGGCGCGGGGCAGGCTTGCCATGTTTGGCGCGCAGCGGTTCGAGCAGTTCCGACAGGCCGTTGTGATCGATTTCCTGCATCAATGCCAGCAGCCCGCCCAGTTCTCCATGGGGAAAACCTTCCCGGGCGAACCAGTTCAGGTACGGGCCCGGCAGGTCGGCAATGATCCGGCCCTTGTACTTGCCGAAGGGCATTTCGCGGGTGATCAACAGTTCGAGCTTTTCGGGGTTCATCGTTGGAATCGTCTGGGTTGGAAAATACGTTGGAAAATACAGGCATTCTGCATGCAGGCCAAATGACAGATCATGCAAATAACAGGCATACAGATTTTCGTTTTATTTTTAAGTTATTGAAAATTAAAGATTAATTTCTTTTCGAAAAGCTGGCACGACCACTGCAACACTCCTTGCATCTTTCACCCACGCAAGGAATTGAAAAATGACTGACATGAATAAAGAAGCCATCTCCGTCCTCAACGACCTGATCGAAACCAGCAAGGACGGTCAGGAAGGCTTCAAGACCTGCGCTGAAGACATCAAGCACCCAGAACTGAAAGCCCTGTTCACCCAGCGCTCTGCCGATTGCGCCACGGCGGCGGCCGAGTTGCAGGCGGCCGTGCGTTCGATGGGCGGCGATCCGGAAACCTCGACCAGCGTCAGCGGTGATCTGCACCGTCGCTGGGTCGACGTCAAAGCGATGTTCACCGGCAAGGACGAAGAGGCTGTGCTCAACGAAGCCGAGCGCGGTGAGGACCACGCCCTGAAGGCTTACCGTGAAGCGATCGAGAAGATCAACAAGCACAACCTGGTCGGCATTCGTGACCTGGTGGAGCGCCAGTACCACGGCGTGCAACGCAATCACGATCAGGTGAAGGCGCTGCGTAACCAGGCTCGCGCACGCTCGTAAGCCTCACTGAAAAAACTGTGGGAGCGAGCCTGCTCGCGATGACGGACTGACATTCAACAGTGATGTTGACTGATCTGGCCCTATCGCGAGCAGGCTCGCTCCCACTTTGTTTTTGCAGAAAAAATCAGCCGATGCTGATGGCCGGCAACGTCGGCAGGGTAACGGTCTGTTGCTTGCGCGGCGCCAGGATCTCGGCCTCGCCATCCA
The DNA here is from genome assembly GCF_002112855.1 of Pseudomonas sp. B40(2017). Lineage (NCBI taxonomy): Bacteria > Pseudomonadati > Pseudomonadota > Gammaproteobacteria > Pseudomonadales > Pseudomonadaceae > Pseudomonas > Pseudomonas sp. B40(2017). Next base: position 246,039 of record NZ_NEIT01000004.1, read on the forward strand.
CCACCAGCTCATCGCGCTGGTTGAATACGCGCGTGGCAATACGCACGCGGAATTTCGGCAGTTTCTCCAGAATCTCCAGACGTACTGTCAGGGTGTCGCCGATCTTCACCGGCTTCTGGAAGCTCATCTGCTGGCCAATATAAATGGTGCCCGGTCCAGGCAGCTCGCAAGCCACGGCCGCACTGATCAGCGCACCGCTGAACATGCCGTGGGCGATGCGTTCCTTGAACATGCTGGCGGCGGCGAACTCGGCGTCCAGGTGCACCGGGTTGTGGTCACCGGACATCGCGGCGAACAGCTGAATGTCGCGTTCCTCGACAGTCTTGCTGTAGCTCGCGGTCTGGCCCACTTCGAGGGCTTCGTAAGGGATGTTGGTAACCTGGGTCATGGGTCTGAATTCCTGTGACGGATGAAATGAATCCACAAAAAATTATTCGCTGCGGTGCGGCCGGCGATGGCTCAGGGCCTGGTCGATCCAGGCCAGCACATCGGCGGTCACTTCGTCGCGGTTGCTCTCGTTGAACAATTCGTGCCGCGCCTGTGGGTAGATCTTGAGTTGCAGGTTCTGGCTGCCGGCCGCGCGCAAGGCGTTGGCCAGATCAGTCAGACGCTTGCCTTCGCTCACCGGATCACATTCGCCGCCGATCACCAGCAGCGGCAGGCCCGGATCAATCTGGGCGAGATTGGACGCTTTGCTGATTTGCTGCAACCCGCCGAGCAGGTCGATCCACAACTGATTGGTGCAGCGAAAGCCGCACAGCGGGTCGGTGGCGTACTTGTCGACCTCGACCGGGTCGCGACTCAGCCAGTCAAACGCGGTGCGCGCCGGTTTGAATTTATTGTTGAACGAGCCGAACGACAGCCATTCGATCAGCGCGCTGCGACCCTTGGCGCCCTGGCGCAGCTTTTCAAACCGGGCGATCTGCCGGGCCGCGCGGTACAGCGCAACCGGCTGGAAATTCGAGCCGCTGAGAATCGCGCCGTGCAGGCTGGCGCTGTGATGCAGCAGATAAGCCTGGGCAATGTAACTGCCCATGCTGTGCCCGAGCAGCACGATCGGAACCCCTGGATGACGCTGGCCGAGGAACTGGTTGAGGCTGGCGAGATCCCCAACCACCTTGCACCAGCCGTCGTCGTCAGCGAAGTGCCCGAGCGTCCCATGATCGGCCGTTTTGCCATGGCCGCGCTGATCGGGTGCGTACACACCGTAGCCTTCGGCGCAGAACGCCTCTGCCAGCCGAGCGTAGCGGGCGCTGTGTTCCGCCATGCCGTGGGCCAGCAAAATCACCGCTTTCAGTGGCGCGTTCGGCAGCCACAGGTTGACGAAGAGGCGGCTGCGGTCACTCGCGTCCAGCCAGAAGGTGTCGTGGATCATGGCGATTCCTTTTGCGGCCTGTTTTTGCTCAAGCGTCTTGCAGAGGTTGCATTGTATAGCGCGTCCGATCAGCTCACGCCACGGCAGGAAGATTCACACGATCAATGACGACCTTGCCCATATTTGCCTGATTGACCATAGCTGCTAGTGTCCGTGAAGCCCCGCTTTTTGCTCTCGGCTTTTTCAGGGACCGAAAGAAATGACAGCGAAGCGGCCCCGGATCGGCTCAGGTAAAGAGGACAAGAACAATGCAACCTGATTTCTGGAATGACAAACGCCCGGCGGGCGTACCCCTGGACATCGACGCGGGTGAATTCAAGTCGGTGATCGAGGTGTTCGAGCGTTCCTGCAAGAAATTCGCTGATCGCCCGGCGTTCAGCAACATGGGCGTGACCCTGACCTACGCCGAGCTGGAGCGCCAGAGCGCCGCGTTCGCCGGTTATCTGCAAGCCCACACCGATCTGGCGCCGGGGGATCGCATCGCGGTGCAGTTGCCCAACGTCCTGCATTATCCGATTGCCGTGTTCGGCGCGTTGCGCGCCGGGCTGATCGTGGTCAACACCAACCCGCTGTACACCGCGCGGGAGATGCGTCACCAGTTCAAGGACTCCGGCGCCCGGGCGCTGGTGTACCTGAACATGTTCGGCCAGAAGGTCCAGGAAGTGCTGCCGGACACCGACATCCAGTATCTGATCGAAGCGAAGATGGGCGACCTGATGCCCACCGCCAAGGGCTGGCTGGTCAACACTGTGGTCAGCAAAGTGAAGAAGATGGTGCCGGCGTATTCGCTGCCCCAGGCGATTTCCTTCAAGAGCGCGTTGCGCATGGGTCGGGGCCTGGGCATCAAGCCGTTGAAGGTCGGCCTGGATGACATCGCCGTCCTGCAATACACCGGCGGCACCACCGGCCTGGCCAAGGGCGCGATGCTCACCCACGGCAATCTGGTGGCGAACATGCAGCAGGTGCGCGCCTGCCTTGGTCAGTTCGGCAGCGACGGCCAGCCGCTGTTGCGCGAAGGGCAGGAGGTGATGATTGCGCCGCTGCCGCTGTACCACATCTATGCCTTCACCGCGAATTGCATGTGCATGATGGTGTCGGGCAACCACAACGTACTGATCACCAACCCGCGTGACATCGGCGGCTTCATCAAGGAGCTGAAGAACTGGAAGTTCTCGGCGCTGCTGGGGCTCAACACGTTGTTTGTCGCGCTGATGGATCATCCGGACTTCAAGACCCTGGATTTCTCCACCCTCAAGCTCACCAACTCCGGCGGCACCGCGCTGGTCAAGGCCACCGCCGAGCGTTGGGAGCAGATCACCGGTTGCCGGATTACCGAAGGTTACGGCCTGACCGAAACCTCGCCGGTGGCCTGCACCAACCCGTACGGCGAGCTGTCGCGGATCGGCACGGTCGGCCTGCCGGTGCCGGGCACCTTGTTGAAGATCATCAACGACGAGGGCGTCGAGCAGCCCCTGGGCGAGCGCGGCGAGTTGTGCATCAAGGGCCCGCAGATCATGAAGGGCTACTGGAACAAGCCCGAGGCCACCGCCGAAGTGCTGGATGCCGAGGGCTGGTTCAAGTCCGGCGACATTGCAGTCATCGACCCGGACGGTTTCGTGCGCATCGTCGACCGCAAGAAAGACATGATCATCGTCTCCGGTTTCAACGTGTACCCGAACGAAATCGAAGACGTGGTGATGGCCCACCCGAAAGTTGCCAACTGCGCAGTGATCGGCGTGCCGGACGAGCGTTCCGGCGAGGCGGTGAAGCTGTTTGTGGTGGCGCGTGAAACCGGAGTCAGCCTGGAAGAGCTGAAGGCCTACTGCAAAGAAAATTTCACCGCTTACAAGGTGCCAAAACACATCGTGCTGCGTGAGTCGTTGCCGATGACGCCTGTCGGGAAAATTCTGCGCAGAGAGTTACGCGATATCGCATAAAAGAATTGCGCTTCACTCTATCGCGAGCGGGCTCGCTCCCACAGGATCATCAGTGAACCTGTGGAAGCGAGCCCGCTCGCGATTTTTTTGTTTCAAGCCCCCGAAAACCGGGACTTTCAAGGTGTTATAGGATTTTTGCTCTAAAATGACTGCCAGTAGTTCTTGAGTCATGAAAATGACTGTAGGGGCCGCTTTTGGCTCTAGTCGACCCTTGGCAAAGCTGCTACTCTCGGCGCGCTTTGTGACTTCTCGGCCTTGTAAAAAGCCAGACTCACCAATAAACAAACACCAATAATAATCGCATCAAATGCGGTGCTGAATTCGCGTTGCTGAGGAGTGGGCTTCCATGATCGAAGACTTTTGGAAGGATAAGTACCCCGCTGGAATTGCTGCCGACATCAATCCAGACGAGTACCCGAATATTCAGGCAGTGTTGAAGCAATCCTGCCAACGCTTCGCCGACAAACCGGCGTTCAGCAACCTGGGCAAGACGATCACCTACGGTGAACTGTACGAATTGTCCGGTGCATTTGCCGCTTATCTGCAACAGCATACCGATTTGCAGCCCGGTGATCGAATCGCCGTGCAACTGCCCAACGTGTTGCAGTACCCGGTCGCCGTCTTCGGTGCCATCCGTGCCGGGCTGATCGTGGTCAACACCAACCCGCTGTACACCGCGCGGGAAATGGAACACCAATTCAACGACTCCGGTGCCAAGGCGCTGGTGTGCCTGGCGAACATGGCGCACCTGGCCGAAGCCGTGGTGCCGAAAACCGGCGTCAAACACGTCATCGTCACCGAAGTCGCCGACCTGCTGCCGCCGATCAAGCGCCTGTTGATCAACAGCGTCATCAAGTACGTGAAAAAAATGGTCCCGGCCTATCACCTGCCAAAAGCCGTCAAGTTCAACGACGTGCTGAGCAAGGGCCAGGGCCAGCCGGTGGCAGAAGCCAACCCGGACAGCGGCGACGTCGCGGTGCTGCAATACACCGGCGGCACCACCGGCGTGGCCAAGGGCGCGATGCTCACCCATCGCAACCTGGTCGCCAACATGCTGCAGTGCAAGGCGCTGATGGGCTCCAACCTCAATGAAGGTTGCGAGATCCTGATCACGCCACTGCCGCTGTACCACATCTATGCGTTCACCTTTCATTGCATGGCGATGATGCTGATCGGCAACCACAACATCCTGATCAGCAACCCGCGCGACCTGCCGGCGATGGTCAAGGAACTCTCGAAGTGGAAGTTCAGCGGTTTCGTCGGCCTCAACACGCTGTTCGTGGCCCTGTGCAACAACGAAGGTTTCCGCAAGCTGGATTTCTCGGCGCTGAAAGTCACCCTGTCCGGCGGCATGGCCCTGCAACTGGCCGCAGCCGAGCGCTGGAAAGCGGTCACCGGTTGCCCGATCTGCGAAGGTTACGGCATGACCGAAACCAGCCCGGTGGCCACGGTCAACCCGATCCAGAACATCCAGATCGGCACCATCGGCATTCCGGTGCCGTCGACCTTGTGCAAAGTCATTGACGATGCAGGTGTCGAGCAGCCGCTGGGCGAAATCGGCGAGCTGTGCGTAAAGGGCCCGCAAGTGATGAAAGGCTACTGGCAGCGTCAGGAAGCCACCGATGAAATGCTCGACAGCGAAGGCTGGCTGAAGACCGGTGACATCGCGCTGATCCAGCCGGACGGCTACATGCGCATCGTCGATCGCAAGAAAGACATGATTCTGGTGTCCGGTTTCAACGTGTATCCGAACGAACTGGAAGACGTGCTGGCGGCCCTGCCGGGCGTGTTGCAGTGCGCAGCCATCGGCGTTCCGGACGAAAAATCCGGCGAGGCGATCAAGATCTTCATCGTCGCCAAACCGGGTGTCACCCTGACCAAGGAACAGGTGATGGAGCACATGCGCGCCAACGTCACCGGCTACAAGGTGCCGCGTTCCGTGGAGTTCCGCGATGCGTTGCCGACCACCAACGTCGGCAAAATCCTGCGTCGCGAGTTGCGCGACGAAGAGCTGAAGAAGATCAAGGCGAAGAGCGCCGCATAAAACAGAAAGCCCCGCAGATGCGGGGCTTTCTGTTGGTGCAGAGCAGGGCCTGGATTATGCGGTGAACCTGCCCCTCACCCCAGCCCTCTCCCGAGGGAGAGGGAGCCGATCGGGGGGGCTGTTCAAAACCCGAGTTCGGCTCGATATCTCAGGTCGACGTACCTTGTCCAATCACCTCGGTCGGTCCCCTCTCCCTCTGGGAGAGGGCTAGGGAGAGGGCTAGGGAGAGGGCTAGGGAGAGGGCTAGGGTGAGGGGGGAGGGGCCCCCGAAATCTTACTGGCGGAACGGCGCAAAGTTCACGTTGGTCCCCGCCGGGCGCATGTCCTGCAGGTACGAGTCCTTGTCGGCACTCAGTTCCAGGCTCAGGGCTGCCTTGCGCTTGCCTTCGTTGCGGATCACCAGGCCTTCGAGTTTCTCGCGCAGGAACACGGTCGGCACTTTCAGATGCAGCAGTTCGTCGGTGGCCGGGGTGTGCATCAACAGGTGGATCCACTCGTACTGACCGATCGCCAGGCGCGACACCGGCAGGTCGAACCACCAGATGTTGCGGTTACGGTTCAGTTCGGCGAAGTGGCAGTTGTTGGTGCCGAGCACGGCACCGCCCAATTCCTGGTTGCGACGGGCGATGGCCTGCTTTTTATCGAGTTTCATAACATTCCTGCGGGATCGGTTCTGTGGCGCCTGGCGCCCTTATGGAGGGCATTCTCGGGGGTACGCTCGCAAACATAAAGCCCCAACCTGCACACCGCGACGAAATGAAGCCCTGAAAATAAATGAAACTTGGCACAAACCGGGCCAGTCAATCATTACGTACTGACTTCCCCGTCAATGTTCCAAGGAGAAACACCATGGGTAGCACCGGCGATAAAGTGAAAGGCATGGCTAATGAAGCGGTCGGCAACGTCAAGCAGGGTGTCGGCAAAGCCACCGACAACACCAAACTGCAAGCCGAAGGCAAAGTGCAAGAGAAGAAGGGCGAGGCCCAGCAAGCAGTGGGCAAAGCCAAGGACGCGGTCAAGAAGGGCGTCGACAAGGCCTGATCCGGCCTTGAACGAAACAGCGAAGCGGCCATCCAAGGATGGCCGTTTTCGTATCCCGCTCACATGCGGTCACGGATCACAGTGTTTCAAAGTCGCCAAGTGAGCTACTTTGATGAAAGAAAAACGGCCCCTGAGTCGCCACGACTTCAACCTGTTCTGCGGCGAAAGGAGACGCGAATGATTTTTCCGGACATGAAAGGTCTGCCCCTGCACCGGGTGATGGTGCGCACGGTCACCGAATTCGTCGACGACGAGATGTCGACCTATGCCTCTGCACTGGCCTACCAGATGCTGTTTTCGCTGTTCCCGTTCATTCTGTTCCTGATTGCCCTGATCGGTTTTCTGCACCTGCCGGACTTTTTCTCCTGGCTGCGCCTGCAATCGGAACTGGTGTTGCCGCCCCAGGCGCTGGAGCAGGTCAACCCGGTGATCGATCAACTGCAGCAATCCAAGGGCGGCCTGCTTTCGGTGGGTATCGTCATCGCCCTGTACACCGCGTCCGCCGGCGTGCGCCTGATGATGAGTGCGATGAACGCCGCCTACGACGTGGTCGAGGGCCGGCCCCTGTGGAAGCGGTTTCCGCTGTCGATCATCTACACCGTCGGCATCGCCGGCATGTTGCTGGTGGCCGCAGCGCTGATGGTGCTCGGCCCGCAGGTGATGGGCTGGATCGCCGCGCAGGTCGGGCTCGAAGAAGTCATCGTCACCCTGTGGACCATCGCCCGCTGGCCGGTGATCGTGATTCTGATGATGGTGGCCGTGGCGCTGATCTATTACGTGATGCCCGACGTCAAACAGGAATTCCGTTTCATCACCCCCGGCTCGGTGCTGGCGGTGGTGGTATGGATCATCGCGTCCCTGGGCTTCGCGTTCTACGTCAAGACGTTCGCCAACTACAACGCCATGTATGGCAGCATCGGTGCGATCATCGTGCTGTTGCTGTATTTCTACATTTCCGCCGCCGTGTTGTTGCTCGGTGCGGAGATGAATGCGGTGATCGAACACATGTCCAGCGAGGGCAAGGATTCGGGCGAGAAAGTCCCCGGCGAACTCGATGAACATCCCAAACAACACGTTTCCGGCCTCGGGCGCGATCACTCGCTCAAGCCGAACACTGACGAAGCCTGATCATGATCCGTGAAATCCTGAAGATGGGCGACGAACGCCTGCTGCGCATCGCGCCGCCGGTGCCCGCCGAAATGCTCGACAGTCCCGAGCTGTGGCAATTGATCGACGACATGTTCCAGACCATGGAAAGCGTCGGCGGCGTCGGTCTCGCCGCGCCGCAGATCGGTGTCGATCTGCAACTGGTGATCTTCGGTTTCGAGCACAGCGAGCGTTACCCGGACGCCGAAGCAGTGCCGCAGACGATCCTGATCAACCCGCTGATCACGCCGCTCAGTCCGCTGATGGAGGAGGGCTTCGAAGGCTGCCTGTCGGTGCCGGGCCTGCGGGGCGCGGTGGATCGATACCAGCGGATCCGTTACGAAGGCGTCGACCCCAAGGGTGAGCCGATCTCGCGGGTGGCCTCAGGGTTCCATGCGCGGGTGGTACAGCATGAATGCGATCACCTGATCGGGCGCCTGTACCCGTCGCGCATTACCGATTTCAGCAAGTTCGGTTTTACCGAAGTGATGTTTCCGGATCTCGATCCCAACGCTGACGACTGACTAGCCCGCGCGCGGTGCCAGTTCCATGGCAATCATCGGCTTGCTCCGCGCATAACGACTCAAGCGCTCGGCCATGGCCTGGGGCAGGGCAGGATCGAAAGTGAAGCCGCGCCGCTCGTAGAATCCGCGCAAGTCCGGGTGGCAGAACAGCCACACCGGCATATCCACACCCTTCACCGCTTCGGCAATCAGCTGCGCGGCAATGCCTTGCTCACGGCAGGCCGGATCGACGAACAACCCGGTCAACCAATGTCCGCCGAACACCGGCCGCAGGCACAGCGCCGCCACGATTTCCTCCCGCCGCGCCACCCACAATTGCGCCTCGCGCACGGCTTTCATCGACGATTGATGCTGGCGGTAGAACTTGTTCATCAGGGGCCAGGACAGGTCATCGAGCTGGCTGTAACGGATGTCGGTCATGAATCGGACTGCCGGTGCAAAAGCCGCGGATTATAAAACAACGTGCCCGCCGGGATAGGTGTATACCTGATCTCACATCCCCCCTGAGTGGAGTACGCATCATGTCCAAAGGTATGGATTCGAAAAAAGCCGCGAAGAAGAAACCGGCCAAGACCGCCATCGAAAAACGCCACGAGAAGAGGGCGAAAAAAGTCGACATCTTTGGCCATTGATCACGCCGTTCGGGAGCCCGGATCCGGGCTCCTGTCTTGCCCTTGAAAACAGCCCGCAAAAATAATCTGCAAGATTTCCCGTTGGTGTTGCACAGAACGATCAGACCCTCGTTCCGAGCCACGCCATGCCCCACTATTTCGACGATGCCCATCGCCTACAGATCGAAACCCTGAGCCAGCGCTTCACCGCCCGCACCGAGTGGCCGACCTGGCTGCTGCTGATTGGCGTATATGGTGGCTGGTTCGCGATTGTGCTGGGCAGCGAATGGCTCGGCGTCTGGTGGAGCACGCTGCTGCTGATTCCGTTACTGGTGCTGTGGCTGTCGGTGCAGCACGAATTGCTTCACGGTCATCCGACGCGCTGGACCTTCGTCAACAAAATCCTCGGCTATGCGCCGTTTGCGGTGTGGTATCCCTACACGCTCTATCGCGACAGTCATTTGCAGCACCATCGCGACGAAGACCTGACGATTCCCGGCGTCGATCCCGAGAGCCGTTACCTGAGTGCCGAGCGCTGGCAGGGCCGTTCGTTGTTCGAACGCAGCCTGCACTGGCTGAACAAAACCGTATTGGGCCGATTCATTCTTGGCGCGCCGCTGGCGTTGCTGGCGCTGGCCAGTGAAGAACTGCAACGTCTGAAAAGCGGCGAGCGCCAGGCCTGGCTGATGTGGTTGACTCACGGCGCCCTGACCGTGCTGATGCTTTTTTTCATCGCCCGCTACAGCGTGTTGCCGGTGTGGCATTACCTGTTTTTGATCAGTGTGCCGGCGCTGTCGATCGCAATGGTTCGCTCCTACTATGAACACCGACCGCACACGCAACCGGAGCAGCGCACGGTGCTCAACGAAGCCGGATGGCCGTGGCGCTGGCTGTTCCTGAACCTGAATTTCCATCTGGTACACCACGATTTGCCGAAGCTTTCGTGGTACGACTTGCCCAAGGCCTACCGCATGCGCCGGGAGCAATGGGTGGCGCGCAGCGGCGGGTTTCTGGTGCAAGGTTATGGGCAACTGTGGCGCCGGCACGGCATCAAGCCGATCGACAGCCCGCAGCATCCTTTTATTTGAGGCCAGCATGACGTCAGGTTACGCAGAACTGTTGATGTACATCGCACCCGAGCCGATTCGCGCGGCGAACGAGCAGTGGCTGGCGCGGATTCTCGAACACCTGGGCCGTTCGCGGCTCGATGCCGACGGCTTGTCGTTGCTTGAACTTTGGCGCTCGCCTGATTTGTTGCTGACCCAGACCTGCGGCTATCCGCTGATGACCGCGCTGCGTGGGCAGGTAAAGATTGTCGGTCGTCCGCGTTACGAATTGCCCGACGCCAGCGCCGGCAACCATTGCAGCCTGATCCTCGCCCGCGCCGAGGATCCGCGCCGCAATCTGGCAGAGTTCTTCGACAGTCGCGGGGTGATCAACAGCGAGGACTCCAACAGCGGCATGAACCTGTTGCGTCAGCGTTTGGCGCCGCTGCATCGGGACGGTCAGTTTTTCGCCTCTGTGGGCATCAGTGGCGGCCACCGCGAAAGCCTGCGCTGGTTGCGCGAAGACCGTGCCGATCTGGCGGCCATCGACAGCGTGACCTTTGCGTACCTGGCGCAGTACGCCGCCGCAGAGGTCAGCGGCTTGCGGGTAGTGGCACGCAGTGCGTTCAGCCCGACCTTGCCCTTCATCACCGCTGCCAGCACGACGGACGAACAGATTGAACACCTGCGCCGGGCGATGAATCGCAGCCTTCAAGACCTGCCCGATGTGGCCCGCATCCTCGGTTTGCCCGAAGTCCTGCCCGCCAGTGAAAGTGATTACCTCGTCCTGCTGGATTATCAGCGCGAGGCCGAAGAACTGGGTTATGGCCGCTTGCGCTAGCAGTCTCTTGTAATTCACTAATGGAATATAAAAATTCTTTTTAAGTATTTTTAACGCATAAGGCGCCTTGCTAGGATCGCGCCACCGGACGACCGGACATTCAGCGACCCTTGACCAAGGAGCCCCCATGTCCGGCGCCGACTCATCCCATCGCAATCATGTGCACACGTTGTTTGGCGACCATTACCAGTGGTTGTGCACACGTCTGCGTCGGCAATCGAATGATGCGGCCACCGCCGAAGACATCGCCGCCGAAACCTTCGCGCAACTGCTCGAATCGCCGGGCCTGACCGCCATCCGTGAACCCCGCGCCTTGCTCACCACCATCGCCCAACGCCTGCTGTACGAGCGCTGGCGGCGGCGTGATCTGGAGCGTCGGCATTTGCATCAGCTTCATCAGGGTGACTTCGATCACCCGCCGTCTCCCGAAGAACTCGCCGACCTGTCGCAGAGCCTCAAGCACCTGGACCGGACGCTCCAGCGCCTGCCGGGCAAGGTGCGTTCGACCTTCCTGCTGGCGCGAATCGACGGCCTGACCTACCCGCAAATCGCCGCCGAACTGGGTATCTCCCAACGTTCGGTGAGCCTGTACATGACCCGCTCCCAGGCCTTGTGCAACCGCCACAGCGCCAACCAAACCCTGATTTCCTCCCAGAACAAGAGGTCCGCATGAGATCGCTCAAAACCCTGCTCGGCAGTTCGCTGCTGGCCCTGACCCTGACCGCCGGCCACGCCGTGGCAGCGGAAAAAACCGCGCCGATCCACTTCGGTGACATCACCTGGGAAAGCGGCAGTTTCATCACCGAAGTGCTGCGCCTGATCGTCGAGAAAGGCTACGGCTACCCGACCGACACCCTGCCGGGCAGCACCGTCAGCCTGGAGGCGGCGCTGGCGAAAAACGACATTCAGGTGATCGGCGAAGAGTGGGCAGGGCGTAGTCCCGCGTGGGTCAAGGCTGCCGCCGAGGGCAAGGTGTTTGGCCTCGGCGACACGGTGAAGGGCGCCACCGAAGGCTGGTGGGTGCCGGAATACGTGATCAAGGGCGACCCGGAGCGCGGGATCAAACCGCTGGCGCCGGAACTGAAATCCGTGGCCGATCTGCCGCGCTACAAGGATGTGTTCAAGGACCCGGAAGACCCGAGCCGCGGGCGCTTCCTCAACAGCCCGACCGGCTGGACCTCTGAAATCGTCAACAGCCAGAAACTCAAGGCGTATGCGTTGAACGACAGTTACGTCAACTTCCGCACCGGCTCCGGCGCGGCGCTGGATGCCGAGGTGGCGTCGTCGATCAAGCGGGGCAAACCGGTGCTGTTCTACTACTGGTCGCCGACGCCGCTGCTCGGTCGCTTCAAACTGGTGAAGCTGGAAGAGCCACCGTTCGACGCCGAAGCCTGGAAAACCCTGGCCGATGCCAACAACCCCAATCCGAGAGGCACCCGTTCGATGCCGGCGAGCCTGGCGATTGGCGTGTCGGCGCCGTTCAAGGCGCAGTATCCGGAGCTGGTGACGTTCTTTGAAAAGGTCGACTTGCCGATCGATCTGCTGAACCAGACTCTGGCCGGGATGAGCGAAAAGCGCCAGCAGCCACGGCAGGTGGCCGAGGCGTTCCTGCGCGATCAACCGCAAGTGTGGAAGCCTTGGGTGCCGGGTGATGTGGCGAACAAGGTGAGTGGGAGTCTGTAGTTCTTTTCTGATATTTCTGTAGTGCTGCACCGACGCCATCGCGGGCAAGCCCGCTCCCACAGGGTTGTGCGCAATGTTAAAGCCAGCGTGGTACCTGTGGGAGCGCGGCTTGCCCGCGATGGCGTCCGACCGGCAAAAACGTTTTTGCGCTGAACCGTTTCTCGTCCGCTTCCTGTCCGAACTCCCGCATTACTGGCCGACTAGTGGCCTTGCGCAAGGCCTTGCGCTGTCTATGCTCATTCATAACTAACTATGTCGACCGCCATTCAAAGCGCTCCGGCGGCAATCGGTTAGCCGTGAACAAAGCTGCCAGAGTGCGCAATCCAAGGCACCGACACTTGACCGACAAGGAGCTGTTTTTTAAATGGAAGTTCTTCTGCATGTTAGGAATGGCCCGCCTGCGGGCTATCAAGAAAAGGATGTCTTGATTAGAGCGTCGCTGCATGGACTCTTTGATTAATCATCGTTTATCACCTGACAACTTCCTCCCGTGGAGGAAGGCGTGTGCCTGTTCTGTGGAACGTAGTGGTGGATTCTGAAAGACCTGAACTTTCATCAAATCAAAAGAACGCGCGGAAGGTGATAGAGACATGTTCAACCTACATCACAAGGCTGATCTGCAGGAAATCGAACGTTTCAGCTGTGCCCTGACCGAAGCCAACGCCAAGCTGGCGGCGATCAGCCGTTCGATGGCAATGATCGAATTCACCCCCGAGGGCATCGTTCTGGATGCCAATGACAACTTCTGCAAGACCATGGGCTACAGCGCCGAGGAAGTGCGTGGCAAACACCACCGGATCTTTTGTGAAGAGGAGTTTTACCGCAGCGAGGAATACGCCAAATTGTGGCGTGACCTGGCCCGGGGCGAACCCATCAGCGGCACTTTCCTGCGTTTGAACAAAAGCGGTCGGGAGATCTGGCTCGAAGCCAGTTACATGCCGGTGTATGGCCCGGACAAACAGGTCCGAAGTGTGATCAAAGTGGCGGCGGATATCACCGCGCGAGTGAACAAGGAGAAGGAAGAGGAGAGCATGCTGGCCGCCATCGGTCGCTCTATGGCGGTGATCGAGTTCACCCCGGAAGGCAATGTGATCACGGCCAACGACAACTTCCTCAAGACCATGCAGTACTCGCTCAACGAAATCGTCGGCCATCATCACAGCCTGTTCTGTCACCGTGTCGAGGCCGAGTCCGCGCAGTACAAGGCCTTCTGGGCCTCGCTCAATCGCGGCGAATATCACTCGCACCGCTTCGAGCGCAAGAACAAGTCGGGGCAGACCGTTTACCTCGAAGCTTCTTACAACCCGCTGTTCGACGCCAAGGGTCGGTTGTACAAAGTGGTGAAGTTCGCCAGCGACATCACCCACCAGATGACTACCTTACAGACTGCTGCGGAATCGGCTCACAGCACCTCGGTACAAAACGACGCCTGCGCGCAAAAAGGCTCACAGGTCGTGCAGCAAACGGTGCAGATCATTCAGGACATTTCCCGCGACCTCAACGAGGCGGCGCTGAGCATCGATGCGGTCAGCAAACAGTCGGACATCATCGGCACCATCGTTCAGACCATTCGCGGCATTGCCGATCAGACCAACCTGCTGGCGCTCAACGCCGCCATTGAAGCGGCGCGGGCGGGTGAGCACGGGCGGGGTTTTGCCGTGGTGGCGGACGAGGTGCGCAGCCTCGCGGCGCGGACCAGTCAGGCAACCCTGGAGATTGTCGATGTGGTGCGTAAAAACCATGAGCTGTCGTTAAGCGCGGTGTCGAGTATGCAGTCGAGCCTGAGCCGCACCGGGCTCGGGGTGGAACTGGCGAACGAGGCGGGGGATGCGATTCGGGAGATTCAGCAGGGCTCGCGGCATGTGGTGGATGCGATCAGCCAGTTCAACGAGACGTTGCAGTTGAACTGACTGATCGCAACATCCGAAAAACCTGTGGGAGCGGGCAAGCCCGCTCCCACAGGTGTCAGTGTTTAATCCGATTCAACCGGCAGCAGTCAGAGCGAAGCGAGGAACTTGTCAGCCGACTCGTCGCTGATCTTCGCCGAGTTGGCGTCTTGCTTGTTCTGCTTCTCGGCTTCGGCCAGCTTCATCTTGTCCTGCAGTCGCTCGGCGATTTCTTTGCCGATGGCCAGTTGTTTCTCCGGCGGCATGGCTTTGATGTCGTCCTCGGTCAGGCCCATTTCCTGGAGGATACTGTCGCGCAGACGCTGTTCCGGCGTTTTGCTCATGTAGTCCTTGAACTCATCCATAGCCGATGAGCCCGTGGATTTGGTCTGCGAAGAATCGGAGGTTTGCAGAGCGACACGGGTCTTGGCGAACGCCTCGTCGACGTTGTCGCTGATGCGCGTGGCTTCGCTGACTTGCTGGGTCGCCAGTTGCGTGGCCGATTCCTGCACCTTGGCGGTGGCTTCGGCGGTTTGCGCCTGGGCCTGGTTTTGCAGGGTTTGCAGCATCGCGCCGTGCAGGCCGCCTTGCAGTCCGGCTGCGGCGGTGGCGGTTGCATCGTCATTCAGCTGCTTGGGTAGATGAATGATTTGTTGTTGTTTTGCACTGACCAACATGATGAATGAACCTGTAGGTAATGACTGTCAGCCCTAGGCAGCAATTACCGTGCCTGTTGAATAAATTCATATTTATCAATGGCTTGTGGTTTTTCGTGAACAGGTGAAGCGGTCATCCCTTGCCGGTGGGCGGCAGAGGATGACCGTTGTCCGTCAGCGATGGGCAATGTTTTCCAGCGCCAGGTTTCGGGTGCGGGGGCCGAAATAGCCGATGGTCAGCATCACGATCAACATGCTGGCGACGATGAACGCCAACACGCCCGGTGTGCCGAAGTGGTCGAGGAACAGACCGATCAACAGGCTGCTGAATACCGTCGACAAGCGACTGAACGAATAGCAGAAGCCCACCGCCCGGGCGCGGATGTTGGTGGGGAACAGCTCGCTCTGATAGGAGTGATAACTGAAGCTCAGCCAGGCGTTGCAGAAGGTAATCATCACGCCGCAAAAGATCAGGCCGAAGGCGCTGGTCTGCAACGCGAACAGGGTGCCGAAGGTCATGGCGCCGAGGGCCGAGCCGACGATCTGCCACTTGTTCTCGAAACGGTTGGCGAATTTGACGAACAGCAGCGGGCCGAGGGGGTAGGCGAGGGTGATGATGAACGCGTACATCAAGCTGTGAGTGACGCTGACGCCCTGACCGGAAAGCAACGCCGGCAGCCAGTTGCCGAGCCGAAGAAACCGATGGCCTGGAAAATGTGAAAGACGATCAGCATCAACGCGCGGCGGCGATAGGGCGGTTGCCAGATATCGGCGAAACGGCCCTTGCCTTCGACATCGACGGCTACCGCTTCCGGTGCATCCAATGGCTTGCGGTGATCCTTCTCGCAGCGCGCCTCGATGTTATCGAGAATCCGGTTCGCCTCATCGAAGCGGCCATGCTGCGCCAGCCAGCGCGGCGACTCCGGCAGACGTTTGCGCAGCCACCAGATGAACAGTGCAAACACCGCGCTCGCCAACACCACCCAACGCCAGCCGGACACCCCGAACGGCGCTTGCGGCACCAGCCACCAAGACATCAACGCCACTGCCGGCACCGACAGGAACTGCACGAAAAATGCGAAGGCAAACGCCGAACTGCGCATGCGCTTGGGCACCAGTTCCGAGAGGTAGGCGTCGATGGTCACCAGTTCGATGCCGAGGCCAATGCCCACCAGAAAACGCATGCAGATGATCCCCAACGCCGAACTCTGCACGCCCATCAGTACCGTGGCCACGGTGTACCAGACCAGCGCGAAGGTGAAGATCGCCCGCCGACCGAACCGATCGGCCATCGGGCTCAGCAGACTGGCGCCGAGAAACAAACCGAGGAACGTCGCCGAGGCGAACGCAGCCTGATCGGAGAAACCGAACACGCCCTGATTGCCGGTGGCGAAGATGCCATCGCGGATCAGGCCGGGGCTGATGTAGGCGGTCTGGAACAGGTCGTAGAGTTCGAAAAAACCACCGATCGACAGCAGTGCCACCAGCCGCCAGAGGGTGGCGACTGCCGGGAGGCGGTCGATGCGGGCGGAGATCTCGGCGGCGCGTATCGGGTCGATGCCGTCGCATTGCGCGGCGGGGGCGTTTGCAGTCATGGGCTGATCCATTTTTTATTGATGGAAAAGCTTAGCCTGCTATCGGAAATCAAGGATTGTTTATATCGGCGGTTGGCGCAGTAAATCCGCCGATTTCTTGCAATATCCGCTTACCAATTAACGATTTATGTCGCGGGCTGCGGATCCGGCAATGCCGAGGCCGGAAGGCCGAACACCTTATCGAACAGCCAGTTGAACGCGAAGGTGTAGCAAGGGATGAACACGATCAGCGCCAGATCCAGCAAAAAGGCCTGCACCAGACTGATGTTCATCCACCAGGCGATCAGTGGAATCAGGAACACGATCAGCGTCAGCTGGAAGCCGACGGCGTGGGCGATGCGCCGTTTCACCGTGCGGGTGCGCGACACCTGACGGCTTTCCCATCGCTCGAACAGCGAGGTGTAGATAAAGTTCCAGGTCACGGCGATGGTGGTGATGATCACCGCCAGCGGGCCGGTGCTGCCGGGCGAAGTGCCGGACAACAGGGCCAGGCCAAGGGCCGAGAAGGTCATGCCGATCACTTCATAGAGCGACACATAGACCAGTTTGCGTTTGACGCCTTGCATGGGGAATTGCCTCTTTCTTGCGACTTGTGACCAGTGGGCTGGCGAAGGCGACGAAAGATAGCTTCAATGCAGGTGACAGAAAAAGTCAGTAGCTTTCAGTTTTATTGATAGGTGTGTGAAGTGAATTTCAACAGTGAAAGCATCGAGCTGTTTCTTGCCGTGATCGAGCGCGGCTCGTTTTCCGCCGCCGCCAGGGCGTTGGGCAAAGTCCCGTCGGCGGTGAGCATGGCCATCGGCAATCTGGAGGCCGAACTCGGTTACTCGCTGTTTGATCGCAGCCATCGCGAACCGCAGCCCACTGCGATGGCGCTGTCGCTGGTACCCCATGCGCGGCTGATCGCCGATCAGCTCAAGCAATTGCAGGTGCATGCGGTGCAGTTGTCGCTGGGGCTGGAGAGCAAGTTGTCGATCGGCGTGGCGGCGGATATTGATCGCCGACGGTTGCTGACGGCGATCAAGGACCTCAGCGAGCGTCATCCGCTGCTCGACATCGAAGTGCTGACTGCGCCGCAGGATGATGTGCTGGCAATGCTTCACAGTGGCCGGGTCAGCGTGTGCCTGGCGTTCGCCGGGTTGAGCGTGAATGTGCTGGAACGGTTTCAGTTTGTCGGCAGCGAACGAATGATCGCCACGCTGGCGGCGGATAGCCCGCTGTTGCAGGGACAGGATCTGTTTCTCGAGGATCTGGTGCATGTGCGGCAGATCGTCGTCGGCAGTCGTGATTTGCCGATCAGCGAAACCCGGCCGCTGGTGGCCGAGTCTCACTGGCGCACCGACAACCTGGAAACGGCGCTGGAGATGGTCGAGGCAGGGTTGGGCTGGGGCAATTTTCCGCTGTCGGTGGTGCAGCCGTGGCTCGATAGCGGACGGCTGAAACGGCTGAATTTCCGCAACATCGAAAACGGCCTGGTGCTGCCGGTGCATGCGGTATGGCTCAAGAGCCAGCCGTTGCAGAAGGGCGCGCTGGCTCTGGTGGAGTTGCTTGGGAAGTGAGGTGATCGTTCACACGCTCTGCGTGGGAACGATCAAAGTCTGGGAGTGATGCGGGGTCAGGTGCTCTCGCGGATTTTGAGTTCGAAGCCCATGTCCTCCACCGGCCGCGCCACGCTGTTGCCGGCCATCAGCGTCAGCATCTGTTCCGCTGCACGCTTGCCGATCGCTTCTCGGGGCGTGTTGATGCTGCTCAGGCGCGGCACCATGTGTTCCGACATCGGCAGGTCGTTGAAGCCGAGGATCGCCACTTGCTCGGGGATCTTGATCCCGTTGCGCAGCGCTTCGAGCAGGGCGCCCTGAGCCAGGTCGTCATTGCCGAAGAAGATCGCATCGACATCCGGATGCGCCGCCAGCAATTGCAGGAACAACTCGCCACCCAGGCCCACGGACGATGCGCGCGGGGTCAGCACTTCCAGATCCGGGTCGTAGCGCCCGGCCTTCTGCAACGCCTTGCGAAAGCCTTCACCGCGCAGCAGGGTGCGCTGATCGAGCTGCGCACCGATGTACGCCAGACGCTTGCGGCCACGGGACAGCAAATGTTCGGCAGCCGTTTCGCCGGCACTGAGCTGCGAGAAGCCGACGCAGTTCACCCCGGCGGCGCTGTCCAGTTCCATCATGTACACGCAGGGAATGTTGCTGGCCTCGATCATCCGCCGCGAACTTTCGGTGCGGTCGAAACCGGTCAGCAGCAAACCGCGTGGCTGATAGGCCATGTAGTTGCGCAGCAGGTTTTCTTCTTCATCGCGCGAATAGTGGAAGTTGCCAATCAGCACTTCGAAGCCTTTGGGCGTCAGTACCCGATGAATGGCTTCCAGGGTGTCGATGAATAAAAGGTTGGACAGCGAAGGCACCAGAACCACCACCGAATGGCTCTGGGCCGAGGCCAGGGCGCGGGCGGCGGGGTTGACCACGTAGTTGAGTTCCAGCGCGGCTTTCTGGACTTTTTCCACCAGTTCGGTGGCAACCGTGCTGACCCCACGCAGGGCGCGGGAAGCGGTAATCGGGCTGACGCCGGCCAGACGGGCGACTTCATTAAGGGTGGGACGGCCGGTGGTGCGGGTGTTTTTATCGTTTTTAGGGGTGGTCATCGGGCGGCTTGCCAAACAAAAATCAAGGCACTAAGGTAGCGCTGTCCTTATGCAGCTGCAAATGCGTAAGCGAGGTCCTGCCTGATCTTCGCTTTTTGGCGTACGGACAAAACCTGCTGCAACCCAAAAAAACGACAAGAAGGCGTCGGCAACTTCTGCCTGTGCACTAGAGTCATAGCTAGCAAAGGTAGCGCTGTCTGCGCGCTGAGGTGTTACATGAATCATCCCATCACCGCCCTGGTCATCATGGGCGTTGCCGGTTGCGGCAAGACGTGCGTCAGCGAGGCCCTGTGCCAATTGAGCGGCGCCACTGCCATTGAAGGCGATACTTTCCATCCGGCCGCGAACATCGAAAAGATGAGCGCGGGGATCCCCCTGAACGACGAAGACCGTGCCGGCTGGCTCGACAGCCTGTGCGACGAACTGCGCCGCGTCGACGCCCTGGGCGAACGCCCGGTGCTGACTTGCTCGGCCCTCAAACACAGTTATCGCGAAGTGCTGCGCAGCGCCTTGCCGGGCCTGGGTTTCGTGTTCCTCGAATTGACGCCTGAAGTCGCCGCCGAACGTGTGTCCCACCGTCCGGGCCACTTCATGCCGGCCACCTTGATCGAAAGCCAGTTCGCCACCCTCGAATCGCCCAAGGGCGAGCCGTTGACCCTGGCCCTGAATGCTTCGATCCACAGCGTTGAAGAGCTCGCATCGCAAGCCCACGTCTGGTGGCAGGCCCATGGCCTGAAACAGGCGGTATGAGTGTGATTGCGAAGATAGCGCTGTCCATGCGACTTCTGATTAACCCGCTTTAATAACAACAACAAACCAGGAGACACCCCCTCATGTTTGGCATGTCCCATGACGCCTACCTGCTGCTCGATGCAGTGGTTACGGTGATCGGACTCATCGTCCTGATCACCAAATTCAAGATTCACCCCTTCATTGCCCTGACCATCGCCGCCGCGTTCCTCGGCCTGACCTCCGGCATGCCGATCGGCACCATCATCAAGGCGTTCCAGGACGGCTTCGGTGGCGTGCTCGGTTTCGTCGGCATCATCCTCGCGCTGGGTACGATGCTCGGCAAGATGATGGCCGAATCCGGCGGTGCCGATCAGATCGCCCAGACCCTGATCCGCGCCTTCGGCAAGGACAAGGTTCAGTGGGCGATGATGTTCGCCGCGTTCCTGGTGGGCATTCCGCTGTTCTTCGAAATCGGCTTCGTGCTGCTGATTCCGCTGGTGTTCATCGTGGCTCGCCGCACCGGTGTGTCGATCATCAAGATCGGTATCCCGCTGCTCGCCGGCCTGTCCGCCGTGCACGGTCTGGTGCCGCCGCACCCGGGCCCGCTGCTGGCCATCGGCGTGTTCGGTGCCGACATCGGCAAGACCATTCTTTACGGTCTGATCGTCGCACTGCCGACCGCCATCATCGCCGGTCCGATCTTCGGTACGTTCATCGCCAAGCACATTCCGGGTCATCCGAACCAGGAACTGGTCGATCAACTGGCCCGTGAAAACGATTCGGCCAATCTGCCGAGCTTCAGCATCACCCTGGTCACCGTGCTGCTGCCGGTGTTCCTGATGCTGTTGAAAACCTTCGCCGACGTGGCGCTGCCGGACGGTCATTTCTTCCGCACCTGGATGGACATGATCGGTCACCCGATTTCGGCACTGCTGCTGGCATTGCTGCTGTCGCTGTACACCTTCGGTCACAAGCAGGGCATCGGTTCTCAGCAGATGCTCAAATGGCTCGACGCGAGCCTGGCGCCGACCGCGGCGATCATCCTGATCATCGGTGCCGGCGGTGGCTTCAAGCAGATGCTGGTGACCAGCGGCGTGGGCGACGTGATCGGCCACATGGCGGTCAGCGCGCAGATCTCGCCGATCCTGCTGGCATGGCTGGTGGCCGCGGTGATCCGCATCGCGACCGGTTCGGCCACCGTGGCGACCATCACGGGCGCGGGCATTGTGGTGCCGGTGGTCGGGATGATTCCGGGCGTGAACCGTGAGCTGCTGGTGCTGGCCACCGGTGCCGGCTCGCTGATTCTGTCCCACGTCAACGACGCCGGTTTCTGGCTGGTGAAGCAGTACTTCAACATGACCGTCGCCGAGACCTTCAAGACCTGGACCGCGATGGAAACCATCCTGTCGGTGGTGGGTTTGGGCTTTATTCTGTTGCTGTCGCTGTTCGTTTAACCTCGAACGCAAGACACAAAAAAACCGCAGCGATGCGGTTTTTTTGTGCTTGGTGGATTGATCGTTCCCAAGCAGAGCGTGGGAACGATCATCACCTCAGGATTTGGTCACCAGACCATCCGCCCGGAACATCCCGCGAATCCCGCGTACCGCCTGGCGAATCCGGTCCTGGTTTTCGATCAATGCGAAGCGCACGTGATCGTCGCCGTACTCACCAAAGCCGACACCCGGCGAGACGCAGACCTTGGCCTCGGCCAGCAGCTTCTTGGCGAACTCCAGCGAACCGAGGTGCGCGTAGGCTTCGGGAATCTTCGCCCAGACGTACATCGAAGCTTTCGGGTTCTCGACCATC
Organism: Pseudomonas sp. B40(2017); assembly: GCF_002112855.1. NCBI lineage: Bacteria > Pseudomonadati > Pseudomonadota > Gammaproteobacteria > Pseudomonadales > Pseudomonadaceae > Pseudomonas > Pseudomonas sp. B40(2017). The sequence goes on from NZ_NEIT01000004.1 coordinate 267,609, forward strand.
CAGCCCAGTTCATGCAGGCCTTTGACCAGTACGTTGCGGCGCTGGCGATACTGCTCGGCGATGTCGCGCACGCACTGCTGATCACCTTCCAGCGCAGCAATCGCGGCCACCTGCAGCGGGGTGAAGGTGCCGTAATCGTGGTAGCTCTTGATCCGTGCCAGGGCGCTGACCAGCTCCGGGTTGCCGACCATGAAACCGATGCGCCAGCCCGCCATGTTGTAGCTCTTGGACAGGGTGAAAAACTCCACCGCAATGTCCTTGGCGCCCGGCACCTGCATGATCGACGGGGCTTTCCAGCCGTCGTAGACGATGTCGGCGTAGGCCAGGTCGTGCACCACCAGCACGTCGTACTGTTTGGCGAGGGCGATCACCCGTTCGAAGAAGTCCAGCTCCACGCACTGCGCGGTCGGGTTCGACGGGAAGCCGAGGATCATCATCTTCGGTTTCGGGATCGAGCCGCGAATCGCCCGCTCCAGCTCGGCGAAGAAGTCCACGCCCGGCACCAGCGGCACCGACCGCACCTGGGCGCCGGCAATCACGGCACCGTAGATGTGAATCGGGTAGCTCGGATTTGGCACCAGCACGGTGTCGCCCTGATCCAGGGTCGCCAGCATCAAGTGCGCCAGGCCTTCCTTGGAACCGATGGTGACGATGGCTTCGCTTTCCGGGTCGATATCTACCGCGTAGCGCTCCTTGTACCAGTTGGAAATCGCCCGGCGCAGGCGCGGAATGCCCTTGGACGTGGAGTAACCGTGGGTGTCTTCGCGTTGCGCAACCTGCACCAGTTTTTCAACGATGTGCGGCGGCGTGGCGCCGTCGGGGTTGCCCATGCTCAAGTCGATGATGTCTTCGCCACGACGTCGGGCGGCCATCTTCAGCTCGGCGGTGATGTTGAAAACGTAAGGGGGGAGTCGATCAATGCGCGCAAAGCGGCGCGGCGAACCTTGTTCAGCCATTGTTGCCTCGGATAACGTAAGCGCCCGGAACCGTCCGAGCGACGCTGGTCACTGCGGTGACCTGTGGCGGACGATAAGGTCAGCGATGGCATACTGTCCAGAGCCTTTGTAAACAAATTTTTCTCAAGGAAAACCGGTTGATGGAATTTACCAGCGGCTTCTTGCTGAGCCTTTCGCTGTGCCTGGATATCGGCGTGGCCAACATCGCGATGATCACCCTGGCGATGCAGCGCGGCTATTTTCAAGGCTTCGCGCTGGGCCTCGGCACCTGCGTCGGTGACCTGGTCTACGCGGTGCTGGCGCTGGCCGGGATGACCGTTCTGTTGCAATACGAAACCGTGCGCTGGGTGCTGTGGATCGGCGGTTCGGCGCTCTTGATCTACTTCGCGGCGAAGATGATCTATTCGGCGATCCACCACGAGGCGCAATTGGCGGCGACCGCCGAGGTCGGCCAGAACTCCCATCGCAAGGAGTTCTTCCGTGGGATTTTTCTGGCCATGTCGTCGCCGAGCGCCATCCTCTGGTTTGCGGCGGTGGGCGGTACGTTGATCGCCCGTTCCGGTGGCGGCGGTCCACTCAGCTCTGCGCTGTTTCTCGGTGGTTTCCTGTGCGCCGGGCTGCTGTGGTCGGCGGGACTGTGTTTCGCCGCGAGCCATGGCGGCAAGTTGCTGGGCGACAAACTGCTGCGCTATTCGTACATGGCATCTGCCGCGATCTTCTGCTATTTCGCGGTCTACGTGATCGTATCCGGTTATAACGAGTTTGTCGGCTCCGGGGCCGCCGAGGCCCTGCATACGCTGTAAATGTGCGAATCGGGTTTGGCTTCTATACTCCCAGCCGAACCCACTTTTTTCGTTCAAGGAGTCGAGTCATGGATGAGCAAAAACGCGTCGAAGTGGCTGAACCTCGCTTCGAACATGGACACTTCCTGCTGATTGCAGGTTTTCGCGATCGCTTCACCAAAGAGACCGTTCAGGACATCCCTGCGCTGTGGGAAAAACTGATCCCGCACATCGGACATATTCCGGGGCAGAAGGGCGAAGTGACCTACGGTGTCTGCAGCAATTTCGACGGCAACGGCGGTTTTGACTACATGGCCGGGGTCGAGATCAGCAAGCTCGATGAGTTTCCACAGGAAAAGTATCCGTGGATCGAAATCCTCCCGCGCCAGTACGCGGTGTTCGAACACAAGGGTTCGCTGGATCAGTTGCCGCAGACCATTGATTACATCTACAAAACCTGGCTGCCGGCATCCGAATACAAAGGGCTCAACGCCCCGGAGCTGGAACGCTACAGCGCCGATTTCAATCCGAAGCTCAATACCGGAAAACTGGAAATCTGCGTCCCGGTGGAAAAGAAAACCTGATCGGCAACCGGCAGCGCGAATCCGTTTCGCGCTGCCGGTCGATCCCTACTTGCCCTTGATCCGTCGTGCCCGCAACAGGTCGATGCCCAGGGTAATGAAGCCGAAGAAGCTGATGCCCAACACCATCAACAAACCGATTTCCACGCTGCTCATAAACGGTTCCCCCCTCGGGTGATCAGAGACAGGCACCAGAAATAGACCGTCCTGAATCCGAAGAAAAGCGCTTATACGCAGGCTTTACGCCCCCTGCGCGGATCGATATGAACACCTTATTCCTTTATCCTTGGCGACCTTGTTTCCACTGATTTCGAGCCGCCATGAACACCGCCATCCGCCACGTCACCGCCGCCGACCTGGATCGCTGCTACGCCATCGAAACCCTCGCCTACGAGGGCGACGAAGCCGCGACCCGCGAAAAGATCGCCACGCGCATCGCCACCTGGCCGGACGGTTTCATCGTCGCCGAGGTGGACGGGCAGGTAGCCGGGTTCATCAACTCCGGCGCGGCGTTTGACGTGCAGATGTCCGACGAGGCGTTCAAGGAACTGATCGGCCACGACCCGGCGGGGCCGAACGTGGTGATCATGTCGGTGGTGGTGCACCCGGATTATCAGGGCCTGGGCCTGGCCAAGCGTCTGCTGGGTGAATTCATCGAGCGCATGCGCGAGCAGGGCAAGGCGACGATTCACCTGATGTGCAAGGAACGGCATATACCGCTGTACGCCGGATTCGGTTTCGCCTACATCAAACCGTCCGAATCCGACCACGGCGGGATGGCGTGGCACGAGATGATCCTGACTCTCTGAAGAACACTGCAAATCCCCTGTGGGAGCGGGCTTGCTCGCGAAGGCGTCGTGTCAGTCGATATTTAGTTTGACTGACCCACCGGCTTCGCGAGCAAGCCCGCTCCCACAAGGGAAAATGGTGTTTGCAAGTTTTGGTCAGTACAGCGTGTCGAGCACTCGCTTCGGGGCCTCGCGATCATAAGCCTCGGCATCAAACTGCCCATCATTCAGACGCTTGTGAAACGCGCCCGCCGTCGGCAGCGCCGAGCGCGGCAAGTGGGTTTCAGGGTTCCACGCATCCGAACGCACGAATACCTTGGAGCAATGAAAAAACGCCGCTTCCACCCTCACCAGCAACACCGTACGCGCCGGTTTGCCGTTCACCGCGAAGCTTTCCAGCAACTCGGGATCAGCGCTGATGGTCGCCGTACCGTTGACCCGCAACGTCTCGCCGATCCCCGGAATGATGAACAGCAGCGACACCCGTGGATCGTGCAACACGTTGCGCAAGGTATCGATGCGGTTGTTGCCCGGACGATCCGGCAAAGCCAGAGTGCGCTCGTCAATGATCCGCACAAACCCCGGCGCATCGCCGCGCGGGGAACCGTCGATGCCGTCGGCACCCACCGAGCTGACAATCACCAGCGGCGAAACCCGGACCATCGCCTGATAGTCCTCGTTGAGAAACCCGATCTGTTTGCGCACCGCCCGTTCGTGGGGCAAGCCGTAGATGGCTTCCAGCGCTTCGATTGAATCGATCATCGTTGCTCCCTCGACGATTAGAAGAACAACCCCATGCGCCGCTCGTAACCGATGCGGCCCTTGTACGCTTCGCCGCTGTCAACGAAACCGTACTTGGCGTACAGCGCAATCGCAGCGTCGTTGTCGGCGTCCACTGACAGCTCCAGCCCTTTGATTTCCGGCCAGGCCTGACGTGCAACCTCCGGCAACGCCAGCAGGCAAGCCTTGCCATAGCCCTTGCCCTGGGCGCGGTGATCGACCTGCAACGCATGCAGGGTGGCGCTGTGTTCATCGGCCCATTCCGGCAGAACCGGCGGGCGCTTGAGCAGCAGGAACGCCACTGGCTTATCTTCTGCCAGCAGGGCAAAACCCTTCACGCCAGGGCCGGGTTTCGACAGCAGCGTGTGCAGGGCGCCGTGGATGTCGCCGGAGAACTTGATCTGCTCGGCGTGGATTTCAATCGCTTCGACCTGCTGGCGCTGCAAGGCGTTAAGGCTCTCGTACGGCACGAGTTTGGCTGACAAGGGAATTTCCTTTTTCCTACAAAAATGAGCCTTGGATTCTAGCGACTTTGCGTTCGCTGGTTTTTTTTTGTTTCAGCTGTCGATCCGGCAAATCGCCGAACGACTAAGGGTGTCTTCACAACAAAAACCACGGAGAACACCATGAGCGCCCAAAGCGATATCCAGACCCTGATCAACACCTACCGCGAAGCCGTCATGACCAAGGACGTCGAGAAAGTCATGGCGCTGTACGCCGACGACATCCTCTCGTTCGATGCGATCAAGGCCCTGCAATTCAAGGGCAAACCGGCCTACCGCGCGCACTGGGTGGATTGCATGGAAATGTGCCCCGGCCCGCACATCTTCGAGTTCCACGAAATCGCGATCGAAACAGGCGACAACATCGCCTTCGCCCACTGGGTTGCCAACTGCGGCGGCACCAATGAACAGGGCGAAACCCAGAGTTGCTGGATGCGCGCCACCGCCTGTTATCGGCTGGTCGGCGGTGCCTGGAAAATTGCCCACGAGCACTGGTCGGCGCCGTTCGATCCGATGACCGGCTCGACCCTGTTCGATGCGAAACCCTGATCTTCAGCCATAGTTGATTCGTCCGATTCAGGAGAACGCCATGAAGTATTTATGCCTGGTCTACAGCGATGAGCGCCTGCTGCATTCGTCGCCCGACAGCCCGGAAGATGCCGAATGCTGGGCCTACGCCGAGTCGATCCAGGGCAGCGGCCGAATGGTCGCCGCCGAAGCGCTGGAGTCGGTGCAGACCGCCACCACGGTGCGCATGCGTAACGGCAAGCTGTCGATCACCGACGGCCCGTTCGCCGAGACCAAGGAGCAGTTGGCCGGCTTCTACCTGATCGACGCGCGTGACCTCAACGAAGCGATTCAGGTCGCCGGCAACATTCCGGCGGCCCGGGTCGGCAGCGTCGAAGTGCGTCCCGTGCGCCAGTTGAATGTCTGAAGTCAGGGCGCGGGTCGAGCAGGTCTATCGCGAAGACTCGCGGCGGATCCTCGCGACCCTGATCCGCCTGCTCGGCGATTTCGACCTCGCCGAAGAAGCCTTGCACGAGGCGTTCTTCGTCGCGGTCGAACGCTGGCAGCGTGACGGCGTGCCGGACAATCCGCGGACCTGGCTGGTATCCACCGGGCGCTTCAAGGCCATCGACGTGTTGCGCCGGCGCGCACGGTTCAAGGCCTCGCAGCCGTTGTTGCTGGCGCAACTGGAAGAACTGGAACAGTCCGAATGGGACGCTGAAGACGTGGAAGACGATCGCCTGCGCCTGATCTTCACCTGCTGCCACCCGGCGCTGGCGGCGGACGCGCAAGTGCCGCTGACCTTGCGTGAAGTCTGCGACCTCACCACCGAGGAAATCGCCCGGGCATTCCTCTCGGCCCCGGCGGCGATTGCCCAGCGCATCGTGCGGGCCAAGGCCAAGATCCGCGATGCGAAAATCCCTTATCAAGTACCGAGCCTGAGCGAATTGCCCGAACGCCTCGACAGCGTGTTGCGGGTGATTTATCTGGTGTTCAACGAGGGCTACTCGGCGTCCGGCGGCGCCCAGGTGACCCGCGAAGACCTGACCCGTGAGGCGATCCGCCTCGGGCGGTTGCTGCTGGAGTTGTTGCCGGACCCGGAAGTCATGGGACTGCTGGCGTTGATGCTGCTGCATGAATCGCGGCGCTCGGCGCGGTCGACGCCGGATGGAGAACTGATTCTGCTGGATGATCAGGATCGCGGATTGTGGAATGCCGAGCTGATCGCCGAAGGCTGTGATCTGGTGGAAAAGGCGCTGACCACGGGACGCTTCGGGCCTTACTGCCTGCAGGCAGCGATTGCGGCGGTGCATGCCGAAGCGCCGACGGCGGGGGAAACGGACTGGGCGCAGATCGTCGGGCTGTATGACGTGTTGCTGCGGGCGGTGCCGTCGCCGGTGATCGAGTTGAACCGGGCGGTGGCGGTGGCCAAGCGTGACGGGGCGCTGGCGGGATTGACGCTGATTGAAGGGATTCTGGGGCGTGGGGAGTTGCAGGATTACCACTTGGCGCATTCGGCGCGGGCGGAGTTTTGCCGGCAGTTGGGGCGGGTTGAAGAGGCGCGGGCGGCTTACCGGCGAGCCTTGGAATTGACTCGGCAAGAGCCGGAGCGGCGGTTTATCGAGGGGCGGCTTTCGGCTTTGGATCGCTTGCCCTCACCCTAGCCCTCTCCCAGAGGTAGAGGGGACCGATCCGGGGATATTGGGGATATACGCCGACCTGAACGGTTCGCTGTGAATCCATAATCGACCAGATCTTTCAGGTCTGACTCTCACGTAAGTCACCTCGACGCCGACGTGAACTAATTCGCCGTGAATCCATAATCGACTCGATTTTTCAGGTCGATGTATTACGTCAGACGCCTCGGTCGGCTCCCTCTCCCTCCGGGAGAGGGCTGGGGTGAGGGCGCTTTTGATTTTGCCTTTCGCCTTTCGCTTTTAGGCCTGCTGCCGAGTCGCAGCCATCACAATCTCGCGAATACAAACCCCCTGCGGCTGCCCATACGCATAAGCAATCGCCGTCGCCACATCCTCGGCGCTCAGCACCGTGCCGCCCATGTCCTGTTTCCACGCCTGATACCCGGTCTTGATCGCCTCATCCGTGGTGTGGCTCAGCAACTCGGTCTCCACCGCACCCGGCGCAATCGTGGTCACCCGCACATTATGCGGCGACAACTCTTCACGCAGGTTTTCCGACAATCCATGCACCGCAAACTTGGTCCCGACATAGGCCACATGGTTGGGGAAGGTCTTGCGCCCGGCCACCGAGCTGACGTTGATGATGGTGCCATGCTTGCGCTCGATCATCCCGGCCACCACCGCGTGCACGCCGTTGAGCAGACCCTTCACGTTGACATCGAGCATCTGGTCCCACTGTGCCGGATCCTGCTTGCTCATCTCGCCCAGCAGCATCACCCCGGCGTTGTTGATCAGCGCATCGGCCGGGCCAAATTGCGCTTCGGCCTCGGCGACAGCGGCCAGCAAAGCGCCGCGGTCAGTGATGTCGACGCGGCGGCTGAGGGTGTTTGGCAGTGCCAGAGCTTCGAGGCGTTCGATGCGCCGGGCCAGCAACAACAGTGGATGGCCGGCCGCGCTCAAGCGGCGGGCGGTGGCTTCGCCGATGCCCGAGCTGGCGCCGGTGATGATGATCAAGGGCTTGCTCATGGTTGAACTCCTGAGATAAGAAAAACAAATAACCAGATTCGTGACGCAGTATATTTAGCCCGCTGGAGGCTGAAAAATGCCTTATTCCTCTGTCTGCTATCGGAATCTCCTATGGATCTCCGCCATCTCAAAGCCTTCCTCGCGGTGTTCGAAGAACGCAACATCACCGCTGCCGCGCAACGGCTGTTCATCAGTCAGCCCACGTTGTCGGTGACCATCAAACAGCTGGAAGAAGAACTCGGCGCGACGCTGTTCGTGCGTCAGCCCCGTGGTGTGGACGTCAGCGACGAAGCGCGACTGCTGTACCCGCAGGCACGCCGGATGGTGGCCGAATCCGAGGCGCTGAGCCGGATGTTTCGCGGCCGCGAAAATCGCGTACCGCTGACCCTCGGCATCGAGGGCGACATCGCCGCCAGCCACATCGAAGCCTTCGTGCGGATGGCCCATCAGGCATTGCCCAATCTGCTGCTGACCCTGGAAGAGGGCTGTCACGGCGATGGTCGATTGGCGGTCGAGGACATGTGCTGCGAGGACGAACTGTTCCTGCCGCTGTGGGAAGAGTCGTATGTGATGGCGCTGCCTCTCGACCATCCGATGGCCAACGCGCAGGCAGGCTGGGCGCCGATCGAAGACTGGATCACCTGTCCGCAACATCCTTCGCATCAACGGTTGATGGCGCTGTACGGACGCTCGCCGGAAGTAGTGGCCGGGCACGCCGGTTCACTGCAACAGGCGTTGCACATGGTGGCTGCGGGTGTCGGCGTGGCGATGTTGCCGCAGTCGCTGGTGAGCGGGCACGAGCGCATCGTCGTGCGCGCGCTGCACCTGCCGGCGCCGACCCGGCGGGTGGGATTGTGCTACGCGGCGCAGGCGTTGGAGTTGCCGACAATGCGCGGGTTGCACGAGTATTTTCAGGTGAACCGCCCGGCGGCCATCGAAGCCGCCTGAGCTACTCCAGCATCTTGCTCAGCAACCAGCTCCCCGCCGGCCCCGGCGGGTACAGCCGCGACCACAGCGCATCGACGAACACCGGTTTCGGCCAGCCACGCACCTTCAGTTCCACCAGCAAGTCATTGCCGAAACGCTCTACCAGCCAGCGCGGCAGCGGGGCCCAGCCGAAACCTTTTTCAGCCATTTCCAGCAGCATCAGATAACTCGGCGCCGACCACACCCGACCTTTGCCGCGACTGTCATAGGGATTGACGATGGTGGCCAGGCGCAGCTCGCGATGCTGTTCAAGGACCGTTTGATCGATGGAATCGTGCGTCGCCAACGGATGACCACGCCCCACGAACAAAGCGATTTCCGTACGCTCGGCGACGGTCGCGCTCGCCAGATCCGGTGGGTAGTTGTCCTGCATTTCGGCGAACGCCAGATGCGCTCGACCGCGCTGCACCAGTTCGACCAGGTCATCGCACTCGGCGATCAGGCATTCCAGCTCCAGATCCGGATAACGCTGCTCGAACCCCACCAGCGCCGCCTCGAAACGGTCGGACTGATAAGTGTCGGAAATCGCCACCGTGAGTTTCGGCTCGACGCCCTGAGCCAATTGCCGGGCGGTCATTTCCAGACGGCTGGTGGCGGACAGAATCGCGTCGGCCCGTTGCAGCATCACGTGCCCCGCCGGAGTCAGTGTCGGTTTGCGGCTGCTGCGGTCGAACAGCACCAGATCCAGATCGATCTCAAGACTGGCCACCGCCGCGCTCACGGTCGACTGACTGCGCCCGAGTTTGCGCGCCGCCGCCGAAAACGAACCTTGAGTCGCCGCCTGGACAAACGCCAGCAACACTTCCTGAGATGCCATGAACTATCGCCTTGATCGATGGTTATTGGTTATGAAGTATCGGTGCGGTGCTGGATCATGGCAACCATCTTCACAGAGGACTTCGGCCATGACTGCCAACAAATCCATCACTGAACGTATCTTCCAGGCCATCGGTTTCGAACTGCTGGCGATCCTGATCTGTACCCCGTTGCTGGCGTGGATCATGGGCAAACCGCTGGTCGAAATGGGCGCCGTCACCATCGCAATCGCGATGTTGGCCCTGAGCTGGAACGTGGTGTTCAACGGCTTCTTCGACCGGATGCTCAAGCGCTGGAACATCGCTCACAACGCCTGGGTGCGAGTGGCGCACGCGCTGCTGTTCGAGGGCGGGTTGATCGTGATGGGCGTGCCGCTGATTGCCTGGTGGCTGTCGGTCAGCCTGTGGCAGGCGTTCCTGCTCGACATCGGCGTGCTGCTGTTCTTCCTGCCGTACACCTACGTCTACCACTGGGGTTATGACGTGGTGCGCGAGCGACTGGTGATGCGGAGCGTCTGCCAGAGCTGAAAACAAAAAATCGCCGCCTGTGAGGGCTGCGATTTTTTTTGTCCGGGATTTTTGCAGGGTTTAGAGAAACATCCCGCCCGACGCTTCAATCCGCTGACCGTTGAGCCACTGCGCCCCCGGCGACAGCAGCAGCGCCAGCGCACCGCCAATGTCATCCGGCTGCCCGGCACGGCCCAGGGCGGTGTTGCTGGCGACCATGGCGTTCAGTGCCGAATTGTCGCGCACCGCGCCGCCGCCGAAGTCGGTTTCGATGGCCCCCGGTGCCAGGATATTCACGGCGATCTGCCGCGCGCCCAGCTCCTTGGCCTGATAACGGGTCAGCACTTCCATCGCGCCTTTCATCGCAGCGTAAGCGGCATAACCCGGCAGGGTGAAACGGGCCAGACCGCTGGAGATGTTGATGATCCGCCCGCCATCGTTGATCAGCGGCAGCAATTGCTGAGTCAGGAAGAACGGCCCTTTCAACTGCACGTTCATCAGCAGGTCGAACTGCTCCGGCGTGGTGTCGGCGAAGGAGGCATGCACGCCAATTCCGGCGTTGTTGATCAGGAAATCGAAGCGCGGACGCTCGAGCTGTTGCAGCGCCTGCTCGACTCGCACAGCGAAATCGGCAAAGCCTTCGCTGCGGCCGACATCCAGTTGCAGCATCACGGCTTTGGCGCCGAGTGTTTGCAGTTCCTGCACCAGCGCCTGGGCTTCATCGGCGCGGCTGTTGTAGGTGCCGATGATGTCCACGCCTTGCGCGGCGAGGTGCAGGGCGGCGTTCTTGCCGAGGCCACGGCTGGCACCGGTGATCAATGCGATTTTGCGGTTCATGGGTCTTCCTCGATGGCGGTGACGGTTGATGGGGCAAAGTTTATTTATCCGCCATGAGGTGATAAACAGACTGAAACCGGAATCACTGGTCGGATTGTCCGAACAATCAATGGGTGGCCCATGAACAAACTGGAACTGCTGCGCACCTTCGTCCGGGTCAGCGAATTGTCGAGTTTCACGATGGCGGGGGAGAGTCTGGGGCTGCCGCGCTCAACGGTATCCGAGCAGGTGCAGGCGCTGGAAACCCTGCTCGGCACGCGCCTGCTGCAACGCACCACGCGCAAGGTCCAGGCGACTCAGGACGGCCTCGCGCTGTATGAGCGGAGCAAGGATCTGCTGTCGCACATGGACGAAATCGAAAACCTGTTCCGTCAGGACGAAGCGTCGCTGACCGGGCGGATCCGGATTGACATGCCGAACATTCTGGCGCGGCGGCTGATCATGCCGAAGTTGCCGGAATTCATGGCCCGTCATCCGAACCTGGAACTGGAAATCAGCAGCACCGATCGCCGGGTCGACCTGCTCGCCGAAGGTTTCGATTGCGTGCTGCGCATCGGCGCGCAGCCCGATCAATCGGTGGTGGCGCGGCACCTGGGGGATTTCAGCATGATCAACTGCGCCAGCCCCGCGTACCTGGAGCGCTACGGCGTGCCGCAGACCATTGAAGATCTGGCGCAGCATCGACTGGTGCACTACGTCGGTGTGCTGGGTTCGCGTTCGGAAGGGTTTGTCTACGAGCAGGACGGACAGGTCCACCGGGTGCCGATGGCCGGCAGTGTGACCGTCAACAGCACCGATGCGTACGAGTCGGCATGTCTGGGCGGGTTTGGTCTGATCCAGGTGCCGCGCACCGGCATGAATACTTATCTGGACACCGGTGAGGTGGTGACGGTGCTGCCGCAATACACCGCGCCGGCGATGGGCATTTCACTGTTGTACGCGAGGCAGCGGCAGCTGCCGTTGCGGGTGCGGATGTTCATGGACTGGCTGGGGGATTTGATTCGCTCGACGCTTTGATTCATGCCGCAAATCCCTGTGGGAGCAACGGCTCTCACAGGGATTCGGCTGGATCAGAAAATCTGGGTAAACAGCCAATACAGGCTGCCCGACAACAGAATCGCCGCCGGCAAGGTCAGTACCCACGCCATCAGCAGATTGCGGATGGTCTTCATCTGCAAACCGCCACCGTTGGCGACCATGGTCCCGGCCACGCCCGAGGACAGCACATGAGTGGTCGACACCGGCAGACCGAACATGTCGGCGGCGCCGATGGTCAGCATCGCCACGGTTTCCGCCGAGGCGCCCTGGGCGTAGGTCAGGTGGGTCTTGCCGATCTTCTCGCCGACCGTGACCACGATCCGCTTCCAGCCGACCATGGTGCCCAGCCCCAACGCAATCGCCACCGCGATCTTCACCCACAGCGGAATGAACCGCGTGGCGTTGTCGATCTGTTGCTTGAACAGTTGCAGCTTGCCGCTGGTGTCGGCGTCGAAGGTGCCGACCTTGTTCTTGTCCATCAGGCGAATGGTTTCGCTGGCCAGGTACATGTCGTTACGCACGTTGCCCATGGCCTCGGCCGGGACTTTCGCCAGCGAGCCGTAGCCTTTGACTTCTTCACCGATGTGCCCGGTCAGGACGGCGAGGGCCGGGATCAGTTGTGGCGTGGCTTCCTTGCTGCGCACGTAGTCGGAGAGCACGGCGCGCGGATCGGCCGGTGCCGGCAGTGGTGCACTTTTCACCAGCGCTTGCTGGGTCACTTGGGCGACGGCGGCGAATTGCAGCGACTGTTCTTCCGGCATCGTGCGGTTCAGTGCATAAGCCATCGGCAGGGTGCCGACCAGAATCAGCATGATCAGGCCCATGCCTTTCTGACCGTCGTTGGAACCGTGAGCGAACGACACGCCGGTGCAGGTCAAAATCAGCAAGCCACGAATCCACCACGGCGGCGGGGTATTGCCTTCCGGCGCCTTGTACAGCGAACGGTTTTTCACGAACGCGCGCAACGCCAGCAGCAACAGCGCTGCACAACCGAAACCCACCAGCGGCGACAGCAGCAGCGCGTAGCCGATCTTGGTTGCCTGGGCCCAGTCCACACCGCTGGTGCCGTCGCGGCCATGCATCAGCGCGTTGGCCACGCCGACGCCGATGATCGAACCGATCAACGTGTGCGATGACGAGGCCGGCAGGCCCAGCCACCAGGTGCCTAGGTTCCACAGGATCGCCGCGATCAGCAGGGCGAAGATCATCGCGAAACCGGCGGACGAGCCGACTTGCAGAATTAACTCTACTGGCAGCAGCGCAATGATGCCGAACGCGACTGCACCGCTGGACAGCAGCACGCCGAGGAAGTTGAAGAATCCCGACCACACCACGGCCACATTCGGCGGCAGAGAGTGGGTGTAGATCACCGTGGCCACGGCGTTGGCGGTGTCGTGGAAGCCGTTGACGAACTCGAAGCCCAGCGCAATCAACAGGGCTACGCCGAGCAGCAGGAACGGGGTCCAGGTGGTGACCACCGTGCCGAGTTCGTGCATGTCGTGCATCAGGCTGTAGGCGGTGAACAGCATTCCCATGGCCAGCACGGCGAAGAACACCACGTAAGTGAAGGGGCCGGTTTTTTTGTCGAGGGCCGGCCTGCCGCTGGCAGCGGAGGCCGGGCTGACGGTCAGGGAGGGAGTAGCCATGAGCGGACAATCCTGAGCGGGGGAAGGAGTGTCGCCCATGATCGTTGCTAAATATTACAGAGAGACTGCGACAGATCAGTGTTTGGCGGATTGGCCGCGCCGCCGGTCTTAATAATCCCGGCGTTTGCGAAACGCCCAGCGCCCGGCGATCACGGTAAACGTTGCCACCAGCGCCACCAGAATCCAGAACCCTTCCGGATCGGTGGCCAGCGGCACGCCGCCAACGTTCATGCCGAAGAAACCGGCGATGATGTTGATCGGCAGCGCCAGCACCGTGACCACGGTCAGAGTGAACAGCGTGCGGTTGCTCTGTTCGTTGAGGTTGGCGGCGATCTCTTCCTGCAACAGCTTGATTCGCTCGCCCAGAGCCGTGAGGTCGTTGATGATCAGCGCGAACTCCTCGGTGGACTTGCGCAGCTCCTTCACGTCTTCCTTCTGCAACCAGGGCGGCGGCCGGTTGAGCAGGCGCAGCAGCGAACCCGGTTCCAGCGCCAGCAGCCGTTGCAGGCGCACCAGCACCCGCCGGTTGGCGCCGAGTTCGGCGCGGTTGGTCGACAGCCGCGAGGAGAGCAATTCGTCCTCGACCTGATCGACGCTCATGCTGGTCTTGCGCACGATCTGGGTCAGCACTTCGCCCTGGTCGCGCAGCAGGTGCACCAGCAGTTCCAGCGGCGAACGAAAGCACTCGCCGGACTTCACCGACGACCGCAGCTTGTCCACCGAGTGCAGCGGTTGCAGGCGCGCACTGACGATCAGTTTGCTGCGCACGCAGACCCAAAGCGTCGAAACGTCCGACGACACCATGCTGCTGAGGTTGAACACCACATCGTTGACCACCGCCAGCAACGCCGAATCGACATGCTCGATGCGGGTCGAACGCGAACCTTCGTGCAGCGCTTCGAAAAACTCTTCGGGCAACTGCAGATGGCTTTTCATCCAGCGCTCGCACGCAGCGTGGGCCAGGTTCAGGTGCAGCCAGAGAAATTCATCGCTTTCGCTATCGTCTTGCAGGCAGCGCAGTGCGGTCGCCGAATCCACCTCGCGCCCGCGTTCGCCGGGGCGAAATCGAAAGCCGTAAAGCAGGCCGAACAGGTCAGGATCGCGATGGCTGATATCGAGGCTGTGGTTCATGAAGGCTCGCTGCGAGGAGGCGTCTGTCGCGGGATTTACAGATTCACCTGAGCCGCATCATCGCAATGTCACATGACGCTTGTGTGACAGCAAAATGACGTCAAATCAACGCGTTACCGGCGGTCGGAAATGACTCAAGAAGGCTTCTGGCACGCCGATCACGCATGAGTTAGGTTGCGCGCCTTCGGCCAAGAGCCAAGGTCCGCCGACACGGATGTCCGGCAAAAAAATCACGTCTTACCGGACGTGCCTCATCCATGTCCCGAGTACCTGCAATGCTGCAAAAATCCCTGAGAGCGCAAATTCTCGCCCTGCTGAGCGGCAGCCTGCTGGCGATGCTGTTGATCGCGCTGGCCTGCTTTCACTTCCTGTCCAACGGCGTGCAGAGTTACAGCCAGTTGATCGCCGGCCCCTTGCACACTTCGCAACTGATCGACGAAGCCAACCTGCAATTCAAGGTGCAGGTCCAGGAGTGGAAAAACGTCCTGCTGCGCGGCAAGCAATCGGCGGATCTGGCCAAGTACTGGGGCCAGTTCGAAGACCGTCAGCGCGATGTGCAGGGCATCCTCGGTGAGCTGGCCAACCAGAAAGGCCTCGAGCCTGCGCTGAAAACCCGCATCGAACGCCTGCGCGAAGAACATCGTCTGCTCGGCGCTGCGTACCAGAAGGGTCGTGATGCCTACGTCGCCGCCGGTGCCGATCCGACTGCTGGCGATGCCGCCGTCAAAGGCGTTGACCGTGCCGCCAGCGATCAGATGAGCGAACTGGTCGCCGAGTTGCGCAAGCAGGGCACCGAGCAATCGGCGCAGATCAGCGCCAGTGCTGATCGCACTGTGTGGCTGGGGCTGCTGGTGATGCTCGCGTCGGGTTTGCTGATTGGTTTGCTGAGCCTGTGGCTGGTCAACCGCAACCTGGTCGAGCCGATCCGCAAGCTCATCGACTATGTCACCCAGTTGAGCAGGGGCCGTCTGGTCGAGCGCGTGGTCAGCGACCGTCAGGACGAACTGGGCAACTTGGCGGCTGCCGCCAACACCCTGCGCGATTTCCTCGCCGAAACCTTCAATCATCTGCAACGCAGCGCCAAGGATCTGGACAACGCCAGCGGCGAGTTGAATGCCATCGCCACGCTGATGGCCGGCGGCACCAACGAACAGTTCAACCGCACCGATCAGGTGGCCACCGCGATGAACGAAATGTCCGCCACTGCCCAGGAAGTCGCCCGTCATGCGGCCGACGCCGCTCGTGCTGCCGACGATGCCGACCAGTCCGCGCAACAGGGCGAGAAGGTCATGCAGAGCACCATCCACAGCATCACCCAGATGCGCGGCGAAATCGCCAACACCGCCACGGTCATCCGCCGTCTGGAAGCCGATAGCGGTCGCATCGGCAAGGTGCTGGAAGTGATCCGCGGAATCGCCGAGCAGACCAACCTGCTGGCGCTCAACGCCGCCATCGAAGCGGCCCGGGCCGGTGAAGCCGGGCGTGGTTTTGCGGTGGTCGCCGACGAGGTTCGCAACCTCGCGCAGCGTACGGCGGAGTCGATCATCGAGATCAACCAGATCATCCACAGCGTGCAGACCGGCGCGGTGGATGCGGCCCACGCCATCGACAGCGGCCAGACCCGCAGCGATGAAAGCGTCGAGCAAGTGACCCAGGCCGGCGCCATGCTCGAGCGCATCACCCACGCGGTGGAAGCAATCCGCGACATGAACCGTCAGATCGCCACGGCAGCCGAAGAGCAGACCTCGGTGGCCGAAGACATCTCGCGCAACCTGACCGAGATCACCTCGATCGCCAGCACCAACCTCGACAACGTGCAGCGCACCGAAAGCGCCAGCCAGAACCTGCATGGCCTGTCCGGCCAACTGAACGACGTCACCGCTCGCCTGAGCGTCTGACCGGCCAGGGACTGTGTACCGGTTCGGATACCGAGTCGGTACACAGTCGATCTCAATTCGTGCAGACCGCCGCCGATGCCCGGTTATCTATCACCGGCATTGGAGATTCCCCATGGTCAGCATCACGTCTGTTTCGATCAATCAGACCGTCACTACGTCTACCAGCAAAACCTCGATTGCCGACACGGGCGACGACACCTCGACCACTGCGGCGGCCAGCACTGGCGTGAAGGCAGACACCAGCAAAGTCGCAGCAGGCGGCGGTGCGGCGCCGGCGGGCGACAGCAGTTCCAGCAGCGATGAATCGGATACGGTGAAGGAACTGCGCAAGCAGATTGCCGAGCTGCAGAAGCAGTTGCAGGAAGAGCAGCAGGCGTTGCAAGCGGCTCAGGCCAAGCAGGAAAGTCAGGATGCGAAGGCTGCGGATGTGGCGGCTGCGCAATCGCAGATCGCGACGACGTCGGCTTCGTTGCAGACGGCGACGGCGGCGTTGTTGGCGGCGTTGCAGGATTCGGACAGCGGTACTTCCGGTTCGTTGGTCAGTACGACCGCGTGAAGCCTTTCCCCCTCACCCTAGCCCTCTCCCAAAGGGAGAGGGGACTGACGGATTTGAATGTTCGAGTTACGCCGACCTGACAGTTCTGAGTCGAACTCAGGTTTGAACAGCATGAAGATCGGCTCCCTTTCCCCCTCGCCCCCTTGGGGGCGGTCCGACGTTTCGGGAGGGCTGGGGTGAGGGGATGGTTCTCACAGGCGAAACCGGAGTTTCGTCAAACGCCAGACACAAAAAAGCCGCACAACCCAAAAGTCGTGCGGCTTTGTTTTATCAGCCAATCAAGTATCTTGCTTGTTGCTCAGCACCTTGCCGGTGGTGGCATCGAAGTCCACATCGAATTCTTTCCCATCGGCAGTTTTGAGTTCAACTTCGTACTCATAACCATTGAAGTGGTTATCCAGGTCAGTGTCAGTAATGGTCGCACCCGGATGCAGTTTCAGCGCTTCTGCGTTCATCGACTCCAGCGATTTGATCTTGCCTTCCTTGACCAGTTGCGGGATCTGGTCAACGCGAACGTCAGCCTGGGCCAGGCCAGCGGTGAGGGTCAGGGCGGCAGCGGTAAACAGGGCAGTCAAAGTTTTCATCGGTTATTCCTTTGGGTGATTCGTTTAAGTGAGTTCAGGTTAATCACCGCAACTTAATTCACCCTTAAAACGCAGCGAGCAGGCCGGACTCCCCGAGGGAGCGAGCCTGCTCGCGATACTGACGCCCGAATTTGCAGATCAGAAGCCGTTGTTCTTCAACACCTGATCCACACTGGCGGCGGCCGGGCGTTTGTAGAATTTCAGCAGTTCGCTGGCGCGGTTGGTGAAGATGCCGTCGACGCCGGCGGCCATGACTTTCTCGAAGTCCACCGGCTCATCCACGGTGTAGACGTGCACCAGCAGGCCCTGATCGTGGGTGTACTGGTTCATCCAGGGCTGCACCAGATCCGAATAGCTCTGATCGCCACCGTGGGTCAGCTTCGCCGAAGGGCCGGTGCCGATTGCACCCTGGGCCTTGGCGTAGTCGATCCACTGCTTGAACTCGGCTTCGGATTTCGGCTCCTGCTTGCCGTAGAACGCGTTCTTGTCCTTCTCGCCGGATTCGGCGAAGGTCACTTTGGATTTCGGCTCGATGCTGCCTTCGCCCACCCACAGCAACAGGATTTTCGGCACCTGCGGCATTTCCTTCTGCAGCATTTCCAGGCTGCTCTTCTCGAACGTCTGCAGGATCACCTTGCCTTTGCCCTGACCGACGCCGAGGGCGCTTTTCGCCAGTTTCGAACCGGCCGGACTCAACCAGCCGCGATCCTGGAGTTTTTCCTTCAGGTCATGCTCGATCCCCGGGAACAGCTTCGGCTCCTTGGTTTCGATGTACAGGCCGGGTTTGTGCTTTGGGTTGGCCTGGGCGATGTCGATGATTTCGTCGAGGGTCAGAATCTTCAGACCGACATAGGACGGGCGGGCGCGATCCGGGTACTTGGCGTTGTACCAGCTGCCGGCGTCGAGGGTTTTCAGTTCGGCCATGGTGAAGGCATTGGCCGGGCTGTCCTTGCGCTCCGGGAATTTGCTGGCGACATCGGTGGTGCGTTGCAGGTTGTCGTCGTGCAGGGCGAACAGCACGCCGTCCTTGCTGCGCTGCAAATCCATTTCCAGGTAATCGGCGCCCAGGTCGCGGGCCAGTTTGTAGGACGCAGCGGTGGATTCCGGGGCATCGAAGGAGGCGCCACGGTGGGCGATCACCGCCGGGTGCGGAATGCCTTGAGTGGCGGCCAGTGCGACGGGGCTCGACTGGTTGGCGGCGTGGGCCTGACCGAGGCCGAGCATCAGGCTCAGCAGCAGTGCGCTTTTGGTGAAAGTGGCGGGCATTATCGAGTTCCTTTCGCAGGCATTTTCAAAGATGTACCTTTTAGCAACTCAAACGAAAACCTGCTATCGCGAGACCGACATAAACGTACTGAAAGCGAAAATTTGCGCACTTTTGTGCGTTCGTTTGCAGTACGCTTGGCCACGGCAACCGCCCCGGCAGAGGGCGCGCCACCCATTGCCCTGCGTGTAAACCTTCGATCACTTTTGTGAGGTTTACCATGCGCATCACATCGCAACTCATCTGCCAGGCCGCCGACGACCTCAAGGGCTTTGTCGGCCTCAACCGCAAGACCGGTCAGTACATCGTGCGCTTCAGTGAGGATTCGTTCGGCATGGACGTGGCCGATGACGGCATCATTCCGTGCAGCGAATTCGTCTGGGCACCGACCACCGAACAGACCATGACTCTCAAGCGTGAGCTGATCCAGTTATTGCTGGATCAAAATATTGATGACCGGATCAACATTACCGAGCCGTTGCGCGTTTACATGAACAAGCGCGAGGTGCCGGAGATCGAGGCGGTGCGTAGTCTGGTGAAGGGCTGATCACCCGAATCGATTCATTTGCCACCATCGCCAGCAGGCTGGCTCCCACAATGGATCTATGGCGTCCACAAATCTCCCTGTGGGAGCGAGCCTGCTCGCGATGAGGCCAGTGAGCATACTCCGAGACTCACATCCCGAACCGATACTCCCGCTCCACCCGACACACCCGCGTATGAAACGCCGAATACCACTCGGCCCGTCCACGCGCCTGAATCACCCGGTGCTCCGGATGCTCGCGCCACGCCAGAATTGCCGCCTCACTCTCCCAGTACGAAACCGTAATCCCCAGCCCGTCTGCCCCCCGAATCGAATCGATGCCGAGAAAACCCGGTTGCTCGGCAACCAATTGCATCATGCGCTCGGAGGCCTCGGCATAGCCGTTATCGCCCTCGGTGCGGGTCGAAGTGAAGATCACGGCGAAACACGCAGTGTTCGGATTCATCGACAGTGCTCCGAGCAGGCTTCGACAAACGCCCGCACCAGCGGTGGCAAGTTCCCCTTTAGCGCTGCACGTTCCGGCTGGAACAGTGTGGCGACAAAGAACACATGGCTTTGCAGTTCGATGGCGCGCAGATCGCCTGCCGAATCGTGACCTACGGCGTGTAGTTCACGGGTCAGCAACTCCCGTTCGAACTGCGGATTCACACCGTAGCGGCAGCGATAGCCTTCGCGAATTTCCGACGTTTCGTACGCCCTGGCGATCAACGAACCGGGCACCAGATGAATGCTGTCCACTGCTTCCACCAGCGAGCAGGTCAGCGGTGTGAGCACTGCGCGGCTCGAGTCAGGCGAAGTTTCGCCATGTTCGGCGTCAGCCCAGCCCAGCACGTTGCGGGAAAACTCCAGCACCGCATGCTGAAAACCGCCGCAGGTGCCGAGGAACGGTCGCTGTTGCTCGCGGGCAAAACGGATGGCTTGCAGAGCACCCACTTCGCTTTTGTAGGGGCTGGCCGGCACACACCAGAAACCGTCGAATGGTTCCAGCGGCGTCTCGGGCAGGATTCGGTCGGTGGCCAACCATTGGAAATCGACCGGACGGCGAAGGTGTTCCGCCGCCAGTCCGAGGGCGACCGGGATGGCCTGATGGGCGGTGACTTGCGGATCGTAATCACCGATCAGGGCGATGCGCAGGGCTCTGGATTCCATGAGGACTCGCTGTGCTTGTTGAGGGACGAAGCTCACTATAGATTGGCGTTCACGCACTCGAAATTGGCGTTTGCCCAAGTGATCAATGCAGCCATGCAATACCAACTGGATTTCCCGGATCTGGCCCTGATTCTCGCCTTAGTGCGCGGCGGCTCTCTGGCCCGGGCCGCGCAGTTGTTGAAGGTCGATGTGTCGACGGTGTTTCGCGCCGTGCGCCGACTGGAAACGTCACTCGGCCAGCAATTGTTCGAAAAAAGCCGCGCCGGTTATTTGCCCACCAGCCTCGCGCAAACCCTGGCCGAGCAGGCCGAGCGTGCCGAGCAAGCACTGGAAGCGGCGCGAATCGGCGTCGAGCAGGGCGGGCAAGTAGTCAGCGGCACGGTGCGCCTGACCTGTACCGATTCGGTGTTGCAAGGTTTGCTGCTGCCGGCGCTGGCGCAGTTCATGCCGAACTATCCGGCACTGACCATCGAGCTGAGCACCTCCAACGATTTCGCCAACCTCAGCCGCCGCGATGCCGACATCGCCCTGCGCCTGACGCGTACACCGCCGGAGCATCTGGTCGGACGTGAGCTGGCGAAGATTTCCTACCGGGTCTGCGCCAGTCAGCGTTATCTACAAAAGGTTGAAGCGGCTGATCTGGCGGCGCTGACCTGGATCGCCCCGGACGATTTTCTGCCTGATCACCCGACCGTCACCTGGCGCCGTCAGCAGTTGCCCGGTGTGACGCCGAGCTATCGCTGCAACAGCATGTTGTCCGTGACAGAACTGGTACGCGCCGGACTGGGCGTGGCGGCGTTGCCGGACTTTCTGATCGGTGATGATCTGCAAGCGCTGAGCGAACCCTTGCACGGTTACGACACCGCGCTGTGGTTGCTCACCCGCCCGGACTGCCGCGCACTGCGCTCGGTGGTCACGCTGTTCGATGAACTGGGGCGGGCGCTGCGGTTGCCGTGATCGCGTTTAACCCGGCGCCCGGTCATTGGCGAACATGCTCACGGCTTCCACCGCTTCGCTGGCGCCGTCACGAATCTGCAAAATCACCGTACCGGCCTGATCCGCCAGTTCGACACCCTGCGCCGCGCGACCACGGGTGCCGTCCATGCTCTTGATCGCCTGACGGGTTTCGGTCTGGATCAGACCGATCATGTTGGAAATTTCCGCTGTCGAGCCGCTGGTGCGTGCCGCCAGTTGCCGAACTTCATCGGCTACAACGGCAAAGCCACGACCCTGCTCGCCGGCACGGGCGGCTTCGATGGCGGCGTTCAGAGCCAAAAGGTTGGTCTGATCGGCAATCGCGCGGATGGTGTTGACGATGGCGGTGATCTGCTCGGAGCGCTCGCCGAGCTGCGCGATCAAGGTTGAAGACTCGGCGATGTCGTCGGCAATTTCGCGCATTTCACTGGCCGCTTGCTGAATCACTTGCGTACCTTGCTCGGCGACTTTTCGGGTGGCCACCGAGATGTGATAGGCGGCGCTGGCACTGCGCGCATCCTGCTCGTGCTGCTCGACCCGGGCGGTCACGTCCGACGCGAACTTCACCACTTTGCACAAGCGGCCGGCGGCGTCGTAGACCGGGTTGTAATTGGCTTCAAGCCACACGGTCTGCCCGCGTTTGTCGACGCGTTCGAACTGGCCCTGAAACAGTTCGCCCTGATTCAGCCGGCGCCAGAAATCCTGGTAGGCGCTGCTGTTGACCAGCTGCGCGGGGCAGAACAAACGGTGATGTTTGCCTTTGAGTTCGGCGAGGGTGTAGCCCATGCGCGTCAGAAAATTCTGATTGGCGGTGAGGATATTGCCGTCGAGATCGAATTCGATCACCGCCATGGCGCGGTCGATCGCCTGCAATTTCGCATTGGCTTCGCTTTCCTGCTGCACTTTGGCGGTGACATCCATGGCGTACTTGACCACTTTCACCACGCGACCCGAGTCATCCTTGATCGGGTTATAGCTGGCTTCGAGCCAGATCGGTCGGCCCTGGCTGTCGATGCGTTCAAAGGTGCCGGACTGGAATTGGCCGCTTTTCAATCGCGACCACAACTCGCTGTACTGATTGCCACGGGCAAACTCGGGAGAACAGAAATGGCGATGGGGCTGGCCGACTACCTGTTCGCGGGTGTAACCCATGGTTTTCAGGAAGTTGTCGTTGGCGCGCAGAACCACACCGTCGACATCGAATTCGATCACTGCCATGGAGCGGTTGATCGCTTCCAACAGGCCGGCTTGTTGGTTGATGGTGTTTTGGAGATCGACGAGGGCAGTCTTGTGGCGGTTGAAAATCATGTTCATGGCACTCTGGAAATAGGACTGAAGGTGGGGTCCCTGTTTCCGCGTCAGCCAGCCAGATATATCGATGGCTGGAAGCAGTGTGCCAGCATCCCGGCTGGCGGATTAACTTATACAAAACTTTATAAACTTGTACAAGAAATCGATTTTTCTCAATTTTGTACAAGTTTTTTTCAGGCGGGTGATCGGCTCAACGCTACGCTGATTGTGTTACGTCCCGTGTGCTTGGCCGTGTACAGCGCCTTGTCGGAATCTTCGAACCACTCAAGGGCATCGGCGTACGAGGTTTGATAGCGAGCAAGCCCGATACTCAGGCTGACTCGCAGCTCGGGGACGTCGGGATGGCGGTAACGATCCATTCCCTGACGCAGTTGCTTCATCAGCGCTTCGGCCTTGCTCAGGGGCAGGTTAGGCAGGATCACGCAGAATTCGTCGCCGCCGTATCGTCCGGCCAGCTCGCTTCCGTCGAGCACGAACTTCAGCTCGTGACTCAATTGCCGCAGCACCGCATCGCCGACGATGTGTCCGTAACTGTCGTTGATCGACTTGAAATGATCGATGTCGATCAGCGCCAGAATCGCTTGGGAATCGTGCTGTCGGCACTGCTGAAACTTGAGATGCAGCAGGTCTTTCCAGGCGCCGTGGTTGAGCAGGCCGGTCAGGCTGTCGGTGCGGCTCAGGGCGCTTAGAGTGCGTTTGTGTTCGGCGAGTTTGATCGCCAACCGGTAGCAAACCATTCCCAAAGCCAGCGGATAAAGCGTCAGCATCGGCAGGCAGGCCCAGACTTGAGTCTGCGTGGCCGTCAGAGTGAACTTGACCCCGAACATTGACCAGCCCAGCAGCACGCCGATCACCTGGGCGAGCGCGCCGAGCCAGAACAGGCGCACGCCACCGGCGGCCACGTTGTTCATGGTCATCATCGACAGAATGGTCACGGTGGTCAGTGGGTTGAACTGGAAACAGGCGGTCCAGAAACCGCCGAACACCGAGTCATAGAGCAGGTTGCGGCGTTCGGCGCGATAGGGAAAGGCCGAGCGGGTCGACCATTGATAGGCCACATGCGGCCAGAGAAAACCGTTAAACAGCTACAAGGCCCAGACCCAGCCCGGCATGTTCAACGGATACATCGCGGCGCCCACGCTGAAGAAGCCGATGCCCAGCCCGATGGCTCGCGGCAGGTAAATGCGTCTGGCGAATGACAAGCCTTTGCCGCGTTGGTTTTCCATGGTGTTCTGCGCCAGATTCATTCTGAAACACTTTGCAGTGTAATTCTTCAGCGTGACCGTTCATCGGCCAATGGCAGGCATTGTCATTTATTCCAGCGGGAAAATTCAGTGTCCTTGTGAGCCATTTACTGTGGCGCAGGCCTGATCTAGAGCTGATAGCAGGCCAGGAACATGTCGATTGCAGAATCGACCACGGCATTTTGCATCGTGCTCTCGAGCGAGGGCTGGCCCAGGGAGATCTGCGGCCAGAAGGCAAAGGTTTTCAGCAGCCCCTGCACTTGATGGGCGGCGAACTCTGGATCGACCGGTTTCAATCGACCATCCGCCTGTGCGGCACGAATCCACACGGTCACGCTTTCCTCACGTTCGCCCATGCGCGCCACCATGTTCTGCGCGCGTTCCGGCGAGTGGATCGCAGCCGCGATGGCGACACGGGCCAGATTCATGAAGTTGTCGTCCGCCATCATTTGCAACTTGGCCAACAGCATCGTTCGCAACTGATCCCGCAAGGGCTGATCGGGCTGATACGACACGGCCTGCTCGGTGCTGATCCGTGCCCACAACTGATTGAGAATTTCGGCGAAAAGCTCTTCCTTGCTGGGGAAATGGTTGTACACCGTGCGCTTCGACACCCCGGCGCTCGCCGCGATTTTGTCCATGCTGGTGACCTCGAAACCGTTGGCCCGGAACTCGGCAATGGCCGCGAGGATGATGGCTTCGCGTTTGCGGTCGGTGAGGCGCGTTGGAGCTGTCATAAATTGGATTCGGCAGGAAAAAGGAGAGAATTACACTCGGCAGTTTACTTGGCATCCGGTTTGATGCAACCTAGAAACTACACCGATCAGTGTAATGTTGCCTTAATCGGTGCACCCTAAAACCAGATGTCCGGCTGATGCGTGCGTGCCTTGGCCCTCTATCGTCCCACCGTGGAAAACCGTGAATTGTGCGGTTTTCCTGGAGTCTTTCAGTCATGGCCAAATCAATTTCTTCCGCGGTTAGTCCAGCACCTGAAGCTTCGCGCCAGGCCGAAGGGACTTTCCGTAACCACGCGCCGGTGCAGCGCGAAGGTTTGCGCAAGATGCTGCGGATCATGTGGAACATGATCTTCCACAAACCACGCAACACCCGGCCGACGGCAGCCATCCCGGTGCAGCCACTGACCCGCGCCGACCTGATCGCCGCTCCCAACCAGAGTGTCTACCGCCTCGGTCACTCGACCTTGCTGTTGAAACTGCAAGACAAGTTCTGGATCACCGACCCGGTGTTTGCCGAGCGCGCCTCGCCTGTGCAATGGGCCGGGCCGAAACGTTTTCACCAGCCGCCGATCAGCATTGACGAGTTGCCGCCGATCGAAGCCGTGATCCTGTCGCACAACCATTACGACCACCTCGACTACGAGGCCGTATTGAAACTGGCGGACAAGGTCAACGTGTTCCTGACCCCGCTGGGCGTCGGTGACACCCTGATCAAATGGGGCATCGATGCCGGCAAGGTTCGCCAGTTCGACTGGTGGCAAGGCACCGAAGTCGCCGGCATCCGCTTCATCGCCACCCCGTCGCAGCATTTCTCCGGCCGTGGCCTGTTCGATGGCAACCAGACCCTGTGGGCTTCGTGGGTGATCATCGATGGCGACACGCGAATTTTCTTCAGCGGTGACAGCGGTTATTTCGACGGCTTTAAACGCATTGGGGAACAGTACGGCCCGTTCGACGTGACCCTGATGGAAACCGGTGCCTACAACGTCGAATGGCCCCACGTGCACATGCAGCCGGAAGAAACCCTGCAAGCCCACATTGATCTCAAGGGCCGCTGGCTGTTCCCGATCCACAACGGCACGTTCGACCTGGCGATGCATGCCTGGCATGAGCCGTTCGACCGCATTCTGGCGCTGGCCTGGGAACGCAGTGTGTCCATCACCACGCCGAAAATGGGCGAGGTGTTTAACCTGGCACAACCGCAACGGGGGAATGCGTGGTGGTTGGCGGTTGAAGGGGAGAGTGAGGCGGTGGTGCAAGGGGCCTGACGAGTTTCTCAGGTTCGCTCCCCCACGGGAGCGAACCGCTCTTTCAGGCTTCGTTTACCGATATCTGATTCATGTATTTTGAAATTGCGGCGGATGGAACGTCGCGGAACCGCCCACGGAGAATTTCCTCTAGTTTCTCCAGCGATATCTCAAGTTTGTCCGCCGCTTCACTTCCGCTCAACTGCGCAGTTTCCATCAGTGCAGCCAACTTCATCACCGCTTCAGATTTGGTCTGCATCTCGCATGCATCACCAACCCCTAGGTCTTGATAAACGTTACCTGTGCTTTCCTCAATTTCGATCAAGTCCTGAGTCCTCAGTCTGCCATCGCATAATTCCCACGTTCCACCGACTCGACCGTGGTCCCTTTGATGCTTGTCGAACGCCCCGGCGCAAACCCCGGAAAGAACACCAACCCCTGCGCCTCGAACCGATAGGTCAACGCCAGCCGCGCCGAATCCGCCACGTCCTGTTGCGCTTCGAACCGCTGAATGTCGTCTACTGAAACCTTGGCCTCTCGCGACAACTGTTCAATGCTCCAGCCCAACATCCCTCGGGCCTGGGCGCAATGCGTCGGGGTGAACTGGAAAAGGGCGATACGTTCGAGGATGAGGTTCATCGCTGAAGAGGCCATGGTGTGCTCCGGGCTCGAGAGTGCTGATGGAAAATGTACTGTGTTTTTGTACAGTTGTTTTCGGCCGGGATCAAACGCATTTTTTGATTTGCCCTAGTTCGCCGCCTCCAACCAGACGGACGGTGCCTGACCGAGGGTCCGGCGGAACATCGTCGAGAACGCCGCCGGGCTGTCATAACCGAAATCCAGGGCAATCCGCGTCACTGCTTCACCCGCCGCCAGCCGTGCCAGCGCCAGTACCACGCAGGCGCGCTGGCGCCATTGACTGAAACTCAGGCCGGTCTGCTGACGAAACAGTCTGTTGAAGGTGCGTAAGCTTACGTGCAGCTGATCGGCCCAATGCTGGGGTGATTGGTGGGCATTCGGCTGATGCAGAAAGGTCTTACACAGCTCGAGCAGTCGTCCGTCAGACGGCAGCGGGATATGCAACGGCAACGGTGCACTGCGCACCAATTCATGCAGCAACAAGTCGATCAGCACGCCGTCACGCCCGGTCAGGTCATACGTCAGCGGCAACTCCACGGCTTCCATCAGCAAGTGCCGCATCAATGGCGACACACTGATCACCTGACAACGCTCGCCCAGATCCACCGCCCCCGGCTCGATATACAAACTGCGCGTGCTGACCCCTAGCATCAACACCTCATGCGCCACCCCCGGCGGAATCCACACCGCCCGCTGCGGCGGCACCACCCAGTTGCCGTCATGCGTGCTGACCTGCATCACCCCGGTCGCGCCGTACAACAATTGCGCCCGCCGATGCGTATGACGTGGCAACAGATAGCCGTGGGAATAATCCGTACCGATCGCCACCACCGGGCGTGGCGTGTCATCCAGCAGATTGATCGAAACATTGCGCATCGAGCGGCACCCGGCAGTTGGCGTAAGCGCGAACATTATTGGCTGACTTGCTGAAGCAGGCCAAGCACCGACGCTCTATCGTCGACCGCTCCCCAACCACGGACGACGCGCCATGTTCTACCTCTTGCTGACACTCTTCGGCTGCCTGACCGGCGTCACCGCCGTGCTCTTCGGCTTCGGCGGCGGCTTCGTCGTCGTGCCGCTGCTGTACCGCATGCTCACCGCGAGCCACGGCGCCGACGACCCGATCAGCCAATCCGCCATGCACATCGCCGTCGCCACCTCGACCTGCGTCATGATCGTCAACGCCCTGGTCGCCACCGATAAACACCGCCGTGCCGGCAACCTCATCCGTGATTACCTGTGGCCCTTAGGCGGGTTCATCGGATTGGGCGCAGTCGTCGGCGCAATCGCCGCGGTGTGGGTCAGCGGCGAAATCATTCGTTATGCCTTCATAGCCTACCTCGGCGTGACGATTGTCGATTGCCTGCTGCGACGCGGATTTCTTACGCAGTCCGAAGGCGCCATCCCACGGCGATTGGGAACACTGGAAACGTCCGGCGGCAGTGTAGGCATTGGCGCCATCGCAACCTTTCTTGGTGTAGGAGGAAGCGTCATGACCGTGCCGTTATTGCGGCGTTGCGGGTTGAGCATGTCGCAGGCGACGTCGATGGCCAATCCGTTGAGCGTGCCAGTGGCGCTGGCGGGAACGCTGACGTACATGCTGTTGGCGGGGTTCAGCGAGACAGAACTAGGGCCATGGTTTATCGGGTATGTGGATCTGCTGGCGTTTGCGGTGCTGACGCTTGGCTCGATGTTGGGGATTCGACTGGCCACACGATGGATCGGGCGGATACCGGATCGGGTGCATGCTTGGGTTTATATTGGATTGTTGGTTATTGTGATGTTGGGAATGTCGGTGAAGTAGTCGTGAGTCGACAGTCCCATGTTTGATCCTCCCGATTATTTATTAGAGATCAAGGATGCTGATCTTCAATTGCACCGAAGCTGCCAGCAAGTTCTTCAGTCGTGTCCACCAGGGAAAAAAGATCACCCCGGTGGATTTCGCCCCGCCATCGTCAACTATCGAAGATGATGAGATGGACAGTGCTGTCGAGCAGTGGTTGGTGCATGCGATCACTGTGCAACGAAAGCATGTGCTGTTCGCCATGCACATCAAGACTCGCTATTGCATGGTTTTCGCCGACATGAAAAAGGCCGATCTGGATGCATTTGTGGGGCAACTCGCTGATCGCTGGTTCAACGGTGTCATGCTTCATGCAACCCATCACGGGCTCTCCGAGTGGATTGATATTGAACCGTTGATTGAGCGATTCCAGTGGATGTGTCGACCGCAGCAGTTCTATCGCCGCAGCCATCGCAGCGCACAAAAACACATCGATGAAATTGCCTGGGTCTTCCAGGACAAGGCCGCAGGGGCCGGTTGTTTACCGCCTGATGAAGTCGCAGCCATGGTGTTCGACGCGCAGATGAACGACACCCCGAGAAACAGCAAGGGCGCCAAGGGTTACTACTACCCGGATGAGGAGATGACCGTTCATTGGCTTCGTCGTTATTGCGCGCTGGATGAGGACGAAGTTCAAGCGGCAAAGACGCGCCGCATGCAAGTGTATCGGGAGATAGCAGCAGTCGAGCGCGAAGCCTGGCTGGAAGAGTACAACCGACAAAACTCGATTACTTAAGCCACCCCCGCCATAATCCGCCCCGCATTCACTAGCGCCGGCACTCACGTCCCGGCGCGACCTCCGACTCATTCAGGGATCGATCCATGCTCAAGGGACTGTTGCGCCTGGCGCCATATGCCGCCGCGTTGTTTTCACTGCTTTCCACCGCTCAGGCTGACGACGGCAGACGTGTGTTCACCGGCACGCTGGGCAAGACACCGATTGTGGTTGAGCTCAACACCCAGCAGCAGGATGAAGTGACCGGCCGTTACTTCTACGAGAAGTATCACCGCGATCTGCCTCTCAGTGGCGCGTTGCAGGACAGCACGCTGACGCTGGTCGAGGGCAATAATCGCTACGGCGACGACAAGCCGCTGCCAACCCTCAAGCTGGAAGAAACCGCCAACGGCTGGCAGGGCGAATGGCAAAGTCCTCAGGGCAAAAAGCTTACGGTGCAACTCTCTGAGGCCAAACTTGCGGCGCCGGCCTCCACCACTTTGCCCTTCATCGCCACGCTGCCCGCCAGCGAACCGTACGAATATCTGCGGCTACAGGGGCTCAAGCTCAAGGCCACGAAAAAAGAAGATTTCATGGGCTACACCCTGCAATGGTGGACGGAGCCCGAGTCGAAGATCGCGTTGTTTACCGTGGAATCCGGCCTGACGAAAGATGACCTGCAGCGGGTCAACCAACAGTTGCTCGGGCGCTTGTGGAGCAAAGTCATCAGCTATCACGGCTGCCAGTTGCAGGGCGGGGAAAACGTCGAGTTCATGCAGCAGGCACAACCGCAACTGATCTCGCCAGCCGTGGTCAGCCTGAATATCTCGACCAGCTATTACTGCGGCGGCGCGCATCCGGACTTCGGCGATTCGCCGCTCAACATCGACGTGAACACCGGCCATCCGTTGTCGCTGGAAGATGTGTTGTGGGTAGGCGAGGGCAAACCACTGCTGCACGCCGAGCGCGATAGTCTGGGCGATCAGCCGCTGAGCGAAAAAGAAAGTGCAGCGCGCTCGACTTACCAGCGCGAAGTGCTGGTGCCGTGGCTGATCAAACAACTCACCACGCTCTACCCCGAGGAAATGAAGAAACCGGCGGAGGGCGATGAGGACAGTTGCGACTACACCGATGAAAGCATCTGGGGTTATCCGTCCTGGCACTTCACCCCGAAAGGTCTGTACCTGGGCGCCTACTTCGCCCGCGTCGCCCGCGCCTGCGATGCGCCGGAGTGGTCGATCCTGCCGTACTCCCTCATCAAACAACACCCCGGCGCCGTCCAACTGCAACTGCCCAAGGGCTAACCATCACGCCAAACCCGGCGCTTCACGAATGATGAAGTGATCCAGGTTCTCGATATTGGCATTAAAGACCTCGAAAGGCTTTTCGGGGTTCTTCTTGCCCGGCACCTGCTTCAACTCCGGCGTCACACCATAAAAGAAGCAGAACAACTCCTTATCACTTTCGATCGCGTGCTTGATCTCTTCGAGAAACGCCTTGCGCTTGCGGTAGTTGTCGATCAGCTTTTTGTTGAGATAGACACTGACCGGATAAGGCTTCTTCTTGCTGTCATCCGGCTTCTTGAACCAGACCTTGTCCTCGAAATCGATCCGGAAACTGGCGCTGTGAAAGTCCTCGATCTTCTTGATCCGACCCCAATAAATCAGCCCCTTGTTGTCCATCAAGTACTCGATCTTCTTGAAGAACGAGCTGTACGGCGCCGTATGCTCGCCAATCTTCAACGGCATGCGCTTGAGCAAATCCTTGTCCGCGAAGTTCGACACAAAACACTCCACGGGGTGAGCGAAGACACTGGTCTTGTCCGGCGCCGTCTCCCGACTCGGCGATTCTTTTGAGGGGGAGATCGCCACCCGCACCGGATCATCCCGCAACACATCCGCCGCCCCCGTAGGCGCGGCAGGCTTGCGCACATACTCACAACGCGTCAGCAACAACTCCGACGGAAAATGCTCCTCCCGCCCGTCATCCGACTCCCCATCCGCCGCCTCAACCCCCGACGCCGACGTCTTCAAACTCACATACGGACAACCCGCCACATGCTGCGTACCGGGCAGATTCTTGAAGTGCGGCGTGCGCACGTAATTCACGTTCTTGGCGTTGAACGTACCCAACTCGTTGGAAGCATCGAACGCCGCACGACAGGCGTCGTTGGGGCACTGGAAGTGTTCCTTCGCGGAATCGAACGCCACCGTCTCATCGAAATTGAGATCGCGAACGTCATAGATCGACAACTTGTCGTCGAGGCTGAGGCAGTAGGCGAGGTCGAATTTCATGGTGGGGCTCGGGTCCTTGAGTGGGGGGAGGGGTATTAATAGCGGGTGGTGGGGTGGGTTGCACTGATTGTTTTCGGGGTGATGCAAAATCTGTATGAGTGAGCCTGCTCCCGCTGGGCTGAGAAGCAGCCCAGAAATCAGCAAACGCGATTAGTCAGATAAACCGCGATTATTCCCTTTCGAGTCTTCCAACGTTGTCATACAGCCAAGCAGTGAAAGCCTCTCTGTCATCCGAATGGTGGCAACGTTGGTGACAGTTGGGACACAGCGCCACGACATTCGAAGGCTGGTCCGATCCTTCTTGCGACATATGCTTTACGTGATGAACTTCAAGAAACGGTTTTCCATTTTTCTTAAATGGCGCTTCTTCGCCACAACCTTCGCACTTCCCATTGGCTTCCTGACGAACCCAGCCCCTCAATTCGGGATCACGAAAGTAAACTTTTCTGGTGGACGTCGTTTGAAGAGGTGTCTTTATACCTTTGGGGACGTAATCAAATTGCGTTCGCTCAAATTTGTCTGCGCGTTGTTCCAGTAACGCTTCGTCCGCAGTTGGATCAGAATCTTCAAGCGTCAGAACGGTGGAATCATCAAGTGCTTTACGGATGCTACGCGCTACATTCGCACCAACATTCTTGGCAGGTTTGTAGCCTTCAATTCGCTTTCGACCCATTTCTACCAACACGGTAGAAATGTTCTGCATCCGAAATTCGACAGAACCCTTCGTCCGGCCGGCGAGTGGGCCTTCACGCAGAATGCGATTTTCCTCAGTCTTGACGAATTTCTGGCCGCTCTGCTCACGCGCCAGCATCTTGAGGTAGGCATCGACCGCAGCCTGAATCTCTACGTCACTCCAATCGCTATTAGTTTTTTCCGTATCCATACAATCGCCGAGGGTTGAAAACCCTCGGACGATACTGAGTGGCCATTACCGATGTCTACGAAAATTCCTACAGAAAATAACGACGGATCTCGCGAAGTCCTACAACCACCATCACTAGCCCATGGAATGCCTCGAAGACTGAAACACCTGCGCAACCTTTCTCCACCACGGCTTGCCCGATGTCCGTCGTTGCGTCTGATCGCTCAGCAGATAAGGCATATCCCGTAGCCGAATCCAGCCTTCATCCTGCCAATGCAGCAGGCTCAATGACATCTCCGGCCAATCCAACAAACTCAACGTCGGTCGTTCTGAATGTCCTGAGTGCTCTGCATCGCGCAAGGCCGGCACCACCTGCAGAGTCAACCACTCCCGCAACAACCGGTTCCCCGGGACGTAGTGGTACACCAGCAGCGCATACACACCGGACTCACTTAGCATCAGCTGCTTTTCGGGTTGCCGAAAATACTCAATCCACAAAACGCGACGTTGATCCTTGTCTAGCTTGTTGACCATTCGTTCGCACAGATGGAAACCCATCAAGCGGCCGACATCGCGAGCGCAGAACCACGTTTGGTTTTCGAGTAGAAGGGCATGTAGAGCGAGGTTGTGACGCGAGAAGACAGTTACAGAAAAAGGATCGGGCATATCCATTACCTCTACGTTTAGATTTTTGGAGGGCCAGACCCCAACGTAGAGTGGACTTAAGAAATCCCAACGAGCGAGGCAGCTCCACCGACGGCATACGCGTCTGTGTGACTGACCGAACTTTCTACGTTGGGTGTTTCTTAGGCACCTGCAACGGAGCTTAGAGGTGCTTGTGGTTGGCTTCAATGCGAAGCGGCTGTAAGTGCTGTAGGAGATTGAGCGCTGCAACGTAGGGATGGAAAAAGACAATCAGCCGCCCATTAAAAAGCCCCGATCAAATCGGGGCTTTTTACTTTCTCAACTCGACGACTCAAGCAGCAATCGTCAAATCTTGTCTCACGAGACGATTAGTCCCAGCTCAACGCACCACCAGTCTGATATTCAATCACACGAGTCTCAAAGAAATTCTTCTCTTTCTTCAAGTCCATAATCTCGCTCATCCAAGGGAACGGGTTAGTGGTCCCTGGGTACTCTTCCTTCAAACCGATCTGCGACAGACGACGGTTAGCGATGAACTTCAGGTAGTCCTCCATCATCGCCGCGTTCATGCCCAGTACGCCGCGAGGCATGGTGTCACGCGCGTATTCGATTTCCAGCTGGGTGCCTTGCAGGATCATCTGCGAGGCTTCTTCCTTCATTTCGGCATCCCACAGGTGTGGGTTTTCGATTTTGATCTGGTTGATCACGTCGATGCCGAAGTTCAGGTGCATGGATTCGTCGCGCAGGATGTACTGGAACTGCTCGGCGACGCCGGTCATTTTGTTGCGGCGGCCCATGGAGAGGATCTGGGTGAAGCCGCAGTAGAAGAAGATGCCTTCCAGAACGCAGTAGTAGGCGATCAGGTTGCGCAGCAGTTCCTTGTCGGTTTCGACGGTGCCGGTGTTGAATTCCGGGTCGGAGATGGCGCGGGTGTATTTCAGGCCCCAGGCGGCTTTTTTCGCGACCGACGGGATCTCGTGGTACATGTTGAAGATCTCGCCTTCATCCATGCCCAGCGATTCGATGCAGTACTGGTAGGCGTGGGTGTGGATCGCCTCTTCGAACGCTTGGCGCAGGATGTACTGGCGGCATTCCGGGTTGGTGATCAGGCGGTACACGGCCAGGGCCAGGTTGTTGGCAACCAGGGAGTCGGCGGTGGAGAAGAAGCCGAGGTTGCGCATCACGATGCGGCGCTCGTCGTCGGTCAGGCCTTCCGGGTTTTTCCAGAGGGCGATGTCGGCGGTCATGTTGACTTCTTGCGGCATCCAGTGGTTTGCGCAGCCGTCCAGGTATTTCTGCCAGGCCCAGTCGTACTTGAATGGCACGAGCTGGTTGAGGTCGGCGCGGCAGTTGATCATGCGCTTTTCGTCAACGGCGACACGGGCGGCGGAGCCTTCGAGTTCGGCGAGGCCTTCGGCGACGTCGAGGGAATCCAGTGCAGCCTTGGCGCGGGCCACGGCGGCCGAGTCTTCGGCGGTCACGGCGCGGGCTTCGAGGGCGGCGGCACCGCCGGCGCTGTCGAGGCGGTCCATGTTGGCTTCGCTAGCGTGGCCGGCATTGGCGCCTTTCACTGCTGCTACTTCACTGTCTTCTTTGTCGAATTCGTCCCAGCTCAGCATGACGTGTCGTCTCCTGCGTGAGGGCCTGTGCCCGTGTGAAAACTGATTGTTGGTTTTTCACACGGCCGTACAGGCCGCGTTGGATGTCGTTTTTTGCAGCGGTGCTACGCAGGCAATAAACAGAAAATTTTTACGGGTTTCCGAGAGCCTCTGACGGGCGCAGGCCAGCGTTGTCGCTGCTGCGGGGCTTCAGAATGGCTTTGATCCCTGTAAGGGAATATTGCTGACCCGATTAGGGCGGCATTATAGGGAAAAAAACACGGGCGTGGGGGAGGGCGAAACAGCGCAGGGCGGTCGAGCGCGCGGGTGATTTCGATCGGAGCGAGGGTTTACAGGGCTTTCGCCGGGATTGGCCCCGGAGAAAATTTTTTCATTAATTTTTTGGCGTGTGATTGATTGCTCAAAAAACGAGCAAAAAACCGCGGTTTTCACTATATCTTGTGTTTTGCAACCCTTTTGCGCCGCTTCAAACACAACTGAGCCCGACCGAAGCCGGGCTGGAATCGACCCTCGATGTAGCGCTGAGTGATCCGATTCGGTGCAGTCTCAACGCATCAATTGGTGCAGCCGTTGCCCATGATGCTGTAACGCAGGATGTGACGCTGACCCTTGGAGTCGTCGTATTCCATTTTCGCCGGAACAACTTCGCAGACATTCGGAACTTCGCTCATGGAAACAACTTTGGCGATGTCCAGGTGAGTGGAGTAAGTGTATTCCTCGATGGCTGGTTGTTGCTGTGCGACATCAGTCGGAACCTCGTCTGCCATGGCGGTTGCGCACAGACTGCTGAGGGCCAGAACCAATAAAGCTTTCATTTGAAATTTACCTTCTTGAGGTCGAGTGGGGTCACGCAACCTTTTTTGGGGTTGCGTGTGGAACTTCATCGTTTTGCTTTGTTACTTCAGAACTGGATTAACGGCCTTCGTGGGGGCTGTAACCTTGTTAATCGCTTTGCCTTGTCGGCGAGGTGAATTTTAGGGAGGCGGGGCAGGGGTAAACAGACCCGGTTTTGATAAACACCTTTGGCAGATTTGGTAACAATCCTTGGAGAGGGTGTTACCAGCGCTGCGGTTTTCTCGGGAAACCGGGTCGTCTGAATCGCTGGCACGCCAGCTCCCACAAGGGTTGCGGGGTTTGCTTCAGGAGTGTCTGTGGCATTTCTGGATGTTTTGTAGGGGCTTGTTACTACCATCGTCGAATGGTTCTATACGGGCGCCCCGGCTACAACAGGGTCATACAAAAACAACTATTACACCGAGGTAGGAAAGATGAGTGCGGCTTCCCTGTATCCCGTTCGTCCCGAGGTTCTGGCCAATACGCTGACCGACGAGGCGACCTACAAAGCCATGTACCAACAGTCGGTCGTCAACCCTGACGGCTTCTGGCGCGAACAAGCCAAGCGTCTCGACTGGATCAAGCCTTTCACCACGGTGAAACAGACTTCGTTCGACGATCACCATGTCGACATCAAGTGGTTTGCCGACGGCACCCTGAACGTTTCCTACAACTGCCTCGACCGTCATCTGGCCGAGCGCGGCGACCAGGTCGCCATCATTTGGGAAGGCGACGATCCTTCCGAAAGCCGCAACATCACCTACCGCGAACTGCACGAACAAGTGTGCAAACTCGCCAACGCCCTGCGTGGCCAGGACGTGCACCGCGGCGACGTGGTGACCATTTATATGCCGATGATTCCCGAAGCCGTGGTCGCCATGCTGGCCTGTACCCGGATCGGCGCGATTCACTCGGTGGTGTTCGGCGGTTTCTCGCCGGAAGCCCTGGCCGGCCGCATCATCGACTGCCGCTCGAAAGTGGTGATCACCGCGGATGAAGGCATCCGCGCCGGCAAGAAGATCTCCCTCAAGGCCAACGTCGACGACGCGCTGACCAACCCGGAAACCAGCAGCATCCAGAAAGTCATCGTGTGCAAGCGCACCGGCGGCGACATCAAGTGGAACCAGCATCGCGACATCTGGTACGAAGACCTGATGAAAGTGGCGGGCACTGTCTGCGCGCCGAAAGAGATGGGTGCCGAAGAAGCGCTGTTCATCCTTTATACCTCCGGCTCCACCGGCAAGCCGAAGGGCGTGCAGCACACCACCGGCGGTTACCTGTTGTACGCGGCGATGACTCACGAGCGCGTGTTCGACTACCGTCCGGGCGAAATTTACTGGTGCACCGCTGACGTGGGCTGGGTCACCGGTCACTCCTACATTGTCTACGGCCCGCTGGCCAACGGCGCGACCACGCTACTGTTCGAAGGCGTGCCGAACTACCCGGACATCACCCGGGTGGCGAAGATTGTCGACAAGCACAAGGTCAACATCCTCTACACCGCACCGACCGCGATCCGCGCGATGATGGCCTCCGGCACCGCCGCTGTTGAAGGTGCGGACGGCAGCAGCCTGCGCCTGCTGGGTTCGGTGGGCGAGCCGATCAACCCGGAAGCCTGGGACTGGTACTACAAAAATGTCGGCAAATCCCGTTGCCCGATCGTCGACACCTGGTGGCAGACTGAAACCGGCGGCAACATGATGAGCCCGCTGCCGGGCGCTCATGCGCTGAAGCCGGGTTCGGCGGCGCGTCCGTTCTTCGGTGTGGTGCCGGCGCTGGTGGACAACCTCGGCAACATCATCGAGGGCGAGGCCGAAGGCAATCTGGTGATTCTCGATTCGTGGCCAGGTCAGGCGCGCACCCTGTACGGCGATCACGATCGTTTCGTTGACACCTACTTCAAGACCTTCCGTGGCATGTACTTCACCGGTGACGGCGCGCGCCGTGATGCCGATGGTTACTACTGGATCACCGGTCGCGTGGACGACGTGCTCAACGTCTCCGGCCACCGCATGGGCACTGCCGAGATCGAAAGTGCGATGGTTGCTCACCCGAAAGTCGCCGAAGCGGCGGTGGTCGGTGTGCCGCACGACATTAAGGGGCAGGGCATTTATGTCTACGTCACCCTGAAAAATGGCGAAGAGCCGAGCGAGCAACTGCGCCTGGAGCTGAAGAACTGGGTGCGCAAGGAGATCGGCCCGATTGCTTCGCCGGACGTGATCCAGTGGGCGCCGGGGCTGCCGAAGACCCGTTCGGGCAAGATCATGCGCCGTATCCTGCGCAAGATCGCTACGGCTGAATACGAAGGGTTGGGCGACATCTCCACCCTGGCCGATCCGGGTGTGGTGCAGCATCTGATCGACACGCACAAGACCATGAACGTCGCGTAAGCGGCGGGTCTGAAGGCTGAAAAGCCCCGTCCGGCATCGCGCCGGACGGGGCTTTTTGTTGTCTGGAGTTTATGGGTTGTTAGTGCTGGCCCCTTCGCTGGCAAGTCGAATCGTCGCACCGCAGCTCCCGTTTTTTGGTGTGTTGGAGGTTACGTGAGCAGCGTAGATCCTTGTGGGAGCTGGCTTGCCAGCGAAAGCGGTTTGTCATGCAAAGGTGCAATTCTTTGATGTAACACAAAACCCGCAGCCAATAATTATCGAATTGTTCCGTCAGCCCATTGCCACTGTTACCTGTCAGTCTTCAAGTAACCGAATGTGTAACCGCCCGCCCCGCAACGGGGCAATGAGAAACGCATCGCCCCGTTTTAGAGCCTCAAAACCGCCGGTGAAAAATAAGACATAACCCCGCGCTTGCCGGATTAGAAGGGTTTGCGAATAATAGGCCCGCAATTTGCAGCATAGATCGGTTCACTGTCTTTCGCTCTTGCATGAAATTGCAGGGCTGTCAATGTGCTCAAGCGGGTTTCTCGGTGCATCTGTAATTAGTTGTCGCATTGAAGAAATATCGGCTTCGGGCCTGTCGTTAGAATGCCGATCACTCGCTCGTCGTGGCTTGCGTTGAAGCCGTCGCGGTTTTGACTGGAACTGTCCCACGCACGCAGCAACCGATTTCGTTACACCCATTCGCATATTGGGCTGTCGCTCACTCTGCCGTTTTTGCCCTTTACCGATGGAGTCCCAAGATGAAGAAACTTGTGCTGCTTGGCGCCCTGGCACTGTCCGTGCTGTCCCTGCCGACGTTCGCCGATGAAAAGCCTCTGAAAATCGGTATCGAAGCGGCTTACCCTCCATTCGCATCCAAAGCCCCGGACGGCAGCATCGTCGGTTTCGACTACGACATCGGCAACGCGCTGTGCGAAGAAATGAAGGTCAAGTGCCAGTGGGTCGAGCAAGAGTTCGACGGTCTGATCCCGGCACTGAAAGTGCGCAAGATCGACGCGATCCTGTCGTCCATGTCGATCACTGACGACCGCAAGAAGTCCGTGGACTTCACCAACAAGTATTACAACACTCCGGCCCGCCTCGTGATGAAGGAAGGCACCGCTGTCAGCGAAGGCCTGACCGAGCTGAAAGGCAAGAACATCGGCGTACAACGGGGTTCGATCCACGAGCGTTTCGCCCGCGAAGTCCTGGCCCCGCTGGGTGCCGAGATCAAGCCGTACGGCTCGCAGAACGAAATCTACCTCGACGTGGCCGCCGGCCGCCTCGACGGCACCGTGGCGGACGCTACGCTGTTGAATGACGGCTTCCTGAAAACCGACGCCGGCAAAGGCTTCGCGTTCGTCGGCCCGGCGTTCACCGACGTCAAATACTTCGGCGACGGCGTAGGCATCGCGGTACGCAAGGGCGACGCCCTGAAAGACAAGATCAACACCGCCATCGCGGCCATCCGCGAGAACGGCAAGTACAAGGCAATCCAGGACAAATACTTCGACTTCGACATTTACGGCAAGTAAAGACGTCGCTCGACCCGTCCGAAATGGCGCAAGCAACAGGATCTCTGCGGTTTGCGCCATTTTTTCATCCCAACTTTCGAGGACCTGAATCATGTTGAAAGGCTACGGGGCTGTCATCCTCGATGGCGCTTGGCTGACGCTTCAGCTCGCCTTGTCGTCCATGGCCCTGGCCATCGTTCTCGGGCTGATCGGCGTCGCGTTGCGCCTGTCGCCGGTGCGCTGGCTGGCGTGGCTGGGCGATCTGTATTCCACGGTGATTCGCGGGATTCCCGACCTGGTGCTGATCCTGCTGATCTTCTACGGCGGTCAGGACCTGCTCAACCGCGTCGCGCCAATGCTCGGCTATGACGACTACATCGACCTGAATCCGCTGGCCGCCGGTATCGGCACCCTCGGTTTCATCTTCGGTGCGTACCTGTCGGAAACCTTCCGCGGCGCGTTCATGGCAATCCCCAAAGGTCAGGCCGAAGCCGGCATGGCGTACGGCATGAGCAGCTTCCAGGTGTTCTTCCGGGTGCTGGTGCCGCAGATGATCCGTCTGGCGATTCCGGGCTTCACCAACAATTGGTTGGTCTTGACCAAGGCCACCGCGCTGATTTCCGTGGTCGGTCTGCAAGACATGATGTTCAAGGCCAAGCAGGCGGCCGACGCCACCCGCGAGCCTTTCACCTTCTTCCTCGCAGTGGCGGCGATGTACCTGGTGATCACCAGTGTCTCGTTGCTGGCGCTGCGTCACCTTGAGAAGCGCTACTCGGTAGGCGTAAGGGCGGCTGATCTATGATCTTCGACTACAACGTCATTTGGGAGGCCCTGCCGCTGTACCTCGGCGGTCTGGTCACGACCCTCAAGTTGCTCGCGCTGTCGCTGTTCTTCGGCCTGCTCGCGGCCCTGCCGCTGGGGCTGATGCGTGTGTCCAAGAACGCCGTGGTCAACGGCGCGGCCTGGCTGTACACCTACGTGATTCGCGGCACGCCGATGCTGGTGCAACTGTTCCTGATCTACTACGGTTTGGCCCAGTTCGAAGCGGTGCGTGAAAGCTTCTTGTGGCCGTGGCTGTCCAGCGCAACGTTCTGTGCCTGCCTGGCGTTCGCGATCAACACCAGCGCCTACACCGCCGAAATCATTGCCGGCAGCCTGAAGGCCACGCCGAACGGCGAGATCGAAGCGGCCAAGGCCATGGGCATGTCGCGCTTCAAGATGTACAAGCGCATCCTGCTGCCATCGGCCCTGCGCCGGGCGCTGCCGCAGTACAGCAACGAAGTGATCATGATGCTGCAGACCACCAGTCTGGCCTCCATCGTGACCCTGATCGACATCACCGGCGCGGCCCGTACCGTGAATGCGCAGTTCTACCTGCCGTTCGAAGCGTACATCACCGCCGGCGTGTTCTACCTGTGCCTGACTTTCATTCTGGTGCGCCTGTTCAAGCTGGCCGAGCGTCGCTGGCTGAGCTACTTGGCCCCGAGGAAGCACTGATATGGAACGTATCGACCACGTTCTGCCGTGGAGCCACCTGGGCAGCGAGCGCCGGATTTCGGTTTTTCGTTTCGGCAGCGGCGAGCGCAAGGCCTACATCCAGGCCAGCCTCCACGCTGACGAACTGCCCGGCATGCGCACCGCCTGGGAATTGAAAAAACGCCTCGGCGAACTCGAAGCCAGGGGCCTGCTCAACGGCGTCATCGAACTGGTGCCGGTGGCCAACCCGCTGGGCCTTGGCCAGTTGTTGCAAGGCAACCATCAGGGCCGCTTCGAGGCCGGCAGCGGCAAGAATTTCAACCGAGATTTCGTCGAGCTCAGCGCCCCCGTGGCCGCTAGGCTGGAAGGACAACTCGGTGATGATCCGCACGCCAACATCCGTCTGATCCGTCAGGCAATGGCCGATCACCTGGCCGCATTGCCCGAGGCCAGCAGCCAGTTGCAAGGCATGCAGCGCATCCTGCTGCAACATGCCGCCACCGCCGATGTGGTGCTGGACCTGCATTGCGACTGCGAAGCCGCGCTGCACATGTACGCCTTGCCGCAACACTGGCCGCAGTGGCGTTCGCTCGCCGCGCACCTGGACGTGAAGGTCGGTTTGCTGGCGGAAGACTCCGGCGGCAGCTCGTTCGACGAGGCCTGTTCGCTGCCGTGGCTGCGCCTGTCGCGGCTGTTCCCGGACGCGCAGATTCCACTGGCGTGCCTGGCGACCACCGTTGAACTCGGCGGTCAGGCTGACACCACGCCGGCGCAGGCCGAAGCCTGGGCCGAAGGCATTCTGGCGTTCCTCGCCGAGCAGGGCCTGATCCGTGGCGAGTGGCCGAGCGCGGCGCACGAACCGTGCGAAGGCATGCCGTTCGAGGGCACTGAATTGCTCCTGCCGCCGCATCCGGGGGTGGTGAGTTTTCTGCGCAAGCCCGGCGAGTGGGTTGAAGCCGGTGACAAGATTTTCGAAGTGATCGATCCGCTGTCGGATCGGGTCAGCACGGTGTGTGCTGGTACGTCCGGGGTGCTGTTTGCCATTGAGCGGCTGCGTTACGCCCAACCCGGTTTCTGGCTGGCCAAAGTGGCGGGGCGCGATGCGCTGCGCGACGGCCCTTTGCTCAACGACTGACTGTTTTTGTGAGAACCGACCGCATGTACAAACTTGAAGTCCAAGACCTGCATAAACGCTATGGCAGTCACGAAGTGCTCAAGGGCGTTTCCCTGAAAGCGGCCGCCGGCGATGTGATCAGCATCATCGGCTCCAGTGGCTCCGGCAAAAGTACTTTCCTGCGTTGCATCAACCTGCTCGAGCAGCCGCACGCGGGCAAGATCCTGCTCAACAACGAAGAGCTGAAACTGGTGGCCAACAAGGACGGCGCGCTGAAAGCCGCTGATCCGAAGCAGCTGCAACGCATGCGTTCGCGTCTGTCGATGGTGTTCCAGCACTTCAACCTGTGGTCGCACATGACCGCGCTGGAAAACATCATGGAGGCGCCGGTTCACGTGCTGGGCGTGTCCAAGGCCGAAGCCCGCGAAAAAGCCGAGCACTACCTGAACAAGGTTGGCGTGGCTCACCGTAAGGATGCGTTCCCGGGGCATATGTCCGGTGGCGAGCAGCAGCGTGTGGCAATCGCCCGTGCGCTGGCGATGGAACCGGAAGTGATGCTGTTCGACGAACCGACTTCGGCCCTCGACCCGGAACTGGTCGGCGACGTGCTGAAAGTCATGCAGGCCCTCGCTCAGGAAGGCCGCACCATGGTGGTGGTGACCCACGAAATGGGCTTCGCCCGTGAAGTGTCGAACCAGTTGGTGTTCCTGCACAAAGGCGTCGTCGAAGAAAGCGGCAACCCACGTGAAGTGCTGGTCAATCCGCAATCGGAACGTTTGCAACAATTCCTCTCGGGCAGCCTCAAGTAATCGCTCCCGTTATGCACCAGATTAGGTCATGCTGCGCAGCGCGCCAGATGGTCTAATTTGGTTGCAGCCGATTTCGGTTTTTCCCTCTGTTTACGTTTCGGATCGCCCGCCATGACTGCCCATCGAATTGGTTTCCTGATTTGGCCCAGCACTAAAGCTCTGACTTTGGCGCTGGCGGAGGAGGCCTTGCGTGTTGCCCAGCGTGTGCATCCGGATGTGGTTTACGAATTGTCGTTCCTGCAGGCCGAAGCACCGACCGAAGGTGAGTGGCAACTGCCCGGCGAACCCTGGGCCGGCAAACTCGAAAACTTCCAGAAACTGTTCCTGCTCGCCGATGAGCCACCGACAGCTTTGGCGCCGGCACTCAGCAGCGCGCTCAAGCAACTGGTACGCGCCGGTTGTGTGATCGGTGGTTTGT
The DNA here is from genome assembly GCF_002112855.1 of Pseudomonas sp. B40(2017). NCBI lineage: Bacteria > Pseudomonadati > Pseudomonadota > Gammaproteobacteria > Pseudomonadales > Pseudomonadaceae > Pseudomonas > Pseudomonas sp. B40(2017). Next base: position 310,793 of record NZ_NEIT01000004.1, read on the forward strand.
CGGCTGGCGTGTATCCGCTGGCGCACCTCGGTCTGCTCGACGGTTACCGCGCAGCGGTGCACTGGCGCTGGCAGGACGATTTCGCCGAGCGCTTCCCGAAAGTCATCGCCACCAGCCATCTGTTCGACTGGGATCGCGATCGGCTGACGGCGTGCGGCGGCATGTCGGTGCTCGATCTGTTACTGGCAGTCCTGGCCCGCGATCATGGTGCGGAACTGGCCGGTGCGGTCTCTGAAGAACTGGTGGTCGAACGCATCCGCGAAGGCGGCGAGCGTCAGCGCATTCCATTGCAGAACCGCCTCGGCTCCAGCCATCCGAAGCTCACCCAGGCGGTGCTGCTGATGGAAGCCAACATCGAAGAGCCGCTGACCACCGACGAAATCGCCCAGCATGTGTGCGTGTCCCGTCGCCAGCTGGAGCGGATCTTCAAGCAATACCTCAACCGCGTGCCGAGCCAGTACTACCTGGAACTGCGCCTGAACAAGGCCCGGCAGATGTTGATGCAGACCAGCAAGTCGATCATCCAGATCGGCCTGTCGTGCGGTTTCTCCTCGGGGCCGCATTTCTCCAGCGCCTATCGCAACTTCTTCGGCGCCACGCCGCGGGAAGACCGCAACCAGCGGCGCAGCAGCAGCCCGTTCGAGCTGTCCTCGGTGCCGCCCGAGCGCGGTTGATTCCGGGTATCGGCGCCTCGAGGGCGCTGATACTCCAGGTCTTGCTCAGTCTTCGATATTGACGACGGGCCGTATGACCTGGGGCGGATGATCGAGAATGCCGTCGACGTTCAGGGTGTTGCCCGTCTCCTGGAAATAGGCTCGGATGCGGTTCATCGCACGCATGGAAAAGGGGTTGCCACGTAAATCGTAGCGATCACCGACATAGGCCGGTACCTCCATCAGTTCGTCCGGCATTTCGCTGATTTCATTACCTGACAGATCGATTTCCATCCAGTTGAAGTTGCCAAGCGCACCCTTGGGAATTTCGCGGATGCCGGTCGTGCTCAAGTCCAGATCGGTCAGTGCCTGCAGGTTGCTCAGGTCGGGAGCCAGTCCAAGCGGGTTGTCCTGCAGGTGCAAGAGCTCGAGAGTGTGCAGCCCCGCCAGGCCGTTCACATCTTTTGGCGTCAGGGTGATGTTGCATTCCGGCAGGCTCAGCGACGTCAGACGCCCCATCCTGAAGATGGCTGCGGGGACGGTTCTCAGGTCGTAGCCTCGGATATCGAGGCTATCAAGACTGGGGAACGCCTCCAGGAAACGGCCGATGCGCGGCGAGTGATCGCTGACACTGAGCAGGTACAGATCCGATACGTGGCCGAATTGCGCCGTCAGTGTCGGCAGTTCACCTCGTAGCGGCAGGCTCGACGCGAAGCGGTGATCTTCGATATCCGCGCCTTCCAGCGGTGTCTTGCGCCAGCAGGTCAGCAATTCCTCCTTGAAACGCGCACGGTTTCGCTCTTCTTTCAGGCGCTCCGCGGCGTCGAGTGGCTGGCCGCTGATGTCATTGACCGGCAGGTCGGCCTCCCATGCCGCAAGATCACCCAGCAATGTTGCCAGTTCGGTTTCAAGACGTGTCAGTTCGCTCCGCCCATCCGCCAGCGAGCCGTTCAGTCGGTAGACGAAGGCGCTCGCCTGTTCGTCGTCGAGGGCGGGGTACAGGGTCTGGACTCGGATCAGGTCTGTCATTTCGGCCATGACCCCAAGGTCTTCGCCGTTACGGCGATAGTAAATCTTGATCCGGTCACGGGTGGCGGCATTCAAGGGATTGTCGCCGAAGTCATAGCCATTGCCGACGGCTGCCGGCAAGGCGAAGACATCTTCGGGAAGCTCGGTGATGCGGTTGTTGTTGAGTACAACCGTTTCAAGCGCGGGGTGGTTCAACAGCCCCGCGGGAAGTTCGGTGATGGCCGTCGCCGACAGGTCGAGGTACTCCAGTGCTCGCAGGTTGCGCAAGTCAGGCACCATGCCCAGTGGATTGCGATACAGATCCAGGCTTTTGAGTCGGGTCAGCATTCCAAGAACGGTGTGGCCTTCGCTGTCCAGCACCACGTCGCAGTCGCTCAATGCCAGCTCCTCGAGTGCAGGCATGCGGGTGATCGATTGTGGAATGCGTCCGAGCGCCAGTTCGCGCAGCTCCAGGGTTTCGAGGCCGGGAAAACAGTGCAGAAAGTTGTCATTGATCCGCAGTTGTGAATTGCCATGAAGCGACAGCGCCGTGACGTGGCTGAAGTCAGTGCTCAAGGTGGGCATGTCGCCGATGAACGCAAGATTGAGGCTCAGCGTCACAGCTCGTGTTTCCGGATTCTCCTCCAGTCGCTCGCGCCAGAACGCCTCGAGTTCCAGGCGAAAGGCCTCGCGTTCGGCACGCTCGGTATCGCGTTCGATTTGACTGAGTACTTCATCGGTAGCGGGGAAACGCTCGGGAATATCGCCCACCCAGCGGTGCAGGGCTTCGACCAGTTGCTGCAATTCCGATTCCCAGCGGGCAATCTGCGCACGCCCTTGCTCGATGGTTCCAGGCAGCAGGTACAAGACGCGTTCGGCATCCTCGCGATCCACTGACGGGAACAGTTCTATGAGCCGGTCCAGGTCTTCGTTGGGCATGGAGACGCCGAAGTTTTGCCGGTGCTCCTGGAAGCAGACTTTGACCCGATCGCGAGTGGCCGGGGTCAGCGGGTTGTCGGCGAAGGTGAATTGTCGGGGGGTGTTCATCGGAATATCGAACAGGTCTTCGGGCAGTTCGCTGATCCGGTTGCGATCGAAGATTGCGACAGTCAGGCGCGGGTGTGTGAGCAGGCCGTCCGGCACGCTGGTCAGTTGGGTATCGACCAGACGCAAATGAATCAGTGCCGGCAGGCTGTCGAGAGGCGGAGGCGTACCCAGCGGGTTGCGACTCAGATTCAGATACTGCAGGGCATTCAAAGAGGAAAGGATGGTCTGGCCAGGCGAAGTCAGTGACAACCTGCAGTTTTCCAGGATCAGGCGTTGCAGCGAAGGCATTCGTGCGCAGGCTCGCGGGATCTCTGCGAGGTTGAAATCATGCAGTTCCAGATGATGTAAGCCGGTGAAAGACCCCAGAAAGGCGTCGGTGGCGCTCAGGGTCGTACTTCCATGCACTGACAACTCTGCAATATGGCTGAAGTCCGCCGACAACCGAGGTAGCTCGCCGATGAACGTAAGCGTCGTTATCAGGGTGTCGTGCCGCTGCCTGGGGTTGTCCGAAGACCGCATGTGCCACAACCGCTCCAGTTGGTCGGCAAAGGCTGTTCTCCTGGTGTGCTCGACGAACATCTCTGTCGGGCTCAACGGTTGACCGCTGACCGGATGAGAGGCGGGAATCGCGGTCTTCCATTGTTCGAGGTCCGCGACCAGTTGTTCGATTTCCGCCTTCCAGTGCCTGAGCAGGATGCGGCCCTGTTCCAGGTCGCCGGGCAAGCCATAGAAGACGTCGCTGGCTTCCTCGGTGTCCAGGGCGGGGAACAGGGCTTTGGTGGCTGCGATATCTGCTTTATCGGCAGGTACGCCGAAATCCGGACCGATTTCCCGAGAGTAGGTCTTGATGCGTTCCCGGGTCTCAGCGCTCAGCGGGTTGCCGGAAAAATCAAATCCTTCGCTGACGGTGGCCGGCAGTTGAAAAAAATCCTCGGGAAATTCGCTGATCCGATTGTCACTGACGATGGCCGTTTTGAGGTTCGGATGGCGAGTCATGCCGACTGGCGCTTCGTTGATTCCCGTGCTGGAAAGATCGAGGTAGTTGAGTTGGCTCAAGGCGCCGACATCGGGTGAATCGCCCAATGGGTTGCCGGGCAACTCAAGGGAGTCCAGCGCGGGCATGGCGGCCAGTGCCGCTTGCGCTTCGGCACTGAAGGTCACGCCGCAATTTTTCAGGACCAGCGCTTCGAGAGCTGGAAGGCGGGCGAGCGTTTGCGCAGTCCGGTCAAGGGTGAAATCGCGCAGAACCAGCGTAGTCAACCGCGGGAAACCGGCGAGGAATGAGGATGCGGAGGTGATCGATTTGTTGCCACTCAAGGACAACGTGCGGATGTGACTGAAATCCGCGCTCAGCACGGGCATGTCGCCCATGAAGGTTGCCTGCGCATTCAAGGTTTCGGCCCGTACCAGCGGCTGAGTCGTGGAACGGTGGCGCCATAGCCGTTCGAGGCGCCCGGCGAACGTTTCCCTGGCAAAGAGTTCTTCGAGTCGTTCATTGAGGGTCAGTGTCTCGCCACTGAGTGGATTGCGGTCTGGAATGTCCCGGACCCATCTGGCCAGATCTGCGGTCAGACGGGTTATTTCGGCTTCCCATCGTTCCAGCTGAAGCCGGCCTTGGGCGAGAGAGCCTGGAAGTCGGTAAATCAGCTCGCTGGCCTGGCGATCGTTGAGGTCGGTGAACAGCATTTTGGTCCGGTCGATCTCGGGTTGCTCTGGCCGCACGCCCATGTAATTGCCGGTGCGGTTGAAATAGACTTTCACCTGTTCACGCGTAGCACTGGAAAGTGGATTGCCGGCGAAATCGAATGTCGCCCCGGTGCTGGGCGACAGCTCGAACAGCACACCGGGCAGCGAAGTGATCTGATTGCCGGCCAGCCAGGCGCTTCTGAGGCGCGGATGATCCAGCAGCCCGGCAGGCAGTGCGGAAATGCCGGTATCGATGAGATTGAGATAGGTCAGCGCAGAAAGGCCGTTGACGTCCATCGTGATACCCAACGGGTTACCTTGCAGATCGAGCGCCGTCAGTTCGTTGAGTGACGACAGCAGCAGCTGGTTTTGTGGGGTGAGAGCGACGCCACATTGGCGCAGTCTCAGTTGTCGCAGCGAGCGCATCGTCTGGAGACTTTGCGGCAGGTCGTCCAGGTCGAAATGGTTCAGGGCCAGGCGTTGCAAGTTTGGAAAACGCTGGAGAAATGCATCGACGCCGCCGGGATTGTCTGTGCCGGTCAGTTCCAGGTTTGTGATGTGATCGAAACTGGCGCTCAGGACGGGCAAGTCTCCCGGCAGTGGCTCTGAAAACAACAGACGGAAACCGGTCGCTTCCGGGGTTTCTCTGCGCCAGCATTTACGCAGAAGATGGGCGAACAGTTGGCGGTCGCGCAGGCTGGCCATCTGCCGGGCGAGGGACGCAGAGCCCCCTGTCTCCGGATTGTTGGGAACAGCGGCGTGCATCCACTGATTCAGGTCGCTGTCGAGCTGGGCGTATTCGAGGCTGAGCCGCGACAGTTCTGCATTCGCCCCGTGAGGGTGGGCTTGCAGTCGCGCGACCATGTCCTGCAAGTCGCCCTGCAACAGGCTCGGGTACACCTGCCTGATGCGGTTTTCCAGAGTGCGCGGGGTGTGCGGCGTTTCTCGGGCGTAACCTTGTGCCCCGGTCAGGCGCAGAGTCTCGATGGCCGGCGGGGAAGGGGGTTCGTTGACAATCGTCAGGCGCAGATCACTGCGTGGCAGCGGATTGTCACGCAGGGCCTGCCTGAGCTTTTCACCTTCACCGATGTGCAGGTTCAATGCCTGGCGCTGGGCGTCCGGCAAGGCTTGCAGAACACAGGTGTAGAAATCGGCGGTCCCCTGCAACTCCAGACCGTGCTGGTCATACGGCTTCCATCGACCGTTGGCGTCGAGTACCAGTACCCTCCTGATGGCGGCCGATTCGGGACCCGTGCTGTCGAGCAGTAGTCCTTGCGGGGATCCGGAGCGTACCTCCAGACGCACGTCGCCAGACCAGCCCGGTAATCGCTGGAGGCTGTGCAGCGCCAGGGTGTCGGAGTCGGGGTTGCGCACCGAATCCAGCTCCAGCCCTTCGTAGGCGCGAGTCACCCGCAGTTCAAACCGGGCCTCTTGCGCCAGTTCCTGTTGCCGAGCGGGCCAGTTTCCGGCTTCGATCTCCAACAGTTCTGAACCCGTGGCAGTATTGAGCAGCGCTTCGCTGATTTTTGCGGGCAGGCGAGGTTCGTGCAGGGCCACGGTTCTTGCCAGCGGTTCATCGCGGTGTTGAAGCGCCTGATAGCGCGTCTCGAACAAGGCCGTGCGTTCAGTTGTCGCGATCTGCGTCAGACGGGCACGCAGGTTTCGGGTGCGTACTTCAAGGGCGATCACCTGGCCGAATTCCTCTTCAAGCAGCGTATTGATTTCGTGGTTGTCGAGTGTCTGCAGCAGAGTCTTGAGCAAGTCGCCGTCGGTCAGTCTGTTCTCATGGATGTCCGTCAGCGGCAACTGTTGATCGGTGGAGGATTGCCAGACGACGTCGCCCTGTTCGCTGAACAGGCGCAGTCGTCTGCCGGAGGGCCACAGGTGCTGATCCTTGAGAAGCTGGAGTTGAATCAGCGGATCGGCGGTGAGGTAATCCTCGGCCTTGCTGCTGCCGATCCGGTCGATGAAATCCTGCAAGTCCCGATCAATCAGAAAACGCTGGAGACTGTCGGCCAGCAAGGGCGGCATGGGCTCGCGGTTCATGTGCATCCTGCGCAGGACGTCTTCGTCGCAACCGCTGACCTGGAGCAGCCGTTCGCGTCGCGCCGGGGGCAGCGATTCAACATTTGGACCCAGGCGCTGCAATACCGTCGCTCTGTCCCATTCCAGCGGGCGCTCGAGTTCGGTATGGAAGGCGCCTTCACCGTTATGGAAAACGGTCGGGCGATACGCGTCCGGTCGGCTCGGATGTTCGATGTATAACTTGTCCGGCTGTCCCGAATGGCTGACGGCGTAGTGCCCCTGTTCGGCCGGCAGCCATTTGCGTCCTTGATACTCATGCAGGCCGGACGGGCCCGGCACGCTGCCATCGGGCGGCAGGGCCTGCTGTTCGTAGGGCTTCAGGTCCGGCTTCCAATACAGCGTTCTGCCGTTGCGCAACTTGACGGGCCGGAAACGATCGATGAAGGCCACGACGGGGGCCGGCAGAACCCTGGGAAGTTCGGCCAGGGCGATACTGCCGCCAATGCCGAAAGCGCCGAGTTGCACCAGGGATTCCAGCGCGGCGAAGAGCTGCTCGCCGGCCTCGCTGGCCAATCCTTGAGCCCAATCGACAATGCCCTCGAATACCTCGTCGAGAAACTGATAGGCCATGTAAGCCATCATCATTTCACCCAGGAACGGCACGAAGGGCAGCACGACAAACGCGGCAATCTGGAGAATCGACGTCGCCACGCTGACAAAGGAATCCCATCGTGCCCAGCGGGCATTGCGGTCGACGGCCGCGGTCGGGACGGCAAGGGTGGCGGCGTCGTTGAGTATCTTGTTCAGCTTGCGTTGATAAAGGTGTTCCGACAGGTCGCCAGCGATGGCGCTGATCGCCAGTTGCAACTTGGGGTGCTCAATGGGGGTATCGCGCCAGGTGGGCTGAGGGTTGCCGGGTTCGGGGGCGTGCCATTTCACTTGGCTCAGGCGCCGGTTCAGCTCGGAGAAGAATTGCCCCCGCTGGGCAAGGGCGACGAATCCGCTGAAAAATTGCTGGTACTGCGGGGAGCGCAACTGACGGGTGAGTTCCTTCTCCAGTTCGGCGGTCGAGGCATAGTATTTGACCGGGTGCTCAGGGTCGCCTGGCACGTAGGCCACCACGCCTGACGGTGTGCCTGCCTGTTCCAGGTCTGGCGCAAAAATCACGATACCTGCCAGCTCCGCCGACATCATCGTCAGATCGTGACAGCGCAGGGTCTGGCCGTTCACCCGCATGCCCTGCAAACCGTCGCTCAGGCCGCCGATCAGGCGATACCAGCGTTCGTCGATATCCCGGTTGAGGCGCGCCAGCTCAAGCGCGGCTTTGAGACCTGCGATCTGGGTCGCCTTGACCTTCGGGGTCAATTCAGCGGCCATGGCAGGATCGGAGATACCGAGGCTGGTTTCAAGGTAGCGCTTGTAGCCGGCACCGATATCCAGCTCCCGGCACAGGCCCGTGAAAGCAGGTATGCCGATTTGTGCGCCGAGCGCCGGCCGTGTCTCGAACTGTCCTGTGGCCGACGGTTTGCTGATGAAGCAGGAGTCGCTGTCGTAGGCGTCGGCTCGTGTTTCATGTTCTTCGAAGTTGTGCAGCGCCGCGTCCAGCAAGGAAACCGTCCAGACCCGTACGCCGGTGCGGATGGAAAGGCCGGGCGGCGTGATCGGAATATAGAGGCGCAGGAAAGTTGCCCTCACGTCCAGCTCAAGTCCGTAGCGTGATTTCAACCCGGTTTTCAGCAAGGGTTCGGCAAAAGTGTGGGCGTCCTGCACGCCTTCCAGCAACTGATCGACACTGTTTTGCACCTGCATGTGATCTGCGATGGCGGCGCGTAGCGCGAGGTGTTGTGCCCGTGGTGCCAACTTGAATGTGTCGGGAATTGTTCTGCGCGCATTTTTCAGTGCGTCGCGCCTGGTCTGCGAAGACTTGCCCAGCCATTCAGGGATGCCATTGAGAAGGGGTTGATAGTGTGGCGGCGAATGAAGCGGGGCGTACTCGGAAGCCAGAGGAGGCACGGGTGGTTTTTCGGTCGGTGATTGCATGGTGATTGCGCCTTGGCGTCTGGAAAAGTGCCAAGCGAATCAAAATGCGCACGATGAAGTGCGGTACATAGTTATCGCAGCGACAAGCTGTGGAATTGATATCCTCGCAGGCCTGCTGCAATTGTCGTCGACGGTTTAAACTGCGCCTTTGCGACGGTATATGTCGCATTGCCGTAAACCCGGGAAAATCCGTGGTTTGCGCTATAAGAAGTTGTCGCTTGGCGGCAAGGCCGGGCTGAAAACTGTCCTTACAATCCCCCCATCGCTCGCCAGTTTCAGGCGGGTGGCCCTCATCAGGAGACTCCGATGTCCGTTGAGCACGCTGCGGTACAACGCGCCGATTTCGACCAGGTTATGGTTCCCAACTACGCGCCTGCCGCTTTCATTCCGGTGCGTGGCGCCGGTTCCCGCGTCTGGGATCAGGCCGGCCGCGAGCTGATCGACTTCGCCGGCGGTATCGCCGTCAACGTATTGGGTCACGCGCATCCGGCGCTGGTCGGTGCCTTGACCGAGCAAGCGAACAAGCTGTGGCACGTGTCCAACGTGTTCACCAACGAGCCGGCCCTGCGTCTGGCGCACAAGCTGATCGACGCCACCTTTGCCGAGCGCGTGTTCTTCTGCAACTCCGGCGCCGAAGCCAACGAGGCCGCCTTCAAGCTGGCCCGCCGCGTCGCGTTCGACCGTTTCGGCACCGAAAAGTACGAAATCATCGCCGCGCTCAACAGCTTCCACGGCCGCACCCTGTTCACCGTGAACGTCGGTGGCCAGTCGAAGTACTCCGACGGTTTCGGCCCGAAAATCACCGGCATCACCCACGTGCCGTACAACGATCTGGCAGCGCTGAAAGCCGCTGTTTCCGACAAGACCTGCGCGGTCGTTCTGGAGCCGATCCAGGGTGAAGGCGGCGTGCTGCCGGCCGAGCTGGCTTACCTGCAAGGCGCCCGTGAACTGTGCGACGCCAACAACGCGCTGCTGGTGTTCGACGAAGTGCAGACCGGCATGGGCCGCACCGGCAACCTGTTCGCCTACCAGCATTTCGGTGTGGTTCCGGACATCCTGACCAGCGCCAAGAGCCTGGGCGGCGGTTTCCCGATCGCCGCGATGCTGACCACCGAAGCGCTGGCCAAGCATCTGGTCGTCGGCACTCACGGCACCACTTACGGCGGCAACCCGCTGGCGTGCGCCGTGGCTGAGGCAGTGATTGACGTGATCAACACCCCTGAGGTGCTGAACGGCGTCAACGCCAAGCACGACAAGTTCAAGACCCGCCTGCAGCAGATCGGCGAGAAGTACGGCCTGTTCACCCAGGTGCGCGGTCTCGGTCTGCTGATCGGTTGCGTGCTGAGCGATGCCTGGAAAGGCAAGGCCAAGGACATCTTCAACGCCGCCGAACAAGAAGGCCTGATGATTCTGCAGGCTGGCCCGGACGTGATCCGTTTCGCCCCGAGCCTGGTGGTTGAAGACGCGGACATCGACGCCGGTCTGGACCGCTTCGAACGTGCTGCGGCGAAACTGACGCAAGCCTGATTCATGCAAGACCGCCCGGCGTCTGTCGTCATCGACAGGCGCCGGGACCATTTTCCTGTGCCGGGCCTGCCCGGCATTTTTTTCCCGAGTCGGCGCTTTCGCCGACCTGAAGTAGAGAAAGGAGTGACACCATGCTGGTGATGCGCCCCGCGCAAATGGCTGATCTGGGCGAGGTACAGCGTCTGGCTGCGGACAGCCCGATTGGTGTCACTTCCTTGCCGGATGACGTTGAACGCCTGAGCGACAAGATCGCCGCGAGCGAAGCCTCGTTTGCCGCCGAGGTGAGCTTCAACGGCGAGGAGAGTTATTTCTTCGTCCTCGAAGACACTGCCACCGGCAAACTGGTGGGCTGCTCGGCAATCGTTGCTTCGGCCGGTTACTCCGAGCCGTTCTACAGCTTTCGCAACGAGACCTTCGTGCATGCTTCCCGCGAGCTGAAGATCCACAACAAGATCCACGTGCTCTCGCAATGCCACGACCTGACCGGTAACAGCTTGCTGACCAGTTTCTACGTGCAGCGCGAGCTGGTGGGTTCGCCTTGGGCCGAGCTCAACTCCCGTGGCCGTCTGCTGTTCGTCGCCAGCCACCCTGAGCGGTTCGCCGATTCGGTGGTGACCGAGATCGTCGGTTACAGCGACGAGAACGGCGACTCGCCATTCTGGGATGCCATTGGTCGCAACTTCTTCGACCTGAACTACGCCGAGGCCGAGCGCCTGTGTGGCCTGAAAAGCCGTACGTTCCTCGCCGAGCTGATGCCGCATTACCCGATCTACGTGCCGCTGCTGCCGGACTCCGCTCAGGAAGCGATGGGCCAGGTACACCCGCGTGCGCAGATCACCTTCGACATCCTGATGCGCGAAGGCTTCGAGACCGATCACTACATCGACATCTTTGACGGTGGCCCGACCCTGCATGCGCGTGTTTCGGGGATCCGTTCGATCGCCCAGAGCCGTGTGGTGCCGGTGAAGCTCGGCGAGCCGGTCAAAGGTGCCGGTCGCCAGTATCTGGTGGCCAATGCCCAGTTGCAGGATTACCGCGCGGTGTTGCTTGAGCTGGATTACGCGCCGGGCAAACCGGTGACCCTGGATCTGGAAGCGGCCGAAGCCCTGGGCGTCGGTGAAGGTGCCAGCGTGCGCCTGGTGGCGGTTTAACGCCTTAGCGAGTTTCACGGGTGGCCACGGCGGCCCGTTTGAGGAGATAGCATGATTGTTCGTCCCGTACGCAGCAGCGATTTGTCCGCTCTGATCGACCTGGCCCGCAGCACCGGCACCGGCCTGACTACCTTGCCGGCCAACGAAGAGCGCCTGACCCACCGGGTCGGCTGGGCCGAGAAGACCTTTCGCGGTGAAGCCGGCCGTGGTGACGCGGACTACCTGTTCGTGCTCGAAGACGACAACGGTCGCGTGGTGGGGATTTCCGCCATCGCCGGCGCCGTCGGTCTGCGCGAGCCTTGGTACAACTTCCGCGTCGGCCTGACCGTCAGCGCCTCGCAGGAGCTGAACATCTATCGCGAGATCCCGACGCTGTTCCTGGCCAACGACCTGACCGGCAACTCCGAGCTGTGCTCGCTGTTCCTGCACGCCGATTACCGCACCGGCCTCAACGGCCGCATGTTGTCCAAGGCGCGGATGCTGTTCATCGCCGAATTCCCGCAACTGTTCGGCAACAAGATAATCGCCGAGATGCGCGGCGTGTCGGATGACGCCGGTCGTTCGCCGTTCTGGGAAAGCCTGGGCCGGCACTTCTTCAAGATGGAGTTCAGCCAGGCCGATTACCTGACCGGTGTCGGCAACAAGGCGTTCATCGCCGAACTGATGCCGAAATTCCCGCTGTACACCTGCTTCCTGTCGCCGGACGCGCGTAACGTCATTGGTCAGGTGCACCCGGACACCGAGCCGGCGCTGGCAATGCTCAAGAGCGAAGGCTTCAGCTATCAGGGTTACGTCGACATCTTCGACGCCGGCCCGGCCATCGAGTGCGAGACCAGCAAGATCCGTGCGGTGCGTGACAGCGAAGCGCTGGTGCTGGCCATCGGCACGCCGGGCGACGACGCCACGCCGTTCATCATCCATAACCGCAAACGCGAAGATTGCCGCATCACGGCTGCGCCGGCCCGTCTGGCCGCCGGCACCCTGGTGGTCGATCCGCTGACCGCCAAACGTCTTCAACTCAACGCTGGCGATCAGGTGCGCGCCGTGGCGTTGTCTGCTGCCCGGGAGTCGAAATAATGAATTCGCTATACATCGCAGGTGAGTGGCTGGCCGGTCAGGGCGAGGCCTTTCAATCGTTGAACCCGGTGACCCAGCAAGTGCTGTGGTCGGGGGAGGGCGCCACCGCCGCTCAGGTCGAGTCGGCCGTGCAGGCTGCGCGTCAGGCATTCCCAAGTTGGGCCCGTCGTACCCTGGAAGATCGCATCAGCGTGCTCGAAGCGTTTGCCGCTGCACTGAAAAATCACGCCGACGAACTGGCCCGCACCATCGGTGAGGAAACCGGCAAACCGCTGTGGGAAGCCGCGACCGAAGTCACCAGCATGGTCAACAAGATCGCGATCTCGGTGCAGAGCTACCGCGAACGTACCGGCGAGAAGAGCGGCCCGTTGGGCGACGCCACCGCCGTGTTGCGCCACAAGCCCCACGGCGTGGTCGCGGTGTTCGGCCCTTACAACTTCCCTGGTCATTTGCCGAACGGCCACATCGTGCCGGCGCTGCTGGCCGGTAACAGCGTGTTGTTCAAGCCAAGCGAGCTGACCCCGAAAGTCGCCGAGCTGACGGTCAAGTGCTGGATCGAAGCCGGTCTGCCGGCCGGTGTCCTGAACCTGCTGCAAGGCGCCCGCGAAACCGGTATCGCACTGGCGGCGAACCCGGGCATCGACGGTCTGTTCTTCACCGGTTCCAGCCGTACCGGCAATCACCTGCATCAGCAATTCGCCGGTCGTCCGGACAAGATTCTTGCGCTGGAAATGGGCGGCAACAACCCGTTGGTGGTCGATCAGGTCGCTGATCTTGATGCGGCGGTTTACACGATCATTCAGTCGGCGTTCATTTCCGCCGGTCAGCGTTGCACCTGCGCCCGTCGTCTGCTGGTGCCGCAAGGCGCGTGGGGCGACAGCCTGCTCAAGCGTCTGGTGGAAGTCAGCTCGACCATTGAGGTCGGCGCGTTCGACCAGCAGCCGGCGCCATTCATGGGCTCGGTGGTTTCCCTTGGCGCGGCGAAAGCGTTGATGGATGCCCAGGCGCATCTGCTGGCCAATGGCGCAGTGTCGCTGCTGGCGATGACTCAACCGCAGGCGCAGTCGGCACTGCTGACTCCGGGCATCGTTGATGTGACGGCGGTTGCCGATCGTTCCGACGAAGAACTGTTCGGTCCGCTGCTGCAAGTAATTCGCTACAGCGATTTCGAAGCCGCGATTGCCGAAGCCAACGACACCGCATTTGGTCTGGCCGCTGGCCTGCTGTCGGATTCCGAAGAGCGCTATCAGCAGTTCTGGCTGGAAAGCCGCGCCGGGATCGTCAACTGGAACAAGCAACTGACGGGGGCTGCGAGCAGCGCACCGTTCGGCGGTGTCGGCGCTTCGGGCAACCATCGCGCCAGCGCCTACTACGCGGCGGATTACTGCGCGTACCCGGTGGCCTCGCTGGAAACCCCGAGCCTGGTGTTGCCGGCGGCCCTGACGCCTGGCGTGAAGATGGCGTGATGCTAATCGCTGGCAAGCCAGCTCCCACAAGGGCGATGAGATCCCTGTGGGAACTGGCTTGCCAGCGATGGCCGCGCCGCGGTCTCAAAGAATAGTTACTGAAGCCTATAACAACAGATTCTCGTGGAGCCTCGCTGATGAAATCCTATGAAGTCAATTTTGACGGTCTAGTGGGGCCGACCCATAACTACGGTGGTCTGTCCTACGGCAACGTTGCGTCCCAGAGCAACAGCCAGCAATCCTCGAACCCCAAGGAAGCGGCGCTGCAAGGCCTGGCGAAAATGAAAGCGCTGATGGAAATGGGCTTTCAGCAAGGCGTGCTCGCACCGCAGGAACGTCCGGATGTGGCTGCCTTGCGCCGTCTGGGTTTCAGCGGCACCGACGCTCAAGTGATCGAGCGCGCCGCCAAAGAAGCGATGCCGCTGCTGGTCGCCAGTTGCTCGGCGTCGAGCATGTGGGTAGCCAACGCCGCCACGGTCAGCCCGAGTGCCGACACTGCTGACGGTCGCGTGCATTTCACCGCCGCCAACCTGAACTGCAAATACCACCGCAGCATCGAACACCCGACCACCAGTCGCGTGCTGGGCGCAATGTTCGCCAACCAGCAACACTTCGCTCACCACGCCGCATTGCCGGCGGTGGCGCAGTTCGGCGACGAAGGCGCAGCGAACCACACCCGTTTCTGCCGTGAGTACGGCGAGGCTGGTGTCGAGTTCTTCGTGTTCGGTCGCAGTGCGTTCGACACTCGCTACCCGGCACCGCAGAAATACCCGGCGCGCCAGACCCTCGAAGCGTCGCAGGCGGTTGCCCGTCTGCACGGCCTGCGTGATGACGGCGTGGTCTACGCGCAGCAGAATCCGGCCGTTATCGACCAGGGCGTGTTCCACAACGACGTGATCGCGGTGGGCAACGGCGAGGTGCTGTTCTATCACGAGGACGCGTTCCTCGACACCGATCAGATGCTGGCCGAACTGCAAGCCAAACTGGCCAAGGTCGGCGGCAAGTTCCAGTCGGTCTGTGTGCCGCGTTCGGCGGTCACCGTGGACGACGCCGTGCGTTCCTACCTGTTCAACAGCCAGCTGCTGTCGCGCCCTGATGGTTCGATGCTGCTGATCGTGCCGGAAGAATGCCGTGGCAACGAGCGCGTGTGGAATTACCTGCAAGGCCTGACCAGCTCCGGCGGCCTGATCCGTGAAGTGAAAGTCTTCGACCTCAAGCAAAGCATGCAGAACGGCGGTGGCCCGGCGTGCCTGCGACTGCGCGTCGCGCTCAACGAAACCGAGCTGGCGGCCGTCAACCCAGGGGTTATCATGACCGCCCCGTTGTACGGTTCGTTGACCGCATGGGTTGAAAAGCACTACCGCGACCGCCTGACCGAAAGCGATCTGGCGGATCCGCAGTTGCTGCTTGAATGCCGGACGGCACTGGATGAACTGACGCAAATCCTTAAACTGGGCGCGGTTTATCCATTCCAGATCAATTGATGGCCGGCGCGCCGCCTGAACGCGGCGCGCGGCTTTTCTCCCCCAACAGAGCGTAAAAAAGACATGAGCGATTCCCTGCGGCTGATCCTTGAAGACACCGACGGCAAGCAACTGGAAACTTCCTGCACCCGCGTCGCGGTCATGTGGCAAGGCAAAGAGCTGTGGATCCAGCAGGACGGCCGTGGCCAACTGCTGATCGGCGTGGACGTCGAAGAGGGCGACGAAGAGTACGCCAACCTGCTGTTGCGCCCATTGGCGACTAATCTGGTAAGTCTGCAACTGGAGATGGAACCGGCTGACCTCGGCGACGACGACGGCCACGTGCACGGCCCGGATTGCAACCACGACCACTAAGGAAACCGCTCTATGCTCGCCCTCGGCAAACTGCTTGAACTGACCCTCGCCGGCCGCGAACCGGCGGAGAAGACTCAACTGACTGTCGAAGGCGTGCGCATGCGCTGGTTGAGCGAGGGGGCGCTGGAAGTCCGGCCACCCGAAGCGCGCGATAACGGCTTGGACCTGCTGCTGTCGGCAGGCATCCACGGTAATGAAACGGCACCGATCGAATTGCTCGACCGGCTGCTGCATGACATCGCTCGCGGCGACCTGAAGCCGCGTGCACGTATTCTGTTTCTGTTCGGCAACCCGGAAGCGATTCGCAAGGGCGAGCGCTTCGTCGAGCAGGACGTCAATCGGCTGTTCAATGGCCGTCACGAACAAAGCAGCGGTTCCGAAGCCCTGCGTGCCTGCGAACTGGAACGGCTGGCGGCGAGTTTCTTCAGCCTTCCTGACCGTCAGCGCCTGCACTACGACCTGCACACGGCGATTCGCGGTTCGAAGATCGAGCAGTTCGCGTTGTATCCGTGGAAGGAAGGTCGCCAGCATTCCCGTCTTGAACTGGCCCGTCTGCGCGCCGCCGGCATGGAAGCGGTGCTGTTGCAGAACAAGCCGTCGATCGTGTTCAGCTCCTACACCTACGACAAGCTGGGGGCCGAGTCCTTCACGCTGGAACTGGGCAAGGCGCGGCCATTCGGGCAGAACGCCGGGGTCAATGTGTCGCTGCTGGAAACCCGTCTGAAGCAGATCATCGAAGGCACCGAGCCGGAGATGGCCGAGCAGGGCCTGGACGGTCTGCAACTGTTCAGCGTGGCCCGGGAAATCATCAAGCACAGCGATGCGTTCCGCCTGAACTTGCCAGCGGACATCGAAAACTTTTCGGAACTGGATGTGGGTTATGTGCTGGCCGAAGACCTGGCCAATACCCGCTGGATCATCGAAGAGCAGGGCGCGCGGATCATTTTCCCCAATCCCAAGGTCAAGAACGGCCTGCGAGCGGGCATTCTGATTGTGCCGACCACTGACGAAAATCTTGCCTGAAACTGAATCTCCCCCGCGCAGCGCGCGGGGGAGATCGTTATTTCATCAGACCGCTACAGCACGCGGCTCGGTGCGGCGCAACGCACGCACTTTCTGCAACGTATCGGCGCAGGTCTTCGCCGCTTCCTGACCCTTGTGCACGAAATGCTCAAAGAAGAACTTCTGGTGCTCTTCGCCGGCATGGAAGTGGTGCGGGGTCAGCGACACCGAGAACACCGGCACTTCGGTTTCCAGCTGCACCTGCATCAGGCCGCTGACCACCGACTGGGCGACGAACTCGTGACGGTAGATCCCGCCGTCCACCACCAGCGCCGCCGCGACGATACCGGCATAACGACCGGTCTTGGCCAGCAGCTTGGCGTGCAGAGGCATTTCAAAGGCGCCGCCGACTTCGAAGAAATCGATGTCCGATTCCTGATAACCCTGAGCGATCATTTCGGCGAGGAAACCTTTACGGCTCTGGTCGACGATTTCCTTGTGCCAGCAGGCCTGGATGAACGCGACGCGCTCGCCGTGGGTGTGTTTGCTTTTGCTGTCGATAGCGGTGGGTTGCATGTTCTGACTCCTGTTTGTGTGAAAAACAGGGCGTTATGAATCGAAAGGGATTCAAGGGTACGCACGCTCGCGCATACACGGCGGACGGCCCTTTGGCGTCAATCCCGTTCTCTCTTCATCCGGACTGTGACCGTCGGCCCCGGAATCACACCGGGTCTGCTGACCTTGCCGCCGCTCACGGCTTTTGCCGTGCTCGTCACCAAGCGCTCGCGGGCTATGCGCATTGCGCGCAATTACCGCCGGTGGGGAATTACACCCCGCCCTGAGAACGTTTCGCAGCCCTTTATCGGGCGGCGCAGCGTTTTTAACACAGATTGCCAGGCCGTGCATTGCGCCTTTGTGATGATTGCCATCGGATTATTCGAAGCGTGAAAACGACTTTTCCTTGCGCAAGGGTTGATTAATCCGCGCCATGCCCGCAGTAATTCTTCTTCGAAAAGGGATTTTCCCTGCTGACTTGAGGCCAGGTTCATGAGCGTTATCGATCTTCGCAGCGACACCGTCACTCAACCGACCCCCGCCATGCTCGACGCGATGACCCGCGCCGACACCGGCGATGACGTGTATGGCGAAGATCCGACGGTCAATCGTCTGGAAGCCGAATTGGCAAAACGGCTGGGTTTTGATGCGGCGCTGTTCGTCCCGACCGGCACCATGAGCAATTTGCTGGGCTTGATGGCGCACTGCGAGCGCGGTGACGAGTACATCGTCGGCCAGCAGGCGCACACCTATAAGTACGAGGGTGGCGGCGCAGCGGTGCTCGGCTCGATCCAGCCACAGCCCCTGGAAGTGCAGGCCGATGGTTCGCTGGACCTGGATCAGGTGGCAGCGGCGATCAAGCCTGATGATTTCCACTTCGCCCGCACCCGCCTGCTGGCGCTGGAAAACACCATGCAGGGCAAAGTGCTGCCGCTGGACTATCTGGCCCGGGCCCGCCAGTTCACTCAGAACAATGGCCTTCAGCTGCATCTGGACGGCGCGCGGCTGTATAACGCGGCGGTCAAGCTCGGAGTCGATGCACGGGAAATCACCCAGTATTTCGATTCGGTCTCGGTGTGCCTGTCCAAAGGCCTCGGCGCGCCGGTCGGTTCGGTGCTGTGCGGTTCGTCGGCGTTGATTGCAAAGGCCCGGCGCCTGCGCAAAATGGTCGGTGGCGGCATGCGTCAGGCCGGACTGTTGGCGGCGGCGGGGCTGTATGCGCTGGATCACAACGTGGAGCGTCTGGCCGATGACCATGCCAACGCACAGTTGCTGGCTGAAGGCTTGCGCGAGGCCGGTTTCAGTGTCGAGCCGGTGCAGACCAACATGGTTTACGTGCAGATGGGCGACCGTGCCGAGGCGATCAAGGCATTTGCCGCCGAGCGCGGGATCAAGTTGAGCGCTGCCGCCCGGCTGCGGATGGTCACGCACATGGACGTCAATCGCTCGCAAATCGAGCAAGTGATCGCGACATTCGTCGAGTTTTCGCGCAAGTGACAGGGTTAGCGGCCCAATTGACCGTTTCTATCGTATAAACACGCTGTACCCCGCGCGCAGGGCCGATATAATGCGGCCCTTTGCCGTCGTTTCGTCTGTTGACGTTTCGTACAGGCCTTTGGCCGCAGCCTCCGTGGAAGAACCTAATGAAAAGCGCAGAAATCCGTGAAGCCTTCCTTCGCTTCTTCGAAGAGCAAGGCCACACCCGTGTAGCCTCCAGCTCTTTGATTCCGGGCAACGACCCCACCCTGCTGTTCACCAACGCGGGGATGAACCAGTTCAAGGACTGCTTCCTGGGCCAGGAAAAGCGCGCGTACACCCGCGCCGTCTCCAGCCAGAAATGCGTGCGCGCCGGCGGCAAGCACAACGACCTGGAAAACGTCGGTTACACCGCCCGTCACCACACCTTCTTCGAAATGCTGGGTAACTTCAGCTTCGGCGACTACTTCAAGCGTGATGCCATCACCTACGCCTGGAACTTCCTGACCTCCGAGAAGTGGCTGAACCTGCCGAAGGAAAAGCTGTGGGTCACCGTCTACGCCAGCGATGACGAGGCCTACGACATCTGGACCAAGGAAGTCGGTGTGCCGGCCGAGCGCATGGTGCGCATCGGCGACAACAAAGGCGCGCCTTACGCGTCCGACAACTTCTGGACCATGGGCGATACCGGCCCGTGCGGTCCTTGCACCGAGATTTTCTACGATCACGGCGCCGACATCTGGGGTGGCCCACCGGGCTCGCCGGAAGAAGACGGCGACCGTTACATCGAAATCTGGAACAACGTGTTCATGCAGTTCAACCGCACCGCCGATGGCGTGTTGCACCCGCTGCCAGCGCCGTCGGTGGACACCGGCATGGGTCTTGAGCGGATCAGTGCCGTGCTGCAGCACGTTCACTCGAACTATGAAATCGACCTGTTCCAGAGCCTGCTGGCCGCATCGGCCAGGGCTATCGGCTGCAGCAACGACAATCAGGCGTCGCTGAAAGTCGTGGCGGACCACATCCGTTCCTGCGGCTTCCTGATTGCCGACGGCGTGCTGCCGTCCAACGAAGGTCGCGGTTACGTGCTGCGCCGGATCATCCGTCGCGCCTGCCGTCACGGCAACAAGCTGGGCGCCAAGGGCAGCTTCTTCTACCAGATCGTTGCCGCACTCGTGGCCGAGATGGGCGAAGCGTTCCCGGAGCTGAAATCTCAGCAGGCGCATATCGAGCGCGTACTGAAGGCCGAAGAAGAGCAGTTCGCCAAGACCCTGGAGCAGGGCCTGAAAATCCTCGAGCAGGATCTGGCCGAGCTCAAAGGCGACGTGGTGCCGGGCGACGTGGTGTTCAAGCTCTACGACACCTACGGTTTCCCGATGGACCTGACTGCGGACATCGCCCGCGAGCGCAGCCTGACCATCGACGAAGCCGGTTTCGAGCGTGAAATGGAAGCCCAGCGCGTCCGTGCACGTTCTGCCAGCTCGTTCGGTCTGGACTACAACAGCCTGGTCAAGGTTGACGTCGACACCGAGTTCACCGGTTATCACGCCACCAGCGGTTCGGCGAAAGTCGTTGCTCTCTATAAAGATGGCCAGTCAGTGGACGTCTTGAGTGAAGGGCAGGAAGGCGTTGTGGTTCTGAACCAGACCCCTTTCTACGCCGAATCCGGCGGCCAGGTCGGCGATTGCGGTTACCTGCAGGCCGGCAACAGCCGTTTCGACGTGCGCGACACCACCAAGACCGGCGGCGCGTTCCTGCACCACGGTGTACTGGCGTCGGGCAGCCTGATCGTTGGCGCACCGGTGGAAACCCACGTCGAAGCCGACGTGCGTCACGCCACTTCGCTGAACCACTCGGCCACTCACTTGCTGCACGCTGCGCTGCGCAAAGTGCTGGGCGACCACGTTCAACAGAAGGGCTCGCTGGTCGACAGTCAGCGCCTGCGTTTCGACTTCAGTCACTTCGAAGCGATCAAGCCTGAGCAGATCAAGGCGCTGGAAGACATCGTCAACGCCGAGATCCGCAAGAATTCCGCCGTTGAAACCGAAGAAACCGACATCGAAACCGCCAAGCAGAAAGGCGCGATGGCGCTGTTCGGCGAGAAGTATGGCGACAACGTGCGCGTGCTGAGCATGGGCGGTGATTTCTCCGTCGAACTGTGCGGCGGTATCCACGCCAACCGTACCGGCGACATCGGCCTGCTGAAAATCATCAGCGAAGGCGGTGTGGCATCGGGCGTGCGTCGTATCGAAGCGGTCACTGGCGCTGCGGCGCTGGCTTACTTGAACGCTGCTGAAGAACAACTCAAGGAAGCGGCCAGCCTGGTCAAGGGCAGCCGCGACAACCTGATCGACAAGCTGTCGGCGGTGCTGGAGCGCAACCGTGCGCTTGAAAAGCAGCTCGAGCAGTTGCAGGCCAAGGCCGCTGCCGCTGCCGGCGACGATCTGTCGGCTTCGGCTGTGGACGTCAAGGGCGTGAAAGTGCTGGCCGTGCGTCTGGATGGTCAGGACGGCAAGGCGCTGCTGGCGCTGGTCGATCAGCTGAAAAACAAACTCGGCCGCGCAGTGATCCTGCTCGGCAGTGTCCATGAGGAAAAGGTCGTACTGGTCGCAGGCGTGACCAAGGACCTGACTGGCCAACTCAAAGCCGGTGATTTGATGAAACAGGCTGCTGCGGCAGTGGGCGGGAAGGGCGGTGGTCGTCCGGACATGGCGCAGGGCGGCGGTGTCGACGCCGGCGCACTGGATGGCGCACTGGCGCTGACCGTTCCATTCGTCGAGCAGGGTTTATAAGACGGCCCGTCGGGCCCGCAGTCTAGTGGCGGGCCCGACGGCTGTTCGAGTGATTATTGGGCGCCCTTCATGGGCAGAGGCGGCTTTGAAATGGCTTTGATCGTACAGAAATTTGGAGGCACCTCGGTCGGCACTGTCGAGAGAATCGAGCAGGTCGCCGACAAGGTTAAGAAATTCCGCGATGCCGGCGATGACCTGGTGGTTGTGCTGTCTGCAATGAGCGGCGAGACCAACCGTCTGATCGATCTGGCCAAGCAAATCAGTGGCGAAGATCAACCGGTTCCGCGCGAACTGGATGTGATCGTTTCCACAGGTGAGCAGGTGACGATCGCCCTGTTGGCCATGGCGCTGATCAAGCGCGGTGTGCCGGCGGTGTCGTACACCGGCAACCAGGTGCGGATCCTGACGGACAGTGCGCACAATAAAGCGCGTATCTTGCAGATCGATGACCAGAAGATTCGCGGTGACCTGAAAGCAGGTCGCGTGGTGGTGGTCGCCGGTTTCCAGGGCGTCGACGAGCACGGCAACATCACGACCCTGGGTCGTGGCGGTTCCGACACCACCGGCGTGGCGCTGGCCGCTGCGCTGAAGGCTGATGAGTGCCAGATCTACACCGACGTCGATGGTGTCTATACCACTGACCCGCGCGTGGTATCGGTTGCTCAGCGTCTGGACAAGATCACCTTCGAAGAGATGCTGGAAATGGCCAGCCTCGGTTCCAAGGTGTTGCAGATCCGCGCGGTGGAGTTCGCCGGCAAGTACAACGTTCCGCTGCGCGTACTGCACAGCTTCAAGGAGGGTCCGGGCACCCTCATTACTATTGATGAAGAGGAAACCATGGAACAGCCGATCATTTCCGGCATCGCTTTCAATCGCGATGAAGCCAAGCTGACCATCCGTGGCGTGCCAGACACCCCGGGCGTGGCGTTCAAGATTCTCGGCCCGATCAGTGCCGCGAACATCGAAGTCGACATGATCGTGCAGAACGTCGCGCACGATAACACTACCGACTTCACCTTCACCGTGCACCGCAACGACTACCAGTCCGCGCAAACCGTGCTGGAAAACACCGCTCGCGAGATCGGTGCCCGTGAAGTGGTTGGCGACACCAAGATTGCCAAGGTCTCGATCGTCGGCGTCGGCATGCGTTCCCACGCAGGCGTGGCCAGCCGCATGTTTGAATCCCTGGCAAAGGAAAGCATCAACATCCAGATGATCTCGACCTCGGAAATCAAGGTTTCCGTGGTGATCGAAGAGAAGTACCTGGAACTGGCCGTGCGCGCCCTGCACACGGCTTTCGAGCTCGACGCTCCGGCCCGTCAGGGCGAGTGATGCGTTGTCTGAAGGGCGCGGTCTGACCGCGCCCTTTATTTTTTGAATGGCGCGAGCCCCCGAACTGTTCTTTTGCTCGCGCTGGTCAATACTCAGGCATGTAGGGCTACGATCGCTCCGGTTGTAGGTCGGGTGCCTTTTTTTTGCAGACTGTTGTCCCTGAAATGATTCGCGTGAGGAGAAAGGTATGCTGATTCTGACTCGTCGGTGCGCAGAAAGCCTGATTATCGGTGATGGCGAAATCACCGTGACCGTGCTCGGCGTTAAAGGAAATCAAGTGCGTATCGGCGTCAACGCCCCGAAAGAGGTGGCCGTGCACCGTGAAGAAATCTATCTGCGTATAAAGAAAGAGAAGGACGAAGAACCAAGCCATTAATTTTTATCGATTTTTATGTTTGCAAACGGGGAAGAAGGTGGTTAATATACGCCCCGTGTTGCGGAGAGCTGGCCGAGTGGCCGAAGGCGCTCCCCTGCTAAGGGAGTACACCTCAAAAGGGTGTCGGGGGTTCGAATCCCCCGTTCTCCGCCATTATTTGCTTAGTACGTTGTAATCTGGCTTTTTCTGTAAGTTGTTGAATTTATTAGAAAAAGTGGTTGGAATAGAGATTAGACGGGCTATAATGCGGCGCAACAAATGCACTCGTAGCTCAGCTGGATAGAGTACTCGGCTACGAACCGAGCGGTCACAGGTTCGAATCCTGTCGAGTGCACCATTTAAGAGTCAATTGCAGCGATGTAAATGACTCGGTTTCAACCAGTTGTGATCTGGTCTAAAAACACAAAATGCACTCGTAGCTCAGCTGGATAGAGTACTCGGCTACGAACCGAGCGGTCACAGGTTCGAATCCTGTCGAGTGCACCATTTAAGAGTCAGTTGCAGCGATGCGGATGACTTGGTTACAGCCAGTTGTGGTCTGGTCTAAAAACACAAATTGCACTCGTAGCTCAGCTGGATAGAGTACTCGGCTACGAACCGAGCGGTCACAGGTTCGAATCCTGTCGAGTGCACCATATACCGAAAAGCCCGCGTTTAACGCGGGCTTTTTGCTGTCCTGGATTTGGCTTTTCCTGTCACGCATCCTTTCTCATCAAAATCGATTTGAGCACTGCGCCCTCGCTTGAGGTCGTAACGATAACTCGTTGCCGAATTGCGGATGCTCACCTTGTCGGGTTTGCCCAAAGCGCTTTCAACATCCTGTTGGCTCATGCCGGCGATGATTCGTTGATTGATGATCGCCTCGCGTTTCTGTCGTGCGTCGATCAAGTCTCCGCATTTGTCCTGGGTGCGCCCGACGACGGCCATTTCTCGCTTTCTGATATTCATACCGGATATTTCTTCATGCCGGGCTTCGGGTATCAGTGTCACGGTCGAGCCGGGTGAGTAGGGGTGCACTTCCTGCAATGAAAGGTGCTCATCATTCGCGCAGCTCATTGTGGTGAATGTAACGCTACCATCAGAAGCTTCGCAGCGATGAAGTGTCGTTGCGTTCCCGATGGCGGGCAGGCAGAGCAGGGTGGTCAGCATGAATCGGGATGTTTTCGATGGCATTCGGCGTCCTCCGTGACGATCCTCCTCAAGCGTAGCTGGCAGTTTTTTCAGCGCCGGTGTGTTTTCTTTTCAGGATGAGTCGTCGCACTGTGAAGGATCAGGACAGCGCTCAGCTTTGTCTCGCAAGCGCTTGTTTCAGCCACTATTTTTTAACGTTTAAAACCGTCAGGCGGTGTATCATTGCGCCCGTCAGCCCCGCCGGGGCTTATGGAAAACCTCCATGGACTTACCCAGTAGTTATTCAGTAACCCGTTTCACCAATCATGAATTGACTGATTGATCCTTCCGGCGTGCCCCGCTGCTGGGAGTGGAGTTCGCCTATGTCCGAAATCGAAGTAAAGAAAACACAGGAAAGCCTGCAGGATCGCCTGGCTCAGGTCGTCGAGCTGCTGCAGCGCCAGCGGGTCGTCGAAGACCTGACTCATCGCCAGGAAGGCCCGCATCATGACCGGGTCGAGAACCTGGTCCATCGGCAAAACCTCGTCGAGTTGCAACGCAAGCTCGACGATCTGCACTCCGCCGACGTCGCCTACATTCTTGAAGCCCTGCCGCTGGACGATCGTCTGACGCTCTGGCAACTGGTCAAGGCCGATCGCGACGGCGATATTCTTCTCGAAGTATCCGATTCCGTCCGTGAAACGCTGATCGCCGACATGGACGATCACGAGCTCCTGGCTGCCGCCAAGGACATGGATGCCGACGAGCTTGCTGACCTGGCCTCCGAGCTGCCGCGAGACGTCGTCCATGAGCTGATGGAGACTCTGGACCAGCAGCAACGCGAACGTGTGCGTTCTGCTCTCTCCTACGACGAGGAGCAGGTCGGTGCGCTGATGGACTTCGAGATGGTGACCATCCGTGAGGATGTCAGTCTCGAAGTGGTTCTGCGTTACCTGCGCCGCCTCAAAGAGCTGCCGGGCCATACCGACAAACTGTTCGTGGTCGACTACGACGGCGTGCTCAAGGGCGTGCTGCCAATCAAGCGTTTGCTGGTTAATGACCCGGAGAAGCAGGTTTCCGAAGTCATGGCCAGTGACCCGGTGAGTTTTCACCCGGATGAAGACGCCTACGACGCCGCTCAGGCGTTCGAACGTTACGACTTGATCTCGGCCCCGGTGGTCGACAAGAACGGCAAGCTGATCGGCCGTCTGACCATCGACGAAATGGTCGACCTGATTCGTGAGGAGAGCGAAAGCGAAGTCCTCAACATGGCGGGTCTGCGTGAAGAGGAAGATATTTTCGCTTCGGTCTGGAAATCTCTGCGCAACCGTTGGGCGTGGCTGGCGATCAACCTGATCACGGCATTCGTCGCATCGCGGGTGATCGGTCTGTTCGAAGGTTCGATCGAGAAGCTGGTGGCCCTGGCGGCGCTGATGCCGATCGTGGCGGGCATCGGCGGTAACTCCGGCAACCAGACGATCACCATGATCGTTCGCGCCATGGCCCTCGATCAGGTCAGCACCGGCAATACCTCGCGCCTGATGCGCAAGGAGCTCGCCGTGGCGTTGATCAACGGCCTGGTCTGGGGTGGTGTGATCGGCGTGGTTGCTTACTTGCTCTACGGAAGCTGGTCACTAGGCGTCGTGATGACGGCTGCCATGACATTGAACTTGCTACTCGCAGCGTTGATGGGGGTGTTGATCCCTATGACCCTGGCGAAGATGGGTCGCGATCCGGCGATGGGCGCCAGCGTGATGATCACGGCCATGACCGACAGTGGTGGCTTCTTCATCTTCCTGGGGTTGGCGACGATCTTTTTGCTCTGACCGACTGCATAAAAAAACAGCCCGCCGATTTGCGGGCTTTTTTTCGTCCTTGGAAAGCTCAAATTGCAGGCAAAAAAAAGCCAGCATTCATGCTGGCTTGAGATGTTCGGTTTGGCTCAGGATGCGTCTGCGGCCATTTCGGCGTCGTGGGCGATCAGAGAAACCAGTGCGTTCTGCTGGCGATGGGAGAGTTGGCGGAAGCGTTGCAGCAACTCGCGTTCGTGCAGCGACAGCTCCGGGCTGTCCAGGCGCATGCTCAGCTCTTCGCCCAGTGCACCTTCCTGAATAAGACTCTGCTCAAGACGCGCAATGATCTCGGAGTTCATGCTGCGGTGATGATTGCGAGCCACCTCGGCAATGCGTTCACGCATTCCGTCTGGCAGACGTACGACGAACTTGTCAGCCGTACGGCTGGAATAAATTGCCTGTTTCAATGGGCGCATATATTTAACCGGTTAGTTCAGGGGAGCGGTTCTCGGGATTGGCCGCAGGATGTGTGGTAGGACAAGCATCCGCGCCAAATGGTTCAACCTGAATTGTTAAGAGGCGCGCATCATGCCTCAAAATTGCCAGATCATTGGCGTCAATTCTGTGACAAATATTGATCCGGGTAAAGGCGTAATGCCAGCACCAATTATCAGAAATGCGGACTGGTTTGAAAAGAATGCATCGGCCCGTATCGCTGACCGCGTCCTGAAGCACGTCGACTGATGCCCAAAGGCTTCAGAACGTGCATGCTATGCGGCTTGATCGTTGTTCCTTACCTTGTACAGGATAGTGGCAAATGGCCGATTTACTAGGGGCAAATGCCCGCCGGAGGGCGTTTTCAGGATGGATGGCAGGCTGATTTACCTCATGGGACCTTCCGGCTCCGGCAAGGACAGTCTGATCGAGGCAGCGCGTGAGCCTTTAAGGGCGCTGAACTGCGAAATCATCAGGCGAGTGATCACCCGTTCGGCCGAATCCGTGGGTGAGGATGCAATCGGTGTGGCGCCGCAGGAGTTCGAGCGACGTCAGCGTGCCGGCGAGTTTTCACTGGCGTGGCAGGCTAACGGTCTCGCCTACGGGATACCGGTGGAAATGGACCAATGGTTGAAAGCCGGTAAACACGTCCTGGTGAACGGTTCTCGGGCGAACCTCAGGCAAGCGCTGGAACGCTATCCGACGCTGGTGCCGGTGTTGCTGACGGTGCGAGACGACGTCTTGCGTGAGCGCCTGCTTCGGCGTGGGCGGGAGACGCTGGAACAGATCGATGCGAGGCTGGCCCGCAACACGCTGTTCAAGGACAGGCGTTCAACCGACAGCCCTGTGCACCTGATCGACAACTCGGGCGACCTGGCCGTTGCCGTCAATCATCTGCTGGAGCTGGTCAGGTTCAGCGCAATACCGGATCAAACTTGATCTTGCGCCCGGCCACCAGTGCCAATACGAACAGCGCCGAAAAGACGCCGCAACCGATCAGGGGCAGGGATATTTCGGTTTCCTCGAACAGCGAAAAATGCCCGAGGCCACTCAATAAGGCGAGGATCAGAAATCCTGCAGCTGACTTGGACATGCTGTACTCCTGAAGATATTTCAAAAAACCAGACGTTCAGTCGAATGCGTCGGCAACGCCTGTTCAGACTCGCTGACTGCTTGCGGGGCAAAGCTCTTATCGCTCAACACCGCCCATTGCGGCGCCTTCTGCACTTGCAGGTAGTGCGGCATGCGTCCGGCCACTTTTTCGTTATCCGCGGGGGCGAAGTGAAAGCCGACCAGAACGGCCAATGCGATTGCATTTGCGAACACGAGGGCGCTGTTCATGAGACGAGTCTCCGATTGTTCTTGTATAAGAACCGGTAAAGCAGCCGTCGTGCCAATAGTCTAACCGCTGTTAAGTCCTTTAAAAACAAGCATTTAACAGGGTTTTTCGGAGGTGGAGCATTGCATTTTGCAATGGTGGCTTTTTGCGGCGATGCAAATTGCACGGTAAAACGTCGGGCACCCTTGCAAGGCGCCTGCCTACACTTAAAAAGCCCTGCGGACGACATGACAAAACAGGGCCCGGCCGTTAACATGCACGCCGTCTGTCGCACCGACAGATTTGTGTCCCAGTAGCTCAATTGGATAGAGCATCCCCCTCCTAAGGGGAAGGTTGGCAGTTCGAACCTGCCCTGGGACACCATCTATTGAAAAAGCCCCGCGCAGAGTGATCTGGCGGGGCTTTTTTTGTCGCGAGTTTACAAGCGGAAGCGACTGACCAGGGTGTTGAACGATGCCGCCAGGTTGGACAGTTCCTGGGTCGAGGCGCTGGTCTGATGCGCGCCTGCCGCCGTCTGGGTGGAGAGATCCTGGATGTTGACCAGATTTCGGTCCACTTCCCGAGCTACGTGTGCCTGTTCTTCCGAGGCTGTGGCGATGACGAGGTTGCGATCATTGATCTGCGAGATGCCGTCGGCAATCAGCTCCAATGCCTGGCCGGTCGCTTGCGCCAGTGACTGGGTTTCGCTGACCAGCGCCTGGCTTTTCCCCATGGCGCCGACGGCTTCGTCTGCACTGTTGCGAACGTCGTTGATCATGCCTTCGATTTCCCCCGTCGAAGCCTGGGTTCTTGCCGCCAGGGCTCGTACCTCGTCGGCGACCACGGCAAAACCTCGACCTTGCTCACCCGCGCGCGCAGCCTCGATGGCAGCGTTAAGCGCCAGCAGATTGGTTTGCTCGGCAATCCCCCGGATCACATCCAGAACCTTGCCGATGTCTCGAACTTTCTCCGCCAGATCCTTGACCATGGTGGTGGAGGTGGCGATTTCCGTGGTTGCATGGTTGATCGCGGCAACGGCGTTTCGCGCTTGATCGCGGCCGTTGCTGGCTTCCCGGCTGGTGGTCTGGGAGGCCTCGGAGGTGGATACCGCATTGCGCGCAACTTCCTCCACGGCGGAGGTCATTTCCGTGACAGCCGTCGCTGCCTGCTGGATCTCGTCGTTCTGACGAATCAGTCCGCGGCTTCCATTGTCTGTGACGGCGGTGAGTTCTTCGGCGGCGGAAGCCAGTTGATCCGCCGCGCTGGCGATCTGCTGAATAGTGCTTTTCAGACTGCCCTGCATCTCGGCCAGGGCTGTGAGCAGCTGGCCGGCCTCGTCGCGGCCGGTGCTGACGATGTTTTGAGTCAAGTCGCCGCCAGCGATGCTTCGGGCGCTTTCAACGGCTTTGGAGATGGGGCGGCTGATCAGCCGGCTGATGAACAGGCCAAGCAAAATCGCCGCGACGAAGGCCAGCACGATGCCGATGTACAGCGAGGTCTTGGCAGAGGACTCCGTCAGAACCGATCGCTTTGCGGCTTCGCTGACCTGCATGTCGTTGGAGTTGGTCATGATGGTCAATTCGTCCATGACGACGCGATAGTTTTTCTGCAGGTCGCCGAGCAGCAGTTCGCGGCCATTTTCCAGGTCGCCGGCCTTCATCAGGCCCAGATACCTTTGCACGATCGCCTGGTAAACGGGCCAGGCCTTCTCCATCCGGTCACCGGCTGCACGTTCGTCGTCGGCAAGCTCGGTTTTTCTGTATTCGGCAAAGGCTTTTTCACTCGCCAACTGGTTGGCGCTCATCGAGGCGAGAAATTCGTCTTTGGTGCTCTGGGGCAGGTTGGCGGCAGTGGCGACGTAAAGTCGATACATGTCACGGGTCTGTCCGACAGCCTTGATTTTGGTCTGCGCAATGTTGGCGACGGCGACGAGGTTGTTACCGAACACCGATCTGAGGCTTGTCGAGAGTTCGGTCACTCCCCGGCTTCCCAGCAGGCCCACCCCCAGGGTGATGAAGGCGCACGCCGCGAAGGCCGTGATCAATTTCGTGGAAAGTCTTGCGTCATTCAACCAACTCATAAGGGGCATCCTGCTGACATGTGGGGGCGGAGCAATATCGAGCGCAGCTCGTACGAAAATGGTTCGTCGTCGTACATCTTTCGGCTGCGGAGTCCACAACTGTAGGGTTACCAGTTGTTTCTTATCTAAATATATTCCGCATTAAACCCCCTTGTAACCAGCGTTTTAGAGCATTCAGCACAAACATACAAAAGATGGCACTTGGCCTTTTCTATTTGTTGCCAAGTGTTACATTGTGTGGAATATTCCAATAAATACGTACGACATCGTACCTCTTCGTCCTTGTCGCTCAAGATGACGAGGACGCTGTGTTCGTGATTTCCAGAACCGTGAAAAAAAAGAACGAAGCAGCCTAGGGTAGGACTCATGTCGCGTCGCATTGATAAAGGGAAACGCAGGGGGTACGCCTCTGCCGGATTGGTTACGCTGCTGATCGCTATAGCTGGCACCGCGTACGGCGAGACGCTCGACAGCACGGCCTCGGCGGGCAAGCGTCTGGCGGTAGCGGCTGACTGTGTG
The DNA here is from genome assembly GCF_002112855.1 of Pseudomonas sp. B40(2017). Classification (NCBI taxonomy): domain Bacteria; kingdom Pseudomonadati; phylum Pseudomonadota; class Gammaproteobacteria; order Pseudomonadales; family Pseudomonadaceae; genus Pseudomonas; species Pseudomonas sp. B40(2017). Next base: position 341,159 of record NZ_NEIT01000004.1, read on the forward strand.
GCTTGCCATACGGTGCCAGGCGGCAAGGCTTTTGCGGGCGGCTATCCGCTCGGCTCACCGATGGGCACGATCTACTCGACCAACATCACGCCTTCGAAAACGGCGGGTATCGGCAATTACACGTCTGAGCAATTCGCCCGTGCGGTGCGTGACGGGGTGGCGGCCGATGGCACTCGGCTTTACCCGGCGATGCCCTACACCTCCTATTCGAAGATGACCGACAGCGACATTGCTGCGCTCTACGACTACTTCATGCATGAAGTGGCGCCGGTCGATACGCCGAACCAGAAAACCGCTCTGGATTTCCCGTTCAATATCCGCGCATCGATGATTGGCTGGAACGCGCTGTTCCACAGCACGGCGCGCTTTACGCCGGATCCGGCCAAGTCTGCCGAGGTCAACCGTGGCGACTATCTGGTCAACGGCCTGGCTCACTGCGATACCTGCCACACACCGCGCAATGTCCTGATGGCGGCCGACAGCGCAAAACCGTTGGCCGGCGGATCACTGGGCAGTTGGTATGCCCCCAATATCACCTCCGACAAAGTCAGCGGCATCGGTGCCTGGTCGAGCGACGAGATCGTGGCCTATCTGCGTACCGGTCACGTCGAGGGCAAGGCCCAGGCGGCAGGCCCAATGGCCGAGGCGGTGGAGAACAGTCTGCAGCATCTGAGCGATGTGGATCTCAAGGCCATCGCGGCCTACCTGCTGCAGACGGCGCCGATCAACAGTGGGGAAACCAAAGCCCGCCACGAGTACGGTCAGGCCTCGGTCGATGAATTGACGCTGCGCGGAGGCAAACCGGGGGATAACCCGGGTTGGCACATATTCAGTGGCACTTGCGCCAACTGCCATCAGCCGAACGGTCAAGGCACGCGGGAATACCCATCGCTGTTTCACAACACCGCCACCAGTCGCAGCGACAACCTGATTGCGACCATCGTGTACGGCGTGCATCGTGAAGTCGACGGTGTGGCCATCGACATGCCGGGTTTCGGCCCTGACGCGCTGTTCACCGACCGCCTCAACGACCAGCAGATTGCCGACGTCAGCAACTACGTGCTGTCGCGCTACGGCAATGCCGACACGGTTGTCACCGCCGCCGATGTGGCACAGGTACGCAACGGTGGGCCCCAGGCGCCACTGGCAGTGATGGCGAAGTTTACGACCCCGGTCATCATTCTCGTGTGCGTGTTGATCGGCCTGGGCGCATGGGCCTTGATTGCACGTCGGCGCAAGGGGGCCTGAGCAATGGACACTTCAATGACGCACAAACACGAAAAAACTCAAATCGAAAGCTCGACTGGGCTCACTCGCCGCAATCTGTTGCGCGGTTCCGTGACGCTGGGCCTGGCTGCGATGATCGGCAGTGCGCTGCCCTGGCAGTCGGTGCTGGCAGCGCAGGTTTCGAGTGACGATTTCATTGCGCTGTCGCAGTTTCTGGTCAGCCGTGCGGTCAATCCGGTTCTGGCCGGTCGTTATTACGCTGCGCTGGACAAGCGCGCGCCGAATTTCTCGACCAACGTGATTGCCTTGAAGCAATTGATCGGCGCACAGGGTTACAAGCATGTCGATGAATACCTGGCGCAGCCGAATCCGGATCCGTCGCTGCGGGCCACGGCCACCAGCATCATTTCCGCCTGGTATCTGGGCATCGTCGGTGAGCCGGCGGATGCCGAGTTGATCAGCTATTCCCTCGCCATGATGTATCAGCCCACTCACGGCATTCTCATCATTCCAACCTACGGTGGCGGCCCGGATTCATGGGGTCCCAAACCAGCAGTCATTCAGGACTCGACAGTATGAGCAGCGATCAATTCGATGCCGATGTGGTGATCATCGGTTCCGGTGTCATGGGCGGTCTGATCGCCACGGGCCTGGCCAAAGCGAACAAGTCGGTGATCGTGCTCGAGGCCGGTCCCCGGGTGAATCGCCGTGATGTGGTGGAAACATTCCGCAATGCCCCGGTGAAACTCTCGCTGGCCAACGCCAAGTTGCAGGGCGCCGGGTCGCCTTATCCGAGCCTGCCCCACGCGCCCTCTACCTATGGCGACTATCTGCAGCAGGTAGGGCCGGTGAAATACAACACCTCTTATCTGCGTGTGGTGGGTGGCACCACCTGGCATTTCGGTTCCTCGCTGTGGCGCATGCTGCCCAATGATTTTCGTCTCAAGTCGCTGTATGGCCGTGGTCGTGACTGGCCGATCAGTTATGACGAACTCGAACCGTATTACGCTCGGGCTGAAATCGAACTGGGAGTTTCCGGTGTCGACGGCCAGGACGAAAGCGGGCAGGGCGGAGACGCCTATCCGCCGCGCTCGATTCCCTATCCGATGGAGGGCCTGAAGCCGAGCTACATGTTCAAACGCCTTTCCGAATTGCTCAGCAAGGGCGGGTATAACCCGATCCTCGAGCCGAATGGCCGGGCGACCCGTCCTTATGGCAAACGGCCTCCCTGTGCCGGCAACAACAACTGCAACCCGGTGTGCCCGATTGCCGCCAAGTACGATGGTTCGATGCACATCGATGAAGCCGAGCGCCATGGCGCCAAGGTGCTGGACAACTCTGTCGTCTACAAGATCGAGGCGGGCGACGACGGCAAGATCACCGCGATCTGGTACATGCGCCCCGACAAGTCCAAACACAAACTGACCGCCCGGGCCTTTGTACTGGCGGCATACGGTATCGAGTCGCCGAAGCTGCTGTTGATGTCGACCTCGGAAAAATACCCGAACGGGATTGCCAACTCCTCGGATCAGGTCGGGCGCAACCTGATGGACCACACCGGCATCAGCATGAACGTCATGACCAATGAAGACATGTGGCCGGGCGAAGGGCCGACGCAATTGCTGGTCTATCTGAACAGTCGCGATGGCGCGTTTCGCAACGATTACCCGAGCTACAAGATCAAGGTGCGCAACACCGTGCCGACGTCGCAAATCACCTCGAACCTGATTGCCAAAGGCGTGCTGGGCTCGAAGCTCGATGAGCAGATCCGCCTGCAATCGGCGCGCTCCCTGAACTGGGCCGTCGATTTCGAAACCCTGCCACTGCCGGAGAACCGGGTCACCCCGAGCAAGACCAAGTTCGACGCCATCGGTCTGCCGGTTCCCGAGATCTACTACAGCGTTCCCGACTACTGGCACGCCGGTAAAGAGAAGGCGCTGGAAGACTTCAAGCAGTTTGCAAAACTGCTCGACGCCGACATCCTCAGCACCGACACGGGCTTCCAGAACCGTCAGCACATCATGGGCACCACCATCATGGGCGATGACCCGAAAGACTCGGTGGTGGACCGCGATTGCCGCAGTCACGACCATTCCAACCTGTTCATCGCAGGCACGAGCGTCATGCCATCGTCCTCCTGCGTGAACCCGACGCTGACAGGTGCGGCGTTGAGTATTCGGATTGCCGATGTGTTGGTGGCGGAGGTCTGAGAGGCGCCCTGAATTGAAAAGCCCCATGCAGAGAAAACTGGTGGGGCTTTTTTGTTTTTGGTGCAGTCCAGTCTGGCGGTTGGAGCGAGCAGGTTAAATGCAAGCTTGCAGGCCGACACGATTCAGCATTCCTTGATGTACCCGCGTTCGAAGTTGAGAACCGCCGCGCAATTAAGTCACTGCGCAACGAATCTTGAACCCCCGCTTCAAGAGAACCACTGATCCGGCCGATAACCCGTTCGGTGACTACAGAGTCGCGCGAAATCGCTTGATAGCATTTGGCCGGCAGCTATCATCTGCGCGCCTGGAAATGGTCCCATCTTCTTCAATTGCCTGGAAATCCTCGATGCTGTCGTATCACCAAAAGAGTTTTCTGATCGTCGATGATTTCTCGGATTTCCGCAGTTCCGTGCGTTCGATGTTGCGCGAGTTGGGCGTCAAGGATGTGGACACCGCCGACACCGGCGAGCAGGCGCTGAAAATGTGTGCGCAGAAGTCCTACGATTTCATCCTTCAGGACTTCCACCTCGGTGACGGCAAGAAGAACGGCCAGCAGGTGCTGGAAGACCTGATGATGGAGAAGCTGATCAGTCACGAAGCGGTGTTCGTGATGGTCACGGCCGAGACCAGTCAGGCGATGGTGCTCAGTGCCCTGGAGCACGAGCCGGACGCGTACCTGACCAAGCCGTTCAACCGTTCCGGCCTGGCTCAGCGGCTGGAGCGTCTGGAGCAGCGCAAGACCCTGCTCAAGCCGATTCTGCAAGCCCTCGACCGTGGCAAACCGATGGAAGTGCTCAACGCTTGCATCGCCCTGTGCAAACAGGACATCCGCTATTCGCCGCTGTGCCTGCGCTATCGCGCCGATGCGTTGCGCGACATGAATCAGAACGAAGCGCTCGAGCGCCTTTACGACAGCATCATCGCTGACCGGCCGTTGCCGTGGGCGTTTGCCGGGTTAGGCAAGTTGCTGTTCAAGCGTGGGCAGGTCAGTCAGGCCAAGGGCGTTTACGAAAAAGCCCTGAAGGTCTTCCCGATGATGCCGGCGCTGTATGACGGCATGGCTGACGTGCTGGTCGCCGAAGGCGATACCAAAGGCGCGCAGCAAGTGCTGGAGGAAGCGATTCGCCTGTCGCCGCTGGCGGTGCGCCGTCAGGCATTGCTGGGCAAGCTGGCGATGGCCAACGAAGATTTCGACACCGCCTCCCGGGCTTATCGCCAGGCGGTGAATCAGGGCGCGCAATCGCGGTTCAAGGATCCGGAAAGCAATCTCGGCCTGGCCCATGCCTTGATCAGCAAGGGCAGCGAACGCGGGCTCGACACCCGTACGCGTCTGGAGATCAACACCACCCTCAGCGCCGTGGCCAAGGAAAACCCGACCGATCCGGGCCTGCAGATTCGTGCGCGTCTGATGAAGGCTACGAGCCTGTTGCTCAACGATGCCGAGACCGCCGAAAAACTCACCGAACAAGCGCTGATGCGCCTGGACGGCATGGAGCAGTTCATGAGCCCCGAGGCCGCGTTGCTGGTGGCCAAGCAATTGCAGATGCTCGGCCAGACCGAGGCGGGCACCTCGATGCTCAAGAGTTGTGCGGAAATCTACGGCGATGACCCGACGGTGATGAAAGACATCGCCAAGCTCACTGACGACCCGACTATTCTCAGCTCCAGCAACGCCGCTGCCGACCTCAACCGGCAGGGCGTGCGCGTGTACAAGACCGGCAACCTGGTGGAGGCCCGCGAGGTGTTCCGCAAGGCGCTGAAGATGCAACCGAAGAACATCAGTATTGCGCTGAACATGGCCCAGTCGCTGCTGCACGGCACCGACACCAATGTGCCGTCGGCGGAGCTGGAAGAATGTCGGGCCTGCCTGAAACTGGTGGGCATGATGCCCGATACCGACGCGCGTTATCCGCGTTATCAGAAGCTGAAAAGCAAGGCGTTTGGCGAATGAACCAAGACGAGCAGGCACTGGATTTTTCCACGGTGATCGCCTCCACCGTGCACGACATGAAGAACTCTCTGGCGATGCTGATGCAGGCCCACAGCCAATGGCTGGCGCGTCTGCCCGAGGCGCAGCGCCAAGGGGCGGAGCAGGGCGTGATCGACTTCGAGTTCGCCCACCTCAACGGCATGCTGGTGCAGTTGCTCGGGCTGTACAAGCTCGGGGTCAATCAGATGCCGTTGCAGCCGGCTTATCACGAGCTGGACGACTTCATCGAGGCGCAACTGGCGGCGCATCAGGAAGTGTTCGCCAGTCGTGGAATCCTCGCCACATACGAAGTCGATCCGCTCAGTCCCCTGGGCTTCTTCGATCGTGAGCTGATCGCCTCGGTGCTGGGCAACTGCATCAACAATGCGATCCGCTACGCCCGCGAATCGCTGCTGATCACCGTCAGCGATGAGGCGGGGCAACTGGTGCTGAGCATCAACGATGACGGCGACGGTTACCCGGCCGAAATGCTTGAGCGTCAGGCCGATTATGTGCAGGGCATCAACCACAGCAGTGGCAGTACCGGCCTTGGTCTGTACTTCGCCGGACGCATCGCCGCGCTGCATCAGCGCAACGGTGTTGGCGGCCGGACCGAGATCCGCAATGGCGGCCCGTTGGGCGGCGGCGTGTTCAGTATTTACCTGCCCTGAATCACCGATTCATCGACCGGAATTCTTTTTGTTGGCTGCTGCTTGATATTCCGAACAGCCGAAGCCTATTTTGTCCGGGTCGCCGTTCGCGGCTCGCACAATAACAAGGATTGCGTCATGACAACCGATGGCCAGCGTTCTCTCGCGCAGCGATTGACGGGCATTGATGAGATTGAATGTGTCACGCCGGATTTGAACGGCGTGCCACGGGGCAAGGTAATGACCGCCGAGGGCTTCCTCGAAGGGCGGCGTCTGCAGTTGGCCCGGGGGGTGCTGCTGCAATGCATCATGGGCGGTTATCCTGCCGCGAAATTCTATGGCAGCGATGACGGCGATCTGGCGCTGGTGGCCGATCCTGCGCAGATCCATCCGTTGCCATGGAGCGAAGAGCCAAGAGCCTTTGCCATCTGTGATGCCGACGAACTGACCGGCGAAAGCTCCAACCTGTCGACCCGTGGTCAGCTCAAGAAAGTCATTGCCCGCTACGCGGCCCTCGGTCTGGCGCCGGTGGTGGCGACCGAGCTCGAATTTTTTGTGTTCGCCCCGAACACCGACCCGACCCAACCGTTCCAGCCGCCAGTCGGTCTCGACGGTCGTCGCGAGGACGGTCATTCGGCGTTCAGCGTCAGTTCCAACAACGGTCTGCGACCGTTCTTCAGTGAAGTCTATAAATGCATGGCGGCTCTGGGCCTGCCACGCGACACCTTCATGCACGAAATGGGCGTCAGCCAGTTCGAGATCAACCTGCTGCACGGCGATCCGCTGCTGCTGGCCGACCAGACCTTCCTGTTCAAGCACCTGCTCAAGGAAGTCGCGCTCAAGCACGGCCTGACCGTGGTGTGCATGGCCAAGCCGCTGGCGCACACGCCGGGCAGTTCGATGCACATTCATCAGAGCATCGTCGAGATCGGCAGCGGCAAAAATGTGTTCAGCGATGCGGACGGTCAGCCGACTGCAATGTTCCGCCACTTCATCGGCGGGCAGCAGGCGGGCATGGCTGATTTCACCGCGCTGTTTGCGCCGAACGTCAATTCCTACCAGCGCCTGTGCCATCCGTTTGCATCGCCGAACAACGCCTGCTGGTCCCACGACAACCGTGCCGCCGGCCTGCGCATCCCGGCCAGTTCGCCGGTTGCCCGTCGGGTCGAGAACCGCTTGCCGGGCGCCGATGCCAACCCGTATCTGGCGATTGCCGCAAGCCTGGCCGCCGGCTTGTACGGCATCGAGCATGAACTCGAACCAAGCGAAGCGATTCAGGGCGAGTTCGACGTGCCGGACAATCTTTCGCTGCCGTGTACCTTGCACGCGGCGCTCGAACGTCTGAAACGCAGCCAGCTTGCAAAGGAACTGTTCGGCACGGAGTTCATCGAAGGCTACATCGCTTCGAAGACCATGGAGTTGACCAGTTTCTTTGATGAAATCACTCCCTGGGAACGCCGTGTTCTAGCAGCCCAGGCCTGACGAAATGTCGCCGTCGGGCTATCGTTTGATAGCCCGATACTTACTGCAAGGAGCCGCTCGGAACGCCGATGCGCCAAATCTGGAAATCCTTTCGAGCGCTGTATTTCGCCTCGCTGATGATGTTGATCGGCTCGGGCCTTCTTTCTACTTATCTGGCTTTGCGTCTGGCTGCCGACCATGTCGACGGGTTGTGGGTCGGTGCGTTGATGGCGGCCAACTATTTCGGTCTGGTGCTGGGCGGCAAGATCGGTCACCGCCTGATCGCCCGGGTCGGGCATATCCGTGCCTACTCGGCGTGTGCCGGGATCGTCGGTGCGGCGGTGCTCGGTCATGGGCTGGTGGACTGGTTGCCGGCGTGGCTGGTGCTGCGGACCATCGTCGGCCTCGGCATGATGTGCCAGTACATGGTCATCGAGAGCTGGCTGAACGAGCAGGCCGACGCCAATCAGCGGGGACTGGTGTTCAGCGGCTACATGATCGCGTCGTATCTGGGGCTGGTACTCGGTCAGCTGATTCTGGTCATGCACCCGGGCCTTGGTCTGGAACTGTTGATGCTGGTCGCGCTGTGCTTCGCCCTGTGTCTGGTGCCGGTGGCGCTGACTCGACGGATTCACCCGGCGCCGTTGCACCCGGCGCCGATGGAGCCGCGCTTCTTTATCAAGCGCGTGCCGCAGTCGCTGAGCACGGTGCTCGGGGCCGGGCTGATCATCGGTTCGTTCTACGGTCTGGCGCCGCTGTATGCCTCGCAGCAGGGGCTGTCCACCGAACAGGTCGGTCTGTTCATGGGTAGCTGCATTTTTGCCGGGCTGGTGGTGCAGTGGCCGCTGGGCTGGTTGTCCGACCGCTATGACCGGGCGCTGTTGATCCGCTGTTTCGCGCTGTTCCTCGCGGTTGCTTCGTTGCCACTGGCGATCCTGCCGCAGGTGCCGCTGGAGGTGCTGTTCGTGGTCGGCTTCCTCTGTTCGCTGGTGCAGTTCTGCCTGTACCCGTTGGCGGTGGCGTTCTCCAACGACCACGTCGAAGGCGAGCGTCGGGTGTCGCTGACGGCGATGCTGCTGGTGACCTACGGCGTGGGCGCCAGTATCGGGCCGCTGGCGGCCGGGGTGCTGATGAAGCTGTTCGGGCCGCAGAGCCTGTACGCGTTCTTCACCTTTTTCGCGTTGGTGCTGGTGTGGCGGATCCGGCCAAAAGCCGTGACCAATCTGCACCAGGTCGATGATGCGCCGCTGCATCACGTGGCGATGCCTGACAGCATGTCCAGTTCGCCGTTGGTGGCAGCGCTGGACCCGCGGGTTGACGAGCAGGTGGTGCAGGAGCAGATGCAGAATACGGTCGCTCCGGAGCCTGAACCTGAACCCGAGCCAGAACCTGTCGCGCCAACCGACTCGACAATCGAAGGTGAGGGGCCGGACATCAGCCCCGCCAGACCGTGATTCAGGCATAAAAAAACGGGCAGTCACCGCAGTGATTGCCCGTTTTTTCATGCCTGTCGATCAGAGGTCGTCTTTATCGAACCGACGCGCTTCGCGTTGCAGTTGATAAACGAAGCGCTCGACGTTGCGCGCCGCCGGGCCGCTGATGTTGTGAAAGCGCAGGCCGGCGAAGGTGATGTTGAGTTTTTCTTCGAAGTGCAGGTAACGCAGCTCGACCGAAGTCGGCTGGTTGCCGAACAGCGGCGCGGCGATCAGGCGATCATAAACCTGGCCCAGTTGCAGGCGGTCGGTGATGTCGCCTTCGAAGCGCAGTTTGCAGCCGGTGGCGGAGATATCCAGCAGTTTGCCGCCGATAGGCGACTTGAGCTTTTCGCCGCCCAGTTCGACGCTGACCAGGTCGGTCAGCTTCAAAGCGGCGCGGAACGCATTGCGACGCTGGTGATAGACCACTTCGGTGGGCAGGTCGCCAGTGTAGAAACGATCGCCACTGGATTCTTCGATGTTCAGTGTGCCGTTGCATTCCCAGGCAATGCGCACGCCGTCATGAAAACCTTCGACCTTGAACGGCTCGCCAGCCAGCAGGAAGCGTTCGCCATCGCGCGGGATCATCTCGTCCAGGGCAATCGTGGCGGTTTCCCGGTCAACCTTGATCAGGTAGCTCTGGAAGCGCTGGCTGCGCTCGTGGAAGGTGATGATCAGAGGATCATGGCTTTCTTGCAGCTGGCGCAGGTTGCTGGAGATTTCCAGAGGTGTAGTGAGCACCTTTGGGGGCTGCGGAGCATCATCCGCGCTGAGGACGTTGGACACGTTGAATCAATCTCCAGACAAAATTTGACTACGGCTGGCCAGTATTTTGCCAGCATGTTTCGCACGTTGATAGGGCGCAAGCATAGAAGAAAGCATCACGCCTGGCTGAGCGCGCGCGGTTTCTGTAGTTTGGAGAAGGTGCCACTGGCATCGTAGAGCGCGGGTGGCTCGCCGCCGGTAAGGATTTTCAGCTGATTGGCCGTGGCGGCCTGTTGCATGATGATCGACTGGCCATTCCTGGCATTGGCTGCCTGGCACTGGGCGATCAGATCGGTCAGGACATCGCTCTGGCTGAGCAACTGGTCGCCGATGCTCGACTGGCTGGCCAGTTGTTCCAGGCCGGCGCGGTCGAGCGACAGATTGAGACTGGCGAGGATTTCGCTGCGCTTGCGGCCATGCTGTTCGAGCAGAATGATCAATGCCTGCTTGTTCGCCAGAATTTCTTCCAGCAGAGGCATGTCGCGACCGTGCAAGGCGAGGGACTCGGTTTGCAGTAACTCCAGCAATTGTTGAGCTGGAGCAAAGTCGTCGATGATCAGTTGCAATAAATTAGTGTCGTGCATGGCTGGCCTTGGGTTTTAAGCGTCCAAAAGCCTGGCGCTGACCGAGGCCTAGCGCTGGGCTTCGAAATTGAGCAGTTTGCTGGCTACACGGTTGCTGTCGACCTTGTAGCTGCCATCGGCAATCGCTGCTTTCAACTCGGCCACGCGGGCCTTGTCGACGGCAGGCTGATCACGCAGCTTGTCAGTGACCTTCTGCAACTGTTGAGCCTCATTGCTGAGGTGTACCGATTCCCCGCTTTTTGCGGTACTGGCCTGTTCGGCCGGTGTATTCAGCGGCGCGGAGGTGCCGGTTTCGGCGGTTTCCTTGGCGTTGCTGGTACGTGTACTGCCCGTAAGTGACGAGGAGCTGTTCAAACGGCTGAAATCGATGACCATGTTAAAAACCTCTGGGAATTTGGACGCTTGCCATGTTCTCGGCCATCCCCTGGAAAACTTTAGGCCCATTTAGCAATGAGCTTGCATGCGCCGTTGCAGGTCCTGCTGCGGCACAGTTTAGGGAACAGCTCTGGTCAGCGCCAGTTTTCTGCCAAACGCTCAGGGGCTTTTCAAATATCCGTTCATCTTGCCGCTCACTCGCCGCTTACATCGCTACTTCCACCTGGCCGGGCGCCACAACCTGCGCCTTGATGACCCGCTGGGAGTTGAGGTTCTTCACTCGAATCTGTTCTTTCAGGCCGCCGTTGGCCAGCGCTTCGCCTGGCATCCGCACGGCGAGGGTGCCGCTGCGGGCAGTGATCACCACTTGATCGCCCTTGCGAACCACTTCCGCCTGTTCCAGATGCACCAGGGTGATGACTTGATCGGCTACCGTTGGTCGGGTCAATTTCTGGCCGATGGCTTCATCCACCGACGTCAGGAAACCCTGATTGATCGTGCTGACGTCGCGCTCGCGCAAGGTCACGTCCTGCGGCTCGATGATGCCGGCGCGCTTGAGTGGCCGCGTGGTGGTGACAATCTCGCGAAACAGGCGGACTTGAGCGGGCACGAACACCGTCCAGGGGGAGGCGCCTTCGCAGCGGACCTTGACCGTGACACGGCCCAGAGGACGTGCCGGACTCTCCAGTGTCGCTGTCAATTCCTTGTCGCACATAGGCATGCGCATGCGTGGATCGAGCTGGTTGACCTCGATTTCATATCGGCCTTCCGTTTGACTGGTGGCCAGATAGTCTTCTACGGTGAATTCAAGAAAGCCCTGAGTGACGCCGATAAGCATGTCAGGCATGGTAACCGCATCAGCAACGGCAGGGCTGCCAGCGAAAGACAGGCAAACGGCGGACATCGCGCAAAGCCCTCTGCGGAGGGGAGATGTCAGGCGTCGGAAAAATGTCGTTTGAGCGTTCATACGAGTTAAAAAGCAAGCGCCGTGCCGTTTAGCAATGAATGTGCGTCGCAACAACACTTGGCGTTGGTGTAGGAGTCTGGGCATGGCTGGTGTAATGGATTCGGTGAACCAGCGCACGCAACTGGTGGGGCAGAATCGCCTGGAGCTGTTGTTGTTCCGTCTCGACGGTCAGCAGCTCTACGGGATCAACGTGTTCAAGGTTCGGGAAGTGCTGCAGTGCCCGCAACTGACGCTGATGCCCAAGTCCAGTCCTGTCGTGTGCGGGGTGGCGAATATCCGGGGGGCGACCATTCCGATCCTTGATCTGGCGATGGCGACCGGCTCCGGTGCGTTGAAAGACAAGAACAGTCCGTTTGTGATCATCACGGAATACAACACCAAGACCCAGGGTTTCCTGGTGCGCTCGGTGGAACGTATCGTGAACATGAACTGGGAAGAGATTCATCCACCGCCCAAGGGCACCGGACGCGATCACTACCTGACCGCTGTGACTCGGGTCGACAATCAGTTAGTCGAAATCATCGACGTCGAGAAGGTGCTGGCGGAAGTTGCGCCGACCCCGGAAGCGATTTCGGTCGGCGTGGTGGATGTCGAGACCCAGAGCAAGGCGTTGTCGCTGCGGGTGCTGACGGTCGATGACTCGTCGGTGGCGCGCAAGCAGGTGACGCGTTGCCTGCAGACAGTCGGTGTCGAAGTGGTGGCGTTGAACGACGGCAGGCAAGCGCTGGATTACCTGCGCAAACTGGTCGACGAGGGCAAGAAGCCGGAAGAAGAGTTCCTGATGATGATCTCCGACATCGAAATGCCGGAGATGGACGGGTACACCCTGACGGCCGAGATCCGCAGCGACCCTCGCATGCAAAAGCTTCATATCATCCTGCATACTTCGTTGTCGGGTGTGTTCAATCAGGCGATGGTCAAGAAAGTCGGTGCCGATGACTTCCTGGCCAAGTTCCGTCCTGATGACCTGGCATCCCGGGTAGTCGACCGGATCAAAGCAGCAGATATCAGCTAAGGGCCTTTTGCCCCTGGCGTTCAACACGATTTAAGAGGCGGCATCATTTGTCTACGGGTAATTTGGATTTCGAACAGTTCCGGGTCTTCCTGGAAAAAGCCTGTGGCATTTTGCTCGGTGAAAACAAGCAGTACCTGGTGTCGAGCCGTCTCAACAAACTGATGGAGCAGCAAGGCATCAAGTCCCTGGGTGAGCTGGTACAGCGCATCCAGACCCAGCCGCGCAGCGGTTTGCGCGAGCAGGTGGTCGATGCCATGACGACCAACGAAACCCTGTGGTTTCGCGACACCTATCCGTTTGAAGTCTTGAAGAACAAGGTGCTGCCCGAAGCGATCAAGGCCGCTCCCAACCAGCGTCTGCGGATCTGGTCGGCGGCCTGCTCGTCGGGTCAGGAACCCTACTCGCTGTCGATGTCGATCGACGAGTTCGAGCGGACCAACATCGGCCAGTTGAAGATGGGCGTGCAGATCGTCGCCACGGATCTGTCCGGCAGCATGCTGACCAACTGCAAGACCGGCGAGTACGACAGCCTGGCGATCGGTCGCGGTCTGTCCGCCGATCGCCTGCAGCGCTACTTCGACCCGAAAGGGCCGGGGCGCTGGGTGATCAAGGCGCCGATCAAGAACCGTGTGGAATTCCGCTCGTTCAACCTGCTCGACAGCTACGCAAGCCTGGGCAAGTTCGACATCGTGTTCTGCCGCAACGTGCTGATCTACTTCTCCGCCGAGGTGAAGAAGGACATCCTGTTGCGCATCCACAGCACGCTGAAGCCGGGCGGTTATCTGTTCCTTGGCGCTTCCGAAGCGCTGAATGGTCTGCCGGATCATTACCAGATGGTTCAGTGCAGCCCGGGGATCATCTACCAGGCGAAGTGAAACACTGGCGACACAAAAAACGGGAGTCCTCAGGGGCTCCCGTTTTTTTATGCCTGAAGGTTTTGCCGGTGGCAGGCGGCAGAAAAGCGGCATCCGGCGGAAACCGGTTGCCGCTTTTCTGGCATTGCCGTGTTGCCGATTGCATGCAAAGCCCCGTAATCCGGGGCTTTCTCAAACTGGCACGCCGCTTGCTATAACCCTGTTACGAAAAATCCGGTCACCTGAAGGTTCCCGACATGAGCATCAGCTTCGATAAAGCGCTCGGCATTCACGAAAAGGCTTTGGGCTTCCGCGCCCAGCGTGCCGAAGTGCTGGCCAACAACATCGCCAACGCCGACACCCCGAACTACAAGGCGCGGGATCTGGAGTTCTCCAAAGTGCTTGAAGCACAGAGCCAGAAGAACGCCAACGGCACCATCGCCCTGAACATGACTAACAGCCGTCACATCGAAGCTGAAGGCCTGGGCAATGGCGACGAGTCGCTGATGTATCGCACGCCGATGCAGCCGTCGATCGACCAGAACACCGTGGACGCCCAACTGGAACAGTCGAACTACGCGGAAAACGCCGTCGGCTTCCAGGCCAGCTTCACCCTGCTCAACAGCAAATTCAAAGGGCTGGTGTCAGCCCTGCGCGGAGAGTAATCCATGTCCCTGTCCAGCGTTTTCAACATTGCCGGCAGCGGCATGAGCGCCCAGACCACCCGTCTCAACACCGTGGCCTCGAACATCGCCAACGCCGAGACCGTCTCGTCGAGCATCGACCAGACTTATCGCGCCCGTCACCCGGTGTTCGCCACCATGTTCCAGGGCGGCCAGAGCGGCGGCAGCAATTCACTGTTCCAGAACCAGGACGCGGCCGGTCAGGGCGTGCAGGTCATGGGCGTGGTCGAAGACCAGAGCAACCTCGAAGCGCGCTACGAGCCGAACCATCCGGCGGCCGACGCCAAAGGCTACGTCTACTACCCGAACGTCAACGTGGTGGAAGAAATGGCTGACATGATTTCCGCGAGCCGGTCGTTCCAGACCAACGCCGAAATGATGAACACCGCCAAGACCATGATGCAGAAGGTACTGACCCTCGGTCAGTGATAAGGGGCGACTGCCATGAGTGTTACCGATACCACCAGCAGCCTGACGATGAACGACATACTGGCCAACTCTTCGAAGAAGACCAGTAGCACCACCACCGGCGGCATCGCTTCGGCCACCAACAGCTCGACCGGCGGCCAGGCCCTGGGCAAGGACGCGTTCCTGCAACTGCTGGTGACTCAGCTGAAGAACCAGAACCCGCTCGACCCGCAGGACAACAGCGCATTCGTTGCCCAGCTCGCGCAGTTCAGCAGCCTCGAGGGGATCACCACCCTCAACAGCACCGTCAGTTCGCTGGCCGGCAACTACAACTCGTCGCAAGCCCTGCAGGCGTCGTCGCTGGTGGGTCGCAATGTGATCGTGCAGACCAACACGGTTCAGCTGGACGATCCGAGCAAAGGCATGACCGGTTCGGTCACCGTTCCGTCGTCGATTGCCGGCGGTACCGTCACCATCACCGACAGCAGCGGCGCCACCGTTCGCACCATCGATCTGGGCAGTCGCGCCGCAGGCGATGCAAGCTTCACCTGGGACGGCAAGGACAAGGACGGCAACCTGGTGAAAACCGGTACCTACACCGTCAAGGCCAACGCCTCGATCAACGGCACCGCGACCGACCTGGCGACCTATCTGCCAGCCACGGTCACCAGCGTGACGATCAGCCAGACCGGCGGCGAGCTGATGCTCAACCTGTCCGGCAAGGGCACCGTCGCCCTGTCCAAAGTACAAACCATTGGTATATAGAGCCGACTAACCGGCACAAAGGAGTGGAATATGTCTTTCAATATCGGCCTTAGCGGTCTCTATGCAGCCAACAAACAACTGGACGTGACCGGCAACAACATCGCCAACGTCGCGACCGCCGGTTTCAAATCGTCCCGCGCAGAATTCGAAGACGTCTACTCGGCGACTCGCCTGGGCAGCGGCAGCAAGGTCATTGGTAACGGCGTGCGTCTGGCCAACGTTTCCCAGCAGTTCACCCAAGGCGACATCAACAACACCGGCAACGTGCTGGATATGGGGATCAACGGTTCGGGCTTCTTCACCCTGAGCAACAACGGTTCTATCTCCTACACCCGTGCCGGTACGTTCAAGGTCGACAAGGACGGCTTCATTACCAACACCGACTACACCTCGCGTCTGCAAGGTTACGGTGTGGACTCCAACGGCAAGATCATCAACGGCGTGTTGACCGATCTGAAGATCGACACCTCGAACCTGGCGCCGAAGTCCACCTCGCTGGTGACCTCGACCATCAACCTGAACTCGACCGCTCCGGTGATCGACGACACAGCAGTGGCCGGCAAGTTCGACCCGACCAACCTCGCGACCTACACCAAGTCGTTCAGCACTCCGATCTATGACAGCCAGGGCAACTCCCATGTCATGGATCAGTACATGGTGAAGACCGGCGCCAACACCTGGAAGGTCTACACCCTGGTGGACGGTCGCAACCCGGATGCTACCGGCAGCGATCCGAAAGTCACTGCGCCTGTCGCATCGACCATGACCTTTGACTCCACTGGCAAGCTGACTCAGGTCAGCACTCCTCCTGCCGTGATCAGCAGCGACCTGAAACTCACTGGCTGGGTACCGGGCACTGTCACCAACGGTGTGTGGACGGCCAACGGTGCTTCGGCTAACCCGGCCGGCATTACCATTTCGATGGCCAAGACCACTCAATACAACGCTGACACCGCGCGTTCGATCCCGACTCAGGATGGTTACGCCACTGGCCAGATCACCAACCTGACCATCGACGGTACCGGTACGCTGTTCGCCAACTTCAGCAACAACCAGAGCAAGGCCATCGGCCAGGTTGCGCTGGCGAGCTTCACCAACGAGCAGGGCCTGCAGCCGATCGGTGGTACCAGCTGGAAAGAGACTTTCGCTTCGGGTATTCCGGGCTACGATGCGCCGGAGACCGGTACGCTGGGTTCGGTGGTTTCGAACTCGCTGGAGGAGTCGAACGTTAACCTGACCAATGAGCTGGTTGATCTGATCAAGGGGCAGAGTAACTATCAGGCGAATGCCAAGACCATTTCGACTCAGAGCACTATCATGCAGACCATTATTCAGATGACCTGATTTCTGGGTTTTGGCTGGTTAAGGAGCCCCTCTTTTTGAGGGGCTTTTTTTTGGCTGGGGGTTGGGGTGTTTATCCGTTGCTTCGGGTGCTGCCGCTGGCGGTTTCGCCCTTACGGCGAGTCACTTTTGCAGACGCCCAAAAGTAACCAAAACGCTGGGCCCCGGCGTTCGGCACCTCGCTTTGGCTCGGTGTTCCTTCGTTACGGGATTCATCCGGGGGCATCGCCTACGGTTTGCTTCGCTGCACCTCCTCTCGATGCATGCGGCTGCGCCGCACGGTCGCTGCGCTCCCACCCCCGGATAAATCCCTCCACTCAGCCTTCCGATGGGGCCGGCACGTCAAAAGCGGTACTCGAGCTAACGCTCATCGTGTTGAGTGGTGGAGAGCGGAAGCAGAAGCAGCAGCGGAAGTGGAAGCAGGAGCAGGAGCAGGAGCAGGAGCAGGAGCAGGAGCAGGAGCAGGAGCAGGAGCAGGAGCAGAGAAAGCAGGAGCAGAGAAAGCAGGAGCAGAGAAAGCAGGAACAGAGAAAGCAGGAACAGAGAAAGCAGGAACAGAGAAAGCAGGAACAGAGAAAGCAGGGGTTGAGTTGTATGCGTTTCAAAACCCAAGTTCACCTCGGTATTTCACGTCGGCGTATCTCTATAAAACACCTCGGTCAGTCCCCTCTCCCTCCGGGAGAGGGTTAGGGTGAGGGCGGCTTTTGCTTTTGCTTTTTGCGCGGGCAAAAGAAAACCCCCGACAAACCAGAAGTCTGTCGGGGGTTTCTCGGATCAGGCGTTTCACAACGCCCGATTCAGCTCAGCTTATTGGCAAGCTTCGCAATCCGGCTCGTCGATGGCGCAAGCCTTCGGTACTGGAGCCGGGCCGGCAGGGGCTGCCAGGACCGAGTCGTCGCCGTGGTTGCCGCCGCTGGAAACAGCGTTCAGCTTGCCGGTGTTGATGGTCGACTTCTCGGTGCTGGTCGCGGCCAGGGCACGGAGGTAGTAGGTGGTTTTCAGGCCACGGTACCAGGCCATGCGGTAGGTCACGTCCAGCTTCTTGCCCGATGCGCCGGCGATGTACAGGTTCAGCGACTGGGCCTGGTCGATCCACTTCTGACGACGGCTGGCGGCGTCAACGATCCACTTGGTGTCCACTTCGAACGCGGTCGCGTAGAGCTCTTTGAGTTCTTGCGGGATGCGCTCGATCTGCTGAACCGAACCGTCGTAGTACTTCAGGTCGTTGATCATGACCGAGTCCCACAGGCCGCGAGCCTTCAGGTCGCGAACCAGGTACGGGTTGATCACGGTGAATTCGCCCGAGAGGTTCGATTTCACGTACAGGTTCTGGTAAGTCGGTTCGATCGACTGCGAGACGCCGGTGATGTTGGCGATGGTCGCGGTCGGTGCGATGGCCATGATGTTCGAGTTACGGATGCCTTTCTGTACACGGGCGCGAACCGGTGCCCAGTCCAGGGACTCGGTCAGGTCGACGTCGATGTACTTCTGGCCACGTGCTTCGATCAGGATCTGTTGCGAATCCAGCGGCAGTACGCCTTTGGACCACAGCGAACCCTGGAACGTCTCGTACGAGCCGCGCTCGTCGGCCAGATCGCAGGAAGCCTGGATCGCGTAGTAGCTGACCGCTTCCATCGACTTGTCGGCGAACTCGACGGCAGCGTCGGAACCGTAAGGGATGTGCTGCAGGTACAGCGCGTCCTGGAAGCCCATGATGCCCAGGCCGACCGGACGGTGACGGAAGTTGGAGTTCTTCGCCTGCGGTACCGAGTAGTAGTTGATGTCGATCACGTTGTCGAGCATGCGCACGGCGACGTCGATGGTGCGCTTGAGCTTGGCGGTGTCCAGCTTGCCGTCGACGATGTGGTTCGGCAGGTTGATCGAGCCCAGGTTGCAGACCGCGATCTCGTCCTTGTTGGTATTCAAGGTGATCTCGGTGCACAGGTTCGAGCTGTGAACCACGCCGACGTGCTGCTGCGGGCTGCGCAGGTTGCACGGGTCCTTGAAAGTCAGCCATGGGTGGCCGGTTTCGAACAGCATCGACAGCATCTTGCGCCACAGGTCTTTGGCCTGGATGGTCTTGAACAGCTTGATCTTGCCCGGGTATTCGGTCAGGGCTTCGTAGTACTCGTAGCGCTCTTCGAAGGCCTTGCCGGTCAGGTCGTGCAGGTCCGGTACTTCGGACGGCGAGAACAGGGTCCACTTGCCGTCATCGAAGACGCGCTTCATGAACAGGTCAGGGATCCAGTTGGCGGTGTTCATGTCGTGGGTACGACGACGGTCATCACCGGTGTTCTTGCGCAGCTCGATGAACTCTTCGATGTCCATGTGCCAGGTTTCCAGGTAGGCACAGACAGCGCCTTTGCGCTTGCCACCCTGGTTAACGGCGACGGCGGTGTCGTTCACCACTTTCAGGAACGGAACCACGCCCTGCGACTTGCCGTTGGTGCCCTTGATGTACGAGCCCAGCGCACGAACCGGGGTCCAGTCGTTGCCCAGGCCGCCGGCGAATTTCGACAGCATGGCGTTGTCGTGGATCGCGTGGTAGATGCCCGACAGGTCATCCGGCACGGTGGTCAGGTAGCAGCTCGACAGCTGTGGACGCAGGGTACCGGCGTTGAACAGGGTCGGGGTCGAAGCCATGTAGTCGAACGAGGACAGCAGGTTGTAGAACTCGATCGCACGGTCTTCTTTCTGCTTCTCTTCGATCGCCAGGCCCATGGCCACGCGCATGAAGAAGATCTGCGGCAGTTCGAAACGCACGCCATCCTTGTGGATGAAGTAACGGTCGTACAGGGTCTGCAGGCCCAGGTAGGTGAATTGCTGGTCGCGCTCGTGGTTGATCGCCTTGCCCAGTTTTTCCAGGTCGAAGGAGGCCAGCACAGGGTTCAGCAGTTCGAACTCGATACCTTTGGCAACGTAGGCCGGCAGGGCCTTGGCGTACAGGTCGGCCATTTCGTGGTGAGTGGCGCTCTCGGCCACGCCCAGGAAGCCCAGGCCTTCGGCACGCAGGGTGTCCATCAGCAGGCGGGCGGTCACGAACGAGTAGTTCGGCTCGCGCTCAACCAGGGTACGGGCGGTCATCACCAGCGCGGTGTTGACGTCGTTCAGGGCCACGCCGTCGTACAGGTTCTTCAGGGTTTCGCGCTGGATCAGGTCGCCGTCGACTTCGGCCAGACCTTCGCAGGCTTCGGTGACGATGGTGTTCAGGCGGCCCATGTCCAGCGGCGCGAGGCTGCCGTCGGCGCGGGTGATGCGGATCGACGGGTGCGCCTGTACCGGTGCTTCGGCGGTGGTGCGGGTGGCGCGTTCCTTGGAACGGGCGTCACGGTAGATCACGTAGTCGCGAGCCACTTTCTGCTCGCCGGCACGCATCAGGGCCAGTTCGACCTGGTCCTGGATTTCTTCGATGTGGATGGTGCCGCCCGACGGCATGCGACGCTTGAAGGTCGCGGTGACCTGTTCGGTCAGGCGGGCAACGGTGTCGTGGATTCGCGACGAAGCGGCAGCGGTGCCGCCCTCAACTGCGAGGAACGCTTTGGTGATAGCGACGGTGATCTTGTCATCGGTGTAAGGAACGACAGTGCCATTACGCTTGATCACGCGCAGTTGACCAGGCGCGGTGGCAGCCAGATCCGAATTCGAATCGGCGGCCTGCGGCAAGGTGCCCTGCGGGTTCTCGCGAGTTGTGTCGGTTTGCATGGGGGGTGATCTCCACATTCTCTATGTTTGTTTGGGCACCATCATGGTGCTCACCGTTCTGGTCCGAAGCACTACAACCGACGGGCGTCGGGCATAACAACTTCGGACCAGTAGGAAAAAGGCTAATGACGCCGCATCCTTGCCGAAGTTTTCGGCCACGAGCCAAGGCTCGAGCCGGATTACTTCCAGGGTGACAGTAATGACTGCAACACCCGTACCGTTCCGGTCGTTGCCAACCTGAAAAACGGTGCCATCCGCAAGTGCGGTTTGGGCTTTGAAAAACTTGCTTGGTTCAACCGGAAACTGGCAATAAAGCACTTGAGTTTCAGGTCCGAAATGTGGTTGGGCTCTGGAATGGAAAACCCTATATGTAGGGTCTGTCCTCGCGCCGTGCTACAAGATAATGCGTTTCGAGGGGGCTTGCAACGTACGAGCTGTGGATAAACCTGTGCGTAAATTGTGTAAGAAACCAGGAATTCCCGTGTAGGCCGCGAACCTGCTGAGCTAGACCGTCTGTCACTGTTTTTCACCGCAAAAAAATGCCGCGGCGGAATTTTGAGGGCGCGAACCCTATCACAAAAATCCGCCTTGTCCGAACGCATTTACCGACTTGTGTTCTGGTTGTTCGCCGTTTATACAATCGGCCCATGCGCACGCATTCTTATCCTCCTTAAAGATGACAAAAAGACGGGAGGATCCTTCCTTTATAAGCAGCATCGGCAAGCAGAGGTCACTCGTGGAGCAAGAAGCCTGGCAGGTATTGATCGTCGAGGATGACCAGCGTCTGGCCGAACTGACCCGTGAATACCTGCAAGCCAACGGATTGCGCGTGGAGATCGAAGGCAACGGCGCACTGGCGGCGGCGCGGATCATCAAGGAGCAACCGGATCTGGTAATCCTCGACCTGATGCTCCCCGGCGAAGACGGCCTGAGCATCTGCCGCAAGGTCCGTGACCGCTACGACGGGCCGATACTGATGCTCACCGCGCGCACTGACGACGCCGACCAGATCCTCGGTCTCGACCTCGGTGCCGACGATTACGTGTGCAAACCGGTGCGCCCGCGGCTGTTGCTGGCACGCATCCAGGCATTGTTGCGACGCAGTGACACACCGGAGCCATCGGCAGGCAATCCGCGTCGGTTGCAATTCGGCCCGCTGGTGGTGGACAACGCGTTGCGCGAAGCCTGGCTCAGCGACAGTGGCATCGAACTGACCAGCGCCGAATTCGATCTGCTCTGGCTGCTGGTGTCCAACGCCGGACGGATCCTGTCCCGGGAAGAAATATTCACCGCGTTGCGCGGTATCGGCTACGACGGCCAGGACCGTTCGATCGATGTGCGCATTTCGCGCATCCGCCCGAAGATCGGCGACGACCCCGACCATCCGCGCCTGATCAAGACCATCCGCAGCAAAGGCTATCTGTTCGTGCCGGAAGCCTGCGCAGACCTGCCGCTGTGAATTCGATCTTCCTGCGCATCTATGGCGGCATGTGCGCGGCGCTGATTCTGGTGGCGGTGCTCGGCGTGCTTGCGCTGCACCTGCTCAATCAGGTGCGCAGCGAGCAATACCGCGAGCGTCTGGCTCACGGTACGTTTTCGCTGATGGCCGATAACCTGCAACCGATGAACGAAACCGAGCGCCATCGCGCCTTGCTGGTGTGGGAGCGGCTGCTCGGGATTCCGCTGGCGCTGAAAACCTTTGCCCAGACCGACCTCGACCTGACTCAGCGCACCCGGGTGCAGCGCGGGCAGGCGCTGGTCGAACAGACCGGCCCGCACGCGGCCAAGGTCTATCGGCTGGTCAGCGACAAGGATCAACTGGTGCTGGTGGGCGAGGTGCAGCAGATCAGCGAGCAACTGGCCCGGGCGACCATTTACCTGTTGGCCGATGAACTGGTGCGGGTACCGGTGGGCGAGCAGCCCAAACGACTGGCGCAGTTGAAAGAAGACAAAGGCTTCGGCTTCGATTTGCGGCTGGTCACGGTCAGCGACGCGGACATGGACGAAGACCAGAGCCGTCGGGTGTCCGAAGGCGATACGGTGATGGCGCTGGGCAAGGGTGGCGATTCGATCCGGGTGTTCGCCGGTATGGTCGGCACGCCGTGGGTGCTGGAAATCGGGCCGCTGTATCAGATGAACCCGTACCCGCCGGAATGGCTGGTGCTGATCGCCGCCCTTGGCCTGACTCTGATCGGCCTGATCGTCTATTTATTGGTGCGTCAGCTTGAACGGCGTTTGCGCGGACTCGAAGCTGCCGCTACGCGCATCGCCAAAGGCAGCCTGGAAACCCGGGTGCCGGCCCGGGGTGCCGACTCGGTGGGCAAACTGGCGGCGGCGTTCAACGGCATGGCCGAGCACTTGCAGCAGTTGCTCGCCATTCAGCGTGAACTGGTGCGCGCGGTGTCCCACGAATTGCGCACGCCGGTGGCGCGCCTGCGTTTCGGTCTGGAGATGATCGGCTCGGCGACCACCCCGCAGGCGCTGGAAAAATACCGCGAGGGCATGGACCACGACATCGAGGACCTCGACAAGCTGGTCGACGAAATGCTCACGTACGCCAGACTGGAACAGGGCTCGCCGGCGCTGACCTTCCAGCGCATCGACCTGGATGCGCTGGTCAATCAGGTGATCGAAGAGCTGGCGCCTCTGCGCGCCGAGGTCACGGTGCAGCGCGGCTTGTGCCTGTCGGCGGCGGATTGCGATGACGCCTGGGTCGAGGCCGAGCCGCGTTACCTGCACCGCGCCTTGCAGAATCTGGTGAGCAACGCCATGCGCCATGCGCGTTCGAAGGTCACGGTCAGTTATCAGGTCGGGCAGATGCGTTGCCGGGTGGATGTCGAGGACGACGGCCCCGGTGTGCCGGAAACCGCCTGGGAGAAAATCTTCACGCCGTTCCTGCGCCTGGACGACAGCCGCACCCGGGCGTCCGGCGGACACGGGCTGGGCCTGTCGATCGTGCGTCGGATCATCCACTGGCACGACGGGCGGGCGTTGATTGGCAAGAGCAAGAGCCTGGGCGGGGCTTGTTTCAGTCTGAGCTGGCCGAGGAATCAGGAGCGGCGCTGAAGCCGCCTACGCCTGGATGCTGACCAGACTCAGCAACTGGCCGTCCTGCACGCCGAATTGCGCATCAAGCTCCGTACCGTTGCGCCATTCACAGGACAGATCCGTGAGCAACCGCAGCCGCACCTGACCCTGTTCATTCCACTCCAGCACTTCGGCGTGTTCGAAGTAGAAGCGCTGCTGCACGATCGGGTACAGCGCCTTGAACAGGCTTTCTTTCACCGAGAAGGTCAGGGTCACCCACAACGCAATCTGATCTCGGGAGCCGGCGGCCATGCGCTGCATTTCCGGCGGGGTCAGGATCTCTCCGGCCAGTCGTTCGGCGCGTTCGGCGTTGAGCAGGTTTTCCAGGTCCATGCCCAGTCCGCGCCAGTGCTGCTTGTTGGCGACAATCGCCGCCGCACGGCCGGTGCTGTGGGTGATCGAGCCGCAGATGTGTGCCGGCCAAATGGGTGCACGGTCCTCGCCGATCGCCGGAACAGTGCTTGAGCCTTCCAATTGCTGCAACGCGGCCCGGGCGCAAATCCGCCCGGCGAGGAATTCCGCCTGCCGCTTGGCCACCGAACGCTGAATGCTCGGCGGCGGCTCGATGGCGCTACGACGAAAGTCATCGCCGAGTAGTCGCGACGGGTCGAAATGGGTGCTCAGAAATACGGTTTCGGGCAACACCGTCGGCAGTGGCCAATGGGCATCGAGCGGCGTGCAGCAGGCGGGGAGGAAAGGGCTGGCATTCATGGCGGGCATTTTGCCGGTAAGCGTCAGGGCTGGGTAGTGGCAAGGTTTAAATCGGCGGCGCGATCATCGCCAGCAGGCTGGCTCCCACAAACGCTCGCCATGCATATGTGGGAGCCAGCCTGCTGGCGATGGCCGCGCCGCGATGTCTCTGCCTAACCAAAGATCTTCTTGAAAAACGCCTGCATGTCCGCCCAGGATTTTTCATCTGCAGCCTTGTTGTAGCCGATATCCGGGCCACCGTGATCGCCGTGGCTCAGGCGATCCGCGTCGGGATTGCTGAAACCGTGCTTGGCGCCGTCGAGGCTGACGAATTGATAGTCGGCGCCGGCCTTGTCCATTTCCGACTTGAACGCCGTGACGTTGTCCGGGGTGACCATACTGTCCAACGCGCCATGTTCGACGAGGATTTTCGCCTTCACAGTGCCAGGCGCAGCCGGGGTCTTGGTGGCCAGCGCGCCGTGGAAACTCACCACGCCGGCCAGCGGCACACCCTGACGCGCCGCATTCAGCACCACGCCACCGCCGAAGCAGTAACCGATGGCGGCGATTTTATCCTTGTCGGTCTGCGGCTGTTTCTTCAACAGATCCAGCCCGGCCTGAAAGCGCTTGCTGGCCGCATCGGCGTTTTGCGTGGCGGCTTGCATGAACGCCATCGCGTCTTTCGGGTGCTCGGTGTTCTTGCCTTCACCGTACATGTCGATGGCCAGCGCGCTGTAGCCAAGCCCGGCGAGGTCCCGGGCGCGGCGCTTGGCGTAGTCGTTCAGGCCCCACCATTCATGCACCACCACCACGCCGGGGCGCGGGCCCTTGATCGCGTCGTCGTAGGCGTAGTAACCGATCAGCTTCGTGCCGTCGGCGCTCTGATAGGGGATTTCCTCGGTCTTGATCGCAGCCTGGCTGAGGCTGCTTAAGGCGAGAAGGGCGAGGGTCAATAGCAGGCGCATGATCGGGTCTCCGGACAATAAGGGGTCAAAACAGCCTAGTTCATTTCATTCAGGCGAGGTTCAGAGAGCGTTCAGGGGCGGTACAGGGGAGGCTCAGTAACCTTGCGCCATACCCAAACAGCACTGTGAAAGAGGAAACTCCATGACTCGTTTAAATAAACTGCTGCTGGCTTTTACCGTAATGAGCGCCAGTATCGCGGCCCACGCCGACACCACCAGCAACTTCGCCGGCCTGACCTTTGGCCAGACCAGCGACAAGATCAAGAAATCCAACGCCCTGAACGACAACCTCGGCCACCCGGACGCCACCGCGGCCATCGACGGCAACAACACCTACGGCCTGCGTCTGGGTCAGCAAAACAGCCAGGGTCGCTACTACGCCACCTACGACAACGTGTCGGGCTCGCACAATGGCATTAAACTGCGCCAGGAAAACCTGCTGGGCAGCTACGATCTGTTCTACCCGGTGGGCGGCAGCACCAAGCTGTTCGGCGGTGCCACGGCGGGTCTGACCAAGCTGACCCAGGATTCGCCAGGCTACAGCCGTGACAGCGACATCGGTTACGCCGTCGGCGGTCAGTTCGGTGTGCTGCAGCAAGTCTCGCAGAACACCTCGGTCGAACTCGGTTACCGTTACCTGCGCAGCAACGCCAGCACCGAGATGAAAGAGAGCGGCGGCAGCAAGCAAGGCTCGCTGGACTTGACCAGCAGCGCCCAGACTTACCTGTCGGCCAACTACGCTTTCTAAAGCGCGGCTTGCCCTGGCCCCTGTGGGAGCTAGCCTGCTAGCGATAGCGTCCTGACAGTCGACATCATGGTCGGCTGTCAAATCGCAATCGCTAGCAGGCTAGCTCCCACAATTGGTTGTCTGGAGATTTCGTTTTACCCGGGAGAAGGTTATGAAACTGTTGGTCGTCGAAGATGAAGCGCTGTTGCGCCATCACCTGCAAACCCGCCTGACGGAGAGCGGTCACGTGGTCGAGTCCGTGGCCAACGCCGAAGAGGCGTTGTACCAGACCGGGCAATTCAACTTTGACCTGGCAGTGATCGACCTCGGCCTGCCGGGCATGGGTGGGCTCGACCTGATCCGCCAGTTGCGCTCGGGCGGCAAGACCTTTCCGATCCTGATTCTCACCGCGCGCGGCAACTGGCAGGACAAGGTCGAAGGCCTGGCCGCCGGCGCTGACGATTACGTGGTCAAGCCGTTCCAGTTCGAAGAGCTTGAAGCGCGGCTCAATGCGTTGCTGCGCCGCTCCAGCGGTTTCACCCAGTCGACCATCGTCGCCGGCCCGCTGTTGCTGGACCTCAATCGCAAACAGGCGACCCTCGACGAGCAACCGCTGGCGCTGACCGCCTACGAATACCGGATCCTCGAATACCTCATGCGCCATCATCAGCAAGTGGTGCCCAAGGATCGGCTGATGGAGCAGTTGTACCCGGATGACGACGAGCGCGATCCGAACGTGATTGAAGTGCTGGTCGGCCGTCTGCGCCGCAAGCTCGAAGGCCCGGCCGGGTTCAAGCCAATCGACACCGTGCGTGGCCTCGGCTACCTGTTCAATGAGCGCTGCACTTGATCCGTTCCCTTCGCGTCCGGCTGATGCTCGCCGCCACCACCCTGGCGGTGCTGTTCATGCTCGCGTTGCTCCCGGCGATGCAGGGCGCGTTCAGCCTGGCGCTGCAGGACTCGATCGAGCAGCGACTGGCGTCCGACGTCACCACGCTGATCTCCGCCGCGCGGGTTGAAAACAACCACCTGATGATGCCGGCACAGTTGCCCGACGAGCGCTTCAACCTCACGGACAATCGCCTGCTCGGCTACATCTATGACCGCGAAGGGCATCTGGTCTGGCGCTCGAAGGGCACCCAGGAAGAGAAGATCAACTACACGCCGCGCTACGATGGCCTCGGCAACGAGTTCGCACGGATCCGCGAGGCCAACGGTCAGGAATTCTTCGTCTACGACGTCGAAGTCAAACTGCTCGGCGGCAAAAGCGCGGCCTTCAGTATCGTGGCCCTGCAACCGGTGCGCGAATACGAAACCACCCTCGAAGGCCTGCGGGAAAATCTCTACCTCGGTTTTGGCGCGGCGCTGCTGGTGCTGCTGGCGCTGCTGTGGATCGGCCTGACCTGGGGTCTGAAAGCCTTGCGCCGGCTCAGTCAGGAACTTGACGAAATCGAAGGCGGAACCCTCGAAAGCCTCAGTGAACAACACCCGCGAGAACTGCTGCGCCTGACCGGCTCCCTCAACCGCCTGTTGCACAGCGAACGCCAGCAGCGCAGCCGTTACCGCGACTCCCTCGACGACCTGGCCCACAGCCTGAAAACCCCGCTGGCGGTATTGCAAGGCGTCAGCGAAGACATGGCCCAGCGTCCCGAAGACCGCGATCAGGCGTGGGTGCTGCAAACCCAGATCGAACGCATGAGCCAGCAGATCGGCTACCAGTTGCAACGCGCCAGCCTGCGCAAAAGCGGTCTGGTACGCCATCAGGTGCGCCTGCGGCCGGTGCTGCAAAGCCTGTGCGACACCCTCGACAAGGTCTACCGCGACAAACACGTGCGCGTCGCCTTCGATCTGCCGGAGCACTGTTACGTGCCGATCGAGCAGGGCGCCTTGCTGGAGATGATGGGCAACCTGCTGGAAAACGCCTATCGCCTGTGTTTGAGCGAAGTGCGCATCAGCGTGCGCGAAAGCCATTCCGGAATCGAACTGTGCATCGAAGACGACGGCCCCGGCGTACCACCGGATCAGCGCGCACGGATACTCGAACGCGGCGAACGCCTGGATCGCCAGCATCCGGGGCAGGGGATCGGGCTGGCAGTGGTCAAGGACATCATCGAGAGCTACAGCGCCAAGCTGACTCTGGGGGATTCGCCGATGGGTGGGGCGGCGTTCAGGATTCATTTTCCGGCGGTGTGACGGCCTACTGCTCCTGCGCTCGATAAGCACCCGGCGTCAGCCCCGTCCACTTCTTGAACGCCCGGTGAAACGCCGACGGCTCGGAGAACCCGAGCTGTTCGGCGATCTGTTGCAACGACAGATCCGCCCGCCCCAGGTGATAAATCGCGATGTCCCGGCGCAGATGATCCTTCAATTCCTGAAAACTGGTGCCTTCCTCGCGCAGATGCCGGCGCAGGGTTTGCGGGCTGATGTGCAGGTGCGCGGCCACGGCTTCGAGGTCCGGCCAGCGTGCGCTGTCGTGGCTGAGCAAGCGGCGCAGCCGGCTGCTCAGGCTGTTGCCGTCGTCCGGGCGGGACAGCAGGTCGGCGGGGGAGCGTTCGAGGAAATGCTTGAGGGTGCGTTCGTCCTGCAACAGCGGCATGTGCAGATAGCGGCTGTGAAATACCAGGCTGCTTTGCGTTGCCGAAAATTCCAGCGGGCAGGAAAACAGCAAATCGTATTCCGCCCCGTGCGCCGGTTTCGGGTAGCTGAAGCTCGCCTGTTCAAGACGAATCCGCTGGCCGATCAGCCAGCTGCCGAGGCGATGCCAGATCACCAGCAGGCTCTCGCTGAGAAAGTGATCCGGGTCCCACAATTGCGCATCGTCGAGGCTCAGGCGCACCCATTCGTCTTCATGGGTCAGGGTCAGGCGCGGGGCTTCGGGGAATAGGCTATAAAACAATAAGCCGCGTTGCAGAGCCTTTTCCAGGCTGCGGCAATGAATGATCGCGTGGCACATCATGGCGAAGCTGCCGGGTTTGCTCGGCGCGTTGCCGAAACCCAGGTATTCGTCGTCCAGGGCCAGCCACAGGTTCTGGATCAACTGGGTGAATTGTTCCGGGGCGATCCGCGCGCGCGGCTCGTCGAGCAGTTCGGGGCTGATGCCCAGTTGCTGCAGCAGGTCCGAATAGTCGTAACCCGAGCGCCGCGCGCCACCGAGGGCGGCGCGGGCAAAGTGACTGGCGATGGTACGTTCGCGCATGAGCGGCAGATCCTTCCTCTGGCGACCGATGGTAGCGGCTGCCTTTGATCGGTAACAAGGCGGATTTCCGCCAAATTGTAGGACGAGGTCGGGCGAGTTGGCGGAAATCCGCCACACTTGAGTCACCGAATGGTGACACAGAAAAACTCGAATCCCCTGATATCAAAAGGCTTGCAGCGATTTGCACCAAAGTGGCACGACGTTTGCGATAAGAGCGACAGAAGCGTGCGCCGAGCCGGTCCGGAAAAGCGCCGTTCGACACAACAAATCCCTCCAGTGCAGGAGGGTTCGCAATTCAGGTGTCGCGTTCAACAGATGGATGTTGCCACGCGGGACTCTTGAGGAACTTTGCAATGACGACTCGTCAGCCACTGTACAAATCCCTGTATTTCCAGGTGATCGTTGCCATCGCCATCGGCATCCTGCTCGGTCACTTCTACCCACAGACCGGTGTGGCGCTCAAGCCACTGGGTGACGGGTTCATCAAACTGATCAAAATGGTCATTGCGCCGATCATCTTCTGTACCGTTGTCAGCGGCATCGCCGGCATGCAGAACATGAAATCCGTGGGCAAGACCGGCGGCTACGCGCTGCTGTACTTCGAAATCGTTTCCACCATTGCCCTGCTGATCGGTCTGGTCGTGGTCAACGTTGTGCAGCCGGGCGCCGGCATGCACATCGACGTCACCACCCTGGACGCCTCGAAAATCGCCACTTATGTGACGGCCAGTAAAGACCAGAGCATCGTTGGCTTCCTCCTCAACGTGATCCCGAACACCATCGTCGGCGCATTCGCCACCGGTGACATCCTGCAAGTGTTGATGTTCTCGGTGATCTTTGGCTATGCGCTGCATCGCCTGGGTTCATACGGTCGTCCGCTGCTGGACATGATCGATCGCTTCGCCCACGTGATGTTCAACATCATCAACATGATCATGAAACTGGCGCCACTCGGTGCGCTGGGCGCCATGGCGTTCACCATCGGTGCCTACGGTGTCGGCTCGCTGGTGCAGCTGGGTCAGCTGATGATCTGCTTCTACATCACCTGCGTACTGTTCGTCGTGCTGGTGCTGGGTGCGATCTGCCGGGCTCACGGTTTCAGCGTGTTCAAACTGGTGCGCTACATCCGTGAAGAGCTGTTGATCGTACTGGGTACGTCCTCGTCGGAATCGGCACTGCCACGCATGCTGATCAAGATGGAACGTCTGGGCGCGAAGAAATCGGTGGTAGGTCTGGTCATCCCGACCGGCTACTCGTTCAACCTCGACGGTACCTCGATCTACCTGACCATGGCGGCCGTGTTCATCGCTCAGGCGACCGACACCCACATGGACATCACCCATCAGATCACCCTGCTGCTGGTGCTGCTGCTGTCCTCCAAAGGCGCAGCCGGTGTGACCGGTTCGGGCTTCATCGTACTGGCGGCCACCCTGTCGGCCGTAGGTCACCTGCCGGTGGCCGGTCTGGCGCTGATCCTCGGTATCGACCGCTTCATGTCCGAAGCCCGCGCCCTGACCAACCTGGTCGGCAACGCCGTAGCGACTATCGTCGTGGCCAAGTGGGTCAAGGAGCTGGACACCGACGTGCTGCAATCCGAGCTGGCCTCGGGCGGTCGCGGTATCTCTGACGAGCGTCAAGAAGACGACCTGGGCGTGGCCGAAGGCCCGACCCCGAGCAATGTGAAGTAAGCATCGCTCGAATGGAAAAACCCGCTTCGGCGGGTTTTTTCTTGTCTGCTGTTTGAGCGCAACGGTCAGCGCAACTGATGGATCCGGTAATTGCCCCATCGCCGATGGCTGCCTAGGCTGCATGCATCGTTGATGGAGAATGCCCATGTCTGCACCGCTGGCCTCACTGAAGATTCTGGATTTCTCGACCCTGCTGCCGGGGCCGTTCGCCTCGCTGCTGCTAGCGGACATGGGCGCCGAGGTACTGCGCATCGAATCGCCGACCCGCCTCGACCTGGTGCGGGTGTTGCCGCCTCACGATCACGGCGTCTCGGCCAGTCACGCGTATCTCAACCGCAACAAGCGCAGCCTGGCGCTGGACCTCAAGCGGCCCGAGGCGCTGGCGCTGGTCAAGCAGTTGCTGGCGGATTACGACATCGTGCTGGAGCAGTTTCGCCCCGGAGTGATGGAGCGGCTGGGGCTGGGTTACGAGGCGCTGAAGGCGATCAATCCGAAGCTGATTTATGTGTCGATCTCCGGTTACGGCCAGACCGGGCCGTACAAGGATCGCGCCGGCCACGACATCAACTATCTGGCACTGGCCGGGCTCTCCAGTTACACCGGGCGCGCCGACAGCGGGCCGTTGCCGCTGGGCATGCAGGTGGCGGATGTCGCGGGCGGCTCGCTGCACGGGGTGATCGGTCTGCTGGCGGCGGTGATTTCCCGTCAGCAAACCGGGCAGGGCACCCATCTTGACGTGAGCATGACCGACTGCGCGTTCAGCCTGAATGCCATGGCCGGAGCCGGGTATCTGGCCTGCGGCGAAGAGCCGGGCTGGGAAGAGCAGATGCTCAATGGCGGCAGTTTCTACGATTACTACCGCTCTCGCGACGGGCGCTGGATGTCGGTGGGCAGTCTGGAACCGGCCTTCATGCAGCAACTGTGTGCGGCGCTGGGCCGGCCGGAACTGGCGGCGCAGGGCCTGTCACTCAAACCCGAACAGCAACGGGCGCTCAAGGACGCCTTGAAGGTCGAGTTCGAGAAGCATGACTTTGCCGAACTGTGCGAGCTGTTCGCCGGAATCGATGCCTGTGTCGAACCGGTGCTGAATCTGGGCGAGGCGGTGCGGCATCCTCAATTGCAGGCGCGGGAACTGGTGACGCAGGTGCCCCGTGGCGATGGCTCGGCGCAGGCGCAGATCGCCTGTCCGCTGAAGTTCTCCGAGGCATTGCCGGCGCCGCGACATGTCGGGGCGGCGCTGGGGCAGCATACGGATCAGGTGTTGGCGGAGTTGGGGTTGAGCCCTGAGCGGATTGCCGAACTGCGGCGGGCAAAGGTAGTTCTCTAGTACCTGTTGCGGCCTCTTCGTCGGATCGCCGCCCGGACCAAGCCCGCTCCCACAGGTTACGTGTCGTACACAGAGGCTGTGAACACACCGGACACTGTGGGAGCGGGCTTGCCCGCGAAGAGGCCCGACCAGACAACACAAAATCCAGGTTATTCGACCCGCATCTCGCCACTGAACACCAGCGTATTGCGACAGCGCCGGCACAAATAGCGCCGACCTTGCCGGACCAGGCTGTGACGCTGCGCCGAAAACGGAAAATCGCTGTCCGCACACGGGCATTTATAGATGTAGCGGGTCACGCTGCGGCGTTTGACTTCATAGGTGTGACAGCGATCCGGTGGCAATTCGTAGACGCCGCGCATGATCAGTTGCCACTCCTCGCCGTGGGGCTGGATGCGATCGCCGAACAGTTGATGGGCGATCAGGTGCGCGACTTCGTGGGCCACGGTCTGCTTGAGGAAGTGCTCGGTGTTTTCCCGGTACAGCTGCGGATTGAAGCGCAGCAGGTTCTCGTGCAGATGCGCGACCCCGGCTTTTTGCCCGCGCAGCTTGAGGCTCACCACGGGGCGTTTGAAGGGACGTTTGAAAAAGGATTCAGCGAGTTGGAAACAGTCTTCGACGCGGGTATTGAGTTGCTCGGGCATGCTTGATGGATCTCCAGAGGCGTCGAGTATGCCGCAACCCCGGGGCGTTGCGAATCGTCGAACTGCCGAATGGTCGTCGCTCTTTTTCAACCGGCACGAGAAGGCCGCCTTGCGGCGGCCTGTGTTGGCGGATCTTGTTTTTCTCGGGATGAACCGATTGCTAATTGGTGTAGACGGGCCCCACGCCCAGTCCCCAGACGATCACGGTAAACGCCATGATGGCCACCAGCACCACCAGACCCACCGCCAGTACCGAGCTGGAAAACAGGAAACCCTCGTCGGACGGAATATTCATGAAGGTCGGCAGCCCCACATACAACAGGTACACCGTGTAGCAGATGGCCGCCGTGCCGACGATCATCCCCAGCCACATGTGCGGGTAGAGCGCCGCCAGTCCGCCGACGAACAGCGGTGTCGCGGTGTAGGTGGCAAATGCCACGCAACGGGCCAGGCTCGGGTTGGCGTCATAGGTGCGGGCCATCCAGTGCACGAAGGCACCCATGACCGCGACCCCGCCGAGCATTGCCAGATAAGACATGATCGTCATCCACAACGCGCTTTCGACGGTGAGCATCACCGGTGCGCGGTTGCCGATCACCCAGCCGACCTGGGTGGTGCCGATAAATGCCGAAACAGCGGGGATCGCCGCCAGGATCAGCGTGTGCGTCAGGTACATGTGGCTGATGCTTTCTTCCTGGTCGCCACGGATTTCCTTCCATTCCTGATCGGGGTGGGTAAAAAGTCCCACTACGTGATGGATCATGCCAGTCACTCCTCTCGTTATTGCCATCGCCCCCCAGCGGAGCGCCTACGGGCCAATGCGGCCGAGCAAATACAGGTCTTCAGATTGTGTGCGACCTTATGTCGCAGTATAGAAAGGTCTTAACCGCACAGGTGATAGGGGCTTAGAGCAAATCGCGCTGTAAAACCTCGGGGTAATCGCGTCGGGGTCTGTGTAAGCAGGCATTCGAGGGGGCGACAACCTGTGGCCACAAGCCAAGTGTTTTTGCGTAAAATGCCCGCCTTTCGTCACACCTCACGGATTTCGCGTCATGGGCACTCTTACGGTCAACCAGAACAAACTGCAAAAGCGCCTGCGCCGCCTGGCGGGCGAAGCCGTCACCGACTTCAACATGATCGAAGACGGCGACAAGGTCATGGTCTGCCTGTCCGGGGGCAAGGACAGCTACACCATGCTCGACGTGCTGATGCACCTGCAGAAGGTTGCACCGATCAAGTTCGAGATTGTCGCCGTGAACATGGACCAGAAGCAGCCGGGTTTCCCCGAACACGTGCTGCCGGCCTACCTGAAAGAGCTGGGCATCGAGTACCACATCGTCGAGAAGGACACGTACTCGGTGGTCAAGGAACTGATCCCGGAAGGCAAGACCACCTGCTCGCTGTGCTCGCGCCTGCGTCGCGGCACGCTGTACACCTTCGCCGACGAAATCGGCGCGACCAAAATGGCCCTCGGTCATCATCGCGACGACATCGTCGAGACGTTCTTCCTCAACATGTTCTTCAACGGCAGCCTCAAAGCCATGCCGCCGAAACTGCGCGCCGACGATGGTCGCAACGTGGTGATCCGTCCGCTGGCCTACTGCAACGAGAAAGACATCCAGGCCTACTCGGACTTCAAGCAATTCCCGATCATCCCGTGCAACCTTTGCGGCTCCCAGGAAAACCTGCAGCGTCAGGTGGTCAAGGAAATGCTGTTGGACTGGGAACGCAAGACACCGGGCCGTACCGAGAGCATTTTCCGCAGCCTGCAGAACGTGATTCCGTCGCAACTGGCCGACCGTAACCTGTTTGACTTCACCAGCCTGAAGATCGACGAGACCGCCGCTTCGCGTTTCGTCAACGTCGTAAACCTGTAAGCCGTACCCATTGTGGGAGCCAGCCTGCTGGCGATTGCGGTGTGCCAGCCCCGACATGGGTGACTGACACTGCGCTATCGCCAGCAGGCTGGCTCCCACATTGGTT
This sequence comes from Pseudomonas sp. B40(2017), assembly GCF_002112855.1. Taxonomy (NCBI): domain Bacteria; kingdom Pseudomonadati; phylum Pseudomonadota; class Gammaproteobacteria; order Pseudomonadales; family Pseudomonadaceae; genus Pseudomonas; species Pseudomonas sp. B40(2017). The sequence goes on from NZ_NEIT01000004.1 coordinate 375,917, forward strand.
TTTCGTTTCATTCAAAAGGAGAGGGCATGCGCGACTACAAGTGGCTGCACGAATACTGTCTGAACCGCTTCGGTTCGGCGGCTGAACTGGAAGCCCATCTGCCCGTTCCCAAGACCCCGGCGCAACTGCGCAAGATCAGCGACGACCGTTATCTCTCGACCATGGCCCTGCGGGTGTTTCGTGCCGGGCTCAAGCACAGCCTGGTGGACGCCAAGTGGCCGGCCTTCGAAGAAGTGTTCTTCAAGTTCGACCCGGAAAAGGTCGTGCTGATGAGTGCCGAACACCTTGAGCGGCTGATGCAGGATGCGCGGATCATCCGTCACCTGGGCAAGCTGAAAAGCGTGCCGCGCAATGCGCAGTTCATTCTGGACGTCGAGAAAGAGAAGGGCAGTTTCGGTGCGTTGCTGGCCGACTGGCCGGTGACCGACATCGTCGGTTTGTGGACCTACCTGAAAAAGCACGGCCATCAATTGGGCGGGCTGTCGGCGCCTCGGTTTTTGCGGATGGTTGGCAAGGACACCTTTGTGCCGAGCTACGACGTGGTCGCGGCGTTGAATGCACAGAAGATCGTCGACAAGGCACCCACCAGCCTGCGGGATCTGGCGACGGTGCAGAACGCGTTCAACCAGTGGCATGAAGAGAGTGGCGGACGGCCGATGAGCCAGATCTCGATGATGCTGGCTTACACCGTCAACCATTGAGCTCAGAGTGATCGTTCCCACGCTCTGTGTGGGAATGATCCCGAAACCTGTGGGAGCTGGCTTGCCAGCGATAGCGGTCTGTCAGGCGACGGAGACTTCGCCTTCGCCCGCCAGTTTGCGGTTCAGCTGATACCGCCAGCGCACATACAGCAACGCCGAGCAGAACACCGCCAGACTGGCGATCATCTCCAGCACGCCAAACAGCTGCCGGCTCGGGTCGTATGCGGCCAGCGCGCCCTTGATGAAATACAGGTTCACCACAAAGCACATCCACGAATGCCCGCGTGCGCTGCCCATGATCATGCCCGGTGCGAGCACGATCCACGGGATCAGCTCGATCAGCAGAATCACCCACGGCCGCGCGCCGTGCAGGTCGGCGAACACCAGGTAATACGCGGCGAGCAGTCCGGCCAGGCCGAAAAAGCACAGCAGACTGATCACCCGCATCGCCCGCACCCGTGGCTCCAGCCACTCGACGGCGGGCAGGACTTTCGGCTTTCTGGCCATCTCAGTTCCCCAGTTTCTGGGCGGTCTTGGCCAGACGTGCACCGAGGGCGCGGCACAGCGCCACTTCGTGCGGATCGAGACCACTTTTACCGTCGGCCCCAGCGTGATGGCTGGCGCCGTAAGGCGTGCCGCCGCCCTGGGTTTCCAGCAGCGCCGATTCGCTGTAAGGCAGGCCGGTGATCAGCATGCCGTGGTGCAGCAGCGGCAGCATCATCGACAGCAGGGTGGTTTCCTGACCACCGTGCAGGCTGGCGGTGGAGGTGAACACCCCGGCCGGCTTGCCGACCAGCGCGCCGGTCAGCCACAGGTTGCTGGTGCCATCGAGGAAGTACTTGAGCGGCGCGGCCATGTTGCCGAAACGAGTCGGGCTGCCGAGGGCAAGACCGGTGCAGTTCTTCAGGTCATCCAGAGTGGCGTACAGCGCGCCTTCATCCGGAATGTCCGGTGCCACGGCTTCACACTCGGTGGAGATCGCCGGCACGGTGCGCAGGCGTGCTTCGAGACCGGCCTGCTCGACGCCACGGGCGATCTGCCGGGCCATCTCGTTGGTCGAGCCGCTGCGGCTGTAATACAGAACCAGAATGTACGGCGCACTCACGGCAGCAGCTCCAGGATCTGCTCCGGTGGACGGCCGATAATGGCTTTGTCGCCGGCTTCGAGAATCGGTCGCTCCATCAGCTTCGGATGTGCCGCGATGGCTTCGATCAATTGCTGCTCGGTGAGACTGGCATCGGCCAGGTTCAAGGTCTTGTATTCGTCTTCGCCGGTGCGCAGCAGTTGCCGTGCGCTGATTCCGAGCTTGCCGAGCAAAGCCTTGATCTGCGCGGCGTCCAGCGGCGTTTCGAGGTAGCGCACCACGTTTGGCGTCAGGCCACGGGCTTCGAGGAGTTCGAGCGCACCGCGGGATTTCGAGCAGCGCGGGTTGTGATAAAGCGTCAGATCGGTCATGGGCGGGTCGCTTCTTGCGTAGAGTGGCGGCTATTCTAACTGTGCAGCGCGCAATCCAGAACCTTGGGAGGCGATGGGTCGCAGGCGCATTCAATTTTTCACAAGGAACACGACATGACACGGGCACTGGCAGCGGCATTGACGATCATCGGGGCGTTGATGCTGGGGGGCTGCGGTAACGACTACGGCATCGACCAGAACGGGCAGAAAGTGGCGTCCGAACGCCTCGACAAACAATGGGTCGTGCTCAACTACTGGGCCGAATGGTGCGGCCCATGCCGCACGGAAATCCCGGAACTCAATCATTTGGCCGAAGAGCTCAAGGGCAAGAAGATCGGCGTGTTCGGGGTCAATTTCGACAATGTGCAGGGTGAAGAGCTGAAGAGCGCCAGCGAAAAACTGGGCATCAAATTCACGGTGCTGGCGCAGGATCCGTCGGAACTGTTCGAGCTGCCGCGCAGTGAGGCCTTGCCGGTGACCTACATCATCGACAACAAGGGCAAGGTGCGGGAACAGTTGCTGGGCGAGCAGACAGCGGCGGGGGTGATGGCGAAGCTTGAGGCGTTGCAGGCGACCAACTGATTCGCCTTGGCTGATCGTCGCTGATCGTTCCCACGCTCCGCGTGGGAATGCATCCCGTGACGCTCTGCGTCACAGCGGACGCGGAGCGTCCGGGGCGGCGTTACCACGCAGAGCGTGGGAACGATCACGCGCTGTGCGTGGGAACGACTCGAAGGATCAGCCTTCTTCCAGCCACCAGCGCAATGGCTTGCCTTCAGCCGGCCAGAAGCGCATCTGCTCGATCGGCGAGATGTCCCAGCGCTCAACATGCTCCAGGGCCTGGAGGAAGCGTTGCTCCTGCTCCATCAGCGCCGGTGCGCAGAGTTTGCGGGTCTTGCCGATCTTGCCGAAGCTCAGCTTGTCGCCTTCCAGAGTGTACGGCGCGAACCAGTGGTTGCAGCCGCCATTGCCATACGCCCGGCCATCATCGCCAAGGGTCACGGTCAGGTGGCTGTAGTCCATCAGCGGTCGCTCGCCGATCCACTCCAGAATGTAGCTGCGGTTCTGTTGCAGTTGCACAGGCTCCGCGGCGCAACCCATCAGGCCGGCGCCGACAACAGCGGTCAGGGCCAGGTGTTTCATCACGCCGGCTCCTGGCATTTCGGGCACAGGTGCTTGTCGCCAACGGTTTTCCAGCCGAGCTCGGCGATGCGTGCGGTGGCGGCCGGTTTTTCCGCAGGCTTGCCCAATTTGGCGTCCACGGCGAATTCGAAGCTCAGCTCCCTGGCGCAGCTGTCGCAATTGACCTGCCAGGTGTGGATCGCCAGCTCACCAAACACCGGGCCGGTGGTCATGGCAGTCCATTGACCCGGCGGGTTGATCAGGTGGCGGACGGTGTCGACGGTCAGGCGCATGGACAAGTCCTTGCTGCCTTTGAGGGTTACGACCAGCACGTCGCCGATGCGGATCGAGCCACCGTTGCCGGTGACCTGATAACGGCCCGGAACCAGGGCGCGGCATTCGGTGAGGGTGTGTTGCGGGTTCATCAGGGTGTAGCGGAAATCGTGTTCGACCATGGGTCCTCCAAATATGCGCGACATGCTAGCACGGGCTTGATTGCAGAATGATGCGCGCGTGCGACCTTCGATCCGGTTCAAATCGACACCGCAGTCGTGGCAAACTGCCGCCTTCATTTTCAAGGAACGGAACATGGCGCTGATCGAATGTTATGAATGCAAGCGGAGCATCAGCTCCGAAGCCACGGCGTGCATTCATTGCGGGGCCCCGCTGGCAGAGGCGCCTGCTTCGCACGCCCAGACGGGCACGTCGACAATTTCCTTTGGCAGCCTGCCGCGCAACAAGGCAGTGCCCGAGGCCTACGTTCCGCCGCCGGCGCCCGAGCGGCCGAAGATCATGCCGGCCGCTGCGGGGCGACGCCGTCGTTCGCAGCCGGTCGAGCCGGTGCTGAACCCGGACGGCTCGCGCCCGGTGGAAGGCTGGCTGAAGATCATGGCGTTTCTGATGCCGCTGGTGTTTGTCTGGTTCCTGCTGCGCAACGGGCACTCCCTCAAGCAACGTTTACTGGGGTTCGGCTGGCTGGCGCTGTTAATCCTGTGCGTGGCGATTACCCCGACGCCGCCTCCGGTCTGAGCCCGATCGTTCAGCCCTCGACCTGGTTCTGCGGCGTACCCGCCGCCCAGGTCGCGATGTTGTGCAGGGTGGTCGCGGCAATCGCGCCCAGCGCCTCATGGGTCAGGAACGCCTGATGGGCGGTGACGATCACATTGGGGAACGTCAGCAGCCGCGCCAGCACGTCGTCCTGTAGCGGCAGGTCGGAACGGTCCTCGAAAAACAGCTGCGCTTCCTCTTCATACACATCCAGTCCCAGATAACCGAGCTGGCTGTCCTTCAGGGCGTCGATCAGCGCTGGCGTGTCCACCAGACCGCCGCGCCCGGTGTTGATCAGCATCGCCCCCGGTTGCATGTGCGCCAGCGAATTGCGGTTGATCAGGTGTCTGCTCTGTTCGTTGAGCGGGCAGTGCAGGCTGATGATCCGCGACTGTGCCAGCAGATCCGGCAGGCTCAGGTAGCGCGCGCCTAACGCTTCGACGGCGGGATTCGGATAAGGGTCGTAGGCCAGCAGTTCGCAGCCAAAGCCGTGCATGATTTTCGCGAAGGTCGCGCCGATCTGTCCGGTGCCGACGATGCCGACCGTCTTGCCCACCAGATCGAAACCGGTAAGACCGTGCAGGCTGAAATCGCCTTCGCGGGTGCGGTTGTAGGCGCGATGCAGGCGCCGGTTGAGGGCGAGGATCAACGCCACCGCATGCTCGGCCACCGCGTGGGGCGAGTAGGCTGGTACACGCACGACGGCCAGCCCCAGACGTTTGGCGACGGTCAGATCCACGTGGTTGTAGCCGGCCGAACGCAAGGCGATAAGGCGAGTGCCGCCGGCCGCCAGACGTTCCAGCACCGGCGCGCTGAGGTCATCGTTGATGAAGGCGCAGACTACCTCGTGATGTTCGGCCAGCGCTGCGGTATCGAGGCTGAGCCGGGCCGGCTGGAAGTGCAGTTCGATCCCGTCCGGGCAGTCGGCGGCGAGGAAACTGTCGCGGTCGTAGGTCTGGCTGCTGAAAACGATCGTGCGCATGAAATCCTCCTGGAGCATCGACGCGGGCGCAAATCACCCGCGACAACTGTAGCCGCGTCGGCGTTGACCGGCATTGCCGTGGATCAGGCGCTGATCTTCGCCTGGGCCGCCAGACGATTGATCGCCCGTTCCAGCTCGTCCAGCGCGGTCGAGGCCTTGGGGTCCTGCTGCTTGAGCAGGGTTTCGCTGCGCTGGCAGGCGGCGCGCAATTGCGGCACGCCGCAGTAACGCGTGGCGCCATGCAGACGGTGCACCCGTTCGAGCAGGCTGTTCTGATCCTGACTGTCGCGGGCGGTGCGGATGGCTTCGCGGTCGGCTTCAAGCGAAGCCAGCAGCATCGCCAGCATGTCCGCCGCCAGGTCCGCCTTGCCGGCAGCCAGGCGCAAACCTTCTTCGTGATCGAGAATCGGCAGTTCCTGATTGCCCAGCAGGCTTTCGCCGCCCCGGTCCGGCGCCTGATTGCGCAACGCAAGGCCCGTCCACTTCAGCACCACCTGCGCCAGTTGCCGCTCGCTGATCGGCTTGGTCAGGTAGTCGTCCATGCCGCTTTGCAGCAGCGCGCGTTTTTCATTGGCCATGGCGTGGGCGGTGAGGGCGACGATCGGCAGCGGCGTGCAGTGCCGCTCGCTTTCCCACTGGCGAATCGTTTCGGTGCTCTGGCGTCCGTCCATGCCGGGCATCTGCACGTCCATCAGCACCAGATCGAAGGTTTCGTTCTGCACTGCCTTGACCGCGGCATAACCGCTTTCCACGGCCAGCACCTTGGCGCCCATGTCTTCGAGCAGCGTCTGCACCAGCAACAGGTTGGCCGGGTTGTCGTCGACGCACAGCACTTTCGGCGCGCGGCTCGACAACGGTTCGCCCGGTTCGCTGCGCTGCTGGCGCGGGTTGACCATGTCCGACAAGGCCCGGCGCAGTTTGCGGGTGCAGGCCGGTTTCGATTGCAACTGACTGTGAGGGTTGGGCACTGAAAGGTGATAGAGCGTCAGCTCGGTGGTCGGGCACAACACCAGCACCCGGCAACCGAGGTGCTCAAGGTCCCAGATGTGCTGGTTGAGGCGCTCCGGCGGCATGTCGTTACTGGTGATGCCGAGCACCGCCAGATCGATGGCCTGATCGGTCTGATGGGCGCCGGTAACGCCATTGGTCAGGCTTTCCAACGTGTTGAACGGCGTGACATCGAGGCCGCAGTCTTCCAACTGATGTTGCAGGGCCTGACGCGCCAGTTCATGGTTCTCCAGCACCGCCACCCGGCGCCCGAGCAACGGCGCGGCGGGCAGGTCTTCGGCATCGTCGCGGGTCTTGGGCAGGTTCAGGCTGATCCAGAATTCCGAACCTTCACCCGGGGTGCTGTCGACGCCGATTTCGCCGCCCATCTGTTCGATCAGGCGCTTGGAAATCACCAGCCCCAGGCCGGTGCCACCGGGTTGGCGCGACAGCGAATTGTCGGCCTGGCTGAAAGCCTGGAACAACGCGCGCACATCCTGGTTCGACAGGCCGATGCCAGTGTCCTGAATGCTGATGCGCAACTGCACGCTGTCGTCGTTTTCTTCTTCGAGCATGGCGCGGGCGACGATGGTGCCTTCGCGGGTGAACTTGATCGCGTTACTCACAAGGTTGGTCAGGATCTGCTTAAGCCGCAGTGGATCGCCGACCAGCGACAGCGGCGTATCGCGGTACACCAGACTCACCAGTTCCAGCTGCTTGGCGTGGGCGGCGGGGGCGAGGATGGTCAGGGTGTCCTGCAACAGGTCGCGCAGGTTGAACGGAATATGGTCGAGCACCAGTTTGCCGGCCTCGATCTTCGAGAAATCGAGGATCTCGTTGATGATCCCCAGCAGGCTGTCGGCGGACTTTTCGATGGTGCCCAGGTAGTCGAGCTGGCGCGGGGTCAGCTCGCTTTTCTGCAACAGGTGGGTGAAACCGAGAATGCCGTTGAGCGGCGTGCGGATTTCGTGGCTCATGTTGGCGAGGAATTCGGATTTGATCCGGCTCGCTTCCAGCGCTTCCTTGCGGGCCAGGTCCAGCTCGATGTTCTGGATCTCGATGGTTTCCAGGTTCTGGCGCACGTCTTCGGTGGCCTGATCGACGCTGTGCTGCAATTCTTCGCGGGCGTTCTGCAGGGTGCCGGCCATGCGGTTGATGCCGGACGCCAGTTCATCCAGTTCCTGACTGCCCAGCGGTGGCAGGCGGGTTTCCAGATGACCGTCCTTGAGCTGGGCGACGGCCTGTTTGATCTGGCTCAGCGGGCGGTTGATCGTGCGGCCCATGCGCAAGGCCAGCAACGCGGCGCCGGCCAGACCCGCGCCGATCAGCAACAGACTGGCGAACAGGCTTCGGTAGCCGCGCAACAACATGCCGTTGTGCGACAGTTCCAGTTCAACCCAGCCGAGCAGGCGGTCGGATTCTTGCGGGATCAGCTCGCCGGCGAGGTTGCGGTGTTTGCCGAAGACCGGCAGCAGATAGCGGGTGGCATCGTTGCCGCTGCGTCGCAGCAGGTGCGCGCTGTCACCGCTCGGCGCCTGGTTGAGCATGGTCGGGCCGGCGTGGGCGAGGGGAGAGCGATCGGGCGCGAGGAAGGTCACGGCGCGCACGTCTGGTTGTTCGAGGGACTGGGTGGCGATGCGCTCGAGCAGTTCGGCATCGCCGTGGCCCATGGCCGGTGCCACCAGCGGAGCCAGTTGCTCGGCGATCATTTCGCCGCGCTGCATCAGTTGAGCTTGCAGGTCGGATTGCTGCGTCCAGGTGAAGTACCCGCCCAGCACCAGTGCCATCAGGCTGGTCGGCAACAGGGTCAGCAACAATACGCGACCTTTGATTCCCAGTTTCTTGAGCACGCCTTTCTCCTGCATCCCGCTGATCGTTGACTCACACGTGCGTCCGGCACGCGGTATCGGCGCAGTGTAGCGATTTGCTTGCGGGCAATCTTGGGAAAAATGATGTCGTCATTGTTCGCTCGCAGGCCGGTCATCTGTCCGACAGGTCAAGCTTGGGTTGCCGGGCGCCGGGCAATCTTGAATAATCGCCCAACTGAGAATTATTTGCAGATAGTCATGACTCCTGTCTCTATTGGCCAACCCCGCATTCTTTCCATCGAAGACGATCCCGTCCTCGGTGCCTATGTCCATGAACAACTGGGCCGCAGCGGCTTCCAGGTGACCTGGTGCCAGAACGGCAGCGAAGGCCTGAGCATTGCCCGGCGCCAGCCGTTCGATGTGGTGTTGATGGATATTCTGTTGCCGGGGCTGGATGGATTGAATGTCCTGACTCAACTGCGTCAGAGCCATTCCACCCCGGTGCTGCTGATGTCGGCGCTGGGTGCCGAGGCCGACCGTATCAGCGGTTTCCGCCTCGGCGCCGATGACTACCTGCCCAAACCTTTCAGCATGGCCGAGTTACATGTGCGCATCGAGGCGATCCTGCGGCGCGTCGCGCTCGACCGGCGCCCGGCTGTCGCCGCCCCGGTGATGCCGGCCAGCGGGCTGCGTTTCGACGACGAGCAGTGCGATGTGTTCTACCGTAATCAACCGGCCGGCCTGACCCGCAGCGAATACCGTCTGCTGGAAACCCTCAACCGCAACGACGAGGAAGTGCTGAGCAAGGCCTTCCTTTATCAGCACGTTCTGCAACGCGGCTATGCGGCCCACGACCGCAGCCTCGACATGCACATCAGCCAGATCCGCCGCAAACTCAAGTCAGTCGGCTACACCGAGCGGGAAGTGCGCACGGTGTGGGGCAAGGGTTACGTCCTGAGTGCCATCGATGAAAGTGTCTGACCTGCCGGGCCGGCACTCGCTGTTCTGGAAACTCGCCTGCCTGTTGGTGGCGTTCTGTCTGTTGATGATCTGGCTGAGCTGGTCCTGGGGCCGGTACATGGAGCAGCGCAACCAGTTCCTCTCCGACGACGCCCGTCGCACGTTGAGCCGTTATGCCGCCGAGGCCGAGCGCGCGTGGCAGCAGGGCGGGCGCGATGGCATCGATAGCTTTTTACAGAGCATGGAGTTGCGCGAAGCCGGCTGGGTCGGCGTGATCGGCGGCAACCTGCAGTCGCTGGGCAGCCAGCCGTTGAACGCTCAAGAGCTTCAACGCCTGACCTTCCTGCGCGGCCTTGACTGGCCGATTCACAAAAAGGGCCGGCCGTGGCTGCGGGTTCCATTTCCCACAGACCCGACCGCCGGCAGTCTGGTGATCGAGTTGCCCGAGCGATTTCTGCCGGGCAAATACCGGGTGTTCTGGCGCGTCATCACCAACGGGGTGATTCCAGGTCTGTTCACCTTGCTGCTGTGCGTCGGCCTGTATCGCCTGCTCGTGGTGCCGCTGAACAATCTGCGCGAGCAGGCCAATGCGTGGCGTGCCGATCAATTGAATGTGCGGTTGTCGAGCGGCATCACCCAGCGGCCCGATGAGCTTGGCGAACTGGCCCGTGCTTTCGACTCGATGTCCGAACGCCTGCAATCCACCGTGGCCCTGCAACAGCAACTGTTGCGCGACCTGTCCCACGAACTGCGCACGCCCCTGAGTCGGTTGCGGGTCGCCAGCGAAAGCGAGCAGCAGCTGCAACCGCTGCGCGAACGTATCGGTCGCGAAGTCGACGTGATGCAGCGGCTGGTGGAAGACACTCTGCAACTGGCCTGGCTCGACACCGAACGCGCGCCGTTGCCGGACGAAGCGATCCAGATTCAGGCACTGTGGGAAATGCTCACGGAAAACGCCTGCTACGAAAGCTGCTGTCCGATGGGGCAGTTGCAGTGCGGGGTGGAAGCCTCATGCTGGGTACGCGGCAATCTCAACACCCTGGCCCAGGCACTGGAAAACATTCTGCGTAATGCGATTCGACATTCGCCACCGGGCGGCATCGTGCGGCTCGACGGTCGACGGGATGGCGATTACTGGCACCTGTGGCTGGAGGACGAGGGCGGCGGCGTGGCCGAAGCGGACCTTGAGCGGATCTTCTCGCCCTTCATCCGACTCGACGGCTCGCGGCCGGGGGACGGTGGATTTGGTCTGGGCCTGAGCATCGCGAGGAACGCGGTGCAACGCCAGGGCGGAACCCTGTGGGCTGAGAACGGCCCGTCGGGATTGCGACTGAATCTGCGGTTGGTGGCGGATGACAGTGCTGTCAGTCCCGACGTCTTCGCTGGCAAGCCAGCTGCCACAGTGGACATGGGCCGCCCGCAGATCGTTTGAGCTGCACAAGAAAGTGTCAGCGCTGCTGACACTATTTAAAAGTCGCACCACTGGCGCGACTTTTATTGCTTATTCCAAGAAACCATAAGCACCACACTTTGCGTGATATGGCCTGCGCAGGTTTGCCGGTATGATAGGCGCCCCCGCAGTCCGGATTGCGAAAAAACGCCATGACCTTGCAGTACCCAACCATCGCCGATTGCGTCGGCAACACGCCGCTGGTGCGTTTGCAGCGCCTGCCCGGTGTCACCAGCAACACCCTTTTGCTCAAGCTCGAAGGGAACAACCCGGCGGGTTCGGTCAAGGATCGTCCGGCGCTGTCGATGATCACCCGTGCCGAGTTGCGCGGGCAGATCCACGAAGGCGATACGCTGATCGAAGCGACCTCGGGCAACACCGGGATCGCCCTGGCGATGGCCGCCGCGATCAAGGGTTACAAGATGATCCTGATCATGCCGGACAACTCCAGCGCCGAGCGTAAGGCGGCGATGACCGCTTACGGCGCGCAGCTGATTCTGGTCAGCCAGGAAGAGGGCATGGAAGGCGCTCGCGATCTCGCCCAGCGGATGGAAGCCGAAGGCCGTGGCAAGGTGCTGGATCAGTTCGCCAACGGCGACAATCCTGAAGCGCACTACACCACCACCGGCCCGGAAATCTGGCGTCAGACCCAGGGCTCCATCACCCATTTCGTCAGCTCCATGGGTACCACCGGCACCATCATGGGCGTGTCGCGCTACCTCAAGGAGCAGAACGACAAGGTGCAGATCGTCGGCCTGCAACCGATGGAAGGCTCGGCCATTCCCGGCATCCGCCGCTGGCCGCAGGAATACCTGCCGAAGATCTACCAGGCCGACCGCGTTGACCGCATCGTCGACATGGCGCAAAGCGAAGCCGAGGACGTCACCCGGCGTCTGGCCCGCGAAGAAGGCATCTTCTGTGGCGTGTCCTCGGGCGGTGCGGTGGCAGCGATGCTGCGCCTGTCCAGAGAAGTTGAAAACGCGGTGATCGTCGCGATCATCTGCGACCGTGGCGACCGTTACCTGTCGACCGGCATTTTCGACGCGCCCAACTGATGGCCAAGCATGAGAGAGGCCTGCGCTTCCAGCCCACCGGCGGCAGCAAGGCCGCGCAAATCCCGACCGGCAAAAAGCAGCGTCTGAGCATCGAGCGCCTGGCCAATGACGGTCGCGGCATCGCGTTTTTTGAAGGCAAGACCTGGTTCGTCCTCGGCGCTCTGGCGGGTGAGGAGGTCGAAGCGCGGGTGCTCGGCGCCCACGGCAAAGTGGTCGAGGCGCGTACCGAGCGCGTGTTCAGCGCCAGTCAATTGCGTCGTCCCGCACCTTGCCAGCATGCCGGCCGTTGCGGCGGTTGCAGCGTCCAGCATTTGCCCCACAACGAACAGCTTGCCCTGAAACAGCGCATGCTCGCCGAGCAGTGGTCGCGAGTCGCTGGTGCCGAGCCCGAGGAGTGGGCGGCGCCGTTGACCGGTCCCGAATTCGGCTACCGTCGCCGCGCCCGGATCGCCGTGCGCTGGGACAGCAAGGCCAAACAGCTTGAAGTCGGTTTCCGTGCCGCCGGCAGTCAGGACATCGTCGCGATCAGCGAATGCCCGGTGCTGGTACAGCCCTTGCAGCCGATCATGACCCGCTTGCCGGAGATGCTGCGACGCTTGAGCAAACCTCAGGCGCTGGGGCATGTCGAATTGTTCAGTGGCTCGTCACTCGCCGTACTGCTGCGTCACATGGCGCCGCTGTCCGAGGCCGACCTGACGATCCTCAAGGATTTCTGCGCGTTCCATGAAGCGCAGCTCTGGCTGCATGGCGAAGGCGAACCGCAGCCGGTGGATGATGCACAGTCGCTTGGCTATCACCTGGAACAGTGGGATCTGCAATTGGCTTACCGGCCGGGGGATTTCATCCAGGTCAATGCCGGGGTCAACGAGGCCATGGTCGCCCAGGCGCTGGACTGGTTGAAACCGACGAGCGATGAGCGCGTGCTCGACCTGTTTTGCGGCCTCGGCAACTTCGCCCTGCCGCTGGCGAAAGCTGCGCGTGAAGTGGTGGCGGTCGAAGGCGTGCAGACCATGGTCGATCGCGCGGCGGCCAATGCCGCTAGCAACAATTTGCATAACACAAAGTTTTTTCAGGCCGATTTATCCCAGCCTTTGACCGATGCCCAGTGGATCGGAAACGGCTTTTCTGCGGTACTCTTGGACCCACCGCGCGACGGTGCTTTCGAGGTGGTGCGCAAGCTGGCGGCCTTGGGCGCCAAACGGTTGGTGTACGTGTCGTGCAACCCTGCAACTCTGGCGCGCGATACGGTCGAATTGATCAAGCAGGGCTACCGGTTAAAACGTGCCGGGATTCTCGATATGTTTCCTCAGACGGCACATGTCGAGGCCATGGCGTTATTTGAAGCGAGCCAGGATGGCTCGTCTGATCCGACTGGTCGTCCGTAGCGCTCGCCTTGGCCCCGCGAGCGCGAACGGGCATTGACGGTCAGTGATTTGACGCATTGAATCTGCGTCGTAGGGAAGGTAAAGCAAGATGGTACAGGTGAGAGCACACCAGCCGATCAACACTGACGGCAGTATCAATCTCGAGGCTTGGCTCGATCACGCGGTCAGTGTCGATCTGGCACTGGATCGCGAAGCCTTGAAAGAGGCCTGCGAGTACGCTCGCCAGGCCGAGCAGCAATCCAATGCCGCGAAGAATCTCTGGTCCGAAGGCAGCGGCAGTTTCAGCACGGGCCTTGAGATCGCCGAGATCCTCGCCGACCTCAAGCTCGATCAGGATTCGCTGGTTGCCGCGGTTCTGTATCGCGGCGTACGCGAAGGCCAGATTGAACTCGCAGCGGTCAGCCAGCGCTTCGGCCCGGTGGTCGCCAAGTTGATCGACGGCGTGCTGCGCATGGCGGCGATCAGTGCCAGCCTCAGCCCGCGCCAGTCGATGGTGCTTGGCACCCAGGGCCAGGTGGAAAACCTGCGCAAGATGCTGGTGGCGATGGTCGACGACGTGCGTGTCGCGCTGATCAAACTCGCCGAACGCACCTGTGCGATCCGCGCGGTGAAAACCGCCGACGACGAAAAACGTAACCGGGTCGCCCGGGAAGTGTTCGATATCTATGCGCCGCTCGCGCATCGACTCGGCATCGGTCATATCAAATGGGAACTGGAGGACCTGTCCTTCCGTTACCTGGAACCCGATCAATACAAACAGATTGCCAAGCTGCTGCATGAGCGGCGGCTGGATCGTGAGCGTTTCATCGCCGACGTGATGACCCAGCTCAAGGACGAACTGCAGGCCACCGGCGTCGAAGCCGACATCAGTGGCCGGGCCAAACACATCTATTCGATCTGGCGCAAAATGCAGCGCAAGGGTCTGGAGTTCAGCCAGATCTACGACGTGCGTGCGGTGCGCGTGCTGGTGCCGGAAATGCGCGACTGCTACACCGCGCTCGGTATCGTCCACACCCTGTGGCGGCACATCCCGAAAGAGTTCGACGACTACATCGCCAACCCGAAAGAGAACGGCTACCGCTCGCTGCACACGGCGGTAATCGGCCCGGAAGGCAAGGTGCTGGAAGTCCAGATACGGACCCATTCGATGCACGAAGAGGCCGAACTCGGTGTCTGCGCGCACTGGCGCTACAAGGGCACCGACGTCAAGTCCGGCTCCAATCACTACGAAGAGAAAATCTCCTGGCTGCGTCAGGTCCTCGAGTGGCACGAAGAGCTGGGCGACATCGGTGGTCTGGCCGAACAGCTGCGGGTCGATATCGAGCCGGACCGGGTCTACATCTTCACCCCGGACGGTCACGCCATCGACTTGCCGAAGGGCGCGACGCCGCTGGACTTCGCCTACCGCGTACACACTGAAATCGGTCACAACTGCCGTGGCGCGAAGATCAACGGGCGCATCGTTCCGCTCAACTACAGCCTGCAGACCGGTGAACAGGTCGAGATCATCACCAGCAAGCACGGCACTCCGAGCCGCGACTGGCTGAACCCGAACCTGGGCTACGTCACCACGTCCCGGGCGCGGGCGAAGATCGTGCACTGGTTCAAGTTGCAGGCGCGCGACCAGAACGTCGCGGCGGGCAAGACCCTGCTCGAGCGCGAGCTCAATCGCCTCGGCCTGCCGGCGGTGGATTTTGACAAGCTGGCCGACAAGGCCAACATGAAAACCGCCGAAGACATGTTCGCCGCCCTCGGTGCCGGCGACCTGCGTCTGGCGCAGCTGGTCAATCTGGCGCAACAACTGGTCGAGCCGGAACGCGGCAACGAACAGCTGGAGCTGATTCCGCGCAAGGCCACCGGCTACAAACCGGGCAAGCGCGGCGACATTCAGATCCAGGGCGTCGGCAACCTGATGACCCAGATGGCCGGCTGCTGCCAGCCGTTGCCGGGCGATGCGATCGTCGGTTACATCACCCAGGGCCGTGGCGTGAGCATTCACCGCCAGGACTGCGCCTCGGTGTTGCAACTGGCCGGGCGCGAGCCGGAGCGGATCATCCAGGTCAGCTGGGGCCCGGTGCCGGTGCTCACCTATCCGGTGGACATCGTCATCCGCGCCTACGACCGATCCGGTCTGCTGCGTGACGTCTCGCAGGTGCTGCTCAACGAGCGGATCAACGTGCTGGCGGTCAACACCCGCTCGAACAAGGAGGACAACACCGCGCTGATGTCCCTGACCATCGAGATTCCGGGTCTGGACGCGCTGGGGCGGTTGCTGGGGCGGATTTCCCAGTTGCCGAACATCATCGAAACGCGGCGTAACCGGACTCCATGAAACCGACCTACAGCCTTGACGACCTGCTGCACCTGATGAACCGTCTGCGTGACCCGCAGTATGGTTGCCCGTGGGATATCAGGCAGACTTACGCGACCATCGTTCCACACACCCTTGAAGAGGCCTACGAAGTCGCCGACGCCATCGAGCGCGGCGACTTCGATCACTTGCAGGGGGAGTTGGGCGATCTGCTGTTTCAGGTGGTGTATTACAGCCAGCTGGCACGGGAGGAGGGGCGGTTCGAATTCGCCGGCGTGGTCGACAGCATTACCCGCAAACTGATCCGTCGTCATCCGCACGTGTTCCCCACCGGCGATCTGTATGCGCCGGTGGACGTGCCGCGTCTGAACGAAGAGCAGGTCAAGCAGCGCTGGGAGGAAATCAAGGCCGAGGAGCGCGCCGAGAAATCCACCGAGCCGCAGCAACTGTCACTGCTCGACGATGTGCCTGCTGCGTTGCCGGCATTATCCCGCTCGGCCAAGTTGCAGAAGCGCGCCGGTCAGGTCGGTTTCGACTGGCCGGATGCCTTGCCGGTGCTGGACAAGGTCCGTGAAGAGCTCGATGAAGTACTCGAAGCCATGTCCGAAAATGACCCGCAAGCGGTGGCCGACGAGATCGGTGACCTGCTGTTTTCCGTGGTCAATCTGGCCCGGCACCTGAAGGTCGATCCGGAAACCGCATTGCGTGGCGCCAACGCCAAGTTCGAGCGACGTTTCCGTTTTATCGAACAGGCATTGCGCGATACCCACCGCCCCATGGAAGATTGCACCCTCGAAGAGTTGGACGCCCTGTGGGGCGAAGCCAAACGTCAGGAAAAGAATTCGCCCAGCTGTGGCTGAGCCGTTGCCCAAGTGAGTAAGCATCAATGAGCCTTTCCCTTCGCGACCAGTTGCTCAAGGCAGGACTGGTCAACCAAAAGCAGGCCAAGCAGGTCAGCAAAGACAAACAGAAACAACAGCGCCTGGCCCACAAAGGCCAGATCGAACTGGACGACTCCCAGCAGCGTGCTGCCCAGGAAGCCCAGGCCGAGAAGGTCAAGCGCGACCAGGAGCTGAACCGCCAGCAGCAGGAGAAGGCGGAAGCCAAGGCCCGCGCCGCGCAGGTCAAGCAGTTGATCGAGGTCTCGCGTCTGCCGAAGCTGACGACCGAGGACTACTACAACTTCGTCGACGACAAGAAGGTCAAGCGCATCTCGGTCAACACGCTGATGCGCAACAAGCTCAGCAGCGGCTCGCTGGCGATCGTGCACCACGCCGGCGGCTACGAAGTGATTCCTCGTGAGGCGGCCCTGAAGATTCAGGAGCGCGATCCACAGCGCATCGTCCAGCTCAACGAGAAGGTCGAAGAGGTCAATGCCGAGGACGATCCGTACGCGGCCTACGTGATCCCTGATGATCTGATGTGGTAATCGGGTCTCGCCGGGCTGCGAAGCGGCCCTGAAATCCCCAAAAACGACAAACCCCGCTCATGGCGGGGTTTGTCGTTTTCAATGCTGTGGTTTTGTTTCAGGCGGATTTCCGATCCCGCTGCTGTTCCTGCAGTTCCAGTTCGGCCTTGTAGTTGTGGGCGTCGATCTCGTTGTGGAACATGCCGACCAGCAAGTCTTGTTGATGCACATCCCAGATCCGTACGCCGGCGGCTACGCCTTCATGGGACATGTGTGAATCGTCGCGTTCAGTTACTTTTACAGTCATCTGCTAGCTCCAAATCTCAAGTTATCTGCAGCAAGGCGTGTGCAGGACTCTGTTATAGATTTTGTTAGCCGGCTAAGTAAACGCCCGATTCGTGCAATGTATTCTTGCGAAATCTGCAACAGCGCTGGAGCCCGCGGAAACCGCGACATTCAGTCGCAGGGCATTGAGCTTCATGACAAAAGCTTCATGTTCCTGACGGCGATTTTCAAGCAATACACCGACCCTGTGGGAGCGGGCTTGCTCGCGAATGCGATTTAACATTCAACATTTTTGTCGACTGACCCACCGCTTTCGCGAGCAAGCCCGCTCCCACAGGAGGTTGTGTTTATGGCTGGCGAAAAAAAACGCCCCGAACCAGTCGGGGCGTTTTCATGTGCGGCTCAGCAGGAGGGAATTACTTGCCTTCCCAGCGCTTCAGCACGAGGGTGGCGTTGGTGCCACCGAAGCCGAAGCTGTTGCTCATCACGGTGTTGATGGTGGCGTTCTCGCGGGTCTTGGTCAGCACCGGCAGATCGGCCACTTCAGGGTCCAGTTCGTCGATGTTGGCCGAACCGGCGATGAAGTTGCCTTCCATCATCAGCATGCAGTAGATCGCTTCGTGAACGCCGGCGGCGCCCAGGGAGTGACCCGACAGGCTCTTGGTGGAGCTGATGGCCGGGGCCTTGTCGCCGAACACTTCGCGCACACCTTTCATTTCCGCGACGTCGCCGACCGGAGTCGAAGTGCCGTGGGTGTTCAGGTAGTCGATCGGGGTGTCGACGGTGGACAGCGCCTGCTGCATGCAGCGGATGGCGCCTTCGCCGCTCGGGGCCACCATGTCGTAGCCGTCGGAAGTCGCGCCGTAGCCAACGATTTCCGCGTAGATCTTCGCGCCACGGGCCAGAGCGTGTTCCAGCTCCTCGACCACCACCATGCCGCCACCGCCAGCGATGACGAAACCGTCACGGTCGGCGTCGTAGGCGCGGGAAGCTTGCTCAGGGGTGTCGTTACGCTTGCTGGACAGGGCGCCCATCGCGTCGAACAGGAACGACTGGCTCCAGTGCTCTTCTTCACCGCCGCCGGCGAACACGATGTCCTGCTTGCCCATCTGGATCTGTTCCATGGCGGTACCGATGCAGTGAGCACTGGTGGCGCAGGCAGAAGCGATGGAGTAGTTCAGGCCCTTGATCTTGAACGGGGTGGCCAGGCAAGCCGAAACGGTGCTGCTCATGGTCCGCGTTACACGGTATGGGCCGACGCGCTTGACGCCTTTCTCGCGCAGGATGTCCAGCGCTTCCATCTGGTTCAGGGTCGACGCGCCGCCGGAACCTGCGATCAGGCCGGTACGCGGGTTGGACACCTGCTCTTCGGTCAGACCGGAGTCAGCGATGGCGTCTTTCATGGCCAGGTAGGCGTAAGCCGCTGCGTGGCCGACGAAGCGATAGATCTTGCGATCGATCAGCTCTTCAAGGTTGAGGTCGATGGAGCCGGAAACCTGGCTACGCAGACCCATTTCGGCGTATTCCGGGTTGAACCGGATGCCAGGGCGGCTTGCACGCAGGTTAGCGGAGACGGTCTCTTTGTCATTGCCCAGGCACGAAACAATGCCCAGACCAGTGATAACGACGCGGCGCATGCGAATAACCCTTAGAAGTTGTCAGTGGAGGTGAACACGCCGACGCGAAGGCCTTCGGCGGTGTAGATTTCGCGACCGTCGACAGTCACCGAACCGTCGGCGATGGCCAGGTTCAGCTTGCCCTTGAGGACGCGCTTGATATGAATGTTGTAGGTGACTTTCTTGGCGGTCGGCAGGACCTGGCCGAAGAATTTCACTTCGCCCGAACCCAGCGCACGGCCGCGGCCCGGCAGGCCTTGCCAGCCCAGGAAGAAGCCGACCAATTGCCACATGGCGTCCAGACCCAGGCAGCCCGGCATCACCGGATCGCCTTCGAAGTGGCACGCGAAGAACCACAGGTCAGGGTTGATATCCAGCTCGGCGACCAATTCACCTTTGCCGTACTTGCCGCCTTCTTCGCTGATCAGGGTGATGCGATCCACCATCAGCATGTTCGGGGCGGGCAGTTGCGCGTTACCTGGGCCGAACAGCTCACCGCGACTGCAGCGCAGCAGGTCTTCCCGAGTAAAGGCGTTTTGTTTGGTCATGCGAGCTCCTCAATAATCCCATGCGGCAGGTGGGGCAAATCTTCCCGGCCGATCGACGCGTTCATGCCTCGAACCGGCAGCCTACTCATAGACTATTGCGTTGTGGTGAAAGTCACAGCACCAAGGACATGAATGTACACTTGTGCACTGAAATTTTTAATCAAGCCCCTTTTGAGGCCCGTTCGGGTGCCTAAGACTGCCGCACTTTCGCTTTTCACGCCAGTCGCAGATGCTCGAAAGGGCCTCTCTACTGCACCCAGCGCTGCAGAATCTGCTGCAGGTCATTGCGTTTGAATGGCTTGGCCAGGTAATCGTTCATCCCTGCCGACAGGCAGTTTTCGCGATCACCCTGCAACGCGTTGGCGGTCAGGGCGATGATCGGCACGTGGCCGCAGCCGGGCAGGCGGCGGATCTGTCGGGTCGCCTCGTATCCATCGATGAGTGGCAAGCGGCAATCCATCAGGATCGCTTCGAAACGGTTGTCCCCGGCACTGCGCACCGCCTGCACGCCATCGGTGGCGACGCTGACGGTAAAGCCCAGGCTGCGCAGCATCGCTTCGATCACGGTCTGGTTGACCGGGTTGTCCTCGACCAGCAACACATGGCGTCCTTCGCCGTGACCGTTGCCGTTCAATGCGCGCGGTGCCGCCAGCGCGGGCAGTGCCTGCTTATATAGGGCCAGTGGTATTTCCAGGGTGAACACCGAGCCGCGACCTTCTTCACTCTGGGCACGCAAGGTGCCGCCCATCCGCTCGGCGAGGGTGCGGGCAATCGGCAGGCCCAGACCGGTGCCGCCATATCGACGGGAAATCGAGCTGTCGGCCTGCTGGAACGCGTTGAACATCAGCTCCAGGCTTTCCGGCGAAATGCCGATGCCACTGTCACGTACCGCGCAGGTGAACCACAGCAATTCGTGATCCAGCGATTGCCATTGCGCCTCGATGCTGACGCGCCCCTGCTCGGTGAACTTCAGCGCATTGCCGACCAGGTTGACCAGAATCTGCCGGATCCGCGTCGGATCGCCCTGTACCTGCAAGTCGTGCATGTCATCGGGGATCCGCAGCTGCAGGGCCAGCCCGCGTTGCGCCGCGCTGTGCTGGAAGGAATGGGCGCAGGCGCCGATCAGGTCGGCTAGGTTGAACGGAATGTGCTCCAGCTCCAGCTCCGAACGTTCGATGCGCGAGAAATCCAGAATGTCGTTGATCACCTTGAGCAAATGCTCGGTGGACTCGGAAGCCAGCGCCGCGTACTCGACCTGCTCCTCGGTCATGTCGGTGGTTTCCAGCAATTGCAGCATGCCCAGCACACCGTTCATCGGGGTGCGCAGCTCATGGCTCATCATCGCCAGGAAATCCGATTTGGCGTTGTTGGCCTTTTCCGCCTCTTCGCGGGTCTGGATCAGTTGCGCCATCGCCTGATGCTGTTCGCGGCTGGCCTGCTCCAGTGCCTGGGCCAGGTTGTTGATGTGCTGGGACAGTGCGCCCAGCTCGGTGTCATCGACGATCGGCAGCGGGGTCTTGTAGTCGCCCTCCTGAATCGCCTTGACCGCATTGCCGATGTCGCGGATCGGCTGCGACAGGCTGCCGGCCAGTCGCCGCGCCAGCACAAAGGTGAAGAGCAGGGCGAACAACGCCAGAATCCCGGCCTTGAGCAGGATCTCCTGTTGGCGCTGACTGAAGGCGTCATTCGACAGCCCGACGATCACCCGCCCCAGATAATCCTCGCTGGCCACGCCAGGGCTGCTCTTGCCGTCCTGGAAGAAATCGTTGTGCAAGGCGATGCGTTGCAGCCGCACCGGCGCCTGGAACACTTCGACCTGATGCGGGCGATTGTGCGCATCCGCCGGCTGTTCGACGTAGGCCAGAATCCGGTTGGCGCTGTCCTGCACTTCCAGAAACCGTACGTTCGGCGTGGCCAGCGTGGCCTTGAGCAGGCTTTCCAGGACTTCGTTGTTGCCGGAAATCACCCCGTACTCGGTGGCCGGTGCGAGTTGGTTGGCGATCAACTGGCCGGTGTGATTCAGCTCCTGACGCAGATCCTGAATGCGCACGAAGGTGAAAAAGCTGATCAGCAGCAAGGTCAGCAACAGCGCAGGGCCCAGGCTGATCAACTGGGTGCGGGTGTTGATGTCCCAACGGCGGAAAATCATGGGCGGCGCTCTCCTTCGGCCAGCTCTGCGGCGACAGACGCTTCATTGATCGGTTCTATCCCTAGGGAACGAGCCACCTGCGCATTACTTGAGACTTTAAAACGCCCGGGGTAGAGCGTGCGCGGCCAGGTGGCCGGTGTCCGGTCCAGCAATTCGTCGAGGACGGCCAGCCAGTCGTTCTGATCGCTGTAGGTACTGGCCAGGCTGCCGGCGCGAACGAACGAGACATTCGGCCCGACCAGTGCCAGTTGCCGAGAGTAACTGCTGAGCAACAGGTTCTTCGCGGTTTTCGGGTTGTACAGGTCAGGGTCGTCGAGGCCCAGCAGCACGTCGCTGTTTTTCAGCACGGTCTGCAAGGGGCGGCTGTCGTGGGTGTTGTCCCAGCGTTGCGGGACAATTTGCAGATTCAGCGGCTGGGCAGCCGATTGCAGCTCCTTGAGCAGGAACTCGCTGTGCTGATCGAACAGCACGCCGACGCGCCCGGCCTGGGGCAGAATCCGGCGGATCAGTTGCAACTGACGACTCAGCGGCGGATCGGCCCACAGCAGGCTCAAGTGGGGTGGCTGCGCGTCGCCGAAGCGTTGGCGGGCTTGCAAGCGGCTGATGCGCAGGACCAAAGTCGCTGGGCCCTGGCTTTCCTGCATGCGCCAATCGAGGCTCGGCAGATCCAGCAGGATCAGGCGCAGGCTCGACGGCAGTTTGCCCGGTGCTGGCAGACTGGCCAGTGGCTGGAAATGCACGCGGTCGGTGGGGCGCAGTTCGCTCAGGGCCTGAACGAAGGACTGCACACCGGGGCTTTCCTCGGCGCCGGTCAGCAGAATGTCGGCCGCCTGCACCGCCACGCCATGCAGCCACGCTGTCAGGAACAGACAGAGCCCGGCCAGCCATTGGCCGAGCGTTGGCATCTTCCGTGACATGGCGTAACGCATCTAGAACTCCAGCTCGGCGCTGAAATACACCACCCGGCGTTCGTCGTAATTGTTGTCGACGAAGGTGGTCGGCTCATGGTCGAGGCGTTGTTGCAGCACGCCGGCCAGTTGCAGCTGGGCCTTGCCCAGGGCGATGCGTTTGGCGATGCGCGTGTCGACCCGCTCGAAGCGGTAACCGTTGAGCGCGTTGTCACCGTAATAGAAGAGGGCGCTGTTCCAGCCGTGGCCCCAATCGCGCAGCCAGCCGGCCGAGCCGCTGTTGCGCGCGGTGAATTGCTGGTCCAGCGGGTTGCTCGCCTCGGCGTCGACGAAGGCGTAGGTCAGGCGCAAGCGGTCAGCCGCACTCAGGCGCCAGTCCATTTGCGTTTCGGTGCCGCGAAAGCGCGAATCGTTGGCGTTGCTGGCGATGTACTGATTGTTGCGCAGCGGCTCGCTGATCATCCCGGTGATTTCGTCGTAGAACAGCTTCACGTCCAGGGCCAGGCCCCATTCCGGGAAAAAGCCGTTGTAGCCCAGTTCCCGCGAGCGCATGTGCTCCTGGTCCAGATCGCCGGGGCCCCGGGTCTTGACGAAGTAGCGGGCTGAAGACTGGCCATAGGCGGCAGGCCGCAGGTTGGTCACCTGATAACTCCAGTTGACGTTGTTCTCGAACATGTCCGGCGAACGGATGGCTTCCGAATACACCGCGCGCAGGCTGTGCCGCGGATTGATCAGGTAGTTGACCGCAAACCGGGGCGTCAGCGAGCTGCCGATCAATTGCGTGTCTTCGAACATGGCGCCGCCCTGCAACAGCCAGTGTTCGCTGACGCGCCATTCCAGTTGGCCGAAGGCGCGCCAAGTGGTGTCGTCCAGCGTGCCGTTGAAATAGGTCTCGGAATCGGCACGGTCGTAACGATAGTTCAGGCCGCTGACCAGACGCAGGCTATCGGACAGGCTGAGGGTGTCCTGCAATTCCAGGTCGTAGCGCGATTCCCGGGCACTCTGGTCGATGTCACCGCACAGAGTCTGGCGCGCGCCGTTGCGCCACTGATCCAGCACCTGATTGGCCAGGGTCATTTCCTGCGGCGTGCCGGCGGGTGCGCCGGGGCCGGTGAACAGCGTCATGTTACGGGCCAGGCGTTCGGTGTAGTTCGGGTTGAGCTGCCACAGCTCGGTCAATTGCGGGCTGAACGACACTTCGGCGTCACAGGCGCGCCAGGTCTGCTGGCGATCCCAGTGTTGTGCCGAGCCCTGCACGTACAGGCTGTGATCGGGGTTGATGTCCAGGTTCCAGCGCACCGAACCGGCGTAGTCCTTGGCAACCACGTCGGAATTGTTCCCGGCAGCGGTAATCCCGGAGAACACCGGGCGGTAGGTGTAAGGCCGCTGATTGGTCCCGTCCTTGGCGTTGACCTGCCAGTCCAGGCTCTGGTTGTCGCTCAGGGTCTGGCTGACCGCGAGGCTGAAGCGGTTCAAGCGGCGGTTGTCGCGGTAGTCGGCGCCGGTGCGGTCGCTGTCGAAACCGTCGTCCTCCTGGCCGGACAGCGACAGACGCAGGTCGCCGCCATTCCAGCCGGTGCTCTGGCTGGCATAGAAATCGTTGATGCCACGTTGGCCGCGGGTCAGCTTCAGTCGTGTGCCGTGGCTGTCCGCCGGGTTGCGGGTGATGATGTTGATCACCGCCATCAGCGCGTTGGCGCCGTAGCTGACGGTGTTCGGGCCGCGAAAGACTTCGATGCGTTCGATGTCTTCCATGGCCACCGGGATATCGCTCCAGTCCACGGTCGCCAGACCGGCGCGGTACACCGAGCGGCCGTCGATCAACACCTGCATGCGCCGGGCTTCGCTGGCGTTGGTCCCGTGATAGTTCACCGCCGCCTGATTGCCGCTGATATTGCCGACCATCATCCCCGGCACCAGGCGCAGCAGTTCACTGATGTCCCGGGCACCGCTGGCGCTGATCAGTTCGCTGTCGAGCACGGTCATGCTGCCCGGGACTTCCGCCGGCGACTGTTTCAGCCGCGTGGCGGTCAGGATCTGCGGTAAGGCCTCACTGTCGACAAACAGGTCGTCCGCCAGCAGCACCGGGCTGAACAGCAGCGCCAGCAGCAGGGACGAACGCGGGGAAGGGGGGCCAGAAAACACGACGCAGCCTTGATAGCAAAGAATTGGCGCGCATGTTAACCGAGGTCGACGACTTTTCCAGTCACGTTGCAGGCATTTTCCTCGGTTTTATTGGTCTTCTTCCTACAAGTGCGGGTAATTGACGCCGGGGCTGTCCGAGAAGGGGACGCTCCGTATAATGCCGGCATCGCCACTGGTATGGATTAACGGATTACATATGACTGAACAGCGCCCGATTGCGGTCCTGGGAGGCGGAAGTTTCGGTACCGCCGTGGCCAATCTGTTGGCCGAGAACGGCCATCAAGTCCGGCAGTGGATGCGTGACCCCGAGCAGGCCGAGGCCATCCGGGTCAATCGCGAGAACCCGCGTTACCTCAAAGGCATCAAGATTCTGCCGGGCGTGACTGCGGTCACCCACCTGCAGGAAACCCTCGACGCCTGCGATTTGTGTTTCGTCGCGTTGCCGTCCAGCGCGCTGCGCACGGTGTTGGCAGCGCACGCCGAACGCCTGAGCGGCAAGATGCTGGTCAGCCTGACCAAGGGCATCGAAGCCCACACCTTCAAACTGATGAGCCAGATCCTCGAAGAGATCGCCCCGCAGGCACGTATCGGCGTGCTGTCCGGGCCGAACCTGGCGCGGGAAATCGCCGAGCACGCACTGACCGCCACCGTGGTCGCCAGCGAAGACGAAGAACTCTGCAAAGCCGTGCAGGCCGCATTGCATGGCCGCACTTTCCGCGTCTACGCCAGCGCCGACCGTTTCGGCGTCGAGCTGGGCGGGGCGCTGAAAAACGTTTACGCGATCATCGCCGGCATGGCGGTGGCGCTGGAAATGGGCGAGAACACCAAGAGCATGCTGATTACCCGGGCGCTGGCCGAAATGACCCGGTTTGCGGTGAATCAGGGCGCCAACCCTATGACCTTCCTCGGTCTGGCCGGTGTCGGCGACCTGATCGTCACTTGCTCGTCGCCGAAAAGCCGCAACTACCAGGTCGGTTTCGCCCTCGGTCAGGGTTTGAGCCTGGACGAAGCGGTGTCGCGCCTGGGTGAAGTGGCCGAAGGCGTCAACACCCTGAAAGTGCTTAAGGCCAAGGCCCAGGAGGTTGGCGTGTACATGCCGCTGGTCGCCGGATTGCATGCAATTCTGTTCGAAGGGCGCACGCTTGAGCAGGTGATCGGTCTGCTGATGCGTGCCGAACCGAAAACCGATGTCGACTTTATTTCCACCAGTGGTTTCAACTGATTCAGCAGGGAGCAGGCCATGAACGATCCGAAAACCGAAGCCAAATATGAATCCATCCTCCTGCGGGTGTTGTGGATGATTGTTTACATCCTGGTCTGGCAGGTGGCGCAGTTCATCCTCGGCGCGGTGGTGCTGGTGCAGTTGATCTATCGTTTGTTCTATGGCGCCCCAAGCGCCAGCCTGATGAATTTCGGCGACAGCCTGAGCCAGTTTCTGGCGCAGATCGGCCGTTTCGGCAGCTTCCACAGCGACCAGAAACCCTGGCCGTTCGCCGACTGGCCGGCGCCGCGTACGCCGGAAGGTGAAGCGCCACACGTTGTTGCGCCGGCACCGCATCCGGCCCGGGATGAGGAACCCAAGCTATGAAACTCTGGGTATTGCGTCACGGTGAGGCCGAGCCCTATGGCTCGCGCCCCGACTCCGAGCGGGAACTGACCGACCACGGTCGCAAGGAAGTGTTGAGCAGCGCGGCCCGTTTGATGGGCCAGCCGCTGACGGCGATCTACGCCAGCCCGTACCTGCGGGCGCAGCAGACGGCGCAACTGGTACGCGAAGCGCTCGGCTTCGAGCCGGAAATCCGTACAGTCGAGTGGTTGACCCCGGAAGTTGACCCGGACCGCGTGGCCGAGCAACTGGTGTCGGTGAGCAACGTGCTGCTGGTCAGCCACAATCCGCTGGTGGGCAATCTGCTCAGCTACCTGCAACACGGTGCGGGCTACCCACCGGAAAAAGTCAGCACCGCCGGGCTGGCCGAGCTCGAACACAGCGAGTTGCTGATCGGCTCGATGACGCTCAACAGCCTTAAACATCCCTGAAATTTTTTGTATGAAATAGTCAACCAAGCACTTGCTTGGTTGACTACGCTTGCTCCAGACCAAAAAACAGGAGCGAGTCGAATGTCTTCCGCCTTCCGTTTGCCGCTGGACGTGTTTTACGAACGCGAGGCCCGGCACCCGCGCCAGCGTTTTCTGGTGCAGCCGATCGGCGGCGGGCAGGTCGAGACACTGACCTGGGCCGACGTCGGCCATCAGGCCCGCTGCGCCGCGCACTGGCTGCGCTCCCGGGAATTGCCGCAAGGCAGCCACATCGCCCTGATCTCGAAAAACTGCGCGCACTGGATCATCGCCGACCTGGCGATCTGGATGGCCGGGCACGTTTCGGTGCCGCTCTATCCGAACCTCACCGCCGAATCCGTGAATCAGGTGCTGACCCACTCGGAAAGCGTGCTGGCGTTCATCGGCAAGCTCGATGACTGGCCGAGCATGTCAGCCGGCATACCGGCCGGCCTGACCACCGTCAGCCTGCCGCTGCATCCGCCGGGCACGTTCGATTTCAACTGGGATGACCTGCAACGCAGCTCACCGATCCAGGACGACCCGCGACCCGCCGCCGAGCAACTGGCGACCATCATTTACACCTCCGGCACCACCGGCCTGCCCAAGGGCGTGATGCACAGTTTTGCCAACCTCGGCTTCGCGACGACGCGCGGTACGCAGCTGTTCGGCCTCAATGAGAACGACCGGCTGCTGTCGTATCTGCCGCTGTGCCACGTGGCCGAGCGGATGTTCGTCGAGCTGGCGTCGATCTATACCGGGCAGACGGTGTTTTTTGCTGAAAGCCTCGACACCTTTCTTGCCGATCTCAAGCGGGCGCGGCCGACGGCGATGTTCGGGGTGCCGCGGATCTGGACCAAGTTCCAGATGGGTGTCTACAGCAAGATCCCGGCGAAACGCCTGGACTTGCTGCTCGGTCTGCCTTTTATCGGCCGACGGATCGGCCACAAGGTCCTGGCCGGATTGGGTCTGGATGCCTTGCGCGTGGCGCTGTCCGGTGCGGCGCCGGTGCCGCTGACCCTGTTGCGCTGGTATCAGAAACTCGGGCTCGACGTGCTGGAGGTCTACGGCATGACAGAAAGCTGCGGTTATTCGCACATCTGCCTGCCGGGGCAATACAAGGAAGGCTGGATCGGCCGGCCGTGTCCTGACGTGGAAGTGCGGATCGACGAGTCCGGCGAAGTGCAGGTGCGCAGCCAGGCGAATATGCTCGGCTATTTCAAGGAACCGCAGAAAACCGCCGAGACCCTCACCGAAGACGGCTTCCTGCGCACCGGCGACAAGGGCGAACAGGACGCCGAAGGGCGTTTGCGCCTGACCGGGCGGCTCAAGGAAATCTTCAAGACCAGCAAGGGCAAATACGTCGCCCCGGCGCCGATCGAAAATCGGCTGGCGGTGCATTCGCGGATCGAGCAGGTCTGCGTGGTCGGCGATGGCCTGAGCGCACCGCTGGGATTGTGCGTGCTCTCGGCGGTGGGCCGGGAAGAGCCCCGCGCACCGCTGCATTCGAGCCTGGAAAAACTGCTGGAGGAGGTCAACGCCGTCCTCGACAAGCACGAGCGCCTGCGTCGGCTGGTGGTGGTCAAGGACAGTTGGGCAGTGGAGAACGGCTTCCTCACGCCGACCTTGAAGATCAAACGCAACATCATCGAAGACACCTACGGAGCACGTTTCGAAGAATGGAGCGAGCGCAGCGAGGCGGTGCTGTGGCAGGATTGAGCGTCGATCAAAACAACAAAGGAAGCCTGCGATGACCTTGTGGCGCACCACTCCGAACATCGAGCAGTTGAACGCAATCCAGAAAAACACCATCGGCGAAGTGCTGGACATTCGCTTCGAGTCCTTCGACGAGGAATCGCTGACGGCCAGCATGGTCATCGACCATCGCACCCATCAGCCTTACGGCCTGTTGCACGGCGGAGCCTCGGTGGTGCTGGCCGAGACGGTCGGCTCGATGGCCAGTTACCTGTGCATCGACGCCAGCAAGTTCTATTGCGTGGGCCTGGAAATCAACGCCAACCACTTGCGCGGCCTGCGCAGCGGACGAGTGACGGCGGTGGCCAAACCGATCCACATCGGCCGCACCACCCACGTCTGGGATATCCGCCTGACCAGCGATGAAGGCAAGGCCAGTTGTGTGTCGCGCCTGACCATGGCGGTGGTGCCGCTGGGAGAACAACCGCCGGCGCGTTAATGGCCGCAGCGTCATAGCCCTGACCGGACTGTCATCATTCCTGGCAGTTACGGTCATTGCTGTAGGACGCGGTCTTGCGGACAATCAACGCCTGTTTTCCGCTCTTGGATTTGCCGGTATGTCGCAACCGATCTTCTTCGCCCACGCCAACGGTTTCCCTTCGGGTACCTACGGCAAACTGTTCGCGGCGCTGGCGCCCGAGTACCGGGTCGCGCATCTGGAACAACATGCCCATGACCCGCGTTTCCCGGCAGGTGATAACTGGTATCACCTGGTCGATGAACTCATCCATCATCTTCAACAGCAAGACGAGCCGGTGTGGGGCGTGGGCCATTCCTTCGGCGGCATGCTGCATTTGCACGCCGCGCTGCGTTGCCCTGAACTGTATCGGGGCGTGGTGATGCTCGACTCGCCGGTGCTGACCCGCACCGATCAATGGGTGATCCGGGCCGCCAAGCGTTTTGGTTTCATCGACAAACTGACCCCGGCCGGCCGCACGCTGGGACGGCGCGAAGAATTTGCCGATCTGGACAGTGCCCGTGGTTATTTCGCTGGCAAGACCCTGTTCCGCAGCTTTGATCCGGAATGTTTCGATGCCTACCTGCAGCACGGTTTGCACAAGGTCGGCGACAAGCTGCGTCTGCGCTTCGATCCTGCGACCGAGATCAGCATCTATCGCGGCGTGCCGCACACCAGTCCTGCGCATACCCGGCAATTGAAAGTGCCGCTGGCGGTGGTACGTGGACACAAGAGCCGCGTGGTGATGAACCACCACACCCGATTTGTCGGACGCCTGCCTCAGGGCGAGTCGCTGACCGTGCCCGGCGGGCACATGTTTCCGCTTGAGCGTCCGCAGGACACCGCACAATTACTGAAAAACCTGTTCAATCGCTGGGAACGCCGGCAAGACAAGGACTGCGCATGAACCCGGCCGTCGAAGAAGTGCGCCTGAGCCTGCCGCATATCGAACTGGCGGCCCACCTGTTCGGCCCGGACGACGGGTTGCCGGTGATCGCCCTGCACGGCTGGCTGGACAACGCCAACAGCTTTGCACGCCTGGCGCCGAAGCTCAAAGGCTTGCGCATCGTCGCGCTGGACATGGCCGGCCACGGACATTCCGGGCACCGGCCGAACGGCGCCGGTTACGCGCTGTGGGATTACGCCCACGACGTGCTGCAGGTCGCCGAACAACTGGGCTGGAAGCGTTTCGGCCTGCTCGGGCACTCCATGGGCGCCATTGTTTCGCTGGTGCTGGCCGGGTCGTTGCCCGAACGCATCACCCATCTGGCGTTGATCGACGGGGTTATTCCTCCTACCGACAAAGGCGAAAATGCCGCCGAGCGCATGGGCATGGCCTTACAGGCGCAGCTCGATCTTCGGGAAAAGCGCAAACCGGTCTACAACACCCTCGACCGGGCGATCGAAGCGCGGATGAAAGGGCTGGTGGCGGTCAGTCGCGAAGCCGCCGAACTGCTGGCGCAACGCGGACTGATGCCGGTGCCCGGCGGGTACACCTGGCGCACCGACAACCGCCTGACTTTGCCTTCGCCGCTGCGTCTGACCCAGGAACAGGCGATGGCGTTCGTGCAGCGCATTGCCTGCCCCGCACAATTGGTGGTCGCCGCCGACGGCATGCTGGCCAAACATCCCGAGCTGCTGGAACGTCTACCCTTTGCCCGGGAACAGCTGCCGGGCGGGCACCATCTGCACCTGAACGATGAGGCCGGGGCCGAGCTTGTCGCAGACTGTTTCAATCGGTTCTTCGCCATTCCTTGACTTGCTCCCGGCAACTGTCGAGGCTGGGCGGGTTGAAATGGGAGACAACCAAGATGGATTTCTACACCGCTGCGACTTCGAACTGCCCCCAAGGCATCCAGGCCATGTCCCTGCGATGAGCCTGTCCATGCGATCTATCAGTCTGCTGGCGCTGTGCTGTTTCAGTCCCTTTCTATTCGCTGCCGACCTGCCGGGCAGTCAGGACCTGCCGATTGTGCCGCGTGTGGCCGATGCGCAGATCGTCGACTATCGCCCCGCCGTGGAGCTGGAGCGGATCTACCCGCTCGGCTCGATCCGCAAGATCAGCGGTCAATTGCGTTTCGACGGCCAGGTCAGCGCCCGGGGGCAAACCACCTCGGTGACCTATGAGTTGCCGCCGGAACATTCCGCCACCGAAGCCTTCACTCTCGCTCGCGAAGCCCTGCAAAAACAGGACGCCCAGCTGTTGTTCTGGTGCCAGGCCCGGGATTGCGGCGAGAGCAGCCTGTGGGCCAACGAGGTGTTCGGCAACGCCAAGCTGTACGGTGCCGACGAGCAGCAGGCCTATTTGCTGTTGAGGCTCGCGGCCCCGCGCGACAACACGCTGGTGGCGCTGTACAGCATCACCCGGGGCAATCGCAAAGCCTATCTGCACGTCGAACAGTTCGAGGCGCTGGCCCCGCTGGGTGACCTGCTGCCGACCTCGGCCACGCTGCTGCGGGAACTCAAAAGCACCGGTGAGCTGGACTTTCCAAAGCTGGCCGGCGATCCGGATGACACCTGGCTGCGCTTGCTGTCCCGTGGTTTGAACCTCGACACCACCTTGCGGGTGACAGTGTCCGGGCCGAAAGCCGAGGCCTGGCGGCAGGCGCTGATCGGGCAGGGCGTGCGTGCCGCGCGCATGGAAACCGGCAGTGTCGACGGCGAAGGTCTGCGCATCGATCTGTTGCGATAAGGTGTCTTTGGCGGACACGCTCGACGTGTTCGCCTACTCTTTGCCTGACTGATTTTTTTCGAGATTTCACATGCCCAATAATGATCGTCTGTTGGTGCAGATCCTGTTGCTGGTGCTGTTTGGTGCCAGTTTCTGGGTGATGGCGCCGTTCTGGTCGGCGCTGTTCTGGGGCGCGGTGCTAGCGTTCGCCAGTTGGCCGCTGATGCGTTTGCTGACCCGCTGGCTCAATGGCCGGGAATCGCTGGCGGCTCTGGTTCTGACCATGGGCTGGATGTTGCTGGTAGCGGGGCCGCTGGTGTGGCTCGGCTTTAACCTGGCCGATCACGTGCGTGACGCTACGGCGTTCATCAAGGATGTGCAGGTCGACGGGCTGCCCGAGGCACCGAGCTGGCTGGGTGGCGTGCCTTTGGTGGGCGAACGGCTGGTGGGGATCTGGAACAGCATCGATCAGCAGGGCGCGGCGCTGATGGTGACGGTCAAACCCTATCTGGGGCAGGTCGGCAACTGGCTGCTGGCGCGCAGTGCGCAGATCGGCAGCGGGATTCTCGAGCTGACCCTGAGCATTGTCTTCGTGTTCTTTTTCTACCGCGACGGGCCGCGGCTGGCGGCATTCGTACACAGTCTGCTGGAACGCCTGATCGGTGACCGGGCCGGGTACTACATCGATCTGGTGGCCGGTACCGTGCAACGGGTGGTCAACGGGGTGATCGGTACGGCGGCGGCGCAAGCGGTGCTGGCGCTGATCGGGTTCCTGATTGCCGGGGTGCCGGGGGCGCTGGTGCTGGGGATCGTGACGTTCCTGCTCAGTCTGATTCCGATGGGGCCGCCGCTGGTGTGGATTCCGGCCACGGCTTGGCTTGCCTGGAAGGGCGAGTACGGGATGGCGGTGTTTCTCGGGATCTGGGGGACGTTCATCATCAGTGGCGTGGATAACGTACTCAAGCCGTATCTGATCAGCCGGGGTGGGAATCTGCCGTTGGTGATTGTGTTGCTTGGGGTGTTTGGCGGGTTGATTGCGTTTGGGTTTATCGGGTTGTTTATTGGGCCTACGCTTTTGGCTGTGGCTTATAGTTTGTTGACGGATTGGAGTAAGAGTCAGGCTCGGGTTTGAGGCTTTGGACTTGGCGGCCTTTGGGCCGACCAGGCTCTTGTTCGTTTTGCGTGTATATCCGTTTCTTCGGGTGCGGCCGCTGGCGGTTTCGCTCTTACAGCGAGTCACTTTGGCAAACGCCCCAAAGTAACCAAAGGTCTGGGCCCCGGCGTACGGCCCGCTCGCTGGGGCTCGGGGTTCCTTCGTTCCGGGATTCATCCGGGGGCATCGCCTACGGTTTGCTTCGCTGCACCTCCTCTCGATGCATGCGGCTGCGCCGCACGGTCGCTGCGCTCCCACCCCCGGATAAATCCCTCCACTCAGCCTTCCGAAGGGGCCGGTACGTCAAAAGCGGTACTCGAGCTAACGCTCATTGTGTTGAGTGGTGGGAAGCCAAAGCGAAAGCCAAAGCCAAATCAGGAGTGGGGTTGTATATGTTTTTGAAAACTCGAGTTCACTTCGGTATTTCACGTCGGTGTAGTTCGCTTAAACACCTCGGTCGGTCCCCTCTCCCTCTGGGAGAGGGCTAGGGTGAGGGCAGCTTTGATGACACATCGCAGAGCCAAAGCAAACCACTCACCCAGCCAACCTCAGTCGTCCCTCAAATCCTCACCCAATCTCAAGTCGCCACATTCAAATACTTGCCCACCGACGCGGTGCTTTCGAGCGAGTACTGCTTGCTCAGATTGGCAATCATCCGGTTCAGCGCTTCGGTGGTGGTTTGAGTATTGCTGGCGGTCTGTTCGTCATCCGGGCGCTCACGGCCAGCATGCAGCGCAGCTTTCAGTTCGTCGCTGCTGACGCCTGCGCTGCTGTCGCTGTCCAGCACCTTGAGCAGAGCGGCGGCGGTGTCGGTGTTGTTCGATGAGGTGCTGTCGCTGACCTGCAACGCGCTGTTCAGTTCGGTGGCGGTAACAGTGCCGTCGCCGTCTGCATCGAGTTGGCTGAAGAGTTCGTCGCTGGAGGCTTGCGGCGGTGGGGGTGGCGGTGGGGTGAGGCTGGCGGCGAGTTCGTCCTGGCTGACGACGCCGTCTTCGTTTTTGTCCAGGGCCGAGAAGATTTTGCTGCTGTCGGCGGTGCTGCCGGCGCTGGTCAGGCCGTTGCTCAGTTCGTCGCTGCTGATGGCGCCGTCGCCGTCGGCGTCCAGGGCGCTTATCAGGGCGTCGGCCAGTTCGGTGTTGGGGGCCTGGTCGCCTGGGGGCGGTGGCGGTGGGGCCATGGCGGCCATTTCTTCGGCGCTGAGGCTGCCGCTGGCGTCGCTGTCCAGATCGCCGAATTGTTTGCTCAGGCTGACCAGCAGGCCGTCGTTGGACTTTTGCGACAGGGCGCTGCCGAGTTCGTCCTGATCCACCGCGCCGTCGCCGTTGCTGTCGAGTTTGGCGAACAGTTCCTTTTGCAGTTGCTGGCTGCGGGCGTTCTGGGTGGAGGTGCTGCTGGTGCTGGTATAGCTCGTGTAGTTGCTGACGCTACCGATCATCGGGCTCGCTCCTTGGACTGGAAAACCGGTGGGTGTACCGGCTTATGCAGCCTTATGGTGCAAGGTGTCGTGGGTATGTGAGGTTTGTACCGGCCGGTACACAGTCGGGATCAGTGGCGAGGCAGTTGGATCACGGCGGTCAGGCCGCCGGCGGGGGTTTCTGCCAGGGTCAGTTGTCCGCCCTGGCGCTGCGCCGCTTCCCGGGCGATGGTCATGCCCAGGCCGACGCCGCCGGAGTTGCGGTTACGTGAGCCTTCGAGGCGGAAGAACGGCTCGAATACCGCTTCACGCTTGTCCGCCGCGATGCCCGGGCCGTGGTCGATGACGCGGATCAGCAGTTGTTCGCGTTGGTCTTGCAGTTCGATGTGCGCTTGGCCGGCGTAGCGCAGGGCGTTGTCCATCAGGTTGTTGATGCACGAGCGCAGTGCCATCGGTTGCACCTGCAACGGGGCGCAGTGGCCGCTGACCTGAACGTCGGCGCCTTGATCCTGGGCGTTTTCGCACAGTGATTCGACCAGCGCCTGCACGTCCATCAACTGCAAGGCCTCGCTGGTGCGCTGTTCGTGCAGGTAGGTGAGGGTGGCGTCGAGCATGCCGATCATGTCGTCCAGATCCTGGCGCATCTGGCCCTGCAGTTTGTCGTCGCTGATATTTTCCAGACGCAGTTTCAGTCGCGACAGCGGGGTGCGCAGGTCGTGGGAGACGGCGCCGAGCATCCGCGCGCGCTGCTGCACCTGTTCGCGGATGCGCTGCTGCATCAGGTTGAAGGTGTACGCAGCCTGCCGTGCTTCCCGCGGGCCGGTTTCGTCCAGCGGCGGGCTGTCGAGGTCTTCGCTCAGGCGCTCGGCCGCATCGCTCAGACGCTGGATCGGTCGGGTCAGCAGCTTGGCGCCGTACCAGGCGGCGATGATCAGCGAGATGAACTGGAAGGTTAGCGGCACGATCGGCCCGCCGAACCAGGGTCGCGGTGGACGGGGCGGGTAGCGTGGATCCTGAGCCGGCTGTTGGCCGTCGAGGTTTTGCGAGAACTCCGGCGGCGGTGGCGGGGGCGGTGGGCCGTAGAGGCGGAACCAGGCGAAGGCCAGCAGGTGCGCCAGGACGATCGCCACCAACAGCATGCCAAACAGGCGGCCGAACAGCGTGTCGAAGCGCGCCCGCATCAGCCGATGTCTCGTGCGTCGAACAGGTAGCCTTCACCGCGCACGGTCTTGATCAGTTGCGGGGCTTTCGGGTCGTCGCCGAGTTTTTGCCGCAGACGCGAGACCAGCAGGTCGATGCTACGGTCGAAGGCTTCGATCGAGCGGCCACGGGCGGCGTCCAGCAACTGTTCGCGGCTGAGCACCCGGCGCGGGCGTTCGATGAACACCCAGAGCAGGCGGAATTCAGCGTTGGACAGCGGCACCACCAGACCATCGTCAGCGATGAGCTGGCGCAGGACGCTGTTCAGGCGCCAGTTGTCGAAGCGAATGTTCGCACGCTGTTCGCTGCGGTCGTCGCGCACCCGACGCAGAATCGTCTGGATCCGCGCCACCAGTTCCCGGGGTTCGAACGGTTTGGCCATGTAGTCATCGGCACCCAGTTCCAGGCCGATGATCCGGTCGGTGGGTTCGCAGCGGGCGGTGAGCATCAGGATCGGGATGTCGGACTCTGCGCGCAGCCAGCGGCACAGCGACAGACCGTCCTCGCCGGGCAGCATCAGGTCGAGCACCACCACGTCGAAATGTTCGGCCTGCATCGCCTGGCGCATGGCCGCGCCGTCGGTGACGCCGCTGGCGTGAATGTTGAAGCGGGCCAGGTAGTCGATCATCAATTCACGGATCGGCACGTCATCGTCGACGATCAGCGCGCGGATGTTCCAGCGCTTGTCGTCTTTCTGTTCGTCGTTCACGGAGGCTTGGGAGTTGTGCATGAGGCTGTTCATCTGCCAGTAGGCCGCCAACCACAAAGATAGGCTGCGAGGTTGTGGTTTCAGCATAGGCGTCCGGCCGTGAGGCGGGAAGGGCTGCTGTAAGGACTTGTTGCGGCTGGCGAGGCTAGCGCGGGCGCATGTTGTCGGCGTGTCGGTTGTGTATCGGGTTCGACACAATACCCTGCAAGGCTATGCTGATCACGGTTGGCGCGACGATTTACCGATCATCGGGTGCCGCGCCGCCGCCGGTTCCGCTACAATGCGCGCCGATTTCGACTTGCCTGAGAGCCCATCCATGTCCGCCTGCCAGACTCCTATCATCGTCGCCCTGGATTTCCCTACCCGTGACGCCGCACTGAAGCTGGCTGACCAGTTGGACCCGAAGCTGTGCCGGGTCAAAGTGGGCAAGGAACTGTTCACCAGTTGCGCCGCGGAAATCGTCGGCACCCTGCGTGACAAGGGTTTTGAAGTATTCCTGGATCTTAAATTCCACGACATTCCCAACACCACGGCGATGGCGGTAAAAGCCGCGGCAGAGATGGGCGTGTGGATGGTCAACGTTCACTGCTCCGGCGGCCTGCGCATGATGGCGGCCTGCCGTGAAGAGCTGGACAAGCGCAGCGGTCCGCAGCCGTTGCTGATCGGCGTGACCGTGCTGACCAGCATGGAGCGTGAGGATCTGGCGGGTATCGGTCTGGACATCGAGCCGCAGGAGCAGGTGCTGCGTCTGGCGGCGCTGGCCGAAAAGGCCGGGATGGACGGTCTGGTGTGCTCGGCGCTGGAAGCCACTGCGCTGAAAACCGCGCATCCATCGCTGCAACTGGTGACCCCGGGGATTCGTCCGGCGGGCAGCGCCCAGGACGACCAGCGTCGCATCCTGACCCCGCGTCAGGCGCTGGATGCCGGTTCCGACTATCTGGTGATCGGCCGTCCGATCAGCCAGGCGGCGGATCCGGCCAAGGCACTGGTCTCGGTGGTTGCCGAACTGGCCTGAGCGAACAGCTGAAGAAACAATGAAGGGAGCCCGATGGCTCCCTTCATTGTTTTCAGACCTTCAACACCAGCTTGCCGAAGTTCTCGCCGCTGAACAGTTTGCCCAGGGTCTCGGGGAATGTTTCCAGGCCTTCAACGATGTCTTCCTTGCTCTTGAGCTGACCCTTGGCCATCCACCCGGCCATTTCCTGGGCGGCACTGGCGTACTGCGCGGCGTAATCCATCACCACGAAGCCTTCCATCCGCGCGCGGTTGACCAGCAGCGACAGGTAGTTGGCCGGGCCTTTGACCGCTTCCTTGTTGTTGTACTGGCTGATCGCGCCGCAGATCACCACGCGTGCTTTCAGGTTGATACGGCTGAGTACGGCGTCGAGGATGTCGCCGCCGACGTTGTCGAAATACACGTCCACGCCTTTCGGGCATTCGCGTTTGAGACCGGAGAGTACGTCTTCGCTCTTGTAGTCGATGGCGCCGTCGAAGCCCAGTTCATCGACCAGGAATTTGCACTTGTCCGCGCCGCCGGCGATGCCGATCACCCGGCAGCCTTTGATTTTGGCGATCTGACCGGCGATGCTGCCGACCGCGCCCGCGGCACCGGACAGCACCACGGTGTCCCCGGCCTTCGGCGCGCCGACATCGAGCAGGGCAAAGTAGGCGGTCATGCCGGTCATGCCCAGTGCGGACAGATAAACCGGCAGCGGTGCCAGTTTCGGGTCGACCTTGTAGAAACCTCTTGGCTCGCCGAGGAAATAATCCTGCACGCCAATGGCACCGTTGACGTAGTCGCCGACGGCAAACCCCGGATTGTTCGACGCGACGACTTTACCTACGCCCAACGCGCGCATGACTTCGCCCAGACCCACCGGCGGAATGTAGGACTTGCCTTCGTTCATCCAGCCGCGCATGGCCGGGTCGAGGGACAGGTATTCGTTCTTGACCAGAATCTGCCCTGCCGCCGGCTCGCCGACCGGTACTTCCTGATAGGTGAAGGTCTCGCGGGTGGCGGCGCCCACTGGGCGTTTGGCGAGCAGGAACTGGCGATTGGTCTGGTTGGTCATGACAGGCACTCGAATTGAATGAAGCCTTGTTGATAGACCTTCATGAGCGATGCCGCAAGGTTGGCTCACGGGGCGAATGCAGGCTGATCCAGTACGGTGATAGTGCAGGCCTGGGTTTCATCACTGCGATTCATGCAAGCCTAACCGGCCTTCTGATAGTGCTGACGTCACTCAGGCCCCTGTGGCTATGCTGCCTTCATCCATTCCCCCGCATTCGAGGACATAACAATGAGCATGACGTTTTCCGGTCAGGTAGCCGTCGTCACCGGCGCGGCCAACGGCATCGGCCGCGCGACGGCCCAGGCATTCGCCGCCGAAGGTCTGAAAGTGGTGGTGGCCGATCTGGATGCGGCCGGGGGCGAGGGCACCGTGGCGCTGATTCGTACAGCCGGTGGCGAAGCGACCTTCGTGCGCTGCAACGTGACCGTCGAAAGCGAAGTGAAAAATCTGATGGACGAGGTGATCAATACCTACGGCCGTCTCGACTACGCCTTCAACAATGCCGGGATCGAAATCGAGAAAGGCAAACTGGCCGAAGGCTCGATGGACGAGTTCGACGCGATCATGGGCGTCAACGTCAAGGGCGTCTGGCTGTGCATGAAGTATCAGCTGCCGTTGCTGCTGGCTCAGGGTGGCGGGGCGATCGTCAACACCGCGTCGGTGGCTGGATTGGGCGCCGCGCCGAAGATGAGTATCTACGCGGCTTCCAAACATGCGGTGATCGGTCTGACCAAGTCGGCTGCGATCGAATACGCCAAGAAGAAAATCCGCGTCAACGCCGTCTGCCCGGCGGTGATCGACACTGACATGTTCCGTCGCGCCTATGAAGCGGACCCGAAAAAAGGCGAGTTCGCCAACGCCATGCACCCGGTCGGCCGCATCGGTAAGGTCGAGGAAATTGCCAGTGCCGTTCTGTATCTGTGCAGCGACGGTGCGGCTTTTACCACCGGCCATTCGCTGGCCGTGGATGGCGGCGTGACCGCCTTCTAAAGTGGCGTCGACCGAGTCAATAAACGACCCGCCCACTGGCGGGTTTTTTTTCGCCTCGGGAGCGGTTCCGTTAGTCCGCTAAACAATGTGTTTCAAATGGTGAGAACGGAGCCTTTTGGCGGTTTTGTCGCACAGCCTCAAGGGCGTGGCTGTGATTTACTGCCGCCAGCAAAAACGGACAGGAGTTTGCGTGCTCATGGAATTGAGAATTGACCGACAGGCAATGGTGCCGGTCGTACAGCAGATTGTTGACGGGTTGACCGAGTGGATCATGCAGGGGCAGGTGCCGCCGACGACGCGTCTGCCCTCCGTGCGCGAGATCGCACGGTGCAATTTGCTCAGCCAGTCCTGCGTCATGGAGGCTTGCGAGCGGCTGGTGGCGCAAGGGGTTCTGGCCTCGCGTCAGGGCTCGGGATTCATGGTGGCGGCTTCGTCGCCCGATTGTTGCAAGGCGATCGATGGCTCCGGGTGTGAGGGGGAGCGCACCGGGGGCGATCCGGCCCTCCGATGGCGCGGCGGTTTGACGCTGGGGAGTGGCGTCCTGCCAGAGAGTTGGCGCGAGCCCGATGATCTCGGCTATGCGATCCGCGAGGTGACGCGCGCCGACATGGCCAGCCTGTTCAACTACAGCACGCCACTGGGGCTGCCGGCGTTGCGCGAACAGATTGTCAGGCGCCTGGGATTGCTGAATATCAAGGCTGCTGACGAGCAGGTGATGACTACCGCCGGCGCCAGCCACGCACTCGACCTGATCGTGCGGACCTTGTTCAAGGCCGGTGATTGCGTCGTGGTAGAAACCCCCGGTTATGCGCCGCTGTTCGATCTCCTGCGCTTGCATGGCGTGCGCATGCTGGAGGTTCGCCGCATGGCGGGCGGGCCGGATGTCGAGGCCCTCGAGGCGTTGCTGCAGCAGTTCCGACCCTCGGCGCTGTTCATCAACAGTCATCATCACAATCCCACGGGCAGTTGCCTGGTGCCGGCGGTCGCCCGACGCATCCTGCAGCTGAGCAGGATCTACGACCTGCGGCTGATAGAAGATGATGTCTATGCCGACCTGCACAACGGCAGCGGCACTCGCCTGGCGGCGCTGGATGACGAGGGGCGGGTCATTTACGTCGGCAGTTTTTCCAAGACCCTGAGCAGCTCGCTACGGGTGGGTTTCGTGCTGGCCGATGGCGAGCTGATCGAGCGGATGGCGCGGGTCAAGATGATAAGTTGCATGGGGACCCCAAGGTTCTGCGAGGCGGTGCTGGCGGGGATGCTTGCCAGTGGTGCCTATCGAAAACTGGTACAGCGTCAGCGTCAGCGGCTTTCCACTGATCGTGCGGCTGCTCTTCAGGCGCTGGAAGACGCTGACTGGGAGGTGTTCGGCAAACCCACGGGCGGCCTGTTCATCTGGGCACGTTCGCCAGTGGCCGATGAGGCGCGCCTGCGCAGGCATGCTCTGCGATGCGGTGTGCAGTTGTCCTGCGCAACGTCGTTCAGTCCCAGTGGCGAAGCCTGCGACTGGCAGCGGATCAACGTGGCTTACGCCTGCGATCCCCGGGCACGGCAGTTTTTTCGCGATACAGCCATGGATCGACCTCGAACGTTCTGAAAACGACGCGTGCGTAGCTTTTTGCCATTATTCCGACGCCAGAGACTTGTGCTGGTTCAAGGCCGTTGCGAATCTTCGACAACAGACTATGGCAGGGGACTACGCGCAATGATTTCGGCCGTGCAAGGACGTTTTGCCAACCTCGGTATGGCAAAAAAACTGGGTATCGGGTTTGTGCTGGTGTTGTTGCTGACTGCACTGGTGGCGGCGATTGGCGTCTGGTCCCTGCAAACCATCAGCCAGCGCTTCGATGGCCTCAAGCAGATGTCATCGCTCAACAGTGGCCTGCTCAAGGTGCGGCTGCTGGAGCAGGACTACGCCTTGCATGGCAACCCGAAAACCGTCGAGGCCTTGCACGAAGGTGTCGACGGTCTGGTCGCCATGGCCGACCAACTCAAGATTTTGTCGCCGGGCAATGAGTCGGTCATGAACGACGTCCAACAGTCATTGGGCGCTTACCGCAAGGCGTTCGATGAATTCGTCTCGTTGTCCCAGGCCAAGGATCTGGCGCTGGAGATGGCCAGTTGGTCGGTGTCCAGCGTCGCCAACAATCTCGATGTGTTGCAGGCCGGTCTGGCCGACGACGGCGCGTACACTCTGAAAGACAGCGAGGGCAAGGACGGGGCGCAATTCATCGAGCAGGCCGGCCAGGTCAGTCAGGTCTCACGCTTGATGCTGCAGGCGATGAACGAGGCGCGGGTACGCCTGGATCAAAGCCGCAAGGGTGATGACAGCGCAGGTCAGGGCAATATCGAGCAGGCTGCGCAAGCCCAG
Source organism: Pseudomonas sp. B40(2017) (assembly GCF_002112855.1). NCBI lineage: Bacteria > Pseudomonadati > Pseudomonadota > Gammaproteobacteria > Pseudomonadales > Pseudomonadaceae > Pseudomonas > Pseudomonas sp. B40(2017). The sequence goes on from NZ_NEIT01000004.1 coordinate 417,086, forward strand.
GCGCAAGCCGAGCAGCTTAAGTCCACGGTCAAGGACGAAGGCTATCTGACGGTGCTCAATGAAGTGTCCGGGCACATTGCGGGTTTCAGCGACAAGCTGGCCGAGTACACCGGGTTGCTGGCCCAGGAAAAGACTGTCTATCAACAGCTGCACCAACGGGCCGACGAAGTCGTGGCGCGGGTCCAACAGGCCTATGTTGCGCAAGACGGCGCCATGCAGAGCGAACTGAAAAAAAATTCGGTGCTGATCATCGGCTCATCGGCGTTGGCATTGCTGGTCGGGCTGATTGCGGCGTGGGTGATTACCCGGTTGATCGTTGCACCGTTGCGCAGCGTGATTCACGTGGCGCAACAGATTGCGGCCGGTGATTTGAGTGGAACGATCGAGGTATCGCGCCGTGATGAAATCGGTCAATTGATGCTGGCCATGCAGCAGATGGGCGCGGGCTTGAGCACGATTGTCAGCGGGTTGCAGGCGGGTATCGAACAGTTGGCCAGTTCGGCGCAATCGCTGTCGGCGGTGACCGAGCAGACCAACCTTGAGGTCAGCAGCCAGAAAGAGGAAACCGAACAGGTGGCGACGGCGATGAACCAGATGACCGCCACCGTTCATGATGTGGCGCGCAACGCCGAAGAAGCGGCGCTCGCAGCGCAGACCGCTGATGGCAAGGTCGAAAGCGGTCAGCAGGTGGTGCGTCAGAGCATGGCGCGGATCGAGCAACTGGCGGACTCGGCGACGTCGGCCAGTTCGAGCATCGAAAGCCTCAGTGCGGAAATCCAGAACATCGGCACGGTGCTGGAAGTGATCAAGAGTGTCGCCGAGCAGACCAATCTGCTGGCGCTCAACGCGGCGATCGAAGCGGCGAGGGCGGGCGAGCAGGGCAGGGGCTTTGCGGTGGTCGCCGATGAGGTGCGGGCGCTGGCCCGGCGCACGCAGCAGTCGACCGAGGAAATCGAGCGGCTGGTCAGTGCCTTGCGTTCGGCGGCGCATTCGTCGGTGCAGCAGATTCAGAGCAGTGGCGAACTGGTGAAACTGGCGGTGAGCGATGCGTTGCAGACCGAGAGTGCGCTGGGGAGTATTGCGGCGGCGGTTTCGTTGATTCAGCAGATGAACCAGCAGATTGCGGCGGCGGCCGAGGAGCAGAGTTCGGTGGCCGAGGAGATCAATCGCAGTGTGACGAGTATTCGGGCGAGTGCGGATCAGTCTTCGATTGCCATGCGCGGGAATGCGGCTTCGAGTGTTGAGCTGGCGCAGTTGGGGAGTGAGCTTCGGGGGATGGTGGGGCATTTCCGGCTTTGACCCTGGCGGCCTTTGGGCCGACCAGGTTGTTGGTTGTTTGGGGTGAATATCCGTTGCTTCGGGTGCTGCCGCTGGCGGTTTCGCCCTTACGGCGAGTCCCTTTTTCAGACGCCAAAAAGGAACCAAAAGGCTGGGCCCCTGCGTTCGGCACCTCGCTGTGGCTCGGTGTTCCTTCGTTCCGGGATTCATCCGGGGGCATCGCCTACGGTTTGCTTCGCTGCACCTCCTCTCGATGCATGCGGCTGCGCCGCACGGTCGCTGCGCTCCCACCCCCGGATAAATCCCTCCACTCAGCCTTCCGAAGGGGCCGGTACGTCAAAAGCGGTACTCGAGCTAACGCTCATCGTTTTGAGTGGTGGGAAGCCGAAGCCAAAGCAGAAGCAAGAGTAGAAGAGGCAGAAGGTGCAGAAGGTGCGGCAGTGTGAGTTGAGTTGCATGTGTTTCAAAAACCGAGTGCGACTCGGTTTTTCACGTCGGCGTACCTCCCCCAAGCAATGCGGTCAGTCCCCTCTCCCCCCGGGAGAGGGTTAGGGTGAGGGCGCTTTTGATTTTGATCTTTCCCGCGGGCAATAAAAAAGCCACCTCCCGGTGGCTTCTCTCTCCGACTGCACTCAGTCGTAAATCACTTTCTTCTTCCAGTCCGCATCAGCCTCGACATCTTTGAGGCCGGCAGTCAGTTGGTTTTCTTCGCCTTCGACCGGGGCGATCTTGTCCATGACCTGGGCGTTGGCGCGGGCCAGGAGTTTTTCCAGGTATTGGAGTTGTTCGGCGTAGATTTGCGGGTCCTGCTGTTTGCGCAGGTATTGCACGCCGCGTTCGAAGGCGAGGCGGGCCTGGCCTGGCTGGTTTTGCTGGAGGGCGTGTTGGCCGAGGTTGTTGAAGAACTCGATGTGCAGCAGCACGAGGATGTGGCGTACTTCGCGGATCCAGTGTTTGGCTTCGTTCGGTGGCAGGAAGCCGTCCTGGGCGGCGCGGGTGATTTGGCCGTGGAGGGCTTCGAGGAGGAAGCGGACGTCTTTGGCCTTGGCTTCGGTCTGGATCGGTGCCGGCGGGTTGTTGACCGGGATCGATTCGCCCTGGGCGACCAGGGCGCTGAGTTCTGTGATGCGAGCCTTGGTGGTGGCGCTGGTCTTTTCCAGGTTCAGCAGGCGCTGGCAGACGTTCAGCTCGAGGCGAGTCAGCAGCAGTTTGAGGGCCGGGGTCATGAACTGGCCGGGGAAGGTTTCGGTCAGTTCGCCGCAACGGCGCAGGCGGTCGTTGAGTTCGACCTTGGTGCGGGCCTTCTCCAGTTTGGTGTTTTCCACCACATGGTTCATGTAGCCAATGGCGATCAAGATTGCGATGCCGGCTATGACTAGCAGGGTGATCATGAGTGGTGTCACCGGTAAGACCTCTTTATAGGGTTCGCGTGCGAGTGTAGTGGCTTGGCATACAGGAGCCTAGCGCCGCTCGACGGGTTTGGATCGGCGAAGCTGAATCTGTATCGGCCAGGAACCGGCTTATATAAATGCTGGCCCTTGGGGTGCAGATTGCCATCACCTGTGCCGTGGACTATAACGCCTTGGCGAGTGTCGGAATATAGGCGTCAATCGTCGGGCGACGCAAAAGCCGGAAACGGTGCGTAAAGCAGGTCGAAGTCATTGATTTAAATAAATTTATATCTGGGGGTTGACGACCTTTCAATCCATCCATAGAATGCGCGCCACTTGCAGCGTAAAGCACACAGCGAAACGCGGCAGGGAGTGAATGTTGTAGTGTGTCCCCTTCGTCTAGTGGCCTAGGACACCGCCCTTTCACGGCGGTAACAGGGGTTCGAGTCCCCTAGGGGACGCCAATGCGGGAATAGCTCAGTTGGTAGAGCACGACCTTGCCAAGGTCGGGGTCGCGAGTTCGAGTCTCGTTTCCCGCTCCAATTTTAAACAGCAACGCTTCAGGGCGGTGCTGAGTGAAACCAGAGCCAACTCTTCGGAGGCGGATCTGGACACCGAAACACACACCATGTGTTCCGGGTAGCGTGTCCCCTTCGTCTAGTGGCCTAGGACACCGCCCTTTCACGGCGGTAACAGGGGTTCGAGTCCCCTAGGGGACGCCATTTGCGGGAATAGCTCAGTTGGTAGAGCACGACCTTGCCAAGGTCGGGGTCGCGAGTTCGAGTCTCGTTTCCCGCTCCAAATTCAAAAAGCGCCGCTTTGCAAAGAGCGGCGTTTTTATTAGTGAAAGTTGTAGCCTGTGTCCCCTTCGTCTAGTGGCCTAGGACACCGCCCTTTCACGGCGGTAACAGGGGTTCGAGTCCCCTAGGGGACGCCATTGCGGGAATAGCTCAGTTGGTAGAGCACGACCTTGCCAAGGTCGGGGTCGCGAGTTCGAGTCTCGTTTCCCGCTCCAAATTCACAAAAACGCCGCTCAGTGATGAGCGGCGTTTTTGTTTGTGCTGTTTTTGTCAGGCAATAGAAAAGGACCTCACGGTCCTTTTTTGTGGGCCCGCCAATGTGGCGAGCCCGGTACGTGATCAGAGCTTCGGCAACTGCCCGATGCGTCCCATCATTTCGGTGACGATCTGCAGGTCCAGCAGGAACTGGTCAACGGTCTTGAATTCGCCATCGGTGTGACCGGTGTACTTGACCTCAGGTCGCGCCAGGCCGAATTGCACGCCGTTCGGCAGTTCATGCACCGAGGTGGCGCCGGCCGAAGTGCCGAATTCGTGTTTCATGCCCAGGTTTTCGGTGGCCACGGCCAGCAGCGCCTTGACCCACTCACCTTCTGGGTTGCGGTACATCGGTTCGGCGATCGAATAGTCGAAGTTGACCGCGACATGGGTCTTCTTGCTCCAGGCCGCCAGTTTGTCGGCGATTTCGCGCTTGAGCACTTCCGGCGACTTGCCCTTCGGCACGCGCAGGTTGACCGCGAGTTTGAAGGTTTTGTCGTCCATGCCGACGTAGGTCGGGGACGTGGTCAGCGGGCCCATGAAATCATCGGCGAAACCGACGCCCAACTTGCCACCCTTGTAATCCAGGCCCCAGTTGTCGGCGGCGTAGTGGGCAGCGTCGGTGATGTGGTTGTGCTTGAAGGCGATCTTGCCGTCCACGCTGTGGATGAAGTCGAGCATGCGCGCGACCGGATTAACGCCGGATTCTGGCTCGGACGAGTGCGCGGAAACACCGGTCACGGTGAGTTTGACGTCTTTGCCATCGACCTTGGCGTTCACTTCGAAATCGCCGCCATTGCGCTTGGCGTATTCAGTGCCGGCCTTTTGCAGGCTGGCCGCAAGCTCGGCGGGTTTGTCTGTCACCAGCGTGACGACCGAAACCGATGGAATCTGGTTGGTCGCCAGGCCGCCGGTCATCGAGGCGATTTCCGCGCCTTTACCCTCGGCCTTGCGCTTGGCGAACTTGGCCATGACGGTGCCGTAGCCTTTTTCCGCAATCACTACGGGATAGCCGCCATCCAGTGCCAGGTTGTACTCGGGCGTCGGGTTGCGTTCGAAGTAGTAGGGAATCGCGTCACCGGTAGTTTCTTCGGTGGTGTCCACCAGCAGTTTGAAATTGCGTGCCAGCGGCAGCTTCTCTTCCTTGATCACCTTCATGGCGTACAGCGTCACAACGATGCCGTTCTTGTCGTCCTCGGTGCCGCGGCCGTACATGCGGTCGCCGATCAGCGTGACCTTGAACGGGTCGAGTTTGGTGCCGTCCTTCAGCACCCAGTTTTCCGGCGTTACCGGCACCACGTCGGCGTGAGCATGAATGCCGACGACGTCCTTGCCGCTGCCGTCGAGGGAGATTTCGTAGACGCGGTTGTCGACGTTGCGATACTTCAGGCCGAAAGACTCAGCCAGATCCTTGATCTTGTCGGCGATCTTGATGAATTCGGGGTTGTCATGCTGATCGACGCCATCCTTGCGGAAGGTCGGGATTTCCACCAGTTCGCGCAGGGTTTCCAGCGCAGCTTTGCCGTACTTCACGCGGGTGTAGAGACCGAGCAGGCGATGGATTTCGTTTTGCTGTTCGGCGGTCAGCGTCTCGTTGTCGAGGAAGGCGCTGATGGCAGGGCGCAGATCGTCGGTCTTGCTCAGGTCGTTCTTGGCCAGATCACCGAGAAATGCTCTGAAGTCACTGATCTTTGCCTCATTGAAGGTCTTGAGAATGGTCGCGCTCTGCTGCTCGGTAAGGTTGGCTTGGGCTGGCAGCGTGACGGACGAAAGGCTGGCCAGAATCAGCGTCGACGCGGCCAGTTGCTTGAGTGAAAAATCCATTGCTAAGGGCATTCCTTTGCAGGCGGTGAGAAGGAGTTGTCTGACCGATGCGTCAGACGGTCTCGCAAACTACCACCACACGAGCGTGCCCGGGAGCCCCCGAAGTGGGACGCGTCGCACAGAAACGCAAAAGCGGCGCAGAATCGAAAAAGCCCGTCCAATCTGTCTGGATCGGGCTTCTCCGCTCAGCATGCTTACATCGACAGCACCAGACGCCCGGCAAACAGGATCAGAATCACCCCCATGCTGCGCTCGAACCAGTGGCCCATGCGCATGAACAGCACGCGCACTTTGCTGCTGGAAAAGAACAGCGCGACGATCACGAACCACAACGCATTCACCCCGCACATCCACAACCCGTACAGGGCCTGGATTTGCAGCGGCGTGCTGGCGCTGATGATCGTGGTGAAGATCGCCAGGAAAAACAGTGTGGCCTTGGGGTTGGTGGCGTTGGTCAGGAAACCGGTGGAAAACGCCTTGAACAGCGATTGCTCGACCAGTGGTTCGTCGCTGGTCTTTTCGCCTTCCATTGTCGTCTTGGGTTTGCTGCGGATCAGGCTGACGCCCAGATAAAGAATGTAAGCACCGCCGACCACTTTGGCGACGGTCAGCAACCACGGCGTGGTGTGCATCAAGGCGCCGACGCCCAGCAGGGTGTACAGCACGTGCACGGAAATCCCCGCGCCGATGCCCAGTGCCGTGCAGATGCCGACCAAACGACCGAAACGCACACTCTGGCGGATGGTCACGGCGAAGTCCGGGCCGGGTGCGACCACGGCCAGAAAGTGGATGGTGGCCAGCGCCAGAAACTCGCCCAGATAATTCGATGTCATTTCAGCTCCAGAAAGTCAGGGGTGAGGCATTGCCGCGATAGCCGACAAAAAACGAAAGGCTCAAGCGCGGATCGGCCACGCCCGGCGTTACCGAGTGCATGCGACGCGAATTGAACATGATGAAATCCCCCGGTTCCGGGCGAACTTCGAGGGCGGGCGGGCCGAGCAGTGCCGGGTCGATGCCGTAGCTGTCGCCGCGCATTTCGTCGAAGCGGTCCGGGGAAATGTCGTCTTCCCACATCTGCAACGCGCCGCCTTCGGTCGGCATGTTGAGGTAGACGTTGCAGGCAAACTGCGCCTCCAGGCTGCGGGCCTGAAAACTGTCCGGGGCGTCCTTGGCGAAGATGTCGTGGTGGGCCAGGAAGCACACGCCCGGTTTCACCACGCGGGACAGGCCGACGTACATCTTGCGACCGTAGAGGTTTTCCAGGTGGGCACCCGCCGGCCAGGATTCGTCGAGCATGCAGCGCAAGGTATCGACCGGCGACGAGTAGGGTGCGCAACGGTTACGTAGTTCGGCGATGTTGCTGGTGGCGCGCTCGAAATAATCTTCGATCAGCAGCGGCTGGTTTTCCGCCTCGTAGAACGCCATGCCGATGCGGCCGATGCTCGGCGCATTGATGTAGCCCTCGAAGCCGGGGGCGAGGATCTTGTCGCCAATCTGGATTGCCTGCGCCTGGGGCAGAAAGCCTTTGAAGCGGATGGCGAGGACTTCTTCGTTGGCCAGTTTTTTTATGCACGTCTCATCGAGACGCTCGACGTCAAGCATCATGGTTTCAGGTCCATCTATCGAATAGTCAACGGAACCGGCGAACGCGGTTCCCCCGGCGTCGGACGCTGCATCTGGCAGCGTCCGAAATCCTCAATCCACGTTGTAGTGGACGGACAACGTGCCTTTCTTCTGCGAAAGGGACGCGATCGTGACTGTGCCCAAATCCTTCAGGCTGCGTACATGGGTGCCACCGCAGCCATAGGCTGGCAGTTCACCGAAACCGATTTCCCGCGCGCCTTCGCGCAGGGAAGTCAGGCGTGGCAGGTCGTGTTCGATCCATTGCTCGATGCCGTATTGAACGGTTTGCGCATCGACTTCCTGGGCCGAATCTCCGGGTTTGAATTGAACCCGGCCCTCGTCCGGCCAGTGGTGCGCCTTGATCGGCATCCAGCCCATGGCCTGGACGAAGTGGCCGATCAAATGTCCGGCAGAGTGCATGCGGGTGTTGAAGCGGCGGCGTTTTTCGTCGACGCGAATCTGGGTCATGCCCAGTGGCACCGGCTGATCGACAAAATGAATGATCCGGTCCGGTTCCTGGACGACGCGCAGAACCTTGCTTTCGCCAATCCAACCGGTATCGCAGGGTTGGCCACCGCCCTGGGGATGGAAAAGCGTAGCGCGCAACACAACGGCGAATTCGTTCTCGTGGGGCGTGCAGTCGAGGACTTCCACATTGGCCTTGAGGTCATCACTATGGAAAAAGAGGCGAAGCGTCATATTCCATGCCCTTATTAAAGTTTCTTTTTTAATTATATGAATCGTGCAATAACGTGATAATCCGTTCAAACATCAAAGGACTGTTGCGCTGTGAGCATAAATCTTCCCCTGCCGCTGCTTGGTGAGATGGCGATTTTCGTCAAGGTCGTCGAGACCGGCAGTTTCTCCGAAGCCGCTCGCCAGTTGGGCTCATCGCCCTCGGCAGTCAGTCGCAGTATTTCCCGGCTGGAGAAAGCGCTGGCCACGCGGCTGCTGCAACGCACCACGCGCAAACTGCGCTTGAGCGATGGCGGGGAAGAGGTGTTCAAGCGCTGCCAGGAAATGGTCAGCGCCGCCAAGTCGGTGATGGAGATCAGCGGCCAGTTCACCCACGAAGCCGAAGGTCTGGTGCGGGTCAGCGTGCCGAAAGCGGTGGGGCGCTTCGTGATTCACCCGCACATGCCGGAGTTTCTGCGGCGCTACCCGAAGGTCGATGTGGAGTTGTTGCTGGAAGACCGCCAGGTTGATCTGATCGATGACCATGTCGACCTGGCTATTCGCATCACGGATCGTCCACCGGCCGGACTGGTCGGCCGACAACTGCTGACCATCGACCATTTGCTCTGCGCCACACCGCAATACCTGGCCGAACACGGGACGCCGACCCATCCCCACGACTTGCTCAATCACAGTTGCATTTACCTGGGCGAAACCCCGAGCGATGCGCGCTGGAAATTCAAGAAAGGCACGAAAGCCGTCACCGTCGGCGTGCGCGGCCGGTATGCCGCCAATCACACCGGCGTGCGTCTGGGCGCCGTGTTGCAACACATCGGTATTGGCAGCCTGCCGTATTTCACCGCCCGTTATGCGCTGGAGCAGGGGCTGATCGTGCAGGTGCTGCCGGACTGGACATTCCTGGCGTCGTACCACGGCGGATTGTGGTTGCTGCACTCGCCGACGCGCTATCTGCCGCCGAAGCTGCGGGTGTTCATCGACTATCTGGTGGAGTGCCTGGAGAAAGAGCCGACCCTGAGCAAGCCGGGGAAGTCTGGCGGTTCAAAACCGTTGGCCGAGTACGAATTGCCCGAGAGCGAAGGGTTGCTCTGACCCCATGAAAAAGGCCCGCATGGATCACCATGCGGGCCTTTTCATTACCGGGGAAAATCAGTGCTTGCTGTCCTGGGCGGACATCGCCAGCAGCTGTTTTTCCTGGTTCCAGTCGAACGGTTCGTCGTTCTGTTCGGCTTCGTAGCGGCGTTCTTCCAGCGCCTGATACATGTCGATTTCTTCGTCGGACAGGTAATGCAGGCAGTCGCCGGCGAAGAACCACAGCAGATCCCGCGGGATCAGGTGGGCAATTTGCGGGTAACGGGTAATCACTTGAGTCAGGATGTCCTGGCCCAGGTATTGGCTTTCGATTGGCTCGATCGGCAGTGACGCCAGCAGTTCGTCGAAACGCTCCAGGAACAGGGCATGGCTTTCTTCGGGAACCTGATCGGCCTCACCTACGGCGACCAGGATACTGCGCAGATGGTCGAGCAAAACCAGATGATCGGCAACGACGTTGGACACGAGATAAGTCCTCAAGAGCAAAACGGGCGCGGGAGTATAAAGCGCCCGCGCCCGTTTTTCACTGATTGAAGGGATCAGCGGATTTTGCCTTCCGCGGGTTTGAGTTGCTCCTTGTCGAAATCATCGACATCGATCACCTTGCGCCGCGCCGCTTCGGCATCACGCAGGGTCTGGGCTTCCACGGCCTGCAACACGCCGGCTTCCAGCGCCGCATCGATGGCGTGTTCGCCGGCAACCGGTTTGACCTGACCGCTCTTGAGCGACGAGTGCAGTTTCTTGTGCAGCGGTTGCGCCGCGTTCAGTTGATCGCAGGCGTGCTGCAGCGCACCGACGGCATCATCGACCGATTGCGGGCGATAGCAGCCGGCAAGCAGTTCTTCCAGCGCCGGATCGCCCTTGGCCCGGCCGATGACTGCAGCCACCTCGGCACCGAGTTTGTCCGAAGGCCCTTTGTGACGGCGGCCGAACGGGAACACGATCACGCGCAACAGGCAGCCAAAGACTCGGTTCGGGAAGTTGGTCAGCAGTTCATCCAGCGCCTTTTCCGACTGGCCGAGGCTTTCTTCCATGGCCCATCGGAACAGCGGTTCCATGTACGCCGGGGAATCGAGGTCGTGATAGCGCTTGAGCGCCGCCGACGCCAGATACAGGTTGCTCAGCACATCGCCCAATCGTGCTGACAAACGCTCGCGGCGTTTCAGTTCGCCACCCAGCAACATCATGCTCAGGTCGGCGAGCATGGCAAATGCGGCAGCCTGACGGTTGAGGGCGCGGAAATAACCCTGGCTGAGCTTGTCTCCCGGCGCATGTTCGAAATGGCCGAAGCCAAGGTTCAACACCAGGGTGCTGGCGGCGTTGCTCACGGCAAAGCCGATGTGCTTGAGCAGCAGGCCATCGAATTCCTTGAGTGCCTGATCCTTGTCCTCGCGTCCGGCGAGGGCCATTTCCTTGAGCACGAACGGATGGCAGCGGATGGCGCCCTGGCCGAAGATCATCAGGTTGCGCGAAAGAATGTTCGCGCCTTCCACGGTGATGAAGATCGGCGCGCCGTTCCAGCTGCGACCCAGGTAGTTGTTCGGGCCCATGATGATCGCCTTGCCGCCGTGTACGTCCATGGCGTGGCTGATGCACTCGCGACCGCGTTCGGTGAGGTGGTACTTGAGGATCGCCGACAGCACGGAAGGCTTCTCGCCCAGGTCCACCGCGTTGGCGGTCAGCATCCGTGCGGCGTCCATCATCCAGGCGTTGCCGCCGATCCGCGCCATGGCTTCCTGAATGCCTTCGAACGCTGACAGCGGCACGTTGAACTGCTCGCGAATCTGCGCGTATTGCCCGGTCACCAGACTGGTGAACTTGGCCGCGCCGGTACCTACTGCCGGCAGCGAGATCGAACGCCCGACCGACAGGCAGTTCATCAGCATCATCCAGCCTTTGCCGAGCATGTCCTGGCCGCCGATGAGGAAGTCCAGCGGGATGAATACGTCCTTGCCGGAGTTCGGGCCGTTCATGAACGCAGCGCCCAGCGGCAGGTGGCGACGACCGATTTCCACGCCGGGGGTGTCGGTCGGGATCAGCGCCAGGCTGATGCCCAGGTCTTCCTTGTCGCCGAGCAGGTGATCCGGGTCATAGGCCTTGAAGGCCAGGCCGAGCAAGGTCGCGACCGGGCCGAGTGTGATGTAGCGTTTTTCCCAGTTCAGGCGCAGGCCGAGGGTTTCCTGACCTTCCCATTCGCCCTTGCAGATGATCCCGGTGTCGGGCATGGCGCCGGCGTCGGAACCGGCGAGCGGGCCGGTCAGCGCAAAGCACGGAATGTCGTCGCCCCGGGCCAGCCGTGGCAGGTAATGATTGCGTTGTTCGTCGGTGCCGTAATGCAGCAGCAGTTCGGCCGGACCGAGGGAGTTGGGCACCATCACGGTGGAGGCAAGATCGCCGCTGCGGGTTGCCAGTTTCATCGCCACCTGGGAGTGGGCGTAGGCGGAGAAACCCTTGCCGCCGAATTCCTTGGGAATGATCAGGGCGAAGAAACCGTGTTCCTTGATGTGAGTCCAGGCTTCGGCCGGCAAGTCCATCGACTGGCCGATCTGCCAGTCGGTGACCATCGCGCAGAGCTCTTCGGTCGGGCCGTCGATGAACGCCTGTTCCTCTTCGCTCAATTGAACCTTGGGATAGGACAGCAGCTTGTCCCAGTCCGGACGGCCGCTGAACAGTTCGCCGTCCCACCACACCGTGCCGGCGTCGATCGCGTCGCGTTCGGTCTGCGACATCGGTGGCAGGGTTTTCTGGAACCAGCTGAACAGCGGCGCGGTGAAGTGTTTGCGGCGCAGGTCAGGCAACAGCAACGGGGCGGCCACCAGGGCCAGCACCACCCAGAAAATCAGCAGCAACCAGCCCGGTGCGTGGCTGAAAATTCCCATCGCCAACAGGTAAGCGGCAACGATGCCCAGCGCCGGCAGCGGGGCGATGCGCCGGTGGGCCAGATACGCCACGCCGACGATCAGAACCAGTATCCACAACAACAGCATATTTAATCCTCCGTGAACCAGCGCGAACCGACCCTCCAGAGCTTAGACGGCATCTGCAAAACGGGGCGGTCAGAGCAAGGTGATTGAAATCGTGGGAAACCCCGGATGTCTTTTGTAGGTTCGGTGGGCAACACGCGTGGGAAATCGTTCGCCGCTTCCGCGTCTTTGCGTGCATGTTTGGCCGAAACGTCGTTATCTCTGTGCTGAACCTCTCGCTAGACTCGGGGCTCAATCAGGAGAATGTCGTCATGCACGAGTATCTGAGCCCCGGCCGCTTCATCGATAGTGACCACCCCTCGGTGGTGGAGTTCGCCGAGCAGCACCGTGGTGCCAGTCGCGATCCACTCGCGCAGGCGATCAGTCTTTATTACGCCGTGCGCGAGGCGGTGCGTTACAACATGTACACCTTCAGCCGCGACCCGCAGACCTTGCGCGGCAGCTATGCGCTGGCGGCGGGTGAGAGTTATTGCGTGCCCAAGGCCACGTTGCTCGCCGGTTGCGCGCGCCATTGCGGGATCCCCGCACGCATCGGTCTGGCGGATGTGAAAAATCATCTGTCGACGCCGCGTCTGCTTGAACTGCTGAGAAGCGAAGTGTTCGCCATGCATGGTTATACCGAGCTGTTTCTCAATGATCGCTGGGTGAAAGCCACGCCCGCGTTCAACCAGAAGCTCTGCGAAATGTTCAACGTTGCGCCGCTGGAATTCGACGGCATGAACGACAGCGTTTTTCACCCGTACAACAGCGATGGCGCGCTGCTGATGGAGTACCTGGTCGATCACGGCCAGTTCGCCGATGTACCGGAATCTTTTTTCTTCGAACATCTGCAGAAATGTTATCCGCACCTGTTCAACGATCAGCAGAAGCCACTGTCCAGTGACATGCGCGGTGATGTCGGCAGCCTCTGATCCGGCGTATGCTGCCTGCCCATTTACTGGAAAAGAGGCGGTCATGCTGAAGATCTGGGGTCGCAAGAATTCGTCGAATGTCAGAAAGCCGTTGTGGGCTGCCGAAGAGCTCGGACTGGCCTACGAGGCCATCGATGCCGGTGGCGCGTTTGGTGTGGTCGACACGCCGGAGTACCGGGCGATGAACCCGAACGGGCGGGTGCCGGTGATTCAGGACGATGGTTTTGTCTTGTGGGAATCGAATGCCATCGTGCGTTACCTGCTGGCAAAACATGCGGCCGATACCTCGTGGTACCCGGCGGATCCGCAGACCCGCGCCACCGCTGACAAGTGGATGGACTGGACGACTTCCAGTTTTGCCGGACCGTTTCGCACGGTGTTCTGGGGCGTTCTGCGTACCCCGGCAGACAAGCAGGACTGGCCGGCCATCCACGCGGCGATCAAGGAATGTGACGGCTTGCTGGCGATGGCCGATCAGGCACTGAAGCACCAGCCGTATCTGTCCGGGAGTGAAATCGGCATGGGCGATATCCCGCTCGGCAGTTTCATTTATGCCTGGTTCGAGATGCCGATCGAGCGCGCGCCACAGCCGAATCTTGAAGCCTGGTACGCGCGGTTGAAGCAGCGTCCGGCGTATCAGAAAGCTGTCATGACCGCGTTGACTTAATACCTACTATCGACACACTTGACTGTACTTGTGCGGCGACGGCAAGCACCATTGCGCTCGAGCGCTGCGGTTGTCTTCCCCGCCGCCGGCCTTTTATCAGTCCTTTTTTCCTTACTGGGTGCGTAAATCCGATATGAGTTCCGCTCTGTCCATCCGGCAGCTAACCAAAACCTACGGCAACGGGTTCCAGGCCTTGAGTGGTATCGATCTGGACGTCGCCGAAGGTGACTTCTTCGCCTTGCTCGGCCCCAACGGCGCCGGCAAATCCACGACGATCGGCATCCTCTCGACCCTGGTCAACAAGACCAGCGGCACCGTGAATATCTTCGGCCACGACCTGGACAAGAACCCGGCGGCGCTCAAGCGCTCGATCGGCGTGGTGCCCCAGGAGTTCAACTTCAACCAGTTCGAAAAGACGTTCGACATCGTCGTGACCCAGGCCGGTTACTACGGCATTCCGGCGAAGGTCGCCAAGGAACGCGCCGAGCAGTACCTGACCCAGCTCGGCCTTTGGGACAAGCGCGATGTGCCGTCGCGTTCGCTGTCCGGCGGCATGAAGCGGCGTCTGATGATCGCCCGTGCGCTGGTGCATGAACCGCGTCTGCTGATCCTCGACGAACCGACTGCCGGCGTCGACATCGAACTGCGTCGTTCGATGTGGACGTTCCTCACCGAACTGAACCAGAAAGGCATCACCATCATCCTCACCACCCACTACCTGGAAGAGGCTGAGCAGTTGTGCCGCAACATCGGCATCATCGACCACGGCACCATCGTCGAGAACACCAGCATGCGTCAGCTGCTCGGCCAGCTGCATGTCGAAACCTTCCTGCTCGACCTGAAGAGCGATCTGGCGGTTGCGCCGCAACTGGTCGGCTATCCCGCCCGGCTGGTAGACGCACATACACTGGAAGTCCAGGTCGACAAGTCCATGGGTATCACTGCGCTGTTCGGCCAGCTGGCCTTGCAGAACATCGAAGTGCTGAGCCTGCGCAATAAAACCAATCGCCTCGAGGAGCTGTTCGTGTCCCTGGTGGAGAAAAATCTGTCGAAGGTGGCGGTATGAGTTCCGAGCTGCGCCCCAACCTCGTTGCCCTCAATACCATCGTTTATCGCGAGGTCAGACGCTTCACCCGGATCTGGCCGCAGACTTTGCTGCCGCCGGCGATCACCATGGTTCTGTACTTCGTGATCTTCGGTAACCTGATCGGTCGGCAGATCGGCGACATGGGCGGTTTCACCTACATGGAGTACATCGTGCCGGGGCTGATCATGATGTCGGTGATCACCAACTCTTACGGCAACGTGGTGTCGAGCTTCTTCGGCAGCAAGTTCCAGCGCTCCATCGAAGAGTTGATGGTGTCGCCGGTTTCACCGCATACGATCCTGATCGGCTACACCCTTGGCGGCGTACTGCGTGGCTTGATGGTGGGCGTCATCGTGACGATTCTGTCGTTGTTCTTTACCAGTCTGCAGGTGCATCACCTGGGCGTGACCGTTCTGGTGGTGGTGCTGACGGCGACGATCTTCTCGCTGCTGGGCTTCATCAACGCGGTGTTTGCGCGCAACTTCGATGACATCTCGATCATCCCGACCTTCGTGCTGACCCCGTTGACCTACCTTGGCGGTGTGTTCTATTCGATCACCTTGCTGCCGCCGTTCTGGCAGACCGTGTCGCTGGCCAACCCGGTGCTGCACATGGTCAACGCCTTCCGTTACGGCATCCTCGGTGTGTCGGACATCCGCATCGGTATCGCGATCACTTTCATGCTGGTGGCGACCGTGGCGCTGTATTTCGGTTGCGCACGGCTGCTGGTGAGCGGGCGCGGAATGCGTACCTGATTTCTTCAATGCTGAATGCAAAACGGCCTCCCACAGTGGAGGCCGTTTTGCATTCAGCGCATGCGACTTTTCTTGCGCCGCGCCCATTGCCGGGCCACCCACCAGCGCCAGTACAGCATCACCAGACAGTAGGCGAGGGCGCCCAGTGCCAGCCCGACCACCACCGAACCCAGCAGGAACGGTTGCCACAGGGTCGAAAGCTCGCCGCTGATCCATTCCCAGGTCAATTCGTCTGGAAGTGTGCGGGCGGGAACATCCATCAGCCAGGCCCCGGCCTGATAGGTGCAGAAGAACACCGCCGGCATGGTGATCGGATTGGTCAGCCAGACCAGGCTGACGGCAATCGGCATGTTGCCGCGCACCATGATCGCAAGGACGGCGGCCACCAGCATTTGTGCGGGAATCGGCAGAAACGCGGCGAACAGACCAACGGCCATGGCGCGGGCCACCGAGTGCCGGTTGAGGTGCCAGAGGTTCGGGTCATGCAGCAGCGTGCCGAGAAAGCGTAAGGATTTGTGTTCCCTGATGCTCGTCGGATCGGGCATGTAACGTTTGAATAAGCGCCGGGGCATAAGGCTTCTCGGTCGGTTAAGGCGGCAAGTATGTCTGGATTCTACGAACCGCCCATTCAGACTTTGTGACAATTGATAACGACGCCCGTGCCCCGCAACCGCTATGCCTGAAGGTGGGACTCTCAAGGACGGGCTTATGCGCACAGGGATGATGGCGCTGGCGGTCGGTCTGCTGGCTGCGGTTTTTTTACCGGCCTTGCCGCCGGTCGGGTTATTGCTGGTGTTGCCGTGGGTGGCGCTGATGCTGCTGCCGTTTCGCACCTATCCACTGGCGTTTTTACTGCTTGGATTCGCATGGGCGGGATTCAGCGCGCAACTGGCGTTGAATGATCGACTGCCGTCCCGGCTGGATGGCGAAACGCGCTGGGTGGAAGGGCGGGTCGTCGGCTTGCCGCAGGACGCCGAGGGCGTCGTGCGGTTTGAGCTGGCCGATGCGCGCTCGCGTCACGAGAAGCTGCCATCGCTGATGCGTCTGGCCTGGTACGCCGGGCCCGGAGTCAAAAGTGGCGAACGCTGGCGATTGGCGGTCAAGCTCAAGCGTCCCGGTGGCCTGCTCAATCCGGATGCGTTCGATTACGAGGCCTGGCTGCTGGCGCAACGCATCGGTGCTACCGGGACGGTGAAGGATGGCCAGCGTCTGGCGCCAGCGCAGTGGGCCTGGCGTGACAGTATTCGCCAGCGCCTGCTTGCAGTGGATGCCCAGGGGCGTAACGGCGCCTTGGCCGCGTTGGTGCTCGGCGATGGTTCCGGCCTCAGTCGCGAAGACTGGCAGATCTTGCAGGACACCGGCACCGTGCATCTGCTGGTGATTTCCGGCCAGCACATCGGGCTGTTGGCAGCGTTGATGTACGCGCTGGTCGCCGGGTTGGCCCGATTCGGATTTTGGCCGCTGCGTTGGCCCTGGCTGCCCTGGGCGTGCGGTCTGGCATTCGCGGCGGCGCTGGGTTACGGCTTGCTGGCCGGATTCGATGTACCGGTGCGGCGGGCCTGCGTGATGGTTGCGCTGGTGCTGCTGTGGCGTTTGCGCTTCCGCCACCTCGGTGCATGGTGGCCATTGCTGCTGGCCTTCAATGGCGTGTTGTTGATGGATCCGCTGGCCAGCTTGCGTCCGGGATTGTGGCTGTCGTTCGTGGCCGTGGCCGTGTTGATCTTCACCTTCGGTGGCCGTTTGGGACCGTGGCGCTGGTGGCAGACCTGGACACGCGCGCAGTGGCTGATCGCAATCGGATTGTGCCCGGTGCTGCTGGCGTTGAGTCTGCCGATCAGTCTCAGCGGGCCGCTGGCCAATCTGCTGGCGGTGCCGTGGGTCAGTTTTGCGGTGCTGCCGCCGGCGTTGCTCGGGACTTTGTTGCTGCCAATTCCTTATGTCGGTGAAGGGCTGCTGTGGCTGGCCGGTGAACTGATCGATGGATTGTTCCGGGCACTGGCCCTGATTGCCGGGCGCTGGCCGGCGTGGGTTGCAGAATCGATGCCGGGCTGGATCGTGGCGCTGGGTTGCATCGGTGCAGTGCTGTTATTGCTGCCCCGAGGCGTTCCTTTGCGCCCGCTGGGCTGGCCATTGCTGCTGGTGCTGGCATTCCCGCCGCGGGAACGACTGGACGAAGGTATCGCCGATGTCTGGCAACTCGACGTCGGCCAAGGGCTGGCGATTCTGATCCGCACGCGCCATCACGCCTTGCTGTACGACAGCGGCCCGCGCTTCGGCGATTTCGATGTCGGCGAGCGGGTGGTGTTGCCAGCCCTGCACAAGTTGGGCGTCGAGCGACTCGACCTGATGCTGCTCAGCCATGCCGATGCCGATCACGCGGGTGGCGCACTCGCCGTAGCGAAAGGATTGCCGGTCAGCCGGGTCATCAGCGGCGATCCGCAGGGATTGGCCGAAGCGCTGAACGCCGAAGCCTGTGAAAGCGGTCGGCAATGGCAGTGGGACGGCGTTGCCTTTCATCTATGGCAATGGGCAGAAGCCCATGACAGCAACCAGCGTTCCTGCGTGTTGCAGATCGAAGCCAACGGCGAGCGGCTGCTGCTGACCGGTGACATCGACACCAATGCCGAGCGGGATTTGCTCAACAGCGCGCTGGCGGTTCCGACCCAGTGGCTGCAAGCCCCGCACCATGGCAGCCGCAGTTCCTCATCGATGGCCTTGCTCAAGGTTTTGCAGCCCCAGGCCGTGCTGATTTCCCGGGGGCAGGGCAACTCGTTCGGCCATCCGCACCCGACGGTCATTGCCCGTTACCGCAAGCAGGGAATACACATCCACGACAGCGCCGAGCAGGGCGCCATTCATCTGCAACTGGGGCGGTTTCAGCCGGCCCGGTCGATGCGTCAACAACGCAGGTTCTGGCGCGACCCGCCGTTGCCGGGGACGGAGTACCGTTGAGCACGGTCGTCGGGGCGACGGGTCTTTATCGCGAACCGGTATGGTAAAGTGGCGCACTTTTTCGAGGGGGCTGTCACTGTGTGGGAATTGGTCAAATCCGGCGGCTGGATGATGTTGCCGATCATTCTGAGTTCCATCGCCGCCATGGCGATCGTCGCCGAGCGCCTGTGGACCCTGCGCGCCAGTCGCGTCACCCCTGAGCATTTGCTGGGTCAGGTCTGGGTCTGGATCAAGGACAAGCAGCTCAACAAGGAAAAACTCAAGGAATTGCGCGCCAACTCGCCGTTGGGGGAAATCCTCGCCGCGGGCCTGGCCAACTCCAAGCATGGTCGCGAGATCATGAAGGAGTGCATCGAAGAGGCCGCCGCCCGGGTCATCCACGAGCTCGAACGCTACGTCAACGCGCTGGGCACCATCGCCGCCATGTCGCCGTTGCTGGGTCTGCTGGGCACGGTGCTGGGCATGATCGATATTTTCAGTGCCTTCACCGGCTCCGGCATGACCACCAATGCTGCGGTGCTGGCCGGCGGTATTTCCAAGGCGCTGATCACTACCGCTGCGGGCCTGATGGTCGGTATTCCGGCAGTGTTCTTCCACCGTTTCCTGCAACGCCGCATCGATGAACTGGTGGTGGGCATGGAACAGGAAGCGATCAAACTGGTGGAAGTGGTGCAGGGCGACCGTGATGTCGATCTGGCCGGGGGCAAAGCGTGAAGTTCCGTCGCAAGCCCCGGGAAACCATCGACATCAACCTCGCGTCGCTGATCGATGTGGTGTTCATCCTGTTGCTGTTTTTCGTCGTGACCACCACCTTCACCCGCGAAACCCAACTGCGTGTCGACCTGCCGGAAGCGGTCAGCGGCTCGCCGGCCGAGGATCAGCAGGTCAAGCAACTGGACGTGGCCATCAGCGCCGAAGGCGTGTTCTCGGTGAACAACAGGATTCTGCCGAAGAATGATCTGGCGACGTTGATGGAAGCCATGCAGAAAGAAGCCAACGGCGACACCAATATGCCGCTGTCGATCAGTGCTGACGGCAAGGCTCAGCACCAATCCGTGATCACCGCCATGGACGCGGCCGGCAAGCTCGGTTTCAGCCATCTGCGCATGACCACGGTCGAGGCGGCGCCCAAATCCTGATGGCCATGTCCGATCGTCTGCTCGCCGCGTGGTATCAGGGGCACCCGGCCCTGACGCTGTTGCGGCCGCTGGAGTGGCTGTACCGCCGCGTGGTGGCCGGCAAGCGTCAGCGTTTTCTCGACGGCGAGGGAGAGATCTATCAATCCCCGGTGCCGGTGATCGTGGTCGGCAACATCACCGTCGGCGGCACCGGCAAGACACCGATGATTCTGTGGCTGATCGAGCACTGCCGACGCCACGGGCTGCGGGTCGGCGTGGTCAGCCGTGGTTACGGCGCCAAACCGGCGCAACTGCCGTGGCGGGTCGAGTCTGACCAGACTGCCGACATCGCCGGCGACGAGCCGTTGCTGATCGTGCAGCGCACCGGCGTACCGCTGATGATCGATCCCGATCGCAGCGCCGCCGTCAGAGCCCTGCTGGACAGCGAGCCGCTGGACCTGATCCTGTCCGATGACGGTATGCAACATTACCGCCTCGCGCGGGATCTGGAACTGGTGCTGATCGACGCTGCCCGTGGGCTTGGCAACCAGCGCTGCCTGCCCGCCGGCCCCCTGCGCGAACCGGTCGAGCGCCTGCAAAGCGTTGACGGTGTGCTGTTCAACGGCGCCCTTGAGGATCGCGACGGCGGTTTCGCCTTCCGTCTGCAGCCCTCGGCGCTGGTCAACCTGCGCAGCGGTGAACGCCGGCCGCTCGATCATTTTCCGCCCGGTCAGGCCGTGCACGCGGTGGCCGGGATCGGCAACCCGCAACGTTTCTTCAATACCCTCGAAGCGCTAGACTGGCGGCCTGTGCCCCACGCCTTCGCCGACCACGCCGAATACAGCGTGCAGGCCTTGAGTTTTACGCCGTCATTGCCAGTGGTGATGACTGAAAAGGACGCGGTGAAGTGCCGTGCCTTCGCCGCTGCCGACTGGTGGTACCTGGCGGTCGATGCCGTGCCGTCACCGGCCTTCGTGGCCTGGTTCGACACGCAGTTGATGCGCCTGTTGCCGGATCGTCTTTTGCCTTAATCCGTTTTATCCAGGGAATGTTCATGGACACCAAATTGCTCGACATCCTCGCCTGCCCGGTCTGCAAAGGCCCGCTCAAGCTCAGCGCCGACAAGACCGAACTGATCAGCAAGGGCGCCGGTCTGGCGTACCCGATCCGCGACGGCATCCCGGTCATGCTGGAAAGCGAAGCCCGCACCCTGACCACCGACGAGCGCCTGGATAAATGACCACCGCCTTCACCGTTGTCATCCCGTCGCGCTACGCCTCGACCCGTCTGCCGGGCAAACCGCTGCTGGATATCGCCGGCAAGCCGATGATCCAGCACGTCTGGGAACAGGCCAGCAAAAGCAGCGCCAGCCGCGTGGTCGTGGCGACCGACGATGCGCGTATCGTCGAGGCCTGCAAGGCTTTCGGCGCCGAAGTGGTGCTGACCCGTGAAGATCACAACTCCGGCACTGATCGTCTGGCCGAAGTGGCCGCGAAGTTGGGTCTGGAGCCGGATGCCATCGTGGTCAACGTGCAGGGTGACGAACCGCTGATCCCGCCGAGCGTGATCGATCAGGTCGCCGCCAACCTCGCAGCCCACACCGAAGCGCGCATGGCCACCCTGGCCGAGCCGATCGAAGACGTGGAAACCCTGTTCAACCCGAACGTGGTCAAGGTTGTCAGTGACCTCAACGGTCTGGCGCTGACCTTCAGTCGCGCGACCCTGCCATGGGCCCGCGATGCGTTCGCCAAGAGCCGCGATGTGTTGCCGGAAGGCGTGCCGTATCGTCGTCACATCGGCATTTATGCCTACCGCGCAGGCTTCCTTCAGGATTTCGTGAGCTGGGGTCCGTGCTGGCTGGAAAACACCGAATCCCTCGAACAGCTGCGTGCCCTGTGGCACGGCGTGCGGATTCACGTGGCTGACGCGTTGATCGCGCCGCCGACCGGGGTCGACACCGCCGAAGACCTCGAGCGTGTCCGTCGCCTGCTGGAGGCCTGATGCGCGTTCTGTTCGTGTGCCTGGGTAACATCTGCCGTTCGCCCACCGCCGAAGGCGTGTTGCGCCACAAGTTGCGTGAAGCGGGGCTGGCGGATCAGGTCGAAGTGGCCTCCGCCGGCACTGGCGACTGGCACGTTGGCAATCCGCCGGACAAGCGCAGCCAGGCGGCGGCCAAGCTGCGCGGTTATGACCTGTCGGCGCAACGCGCGCAGCAGGTCAGCCGCGCCGATTTCGCCAGCTACGACCTGATCCTCGCCATGGACAACAGCAATCTGCGCAACCTCAAGGCCTTGCAGCCGTCCACCGGCAAGGCCGAGCTGGACTTGTTCCTGCGGCGTTATGAAGGTGAAGTCGACGAGGTGCCGGATCCGTATTACGACGGCGATCAGGGCTTCGAGCAGGTGCTGGATCTGATCGAGCGTGCCTGCGATCAGTTGTTGATTGAAGTGAAGGGGCGGTTATGAGTTTGCAGATACAACCGCAGGTTTCCCTGAAGCCCTTCAATACCTTCGGCGTTGATGTGCGCGCACAGCTGTTTGCCGAAGCCCACAGTGACGCCGATGTGCGCGAAGCCCTAGCGTATGCGAGTGCCCATGATGTGCCGTTGCTGGTGATTGGCGGCGGCAGCAATCTGTTGCTCACGGCGGACATTCCGGCGCTGGTGCTGCGTATGGCCAGCCGTGGCATCCGTGCCATCAGCGACGACGGCAATCGTGTGGTGATTGAAGCCGAAGCCGGTGAGCCGTGGCACCCGTTCGTGCAGCACACGCTGGCGCAGGGTTTTTCGGGACTGGAGAATCTCAGCCTGATCCCCGGCACTGTTGGCGCTGCGCCGATGCAGAACATCGGTGCTTACGGCGTCGAGATCAAGGATGTGTTCGCCGGCCTGACGGCGCTGGATCGCCAGACCGGCGAGCTGCGCGACTTCAGCCTGGAGGAATGCCGGTTCGCCTACCGCGATAGCGTGTTCAAGCAGCAGCCGGGGCGTTGGCTGATTCTGCGGGTGCGCTTCGCACTGGACCGAGTCGCGCATTTGCATCTGGAATACGGTCCGGTGCGTCAGCGTCTGACCGAGCAGGGCATCGAGCAACCGACGCCGACGGATGTCAGCCGCGCGATCTGCAGCATCCGCAGCGAAAAACTGCCGGACCCGGCGGTGCTCGGCAATGCCGGCAGCTTCTTCAAGAACCCGCTGGTGCCGGCGGCCGTGGTTGCACAGATCAAGGCGCAGCATCCGGATCTGGTGGCCTACGCGCAACCGGACGGGCAGATGAAACTGGCGGCCGGCTGGTTGATCGAGCGTGCCGGTTGGAAGGGCTTTCGCGAGGCCGATGCCGGCGTGCATAAATTGCAGGCGCTGGTGCTGGTCAACTACGGTGCGGCGACCGGGCTGCAATTGCTCGATCTGGCGCAGCGCATCCAGAAAGACATTTCAGAACGTTTCAATGTCGAGCTGGAAATGGAGCCCAACAGGTATTGAGGCTACGCTTTCAAGGCTGAACCCAAAGCCCTGCACTTATTTAAAAAGTGCAGGGCTTTTTTGTTAATCGCGGGTTAACGTAGCCAGCTAACGATACCAACCATTTGCTCCACCAAAGGCCCGGTGCAGACATTCCCGTCGGCACAAGAGAGCCTGATTAGCCTGAGCCGATCTGCGCGAACCACTACCGTCCCTGCGGTGGCAGATGGCTCGACCCCATAACCTCCAAGAATATGCGGGCGTGCCCATGATTACCCTGAAACTCAATGGTCAAGATCATCCACTCGATGTCACCGAGGACATGCCGCTGTTGTGGGCGATCCGCGACGTCGCCGGTTACAACGGCACCAAGTTCGGCTGCGGCATGGGCCTGTGCGGTGCGTGCACCATTCATATCGACGGCGCGCCGGCGCGCAGTTGCATCACCCCGATCGGTTCGGTGGTCGGGCAGAACGTGACCACCATCGACAACCTGCATGCCGACCCGGTCGGTCAGATCGTCCAGCAAGCCTGGCTCGACACCGCTGTGGCCCAATGCGGTTACTGCCAGGGCGGCCAGATCATGTCCGCCACCGCGTTGCTCAAGACCAACCCGAACCCGAGCGACGAGCAGATCGAAGAAGCGATGGTCGGCAACATCTGCCGCTGCGGCACCTACAACCGGATCAAGACCGCAATCCGTCAGGCATCCACTCACCTGAAGGAGGCCAAGGCATGAGCCGTCTACCGAACGATTTCGCCCTGAGCAACCTGAGTCGCCGGGGCTTCCTCAAGGGCGTCGGCGCCACGGGTGCGCTGGTGCTGGCGGCGAGCTGGGGCTGGCAGGATGCGCTGGCCGAAGACAAGCCCAAGCAGTTCGGCGCCGATGGCATGCCCAACGGCTGGATCGACGATCCGAAGGTCTACGTCAGCATTGCCGCCGACGGCACGGTAACCGTGGTCTGCAACCGTTCGGAGATGGGCCAGGGTGTGCGCACCAGCCTGACCATGGTGGTCGCCGATGAACTGGAAGCCGACTGGGCGCACGTCAAGGTCCAGCAGGCGCCGGGTGATGAGGTGCGCTTCGGCAACCAGGACACCGACGGCTCGCGCAGCATGCGTCACTGGTACGAACCGATGCGCCGTTGCGGCGCCGCCGCCCGGACCATGCTGGAACAAGCGGCCGCCGCCCAGTGGAAGGTGCCGGTCGGCGAATGCCGCGCGCAACTGCATAAAGTCATTCACACACCGTCCGGACGCGAGCTGGGTTACGGTGAGCTGGCCGCTGCGGCCAGTGCCCTGACGGTGCCGGCCCGTGACAGTCTGCGGCTCAAGCAGCCGTCGGAATTCCGCTATATCGGCAAGGAAGGCACCAAAGCCATCGACGGTGCCGACATCGTCAATGGCCGCGCGGTGTACGGGGCCGACGTGCATTTCGACGGCATGCTGTTCGCGGTCATTGCGCGTCCGGCGGTGTACGGCGGCAAGGTCAAGTCGGTGGACGACAGCGCCGCGCTGAAAGTGCCGGGCGTGCTGAAAGTCATCCAGATCGAACCCCGGCCATTGCCTTCGGAATTTCAGCCGTTGGGTGGCGTGGCTGTGGTGGCCAGCAATACCTGGGCGGCATTGAAGGGCCGTGAAGCGCTGAAAATCGAGTGGGACGACGGCCCGAACGCCACTTATGACTCGGTCGCCTATCGCAAGGAGATCGAAGCCGCTTCGCTGAAACCGGGCAAAGTGGTACGCAATACCGGCGACATCGACAAAGCCATCGCCGGTGCCGCCAGCACGCTGGAAGCCTCTTATTACTTGCCGCATCTGGCCCAGGCACCGATGGAGCCGATGGTTGCCATCGCCCGTTACAAGGATGGCACCTGCGAGGCGTGGGCACCGAGCCAGGCGCCGCAGGTCACCCGCGAGCGGATCGCCGAACGCCTGGGGCTGCCATTCGATAACGTCACCTTCAATGTCACGCTGTTGGGCGGTGGGTTCGGGCGCAAGTCCAAACCGGACTTCGTCGTTGAAGCTGCCGTTCTCGCCAAGGAATTCCCCGGCAAAGCGGTGCGTGTGCAGTGGACCCGGGAAGACGACATCCACAATTCGTATTTTCACACCGTGTCCGCCGAGTACCTCAAGGCCGGCGTGGGCAAGGACGGTTTGCCGTCCGCCTGGTTGCACCGCACGGTCGCTCCGAGCATCACCGCGCTGTTCGCACCGGGCATGAACCACGAAGCCGCCTTCGAGCTGGGCATGGGATTCACCAACATGGCCTACGCGATTCCCAACGTGCGGCTGGAAAACCCTGAAGCCACGGTGCACGCGCGGGTCGGCTGGTATCGCTCGGTGTCGAACATTCCCCATGGCTTCGCGATCCAGAGCTTCGTCGATGAACTGGCGCACAAAGCCAAGGAGGATCCGCTCAAGTACCAGATCAAGTTGCTCGGCCCGGATCGGCAGATCGACCCGCGCACGCTCAGTGAAGAATGGAACTACGGCGAATCCCCCGAGCGTTATCCGATCGACACCGGGCGCATGCGCACCGTGCTGGAAACGGCGGCCAAGGCGGCGGGTTGGGGGCGTCAATTGCCCAAGGGTCGTGGTCTCGGATTGGCGGTGCATTACAGCTTCGTCACCTATGTGGCGGCGGTGATCGAAGTCGAGGTCAAGGACGACGGCACGCTGATCGTGCACAAGGCCGATATCGCCGTGGATTGCGGCCCGCAGATCAACCCCGAGCGCATCCGTTCGCAGTTCGAAGGCGCCTGCGTGATGGGCCTGGGCAACGCCGTGTGGGGCGAAATCAGCTTCAAGGACGGCAAGGTGCAGCAGGACAACTTCCATATGTATGAAGTCGCGCGCATGTCGTTGGCGCCGAAGGAAGTCGCGGTGCATCTGGTAACGCCGCCGGGCGAGGTGCCGCTGGGTGGCGTCGGCGAACCGGGCGTGCCGCCGATTGCGCCGGCGCTGTGCAATGCGATCTTCGCCGCCACCGGTCAGCGCATCCGTAACCTGCCGGTGCGTTACCAGTTGCAGGGCTGGCAGAAGGCGCAAGCGTAATGGACAGCGCCGATCTGAATGTCCTGCGTAGTGTGCTCGAATGGCGCCGCGCCGGACAGCGGGTAATGTTGTTCAGCGTGGTGCAGACCTGGGGCACCGCGCCCCGGGCGCCCGGCGCAATGCTGGCGTTGCGCGAAGATGGCGTGGTGATCGGTTCGGTGTCCGGCGGTTGCGTCGAGGATGATCTGATCGCCCGGCTGCACGACGGACGGATTCCCGCCAACGGGCCGCCGGTGCAGTTGATCACCTACGGCGTGACGCAGGAAGAAGCGGCGCGGTTCGGCCTGCCTTGCGGCGGCACCCTGCGCCTCACCGAGGAACGGGTCGGTGATCCGGCGTGGGTCGCCGAGCTGCTGGATCGCTGCGAGGCTCACGAAATCGTCGCTCGGGAGCTGAACATCGGCACTGGCGAGGTGGTGTTGCGACCGGCCGGCAAGACCGATGTCTTGAGTTTCGACGGCCAGACCCTGCGCGCCATTTACGGCCCGCGCTGGCGCCTGCTGTTGATCGGTGCCGGGCAGTTGTCGCGGTATGTGGCCGAGATGGCGCGATTGCTGGATTTCGAAGTGCTGATCTGTGATCCGCGCACCGAGTTCGTCTATGGCTGGGAAGAGCAGCATGGGCGTTTTGTCCCCGGCATGCCGGACGAAGCAGTGCTGAATATCCAGACCGATGAACGCACGGCGATTGTCGCGCTGACTCACGACCCACGGCTGGATGACATGGCGCTGCTCACGGCGCTCGACTCCAAGGCGTTCTACGTCGGCGCACTCGGTTCACGGGTCAACAGCCGCAAGCGTCGGGAAAATCTGGCTGAGCTAGGCTTGTCGGAAGCGGCCATCGCCCGTTTGCACGGGCCGATCGGTTTGCATATCGGCAGCCATTCACCGGCGGAAATCGCGTTGTCGCTGTTGGCGGAAATCGTCGCGATTAAGAATGGTGTCGAGCTCAAGCAGAAGAAAACAGTGGAGAGTGTATGAGCCGATCCATCGGAGTGATTGTGCTGGCGGCGGGCGAGGGCAGCCGCTTTCGCGAAGTGGCGGGTGCCGACAAGGACAAGCTGCTGGCCGATTGCACCGGGCGCGATGGCGCGGTGCGTTCGGTGATCGAGCAGGTGCTGGTGAACCTGCCGGCGAGCCTCGACAAGCGAGTGCTGGTGACGACCGAGGCGCGGCCGCAGGCGATGCGCATGGCGCAGGCTTACGGATGTGACATTGTCTCGATTGAGTCCACAGGAATGGGCGACAGCATTGCGGCGGGTGTGGCGGCATGCCCGGAGGCCGACGGCTGGCTGATTGTACTGGGCGACATGCCATTCATCCTGCCGTCGAGCATTGAGCGGGTCGTGGCGGCGATTGCCGAGGATGCGGTCAGCGTACCGACGTTGAACGGTGACTATGGGCATCCGGTCGGGTTTGGCCGCTCGTTCGCCGCAGGGCTGATGGCTTTGTCCGGTGACCGGGGCGCCAGACCGCTGTTTGCCCAAGGTCGGGTGATTGAAGTCGCGGTGGATGACCCGGGGGTGTTGTGGGATATCGATGTGCCGGATGCGCTGGTGTTCCCGCCCTCCTGATAAAACCTTGAGATATAAAAAAGCCCCGCCTGGATCACCAGGCGGGGCTTTTTAGTGGCTTTTGGAATCAGACGAGGGGTTTAGGCTCGTGTTCTTTTTCCTGGGCCTCTTCGTGTTGCTCGACCGCTTCCTGAACGGAGCGTGGTGCTTCGGCAATCACGGCTTCAACGGCCACTTCCTCGGCGACCGGGGCAGGAGCCGCCTCGACCACTTCGGCAGCTGGAGCAGCAGCGGCGGCAGCGGCAGCCAGTTCGGCCTCCTTCTGCAGACGCTCTTCTTCACGCTTGCGACGACGCACTTCACGCGGATCGTTCGGTGCGCGGCCGCTTGGGGTCAGGGCGCTGACCGGAGCTGCTTCAACCACTGGCGCTGGTGCTTCGGCTACAACTGGCGCTTCAACCACAGGGGCTTCAACGACCGGTGCCGGTTCAGCAACAACTACTGGCTCGGCAGCCTTGGCTTCTTCAACAACAGGCGCTTCAACCACTGGCGCTGGTGTTTCAGTGACAGCCGGCTCGGCGACCCAGTTGAACGCGGTCTGTTCTTCGCGAACTTCACGCACGGTTTCGGTCACGGTTTCAGCGACGGTTTCGACAACCGACTGTTCAGCGACGGCTGGCGCTTCAAAGGACACAGCTGGTTCGGCAGCGACTTCAACCTGAGGCTGAGCTTCGCGAGCCGGAGCTACTTCGACTTCCGGAGCAGCAGGCGCTACGACCGGAGTGGTGGCTTCAACAACGGGCGCTTCTACTGGAGCAGTTTCCAGTGTTGCAGCGGTAGCGCGTTCAGCTTGCTCGTGGGCCTGAGCTTCAGCCGGAGCGCTGATCACGGTGCTGGCAACAGCAGCGGTAACAGCCAGGCCAGCAGCCAGATCGGCAGTGCTTGGCGCCTGGGCGTTTTCGCCGGACTCGGACTCTTCCGAACCTTCGATCACGTTGCCGTTGGCATCACGCTGACGCTCGCGACGGTTGCTGCGACGACGCTGACCACGGGAGCGGCGGCGTGGACGATCGCCTTCGGCGTTCTCCGAACCGTCTTCCGGAAGTTGCTCTTCGTTGGTGGTGATCTCTTCTTCAGTGACGGCAGCAGCGGCCTGTTCGGCGCGCGGTTGACGCTCTTCACGCGGAGGACGTGGCGCACGTTCTTCACGTGGCTGACGGGCCGGACGCTCTTCAGCGGTGGCGGCGGCAGCAACGGCCGGAGCGGCATCCAGAGGCTCGCGCAGTTCACGTACGCGTTCTTCACGCTCGCCACGTGGCTTGCGATCTTCACGCGGAGCACGTGGTGCACGTTCTTCGCGAGGCGCGCGTGGTGCGCGTTCTTCGCGGGCTACCGGTGCTTCGTCACGGGATTCGCGTGGCTCGCGGACTTCACGTGGTTCGCGCGGTTGACGCTCTTCACGCGGCTCACGTGGGGCGCGCTCTTCACGCGGTGCACGCTCTTCGCGCGGCTTGCGCTCTTCATCGCGGCGACCATTACGGTTGCGGCTCTGCTGACGACCGTTGCGACGCTCTTCGTTGCGGGCCGGACGCTCGGTGGCTGGTTTTTCAACCACGACCGGAGCAACCGGCTCTTCCTTGGTGGCGAACAGGCTGACCAGCGACTTCACCAGGCCTTTGAACAGGCTTGGCTCTGGCGCGGCAACCGGAGCAGGTGCCGGGGCCGGAGCGGCGACTTCGGTCGGAACCGGAGCGTTGGCGCGGGCCGGAGCCGTCTTGACCGCGGCTTCCTGGCGAACCAGGGTGCGGGTCGCGGCGGCTGGCTGGACGTCTTCGACATCGGCGGCAGCGGCAGCGATTTCGTAGCTGGACTGGTTGGTCGCGGCTTCCGGGCTGTCGTCACGCAGGCGCTGAACTTCGAAATGAGGGGTTTCGAGGTGATCGTTCGGCAGAATGACGATGCGGGCGCGGGTGCGCAGTTCGATCTTGGTGATCGAGTTGCGTTTTTCGTTGAGCAGGAATGCGGCCACCGGGATCGGCACTTGAGCGCGAACTTCGGCGGTGCGGTCTTTCAGGGCTTCTTCTTCGATCAGGCGCAGGATCGCCAGGGAAAGCGATTCGACGTCACGGATGATGCCGGTGCCGCTGCAGCGCGGGCAGACGATGCCGCTGCTTTCGCCCAGCGAAGGACGCAGGCGCTGACGGGACATTTCCAGCAGGCCGAAGCGCGAGATGCGGCCGATCTGCACGCGGGCGCGGTCGGCTTCCAGGCATTCGCGGACTTTCTCTTCCACGGCGCGCTGGTTCTTGGCAGGGGTCATGTCGATGAAGTCGATGACGATCAGGCCGCCGATGTCGCGCAGGCGCAACTGACGGGCGATTTCTTCGGCGGCTTCAAGGTTGGTCTGCAGGGCGGTTTCTTCGATGTCGCTGCCTTTGGTGGCGCGCGCCGAGTTGATGTCGATGGACACCAGGGCTTCGGTCGGATCGATGACGATGGAGCCGCCGGACGGCAGTTCGACAACGCGCTGGAAAGCGGTCTCGATCTGGCTTTCGATCTGGAAACGGTTGAACAGCGGAACGCTGTCTTCGTACAGCTTGATCTTGCTGGCGTACTGCGGCATCACCTGGCGGATGAAGGTCAGGGCTTCGTCCTGGGCTTCAACGCTGTCGATCAGCACTTCGCCGATGTCCTGGCGCAGGTAATCGCGGATGGCGCGGATGATCACGTTGCTTTCCTGGTAGATCAGGAACGGCGCGGAACGATCCAGCGAGGCTTCTTTGATGGCGGTCCAGAGTTGCAGCAGGTAATCGAGGTCCCACTGCATTTCTTCGCTGCTGCGGCCCAGGCCGGCAGTGCGCACGATCAGACCCATGTCGGCCGGAGCGACCAGACCGTTCAGCGCTTCACGCAGTTCGTTGCGCTCTTCGCCTTCGATGCGACGGGAGATGCCGCCGGCACGCGGGTTGTTCGGCATCAGAACGAGGTAACGACCGGCCAGGCTGATGAAGGTGGTCAGGGCTGCGCCCTTGTTGCCACGTTCTTCTTTTTCGACCTGAACGATGACTTCCTGGCCTTCGCTCAGGACGTCCTTGATGTTGACGCGGCCTTCAGGGGCTTTCTTGAAGTATTCGCGGGAGATTTCTTTGAGGGGCAGGAAGCCGTGGCGCTCGGAGCCGAAATCGACAAAGGCAGCCTCAAGGCTTGGTTCGATGCGAGTGATGCGGCCTTTATAGATGTTGGCCTTCTTCTGCTCGCGTGCACCGGATTCGATGTCCAGGTCGTAGAGGCGCTGGCCATCTACCAGTGCAACACGCAACTCTTCGGGTTGAGTTGCGTTAATCAGCATTCTTTTCATGTAGTACCGTCGGTTTCCGGGCTGCCGGAAACGGCGTTCGGCACACACGACTTCTCACGGTCGGTGTCAGGTGCGTCGGGAGTGGTTGGCCATTCCCGTGTCCAGCGATGTCCGGCCAATTGGGCCGTTATCGCGACGTACGCGTCCTGCTTGCTGTGGCTACTTAAGCACTCAGTCAGGAGGAGGAATCAACCGGTGGCTGTGGACGAGATGAAGCGTCTTGATAAAACCTGTTGCTACACAGTCCAGCGGTTGTGCATCTCCACCCTACACGTATCCCTGATAATTCGGGTGCTGCCGCGCGCAGAATCCGCAGCGGGTTGGCATTTACCGTGAGCTCCGAAAGGGGAGGTCACGCATCATGGCTAATTCAGGCGGTGTTTCCGGAGTCTTCGCTCGGGGTCATCCGCGGCTGACTGCACTTTGTGAACTGGCCGTGAATATGGCTCGCGTGGCGAGTCAAAACTCTGCTTTGCGGCGTGATTCAGGCCTCATGTCACCTGCGCTTGTTACAGCTGCAAACTCCACCGTTACGTAGCAAAAGCCCCGTAGGACGGCCTCGCGTCCTGGTGAATTGCGTTGGTCAGGGCCGGTTTTTGACCGTGGTTCCGCTGTCCAGGCCGCTTTTGGCGGCGTTCGCGACTATAGCAGCAATGATTAAGTGCTTCAATTCCATAAAAAATTGTTATTATCCGCGCCATGACGACTACTGCCCCTACGACTCCAGGCGTTCAACTGCTTGAGGTCTCGCCGGAATATGCCGGCCAACGAATCGACAATTTCCTCCTCGCCCGGCTCAAAGGCGTGCCCAAGACCTTGATTTACCGCATTTTGCGCAAAGGCGAAGTGCGCGTGAACAAAGGTCGGATCAAGCCCGAATACAAGCTGCAGGCCGGCGACATTGTGCGCGTGCCGCCGGTGCGCGTGCCTGAGCGTGACGAGCCGGTTCCTTTGGCCCAAGGCCTGTTGCAGCGCCTGGAAGCCTCGATTGTCTACGAAGACAAAGCCCTGATCGTGATCAATAAGCCCGCCGGCATTGCGGTTCACGGTGGCAGCGGCCTGAATTACGGCGTTATCGAAGCCTTTCGTCAGTTGCGCCCCGATGCCAAGGAGCTCGAGCTGGTTCACCGTCTCGATCGCGACACCTCCGGCCTGCTGATGATCGCCAAGAAACGCAGCATGTTGCGTCACTTGCATGCCGCGTTGCGCGGTGACGGTGTCGACAAGCGCTACATGGCACTGGTTCGCGGCAACTGGGCGACCTCGATCAAGCAGGTCCGTGCGGCGCTCGGCAAGAGCAATCTGCGCTCCGGTGAGCGCATGGTCGAGGTCGACGAGGAGGAGGGCAAGGAGTCTGTGACCGTGTTCAAGGTCCTGCGTCGCTTTGGCGATTTTGCCACTTTGATCGAGGCCAAACCGATCACCGGTCGCACGCACCAGATCCGCGTCCACACGTTGCACGCCGGGCACTGCATTGCCGGCGACACCAAATACGGCGATGACGGTTTCAGTAAGGAAATCCGTGATCTGGGCGGCAAGCGCCTGTTCCTGCACGCCTACATGCTGACCGTGCCGCTGCCCGATGGCGGTGAACTCAAGTTGCAGGCACCGGTCGATGAAATGTGGGCCAAGACTGTGGAGCGATTGAGTGCGCCCATCTGACTACAAACTGCTGATTTTTGATTGGGACGGCACGCTGGCCGATTCCATTCATCGGATTGTCGAGGCGATGCACTCGGCGTCCGGGCGTTCAGGTTTCGAATTGCGTGATGATTTTGCCGTCAAAGGCATCATCGGTCTGGGCTTGCCCGAGGCGATCCGCACCTTGTATCCGGAAATCAGCGATACCGAAATGACCTTGTTTCGCGAGTATTACGCCGATCACTACATCGCTGCAGAAGCCGTGCCTTCGCCGTTGTTCGAAGGCGTAGTCGAGTCGATGGCGTCCTTTCGCGAGCAGGGCTATCACCTGGCTGTCGCGACCGGCAAGAATCGTCGCGGGCTGGATCGGGTGCTCAAGGCCAATGGCTGGGAAGATTATTTCGATATCACCCGCGCAGCCGATGAAACTGCAAGCAAGCCGCACCCTCTGATGCTGGAGCAGATCCTTGCGCATTGCGGTGTGCGTGCCGAGCAAGCGCTGATGGTCGGTGATTCGTCCTTCGATCTGCTGATGGCGCGCAATGCGGGGATGGATTCGGTGGCGGTCAGTTATGGCGCGCAATCGATCGAATCACTGCAGCAGTTCGAGCCGCGACTGTCGATCGACCATTTTTCCGAATTGCACGCCTGGCTGGGGCAGCAGGCTTAATACGTTTTTGCTGGGGTGGATGGCATGACCGACGAATGGAAAGCACCGGCCAAGGCAACTGCCGATGACGGTGATGCGAAAAGCTGGAAGCTGCTGGAAAAGACTCTGCTGGCCGGCGTGCAGGAGCAGCGTCGTTCACGGCGCTGGGGCATCTTCTTCAAGTTGCTGACCTTTGTTTATCTGTTTGTTGCGCTGATCCTGTTCACGCCGTTGATGGACATGGAAAAAAGCGCCACCCGCAGCGGCAACTACACCGCGCTGATCGACGTCACCGGCATGATTGCCGACAAGGAGCCGGCCAGCGCCGACAATATCGTCGGCAGCCTGCGCGCGGCGTTCGAGGACAAGAAGGTCAAGGGCGTAATCCTCCGTATCAACAGTCCGGGCGGCAGTCCGGTGCAGTCGGGTTATGTCTATGACGAGATCAAGCGCCTGCGCGGCCTGCATCCCGACACCAAGCTGTACGCGGTGATTTCCGACCTGGGCGCTTCCGGTGCCTATTACATTGCCAGTGCGGCGGATCAGATTTATGCCGACAAGGCCAGTCTGGTCGGTTCCATTGGTGTGACGGCGGCCGGTTACGGGTTTGTCGGCACCATGGAAAAGCTGGGCGTCGAGCGTCGCACTTACACGTCCGGCGAGCACAAGGCGTTCCTCGATCCGTTCCAGCCGCAGAAGCCGGAAGAAACGGCGTTCTGGCAGAGTGTGCTGGATACCACGCACAAGCAGTTCATCAACAGCGTCAAGCAGGGGCGTGGCGATCGCCTGAAGGACAAGGAGCATCCGGAGCTGTTCTCCGGGCTGGTCTGGTCTGGCGAGCAGGCGCTGCCATTGGGGCTGATCGATGGGCTGGGCAATGCCAGTTCGGTGGCGCGTGAGGTGATTGGCGAAAAAGAGCTGGTGGACTTCACCGTTCAGGAATCGCCGTTCGACCGCTTCTCGAAGAAGCTCGGTGCCAGCGTTGCCGAGAAGCTGGCAATGTGGATGGGTTTCAACGGGCCGTCGTTGCGTTGATCGAATGCTGCAAGAAAGACCGGCCTGAGGGCCGGTTTTTTTTGGGTCAGGGAATCTGTACGCCTTCGACCAGCAGCATGTCGATCAGGCGAATCAGCGGCAGGCCGATCAGGCTCGTGGCGTCCGGGCCTTCGGTGGACTGAAACAGGCTCACGCCCAGTCCTTCGGCCTTGAAGCTGCCGGCGCAGTCGTAGGGCTGCTCGGCGCGCAGATAGCGCTCGACGCGGGCCTGGTCCAGTACGCGCATGTGCACGGTGAAAGGCACGCAGTCGACCTGGCAGTGGCCGGTCTGGCTGTTGAGCAGGGCCAGGCCGGTGAGGAAGGTCACGCTGGCGCCGCTGGCGGCCATCAGTTGTTCGCGGGCGTTTTCGAAGGTGTGCGGCTTGCCGATGATGCGCTCGCCGAGTACCGCAACCTGATCGGAGCCGATGATCAGGTGGGCAGGGTGGCTGTCGGTCAAGGCTCGGGCTTTCAGTTCGGCGAGGCGTTTGACCAGTTCGATTGCCGACTCGTCCGGGCGATGGCTTTCATCGATATTCGGTGAGCTGCAGACGAACGGCAGGCGCAGGCGGCTGAGCAATTCTCGACGATAGGTCGAGCTTGAAGCGAGTAATAAAGGCAGCATTCGCATCTCCAGAGGCAGGCGACAGATTCTAGCGGAGCCGCGCAAGTGACGGACAGGGCACAATTTCCTTTGACATGGGTGGGTGCATCCCTATAATGCTGCGCCTATGTTGAATGACCCGATTCCACCTCACGTTGACCCGCGCAAATTGGCTGACCGTGGCACCACCCTTCAAGGTGAACTGCTGCTGGCCGATTTGAAGAGACTCTGCGACCCGCTTTCCGACGATGTCGGTACGGTGCAGGCAAAATTCGTTTTTGAACGAGATGAACGTAAATCTGTGGTGATCCACAGCTTTATCGACACCGAAGTCAAAATGGTTTGCCAGCGTTGTCTTGAGCTGGTCACCCTGCCGATCCACAGCGAATGCAGTTACGCTGTTGTGAAGGAGGGTGCGAATACCCAGTCGTTACCGAAAGGTTATGACGTGCTGGAACTGGGCGAAGATCCATTGGATCTGCAGTCACTGATCGAGGAGGAGCTTCTGCTCGCCTTGCCCATTGTGCCTGCTCATCATCCGGAAGAATGCCAGCAGCCGGCGGGAGCAGATGAGCCCGAACCGAGCGAGGACGAGGTAACGCGGTCCAACCCGTTCAGTGTATTGGCGCAGTTAAAGCGTGACCCAAACGTTTAGGAGTTAATCAATTATGGCTGTTCAGCAGAACAAAAAATCCCGCTCTGCCCGTGACATGCGCCGTTCGCACGACGCTCTCGAGGCTAGCACCCTGTCTGTAGAAAAAACCACTGGTGAAGTTCACCTGCGTCACCACGTATCGCCAGAAGGCGTATACCGTGGCCGTAAAGTGATCGACAAGGGCGCTGACGAGTAATCACTTGTCCGCTCAAGTCATCGCGATTGACGCAATGGGCGGGGACTTCGGTCCCCGCAGCATTGTTCAGGCCAGCCTTGCTTGCCTTTCTGCTACACCCTCGCTGCACCTGACCCTCGTCGGTCAACCTTCCCTTCTTGAAGAACTGATCACCGGCCAATCGGCTGCCGATCGCGCGCGCCTGACGATTGTCCCGGCGTCCGAAGTCATCACCATGGACGAAAAACCTGCCCAGGCCCTGCGTGGCAAGCCGGACTCGTCGATGCGTGTCGCCCTCGAGTTGCTGCGTGATGGCAAGGTCCAGGCCTGTGTCAGTGCCGGCAATACCGGGGCACTGATGGCCCTGTCGCGATTCGTGCTCAAGACCCTGCCGGGGATTGATCGTCCGGCCATGGTTGCCGCCATCCCCACCCAAAAAGGCTATTGCCAGTTGCTTGATCTCGGCGCCAACGTCGATTGCAGTGCCGAGCACTTGTTGCAGTTCGCCGTGATGGGGTCCGTGGCCGCGCAAACCCTTGGCATTGCCCGTCCGCGTGTTGCGCTGCTGAATATCGGCACCGAAGACATCAAGGGCAATCAGCAGGTCAAACTGGCTGCGACGTTGCTGCAGGCTGCACGGGGCATTAACTACATCGGTTTCATCGAAGGTGACGGCTTGTATCGCGGCGAGGCGGATGTGGTGGTTTGCGACGGTTTTGTCGGCAATATACTGCTCAAGTCCAGCGAAGGCCTGGCGACGATGATCGCTGCGCGTATCGAGGCCTTGTTCAAGAAAAACTTCGCTTCCCGTGCTGTTGGCGCTCTGGCGCTGCCATTGATGAAGCGTCTGCAGGCTGATCTGGCGCCAGCGCGACATAACGGCGCAAGCTTCCTCGGCTTGCAGGGCATTGTCGTGAAGAGTCACGGTTCGGCCGGGGTTCAGGGGTTTCAGAGTGCCATTCAGCGAGCGTTGATCGAGATTCAGGAGAATCTTCCCGAGCGCCTGCACGGCCGTCTGGAGGATTTGTTGTCTTAGGCGTTTTCGTCGGACAATGCTTAAATGTGACCGCCCGGTTCAAAGGGCCATCCAACTGTCAGTTTCTTGCGTCCCTCTAGCGGGATGCCATTTTTCCGACGACAAGATCATTAGGGGCTTGTTACATGTCTGCTTCCCTCGCATTCGTCTTTCCAGGACAGGGTTCGCAGTCCCTCGGCATGCTGGCCGAGCTGGGCGCGCAACATCCGCTGATCCTCGAAACCTTCAAAGAAGCATCCGATGCTCTGGGCTACGACCTGTGGGCGCTGACCCAGCAGGGCCCGGAAGAGCTGCTCAATCAAACCGATAAAACCCAGCCGGCCATTCTGACCGCTTCGATCGCCCTGTGGCGTCTGTGGCTGGCTGAAGGTGGCGCGCGTCCGGCCTTCGTTGCCGGTCACAGCCTGGGTGAATACAGCGCGCTGGTCGCTGCTGGCAGCTTGAGCCTGGCCGACGCGGTAAAGCTCGTCGAGCGCCGTGGCCAATTGATGCAGGAAGCCGTACCGGCCGGGCAGGGCGGCATGGCTGCCATCCTCGGTCTGGAAGATGCTGATGTTCTCGCTGCCTGTGCCGAAGCGGCGCAAGGCGAAGTGGTCAGCGCAGTGAACTTCAACTCCCCGGGCCAGGTGGTGATCGCCGGTGCCAAGGCTGCCGTTGAGCGTGCCATCGAAGGCTGCAAGGCCCGTGGCGCCAAGCGTGCCATGCCGCTGCCGGTCAGCGTGCCGTCGCACTGCGAACTGATGCGCCCGGCTGCCGAGCGCTTCGCCGAGTCCATTGCTGCCATCGACTGGCAGGCACCGCAGATCCCTGTGGTGCAGAACGTCAGCGCCCAGGTGCCGGCGGATCTGGAAACCCTCAAGCGTGATCTGCTGGAGCAACTCTACAAGCCGGTTCGCTGGGTTGAATCGGTCCAGACCCTGGCCGCCAAAGGCGCGACCAACCTGGTCGAATGTGGCCCTGGCAAAGTGCTGGCCGGTCTGAATAAACGTTGCGCCGAAGGCGTTTCGACTTCCAACCTCAATACCCCAGACGCTTTCGCTGCTGCTCGCGCAGCGGCTGTCTGAATCAGGAGAAGCTTGCATGAGTCTGCAAGGTAAAGTTGCACTGGTCACCGGCGCAAGCCGTGGCATCGGCCAGGCTATCGCACTGGAACTGGGTCGTCAGGGCGCCATCGTTGTTGGCACCGCGACTTCCGCTTCGGGCGCCGAGCGTATTGCTGCGACCCTGAAGGAAAACGGCATTCAGGGCGCAGGTTTCGAACTGAACGTCACCAGCGACGAATCGGTCACCAAAGTGCTGGCGAGCATCCAGGAGCAGTTCGGTGCGCCGGTGGCGATTCTGGTCAACAATGCCGGCATCACCCGCGACAACCTGATGATGCGCATGAAAGACGACGAGTGGTACGACGTGATCGATACCAACCTGAACAGTCTGTATCGCCTGTCCAAGGGCGTTCTGCGCGGCATGACCAAGGCGCGTTGGGGCCGAATTATCAGTATTGGCTCGGTGGTGGGTGCCATGGGCAACGCTGGCCAAGTAAACTATGCAGCCGCCAAGGCCGGGCTGGAAGGTTTCAGCCGTGCCATGGCGCGTGAAGTCGGTTCGCGTTCGATTACGGTCAACTCGGTAACCCCAGGGTTTATCGACACCGATATGACGCGCGAGCTGCCTGAAGCACAGCGTGAAGCCTTGCAGACGCAGATTCCGCTGGGCCGTCTGGGACAAGCTCAAGAGATCGCGTCCGTGGTCGCTTTTCTTGCATCCGACGGTGCGGCATACGTGACCGGGGCTACAATCCCGGTTAACGGCGGGATGTACATGTAATTCAAATGTGACGGATTGCTTCAAAAAAATGTCATACGAGCTGTCTAAAATCCGTTATAAAGCTGCAATCTATTTATAGGCAGAGGGCCGCAGGGTTTGAGGAGTGAAGCTTTCAGTTGAAAAGCTGAAAAGTCTTTCTATACACTTACCCACTGGCCAGCTGCCTGAATTTGTCCATTAGGAGTGAAAACAAGGTATGAGCACCATCGAAGAGCGCGTCAAGAAAATCGTTGCCGAGCAACTGGGTGTTAAAGAAGAAGAAGTGGTCAACACCGCTTCCTTCGTAGAAGACCTGGGTGCCGACTCCCTTGACACCGTTGAGCTGGTGATGGCTCTGGAAGAGGAATTCGAGACCGAAATCCCTGACGAAGAAGCTGAGAAGATCACTACTGTACAAGCTGCAATCGACTACGTTACTAGCCACCAGGCGTAATAGTTTGTAATCGTTGCTTGCTGTCATGGAAAAACCGCACTGCCATCATGGCGTGCGGTTTTTTCTTTAGGCCTGATGCAAAGTCGTCATTTGAAAAAGGAGAGTGCTGTGTCGCGTAGACGCGTCGTAGTCACCGGTATGGGTATGTTGTCGCCACTGGGCACGGATGTGCCGAGCAGTTGGCAGGGCATTCTGGCTGGCCGCAGTGGCATTGGTCTGATCGAACACACCGACCTTTCTGCCTATTCCACCCGCTTTGGCGGCTCGGTAAAGGGCTTCAATGTCGAGGAATACCTGTCGGTCAAGGAAGCGCGCAAGCTCGACCTGTTCATTCAGTACGGTCTGGCGGCCGGCTTTCAAGCCGTACGCAATGCCGGTCTGGAAGTCACCGATGCCAACCGTGAACGCATTGGCGTGGCCATGGGTTCGGGTATCGGCGGTCTGACCAACATCGAAGAAACCAGCCGCACCCTGCACGAGACTGGCCCGCG
Organism: Pseudomonas sp. B40(2017); assembly: GCF_002112855.1. Classification (NCBI taxonomy): domain Bacteria; kingdom Pseudomonadati; phylum Pseudomonadota; class Gammaproteobacteria; order Pseudomonadales; family Pseudomonadaceae; genus Pseudomonas; species Pseudomonas sp. B40(2017). The sequence goes on from NZ_NEIT01000004.1 coordinate 456,447, forward strand.
CCGGATTTCTCCGTTCTTTGTGCCTGGCTCGATCATCAATATGATTTCCGGTTTCCTGTCCATCCATCTGGGTGCGCAGGGGCCTAACTACGCCATCGCCACAGCGTGTACCACCGGTACGCACTGCATCGGCATGGCGGCACGCAACATCATGTACGACGAAGCCGACGTGATGATTGCCGGCGGTGCCGAGATGGCCGCGTGCGGTCTGGGCATGGGCGGCTTCGGTGCTTCCCGTGCGCTGTCGACCCGCAACGACGAGCCGACCCGCGCCAGCCGTCCGTGGGACAAGGGCCGTGACGGCTTCGTGCTGTCCGACGGCGCCGGTGCCCTGGTGCTCGAAGAGCTCGAACACGCCAAGGCCCGTGGCGCGACCATCTATGCCGAGCTGATTGGTTTCGGCACCAGTGGCGATGCTTTCCACATGACTTCGCCACCCGCCGACGGCGCCGGTGCTGCACGCTGCATCACCAACGCGCTGCGCGATGCGAAGATCAACGTCGATCAAGTGCAATACATCAACGCCCACGGCACTTCGACCCCGGCCGGCGACCTCGCTGAAGCCAACGCGATCAAGTCGGTGTTCGGTGATCACGCCTACAAGCTGGCGGTCAGCTCCACCAAGTCCATGACCGGTCACCTGCTCGGTGCGGCGGGCGCGGTCGAGGCGATCTTCAGCGTGCTGGCGATCAACAGCCAGGTGGCGCCGCCGACCATCAACCTCGATGAGCCGGACGAAGGCTGCGACCTCGATTTCGTGCCGCACACCGCGCGCAACATGGACATCGATGTCGTGCTGTCCAACTCGTTCGGATTTGGCGGCACCAACGGCACGTTGGCGTTCCGTCGGTTCGCCGGCTGATGGACTGCTGGGTCGACGGTCTGCCGGCTGACGCTCTGTCGCTGAAAGATCGCGGCCTGGCTTACGGCGACGGTCTGTTCGAGACCATCGCCGTGCGTGGCGGCCAGCCGTTGCTGCTGGATCGGCATCTGACGCGTCTGGCCGACGGCTGTACACGTCTGGCCATTGCGACGGACGTCGAGCTGATTCGCCATGAGCTGCAATCCTATGCCGCCGCGATGGGCGAGGGCGTGCTCAAGCTCATCCTCACCCGTGGCGACGGATTGCGCGGTTATGCGCCGGATCCTTCGGCGCAGGGCCGACGCATTCTGCAAGGCAATCCTCCCGCCGCTTATCCAGCGGCCCACGCCGAACAGGGCGTTCGCCTGTTTCCTTGCAGCACGCGTTTGTCCAGGCAGCCGTTGCTCGCCGGGCTCAAACACCTCAATCGACTGGAGCAGGTCATTGCCCGCGCCGAATGGCGGGACAGTGAGCACGCCGAAGGTTTGATGCTCGATCAGGCGGGTCGCGTGATCGAGGGAGTCTTCAGCAACCTGTTCCTGGTGCGTGACGGTGTGCTGATCACGGCGGACCTGAAACGTTGCGGCGTGGCCGGCGTGATGCGCGCAGAAATATTGTTTCAGGCCGAGTCCCTGGGCATTCCCGTGCAAATCACCGACATCCCCCTCGAACAGCTGCAATGGGCTGATGAAGTCTTTGTCTGCAACAGCGTGTATGGCGTCTGGCCGGTACGCGCCTGTGCTGCTCTGAGCTGGCCGGTTGGCCCGCTCACCCGTAAACTGCAAACCATTGCCCGCGCGCTACTGGATGCCTGATTCGTGAGACGTAAACTTTTGCTGCTGCTGGAAACCGGACTGGTTCTGGCAGGGCTGCTGTTGGGCGCCAGCGCCTGGAAGATTCATTCGGCACTGGAACAGCCCCTGAACATCACGCAGGAAGAACTGCTGGATGTGCCCAAGGGATCCACCCCGACCCGTACTTTTCTTGGACTCGAAGCCGATGGCGTCATCAAGGACGCGTTCTGGCTGCGGGTCTATTGGCGGTTCAATCTCGCTGGCACGCCGATTCATACGGGCGAGTACCGTATGCAACCGGGCATGACCGTCAACGGCCTGATCGACCTGTGGAAGCGTGGCGATGTGGTTCAGTACAGCCTGACCCTGGTCGAAGGCTGGAATTTCCATCAAGTACGCGCCGCGCTGGCCAAGGATGAAAAGATCGAACAGACCCTCAATGGTCTGAGTGACAGCGAGGTCATGGCCAAAATCGGTCACAAGGGTCTGTTCCCTGAAGGCCGCTTCTTCCCCGACACCTACCGCTTCGTGCGCGGTGTGACCGATACCGAACTGCTGAAAAAGGCTTTTGACCGCCTCGACGAAGTGCTGGCCAAGGAGTGGGAAAAACGCTCCGCCGACGTGCCTTACACCGAGCCTTATCAGGCGCTGATCATGGCATCGCTGGTGGAGAAGGAAACCGGCGTGCCTCAGGAGCGTGGGCAGATTGCCGGCGTCTTCGTGCGGCGTATGGCGCTGGGCATGCAGTTGCAGACCGATCCGACGGTGATCTACGGCCTGGGTGACCGCTACAACGGCAAACTGACCCGTGCCCACCTCAAGGAAGCCACGCCGTACAACACGTACATGATTCCGGGGCTGCCGCCGACGCCGATCGCCATGGTCGGACGTGAAGCCATTCACGCGGCTCTCAACCCGGTGGATGGCACCAGCCTCTACTTCGTTGCCCGTGGCGATGGCAGCCATGTGTTCTCCGATGATCTGGACGCGCACAACAACGCGGTGCGCGAATACCAGCTCAAGCGGCGCGCGGATTACCGCTCCAGCCCGGCGCCTGCGACAGCGCCCGAGACCGCTCCGGCAGCCGAGGAGGCGATACCTGCCGCCTCACCCGATACTGCACCGGAATCGTTGCCGCAGCCGCCTGCTCAAGCGCCTGCATCGACGCAGGAACCGGAAGCGTCCGCTCCCCAAAACACGCAATGACTTTGATTAAGGACTGCCTGTGACTGGCTTGTTTATTACCCTGGAAGGCCCGGAAGGCGCCGGCAAAAGCACCAACCGCGAATACCTCGCCGAGCGCCTGCGCGCCGCCGGTATCGAAGTGGTGCTGACCCGCGAGCCCGGCGGTACGCCGCTGGCCGAGCGCATTCGTGAGGTGTTGCTGGCCCCGGTCGACGAAGTGATGAACCCGGACACCGAGCTGCTGCTGGTGTTCGCCGCCCGTGCCCAGCATCTGGCTGAAGTCATTCGACCGGCACTGGCCCGTGGTGCGGTGGTGCTGTGTGATCGTTTCACCGATTCGACTTACGCCTATCAGGGTGGCGGCCGCGGCTTGTCGCTGGAGCGCATCGCGGCGCTGGAGACTTTCGTGCAGGGCGATCTGCGTCCCGACCTGACGCTGATATTCGATCTGCCGGTGGAAATCGGCCTGGCCCGCGCCAGCGCCCGAGGTCGTCTGGATCGTTTCGAGCTGGAAGGCCGTGAGTTTTTCGAGGCCGTGCGTAGTGCGTTCCTCAAGCGCGCCGAAGCTGATCCGGCGCGTTATGTGCGGATCGATGCCGGTCAGCCGTTGGCCAAGGTTCAACAATCGCTGGATACCCTGATTCCGAACTTGCTGGAGCTGAGCCGTGGCTGAGGCCTATCCGTGGCAGGACAGCCTCTGGCAGCAACTGGCCGGTCGCACTCAGCACGCTCACGCGTATCTGCTGCACGGGCCGGCCGGGATCGGCAAACGCGCGCTGGCCGAACGACTGATGGCCAGTCTGCTGTGCCAGCGTCCGACGCCTGAAGCCTGCGGCGAGTGCAAATCCTGCCTGCTGCTCAAGGCCGGCAGCCACCCGGACAATTACATCCTCGAACCGGAGGAAGCGGACAAGGCGATCAAGGTCGATCAGGTGCGCGATCTGGTCAGTTTCGTGGTGCAGACCGCGCAACTGGGCGGGCGCAAGGTGGTGCTGATCGAGCCGGTGGAGTCGATGAACATCAACGCCGCCAACGCCTTGCTCAAGAGCCTTGAAGAGCCGTCCGGCGATACCGTGCTGTTGCTGGTCAGCCACCAGCCGAGCCGGTTGTTGCCGACCATCAAGAGCCGCTGCGTGCAGCAGGCCTGCCCGCTGCCGAGCGAATCCATGAGTCTGCAGTGGCTGGCTCAGGCACTGCCGGAATGTTCCGAAGACGAACGGGTCGAACTGTTGACCCTGGCCGCCGGTTCGCCGTTGGCAGCCGTTATATTGCAGGGGCAGGGCGTACGTGAACAGCGCGCGCAGGTGGTGGAAGGCGTGAAGAAGCTGCTCAAGCAGCAGCAATCGCCGACGCAACTGGCCGAGGAGTGGAAAAACATTCCGATGCTGCGTCTGTTCGACTGGTTCTGCGACTGGTCGAGCCTGATCTTGCGCTATCAATTGACCCAGGACGAAGCGGGCCTCGGCCTGACCGACATGCGCAAGGTCGTGCAATATCTGGCGCAGAAAAGTGCCCAGGCTAAAGTGCTCGATATCCAGGACTGGATTCTCGCCCAGCGCCAGAAAGTCCTGAGCAAGGCCAACCTCAACGCGGCGTTGCTGCTGGAAGCGTTGCTGGTGCAATGGGCGAGCTTGCCTGGCCAAAGATAAGAATGTGTACCTAGACTCTGAACATCAGCAGTGGAGGTCAACATGAATGAACCCGTCAGTCCGGGGCCGCGCAACGGCATCTTGTCCCTGACCATCAAGGACAAGTCGGTCCTCTACGCCGCCTACATGCCGTTCATCAAGAACGGCGGCCTGTTCATCCCGACCAACAAGAACTACAAGTTGGGCGACGAGGTGTTCATGCTGCTGAACCTGATGGACGAGGCGGAGAAGATTCCGGTGGCCGGCAAAGTCGCCTGGATCACCCCCAAAGGCGCGCAGGGCAACCGCGCGGCCGGCGTCGGCGTGCAATTCAACGATGGCGACAATACCGCGCGCAGTCGCATCGAAACTCATCTGGCCGGAGCCCTGAAATCCGACCGTCCCACTCATACGATGTAAGTTGCAGTCCTTTTTATGCTCGTAGATTCCCATTGTCACCTTGATCGCCTCGACCTCGCCGCTCACGACGGTTCCCTGGATGCCGCACTGGATGCGGCCCGCGAACGCGGCGTCGGGCATTTCCTGTGCATCGGCGTCAGCGCCGACAACGCGGCCGACGTTAAAGCCCTCGCCGAGCGTTACGACGATGTCGATTGTTCGGTCGGCGTGCATCCGCTGGATGTGCAGCCGGGCGCGGCGCCGGCGCTGGATTGGCTGTTGCACGAGCTCAATCACCCGAAAGTGGTGGCGATCGGTGAAACCGGTCTGGACTACCACTACGAGCCGGAAGCCGCCGAGCTTCAGCAGGAGTCGTTCCGTCTGCACCTGCAAGCCGCGCAGCAGACCGGCAAGCCGGTGATCATCCACACCCGCGGCGCCCGCGCCGACACGCTCGAGTTGTTGCGCGAAGCCGCGTTGCCCCAGGCCGGCGTGTTGCATTGCTTCACCGAAGACTGGGACATGGCCAAGGCGGCGCTGGACATGGGTTATTACATTTCCCTGTCGGGCATCGTCACCTTCCGCAATGCCGATGCGCTGCGTGATGTCGCGAGCAAAGTCCCGGCGGATCGCCTGCTGGTGGAAACCGATTCGCCGTACCTGGCGCCGATCCCGTATCGCGGCAAGCCGAACCTGCCGCAATACGTGCGGGAAGTGGCAGAGTTTCTGGCGATGCTGCGCGGTGAGAATTACGAGCGTTTTGCCGAGCAGACCACCGAGAACTTCAAGCGACTGTTTCCGCTGGCGAATGTAAAAGCCTGAATCGCAGGCAAAAAAAACCCGGGTTCTGGGGGGTGAATCCGGGTTAAGACCATTAGGAGTAAAACAAAGGCACGCGGTCCCTTGGTACCTTTACCGGCACGACACTTGGGGGAGATGTCGCCCGACAGTTCAAGTATTGATCAGTCTGGCGCCGAGTCCAGTTGGCTGGCCGGGGTTTTTAAACAAATTTGGAATACGTTCGCTTCGGTTATGTTCTCATTCCCCTCGAAACGTTCGTGAAATGAACAAGAAACACAGATATGGTCGGATGATCCGTGCATTTTTGCGCAAGTTAGGCATAATACGCGGCTTCGAATTTTGACCCCTACAGACCTTTTCTTATGCACAAAGAACCTCGTAAGGTCCGTGAGTTTCGTCGCCGCGAGCAAGAAATTCTCGATACCGCGCTCAAGCTGTTCCTCGAACAAGGTGAAGACAGTGTCACCGTCGAGATGATTGCTGATGCCGTGGGTATCGGCAAAGGCACGATCTACAAGCACTTCAAGTCCAAGGCCGAGATCTACCTGCGCCTGATGCTCGATTACGAGCGCGACTTGAACGAGCTGTTGCACTCGGCCGATGTCGACAAGGACAAGGAAGCGCTGTCCCGTGCCTACTTTGAATTCCGCATGCGCGACCCGCAGCGCTATCGCCTGTTCGATCGCCTGGAAGAGAAGGTGGTCAAGGGCAATCAGGTCCCTGAGATGGTCGAGGAGCTGCACAAGATCCGTGCCTCGAACTTCGAACGCCTGACGCTGCTCATCAAGGGCCGCATCAGCGAAGGCAAGCTCGAAGACGTGCCGCCATACTTCCATTACTGCGCATCCTGGGCGCTGGTGCACGGCGCGGTGGCGCTGTATCACTCGCCGTTCTGGAGCAATGTGCTGGAAGATCAGGAAGGTTTCTTCCAGTTCCTGATGGATATCGGCGTGCGTATGGGCAACAAGCGCAAGCGCGACCCTGAAACACCGAGCAGCTGAATCATTCAGTTGCCTTATGCGCCGTGTTTTTAGCTACATGGCGCAGTACCGCAGGAATATACTCAGGCATAGGGCTTGCTAAAACTTGAATTGTGAGTCAAGTTTTAGCCGCTCGATTTTCCATCGCCGGAGTGCTTCATGATCGTTGACCGTCAAGGTAGGCGTTTTCGCAATTTGCGGATCAGTCTGACTTCAGCCTGCAATTACGCCTGTACCTACTGCGTGCCCAACGGCAAGCGGTTGGTGGCTGCGCAGGATGAACTGTCGGCCGAGGCCATGGCGCGTGGCGTAGCCTATCTGATCGAAGCCGCGGGCATCGAGCGCCTGCGCATCACCGGCGGCGAGCCGCTGGTCAGCCCCAAGCTCGAATCTTTCATGAGCGCCGTCGGCAGGATGGGCCTGGAAGACATCAGCCTGACCACCAACGGCCAGCTCCTGGCGAAAAAACTCCCGTTGCTGGTTGATGCCGGCCTGCGACGCCTCAACGTTTCCCTCGATACTCTGGACGCCGGCGCGTTCCGCAGCATCGCCCGTGGCGGCGATCTGGCCACCGTGCTGGATGGCATGGATCAGGCCGCAGCGGCGGGGATGAAGATCAAGGTCAACATGGTGCCGTTGCGCGGGCAGAACCTCGACCAAGTGATGCCGTTGCTCGATTACTGCCTTGAACGCGGCTTTGAACTGCGCTTCATCGAGCTGATGCGCATGGGCCACCTGGCCACTGATTCCAACGCCTTCCTGCAGCAGTTCGTCAGCCTGCAACAGCTGCTGAGCCTGATCGGCGAACATTACGAGTACGCGCAAACCGACGCGCCGGTGGATGCCACGGCGGTTCGCTATGCGATTCCCGGTTTGGGTAATTTCGGCGTGATCGCCAACGAAAGCGTGCCGTTCTGCCGAACCTGTTCGCGCCTGCGCCTGTCGTCCACCGGATGGCTGCATGGCTGCCTGTCGTCGAGCAACCGCCACTACGTCGGTGACCTGCTCGACAAGCCGCGTCACGAGGCGCTGCCGGCGTTGCAGCGACTGCTGGTCAAGGCGCTGGGTGACAAGCAGGAAGTCGCGTTCTCCGGCGGCGCCACCGTCATGAAGATCATCGGCGGCTGAAAATCCTCATCGCGAGCAGGCTCGTTCCCACAGGTAAATGCTATTTCCTGTGGGAGCGAGCCTGCTCTCGATTACGATCGAAAAAACGACGAAGATCTGGAGGTGGCGCAAAAGCTGCATCCTACGGCCATTCGCCGGTTTTCCGTCACCGGCTTCTGGAGGATTAGGATGCGTAGCCTGGTTTTGCTGCTGGCCGTTTTGGCGCTGGGCGGCTGTATGACTGTCAGTGACATGGCTGAAGGGACTCGCTACCAGATGAGCGACGCGGGTCTGCTGGACCACAGCGACAGCCGTCGCGTGAACAATTTCCGCATTCAGCCGGATTCGTTTATCTACATCGCGCAAGGCTCATTCGCGCCGCCGGGTGGTTCTTACCCGCGCCCCAACGTAGTGGCCGAAGAGGCCTTCAAAGGCTTCGTCGAATACTTCCCGATGGTCCGCCGCGCCCGTGCGCCGGAAGGCCTCGACCAGGCGATGGGCGAAGCCCGCGACGCCGGTGCCCACTACTTGCTGTACACCCGTTTCGCCAAGGCCGACGACCGCATCGGCAACTCCGATGAATGGCTGGATGAGGAAGCCGTGGATCGCCTCGGTATCGACGGCGGCGTGATTCAGATCATGTTGATCGAGACCAGCACCCAGTATTTGATTGATACTGCGCGGATCAAGAGTCGTGGCGGTTTACTGACGTTCCACGACAACAAGCCCGAAGACCTGATCGGCCCGCCGCTGGCGCAGTACGCGCGCAGCCTGCTTGGCGTCGGGGACCAGTAATTCAAGGAGTACGCCATGAGTGGCCCGCAAAAAGCCAATGACCTGCTGGGACAAATCCCCAAAACCAAAGGCTTGCCGCCGGTGCACTTGTGGAACCCGGATTTCTGCGGCGATATCGACATGCGCATCGCCCGTGACGGCACCTGGTATTACCTGGGTACGCCGATCGGGCGAAAGCCGATGGTCAAACTGTTCTCCACCATCATCCGCCGCGATGGCGATGACTATTTCCTGATCACTCCGGTCGAGAAGGTCGGGATCAAGGTCGATGACGCGCCATTCGTGGCGATTGCCGTCGAGGTGGAAGGCGAGGGTGAGGCGCAACTGCTGCGCTTTACCACCAACGTCGATGAAACAACGGAAGCCGGCCCGGAGCATCCGATCCGGGTCGAGATCGATCCAGCGACGCAAGAACCTGCGCCTTACGTGCATGTCCGCACCAATCTCGAAGCGCTGATCCACCGCAACGTGTTCTACCAGTTGGTGGAGCTGGCAGTGAGCCGTGAAATCGATGGCCAGCGCTGGCTCGGCGTCTGGAGCGGTGGCGAGTTCTTCCGCATCGGCCTCGAACCTTAAAAAACCGCAGTCTGTGAAAGCAGGCTGCGGTTTTTTGTCGTTGACTCTCAATCGTATGATGATTAGCGTAGGCACCCACAGCGAACGGCTTCGGGGTGTCCATGTCGAGCAGTTTTCACGCATCAACGGTTGACTGGCTGGGCGCCTGGATTGCTGCCGGCCAGGTGAAGCCGGGGCAGGCGATCAAGGTCGAGGCCGATCTGGGCGAGCAGCTCGGCGTCAGCCGCACCGTGATCCGCGAAGCCATCAAGACCCTCGTCGCCAAAGGCATGCTTGAAGTCGGGCCGAAAGTCGGCACGCGGGTGCTGCCGATCAAGCGCTGGAACCTGTTCGATCCGCAAGTGGTGGGCTGGCTGTCACGCAGCGGCTTGCCGGAAAATTTCGTCGATGACCTGCTCGACCTGCGCCGTACCATCGAACCGATGGCGGTGCGCTGGGCCTGCGAGCGGGCGACCGTCGAACAGGTGCAAGCCGTGCAGCAGGCTTACAACGCGCTGGAACGGGCGGTCGACAGCGGCATCGATTACAACCGCGCCGACCAGTTCTTCCACGAATGCATTCTCGCCGCCAGCCACAATCAATTCATCGAACAAATGGTGCCGGCCCTCGGTGCACTGCTTGCCGTGTCTTTCGAAGTCTCGGCGGCCGACCCTGACGAATTGCGCCGCACACTGCCCATCCACAAGGACATGGCCGACGCCATTGCCGCCCGGGATGCCGCGCGCGGGGTGTGGGCCTGCATGACCCTGATCGACAATGCCGACCTGGCCATCAAGCGGTTTTACCCGCAGGTGATGGCCGACAAAAAAGCCAGCTGACAAAAGCAACAAGACAGGAGGTTGCATGACGTGGACTGCGGTGACAGAACATCGGGCGCAACTGGGCGAAGGCCCGTTCTGGGACGCACCAACCCAGGCGCTGTACTGGGTGGACATCGCCGGCAGGCAGGCGCTGCGGCTGATCGGGCAGAACGTGCAGATCTGGCAGATGCCGGAGCACGTCTCGGCGTTCATTCCCTGCGCCAGCGGCGACGCGCTGGTGACCCTGAGCAGCGGCGTCTATCGGCTCGATCTGGATTCCCCCGGACTTGAGCCGCGACTGACGCTGTTCTGCGTCGCCGACCCGCAACCGGGCAACCGCGCCAACGAGGCACGTTGCGACGGCCAGGGCCGCTTGTGGCTCGGCACCATGCAAAACAACATTGGCGAGCAGGGCGAGGTTCTGCCGATCACCCGTCGTTCCGGCGGGCTGTTCCGCGTTGATCCGGATAAAAGGGTCACGCCATTGCTGCGCGGTCTGGGCATTCCCAACACGCTGCTGTGGAGCGACGACGGCACCACGCTGCTGTTCGGCGACAGCCTCGAAAGCACCTTGTATCGCTATTTTATTCACACCGACGGCAACCTCGACACCGCCCAGCCCTGGTACAGCGCCGATCAGCACGGCGGCCCGGACGGTTCGGCGATGGACGCCGAAGGCTACGTGTGGAACGCCCGCTGGGACGGCAGCTGCCTGCTGCGCCTGACCCCGGATGGCCAGATCGATCGCAAGATCGACCTGCCGATCAGTCGCCCCACCAGTTGCGTGTTCGGCGGCGCAGACTTGAAAACCCTGTACATCACCAGCGCCAAAAGTCCGCTGAATCATCCGCTGGACGGAGCCGTACTGTCGCTGCAAGTGGATGTCGCCGGAAAGCTCTGCACGCGATTTGCCAGTTAAATCCCAAAATATGGGATGCAAAATTATATATTGAGATTATTTGGCGGTCGGGTTTATAGTCGGTCCCAGCAGTAACACGCACTCACACTTAAAAAGAACAAAACAGGTGAAGTGATGCAGCGAATTTCCATCGCACTCCATAGCGGAGTCAGCGCTTCGGGCCGTCTCGGTGCCGCGGCGTGCGCTCGCCTGTCTTGTTCCACAAGCCTTCCAGACCGGACATCGTCAGATGCCCGGTTTTTTTATGCTTTCGAACAGGAGTCCTGATTCATGGCTGAACCACTATCCTTGCCACCGGTGCCCGAGCCACCGAAAGGTGAGCGCCTGAAAAACAAGGTCGTGCTGCTGACCGGCGCCGCCCAAGGCATCGGCGAAGCAATCGTCGCGACCTTCGCCTCGCAGCAGGCCAAACTGGTGATCAGCGATATCCAGGCTGAAAAGGTCGAGAAAGTCGCCGCGCACTGGCGCGAGCAGGGCGCCGATGTGCAGGCGATCAAGGCCGACGTCTCGCGTCAGCAGGATCTGCATGCCATGGCCAAACTGGCCATCGAGCTGCACGGCCGCATCGACGTGCTGGTGAATTGCGCCGGGGTCAATGTGTTCCGCGATCCGCTGGAAATGACCGAAGAAGACTGGAAACGCTGCTTCGCCATCGACCTCGACGGCGCCTGGTATGGCTGCAAGGCCGTATTGCCGCAGATGATCGAGCAAGGCATCGGCAGCATCATCAACATTGCGTCGACCCATTCCACGAACATCATTCCCGGCTGCTTTCCGTACCCGGTGGCCAAGCACGGCTTGCTCGGGCTGACCCGAGCGCTGGGCATCGAGTACGCGCCGAAGGGTATTCGGGTCAATGCGATTGCACCGGGCTACATCGAAACCCAACTCAACGTCGATTACTGGAACGGCTTTGCCGACCCGCACGCCGAACGTCAACGGGCTTTCGATCTGCATCCACCGAAACGCATCGGCCAGCCGATTGAAGTGGCGATGACCGCCGTGTTTCTGGCCAGCGATGAAGCGCCGTTCATCAATGCCTCTTGCATCACCATCGATGGTGGTCGCTCGGTGATGTACCACGACTGAGAAAAGGGGATTTCAGGCGGAAAGGTCCGCCTGAAATTCAATCATCATACGATATGACTATTGTCGTCATGATTCGCAGGAAACGCTTCGACCGCTTTAACGTTTTTCAAATAACGCTCAAGAAAAATAACAAGGAGTCTGCTTATGAAACGTCGTTTCGGGATTCGTACCCTGTGCAGTACCGCGCTGGCGGTTACTGCGTTCAGCCTGAGCAGTTCGCTGCTGGCCGCCGATCCGGTGAAGATCGGTTTCCTGGTCAAGCAGGCCGAAGAGCCGTGGTTCCAGACTGAATGGGCCTTCGCCGAGAAAGCTGCCAAGGACAAAGGCTTCGAGCTGATCAAGATCGCCGTGCCAGACGGCGAGAAAACCCTCTCGGCCATCGACAGCCTCGCGGCCAACGGCGCCAAGGGCTTCGTCATCTGCCCGCCGGACGTGTCCCTCGGCCCTGCGATCATGGCCAAGGCCAAGCTCAATGACCTGAAAGTGATCGCCGTCGACGACCGCTTCGTCGATGCCAATGGCAAATTCATGGAGGACGTTCCGTACCTCGGCATGGCCGCCTTCGAAGTCGGCCAGAAGCAGGGCGCCGCCATGGCCGCCGAAGCGAAAAAGCGTAACTGGGACTGGAAAGACACCTACGCGGTGGTCAACACCTACAACGAACTCGACACCGGCAAGAAGCGCACCGACGGCTCGATGAAGGCCCTCGAAGATGCTGGCATGCCGAAAGATCACATTCTGACGGCCGCCCTGAAAACCCTCGACGTGCCGGGCAGCATGGACGCCACCAACTCGGCGCTGGTCAAGCTGCCGGGCGCGGCGAAGAACCTGATCATCGGCGGCATGAACGACAACACCGTGCTCGGCGGCGTACGCGCCACCGAAGCCGCCGGGTTTGCCGCGGCCAATGTGATCGGCATCGGCATCAACGGCACCGACGCTATCGGCGAATTGAAAAAGCCTAACAGCGGCTTCTACGGTTCGATGCTGCCAAGCCCGCACATCGAAGGCTACAAGACCGCCGAGATGATGTACGAGTGGGTCACCACCGGCAAGGAACCGCCGAAGTACACCGCGATGGACGACGTCACCCTGATCACCCGCGACAACTTCAAGCAGGAGCTGGAGAAGATCGGCCTGTGGAACTGACGGCAGCGGCGGCCCGGGCAGCCGGGCCGCTTGAACGGTGTGATGAGGTGGCTTAAATGCACGCGCAAGTACAGACACAAGAACACAGTGCCAGCGGTAGCCTGCGTTTCAACGGGATCGGCAAGACCTTCCCGGGCGTGAAGGCGCTGGACGGCATCAGTTTCGTCGCTCACCCCGGGCAGGTTCACGCCTTGATGGGCGAGAACGGCGCCGGCAAATCGACCCTGCTGAAAATCCTCGGCGGCGCCTATATCCCGAGCAGCGGCGAGCTGCAGATCGGCGAGCGGACGATGGCGTTCAAGTCCACCGCCGACAGCATCGGCAGCGGCGTGGCGGTGATTCACCAGGAGCTGCATCTGGTGCCGGAAATGACCGTGGCCGAGAACCTGTTCCTCGGTCACCTGCCGGCCAGCTTCGGCCTGATCAATCGCGGCGCGTTGCGCCAGCAGGCATTGGCATGCCTCAAAGGCCTGGCCGATGAAATCGATCCGCAGACCAAGGTCGGACGCCTGTCCCTCGGTCAGCGGCAACTGGTGGAAATCGCCAAAGCGCTGTCCCGTGGCGCCCATGTGATTGCTTTTGACGAACCGACCAGCAGCCTCTCGGCGCGGGAAATCGACCGCTTGATGGCGATCATCGGCCGGCTGCGCGACGAGGGCAAAGTGGTGCTCTACGTCTCCCATCGCATGGAAGAAGTGTTCCGCATCTGCGACGCGGTGACGGTGTTCAAGGACGGTCGCTACGTGCGCACCTTCGACGACATGAGCCAGCTGACCCACGATCAATTGGTGACCTGCATGGTCGGGCGCGACATTCAGGACATCTACGATTATCGCGGTCGTCCGCGCGGTGCTGTGGCGCTGAGAGTCGATGGCTTGCTCGGCCCGGGCCTGCGCGAGCCGATCAGTTTCGATGCGCACAAAGGCGAGATTCTGGGCCTGTTCGGACTGGTCGGGGCCGGGCGCACCGAGCTGTTCCGGCTGCTCAGCGGTCTGGAGCGCAACACCGCCGGACGCCTAGAATTGCGCGGTCATGAACTGAAGCTGCGTTCACCCCGCGATGCGATTGCTGCCGGGATTCTGCTGTGCCCGGAAGACCGCAAGAAGGAAGGCATCATCCCGCTCGCCAGCGTCGCCGAGAACATCAACATCAGTGCGCGCGGTGCGCATTCCGGTCTCGGCTGCCTGCTGCGCGGAATCTGGGAGAAGGGCAACGCCGAGAAACAGATCAAGGCCCTGAAAGTGAAAACGCCCCACGCCGGGCAACAGATCAAGTTCCTGTCCGGCGGCAATCAGCAGAAAGCCATTCTCGGTCGCTGGCTGTCGATGCCGATGAAAGTGCTGCTGCTCGACGAGCCGACCCGGGGCATCGACATCGGTGCCAAGGCCGAGATCTACCAGATCATCCATAACCTGGCCGCCGACGGTATTTCGGTGATCGTGGTGTCCAGCGATCTGATGGAAGTCATGGGTATTTCCGACCGCATTCTGGTGCTGTGCGAGGGCGCCCTGCGTGGCGAAGTCAGCCGCGACCAGGCCAACGAATCCAACCTGCTGCAACTGGCTTTGCCGCGCCAACGCGCTGACGGCGTGGCGAACTGAGAGGTGACTATGATGACAACCCAAAACGAAACCCTGCCGACCGAGCGCAAACCTTTGGATATGCGGCGCTTCCTCGATGACTGGGTGATGCTGCTGGCGGCGGTGGGCATTTTTGTCGCCTGCACCTTGCTGATCGACAACTTCCTTTCGCCGCTGAACATGCGTGGCCTGGGGCTGGCGATCTCCACTACCGGGATCGCCGCGTGCACCATGTTGTATTGCCTGGCGTCGGGGCATTTCGACTTGTCGGTAGGTTCGGTAATCGCCTGCGCCGGGGTGGTGGCGGCGGTGGTGATGCGCGACACCAACAGCGTGTTTCTCGGCGTCAGCGCCGCGCTGGTGATGGGCCTGATTGTCGGCCTGATCAACGGCATCGTGATCGCCAAGTTGCGGGTCAACGCGTTGATCACGACGCTGGCGACCATGCAGATCGTCCGTGGCCTGGCTTACATCTTTGCCAACGGCAAAGCGGTGGGCGTCTCGCAGGAGTCGTTCTTCGTCTTTGGTAATGGTCAGTTGTTCGGTGTGCCGGTGCCGATCCTGATCACCATCGTCTGCTTCCTGTTTTTCGGCTGGCTGCTGAACTACACGACCTACGGGCGCAACACCATGGCCATCGGCGGCAACCAGGAGGCAGCGTTGCTGGCGGGGGTGAATGTTGATCGCACCAAGATCATCATCTTCGCGGTGCATGGCGTGATTGGTGCGTTGGCGGGGGTGATTCTGGCATCGCGGATGACGTCGGGTCAGCCGATGATTGGCCAAGGGTTTGAGCTGACGGTGATTTCGGCTTGCGTGTTGGGAGGGGTGTCGCTGAGTGGCGGGATCGGGATGATCCGGCATGTGATTGCCGGGGTGCTGATTCTGGCGATTATCGAGAATGCGATGAACCTGAAGAATATCGACACGTTTTATCAGTATGTGATTCGTGGGTCGATTTTGCTGTTGGCTGTGGTGATTGACCGTCTGAAACAGCGCTGAAATCAAAAGCTCCCTCATCGGAACGCCGCCCGCCCAGCCCTCTCCCGGAGGGAGAGGGAGCTGACCGAGGTGTCTTGCGCTCTACATTGACCTGAAGAATTCAGTCGATTATGGATTCAGCGAGCGGGCTCAGGTCGGCGTATCTCCCAAATATCCCCCATTCAGTTCCCTCTCCCTTCGGGAGAGGGCTAGGCGGGCGGCGTTCCGATGAGGGCGCTCTTGATCTTCCCGCCTTCCGTCACCCCACCCAAAATATCCCTTGCCCGCCCCAACCCGTTTCGGTTATCACTTTGTACATGATTAGACAGGTACGATTTGACAAGAAACAACGGGTGGTCGACGAGCTCGTCCGACGCATCGAAAGCGGCCTCATGGAGGACGGCTTTCTGTTGCCCGGCGAGCATCAGTTGGCTCAGGAATTCAACGTCAGCCGTGGCACGTTGCGCGAAGCGCTGGCCGAACTGAAACGGCGCAAATACATCGCCACGCAAAGCGGGGTCGGCTCCATCGTCACGTTTGACGGGGTGGTGCTCGACCAGCGCAGCGGCTGGGCCCAGGCCCTGGCCGACAGCGGGGCGATGATCAATACCGACGTGCTGCGCCTGGAAGCCGTGACGCGTGCAGATCTGCTTGCGCGTTTCGGCTCCGATCAATTCATTCTTCTTGAACGTCGCCGCCGTTCCAACGACGGCACGGCGGTGTCCCTTGAACGCTCTCTGATGCCCGCCAGCGGAGGCCTGGAAAGCCTGCCGCGAGTGGGCCTGATCGATAACTCCCTGACCATCACCCTGGCCGCCTACGGTTACATCGGCGAGCGCGGCGATCAGTGGATCGGTGCCGAACCGCTCAACGCCGTGGACGCCGAACTGCTCGGCCGCCCCGAAGGCACGGTGTTCCTCAAGGCGCTGCGAACCACCTACGACCGGCAGAACCGTTTCATGGAGCAGGTCGAAAGCCTGCTCGACCCAGTGCATTTCCGTCTGCACCTGCAATTTGGAGAATCGAAATGACCGCCCTCGACCGTGCCTTGGGCGCGTTTTATGGCCTTGCCCTGGGCGACGCGCTGGGCATGCCGACCCAATCCCTGAACCGCGAAACCATCAAGCAGCGCTTCGGCCAGATCACCGATCTACAGGACGCCGGGCCCTTGCAGCCGATTGCCGCGAACATGCCCAAGGGCTCGATCACCGATGACACCGAACAGGCGATTCTGGTCGGCGAGTTGCTGGTCGCAGGCAAGGGCCGGATCGAACCGGCGGTGCTCGCGCAACGGTTGATCGAATGGGAAGCCGAGATGCAGGCCAAGGGCTCGCAGGACTTGCTCGGCCCGTCGACCAAGCGTGCGATCGAAATGATCCTCGCCGGCCACTCGCCGGAAGAGGCCGGGCGCTACGGCACCACCAATGGCGCCGCGATGCGTATCACCCCGGTGGGCATCGCGGCGGATGTCGCCGACCCCGATCGCTTTATCGCGGCGGTGGTGCAGGCCTGTCAGGTCACTCACAACACCACGCTGGGGATTTCCAGCGCGGCGGCGGTGGCGGCGGTGGTCTCGGCCGGCATCAACGGTCTGGATCTGGGTGAGGCGCTGAACCTCGGCCAGCAGATCGCCCAGCAAGCAGAATCGCACGGACACTGGGTGGCCGGCGGGCGCATCGCCTCGCGGATCAGTTGGGCGCGCAGCATCAGTGTCGAGAGCGACCCGGTGTTGCTCGCGGATCTGCTGTACGACGTGATCGGCACCTCGGTGGCCTCGCAGGAGTCGGTGGTGGTGTCGTTCGCCCTCGCGCAGCAAGTCGCGGTCGGTGAAATGACGCCGTTCGATGCGCTGTGCATGGCCGCGAGCCTCGGTGGCGACACTGACACCATCGCCGCGATTCTCGGTGCCATGCTCGGGGCCTGCCTGGGCTTGCAGAGCTGGCCGGCACCGATGATCGAGACGGTGAAGGCCGTCAATGGTCTGGAGCTGGAACCGTTGGTGCAGGGACTTTTGGCCTTGCGTTGACCGGGCTGACGCCATCGTCGGATCGCCGCCCGGAGCAGGCTCGCTCCCACAGGGGTAACGCCGTACTTGTGGGAGCGAGCCTGCTCGCGATGGACGCACCACAAACCCTGAATATTCACCCGCAATGGATCGCGCAGACAGGCCCAGGAAGGGCGGGATGCCTTGTCGTTCTGCGTCATTGCCACAACCACAATAAAGGCAAACAGGAGCATTTTTCATGAGTTCATCGACCGCCGGACAAAGCGCCGGGCAACTGGAAACCCGGGGCATCGAACCGGTGCCGGAAGGCGAGTGCAACGGCCATCCACTGCAACTGTTCTGGGTCTGGTTCGCGGCCAACATTTCCATCCTCGGCCTGCCGCTGGGCGCCACGCTGGTTGCGTTTCGCGGCCTGGCGATCTGGCAGGCGATCATCGTCGCGATCCTCGGCGCTGCCGGTTCGTTCGCGGTGGTGGGGATCATCTCGATTGCCGGCCGTCGCGGTCGTGCGCCGAGCCTGACCCTGTCGCGAGCGATCTTCGGTGTGCGCGGCAATATCGGTCCGACGCTGGTGTCGCTGATGTCGCGCCTGGGCTGGGAAACCGTCAACACCACCACCGCCGCGTTCGTGCTGCTGTCGCTTTGCTCGATCCTGTTCGGCTCGCCGGTGGAAGCCAAAAGCGCGCCGGTGCTGACCCTGATCTTCATCGCGATTTTCGTGCTGCTGACCCTGTCGGTATCCGGCCTCGGCCACGCCACGTTGCTGGTGATCCAGAAGTGGGCGACCTACGTGTTCGGTGCGCTGAACATTTTGGTGGGCGGCTTCCTCTGCGCGACCATCGACTGGAGCGCGGTGTTCAACGCCACGCCGGCGCCGATGAGCGCGATGATCATCGGCATCGGCACCATGGCCGCCGGCACCGGGATCGGCTGGGCGAATGCCGGCGCCGACATGTCGCGCTATCAGCATCGCAGCGTCAAAGCCGTGCGCCTGGTGGCTTCGGCGGCGTTCGGCGCGGGGATTCCGCTGGTGCTGCTGATCACCCTCGGCGGCCTGCTCTCGGTGGGCAACAACGACCTGGCATCGGCGACTGATCCGATCGTGGCGATCCGCGACATGCTGCCGACCTGGATGGCCGTGCCGTACCTGATCACCGCATTCGGTGGCCTGCTGCTGTCGAACAACCTGTCGGTGTACTCCGCCGGCCTGACCACGCTGACCCTCGGCCTGAAGGTCAAGCGCGTATACGCGGTGGTGGTCGACATCGTGGCGATCTTCGCCGGTTCGATCTACTTCATGCTGATCGCCGACAGTTTCTACGGTCCGTTCATTACCTTCATTTCCCTGCTGGCAGTGCCGATCACTGCGTGGGTCGGGATCTTCGTGGTCGACCTGATTCACCGTCACTACTACAGCCCGAAAGACCTGCTCGACGTCAGCCCGAGCAGCGCCTATTGGTACAGCGGCGGCATCGAGTGGCGCGCATTCGGCGCGTGGGCGATCGCCATCGTGCTGGGCTTCAGTTTCACCACCATCGGCACCACGGCTGAAAATGTCTGGTTCAAGGGCTTCCTGTCCGACTCGTGGCTGGGCCATAACGGCCTCGGCTGGATCGTGACGTTCGTGGTCGCCGGCGGCATTTACTTCGTACTCGGCGGGGCGAGAGATCGCCGCGCTGCGCAATCCGAGAATGCTCATGCCTAAGATGTTGCACACCGGTCAGGTCATCATCGACCTGGTCATGGCTGTGGAGGCGCTGCCGCAGATCGGCGGTGACGTGCTGGCGCAGTCCGCCAGTTTCGAAGCCGGCGGCGGCTTCAATGTGATGGCTGCCGCCGCGCGTAACGGCTTGCCGGTGGTCTACCTGGGTCGCCACGGCAATGGTCGTTTCGGTGATCTGGCGCGGCAGGCGATGAACGCCGAAGGCATTTGCATCGGCATCGATCAACCTGCAGAGCGTGACACCGGGATCTGCGTGGCGCTGACCGATGCGTCGGCGGAACGCAGCTTCATTTCCTACATCGGCGCCGAAGGTGAAGTCACGGCGGCGGAACTGAACAGCGTTGCCGCCGAGGCGGGGGACTATGTCTACGTCAGCGGCTACAGCCTGCTGCACAGCGGCAAGGCCCAGGCATTGCTGGACTGGACGCTGGCGCTGCCGAAGACGATCAATGTGGTGTTCGATCCGGGCCCGCTGGTGGAATCGCCGGACTCACCGATGATGCAGGCGTTGCTGCCGCGCATCGATGTGTGGACCAGCAACAGCGTCGAGGCGCTGCGTTTCACTGGCGCGGCGGACATCGAAACCGCGCTGGACCGCTTGGCCGTGCACCTGCCGCCGGAGGTGCTGATGGTGGTACGCGACGGCCCGCAGGGTTGCTGGATTCATCAGCGCGGTGAACGTCAGCATGTGCCGGGTTTCAAGGTGCAGGCAGTGGACAGCAACGGCGCGGGCGATGCGCATGCCGGCGTATTCGTCGCCGGGCTGGCGCAAGGACTGGCCGCTCACGAAGCCGCAAGGCGCGCCAACGCTGCGGCTGCGTTAGCGGTCACTCGCTGGGGCCCGGCGACCGCTCCTAGCACTGCCGAGGTTGATGTGTTGATCAGCAAAAAATGCACTGACTGAACGATCGCAATCGCTGGCTTGCCAGCGATAAGGCCTTCAGCCGTTACATCCAGTCTGGACCTAGCCGGCTCTGCGCAACGCCGCAATCAACTCATCTTTACGCATCGACGAACGCCCTGGGATTTTCCGCTCCCGGGCCTCCTTCCTCAGGCTGTCGACAGTCTGCGCTTCGCGTGAAGCCTTGCTGTCGCGCGAATGTCCCTCACGACTCACCGCCGCGCGCCGCGCTGATTCCTTGCGATCCTCGGCCTTGGCATTGGCCGGTTTCCGACGCCCGGAACCTCCGGCCTTCTCGCCGCCGCCGGACTGTTTGTTCACTGTCGCCCAAGCGCGGGCCTCGGCTTCATCCTTGGACATCCCTTTGTTCTGATAGCTGTCTTCGATGTGTTCGGCTTTGCGCTTCTGTTCTTCAGTGTATTTGGCTTTGCTTCCACGAGGCATGGCGAGTCTCCTGGTGGTTGGATGAATCTCGGTATGAACCGGCGCAGGCAATGCATTCGAACACTGCCTGCGCCAGTGACCGCAAGCGTCAGGTATCGAGTTTACGCGCCGCTTCCACACCCGCAGCGCTGAGCTTGATCGGCAGATTCAGCGAATGCTCTCCCGCTTCATTGCAAGTGATGTGTCCGTGGTGAATCAGTCCACGCTCCTGCAGGGCGGCGAGGGCACTGGCCACGACTTTCTCGCCGCGATAATTGTCCAGCACCTCTTTGCCGAGGCCGCTTGGGTGGGCATGCAACAGGCGGGTGAGGACTTCTTTTTCCAGGTTTTTATCGACGTTCATGGTTACCTCTTCAGGGAAGTGGATAAGACACGTTGCGTGGATGAAGCACGGATCACTGTCCTGCGCCTTCAGAGCCCGAACCACCCGTGGTGGTTTTCGAGCCGACGCCGGGACCGGCGTTGTCGGGGGCAGCCGGAGAGTCAGGGGTGTTCATGCCGCCCTGGCGTCCGGGATCGCTGCCTTGAGTGCGAGGATCGGTTCCCGTGGCGGGTGGCTGATTGATCAGCGGTACACCGGAACCGTCGGTATTCATACCGGGGGCACTGTTGATGGCGGGTGCTCTTGGCTGGGTAACCGGATCGGTCGGCCCGGTACCGGCGGCGGTAGTCGAGGCGGCGAATACCGCCGGGCTGAGGAGGGTAGCGAATACGAGCGCAGTCAACCTTGACGAGATCATAGGGTGTCTCCAGTGATTGAAATCCTTACCTCCTTTTGGTCTGCCCTCGTGAAAGATTGGTGCCTGATGATCGACGAACGGTTCAGAAGGGCTGAGCGCTTTCGAGGCCGATCTCTTCCTTGAATTGGTCCATGAAACCTTTCAGGCGTTGATGACGGAGCTGTGCCAGACGTTGGCCGGCAACGGTCTGGAATCCGTCGGCGAGGTGCAGCAGTTTGGTCTGGAAATGGTCGAGGCAGAATCGCTTGTCGTCGTAGTCCCTTTCCCGGGCCTCGGGATCGTGCGGGTCGTACAGCGCGCTGCCCATGCGTCCGGCGGTGTAAAAGGTGCGGGCGACGCCGAGCATGCCGAGGGAGTCGAGACGGTCGGCGTCCTGCACCAGTCGCGCTTCGAGGGTGAGCGGGGCGATGTTGGCGGAAAAGCTGTGGGCCTCGATGGCGTGGGTGACAGCGTCGATATTGGCTTCGGGCCAATGCATGTTCGCCAGCACCTTCGAGGCTTTTTCCGCGGCCAGACGCGATGCCTGTGAGCGCAGCGGCGAGTTCTTTTCCACCGCCACACAATCGTGCAGCAGCACGGCCGCGAGCAGCACTTCAAGGTCGCCGCCTTCGTCGGCCTGCAAGGTGCGCGCGTTGTGCCAGACCCGTTGCAGATGCGACAGATCATGAGCGCCGTCTTCCGACGGTTCCAGCGCGTGGGGCAGCAGTTCGGCGGCGAGTGAGGCCAGTGGTTCGAATGCGTTCATGAAAATCCTTCAGACCAGTCGAAAATCCCTGTGGGAGGGTAGTGTTTGCTTTGCCATGTGACGAGCGTCGCGCGCCGCCTTAGTATGGCGTTTTCCTTTTTCCGACAAGGCCCGTCCATGACGATCGAAATCCGCCCGGCGACCCCCAGCGATGCACCGCAAATCCTCGCGTTCATCACTGAACTTGCAGACTTCGAAA
Organism: Pseudomonas sp. B40(2017); assembly: GCF_002112855.1. NCBI lineage: Bacteria > Pseudomonadati > Pseudomonadota > Gammaproteobacteria > Pseudomonadales > Pseudomonadaceae > Pseudomonas > Pseudomonas sp. B40(2017). Next base: position 478,849 of record NZ_NEIT01000004.1, read on the forward strand.
AGGCCCGTCACGAAGTCATCGCCAGTGTTGCCGACATCGAACGCAGCCTGTTCAGCGAAGGCGCCACGGCCCATGGCCTGATCTGCCTGCGCGACGGCTTGCCAATCGGTTTTGCGGTGTTCTTCTTCAGCTATTCGACCTGGCTGGGCAGCAACTGCCTGTACCTCGAAGACCTCTACATCACCCCGGAACAACGGGGCGGTGGCGCCGGTAAAACCCTGCTGCGCCACCTCGCGAAAATCGCCTGCGCCAACGACTGCGGCCGCTTCGAATGGAGCGTGCTGGACTGGAACACCCCGGCCATCGAATTCTACAAATCCCTTGGTGCCCAGCCGCAGGAGGAGTGGGTGCGTTACCGCATGGATGGCAAGGTATTGCGGGAGTTTGCCGAGGGCAACTGAGCCGACGTAAAAGATCGCAGCCTTCGGCAGCTACTGCAGAGAAAGTCGATACCCCTGCAGGAGCTGTCGAAGGCTGCGATCTTTTTTTGCCTTCGTCCCACAATATGGGAGTGATATTTATATATTGAGATTTATCCGCGCTCAGGTTTATAGTCCAGCTCACTCACTGCCAATAACAAAACAGGTGAAGCGATGCTGGCGCAATTGATCGCGCTCGATTGGGGGACGACCTCACTACGTGCTTACAAACTCGCGGCGGGCGGACAGGTGCTGGCGCAGCGTTCGCTGTCGTTCGGGATCATGCAGTTGCCGAAGACGCCACGGGTCATCAACGGTCGCGAATGCGCCGAGGGTTTTGAACTGGCGTTCGACGAGGCGTGCGGCGACTGGCTCGACGCGCAACCCGGCTTGCCGGTGATTGCCTGCGGCATGGTTGGCAGCGCTCAGGGCTGGCGCGAAGCGTCCTACCGCGATACGCCGGCCAACGTCGCCGATCTCGGAAAATCCCTGCAAACCGTTCGCAGCCTTCGCGGTGTCGATGTGCACATCGTGCCCGGTGTGATTCAGCGTTCGACGCTGCCGAACGTGATGCGCGGCGAGGAAACCCAGGTCCTCGGCGTCCTGCAGAATCTGCCGGTCGAGGCGGGCAATGATCTGCTGATCGGCCTGCCCGGCAGTCATTCGAAATGGGTGGAAGTGGCCGACGGCTGCATCACCCGTTTCGACACCTTCATGACCGGCGAAGTGTTTGCCGTGCTCAGTGAACACAGCATTCTCGGCCGTACCCAACAGCACAGCGCGACGTTCGACGCCGACGCCTTCGATCGCGGCGTGCAGGTGGCGTTATCGGCGGAGGGCGAGATCGGCGTGCTGTCGACCCTGTTCAGCGCCCGCAGCCTGGGCCTGACCGGCGAACTCGGCGCCACCGCGCAACCGGACTATCTGTCCGGCCTGCTGATCGGCCATGAGCTGACAGCATTGGCCGCCGTACAACGACGCCGGCGCAACAGCAAACAGCTTCCTTCGATCATCCTCATCGGCAACGCGCATTTGTGCGCCCGTTACAGCCGGGCCCTCGACGCCTGCGGTTTCGCCCGGGTGACCCTGGCCGAGCAAGCCACCGAGCGTGGTCTGTGGCAACTGGCGCTCGCCGCCGGACTGATCGATTCCTCATCCCGTTAACCCTGACTGGAGGCCTGACATGCTCAAGCAAGCACTGGCGCAAAACGGTCTGATCGCGATCCTGCGCTGCCTGCATCCGCAGGAAGCCGCCGCTGTCGGAGAAGTCCTGTATGCGGCCGGATTTCGCGTCATCGAAGTACCGCTCAATTCCCCCGCGCCGTACGAAAGCATTCGCATCCTGCGTAAGACCTTGCCTGCCGATTGCCTGATCGGTGCCGGCACGGTGCTGACCCCGGAACAAGTGGAATTGGTGAAGGAGGCCGGCGGCCAGGTCATCGTCATGCCCCACAGCGATGCCAAGGTGTTGCGGGCCGCGAAAGCGGCGGGGCTGTACCTGTCGCCCGGCGTCGCCACGCCGACCGAAGCCTTTGCGGCGCTGGAGGAGGGGGCGGACATTCTCAAGCTGTTCCCGGCCGAACAGATGGGCCCGGCAGTGGTGAAAGCCTGGCTGGCGGTGTTGCCGGTCGGGACGATTCTGGCGCCGGTCGGCGGCATCACGCCGGACAACATGCAGGCGTTCATCGACGCTGGCGTCAAAGGCTTCGGCCTCGGGTCCGGGCTGTTCAAGCCGGGCATGACGACTGAGCAAGTGGCGGCCAATGCCAAGGCCTACGTGACGGCCTGGAAAGCCCTTCGCTAAGACTTTTCCGGCGCTGCGTGCGCTGCATCTAACAAGAGAGACAAGCAGATGAAAATCACCAAACTCACCACCTTCATCGTCCCGCCGCGCTGGTGCTTCCTGAAAGTCGAAACCGACGAAGGTGTGACCGGTTGGGGCGAGCCCGTGGTCGAGGGCCGCGCCCACACCGTCGCGGCTGCAGTCGAGGAATTGTCCGACTACCTGATCGGCAAAGACCCACGCAATATCGAAGACATTTGGACCGTGCTGTATCGCGGCGGCTTCTACCGGGGCGGCGCGATCCACATGAGCGCGCTCGCCGGTATCGATCAGGCGTTGTGGGATATCAAGGGCAAGGCGCTGGGTGTGTCGGTCAGCGACCTGCTCGGTGGTCAGGTGCGGGACAAGATCCGCGTGTATTCGTGGATCGGCGGCGACCGTCCGGCGGACACGGCGCGGGCCGCGAAAGAGGCGGTGGGTCGTGGTTTTACGGCGGTGAAAATGAACGGCACCGAGGAGCTGCAATTTCTCGATACCTTCGAAAAAGTCGATCTGGCGCTGGCCAACGTTGCCGCCGTGCGCGATGCGGTGGGGCCGAACGTCGGCATCGGTGTCGACTTCCATGGCCGGGTGCACAAACCGATGGCCAAGGTCCTGATGAAGGAACTCGACCCGTACAAACTGATGTTCATCGAAGAGCCGGTGCTCAGCGAAAACTATGAAGCGCTGAAGGAGCTGGCACCGCTGACCAGCACGCCGATTGCCCTCGGCGAGCGGCTGTTTTCACGCTGGGACTTTAAACGGGTGTTGAGCGAAGGTTACGTCGACATCATCCAGCCGGATGCGTCCCACGCCGGCGGCATCACCGAGACCCGCAAGATCGCCAACATGGCCGAAGCCTACGACGTGGCGCTGGCACTGCACTGCCCGCTGGGGCCGATTGCACTGGCGGCGTGTCTGCAACTGGACGCCGCTTGTTACAACGCGTTTATCCAGGAGCAGAGCCTGGGCATCCATTACAACGAGAGCAATGACCTGCTCGACTATGTGAAGGATCCACGGGTGTTCGACTACGACAAGGGCTTCGTGAAAATCCCCAACGGCCCGGGCCTGGGGATCGAGATCAACGAGGAATACGTGATCGAACGCGCGGCGGTCGGCCACCGCTGGCGCAACCCGATCTGGCGGCATGCCGATGGCAGTTTTGCCGAGTGGTGAGTCGCTGACTCTCTGCCGCATCCAGTAAGTCAGATCTCCAGGGAGCGGAGATCTGCATACCCTCGACCTCAATAAACATAAGAAGAGGCGCTCCTCATGCAACCGCAAACCCTCACCGGGCAAGCGACGTTAGTCACGCCCAGCCGCAAGCGATTTTTCATCATGGTGTTGCTGTTCATCACCGTGGTCATCAACTACCTCGACCGCAGCAACCTGTCGATTGCCGCCCCTGCACTGACGACGGATCTGGGCATCGATCCGGTACACGTCGGACTTATCTTCTCGGCGTTCGGCTGGACCTACGCCGCCATGCAGATCCCCGGCGGCTGGCTGGTGGACCGGGTGCCGCCACGCATCCTTTATAGCGTCGCACTGTTGCTGTGGTCGTTGGCCACGGTGATGCTCGGTTTCGCCGCCAGTTTCATCGCGCTGTTCGTGCTGCGCATGGCGGTCGGTGCGCTGGAAGCGCCGGCGTACCCGATCAACAGCCGCGTGGTGACGACCTGGTTCCCCGAGCGTGAGCGGGCCACGGCCATCGGGTTCTACACCTCCGGGCAGTTTGTCGGGCTGGCGTTCCTGACCCCGGTGCTGGCGTGGCTGCAACATGAATTTGGCTGGCACATGGTATTTGTCGCGACCGGCGCGGTGGGCATCATCTGGGCGGTGATCTGGTACGCGGTGTATCGCGAGCCGCGTGATTTCAAAGGCGCCAACCAAGGCGAAATCGACCTGATCCGCGAGGGCGGCGGACTGGTGGATATCGCGGCCGAAACTGCCAAGGTGAAGGCAAAATTCAGCTGGACCGATCTCGGCATCGTCCTCAGTAAACGCAAGTTGTGGGGGATCTATCTAGGCCAGTTCTGCCTGAACTCGACGCTGTGGTTTTTCCTGACGTGGTTCCCGACCTACCTGGTGAAGTATCGCGGCATGGACTTCATCAAGTCCGGTCTGCTGGCGTCGCTGCCGTTTCTCGCCGCGTTCATCGGCGTGCTGTGCTCCGGGTTCTTTTCCGACTTCCTGATTCGCCGTGGTTGCACCGTCGGGTTTGCGCGCAAGCTGCCGATCATTGGCGGGCTGCTGATTTCCACCTCGATCATCGGCGCCAACTTCGTCGAGTCGACGCCGTTGGTGATTTCCTTCCTGGCCCTGGCGTTTTTCGGCAACGGGCTGGCGTCGATTACCTGGTCGCTGGTCTCGACACTGGCGCCGGCGCGGTTGCTGGGCCTGACCGGCGGGGTGTTCAACTTCATCGGCAATCTGTCGGCGATTGCCACGCCGATTGTCATCGGCTTCCTGGCCAGCGGTGACTCGTTCGCGCCGGCGATCACCTACATCGCGGTTCTGGCATTGATCGGTGCTTTGTCCTACGTGCTGTTGGTGGGCAAGGTCGAGCGCATCGAGTTGTAGTCGGCTATGTCGGGCGACCATAATGCCGCCCGTTCCCTCGCTCAACGCTAAAGGCTGGATATGCAGGAAGACGCCCCAAAAACCGCCAAGGACGCCGCGCCGACTGGCACCCAAACCCTGCTTCGCGGGTTGGGTGTGGTGCAGGCCGTCGCCAGTGGCGCCCGCGATCTCAAAGAGATTGCCCGCCTGATCGGCACCACGCGCAGCACCACCCATCGTCTGGCCAGTTGTCTGGTGGACGAGCGCTACCTGCGCGTCGTGCCGCAAGTCGGTTATCTGCTGGGGCCTAAGCTGATCGAACTGGGTTTCCAGGCGCGTGAAGAGTTGCCGCTGGTGACGTTGGCCGGGCCGTATCTGGACGAGTTGTCGGCGCTGACCGGCGACACCGTTCACCTGGGCATTCGTGAAGGCGACGAGGTGCTGTACCTGTTGAAGAATCCGGGGCGCAACGGCCCGGAAATGCGCTCGCGGGTCGGCCATCGCATGCCGTTGGCGCGGACCGGGATCGGCAAGGCGCTGATGCTGGATGACGCGCCGCAGGACTGGCAGCGCCTGTACGACATCAGCCTGCCGGCGGGTGGGAAAAGTCAGTTCTGGCCGCAGCATCCCCAGCAGTCGTGGGAGCAGCTGGAGCAACGGATGACCGAGTACGTGGCCGGCGGCTACGCGTTCGATCTGGAAGACAACGAGCCGTCGATCCGTTGCGTGGCGGCGCCGATCCGCGACGCGAGCAAGCGCATCGTCGCGGCGATCAGCATCGCCAGCACGGTGCCGTACATGCCGCTGGAAAAAATGGCCGAGCTGATTCCCCTGATCAAAGGGGTCACGGCCCGGCTCTCGGCAGAACTGGGGTTGAAGATTTAAAGCTTCAACGTCGCCATATCGATCACGAAGCGGTACTTCACATCACCGGCAATCATGCGGGCGTAAGCTTCGTTGATCTGGCGGATGTCGAGCATTTCGATGTCGCAGCTGATGTTGTGCTCGGCGCAGAAATCCAGCACTTCCTGGGTTTCGGCGACGCCCCCGATCAACGAGCCGGCCAGTACGCGACGACCCAGCACCAGTTTCGCGGCGTGGACCGGCGGATCGATCGGTTCGATCAGGCCCACCAGAATGTGCACGCCGTCGAAGCGCAGGGTGTCGAGGTACGGGTTGAGGTCGTGCTGGACCGGAATGGTATCCAGCAGGAAATCGAAGCGACCGGCTGCAGCTTTCATTTGCTCTTCGTCGGTGGACACGATGACGTGATCGGCGCCCTGACGACGACCTTCCTCGGCCTTGCTCGCCGAACGGGTGAACAGCGTGACTTCTGCGCCCATGGCCTTGGCGAACTTGATGCCCATGTGGCCGAGGCCACCCATGCCGAGAATCCCGACCTTGTCGCCGGCCTTCACGCCATAGTGCTTGAGTGGCGAGTAGGTGGTGATGCCGGCGCAGAGAATCGGTGCAGCGGCCGCCAGGTCCAGCTTCTCGGGAATGCGCACCACGAAGTGTTCGCTGACCACGATGCTGTCCGAATAACCGCCCATGGTGTTGCTGCCATCGACCCGGTCCGGGGTGGCATAGGTCATGGTCGGGCCTTCGAGGCAGTATTGCTCGAGGTTCGACTGGCAGGCTTCGCAGGTGCGGCAGGAGTCGACCATGCACCCGACGCCAACCAGATCGCCTACCTTGTGTTTAGTGACATTCGCACCGACGGCGGTGACTTTTCCGACGATCTCGTGGCCGGGCATCAACGGGTAAACGGCGATGCCCCATTCGTTGCGCGCCTGGTGGATGTCGGAGTGGCAGACGCCGCAGTACAGGATTTCGATGGCGACGTCGTCGGCCCGAGGGCTGCGGCGTTCGAACTTCATCGGGGCGAGGGGCGTGGTGGCCGTTTGAGCGGCATAGCCGATGGCGGTGTACATGTGAAACCTCGCAAAAGCAGTGACAAGTGAGGCGGCGCATTCTGGGCGCCGTCCGCTTGTCCGGCCATGGCGATTCCTCCGGGTGTCATGCCTAATCCTCCGGCATGCGGGGTTGATCGGTCGCATTGGCAAAAGGATCTGCGATGATGCTTTTATCCCTTTTTCCATGATTTTTTCTGAAGAGCCACCCGATGCAATTGACCCGTCACCTTGATGCCAACGCCACCCTGGTTTCGCTGATCGAACCGCTGGCGCTGCGCGATGGTTACAGCCAGACCGGGCTGCCGGGCGTGCAGGTTTTGCGCGCCAGTTGCGACGTCGCCCGTGGCCCGCACATTTATGAGCCGAGCCTGATGATCATCGCCCAGGGCAGCAAATTGGCGTATCTGGGGCCGCGCACCATGGAGTACGGCGCCGGGCATTACCTGATCCAGGCCTTGCCGGTGCCGTTCGAGTGCGAGACCTATGCGTTGCCGGATGCGCCGTTGCTCGGCGTATCGGTGGCGATCGACCGGGTGCTGCTCGGCGAACTGGTGCTGGCCATGGGGCTGGCGCCGGGGCGGCATATTCCGGCGCAGACCCCGGAGTCGATGACGTCGGTGGTGCTTGATGATGACATGCGTGGTTGTGTCGAACGCTTGCTGCGTTGTCTGCACGATCCGCTGGAATGCCAGATTCTCGGCCCGGCGCGGGTGCGGGAGTTATTGTTCGTCGCGTTGCGCGGTCCCCAGGCTGATGTGCTGCGGGCACTGGTGGAGCAGCAGGGGCAGTTTGCGCGAGTGGCGGCTTCGATCAGTCATCTGCATGCGCATTACACCGAGCCATTGAATGTCGAGACATTGGCCGGTTGCGCGAACATGAGCGTTTCGACCTTTCACGAACACTTCAAACGCAGCACGTTGCTGTCGCCAGTGCAGTATCTGAAGCGTTTACGTTTGTTGAAGGCGCAGACGTTGTTGATCGCCGAAGGACTGGGCGTGGCACAGGTGGCGCATCGGGTGGGGTATCAGAGCACGTCGCAGTTCAGTCGCGAGTACAAACGCTATTTCGAGCGCAGTCCAGGGGATGAACGCGCGGCTTGATCTTTTACAAAACGCAGGCAACAAAAAGGCCCCCGTTTCGGGAGCCTTGATGTTCAGCGATTCGACTTACATATTCGGGTAGGTCGGACCGCCGGCGCCTTCCGGCGCAACCCAGGTGATGTTCTGCGAAGGGTCCTTGATGTCACAGGTCTTGCAGTGCACGCAGTTCTGAGCGTTGATCTGGAAGCGTTTCTCGCCGTCTTCCTTGGTGATCACCTCATACACGCCGGCCGGGCAATAGCGCTGCGCCGGCTCGTCGTACAGCGGCAGGTTCTTCGCCAGCGGAATGCTCGGGTCGGTCAGTTTCAGGTGGCACGGCTGTTCTTCTTCATGGTTGGTACCGGAGATGAACACCGAGCTCAGCTTGTCGAAGCTGATCTTGCCGTCGGGTTTCGGGTAGTCGATCTTCTTGCAGTCGGCCGCGAGCTTGAGGCAGGCGTAGTCCGGCTTGGTGTCGTGCAGGGTGAACGGCAGTTTGCCGCCGAAGATGTTCTGATCCAGCCAGTTGAAACCGCCGCCGACGATGGCGCCGAACTTGTGGATCGCCGGGCCGAAGTTGCGGCTGGCGAACAGTTCTTCGTAGAGCCAGCTCTGCTTGAAGGCGTCGACGTAAGTGGTCAGCTCTTCAGTGCCGTCCTTGTCAGCGAACAGTGCGTCGGCCACGGATTCAGCGGCGAGCATGCCGGACTTCATCGCGGTGTGGCTGCCCTTGATCTTGGCGAAGTTCAGGGTGCCGAGGTCGCAACCGATCAGTGCGCCGCCCTTGAACACCATCTTCGGCAACGAGTTCAGGCCACCCTTGCAGATTGCGCGAGCGCCGTAACTGATGCGCTTGCCGCCTTCCAGATACTGCTTCAGTACCGGGTGATGCTTGAGGCGCTGGAATTCGTCGAACGGCGACAGGTAGGTGTTGCTGTAGGAAAGATCGACGATCAGACCGACCACCACCTGGTTGTTTTCCAGGTGATAGAGGAAGGAGCCGCCGGTGTTCTCGGTGCCCATGATGTCCATCGGCCAACCGGCGGTGTGCACCACCAGGCCTGGCTGGTGTTTGGCCGGGTCGATTTCCCAGATTTCCTTCAGGCCGATGCCGTAGTGCTGGGCGTCGGCGTCGCTGTCGAGGTTGTAGCGCTTGATCAACTGCTTGCCGATGTGGCCACGGCAGCCTTCGGCGAACAGCGTGTACTTGCCACGCAGTTCCATGCCTGGGGTGTACAGGCCTTCTTTCGGATGACCTTCGCGGTCGACGCCGAGGTCGCCGGTGATGATCCCGCGTACCACGCCGTTTTCATCGATCAGCGCTTCCTGAGCGGCGAAGCCCGGGTAGATTTCCACGCCCAGGTTTTCGGCCTGCTGAGCGAGCCAGCGGCACAGGTTGCCGAGGGAGATAATGTAGTTGCCTTCGTTGTGCATGGTCTTGGGCACAAAGAAGTCAGGGATTTTTTGCGCGCTTTCGGCGTTTTTCAGCACGAAGATGTCATCGCGGGTGACGGGCGTGTTCAGCGGGGCGCCGAGTTCTTTCCAGTCCGGGAACAGTTCGTTCAGGGCCCGTGGTTCGAATACGGCACCGGACAGGATGTGTGCGCCGACTTCGGAGCCTTTTTCGACCACGCAGACGCTGATTTCCTTACCGGCTTCGGCGGCCTTCTGCTTCAGACGGCAGGCGGCGGACAGGCCAGCGGGGCCGGCACCGACGATGACCACGTCGAATTCCATGTATTCGCGTTCCACAGGCTATCTCCTACTCAAGGCTCAACAGTTTTTTTTCTAATTTGGAGGTTCGGTGTCGTATCCGTTATTGCCTTTACGTTAACGTCAAGGGTAATAATGGGCAAACCACCTTTCTCTCTAGGCGGCGCATTATATCTACACCACTCTTAGCGTCCAATACAAACGTTTGTTTGAATTGGCTCCAGCCCAGAGAAATCAAAGAAGCGCGGCTTATGACAGGGCATTTTGGCGTATTGACCAGAATGGGCGTTCCGGTCAAGATACGGGCGGTTTTGCGCTCGCCGTAGGCTGAATGGTGGTTTCAAGAGCACCTCTAAAGACAGGGCGTAGGCGGTAACCGGTGATGCGCAGCGCAAGTTTGGCGCGCAGTTTACACACCGCGAGGCGGCATGACTCGTCGGTCACGACTGACGAACGGTCATCCCGCTCAGCCGACGTTTTTAGAGGTGCCCTTGTGCCCGATGAGCATCAACCGCCAGGTTCGCCTAGGCGACTTTCTTTTCACCGGAGAGTAACGAGGAATCCATGAAGGTTCTTGTAGCTGTCAAACGCGTTGTGGATTACAACGTCAAGGTTCGCGTCAAGGCGGACAATTCCGGCGTAGACCTCGCCAACGTCAAGATGTCGATGAACCCGTTCTGCGAAATCGCAGTGGAAGAAGCCGTACGCCTGAAAGAAAAAGGCGTTGCGACTGAAATCGTCGTCGTCTCCATCGGCCCGTCCACCGCTCAGGAACAGCTGCGTACCGCACTGGCTCTGGGTGCCGACCGCGCCATCCTCGTCGAATCCGCTGAAGACCTGACTTCCCTGGCCGTGGCCAAGCTGCTCAAGGCCGTGGTCGACAAGGAACAGCCTCAGCTGGTGATCTTGGGCAAACAGGCCATCGACAGCGACAACAACCAGACCGGCCAGATGCTCGCTGCACTGAGCGGCTACGGTCAGGGCACTTTCGCCTCGAAAGTCGAAGTTTCCGGCGACAGCGTTGCCGTGACCCGCGAAATCGACGGCGGCGCGCAGACTGTCTCCCTGAAGTTGCCAGCGATCGTCACCACCGACCTGCGTTTGAACGAGCCGCGCTATGCGTCCCTGCCAAACATCATGAAAGCCAAGAAGAAGCCTCTCGAGATGCTGACTCCGGACGCTTTGGGCGTTTCCACCGCCTCCACCAACAAGACCCTGAAAGTCGAAGCGCCGGCTGCACGCAGCGCGGGCATCAAGGTCAAGTCGGTGGCTGAACTGGTCGAGAAACTGAAAAACGAAGCGAAGGTAATCTAAATGACTATCTTGGTTATTGCTGAACACGACAACAAAGTGCTGGCTCCGGCCACCCTGAACACCGTGGCTGCCGCTGCCAAAATCGGCGGCGACATCCACGTTCTGGTTGCCGGCCAGGGTGCTGGCGCCGTGGCTGAAGCCGCCGCGAAAATCGCAGGCGTGAGCAAAGTCCTGAACGCTGACAATGCTGCCTACGCGCATCAGCTGCCGGAAAACGTTGCTCCGCTGGTAGCCGAACTGGGCGCTGGTTACAGCCACATCCTGGCTGCCGCCACTTCCAACGGCAAAAACATCCTGCCGCGCGTTGCCGCCCAGCTGGACGTTGACCAGATCTCCGAGATCATCTCGGTAGAAAGCGCTGACACCTTCAAGCGTCCGATCTACGCCGGTAACGCCATCGCTACTGTGCAATCGACCGCTGCGATCAAAGTGATCACCGTGCGTGCCACCGGTTTCGATCCGGTTGCCGCTGAAGGCGGTTCCGCTTCGGTTGAATCCGTTGCTGCTGCTCACAACGCCGGCACTTCCAGCTTCGTCAGCGAAGAACTGGCCAAGTCCGATCGTCCTGAGCTGACCGCTGCCAAGATCGTCGTTTCCGGCGGCCGCGGCATGCAGAACGGTGACAACTTCAAACACCTGTACGCCCTGGCCGACAAGCTGGGCGCTGCCGTCGGTGCTTCCCGTGCAGCGGTCGACGCAGGTTTCGTACCGAACGACATGCAGGTCGGCCAGACCGGCAAGATCGTTGCGCCACAGCTGTACATCGCCGTCGGTATCTCCGGCGCGATCCAGCACCTGGCCGGCATGAAAGACTCCAAAGTGATCGTTGCGATCAACAAGGACGAAGAAGCACCGATCTTCCAGGTGGCCGATTACGGCCTGGTGGCGGATCTGTTCGAAGCCGTACCTGAGCTGGAGAAGCTGGTCTAATCCGGCCGCTTCACTTATAAAGAGCCCGGCCTGTTGGTCGGGCTTTTTTTTGTCTGGGATTTGAGCGGGAGCGTTTCGCCATGGATTTGCATCGTCGGTTGGGCTGCTCGTGGTTGCTGGGTCTGGCATTGTTGCCGGGCCTGTCGGTGGCGGCGGGCAAGTGCGAGCGGCTGGTCGTCACCGGCAGCCCGGATGCACCGCCGTACCTCTGGCAGGATCCGCAGAACCCCAAACAACTGATCGGTGCAAGTGCCGATCTGTTGCAACAGGTGGCCAAGGAGTTGGGGATCAAGGTCGATCTTTTGTACGCCGGCAAGCGCTCCCAGGCCCTCGATGAAGTGCGCAGCGGGCGTATGGACATGCTGGCCGACGCACCGCTGACCTTTAATGAGCTGGAAAACCTCGACTACATACACCCGCCGTTACTGGAAAACGATTACCTGGTGTGGACGCGCAAGGGGTCGACCCTGGTCTACAGCGAAGCCAAGGACCTGCACGGGCATACCGGCGGCTTGTCGGAAAAGTCTCGAATGACCCCGGCATTTGGCGCTATCGCCGAGCAGCAATTGACCCTGACCCGTACGGCAAACCTGACCCAGGCGTTTCAGAAACTTCTGCTGGGCGAAGTGGAATATGTACTCGCCGGTCGCTACTCGGGCATGGCGGCCGCGCAGGCCTTGGGCATGGCCAACGATCTGCTGGCCTTCGAACAACCCATCGACCGGCCCGGTCTGTTCCTCGCGGTTTCGCACAACTCGGCCTGCAACGATCCGTGGTTGCGCGGACAGCTGGCCAAAAAGATGACAGAATTGCCCGCGTCCGGCCTGACGGAAGCCGCGCTGCAACGCAACATCGAGCGCTGGAAGGCGCAGCAGCAACAGCCGCCGCAACCACCTGTCAGCGCCCCAAAACAGTAGGGATTCTTAGTGAGTAATCGACTTCTTTTCGCGGCCATGGCCGTTCTGGCCCTGGCCGGTTGCGCCAGCGATCCGGCACCCAACGAACAAATGCGTCTGACCGAGCAGGCCCTTGAGCAAGCCAAAGCCGTGGGCGCCACCGCCGAAGACGTGCCGGAGATGAAACTGGCCGAGGACAAGTTCAACCGGGCCAAAGGCAGCATGGCGGGTGAGTCTTACAAGAATGCGCGGATGCGCTTCGAACAGGCCGAACTCGACGCACGTCTGGCGGAAGCCAAAGTCCTGACCCGCAAGAGCGAAGAGCAAGTGAACGTGCTCAACACCCGTATCGTCCGACTGCGCAAGCAACTGGGGGATGCCCAATGAGCCTGAAGTCCAAAACTCTCGGTGCTCTGATCCTCGCCGGTTGCGCCAGCCTGTACGGCTGCGCCGGTCAGCACAGCGAATCTGCACTGCAGCAGGCCAGCACCGACTTCCAGAAGGTCAAGGAAGATTCCAACGTGCTGCGTATCGCGCCGAAAGACGTGATCCGCGCCGGTGAGTCCCTGGCCCGTGCCGATCGTCTGTCGACGTACTGGGGCAGCGGCTCGGACGTGGTGCATTACGCCTACCTGAGTCAGCGCTACAGCGAAATCGCTCGTGAGCACACCAATCAGGTGCTCAACGAAGAGCGTGTGGCGAAGCTGGAACTTGAACGCCAGCGCCTGCAACTGGCCCTGCGCGAGTCCAAGCTGCTGAGTGTGCAACAGCAGGGTAAATGGCTGGAAGAACAGATCGTTGCACTGGCCACTACCCAAACCGACCGTGGTCTGGTGATGACCCTGGGTGACGTGCTGTTCGACACCGGTGAGGCCGAACTGAAAAACTCTGCCAACCGCGTGGTGCTGAAGATCGTGCAGTTCCTGCAACTCAACCCGAAACGCGTCGTGCGGATCGAGGGCTACACCGACAGCACCGGCGGCAAGCAGGAAAACCTCAAGCTGTCCCGTGACCGTGCGCAGTCGGTAGCTGACGTGCTGACGGACCTGGGCATCGACGAAAAACGCATTCAGGTCGAAGGCTACGGTGATGAATATCCCGTGGACGCCAACGCTTCCGAGCGTGGGCGTGCGCAGAACCGTCGAGTGGAAATCGTGTTCTCCGACGAAAAAGGCCAGCTCGGCGCCGCCCGCTGAGGGTGGCGTTACTGGAAAGCCCGGGCTGTCAGGCAGCGCCGGGCTTTTTTACGTCTGTCGATTACCTCACAAAGCAGTACAGATTTAACCGACACAGCACTGTATGGTTGACTAATATGGCAACTGTCCCAGTACACTTCCAAACTGTTCCGGTATTGTTTCACACAAGAATAAAACGCCCGTGAAATCGAGTGCTGCGTCATGACCAATCTCTTGCTCTACCAACGTATTGCTCAACAGCTGGCCGAAGATATCCGCCGTGGCGTCTATCAACCGGGCGAGCGCGTGCCTTCGGTGCGCAAGATGAGTTCGCAGCTCAACGTCAGCCATGCCACCGTGTTGCAGGCTTACGCCAACCTCGAGGATCAGGGCCTGATCCGTGCGCGGCCGCAGTCCGGCTACTACGTGCACCAGACTCCCGCACTGACGGCGCCCACGCCGGACATTGCCCGGGTCGAACGGCCAGGCCTGGTCACCCGCAGCAGCATCATTCAGCAAGTGCTGGTGGAGTCCCGTCGTGAAGGCGTGTTCCCGCTGGGGGCGGCGGTGCCGAGTGTCGATTATTTGCCGGTGCGGGCCCTGCATCAGCAATTGGCCAAGGTCACCCGCTTTCACAGCCCTCGGGCGTTCAGCTACATGTTCAGCCCCGGTTTCGAGCCGCTGCGCCGGCAGGTGGCGATTCGCATGCGTGATGCAGGCGTGGTCGTTGACCCTTCGGAAGTGGTGATCACCCACGGCTGCGTCGATGCGTTGCAGATGTCGTTGCGAGTGCTGACGCGCCCCGGCGACCTGATCGCCGCTGAATCGCCAACCTATTACGGACTGTTGCAATTGGCGGATCTGCTGGGCCTGAAAGTCATCGAGATCCCCAGCGATCCCGCCACCGGCATGAGCCTCGAAGCCCTGCAACTGGCGGCGAACCAATGGTCGATCAAGGCGCTGGTGCTGACCACGCGCCTGAGTAATCCGCTCGGCGGTACCATGCCCGAAGAGCGCCAGAAACAACTGCTGCGACTGGCCTCGGATTTCGATATCCAGATCGTCGAAGACGACATCTATGGCGAATTGATGTTCGAGCAGGGCCGCACCAAGTCGCTCAAGGCCTACGACCGGCTCGACCGGGTGATCTATTGCTCGAGTTTTTCCAAGACGTTATCGCCCGGGGTGCGCATCGGCTGGATGATCGCCGGCAAGTACCAGCAGGAAATCCAGCGCTTGCAGACTTTCAGCACCCATTCCGCGTGCAGCGTCACCCAAATGGCTATCGCGGCCTACCTGGAAAACGGCGGCTATGACCGGCATTTACGGTACATCCGCCAGGAATACCGGAAAAATCTCAGCGCATTCCAGCTGGCGGTTCAGCAGCACTTTCCCGAAGGCACACAGATGACCCGGCCGACCGGCGGATTCATTCTGTGGGTCAGCCTGCCGGGACGGGTCAACACCCAGGAATTGCACGTGCGGGCGCTGCAACAGGGCATCAGCATTGCGCCGGGGTTGATCTTCAGCAACACCGAACAGTTCAACCACTGCATCCGGTTGAATTGCGGCATCCCGTGGAATCGCGAGGCGGAACGGGCGCTGATGACCCTCGGCATGTTGGCCACCCAGCTCTGTCAGGAGATGGCCGGCGGATTTTGAAACAATGGCGGAGCTTGTCATGTGGCGCCCAACAGGCGAGCATATGGCCCTCTGCCGTTAGCTTCGTTGGGTTCATGAAAGCGAAATTTTCTGCCGCCTGGGTTGTGCTCTGCCTGTTGATGATGGGTCAGATCCCTGGCGCCATGGCGGCGGCTCAGGAAAAGACGCCGGCGACTGCCACCGCGAAAAAACCGGTCACGGCCAAGAAAACCGTTCCAGCGAAAAAAACACCGCAGAATAAGGCTGCTCCCGCCAAGAAGCGCGCCCCGGTAGCCTCCAAGTCGAAATCGGCGAAGGAGGTGGCCAAGACGCCGCTGCCGCCTGCGAAGCTCGATTTGAGCCTGCCGAAAGACATGGTTCAGGAATTGAAGCCTCCCGGTTCCGTGACGCTGCCCAAGCGTGAGCCGATCCTGCCGCAGATGTTCGGCGACAAGAACAGCGGGTTCCAGCTCAACGGCCGTTTGCTCAGCAACGAAATGCAGTTGCAGCTGCGTAACGAAGAGCGCCGCGAAGTCGAGGGCGCGGCGCTGGATTTCGAGTTCAAGCAATAAATCGTCCCCATCGGTGACCCGCAGACCAGACGCTTTGTCGGAGACTGGTCAGTCACTTTCGTTTCTGCGTAAAAACCCCGGTTCAGGCAATTTAAAACAGCCGTTTAAGCGGTTACCCTGTTCCGCGTCCCTTTAACACATTGCCCGCTGCGAGGAACGCGTCGTCATGAAATGCCGTGAAGGCTGTGGCGCCTGCTGCATTGCCCCTTCCATCAGTTCGCCGATTCCAGGCATGCCCGATGGAAAACCTGCCGGTGAACGCTGCGTTCAGTTGTCGGTCGATAACCTGTGCAACATTTTCGGCCGACCGGAACGTCCGGCGGTCTGTTCAGGATTCAAGGCCGATCCCGAAGTCTGCGGCAGCAGCCAGGAAGACGCGATCAGACTGCTCGGCTGGTGGGAGCAGATGACGGCGGCGTGATGTGTCAAACGAACGGAACTTCAACAATAAGGAATAAGACTATGGGTTCGCTGCATCGTATCGCTGTGTTGTGTGGTTTGACGGCCGTGCTGGCCACCTCGGTTGCCCAGGCTGAAGACTGGAAAGTCGCCAAGAACGAGGACGGCATCAAGGTCTCCCTGAGCGAAGTCCCGGGTTCGGACTACAAGTCTTATCAGGGTGTGACCGTGATGAAGACCACCATCGCCAAACTGCGCGCCTTGCAGGAAGACGTGTCCGGGGCCTGCGCATGGATTCACGAGTGCAAGACCCAGAAACTGCTCAAGCACGAAGGCGACCAGAGTTGGACCTACACCCAGTTCAACACGCCATGGCCGGTTACCCCGCGCGACTCCATCCTGCATGTCACCACCGTTGAAGGCGCCGATGGCAGCCTGACCCGTAACCTGGAAGGCGTGCCGAAGTACCTGCCTGAAGAAAAGGGCTTTGTGCGGGTCGCTCAGGTCAAAGGCTTCTGGAAGTTCGTGCCAAAGGGCGATCAGGTTGAAGTGACCTATCAGGTTCACACCGAGCCGGGCGGCAGCGTGCCTTCCATGATCGCCAACAAGTTTGTGGTCGACGCACCGTTCAATACCCTGAAAGCCTTGAAAGAACGCGCCGAGAAGTAAACATCGCGTTCATCTGTAAACGCCCCGAAGAACTCGGGGCGTTTTGTTTTGCAGGTTTATTGTGTTTCCGAATATGCGTTGAACGAAATTTTCACAAAGTCTCCAAGACAATTCGCCCGCGCTGTTTGTACCTGTCCCGCCGCGCTGTGCCTTGAATGAAAGTGTCCGGCAGCGGGTACTAATCAATGGCAATGCCGCCGGTGATCGTGCAACATTTGCGCTCCGCGCAAGCCCCGGGGCCTGGAATGGCCAACAGAGGGCAGGGCGCAGCTGAATTTTTGCAACTTCAACTTCCAATGGGTCCTAAAACGACATGGCAAACCCGGACGCCCTGAGTCAGCAGCGATCTTCCAGTCGCCTGCTGCAACCGACCGTCAAATCGCATCTGGCCTACACGCTTCTGTGCGCGCTGGTCATGATGGTGATGTTTTCCGTGCTGCGCCTCGCGCTGCTGGTCTACAACCGCGAGATGATCCTCGACACCCCGGCCTCGACTTTCCTCGAAGCCTTCGCCAACGGCCTGCGCTTCGATATTCGCCTGGTGGTGTACGTCTGCATTCCGCTGGTGCTGGCGCTGTTCAGTGCCCGGGCCATGGCGGCGCGCGGGTTCTTCCGTCTGTGGCTGACCGTTGCTTCGAGCATCGCGCTGTTCCTCGGCCTGATGGAGATGGACTTCTATCGCGAGTTCCACCAGCGCCTCAACGGCCTGGTGTTCCAGTACGTGAAAGAAGACCCGAAAACCGTGATGAGCATGCTCTGGTACGGTTTCCCGGTGGTGCGTTACCTGTTGGCCTGGGCCGTGGGCACGCTGATCCTGACCCTGGCGTTCAAGGGAGCGGACCGTCTGACCCGTCCGCGTGGCCCGTTCAGCGGCGGTAACGTCGGCACCCGTCAAGTGGCGCCATGGTATGCGCGTCTGGCGGTATTCGTGGTGTGCCTGCTGATCTGCGTGGTCGCCGCTCGCGGCACCCTGCGTCAAGGCCCGCCGCTGCGCTGGGGTGACGTGTACACCACCGATTCGAACTTCGCCAACCAGCTCGGCCTCAACGGCACGCTGTCGCTGATCGCGGCAGCCAAGGATCGGCTGGGCGAGGATCGCGACAACATCTGGAAAGCCACGCTGCCGCAGGATCAGGCGCAGAAAGTGGTGCGCGAGATGCTGGTGATGCCGGACGACAAACTGGTGGATGCCGATATCGCTGCCGTGCGTCGTGAATACACGCCGCCTGCCGACAAGACCCTGCCGATCAAGAACGTCGTCGTGATCCTGATGGAAAGCATGGCCGGTCACTCGGTGGGCGCACTGGGCGCGCCAGGCAACATCACGCCGTACCTCGACAAGCTGTCGAAGGAAGGCCTGCTGTTCGACCGTTTCTTCTCCAACGGCACCCACACCCACCAGGGCATGTTCGCCACCATGGCGTGCTTCCCGAACCTGCCGGGTTTCGAATACCTGATGCAGACCCCGGAAGGCAGCCACAAACTGTCCGGCCTGCCGCAGTTGCTCAGTGCGCGTGACTATGACGATGTCTACGTCTACAACGGTGACTTTGCCTGGGACAACCAGTCCGGTTTCTTCAGCAACCAGGGCATGACCAACTTCGTCGGCCGTAACGACTTCGTGAACCCGGTGTTCTCCGATCCGACCTGGGGCGTGTCCGACCAGGACATGTTCGACCGTGGTCTGGTGGAGCTCAAGGCGCGGGAAAACGGCAAGCCGTTCTACGCGCTGCTGCAGACCCTGTCCAACCACACGCCGTACGCCTTGCCGACGCCATTGCCGGTCGAACGCGTCACCGACCGTGGCCCGCTCAACGAGCACCTGACCGCCATGCGTTACGCAGACTGGGCGCTGGGCCAGTTCTTCGAGAAGGCCCGCAAGGAGCCGTACTTCAAGGAAACCCTGTTCGTCATCGTCGGCGACCACGGTTTCGGCAACGAGCGTCAGATCACCGAAATGGACCTGGGCCGCTTCAACGTGCCGATGCTGATGATCGCACCGGGCATCCAGGAAAAATTCGGTACCCGTGACCACACCGTGGGCACCCAGATCGACATCGTGCCGACCATCATGGGTCGCCTCGGTGGCGAAGTGCGCCATCAGTGCTGGGGCCGCGATCTGCTGAACCTGCCGCAGGGTGATACCGGTTTCGGTGTGATCAAGCCGTCGGGCAGCGAGCAGACCACTGCCATCGTCACCGCTGACCAGATTCTGGTGCTGCCGAAAGAGAAGGAAATGGCGCCGAAGATCTACCAGTACCAACTGGGCGCGAATCCTTCTGCTGAAATCATTCCGGATGCACCGCGCACTGCCGAGCTGAAACTCAAGCTTGAAGCGTTCCTGCAAACGGCCACCAAGAGCCTGATCGACAATACCGCCGGTGTGGTTAACGGCAAGCCGGACTGATCAGTCGGCACAATAAAAAAGAGGCCCTTCACAGGGCCTCTTTTTTTTGTCGGTCAAACAGTCATATCCGACCGAGTAACAACAGCACCAACAGGACTACCAGCACTACGCCGATAATGCCCGAAGGGCCATAACCCCAACTTCTGGAGTGCGGGAAGACCGGCAGACCACCGATCAGCAACAGGATCAGGATGATGATTAGAATTGTGCCCATGTCTATTTCCTTGTTGATAGTGTCTGTGAAGTCTTGGTGTTCAAGGGCAGCTGGAAGTTGAACTAAATCCAGCCGGCTTACAAATTCCGACTGGTGCGCATGAAAGAAAATTCAATGTTTTTTTAAGGTATTTGGCTCGCTCGCTTATTTCGTTTGTTGTCGCGGTTTGCCCTCGCCATTCAGCAATCTGATGGAGCGTGGGTCGCTGCGTATCCTTCGCTACACTCCGCGCATCTTCCCCGGAACAACAAGGCTGTCTGCTATGCAAAATCGCATGATGATCACTGGCGCGGGCTCTGGCCTGGGTCGCGAAATCGCGCTGCGCTGGGCGCGTGAAGGCTGGCAACTGGCCTTGTCCGACGTCAGCGAGCCCGGTTTGCAAGAGACCCTGAAACTGGTCCGCGAGGCCGGCGGCGACGGCTTCATCCAGCGCTGCGACGTGCGCGATTACAGCCAGTTGACGGCGTTCGCCCAGGCCTGCGAAGTGAAACTTGGCGGCATCGACATCATCGTCAACAACGCCGGTGTGGCGTCGGGCGGGTTCTTCAGCGAGTTGTCGCTGGAGGACTGGGACTGGCAGATCGCGATCAACCTGATGGGCGTGGTCAAGGGCTGCAAGGCATTCCTGCCGCTGCTGGAGCAGAGCAAGGGCAAGATCATCAACATCGCCTCGATGGCCGCGCTGATGCAGGGCCCGGCGATGAGCAACTACAACGTGGCCAAGGCCGGAGTGGTGGCCCTGTCGGAAAGCCTGTTGATCGAACTGGCCCAGCAGGAAATCGGTGTGCATGTGGTCTGCCCGTCGTTCTTCCAGACCAACCTGCTGGACTCTTTCCGGGGCCCGACGCCGGCGATGAAAGCCCAGGTCGGCAAGTTGCTGGAAAGTTCGCCCATCACCGCCAGCGATATTGCCGACTACATCTACCAGCAAGTCGCGGCCGGCGAGTTCATGATCCTGCCCCACGAACAAGGGCGCATGGCCTGGGCGCTCAAACAGAAAAACCCGCAATTGCTGTACAACGAAATGACCGCGATGGCCGAGAAGATGCGCGCCAAGGCCAAACAGAACAACGGCTGAACTTGCCCGGGGTTCGTCGCATCGTTAGGGTGGCCGCAACAGTCACCCTGACGAGATGTCTTGCATGCTCAACTATCTGTGGTTTTTTCTCGCCGCGCTGTTCGAAATCGCCGGCTGTTTCGCGTTCTGGATGTGGTTGCGCCAGGGCAAGAGCGCCTTGTGGGTGATCCCGGCACTGTTCAGTCTGACTCTCTTTGCGCTGCTGTTGACGCGCGTCGAAGCGACCTACGCCGGTCGCGCCTACGCAGCTTATGGCGGCATCTACATCATTGCTTCGATTGGCTGGCTGGCGGTGGTTGAGCGCATCCGCCCGTTGGGTTCGGACTGGATCGGTGTGGCACTGTGTGTGATCGGGGCCAGTGTGATCCTGTTCGGGCCGCGGTTTTCCGCGAGCTGAATCTTGCAGGCCTGAAGGAAACGTCTGAAGGCTTGCGCGCCTTGGCGCGTAGGGAATGACTGAATTGCCCGGCATGCATTGTAGGGCGCTCGAAAGCCGCGCATCTTCAAGGCTCGCAAACCTTGAAGGACACCTCCCATGCTTGTACTCAGCCGTGTTGTCGGGGAACTGATTTCCATCGGCGACAACATCACTTTGCGCGTTCTGGCGGTCAACGGCTCCAGCGTGCGGTTCGGCGTCGAAGCGCCGGAGCAGGTCGGCGTGCATCGCGCCGAGGTCTACGAACGGATCCAGCGCAAACAGGCCAGCGGCAAGGGCCGCTGACCGTTTTCAGTCGAACAGGTGCTTGGGCACGTCGTGCTTGAGCATCAACTGGCATTGCTCGCTCTCCGGATCGAAGACAATCAACGCCTGGCCTTTGGTCAGCGCCTGGCGAACCCGCAGTACGCGGGTTTCCAGCGGCGTGTCGTCACCGTTGTCGGTACCGTCACGGGTGACGAAATCCTCGATCAGGCGGGTGAGGGTGTCGACTTCGAGCGCGTCGTAGGGAATCAGCATGGGCACCTCGGCTAAATCAATGTCGGGATGCTACGGCGAATGATCGCCGAGGGCCAGACTCAACTGTCCGAACGCTGCCCCACCAGGCTGTCCACCGACGGCACACGGGTGTCGCTCTCCATCTGCGTCTCGTGCTCGATCTGATGACTGAAGCGATCCAGTGACCCGGTGGCCGGTTGCGCATCGCTGGCGAACACCGGCGGACTCAGAATGTACGCCCCCAGCAAGCGACTGAGCGCCGCGAGGCTGTCGATGTGCGTGCGTTCGTAACCGTGGGTTGCGTCGCAGCCGAAGGCGAGCAGGGCGGTGCGAATGTCGTGACCGGCGGTGACGGCCGAATGGGCGTCGCTGAAGTAATAGCGGAACAGGTCGCGGCGCACTGGCAGTTCGTGCTCGCCTGCCAGACGCAACAGGTGCCGCGACAGGTGATAGTCGTACGGCCCGCCGGAATCCTGCATCGCCACGCTCACCGCATGTTCACTGGAGTGCTGGCCCGGCGCGACCGGGGCGATGTCGATGCCGACGAATTCGCTGACGTCCCACGGCAAGGCTGCCGCCGCGCCGCTGCCGGTTTCCTCGGTGATGGTGAACAGCGGGTGACAGTCGATCATCAGCTCCTGACCGCTGTCGACGATGGCTTTCAGCGCTGCCAGCAGCGCGGCAACACCGGCCTTGTCGTCCAGATGTCGGGCGCTGATATGGCCGCTTTCGGTGAACTCGGGCAAAGGATCGAAGGCCACCACATCGCCAACGCTGATGCCCAGCGAATCACAATCGGCGCGGGTCGCGCAGTAGGCGTCCAGACGCAGCTCGACGTGATCCCAACTGATCGGCATCTCGTCCACGGCAGTGTTGAAGGCATGCCCGGAAGCCATCAATGGCAACACGCTGCCGCGAATCACACCGTTGTCGGTGAACAGGCTGACGCGGCTGCCCTCGGCGAACCGGCTCGACCAGCAGCCCACCGGCGCCAAGGTCAGACGCCCGTTGTCTTTCACCGCGCGCACGGCGGCGCCGATGGTGTCCAGGTGCGCCGAGACCGCACGGTCGGGGCTGTTTTTCTTGCCCTTGAGGGTGGCGCGGATCGTGCCGCGACGGGTCATCTCGAAGGGAATGCCAAGTTCTTCCAGACGCTCGGCGACGTAACGCACGATGGTGTCGGTAAACCCGGTGGGACTGGGAATCGCGAGCATTTCCAGCAGGACTTTCTGCAGGTAGTTCAGATCCGGTTCGGGAATTTGGGTGGTCATGGAAACTCCTGTTGCGGGGCGTCATTCGCGCGTTCAACGCGGGAATGACGCTGAAGAGAGATCAAACGGCCGGCTGACTGTGCGGAAACAACAGATCGACAAACCGCTCGGCCGTCGGTTGCGGCTCATGGTTGGCAAGACCTGCCCGCTCGTTGGCTTCGATGAACACGTACTGTGGTTGATCCGCCGCCGGCACCATCAGGTCGAGTCCGACCATGGGTATTTCCAGGGCGCGGGCCGCACGCACGGCGGCCTCGGCCAAGGTCGGATGCAGAATCGCCGTGACGTCTTCCAGCGTGCCGCCAGTGTGCAGATTCGCCGTGCGCCGCACGAACAGATGCTCACCGGCCGGCAGGATGCTGCTGTAGTCGTAACCGGCTGCGTGCAGGGTGCGCTGGGTTTCGTGATCCAGCGGAATCTTGCTTTCCCCGCTGGTCGCCGCCTGCCGGCGCCGACTCTGGGCTTCGATCAGGGCGCCGATGGAATGATGGCCGTCGCCGACCACTTCCGCCGGCCGGCGGATCGCCGCAGCAACCACCTCGAAACCGATCACCAGAATCCGCAGGTCGAAGCCTTCATGGAAGCTTTCGAGCAATACGCGAGTGTCGAACTGTCTGGCCGCTTCGATGGCCTGCTGCACTTCCTCGATGGTCTGCAGATCCACCGCCACGCCTTGGCCCTGTTCGCCATCCAGCGGTTTGACCACCACTCGCTGGTGTTCATCGAGGAACGCCAGATTGTCGTCCGCGTTTCCTGCTAGCTGCTGCGACGGCACATTCAACCCGGCGGCTTTCAACACTTTGTGGGTCAGGCTCTTGTCCTGGCACAGGTTCATGCTGATGGCGCTGGTCAGGTCGCTCAGTGATTCGCGGCAACGCACCCGGCGCCCGCCGTGACTGAGGGTGAACAGCCCGGCATCGGCGTCATCCACTTGCACGTCGATACCGCGTCGATGGGCTTCCTCGACGATGATCCGCGCGTAAGGGTTGAACTGCGCCTCCGGGCCGGGGCCAAGAAACAGCGGCTGATTGATGCCGTTCTTGCGCTTGATGGCGAACGTCGGCAGGTTGCGAAAACCGAGTTTGGCGTAGAGGTTTTTCGCCTGGCGGTTATCGTGCAGCACCGACAGATCGAGATAGCTCAAACCCCGGCTCATAAAGTGTTCGATCAGATGACGCACCAGCACTTCGCCGACCCCGGGGCGCGAACACTGCGGATCGACCGCCAGGCACCACAGGCTGCTGCCGTTTTCCGGGTCGTTGTAAGCCTTCTGGTGATTGAGGCCCATGACGCTGCCGATCACCGCGCCGCTGTCGTCGTCTTCCGCCAGCCAGTACACCGGGCCGCCCTGATGGTGCGGGGTGAGCAGGGTGGCGTCGATCGGCAGCATGCCGCGCGCCTGATACAGCTGATTGATCCCCTGCCAGTCCGCGTCACTTTGCGCACGACGGATGCGGAAGCCGCGAAACACGCGGGTGGCCTGACGATAATCGCTGAACCACAAGCGCAGGGTATCGGACGGGTCGAGAAACAATTGAGTCGGTTCCAGCCCGAGAATCTGCTGCGGCGCGGCAACGTACAAAGCAATGTCGCGCTCGCCCGTCTGCTCGTTGAGCAGTTCCCGGGCAAGGCTTGCAGGATCGGGGAAGGTGTGACCGATGAGCAATCGGCCCCAGCCGCAATGCACCGCGATCGGTTCGGCGGCAGGCTCGCTGCCATCTTCGGCCAGGCGCGCCTGCAAGCGTTCGTAGGACGGCGTCTGACCGCGCAGCAGGCGTTGGCTGTAAGCCGTGGCGTGAGGTTTCATCGATCAGATTCCTTGTTCGCTGAGCCACAGGTTCAGGGCTGCCAGTTGCCACAGTTTGGAACCGCGCAGAGGCGTGAGTTGACCTTGTGGATCAGTGAGTAGCTTGTCGAGCATCACCGGGTTGAACAGGCCGCGATCCTGACTCGGATCGAGCAGCAGTTCGCGCACCCAGTTCAGAGTGTCGCCCTGCAAATGCTTGAGGCCCGGCACCGGGAAGTAACCTTTCTTGCGGTCAATCACTTCACTCGGAATCACCCGTCGCGCGGCTTCCTTCAGCACCTGCTTACCGCCGTCCGGCAGTTTGAACTGGCCCGGAATGCGAGCCGACAATTCCACCAGTCGATAGTCGAGAAACGGCGTGCGCGCCTCCAGGCCCCAGGCCATGGTCATGTTGTCGACGCGTTTGACCGGGTCGTCCACCAGCATCACCGTGCTGTCCAGGCGCAGGGCCTTGTCGACCGCCGCATCGGCGCCGGGCTGTGCGAAATGTTCCTTCACGAAGTCGCCGGCAGCGTCATTGGCCGTTAGCCATTTCGGCTGCACCGTGGCGGCGTAGTCGTCGTAGCTGCGGTCGAAAAACGCTTCGCGATAAGCCGCATACGGATCGGCCGCGCCGTCGACTTGCGGATACCAGTGATAACCGGCGAACAACTCGTCGGCTCCCTGGCCGCTTTGCACAACCTTGCAGTGCTTGGCCACTTCGCGGGACAGCAGATAGAAGGCGATGCAATCGTGGCTGACCATCGGCTCGCTCATGGCGCGGAACGCGGCGGGCAATTGCTCGATGATCTCTTTTTCGTCGATGCGCAGTTGATGGTGCTGGGTGCCGTAGTGCTTGGCGATCAGGTCTGAGTACTGAAACTCGTCACCGCGCTCGCCCCCGGCATCCTGAAAACCGATGGAAAAGGTCGACAGGTTCTCCACGCCGACTTCGCGCAACAGGCCCACCAGCATGCTCGAATCGACACCTCCGGAAAGCAGCACGCCGACATCCACCGCTGCCCGTTGGCGGATCGCCACGGCTTCGCGGGTGCTGTCGAGCACGCGGTCACGCCAGTCTTCCAGGGTCAGGTTTTTTTCGTCGTCGTGTGGTCCGTAGGGCAGGGTCCACCAGGTTTTCTGCTCGGTGGTGCCGTCTGCTTCAATGCGCATCCAGCACGCTGGCGGCAGCTTTTCGATACCGGCCAGCAAGGTGCGCGGCGCAGGTACCACGGCGTGGAAATTCAGGTAATGGTTGAGCGCCACCGGATCGAGGATCGGGTTGATGTCACCGCCCTTGAGCAAGGCCGGCAGGGCCGAGGCAAATCGCAGGCGCTGGCCGGTGCGCGACAGGTACAGCGGCTTGACGCCAAGACGGTCGCGGGCAATGAACAGACGCTGGGCATCGCGCTCCCAGATGGCGAAGGCAAACATGCCGTTGAGTTTCGGCAGCAGCGCTTCACCCCAGGCGTGATAACCCTTGAGCAGCACTTCGGTGTCGCCGCCGGAATAGAACGCGTACCCGAGCGCTTCGAGTTCGGCACGCAATTCAGGGAAGTTGTAGATCGCGCCGTTGAAGGCCAGGGACAGGCCCAATTGGCTGTCGATCATCGGCTGCGCCGAGCCGTCCGACAGGTCCATGATTTTCAGGCGTCGATGGCCCAGGGCAATCGGTCCCTGGGCATGGAAGCCCCACGCGTCGGGGCCGCGAGGCGCCAGGTGATGGGTGATTCGCTCGATGGCTGCAAGGTCTGCAGGTTGTTGATCAAAACGTAACTCGCCAGCTAATCCGCACATAAGGTCCTTACCGGTTTTTCCGTTGGGGAAGGTGTCACTGCACCGCGCCGAAATGGCCGGTACTCAGAAACTGACCCGGCTGGGATGTGGGAGTTTTAGAACGATCGGTTATAAGCGGTTCGGCCTGACCGATGGGCCATTAGCTTTCCGCTTGGGGTTATGGGTAGTAGATAAATAGTGAAAACATGCGGATGTCTGCTTGTTTGCCGGCCTGATCACGTAGTTTTTCGTGTTTTTTTACGCAGGCAGGATCGTTAAGGTAACGGTTCCAAAGTGCGATAAAGGAATATTGCCCATGTCGAATACGCAGTCGGATACTGCGACACCGCTGACCCAGGAACAGATACTGGTTTTTTTGCTGGAAGCCACCGGCGATCTGGATACTGCCCAGGCCTTGCAGAAAATCCTGCCCCCCAGCCTTCTGAAAGGTTCCAGCTCTGCACTCGCCGCGCTGGACCAGACCGCGCGTGAGTTACACGCCGCTCAGGCGAAGGTCGAAGCCGATCTTGGCCGCTTGCAACCTTTGAACAGCTTTTGCGCCGCGCTGTTGACCAGCGCCCTGAAAGCTCGCTGGCCAGTGCAGTTCGATGTCGAAAAAGACTATCTGGAGCTGCCTGGGGAGTACTGTGGTTGCGAGCCCGTCACCCCGCCCGGCGGAGGATCGCCGGTCACGCCGCCGGCAACGCCGACGCTTCTGGAAGCGGCGATGCAGAACTTCACGGAGCGGGAGGCACAGGACGATTTTTTCCCCGCAGGCAGTGTCGTGCGCATCTCTGGCCATCCTGCAGGGATTGCGGGCCTGACACCCACCGCGTTCGCCGGACTCTGTCGCGAGCTCGATCTGGGGCAGAAATACCAACAGCATTTTCAAGAGGTATTCGGTATCACCCAGGTTGATGGCAAACCGGTTGCCACCGGTTCCATGATCCGCAACATCATCGACCTGAAAAAACAGTTGATGCGACTGGATCTGCATCTGGCACTGTTGAATGCACACATCAGCCAGGGCGCATACGACAGCCTGGAGCGCCTGCTCGAGGCCGGTGGTATCGCTGATGCCAAAAGCCTGAATTACCAGGGCCGGCCGCTGCTCATGCAAGGCATCGAACTGTTCGATTGTTGCATCTGGGGCATCGTGGTGTTTTCCGAGCGCTCGGTCGAGTCGGAGCCGGATCAATGGTGCCTGGTTTACATGCCCGGCTCGCCCTCTCAACCGTTGTACGAGTATGCGAGTTTCTCGGCGTTTCTCGTGTACCTGGAATACCAATTGGGGGTGGCCAGTTACAGGAGCTACTTCACTCATTGCATCGGCGAGGTGGACAAGGCGGATTTCTTCAAAAACTTCGCGGACGCTCGCAGCCTGGGTCGTGCCAAATATTTGCCGATAACCGTGTCGTTGCTCGACTTCATGCACCAGAGCCATATCGGCAAACTGCAGATCGATGCCCGCGCGCTCGCCGTACCGACTGCCGATGTGGATGAAGAGGCGCGCAAGAAGCGCCTGCTCGAGTATCTGGAAATCGGTCTGACGGTCGCCAATGTGGCCGGGATTTTCGTGCCGGTCGTAGGGCAACTGATGATGGGGGTTGCCGTGGGGCAAATGCTTGCGGAAGTTTATGAGGGCGTTGAGGACTGGTCGCGGGGAGATCGTGAGGAGGCGTTTTCGCACCTGCTCAGCGTTGCTGAAAACATTGTGCTGATGGTCAGCGTGGGGGCCGGTATCAAGGGCCTGAAAACACTGGCAATCAAGACGGTGCGCAAGCATCCGGATTTCTTCCAGCCGTTCACGGCCATATTGGACCGTGACGGTCAGCCTCGATTGTGGAAACCGCAGCTACTCGGTTATGAACAGCCGCTTCCGACAGGTGCCGAACCCGATACTGCAGGCTTGTTCCGGGCGAACGGCAAGCAGTTTGCCCATTTCGACAATCGGGCTTACGAGGTAGCGCTGGAGCCTGCATCCAATACCTGGGAAGTCCAACACCCTGTGCGTGCACAGGCTTATCAGCCGGTATTGAAGCGCAATGATCGCGGAGGCTGGCGTCATGACTTCGAACAGACCGAGCGATGGAGCGGAGCGTACACGCTCAAACGCACTGATCCTAGTCTTGAGGGCTGGGAAGACAGTCGTCTGGAGATGGCCCGTCGGTTGACCGACACCCGGATCGATGAGCTGCATCGCCTGAGCGACGACAACCGGCCGCTGCCTTCCCGCTTGCTGGACATGATCGAACGTTTTGGAATCGAGCGCAGAGTGCGCGAATACATTGCCGCCATGGAGCGTGGCGAGGCGAGTGATCCGCGTTACGTCAACGAACAGCTGCATGCTTTACCCCGGCTTGCGAACTGGCCGGCCGATCGCTACATCAAAGTCGTGGATGAACAAGGGCGGATCACCGCGACCTACCCGCCCGGATCGATCGACGACGATACCGTGAGCGTCATTGTGAAGCATGCGCAACTGGAGAAGGGCGAGTTGCTGCAAGCGGTCGTCGATGTTCTGCGTCCCAAAGAAGTGGAGGTCTTGGTGGGGGCTGACGTAGCCCCGGCCGATGCGAGTCAGCAGTTGGCGAAAGTGATCGGGGCGGCGATCAAGGCCGATCGAAGGTCGACTTTCGACCATCTCTACAGCCGATACGATCAAGACGTTGCCGGAGAATTGCTCAAGTTGCGCAGGGCCTTTCCCGATTTGCCGGTGCGCTCCGCCCGGGAGCTGCTCAAACGGACGCCGAGCATTGAACGGATGCGCCTGCGCAGCACCGGGCGGGTGCCCATGGGGTTGGCACAACGGGCGCGTCAGGCTTTGAGCGATGGGCGAGTGGATCGGGCATTGGCAGGTTTTTACCTGACCGACATCGCCAATGCCGATACAAGGAAACTGGCGATCCGGTTGCTACCCCGTCTCGCAGGCTGGGATCCCGAGTTCTATCTTGAACTGCGGGCGAAATCCTTGAGCGGTCAGCTCCTGGAAACGCTGGGCGAAAAACCGCTGGTTACGTCGAGTTCATGCACGCTGGTCAGACTCGACAATGGTTACGAGGTGTTTGGCAGCGACAGGAAATCACTCGGCAGGATCGCGGCCGGGCCGGAAGATCTCTATCAGGCGATTCTCAAAGGTCTTTCAGCGCAGCAGCGCAAGGCCATCGGATTTGTGCAACCGACGCCGGAAAATGGCGGGCGCCTGCGCGGCAAACTGTTGGAGAGTGCTCTGGATGAACGTGAGGCATGCGCCCGGGTGTTGGCAGGCGGTCAGTGGCAAGCGGCGACCGCCGAGCCCGTGTGCACGCCTGCCGACTCTCCCGCCGGGTCGAACATTCATTCGCGTCGTTTATTGCGGCAGGTGAAAAAGCTCTATCCCTTGTTTTCTGACGTTCAAGCCAATGAGTTCCTTGACCAGCTGGGCAGCGACCATCTGACCAGGGCGGTCAGGGTCCGACAGTTGCGAAAGGATCTGGGCCGACTGCGGGATGTGATGGACACCTGGGTCCGAGATGAAGCAGCCATGAAGGTCCTGGGCGGTGATCTGAACGAAATTCGCGAATGCCGGCAAATCGTTGCGTTCGAAATCGAAGACTGTTTTCGCCGTTTGATCTCCCTGCCCGATGACGCCGGGCGTCTCGTCTATGGTTTGAAGCTCGATGGCATGCGCTTCGGCAAGTTTCCGACCTTGCCGGTCGGTTTGACGTTTGATCATGTCAGGCAATTGTCTCTGCAAGACATGTTGCTGGACGACGATGCCGCTTATTTCCTCAAAGCATTCACGAACGTCGAGTCCCTTGAACTGGATCGCAATCAGATCACCCGGTTGCCCGAGATCATTTCGCATATGCCGAACCTCAGGCGGCTGAGCCTGGCCGGCAATCGGCTTCAACTCACCGAGCACGCCCTGGTGAAGCTGGCCGGGTTGCGCACCTTGCAAAGTCTGAATCTGAGCGGGAACCCCCTCGGCGCCACGGTGGATGTCCGCAACCTGTTCGATCTGACTTACCTCTCCTTGCGCAATACCCGCGCCACGGAGCTGCCAAAAGGCCTGCAGTTTCTACCCAATCTGGATCGGGTGGATCTGCGGGATAACGAAATCCGTGATCTGCCTGCCTGGCTTTTTGAAACGTCCAGGCGCTTCAGTGAAGCGATCAATTTGCGGCGTAACCCGATTTCCGATGTCAGCAGAACTTACCTTGAAAACTACCGCACGACGGTCGGCGTCGGCATGGGTTACCTGGATAACGATATCGCGCGACTGGACGAAATCCAGGCACGTTCGATCTGGCTGACCGAGACGGGAGGAAGCGAGGGCTCCCGGCATCTGCAGATGTGGAACGCACTCAAGGATGACCCAAGGGCCGAAGGCCTGTTCGCGCTGCTCGCGGAGTTGGGCAATTCCGCCGAGTCAGCCAATGTGCGCGAGGATATGCACCGGCGGGTCTGGACGGTTCTGGATGCTACGCAGGCCGATGCCGAATTGCGGGAGCAGATTTTCGATCTGGCGGCCAACCCGATCAATTGCACGGACAACGCGGCGTTGAACTTCAGCCACCTGGAAGTTGCAGTGCACGTCCACCATGTGACCCGTGGTCCCAGGGGGCAACGCCCTTCGACGAAGGCGCTGATGAGGCTGGCGAGAGGACTGTTTCGGCTGGAGCAGATTGACCGGATCGCCGCGGAGCACGCGCAGGTCCATGCGGCACCTGACCCGCTGGAAGTGACCCTTGCCTACCGCTCCGGTCTGGCGCAGGCACTCGAATTGCCCGGGCAACCTTCGCACATGCATTACGCCTCACTCGCGGAGGTGACAGGGGCGGATCTGGTGGAGGCTATCAATCGAATCCAGACTGCTGAATTGTCTCCCGAGTGGCTGGCGTTTCTGGTTCGCCAGCCTTGGTGGAACGAATACATGAAAAGCAGTTTTGCCCAACAGTTCGACGATGCGCGCGCGCCTCACCAGGAAGAAGCCCTGGCGTTGTTCGAGAAAGCCGAAGAACTCAGCTCGGCCGACTATCTCAACGAAATGAACCTGTGTGCCGCCCGGCAGGAACAGACGGAAAGCGCCTTGCTCGAGCGGTTGACCGAGCAAGTGCTACGACTGGTCGAGGGCAATATTTGCCTGTTGCCCGGTGGTTGAATCCAATCCCGGATTCGGTCATTTGCCCCGGATCAGCCACCGCAAGGCAAACCGGTTCGGATGACACGCCTCTGCGACACCTCTGGGCAGGGGCAGCGGTTCGTTGTCCAGCCAGGCCGCCAGCAGTTCACCGGACAGTGGCGCGGTGATCAGCCCCCGGGAACCGTGGCCACTGTTGACGTACAGACCGTCCAGCCATGGGCAGGCAATGTCCGGCACTTGCCGGGCATCCTTGCTCAAGGCGCGATAGGCCTCGGTGAAGGCTTCGCGATCGGCGAGCGGGCCGACGATCGGCAGGTAATCGGGGCTGGTGCAACGGAAGGCTGCCCGGCCCTGGAGACTTTCGGCGTCGAGCTCGCTGACGTGCAGGCGCGCGACCAGATCGGTGGAGATCTCTTCGAGCATCGCCAGATTGCCCAGATGTTCGGCGGTGGTCGGGGTCAGGTCGTCGCTGTTGAAATCGAAACTGGCGCCGAGGGTGTGTTCCCCCAGGCGTGCCGGTGCGACGTAACCTTCGGCGCACACGACGCTGGTCAGCGCCTGGCTTTGCGTGGTCTGCGCGAGGCGGGTGATCTGCCCGCGAATGCGCTTGAGGGGCAGGTCGGCGCTCTGGGGGAAACGCTTGATGTCGGCGGCGCCGGCCAGCACCACGACCGGTGCTGTTGCGATCAATCGTTCACCGTCGAAGGCTTGCCACTGACCGTCGACCTTGCGCAACTCCACGGCTTCCTGATGGGGCAGCAGCGTGACGCCCGGTTGTGTCGATTGCGCCTGACACAACGCCGGCGGATGCACCCAGCCGCCCTCGGGGTAATACAAACCGCCATGAGCCAGACCGATCCCGGCTCGGGCTTGTGCCTCGGGTTGATCGAGCCATTGCAGCAGGTCTTCGGGAAACGCGGCCGCCAGTTGCGCCTGACGTTCGTGTTCCTTTTCGTTGAATGCCAGTTGCAGCACGCCGCAGTCGTCCCAATCGGTGCCGCGTTGCAGGGTTTCCAGCAAACGTCGGGTGTAGCCGAAACCGCTGACGATCAACTGCGACAGTGCGGTGCCGTGGGCGGACAGTTTCAGGTACAGCACGCCTTGCGGATTGCCCGAGGCTTCCTGCGCCACCGCGTCATGTCGTTCCAGCAGACTGACCTGCCAGCCCCTTGCCGCGAGGCTAGCCGCCGTGGCACAGCCGGCCAGGCCGGCACCGATCACCAGCGCACGACGCTCTCCATTGAAAGGCGCCGGGCGGGCGAACCACGGTTTGTCCGCCACGGGTAAAGGAACGTCCTGCGGCCAGCCGAGAAATTCGCCGCGCAGGATCTCCCATTTGTGGCCGATGCCCGGCGTGCGCTTCATCTTGAAACCGGCGGCGTTGAGCAGGCGTCGAACCCAACCGGTGCTGGTGAACGTGCTGATGGTCGAGCCGGGCGCCGCCAGTCGCGCCAGTTCGGCGAACAGTTCGGCGGTCCACATCTCCGGGTTTTTCGCCGGGGCGAAACCGTCGAGAAACCATGCGTCGATCTGCCCGTCCAATTGCGGCAATTGCTCCAGCGCATCGCCGATCAGCAGCGTCAGGGTCACGCGGCCGTTATCCAGAACAATGCGCTGAAAGCCTTGATGGATGGCGACGTAATGCTTGAGCAGTTGATCGCAGAAAGGCTTCAGGTCGGGCCACAACGCCAGCGCCCGCTGCAGGTCGGCAGGGCTCAACGGAAATTTCTCGACACTGACGAAATGCAGCCGCGCACCGGGCACCGCGTGCTGTTCGAACAACTGCCAGGCACAGAGAAAATTTAGCCCGGTGCCGAAGCCGGTTTCACCGATCACCAGTCGCCCACCCGCCGGCAGTGCGGCGAAGCGCTCGGCCAGACGGTTCTGTTCGAGGAACACGTAGCGGGTTTCATCCAGCCCCGACTGGTCGGAAAAATACACATCGTCGAACACTCGCGAACGCGGGCGTCCCTGGTCATCCCAGTCGAGTTGGGCGTGGGGCAATACAGGTTTCATGGCAGGCTCGGCAACGGCAAGGCGGCCATTCTAGCCGATCACGCAGGCGGCGCTTGATCCATGGCAAGCCTTGCCGACGATCACTCAAGGACAATCCGCCGCCGGCGGGAATTTCTGTGCCGCGTCAGAGCCCAATCCGCTAGTCTTGCTGAATCCTGGAAGGAGCCGTCCCATGTTCGAATCCGCTGAAATCGGTCACGCCATCGACAAAGACACCTACGAAGCCGCCGTGCCCGCCCTGCGTGAAGCCTTGCTCGAAGCCCAGTTCGAGTTGCAGCAGCAGAAGCGTTTCCCGGTGATCATTTTGATCAACGGCATCGAAGGCGCCGGCAAGGGCGAGACGGTCAAGTTGCTCAACGAGTGGATGGATCCGCGCCTGATCGAAGTGCGCACTTTCGACCAGCAGACCGATGAAGAGCTGGCGCGGCCTCCGGCCTGGCGCTACTGGCGGATGCTGCCGGCCAAGGGGCGGATGGGGATTTTCTTCGGCAACTGGTACAGCCAGATGCTGCAGGGCCGGGTGCATGGTTTGTTCAAGGATCCGCGACTGGATCAGGCGATTGCCGGCGCCGAGCGCATGGAAAAGATGTTCTGTGATGAAGGCGCGCTGATCTTCAAGTTCTGGTTCCACCTGTCCAAGAAACAGATGAAGGCGCGGCTCAAGGCGTTGGCCGACGACCCGCTGCACAGCTGGCGCATCAGCCCGCTGGACTGGCAGCAATCGCAGACCTACGACAAGTTCGTCAAATACGGCGAACGCGTGTTGCGCCGCACCAGTCGCGATTACGCGCCGTGGCATGTCATCGAGGGTGTCGACCCGCACTACCGCAGCCTGACGGTCGGCAAGATCCTGCTCGAAGGCCTGCAAAATGCCTTGAAGCGTCCCGATGTGCATCCCCATGAGGTCAACGCTGCACCGCTGGGGACTTCCGTCGACCAGTTGAACCTGCTCGACAGCCTCGATCTGACCCAGCGTCTGGACAAGAAAGACTACGAAGAACAATTGATCACCGAGCAGGCAAGGCTGTCGGGGCTGATGCGTGACAAACGCATGCGCCGGCATGCGCTGGTGGCGGTGTTCGAAGGCAACGATGCCGCGGGCAAGGGCGGTTCGATTCGTCGGGTGGCGGCGGCGCTCGATCCGCGCCAATACAGCATCGTGCCGATTGCCGCGCCGACCGAAGAGGAACGGGCGCAGCCGTATCTGTGGCGGTTTTGGCGACATATTCCGGCGCGGGGCAAGTTCACGGTGTTCGACCGCTCGTGGTACGGCCGGGTGCTGGTGGAGCGGGTCGAGGGCTTTTGCAGCACTGCCGACTGGATGCGCGCTTATGGCGAGATCAATGATTTTGAGGAGCAACTGGCCGACGCCGGGGTGATCGTGGTCAAGTTCTGGCTGGCGATCGACAAGGACACGCAGATGGAGCGCTTCCAGGCGCGCGAAGAAATCCCGTTCAAGCGCTTCAAGATCACCGAAGACGACTGGCGCAACCGTGACAAGTGGGACGCCTACCGTGCCGCCGTGGGCGACATGGTCGACCGCACCAGCACCGAAATCGCGCCGTGGACCCTGGTCGAGGCCAATGACAAGCGCTGGGCCCGGGTCAAGGTGTTGCGCACGATCAACCGGGCGCTGGAAGACGCTTTCGAGAAGTCCGACAAGCGAGCCAAAAAGCACAAGGACTGAACCGATGGGCCCGCATACGCGAGGTGAATGATTGTCGCGGTCGGCGATGGGGGGGACTTATGCTCGGTTCACTCTCAACCGACTGCAACAATGAGGTATGCCATGCGTGAAGTGGTGATCGTCGACAGCGTACGGACCGGCCTGGCCAAGTCCTTTCGCGGCAAGTTCAACCAGACCCGTCCCGATGACATGGCGGCCCATTGCGTCAATGCGTTGCTCTCGCGCAACGACATCGACCCGGCAAGCGTCGAGGATTGCATCGTCGGCGCCGGCTCCAACGAGGGCGCCCAAGGCTACAACATCGGCCGCAACGTGGCGGTGCTCTCGCAATTGGGCACCGGCACCGCCGGCATGACCCTCAACCGTTTCTGTTCTTCGGGGTTGCAGGCGATTGCGATTGCCGCCAACCAGATCGCGTCGGGTTGCAGCGACATCATCGTCGCCGGCGGCGTCGAGTCGATCAGCCTGACCCTGAAGAGTGTCAACACCGATCACCTGATCAATCCGTTGCTCAAGCAGCAGACGCCGGGCATCTACTACACCATGGGCCAGACCGCGGAAGTGGTGGCGCGCCGTTATGGCGTCAGCCGCGAGGCGCAGGATCGCTACTCGCTGCAAAGTCAGATCCGCACCGCTCAGGCGCAGGCAGCAGGGCTGTTCAACGATGAAATCGTGCCGATGACGGTGAAGTACCGGGTTGAAGACAAGAACAGCGGTGAAGTGCAGATCCTCGACGGCATCGTCGACCGCGATGACTGCAATCGTCCGGACACCACCTATGAAAGCCTTGCCGGGTTGAAACCGGTGTTCGCCGAGGACGGTTCGGTGACCGCCGGCAACTCGTCGCAGTTGTCCGATGGCGCCTCGATGACGCTGGTGATGAGCCTGGAAAAAGCCCTGCAACTGGGGCTCAAGCCGAAAGCGTTTTTCCGCGGGTTTACCGTCGCTGGGTGCGAGCCTGACGAAATGGGCATCGGCCCGGTGTTTTCGGTGCCAAAGCTGCTCAAGGCCAAAGGCCTGCAGGTGGCGGATATCGATCTGTGGGAATTGAACGAAGCGTTTGCCTCGCAGTGCCTGTACGCCCGTGATCGTCTGGAAATCGACAACGAGAAGTACAACGTCAACGGCGGCTCGATTTCCATCGGCCACCCGTTCGGCATGACCGGGTCACGGCAGGCCGGGCATCTGGTGCGCGAGTTGCAGCGGCGCAATCTGCGCTACGGAATCGTGACCATGTGCGTGGGCGGGGGGATGGGGGCGACCGGGTTGTTTGAGGCTGTGCGCTAGGCCTTGAACGATGCGTTGACCGGCAAATCGTAATCGCGGGCAAGCCCGCTCCCACAGTGTTCGAGTGTGCTCACAATTCAGTGGCCAACCCGGAACCTGGGGGAGAGGGCTTGCCCGCGATTGGGTTCAGCACGGCTTATCTGCCGGAATCCAGCAACTGCATCCGCGCGATGTAGGCCTTTATCTGCTGCTCGGCTTTCTCGTGGCTGTCGAACGGCCCTTCGAGGGTGTTTTCCCGGGTGCTGAAATACAGTTCGCCGTTGACCCGGCACACGCGGTCGCTGCGAAAGTGCGTGGCGGGGGCGGTGTCCTGGGCGCGCATGCCTAACATGACGGGGTCTCCTTGGTGAGTGATGTCCCGGGCTGGATCCAAGAAGCTTATGCCTGAACCACTTACCTTGCCCGGCTGGCCGATCAACGGCCCATCGTCAATTTTCTGCTGCGACCTGCACAGTTTCATTTGCGGCTGGAGCGCAACTGTTCCTGTGTCGGATCGGTCTGTGCGCCTAGAATGAGCGCTCCTGTCTCTGGCGCTTGGGGTTCTCATGCACGTTTCATCGGGTCGTTGGGTGTACGGCATGTTCCTGGCGTTGTTGACGGCGTTTCTGTGGGGAATCCTGCCGATCAAGCTCAAACAGGTGCTGGTGGTGATGGACCCGGTCACGGTGACCTGGTTTCGCCTGCTGGTGTCCGGCGGCTGTCTGTTCATTTATCTGGCCGCGACCAAACGCTTGCCGAGCCGCAAGGTGCTCGGGCCGAAGGGCGGCTGGCTGGTGCTGATGGCGGTGCTCGGGCTGGTGGGCAACTACGTGCTGTACCTGATGGGCCTGAACCTGCTCAGCCCCGGTACTGCGCAACTGGTGGTGCAGATGGGGCCGATCATGTTGCTGATCGCCAGTCTGTTTGTGTTCAAGGAGCGCTTCAGCATCGGTCAGGGCATTGGCCTGGCGGTGCTGTTGATCGGTTTTGCTTTGTTCTTCAATCAGCGTCTGGCGGAATTGCTCACCTCTTTATCTGATTACACCGCCGGTGTGTTGCTGGTGCTGCTGGCCTCGACTGTCTGGACTTTCTATGCGCTGGGCCAGAAGCAATTGCTGACGGTGTGGAATTCTTTACAGGTGATGATGGTGATCTACCTGTTCTGCGCCTTGTTGCTGACGCCGTGGGTGCATCCGCTCGAAGCCCTGTCGCTGAATCCGTTGCAGGGCTGGCTGCTGCTGGCGTGCTGCATGAACACGCTGATCGCCTACGGCGCATTTGCCGAGGCGCTGGCGCATTGGGAAGCTTCGCGGGTCAGCGCGACGCTGGCGATCACGCCGTTGGTGACGTTCGGTGCGGTGGCCGTGGCGGCGGGGGTGTGGCCCGAGTATGTGCATGCCGAGCAAATCAATCTGCTGGGGTATGGCGGGGCGGTGCTGGTGGTGCTGGGGTCGGCACTGGTAGCGCTGGGGCCTTCGCTGATTGCCGGGCTCAAGGCCCGGCGGGCGAAACTGTTGGTCGGATGACCTTCCCATGCCGGGCACGGGAAGGATCGGGTTGACTCAGCCCTTGGCACCGGCCTCGATCATGTTCTCCGGCCGCACCCAGGCATCGAACTCCTCATCAGTCAGGTAACCCAGCTCCAGCGCCGCTTCGCGCAGGGTCTTGCCTTCGCTGTAAGCCTTCTTGGCGATTTCCGCCGACTTGTCGTAGCCGATGTGCGGGTTCAGCGCCGTCACCAGCATCAGGCCACGTTCCAGATGGTTCGCCATGACTTCGGCATCCGGCTCAAGGCCGGCAATGCAGTGCTGCTGGAAGTTGCTGCAGCCATCGGCCAGCAGGCGGATCGATTGCAGCAGGTTGTGAATGATCACCGGTTTGAACACGTTCAGTTGCAGGTGACCCTGGCTGGCGGCGATGCCGATCGCCACGTCGTTGCCAAGCACCTGACAGGCGAGCATCGACAACGCCTCGCACTGGGTCGGGTTGACCTTGCCGGGCATGATCGAACTGCCTGGTTCGTTGGCCGGCAGGCGCACTTCGGCAAACCCTGCGCGAGGGCCGGAGCCCAGCAGGCGCAGGTCGTTGGCGATTTTCATCAGCGCCACGGCGAGGGTTTTCAGGGCACCGGACAGCGTGGTCAGTGGCTCATGGCCGGCGAGGGCGGCGAATTTGTTTGGTGCGGTGACGAACGGCAGGCCGGACAACGCCGCCAGTTCAGCGGCAATCGCTTCGCCGAAGCCGTGGGGCGAGTTGAGCCCGGTGCCGACGGCAGTGCCGCCCTGCGCCAGTTCGCAGACCGCCGGCAACGCCGCGCGAATCGCCCGTTCGGCGTAATCCAGCTGCGCTATGAAGCCGGAGAGCTCCTGGCCGAAGGTGATTGGCGTGGCGTCCATCATGTGGGTGCGGCCGGTCTTGACCAGTTTCATGTGCCGCGCCGACAGCTCGGCCAGACCGCCCGACAGCTCGGCGATGGCCGGCAGCAGTTGGCCCTGCACCGCTTGCGCGGTGGCGATGCTCATGGCCGTGGGGAAGCAGTCGTTGGAGCTCTGCGAGCGGTTGACGTGATCGTTGGGGTGCACCGGCGTCTTGCCGCCGCGTGGGTTGCCGGCCAGTTCGTTGGCGCGGCCGGCGATCACTTCGTTGGCGTTCATGTTGCTTTGGGTTCCGCTACCGGTCTGCCAGACCACCAGCGGGAACTGGTCGTCATGCTGGCCGTCGAGCACTTCGTCGGCGGCCTGTTCGATCAGGCGGGCGATGTCGGCAGGCAGGTCGCCGTTGCGGTCGTTGACCCGGGCCGCGGCTTTCTTGATCAGGGCCAGGGCGTGCAGTACCGGCAATGGCATGCGTTCCTGACCGATGGCGAAGTTGATCAGCGAGCGTTGCGTCTGAGCGCCCCAGTAAGCGTCGTCCGGGACCTCGATCTGGCCCAGGCTGTCGGTTTCGATACGGCTCATCGTGCACACTCCTGTTGGTCTGTTTGCGCAGTTTAGGCCGGTGTCGGCCCGGGTGGTTCCATCCGGTCGATTGTTGACCGGCAAATCCCCGCCAATCAAGCTCGGCAAGGGCCGGGGGTTGAGCCGCAGCGTTATTCAGGCGCAGAATGGTCGCCCTTGGGGTTTTACCTCGCCTAGCTGAAAAGGAAACTCGATGACTCGTCTTCGTGCCATCTGTACCGCGGTTGCCCTGGTCTGCGCCAGCGGCCAGGTGCTTGCCGATACCGCCAGCCACAACGCCAGTGCCGAAGCTTTCCTGACCCTGGCACACGCTGACAAGCTGGGCACTCCGGTGTACATGCAGGTTCAGCAGATGTTCGCCCAGCGTTTTGAACAGACCAAGGCGCCGGAATCCAAGAAAGCCGTACTGGATACCTACCAGGCCAAGGCCAACGCCGCTCTGGACCAGGCCATTGGCTGGAACAAGCTGAAACCGGACATGGTCAAGCTCTACACCAGCAACTTCAGCGAATCCGAGCTGAAAGACCTGGTCGCGTTCTACCAGTCGCCACTGGGCAAGAAAGTCCTGGAGAAAATGCCGCAGCTGACCCAGCAATCGGCCCAGATGACCCAGGCCAAGCTGGAAAGCGCCGTACCGGTGGTCAACAAGCTGCTGGACGACATGACCAACGAGCTGGCACCGAAAGGCGCCGCTCCGGCCAAGAAGAAGTAAGCGGAGTTCGTGATGACCATGCAACAACGCATCGAATCGACGCTGGCGCTGCTTCAGCCTGAACATCTGCAAGTGCTGGACGAAAGCCACATGCACAGTCGCGGGTTGCAGACCCACTTCAAGGCAGTGGTGGTCAGTGCGCAGTTCGAAGGCCTGAACCGGGTCAAGCGCCACCAGAAAGTCTACGGCACGCTCGGCGAGCTGATGGGCGAGTTCCATGCGTTGGCGCTGCACACCTACACCCCGCAGGAATGGGCAGAGACAGGCGTCGCTCCGGCGTCGCCGACCTGTGCCGGCGGCAGCAAGCATTGAGCCTTGCAGCAATGAACTGAGGTTTTTTGCTAGAATCCGCAACGCGCCGCTGACCCGGCGCGTTTTTTTTCGCATCCGGTTCACCCTTTACGAGGGTAGCCACCTGGAGAAATACCCATGACACAACCGATTGTCGTGGCGGCACTGTACAAGTTCGTCACCCTCGAAGATTACGTCAACCTGCGCGAGCCTCTGCTGCAAGCGATGGTCGACAACGGCATCAAAGGCACCCTGCTGATCGCCGAAGAAGGCATCAACGGCACGGTTTCCGGCAGCCGCGAAGGCATCGACGGCCTGCTGGCCTGGC
The DNA here is from genome assembly GCF_002112855.1 of Pseudomonas sp. B40(2017). Lineage (NCBI taxonomy): Bacteria > Pseudomonadati > Pseudomonadota > Gammaproteobacteria > Pseudomonadales > Pseudomonadaceae > Pseudomonas > Pseudomonas sp. B40(2017). The sequence continues at coordinate 519,807 of NZ_NEIT01000004.1, forward strand.
TGCGCAACGATCCGCGCATGGTCGATATCGATCACAAGGAATCGTACTGCGACGAGCAGCCGTTCTATCGCACCAAGGTCAAGCTCAAGAAAGAGATCGTGACCCTGGGTGTCGAAGGCGTCGACCCGAACAAGAAGGTCGGCACCTACGTCGAGCCAAAGGACTGGAACGCACTGATCAGCGACCCGGAAGTGCTGCTGATCGACACCCGCAACGATTACGAAGTCTCGATCGGCACCTTCGAAGGCGCCATCGATCCGAAAACCACCAGTTTTCGCGAATTCCCCGATTACATCAAAGAACACTTCGACCCGGCCGTACACAAGAAGGTCGCGATGTTCTGCACCGGCGGCATTCGCTGCGAAAAAGCCTCGAGCTACATGCTCGGCGAAGGCTTCGAAGAGGTTTACCACCTCAAGGGCGGCATCCTGAAGTACCTCGAAGAGGTGCCGCAGGAGGAAACCAAATGGCAGGGCGACTGCTTCGTCTTCGACAACCGCGTGACCGTGCGCCATGACCTGAGCGAAGGCGACTACGATCAGTGCCACGCCTGCCGCACCCCGGTCAGCGTTGAAGATCGCGCTTCCGAGCATTACGTGGCCGGCATCAGTTGCCCGCACTGCTGGGACAGCCTGAGCGAGAAGACCCGTCGCAGCGCCATCGACCGCCAGAAACAGATCGAACTGGCAAAAGCGCGCAACATGCCGCACCCGATCGGCTACAACTATAAGCAAGCATCCACCGAGGCTTAATCATGTCTGCACGCCTGCTCTATGTGATGGATCCGATGTGTTCGTGGTGCTGGGGATTTGCCCCGGTGGCCAAGGCATTGGTGGAGCAGGCGCAGGCAGCCGGGGTGGAATTGCACCTGGTGGTCGGCGGGTTGCGCACCGGCAGTGGAGCGGCGCTGGAGCCGACCACCCGGCGCTACATTCTCGAACACTGGCAGGCGGTCACCGAGGCCACCGGCCAGCCGTTCAAATTTGAAGGCGCATTGCCGGATGGTTTTGTCTACGACACCGAGCCTGCCTGCCGGGCCATCGTCACCGCGCGCAGCCTGGCGCCGGATTGCGCGTGGAAACTGGTCGGGTTGATCCAGCACGCGTTCTACGCCGAAGGTCGCGATGTCACTCAGGCCAGCGTTCTGGTGGAGCTGGCCGAGAAGGCCGGCGTCCCGCGCATTGAGTTTGCTGCCCTGTTTGATCATGCCGACCAGCACAAGGCGACCCAGGCCGATTTCAGTTGGGTTCAGGATCTGGGCATCGCCGGATTCCCGACCCTGCTCGCCGAGCGCAACGGCCAACTGGCGTTGCTGACCAACGGCTACCAGCCGCTCAGTGAACTGTCACCGTTGCTCGGCCGATGGCTGGAGCGCGCGGCCTGTGTCTGACCCGGCCGATGACACGCAAGCCGTCAAGCGTGTCGACCGGCTGAGCTGGGCTGAAGTCCGGCGACTGGCACTTCATCACAAAAAATCCCTGTGGATCGCCAACGGCGTGGCCGTACTGGCGACGCTGTGCAGCGTGCCGATTCCGCTGCTGCTGCCGTTGCTGGTGGACGAAGTCCTGCTCGGCCATGGCGATGCTGCGCTGAAAGTCATGAACCACGTGCTGCCCTCAATGTGGCAGCAAGCGGCGGGCTATATCGGCCTGATGCTGGTGGTGACGCTTACCCTGCGTTGCAGCGCCCTGTGTTTTGGCGTGTTGCAGGCGCGATTGTTTGCGCGGTTGGCCAAGGACATCGTTTATCGGATTCGCGTGCGTTTGATTGAACGACTCAAACGGATTTCCCTCGGCGAATACGAAAGCCTGGGCAGCGGCACGGTCACCACGCACCTGGTCACCGACCTCGACACCCTCGACAAGTTTGTCGGCGAAACCCTCAGCCGTTTTCTGGTGGCGATGCTGACCCTGGTCGGCACCGCCAGCATCCTGATGTGGATGCACTGGAAACTGGCGCTGCTGATCCTGCTGTTCAACCCGCTGGTGATCTACGCCACGGTGCAGTTGGGCAAGCGGGTCAAGCATCTGAAGAAACTGGAGAACGACAGTACCTCGCGCTTCACTCAGGCGCTGAGCGAAACCCTCGATGCAATCCAGGAAGTGCGCGCTGGCAACCGGCAGGGCTTCTTCCTTGGGCGCCTTGGATTGCGCGCGCAGGAAGTGCGCAACTACGCGGTCAATTCGCAGTGGAAGACCGACGCTTCGAACCGCGCCAGTGGCCTGCTGTTCCAGTTCGGTATCGACATCTTCCGCGCAGCGGCCATGTTGACGGTGTTGTTCTCTGACCTGTCGATCGGCCAGATGCTCGCGGTGTTCAGCTACCTGTGGTTCATGATCGGCCCGGTCGAGCAGCTGCTGAACCTGCAATACGCCTATTACGCGGCGGGCGGTGCGCTGTCGCGGATCAACGAACTGCTGGCCCGCGCCGACGAACCGCAATACCCCGGCGGCGTCGACCCGTTCAAGGGCCGCGATACCGTAGGGATTCAGGTGCAGGGTTTGAGCTTCGGTTACGGTGACGAACTGGTGCTGGATCAGTTGAACCTGTCCATCGCGCCGGGCGAGAAAGTGGCGATTGTCGGCGCCAGCGGCGGAGGCAAAAGCACCCTCGTGCAATTGCTCCTGGGTCTGTACACACCGCTGGCCGGCACCATTCGTTTTGGTGGATCGACCCAACAGGAAATCGGCCTGGAAACGGTTCGGGAAAATGTCGCGGTGGTGCTGCAGCATCCGGCGCTGTTCAACGACACCGTACGCGCCAATTTGACCATGGGCCGTACCCGCAGCGACGAAGCCTGCTGGCAGGCACTGGAAATCGCTCAGCTTGAACCCACCATCCGCGCCTTGTCGGACGGCCTGGACAGCATCGTCGGCCGCTCCGGCGTGCGCCTGTCCGGTGGTCAGCGGCAACGGCTGGCCATCGCGCGGATGATCCTCGCCGAGCCGAAAGTGGTGATCCTCGACGAGGCGACGTCAGCCCTCGACGCCGCCACCGAATACAACCTACACCAGGCCATGGCGCGCTTCCTCCATGGCCGCACCACACTGATCATCGCCCACCGCCTGTCAGCGGTGAAGCAGGCGGACCGGGTGCTGGTGTTCGACGGCGGGCAAGTGGCCGAGGATGGCGACCATCAGCAACTGATTGCCGATGGTGGGTTGTACGCCAAGCTGTATGGGCATTTGCAGCGACTGTAGGTCAATTCCATAGCACTTCCAGTGCGTTGGCCGTGCCGTCGTAGCCAAACTCTTTGACGATCACCGAGCAACTGTTGCATGGGGGCATGGTCGTGGCCACATCGACCGAAGCGATCATGTGGTTTTCGGGATATTTCTGGCGAAGCACGTTGATCAGTTTGGCCTCGCTGTCCAGAGAAGTCGGCCTTCGGGTCAATTCAGGCGTGTAGGTGTCGATGTCCTTTATCGTATGGGGGATCGCCACCAATCGCCCTTCGCTTGAGACTTCCAGCGAGGTTCTGTTGAAGGTCTGGCCGAAGTCGATGTTGAAGTAGGTAGTATCACCCACAATCATTCTGTCCGGCGCAAACGGAGGCTTGAACAGTGGCAATTCTCCGGTAAGTCCCTGGGCGCCGGAAACGCTGACATATACCTCGCGCTTGCCGGTCGATGTCACGATGTCGGCGTAGGCGATGTTACGTGGGTTCTGGCCCTGGAAATGAGGCGGGAGCATCGCTTGAAGCTTGTCCATTGTCCGATTGATTTTCAGGTCGGCGCTCTGTTGGACATTGATGGTTTTCTCGGTAAACAGCGTATCGAAGATGTCGGCGGCTCGTTGGCGAAACGTATCCGAAGCGTCTCGGCTGCGTGACCAGGATGCAGCACCATCCGGAAGCCGGCTGACGATCATGCGCGTGGAATGATCGAACAACACCGCCTCTCCGGGAGAGGTGTCGACTTTAAGCAGTTTGAGCGTGTCGGGCGGGTTCTTATGGCCGCCAATGCGAATGGCAATATTCTCCATGGTTGCGAGGGCGCGTTCTACGGTTGAAATACCGTAGATTCTCGCCATGTTGTTGGCATGGAGCGATCCGGTGTAGACCTTCATCAGTTCAGCCTTCAGATCGGCAGGCAGGCTGGTGGCCTTGCGCAGCGTCAAAGAGCTGGAGATGCCTTGTCCCTTGGGTAATTCCGCAATGTAGAAGGCTCCGGCGCCCAGTCGGGTGAACACATAGTGCCTTGAGTCGTCGATGGCGGGGACGATGATTGCGCCGGCCTCGAAGGTGTCGAACCGATTCCGGGTGCCGACGGGAATATCCACTCTGATTCTTCCGTAAATCCCTTTTTGAAACGCTATCGTCGCCGGGAGTCTGCTTTTCTTTTTCAGGGTCTTGAGCAGCATCGCTCGATTCGGAACGGCCGGGGTATAAATGCAGTCCCCGAACCAGGGTGCCCAGCCTTTATCGGTGTCGTAAGTCCCGCTGGCTGGCGTGGACGCCGGATTGCGGGTGACATAGCTCGTTTTGCATGCATCTGAACCCGGCATGCGCCGCACTCGGCAAGGTATGGTTTTGAACATCGATTGATCATCGATCAGGTCAGCGCGTCGCAGATGACCGCCGTCCAGGCGATAAGGGATGTCATCAATCAGCAGCGTGGTTCGTCCATCGACTTCTAGCATTTCATGGATACGGGCGTTCTCCGGCACTTGCGTCAGGGCATGGGATTCGGTTGGCGGCAGCAACTGGTAACTGGATCTGCCCTGGATGAGGTTTCTGCTGTCATTGCGCAGGCGCGGGCCATAGGGCAGCGAGGTCACCGGGTCGACCAGATGCAGTCGTTTCGGATCCGAAGGACTTGCAGGGCGAACGAGTACGTCATCGATGCCGTTGACCGTTGCCAGCTCGTCAGTACTTGTCAGCGGCTTCCAGCGCCCGGGGTCGATAGCCTGTGGCAACTGGTCGGCCAGTTGATAGCCGTCGGCCTTTCCCGTCAACTTTTTGATACCTCCAAGAGTTGCCCGACCACCGGCGAGCAATCCTCTTCCTGCGCCGCTCAACAGTCCTTTGAGTAGCGTCGGTATGCCATCCAGTGGGTTCAGGTTTTTTATTGAGGAGATCAGGAGCTTGCCGGTCAGTGCCGAGAAAGAAGGCAGGCTGGCCTTGACGACTATATTCGAAGCGCCGCTCGCGGCTCTGGCCAGTCGTACCGAGCCGGACAGAAATTTACCCATAGGGAAGAGAAAGGATGCCAGATCCACCAGGAGCCCTACGCCGCCCATGATTTTTTTCGTGATATCACCCGACATGAGATCGTCGATGCTGCCCCAGAAAGGCACGAATCCTTTGACGATATTTTCAAGCACCTCCAGTCGTTTCTCTATTTTGGCCCTGATTTTGTCGAACGCGGTCATACCCCGGGCCTGGAGGCGCAGTTCTTTTTCATCGACGTACAAATGATTGGTTGCGATGAGGTGAGCCACTTCTTTCAGTCTGCTTGCAAGGTCTGTCGCTTCACTGGCGGGCGTTGAGTCGGGGAGTACCGCAGCTTTCACCCGACCCACTGTATCGAGGATTCCTATGCAGGACTGCTTGTCAGCGGGTGCCCTGCCGTGGACATGGGCGGTACTGTCGAGAAGCAACGAGGTACTGATGTCGCGTTCGGGTGAATAGGTTTGTCCGGGGATCGAGGCATGTAGCGGGTATTCTTCGCGAACGCCGTTGATCGTCGAAAATCTCAGAGTGGTTCTGGGGCGAATGATGCCGGCGCTCGGGATGAGTTCGTAATAGACGATGTCATCGCCGTGGGTCACCTTCAGAACGTAACCCTTGCGAGCCTTGAGGTCTGCCCACTCTTCGCCTTGCTTGATGCGCTGGCGTAACCTCAGCACGTCAATGTCACCCTGGGCCAGAATCCGGCGTTCAGGAAGTGTCAGAGAGGCCAGCATGCTGGCAATCAGGGTTTCGAAAGCCTGCCTGATGATCGTCAGGTAGTCCTTGAAGGCCGTTTCGAATTTGGCGTTGATGTCGGGTAGTGTCCCGCCCGCCCATTCGGGAGCGTGGTGTGAGGTCCGTTGATAATCGCCTTCTGAATTCATGCGTTCGGAATAGAGCACTCGCCGATCGTCAATCCTGAGCGTTATAACGCTTCGTGTCTTGCCATCGGACTGGGTGACGACCCATCTTTTTCCTTCTTTGATCTGACCATCCGCATAGAGGTCGAGGAAATCGTGTCCCGGCAGCTTCAATGTCGGTGTGGATCGGGATCCTATATAACGTGTGTCCTCTGGCAGCAGCTTGCGTCCGTCCTGCTCGAAAAAATGACTGCCAAGTACGATGTTTTTGAACTCTCGGGCCATTTTCAGCCGTTCGGGAAGCGGGATGTTCAGATTCATCACCGCTTTGTTCAGGCTCTCGTTCTGGCTGTCCAACGCTGCCATTGCCCGTTTGATGTCCTCTTCGTCGTAGTCGGACTCCGTTCGCGATTGGACAATGCCCATGCAAACCGCCCACTCCAGCGCGGGACCCATCCTCAGTTTTGTTATTTGCTCAAGTTGCTCGGGAGTGGCGCTGGCACTCCGTACCAGAGGCAGGTCGACGAGCTGTTGAAAAGACAGCAATTGCGACCGGTTCAAGTCAAGCGCTTCGGCCAGTAGCACACCATGCATGAAATTGACCCATACGGCCGAGCTCTTGTAACGCAACTCGGGAGGGATGTCGGGCACAGAGAAATCTTTCGAGAGTCGGGTCTGGAAGATTTGCGCCAGTATTATCGCCTCTTTGGTACTGCCCACCCGGCGAGTGTCCAGCAAGTGCTGTTCAAAATCATGGCGCAGGGCCTGGTAGCTTTTGCCCCAGAGGGCAGGAGCCCGCCAACTGAAACCGGCCAGTTCTTCCGGTGCTTCGAATGAAGGCGCAGCATTCAGGTATAGACAGATGGCTTTGCACATCAGTTGATGTCGGACGCTGTCCGGTGTCTGTTCGCCAGGCTGCGCGCCATACCACTTGAGCTTTTTCAGCAAGCGGACTGTCAGATCCTGTGAGTTGACAGAATTGAGTATTCGTTGAAGAAACACTGAGGGTGTCGCGCGTACTTCCTCGATGGTGGGCTCATGCAATACGTCGCCAGCCAGGCGACGGATCAGCATTGAGCTGGCACCCAAGAAGTCCTTTACGGTGCCGTAAATGCGATCGTTGACACGCGTTGCCTTGTACATGTCGATGGTCATGGATTGGGCAAGTTCGGGCTTGGCGCGCAGAAGTGAGTTGAACCGTCTTCGATCCCGGGCGGTCGGTAGGGAAGTCAACGCTTCGATGTCCGGGCTTTCTCCCAGTCCCAGGGCTTGCCAGGCGCGCAGTTCTTCAGTTTCGGGTGCAGCTAAAAATGTCGATGTCATATCGCACTCCTTGTGTAAGTTTCCACGCTCAGAGCGTGAAACCTGAAGTGGCCATTAAATCGAGTCCTGAAACCGTGCTGGCTATACATATATATACAGAGCAAGCCTGTACCGCACTGAGGCTGATCCGCCGCTTGCCGGAAACGGGTTCGCCTCCTAGTCTTTGGAGGTTGGTCTGATAGAGACGGACAATCAGGCAGTGACCACGCAAGGAATCCCATGAAGCAAAAGCGGACTCTCGGAACGCCTCGGTTGCTGGGCATCGTCTGGCCATTTATCGCCGTCGTATTGTTTCAAGCCTTGCTGGGGGGCGTGAGCCTCTATGTCCTGTCGGCCGTTCGTGGTTATGTGGCGGGCGAGAGTCTCTGGTCCAAGGGCCAGAAAGACGCCATCTATTACCTCAATTTGTATGCCGATAGTCGTGACGAGGCGATTTACCTCAAATATCAGAACGCAATCGCCGTGCCTCAGGGCGGTCATCAGTTGCGTCTGGCACTGGACAGACAACCGCCCGATCTGCAATCGGCGCGCGAGGGTATCCTCAAGGGCGGCAACCACCCGGACGATGTTTCCAGCCTGATCTGGCTGTACCTGAATTTTCGTCACTTCAGTTATCTGGAAATCGCCATCGACCGCTGGACGCTGGGTGACGCCTATCTGGTGGAACTCGATGATGTCGCCCGGGAGATGCATCGGTCCATCATTGCCAATGCTGCCACCGAGGCGGATATCCGGCGCTGGAAGGACCGGATCTTTGCGATCAACGACGGCGTGACGCCCGCCGCCAAGGCCTTCAGTGATGCCTTGGGTGAAGGGTCGCGGGTGATCCTGCGTCTGTTGCTGTTCACCAACCTCGCCACGGCGCTGGGCCTGATCGTGCTGGCATTGCTGCGTACCCGCAAACTGCTCAAGCAGCGACATGCCTTCGCCGAGGCCTTGCAGCTGGAAAAGGATCGGGCTCATATCACGCTGCAATCGATTGGCGACGGGGTGATCACCACCGACGTGAGCGGGGCCATCGAATACATGAACCCGGCCGCCGAAGCCCTGACCCACTGGAAAGCCGAGCAGGCGGCCGGGTTGCCACTCGCGGCACTGTTCAATCTGCTGGACGACAACGCCCAGACCGAAGGACTGACCCTGATCGAGCATATTCTCAGCGGCCAGCTCAGCGGAGGCAGTGAACATTCCAAGCTGATCCAGCGGCTCGATGGCAGTACGGTGTCGGTGACCCTGGTCGGGGCACCGATTCGCAATTCCGACAAGGTCAGCGGCACCGTGCTGGTGCTGCATGACATGACCCAGGAGCGGCAATACATCGCCAATCTGTCGTGGCAGGCGACCCACGATGCACTGACCGGCCTGGCCAACCGCCGCGAGTTCGAATACCGCCTCGAACAGGCCCTGCATAACCTGACCCGGCAAGCTGGACGCCATGCGCTGATGTTCCTCGACCTCGACCAGTTCAAACTGGTCAATGACACCTGCGGGCACGCGGCCGGCGATGAATTGCTGCGGCATATCTGCGCGTTGCTGCAATCCGGCTTGCGCGAGGGCGACACCCTGGCGCGGCTGGGGGGAGACGAGTTCGGCATCCTGCTGGAGAACTGTGCCCCGGAGGCCGCCGAGAAGATCGCAGAGAGTTTGCGCCAGACCGTACAGAACCTGCATTTCGTCTGGAAGGGGCGACCGTTCCTGACCACGGTGAGCATTGGCCTGGTGCATGTGGCGCAGACGCCGACCACCCTCGAAGCCTCGCTGCGGGCTGCCGACATGGCCTGCTACATGGCCAAGGAAAAGGGCCGCAACCGGGTGCAGGTCTACCATGCCGACGACTCGGAGCTGTCCCTGCGGTTTGGCGAGATGGCCTGGGTACAGCGACTGCACATGGCCTTGGAAGAAAACCGCTTCTGTCTTTACGCCCAGGAGATTGCTCCGCTGAGTTCGATTGCCGGTGGTACGGGCGGACACATCGAGATTCTGCTGCGACTGCACGATGAGGCAGGCCGGATGATCCTGCCGGACAGTTTCATACCGGCGGCGGAACGTTACGGATTGATGACATCGCTGGATCGCTGGGTTGTGCAGAATGTATTTAAGGTTATTGCCCAATGTATTAACGATAAGTGTCAGGGTCCTCTGGCAATGTGTGCGATTAATCTTTCAGGCATTACTATCGGAGATGACGCGTTCTTGCACTTTCTGCGGGAACAGTTTGATAACTACGGCATACCGCCTGAAATGATTTGTTTTGAAATTACAGAAACCAGTGCCATTGCAAATCTGGGTAGTGCAATCAGATTTATCAATGAACTCAAAGGCTTGGGTTGTTACTTTTCCCTGGATGATTTTTGCGCCGGAATGTCTTCATTCGCTTATCTGAAACATTTGCCTGTAGACTTCCTGAAGATCGACGGGAGTTTCGTAAAGGATATGCTGGACGACCCGATTAACCGCGCTATGGTCGAAGTGATCAATCACATCGGGCATGTCATGGGTAAGCAGACAATTGCCGAGTTTGTCGAGACAGCGCAGATCGAGCAGGCATTGCTTGAAATCGGCGTGGATTACGCTCAGGGTTATGTTATTGAACGCCCGCAGTTGTTTACCTGTGACAGTTTGCAAAGTCGGCCCGCCAGACCGCAGCCGTTGTTGTTCAAGGCGCCTGGCACATTCCGTTGAAGTCTCTTGCCGATCCTTACAATCACAAATCAAAAGGAGCCGAACAGTGATCGACACATTCAACCGAACCGGACCACTCATGGAAGCTGCAAGTTATCCCGCCTGGGCGCAACAGTTGATCCAGGATTGCAGCGAGAGCAAACGCCGGGTTGTCGAACATGAACTTTATCTGCGCATGCGTGATAACAAGCTCAGCGCCAGAACCATGCGCCAGTACCTGATCGGGGGCTGGCCCGTCGTTGAGCAATTCGCGTTGTACATGGCGCAGAACCTGACCAAAACCAAATTCGCCCGCCACCCGGGCGAGGACATGGCGCGGCGCTGGCTGATGCGCAACATTCGCGTCGAACTCAATCATGCCGATTACTGGCTGCACTGGAGCCGGGCCCATGGGGTGAGCCTGGAAGATCTGCAGGCACAGCAAGTGCCACCGGAATTGCACGCCCTGAGCCACTGGTGCTGGCACACCAGTTCGGCGGATTCGCTGATCGTGGCCATCGCGGCCACCAACTACGCCATCGAAGGCGCGACCGGGGAGTGGTCGGCGGTGGTGTGTTCGACGGGGGTCTATGCCGCCGCTTTCCCTGAAGAAGATCGCAAACGGGCCATGAAGTGGCTGAAGATGCACGCCCAGTACGATGACGCCCACCCGTGGGAAGCGCTGGAGATCATCTGCACTCTCGCCGGGCTAAACCCGAGCAAAGCCTTGCAGGCGGAACTGCGACAGGCCATCTGCAAGAGTTACGACTACATGTACCTGTTCCTTGAGCGCTGCATGCAGCTTGAGCTGTCGGAGCGGGTGTTGGTCGGGCGTGAGCGTCGGGCGCTGGTCGAGAGCTGATTTGGGCGACACCCATAAAAAAACGGGAGCCTTGGCTCCCGTTTTTTGTTGGCGGAGAAAATCTAGCCTGCCATGGTCAGGCGATTGCGGCCTTCGCGCTTGGCGACATAGAGCGCGCTGTCGGCGCGACGCAACAGGCTGTCGGCGGATTCGCCAGGCAACAGGGTCGAGCAGCCGAGGCTCACGGTCAGTTCGATCAATTGATTATTGGCGTAGTAATCCTGGGTCTGCGCCGCCTGACGCAGGCGCTCGCCGACCATGGCGGCCGCATCGCGACCGGTGTTGGACAGCAGGATTAGAAATTCTTCCCCGCCATAACGGAACACCATGTCGACATTGCGCAACTGGCCCTTGATTGACGCGGCCACGGCTTTGAGGACCTCATCGCCGGCGCTGTGACCATGAAGGTCGTTGACCTGTTTGAAGTGGTCGATATCCAGCATCAGCACCGACAGTGGTTGCAGGTGCCGGCGCGACATTTCGATTTCTCGCAGCAACGTCTGCTCCATCGCAATGCGGTTACCGGCTCCGGTCAACGGATCACGCAGGGCGCTCTGAGTGGCGGCGCGGTAAAGCAATGCATTGCGCATCGGGTACAGCAGGGCCGACAGCAGTGACTCGAGATAACCCAGTTCCTGTTCGTTGAAGCGCTGGTTGCGGCGGAACACCAACTCACCCATATGCTCGCCTTCGTGGCTGAGGCTATAGCTGGCCGAATGGTGCCCGCGAGCACCGAACTCCAGGCGCAAGTCGCTGCCGTCGTGCACGTAGGTCAGGGCGTCCAGCGGCACCAGGCGCTGAACTTCGCGGAAAAACAGACCGAGGATGCGTTGAGGCTCAAGGCTGGTTTGCAGTTGCAGGCTCATGTGCTGGCGCAATTGCGCCAGGCTGACAGGTCGCGCCAGCAGGGGAGGCTGCTGACCAAAGCCCAGGCGTTGCAATTTGGCACTGTCGAAGTCAATTGCAGTGGTCTGGGAGGGTGATTTCATATGGCGTGAGCCCCTAAGCAGTAAGTCTGTCTTACAGGCTGGGTGAGAGCGGCTATGGGCTGCGCGTCATACTGGTCCATCAGTCCCGTAGGACATTTGGCGTAAGTCTAGTCTGCCCGATGACGATTAGTCAGCCATCGAATCAGGCCTTGCCCGACTGCTTTCACACGGCGTGCTTTGAGGACATGTAGAGCGAAAGTCGTGCCACACGGTTCATATTTTTTGAAAACTGTTAGGAATCAATAGCTTGAGATTTTTCAGTAAAGCGGGGTGGTGGTTATTTGACTGAGTTGGCGCTACTCAAAGCGGCAATTGCATGCCGCGACGGGATTCCGCCACGGCAACAATTGCGACGTATGGCATTACTGGGCGTTGAAGGCCTGGCCATTGATACCCGTGCTATCCGGGCCCATCAGGTACAAATAGACCGGCATGATCTCTTCCGGTGTCGGGTTGTTCAGCGGGTTCTCACCGGGGTACGCCTGTGCGCGCATGCTCGTGCGGGTGCCGCCCGGATTGATGCTGTTTGAGCGTACCGGCGCCACGCCGTCGATTTCATCGGCCAGAGTCTGCATCAGCCCTTCAGTGGCGAACTTCGACACGCCATAGGCGCCCCAGTAAGCACGGCCCTTGCGCCCGACGCTGCTGGAGGTGAACACCACCGAAGCATCCTGTGAAAGCTTGAGCAGCGGCAGCAGGGTGCTGGTCAGCATGAACATCGCGTTGACGTTGACCTGCATGACGCGCATGAAGTTTTCACCGGACAACTGCTCGATCGGCGTGCGCGGGCCAATGATCGAGGCGTTGTGCAGCAGGCCGTCGAGGTGGCCGAACTCGGTCTCGATCATCGCCGCCAGCTCATCGTATTGATGGGGCAGGGCGGTTTCGAGGTTAAACGGGATCACGGCCGGTTGCGGATGACCGGCCGCTTCGATCTCGTCATAGACCTGGGTCAGGTTGGCTTCGGTCTTGCCCAGCAGCAGCACGGTCGCGCCGTGGGCGGCGTATGTCCTGGCGGCCGCCGCACCGATGCCACGACCGGCACCGGTGACCAGAATGACCCGATCCTTGAGCAATTCGGGGCGAGCGGTGTAATCAAACATAAAAAACCTCATCAAGAGTCAGATCGTTCCCCTGCGCAGCAAAGGAATGCAGCCAATGACGCTCCGCGTCAGGTCTCAGCAGCTGCAGAGTGCGTTATCCAGCACCTTGCGCAACTCCAGCGGATGATCCACCACCACGTCCGCGCCCCAGTGACGAGGGTTGTCGTCGGGGTGAATATAGCCGTAGGTCACGGCAGCGGTTTTGGTGCCGGCGTCACGGCCGGATTCGATATCGCGCAAATCATCGCCGATGAACAGGACGGTCGACGGATCCAGATCAAGCATCTTGCAGGCCAGGGTCAGCATCTCGGGATCCGGCTTGCTGTTCTTCACGTGATCCGGGCAGATCAGCAGGGCCGAGCGCTCGGCCAGCCCCAGCTGCTGCATGATCGGCTCGGCGAAGCGCAGCGGCTTGTTGGTGACCACGCCCCAGACCAGATTGGCTTTCTCGATGTCGGCCAGCAATTCGCCCATGCCGTCGAACAGCTTGCTGTGCACGGCGCAGCCCACCAGATAGCGCTCGAGGAACTCCAGGCGCAACTCCTCGAAGCCCGGCGACTCCGGATCCATCGAGAACGTCACCGCGACCATGGCCTTGGCGCCGCCGGAAATTTCGTCGCGGATGTGTTTGTCGTTCATAGGCGGCAAACCGCGATCCGCACGCATCGCCTGGCAAATGGCGATGAAGTCCGGCGCGGTGTCGAGCAGCGTGCCGTCCATGTCGAAAAGGACTGCTCTGATGGCCATCGGCTTATTCCTCGCGCAGGGTCTGGATCATGTAGTTGACGTCAACGTCCGCCGCCAGCTTGTAGTGCTTGGTCAGCGGGTTGTAGGTCAGACCGATGATGTCCTTGACGGTCAGGCCGGCCATGCGGCTCCAGGCGCCGAGCTCGGACGGGCGAATGAATTTCTTGAAGTCGTGGGTGCCGCGCGGCAGCAGCTTCATGATGTATTCGGCACCGATGATGGCGAACAGGTAGGCCTTCGGGTTGCGGTTGATGGTGGAGAAGAACACCTGGCCGCCGGGCTTGACCATGCGGAAGCAGGCGCGGATCACCGAGGACGGATCCGGTACGTGCTCGAGCATTTCCAGGCAGGTGACGACGTCGAACTGCTCGGGCATTTCTTCGGCCAGGGCTTCGGCGGTGATCTGGCGGTATTCGACGTTCACGCCGGATTCCAGCTGATGCAGTTGCGCGACTGCCAGCGGCGCTTCGCCCATGTCGATGCCGGTCACGGTCGCGCCGCGCTGGGCCATGGCTTCGCTGAGAATGCCGCCACCGCAACCGACGTCGAGGACCTTCTTGCCGGCCAGGTTGACGCGCTCGTCAATCCAGTTGACCCGCAGCGGGTTGATGTCGTGCAGCGGTTTGAACTCGCTTTCGCGGTCCCACCAGCGATGGGCCAGGGCTTCGAATTTGGCGATTTCGGCGTGGTCGACGTTGCTCATGATTCAATCCTCTAAAACTTGAAAAAGGCTGTAGCCCCGGAGTGTGCCCCGAGGTGTTTACGATTCGGTGTGGCCGCTGATGCGTCGGCCCCAGGCCCGGGCGGTTTCGCCGAGCTGTTGTTCGTCCAGTCGGGTCAGACGCCGGTCGTCAAGCAACTGCTTGCCGGCGACCCACAGGTGTTTCACGCAGTCGCGACCGGTGGCATATATCAGTTGCGAGACCGGGTCATAGACCGGTTGTTGCGCCAGGCCGGACAGGTCGAAGGCGACGATGTCTGCGGCCTTGCCGAGCTCCAGCGAGCCGGTCTCGGCTTCGATTCCCAGGGCTCGCGCGCCGTTCAACGTGGCCATGCGCAGGGCCCGGTGGGCGTCCAGCGCGGTGGCCGAGCCGGCGACAGCTTTGGCCAGCAGCGCGGCGGTGCGGGTTTCGCCCAGCAGATCCAGGTCATTGTTGCTCGCCGCACCATCGGTGCCGACCGCGACATTGACCCCGGCCTGCCACAGGCGCTCCACCGGGCAGAAGCCGCTGGCCAGTTTCAGGTTCGACTCCGGGCAGTGGATCACGCTGGTGTTGCTTTCTACCAGCAACGTCAGGTCGTCATCGCTGATCTGGGTCATGTGCACGGCCTGGAAGCGCGGGCCGAGCAGGCCCAGCCGGCCAAGGCGGGCCAGCGGGCGCTCGCCGCGCTGTTCGACCGCTTGCTGTACTTCGAACGCGGTTTCGTGGACGTGCATGTGGATCGAGGCGTCCAGTTCTTCGGCGATCACGCGGATTTTTTCCAGGTTCTCGTCGCCCACGGTGTAGGGTGCATGAGGGCCGAAGGTGATCTTGATGCGCTCGTGATGCTTCAGGTCGCCGAACAGTTCGACGCCCTGACGAATGGCTTCATCGGCGCTGGCGGCACCCGGAATCGGGAAGTCGAGGATCGGAATCGCGATCTGCGCACGGATTCCGCTGTTGTGCACGCGCTCGCTGGCAACCTTGGGGAAGAAGTACATGTCCGAGAAACAGGTGATGCCACCTTTTATCTGCTCGGCGATGGCCAGATCGGTGCCGTCACGCACAAAATCTTCATCGACCCATTTGCCCTCGGCCGGCCAGATGTGGTTTTCCAGCCAGGTCATCAGCGGCAAATCGTCGGCCAGACCACGGAACAGCGTCATCGCGGCGTGGCCGTGGGCGTTGATCAGGCCGGGGCTGAGCAGCACGTCCGGCAGATCGCGGACTTCGGCGGCGTTACACTTCAGCGCTTCGGCACGCGGGCCGATGAACACGATGCGGCCGTCGCGGATGCCCAGGCCGTGCTCCTTGAGCACAACGCCTGCGGGTTCGACGGGTACCAGCCAGGTCGGCAGCAATAATAAGTCGAGCGCAATGGCAGGTTTCGGCATCGAGGGTCGGTTCCAGTGCTTTTGTGAAGGATGGCGAAGTATACCCGAGCGTCTTCGCGGGGGGATCGCTATAATCGGCGGCTTTTGTTCATGAGTGCGGGGTGAGGGATGCGCGATCGACTGTTGGCTGCGGAGAAAGTAAAGGCCATCGATTGGCGTGATGGCGCGCTCCACCTGCTGGATCAGCGCGTTTTGCCGTTCGAGGAAAACTGGATCGCCTACACCAGCGCCGCCGGCGTGGCCGAAGCGATTCGTTCGATGGTGGTGCGCGGTGCGCCGGCCATTGGCATCAGTGCCGCCTACGGCATCGTACTGGCGGCCCGTGCCCGGATTGCCGAGGGAGGCGACTGGTACGCGGCGCTGGAAGAGGATTTCATGCTGCTGGCCGATTCCCGGCCGACAGCGGTCAACCTGTTCTGGGCGTTGAATCGCATGCATGACCGGCTGGACCGTTTGAAGGAAAACGCCGATCCACTGGTGGCGCTGGAAGCCGAGGCCATCGCCATTCATGAAAGCGATCGCGAGGCCAACCTGACCATGGCTCAGCTCGGCGTCGACCTGATCCGCAAGCATCAGGGCAATGCCCAGGCGATTCTGACGCACTGCAACACCGGCGCCCTGGCTACCGGCGGTTTCGGCACGGCGCTCGGGGTGATTCGTGCCGCATTCATCGAAGGCATGGTCGAGCGCGTCTACGCCGACGAGACCCGGCCGTGGCTGCAAGGCTCGCGCCTGACCGCGTGGGAACTGGCCAACGAAGGCATTCCGGTGACCCTGAACGCCGACTCCGCCGCTGCGCACATCATGAAGACCAAAGGCGTTACCTGGGTGATCGTCGGCGCTGACCGGATCACCGCCAACGGCGACGTGGCGAACAAGATCGGCACCTATCAACTGGCGGTCAACGCCATGCACCACGGCGTGCGTTTCATGGTGGTGGCGCCGAGCTCGACCATCGACATGAATCTGGCCAGCGGTGATGACATTCCGATCGAAGAACGCGACGGCGCCGAGTTGCTGGAGGTTGGCGGCAAACGTGTCGGGGCTGACGTTGAGGCGTTCAACCCGGTGTTTGACGTCACCCCGGCGGACCTGATCGATGCGATCGTCACCGAAAAAGGCATCGTCGAGCGCCCGGACACCGCGAAAATGGCGCAGTTGATGTGCCGCAAGCGCTTGCATTGATTGGCTTGATGTCTGCGTTGTCTTCTTCGCGAGCAGGCTCGCTCCCACAGGTTTTGTGATCTCCACGGAACCTTGTGGGAGCGAGCCTGCTCGCGATGGGGTCTTGAAAGTCAATAAACATCCGCAATTTCGCCCCGAAATTTGCATTCAGGGAAGCTCTGAGCCTCTCTCGTCCCCGTTAAGCCTGTCATCGGTCATCTAACTATGCTCCATGCGCATCTGGGGGATAGGTGCGTGGCGGCTCTTGTGATAACATCCGGCGTTTTCCGAGGCGGCCCCACGGGGTTGTCTTCACTGCGCAAATCCAGGGTCAACTTGTCGA
The DNA here is from genome assembly GCF_002112855.1 of Pseudomonas sp. B40(2017). Taxonomy (NCBI): domain Bacteria; kingdom Pseudomonadati; phylum Pseudomonadota; class Gammaproteobacteria; order Pseudomonadales; family Pseudomonadaceae; genus Pseudomonas; species Pseudomonas sp. B40(2017). The sequence goes on from NZ_NEIT01000004.1 coordinate 537,127, forward strand.
TTTGTCGTAAGTCGGTGCATGGCACTCGGCCTGCATCGACGAGCTTCGTGCGTCCCCTATGGATATGGCGAAGTTTCACCAGAAAAAGGAATCAGGCTTCTCATGGGCGAACTGGCCAAAGAAATCCTCCCGGTCAATATCGAAGACGAGCTGAAACAGTCCTATCTCGACTACGCGATGAGCGTGATCGTCGGCCGTGCACTGCCGGATGCGCGCGATGGCTTGAAGCCCGTGCACCGTCGCGTGCTGTTCGCGATGAGCGAGCTGGGCAACGACTTCAACAAGCCGTACAAGAAATCTGCCCGTGTCGTCGGTGACGTGATCGGTAAGTATCACCCGCACGGTGATACCGCGGTGTACGACACCATCGTCCGCATGGCGCAGCCATTCTCCCTGCGTTACCTGCTGGTCGACGGCCAGGGCAACTTCGGTTCGGTGGACGGCGACAACGCCGCGGCCATGCGATACACCGAAGTGCGCATGACCAAGCTGGCGCACGAGCTGCTGGCCGACCTGCACAAGGAAACCGTGGACTGGGTGCCGAACTACGACGGCACCGAACTGATCCCGGCGGTCATGCCGACCCGCGTACCGAACCTGCTGGTCAACGGTTCCAGCGGCATCGCCGTGGGCATGGCGACCAACATTCCGCCGCACAACCTCGGTGAAGTCATCGACGGTTGCCTGGCCCTCATCGACAACCCCGAGCTGACCGTCGATGAGCTGATGCAATACATTCCCGGTCCGGACTTCCCGACCGCTGCGATCATCAACGGTCGCGCCGGCATCATCGAAGCCTACCGCACCGGCCGTGGCCGCATTTACATGCGCGCCCGTTCGATCATCGAAGACATCGACAAGGTCGGTGGCCGTCAGCAGATCGTCATCACCGAACTCCCTTACCAGTTGAACAAGGCACGTCTGATCGAGAAGATCGCCGAGCTGGTAAAAGAGAAGAAACTCGAAGGCATCACTGAACTGCGCGACGAGTCCGACAAGGACGGTATGCGCGTCGTGATCGAACTGCGTCGCGGCGAAGTGCCAGAGGTGATCCTCAACAACCTCTACGCCCAGACCCAGCTGCAATCGGTATTCGGCATCAACATCGTTGCCCTGATCGACGGCCGTCCACGGATCCTCAACCTCAAGGACCTGCTGGAAGCCTTCGTCCGTCACCGCCGCGAAGTGGTTACCCGCCGTACCGTGTTCGAACTGCGCAAGGCGCGCGAGCGTGGTCACATCCTCGAAGGTCAGGCCGTTGCCTTGTCGAACATCGACCCGGTCATCGCCCTGATCAAGGCTTCGCCGACCCCGTCGGAAGCCAAGGAAGCGCTGGTCAGCACGCCGTGGGAATCCACTGCCGTGGTGGCGATGGTTGAGCGTGCCGGTGCCGATTCGTGCCGTCCGGAAAACCTCGATCCGCAATACGGTCTGCGCGACGGCAAGTACTTCCTGTCGCCAGAGCAGGCGCAAGCCATTCTGGAACTGCGTCTGCACCGCCTGACCGGTCTGGAACACGAAAAGCTGCTGGCCGAGTATCAAGAGATCCTCAACCAGATCGGCGAGCTGATCCGCATCCTCAACAGCGCCGTGCGCCTGATGGAAGTGATCCGCGAAGAGCTGGAAGTTATCCGCGCCGAATACGGCGACGTGCGCCGCACCGAAATCCTCGATGCTCGTCTCGACCTGACCCTGGGCGACATGATCCCGGAAGAAGAGCGCGTTGTGACCATCTCCCACGGTGGCTATGCCAAGACCCAGCCGCTGGCTGCGTACCAGGCCCAGCGTCGTGGTGGTAAAGGCAAATCGGCGACCGGCGTGAAGGATGAGGACTACATCGCTCACCTGCTGGTCGCCAACAGCCACACCACGCTGCTGCTGTTCTCCAGCAAGGGCAAGGTGTACTGGCTGAAGACCTACGAAATTCCGGAAGCATCCCGCGCCGCCCGTGGTCGTCCGCTGGTCAATCTGCTGCCGCTGGATGACGGTGAATACATCACCACCATGCTGCCGGTCGAGGAATACACCGAAGGTCACTACATCTTCATGGCGACCGCAAACGGCACCGTGAAGAAGACGCCGCTGGAATCCTTCAGCCGTCAACGCAGCGTCGGTCTGATCGCGCTGGAGCTGGACGAAGGCGACGTGCTGATTTCCGCGGCCATCACCGATGGCGAACGTGAAGTGATGCTGTTCTCCGACGGCGGCAAGGTGACCCGCTTCAAGGAATCCGATGTTCGTGCCATGGGCCGTACCGCCCGCGGTGTGCGCGGCATGCGTCTGCCGGAAGGGCAGAAGCTGATTTCGATGCTGATCCCGGAAGAAGGCAGCCAGATCCTCACCGCTTCCGAGCGTGGTTATGGCAAGCGCACCGCGATCACCGAGTTCCCTGAGTACAAGCGTGGTGGCCAGGGCGTGATCGCCATGGTCAGCAACGAGCGTAACGGCCGTCTGGTCGGTGCGGTTCAGGTGCTCGACGGCGAGGAGATCATGCTGATTTCCGACCAGGGCACGCTGGTGCGTACCCGTGTCGACGAGGTCTCCAGCCTGGGTCGCAACACCCAGGGCGTGACCCTGATCAAGCTGGCCAAGGATGAAACCCTGGTCGGTCTGGAGCGGGTTCAGGAGCCTTCGGAAGTGGAAGGTGACGAGCTGGAAGGCGAAGAAGGTGTCGAGCTGGAAGAAGGCGTGATCGGCGCCGAACCGGACGATGCGGTCGACAACCTGCAGGCGGACGCCGCAGACGAAGAAGAGTCGCAAGACTAACCAAATCGTAGCAGGGCAGAGTGTTTGCTCTGTCCGCTACCGTGATTGCATAGCGAGAGTGGATGTGAGCAAACGAGCCTATAACTTCTGCGCAGGTCCCGCTGCGCTGCCTGAAGCTGTCCTGTTGCGTGCCCAGTCCGAGATGCTCGACTGGCACGGCAAGGGTCTGTCGGTCATGGAAATGAGCCATCGCAGTGATGACTACGTAGCCATCGCCGAGAAGGCCGAACAAGACCTGCGCGACCTGCTGTCCATCCCCTCCAATTACAAAGTGCTGTTCCTGCAGGGCGGTGCGAGCCAACAGTTCGCCGAGATTCCGCTGAACCTGCTGCCCGAGAACGGTACTGCCGACTATGTCGAAACCGGCATCTGGTCGAAGAAAGCCATCGAGGAAGCGCGTCGCTTCGGCAACATCAACGTTGCTGCCAGCGCCAAGCCTTATGACTACCTGGCCATCCCTGGTCAGAACGAGTGGAAGCTGACTCCGGGTGCGGCCTATCTGCACTATGCGTCCAACGAAACCATTGGCGGCCTGCAGTTCGACTGGGTTCCCGAGGCCGGTGACGTTCCGCTGGTGGTCGACATGTCCTCCGATATCCTCTCGCGTCCGATCGATGTGTCGCAGTACGGCCTGATCTACGCCGGCGCCCAGAAGAACATCGGCCCGAGCGGTCTGGTCGTAGTGATCGTTCGTGAAGACCTGCTGGGCCGCGCTCGCAGTTCGTGCCCGACCATGCTCGACTACAAGGTCTCGGCCGACAACGGTTCGATGTACAACACTCCGGCCACCTATTCCTGGTACCTCTCGGGCCTGGTGTTCGAGTGGCTGAAGGAGCAGGGCGGTGTCGCCGCGATGGAGCAGCGCAACAAGGCGAAGAAAGATCGCCTGTACGGCTTCATCGACAACAGCGACTTCTATACCAACCCGATCAGCACCAACGCCCGCTCGTGGATGAACGTGCCGTTCCGTCTGGCTGACGAGCGTCTGGACAAGGCCTTCTTGGCCGGCGCCGACGCCCGTGGCCTGCTCAACCTCAAGGGCCATCGTTCGGTCGGCGGCATGCGTGCCTCGATCTACAACGCCCTGGGTCTGGACGCCGTCGAAGCGCTGGTCGGCTACATGGCCGAATTCGAGAAGGAGCATTCCTGATGTCCGAGCAGGAGCTCAAGGCGCTGCGCGTTCGCATCGATAATCTGGACGAGAAGATTCTCCAGCTGATCAGTGATCGCGCGCGCTGCGCAGAAGAAGTTGCCCGGGTCAAGATGGCCAGTCTGGCCGAAGGCGAGCAGCCGGTGTTCTACCGTCCCGAGCGTGAGGCGCAGGTCCTCAAACGCGTGATGGAGCGCAACAAGGGCCCGCTGGGCAACGAAGAGATGGCGCGCTTGTTCCGCGAAATCATGTCTTCGTGCCTGGCCCTCGAGAATCCGCTGAAAGTGGCTTATCTCGGTCCGGAAGGCACCTTCACCCAGGCGGCGGCCATGAAACACTTTGGGCACGCAGTGATCAGCAAGCCGATGGCGGCGATCGACGAAGTGTTCCGTGAAGTGGCGGCCGGTGCGGTGAATTTTGGCGTGGTGCCGGTGGAAAACTCCACCGAAGGCGCGGTCAACCACACCCTCGACAGCTTCCTCGAGCACGACATGGTGATCTGCGGCGAAGTCGAGCTGCGGATTCACCACCACCTGCTGGTCGGTGAAAACACCAAGACCGACAGCATCAGCCGCATCTATTCCCATGCCCAGTCGTTGGCGCAGTGCCGCAAGTGGCTGGACGCCCATTACCCGAATGTCGAGCGCGTGGCGGTGTCCAGCAACGCCGAAGCGGCCAAGCGGGTCAAGGGTGAGTGGAATTCGGCAGCGATCGCCGGTGACATGGCGGCCGGGCTGTACGGCCTGACTCGTCTGGCCGAGAAGATCGAGGATCGCCCGGACAACTCCACGCGCTTCCTGATGATCGGTAACCAGGAAGTGCCGCCGACTGGCGACGACAAAACTTCGATCATCGTGTCCATGAGCAACAAGCCCGGCGCGCTCCATGAGCTGCTGGTGCCGTTCCATGACAACGGGATCGACCTGACCCGGATCGAAACCCGTCCGTCGCGCAGTGGTAAATGGACCTACGTGTTCTTCATCGACTTCGTCGGCCATCACCGTGATCCGCTGATCAAGGGGGTACTGGAAAAGATCAGTCAGGAAGCAGTAGCACTCAAGGTGCTGGGTTCCTACCCGAAAGCAGTTCTTTAAGGGGTGGTAGCAATGAGTGGCAACTTCCTCGCTCTGGCACAGCCGGGCGTGCAACAACTTTCGCCATACGTACCGGGTAAACCCGTGGACGAGCTGGCTCGCGAACTGGACCTGGATCCGGCGAGCATTGTCAAACTGGCGAGCAACGAAAATCCGTTGGGCGCGAGTCCGAAAGCGCTGGCCGCAATCCGCGAAGCGCTGGACGAGCTGACCCGTTATCCGGACGGCAACGGTTTTGCCTTGAAATCCCTGCTGGCCGAGCAGTGCCGTGTCGAGCTGAATCAGGTGACTTTGGGCAATGGCTCCAACGACATTCTCGAGCTGGTGGCGCGCGCCTATCTGGCGCCGGGCCTGAATGCGGTGTTCAGCGAGCACGCGTTCGCGGTCTACCCGATTGCGACCCAGGCGGTCGGCGCTCAGGCCAAGGTCGTTCCGGCCAAGGATTGGGGGCATGACCTGCCGGCGATGCTGGCCGCGATCGACGCCAACACTCGCGTGGTGTTCATCGCCAACCCGAACAACCCGACCGGTACCTGGTTCGGCGCCGAAGCGCTGGACGAGTTCCTGCAGGATGTGCCGGAGCATGTGCTGGTGGTGCTGGACGAGGCCTACATCGAATATGCCGAAGGCAGCGATCTGCCGGATGGTCTGGATTTCCTCGCCGCTTACCCGAATCTGCTGGTCTCGCGCACGTTCTCCAAGGCTTACGGTCTGGCGGCGCTGCGCGTTGGCTATGGTCTGTCTACCCCGGTGGTGGCGGACGTGCTGAACCGGGTACGTCAGCCATTCAACGTCAACAGCCTGGCCTTGGCGGCGGCGTGTGCGGCGCTGAAGGACGAGGAATATCTGGCGCAGAGCCGGCAGCTCAATGAGTCCGGCATGCAACAGCTGGAAGCAGGTTTTCGTGAGCTGGGTCTGAGCTGGATTCCATCCAAGGGCAACTTTATCTGCGTCGACCTCGGTCAGGTGGCGGCTCCTGTATTTCAGGGCCTGCTGCGCGAAGGCGTGATCGTGCGTCCGGTGGCCAACTACGGCATGCCGAACCATCTGCGGGTGACCATCGGTCTGCCGGCGGAAAACAGCCGCTTCCTCGAAGCGCTGCGTAAGGTTCTGGCTCGTGGGTGATGTCACTGCGCTGCAATCTGCTGCACCTATGATCGGGCGCCTGGTGGTGGTCGGTCTGGGGTTGATCGGTGGTTCGTTTGCCAAAGGCTTGCGTGAAAGTGGCGTGTGCCGCGAAGTGGTCGGGGTCGACCTCGACCCGCAATCGCGCAAGCTGGCGGTCGAGTTGGGTGTGGTGGATCGCTGCGAAGACGATCTGGTCAAGGCTTGCCAGGGCGCGGACGTGATTCAGTTGGCGGTGCCGATCCTGGCCATGGAAAAAGTGCTGGCCCGTCTGGCCGGCATGGACCTGGGGCAGGCGATTCTCACGGATGTCGGCAGCGCCAAGGGCAATGTGGTGCGTGCGGCGACCGAGGCGTTCGGCGGCATGCCGGCGCGTTTCGTGCCGGGGCATCCGATTGCCGGCTCCGAGCAGAGCGGGGTTGAAGCCTCCAACTCAGAGCTGTTCCGCCGTCACAAAGTGATTCTGACCCCGCTGGAGCAGACCGATCCGGATGCGCTGGCGGTGGTGGATCGCTTGTGGCGCGAGCTGGGCGCCGACGTCGAGCACATGCAGGTCGAGCGTCACGATGAGGTGCTGGCCGCAACCAGTCATCTGCCGCACCTGCTGGCCTTCGGTCTGGTCGATTCGCTGGCCAAGCGCAATGAAAACCTTGAGATCTTCCGTTACGCTGCGGGCGGTTTCCGTGATTTCACAAGAATCGCCGGAAGCGACCCGGTCATGTGGCATGACATCTTTCTCGCCAACCGCGAGGCTGTCCTGCGCACTCTCGATACATTTCGCAGCGACCTCGACGCCTTGCGCGACGCGGTCGATGCAGGGGATGGGCACCAATTGTTGGGCGTCTTCACGCGCGCCCGGGTTGCCCGCGAGCATTTCAGTAAAATCCTGGCCCGCAGGGCCTATGTGGACGCTATGAATTCCAACGATCTGATTTTCCTGGCTCAACCTGGTGGCCGCCTGTCCGGTCGGATTCGCGTACCGGGTGACAAATCGATTTCCCACCGTTCGATCATGCTCGGTTCCCTGGCTGAAGGCGTCACCGAAGTCGAAGGCTTCCTCGAGGGCGAAGACGCCCTGGCGACCTTGCAGGCGTTCCGCGACATGGGCGTGGTCATCGAAGGCCCGCATCACGGCCGCGTGACCATCCACGGTGTCGGCCTGCATGGCCTGAAGCCTGCGCCGGGCCCGATCTATCTGGGCAACTCCGGCACTTCGATGCGCCTGCTGTCCGGCCTGCTGGCCGCGCAGGATTTCGACAGCACCCTGACCGGTGACGCTTCGTTGTCCAAGCGCCCGATGAATCGCGTCGCCAACCCGCTGCGGGAAATGGGCGCCGTGATCGAAACCGCTGCCGAGGGTCGTCCACCGATGACCATTCGTGGCGGTCACAAGCTTAAAGGCCTGACCTACACCATGCCGATGGCCAGTGCTCAGGTTAAATCCTGCCTGCTGCTGGCGGGTCTGTACGCCGAAGGCAAGACCACCGTGACCGAGCCGGCACCGACCCGTGATCACACCGAGCGTATGCTGCGCGGCTTTGGCTATCCGGTGAGCGTCAACGGTGCCACGGCATCGGTTGAGTCTGGTGGCAAGCTGACCGCGACCCACATCGAAGTGCCTGGCGACATCTCGTCGTCGGCGTTCTTCCTGGTGGCCGCATCGATCGCTGAAGGCTCGGAGCTAGTGCTCGAGCACGTCGGCATCAACCCGACCCGCACCGGCGTGATCGACATCCTGCGTCTGATGGGCGCCGACATCACTCTGGAAAACCAGCGTGAAGTGGGTGGCGAGCCGGTTGTCGACCTGCGTGTGCGAGCAGCTAAACTCAAGGGTATCGAGATTCCAGAAGCGCTGGTTCCACTGGCCATCGACGAATTTCCGGTGCTGTTCGTGGCGGCGGCCTGTGCCGAAGGGCGCACCGTGCTGACCGGCGCCGAGGAGCTGCGGGTCAAGGAATCGGACCGTATCCAGGTCATGGCGGACGGTCTGCTGGCGCTGGGCGTCAAGTGCGAACCGACCCCGGACGGCATCATCATCGACGGCGGCCAGATCGGCGGCGGCGAAGTGCATGGTCATGGCGATCACCGCATCGCGATGGCATTCAGCGTGGCCTCACTGCGCGCCACGGCACCGATCCGCATCCATGACTGCGCCAACGTCGCGACATCGTTCCCGAACTTCCTGGCGCTCTGCGCGCAGGTCGGCATTCGTGTGGCGCAAGAGGCTCAGTCGTGAACAACATTGCACCGGTCATCACCATCGATGGGCCAAGCGGCTCGGGCAAAGGCACCGTAGCCGGGATTCTGGCCAAGCGTCTGGGCTGGAACCTGCTGGACTCCGGTGCGCTGTATCGCCTGCTGGCATTTGCTGCGCACAACCATGGTGTCGACCTGACCAATGAAGAGCTGCTGAAGAAACTGGCGGCTCATCTGGATGTGCAGTTCATCGCGGCGACCGACGGTCAGCTGCAACGCATCATTCTGGAAGGTGACGAAGTCAGCGATGTCATCCGCACTGAAAGCGTCGGTTCCGGCGCTTCCCAGGTGGCAGCGTTGCCTGCCGTGCGCGAGGCGCTGCTGCAGCGCCAGCGTGCTTTCCAGGAGTCGCCGGGTCTGGTGGCCGATGGTCGCGACATGGGTACGGTGGTTTTTCCGAATGCACCCTTGAAGATTTTCCTGACCGCCAGCGCCGAGGAGCGGGCGCGCCGCCGATATTTGCAGTTGAAGGGCAAAGTCGAGGGTGTTAGTCTGTCGAGTCTGCTAGATGAGATCCGTGCGCGCGACGAGCGTGATACCCAGCGAGCGGTGGCCCCGCTCAAGCCGGCGGCTGACGCCATACAGCTGGATTCCACGGAGTTGTCCATCGATCAGGTGCTTGAACGCATCATGAGCGAGATCGCCATTCGCGATATCGCCGGGTGACCAAGAAGGCCGCAGGGGACCAGTCATAGTCCTGGGGCGCTTCTTTTAAATGAAACTAACCCACATTGTCTGGGATGTGGAGATGGGCGTATTTTTCGCCCTAATCAACAGGAATTAAAATGAGCGAAAGCTTTGCGGAACTCTTTGAAGAAAGCCTAAAGACCCTGAACCTTCAGGCAGGCTCCATCATCACCGGTGTTATCGTTGATATCGATTACCAGGCTCGCTGGGTAACCGTTCACGCTGGCTTGAAGTCCGAAGCACTGATCCCGCTGGAGCAGTTCTACAACGACGCTGGCGAACTGAACATCAACGTCGGTGACGAAGTTCACGTTGCGCTGGACTCGGTTGAAGACGGTTTCGGTGAAACCAAGCTGTCCCGTGAAAAAGCCAAGCGCGCTGAATGCTGGATCGTTCTGGAAGCAGCCTTCGCAGCTGAGGAAGTGGTCAAGGGCGTTATCAACGGTAAGGTTAAAGGCGGCTTCACTGTCGACGTTAACGGCATCCGTGCGTTCCTGCCAGGTTCCCTGGTTGACGTCCGTCCAGTGCGCGACACCACGCACCTGGAAGGCAAAGAGCTGGAATTCAAGGTCATCAAGCTGGACCAGAAGCGCAACAACGTTGTCGTTTCCCGTCGCAGCGTCCTGGAAGCCGAGAACTCCGCCGAGCGTGAAGCTCTGCTGGAATCCCTGCAGGAAGGCCAACAAGTCAAAGGTATCGTCAAAAACCTCACCGATTACGGCGCATTCGTCGATCTGGGTGGCGTGGACGGCCTGCTGCACATCACCGACATGGCGTGGAAGCGTATCAAGCACCCTTCCGAAATCGTCAATGTTGGCGACGAGATCGACGTCAAGGTTCTGAAATACGATCGCGAGCGCAATCGTGTTTCCCTGGGTCTGAAACAACTGGGCGAAGATCCATGGGTTGCTATCAAAGCCCGTTACCCAGAAGGCACTCGCGTTACCGCTCGTGTAACCAACCTGACCGACTACGGCTGCTTCGCTGAGCTGGAAGAAGGCGTTGAAGGTCTGGTACACGTTTCGGAAATGGACTGGACCAACAAGAACATCCACCCTTCGAAAGTCGTACAAGTCGGCGACGAAGTGGAAGTCATGGTTCTGGACATCGACGAAGAGCGTCGTCGTATCTCCCTGGGCATCAAGCAGTGCAAGTCGAACCCATGGGAAGACTTCTCTGGCCAGTTCAACAAGGGCGACAAGATCTCCGGCACCATCAAGTCGATCACCGATTTCGGTATCTTCATTGGTCTGGACGGCGGCATCGACGGTCTGGTTCACCTGTCCGACATCTCCTGGAACGAAGTGGGCGAAGAAGCCGTACGTCGTTTCAAGAAGGGCGACGAGCTGGACACCGTTATCCTGTCGGTTGACCCGGAGCGTGAGCGTATCTCCCTGGGTATCAAGCAACTGGAAAGCGATCCGTTCTCCGAGTACGTCTCGGTTAACGACAAAGGCGCAATCGTTACTGGCACCGTGAAAGAAGTTGACGCCAAAGGCGCCATCATCGTTCTGGCCGACGATATCGAAGCGACTCTGAAAGCCTCCGAAATCAGCCGTGACCGCGTTGAAGACGCGCGCAACGTTCTGAAAGAAGGCCAGCAAGTAGAAGCCAAGATCATCAGCGTTGATCGTAAGAGCCGCGTAATTCAGCTGTCGATCAAATCGAAAGACGATGCTGAAGAGAAAGAAGCCATCCAGAGCCTGAAAACCGCTCCGGAAGGCGAAGCAGCTGACACCACTATGGCTGCACTGCTGCGTCAAGCAATGGCCAAACAGAACTGAGTTCTGTCTGATCATTAAAAAGGGCGACTTCGGTCGCCCTTTTTTGTGCCTGAAATTCGTTAAAAAAAACGCCGGATCACAAGATCCGGCGTCGTTTGATGGTTGAACGGTCAGCGTATCAGCTGACTTTGTAGAAGTCCTTGTACCAGTTCACAAAGCGCTGTATCCCGCTTTCAATCGGCGTGCTGGGCGCATACCCGGTATCGATCTTCAACTGCTCGACATCGGCATAGGTGTGTTCCACATCGCCCGGCTGCAACGGCAGGAGCTCTTTATGAGTGGTTTTGCCGAGTGCTTGTTCGATGTGGTTGATGTAGTCCAGCAATTCGACCGGTTGACTGTTGCCAATGTTGTAAAGCCTCCAGGGCGCTGCACTGGAGGCCGGATCCGGCTTGAGTCCTGACCATTGGGGGTTCGGTGCAGCTACATGGTCCAGGACCCGTATGACACCGTCGACGATGTCGTCGATATACGTGAAGTCTCGGCGATGCTTTCCGTAATTGAAAACCTTCAGCGGTTTGCCTTCAAGGATTGCCCGCACGAACAGGAACGGCGACATGTCAGGCCGGCCCCAAGGGCCGTAGACCGTGAAAAAGCGCAATCCGGTAGTCGGCAACCGATAGAGATGACTGTACGAATGCGCCATCAGTTCGTTGGCTTTCTTCGTGGCGGCATACAGCGACACGGGATGGTCAACGTTGTCTTGCACGGCGAAGGGCATGCTCTCGTTGGCGCCGTACACTGAGCTGGACGAGGCGTATACCAAGTGTTTGACGTGAGTTTGTCGACAGCCCTCGAGAACGTTCAAGAAGCCTGTAAGGTTGCTGTCTGCATACGCGTGGGGATTCTCCAGCGAGTACCGCACGCCGGCTTGTGCCGCGAGATGGACAACTTTTTCAAAGCCTTCTGTCTCGAACAATTGCGCCATCGCAGCCCGGTCACCGATATCCATGCGGATAAATCGGAAGCCCTCCTGCGGCGTCAATTGCGCGAGGCGAGCATCCTTGAGAGCCACTTCGTAATAGTCGTTCAGATTATCGATGCCAACGACTTCATCGCCGCGGGCAAGCAGCGCCTGGCTGACATGAAAGCCGATAAAACCGGCTGCGCCAGTCACGAGTATCTTCATGGGACAGCTCCTTAAGGGTGCAGAACGGGCATGAGCGAGTCAGCGCGACCGATTGCGTAGTACATGAACCCTGCCTCCTTGGCTGCTGCAGGGTCAAACAGGTTACGCCCGTCGACCAGTACCGGGTAATTAAGGCAGGTTTTCAGCTTCTTGAAGTCGACAGTGCGAAATTGTTTCCATTCTGTGCAAATTACCAGGGCATCGGCGCCTTCCAGTGCCATTTCACGGTTGGCTGCCAGTTGCAGATCGTCGCGTGCTCCGTAAATGCGCGTGGCCTCGCTCATGGCGGCCGGGTCGAATGCCTGGACTTTGCCGCCTGCCGCCCAGATTGCTTCGATCAGATTGCGACTGGGCGCTGCGCGCATGTCGTCAGTGTTGGGTTTGAAAGACAGGCCCCAGACGGCGATGGTCTTGTTCTTCAGATCATGATCGAAGGCGAGGGACAGCTTCTCGAACATCACGTTCTTCTGGCGGTTGTTGACGGCCTCGACGGCGTTCAACAGTTGCGCCTCATAACCGATTTCCTGGGCCGTGCGGGCGAGCGCCTGAACGTCTTTCGGGAAGCATGAGCCGCCGTATCCACAACCGGGGTAAATGAACTGGAAACCGATGCGTGGATCGGAGCCGATACCCAGTCGGACCTGTTCGATATCGGCCCCCAGCCGCTCTGCCATCTGTGCGATTTCGTTCATGAAGCTGATCTTGGTGGCCAGCATCGCATTGGCCGCATACTTCGTCAGTTCGGCGGCACGCACATCCATGAAAATCAATTTGTCGTGGTTGCGGCTATAAGGTGCGTAGCAGTCGCGCATGACTGCTTTGACCGTTTCGGATTCGGTCCCGACGATAATACGGGCACCTTTGGCAAAATCCTCGATGGCCGAGCCTTCCTTGAGAAACTCGGGATTGGAGCAGACATCGAAGTCGAGCCCGGCGTTTCTGGCCTGCAGGATCGCGTCGACGGTCTGGCTGACTTTGTCGGCAGTGCCTACCGGAACCGTCGATTTGTTCACGATCACTTTGTGCTCGGTCATGTACTCGCCGATGGTGCGAGCGACGGCCAGCACATGCTGCAGGTCGGCAGAACCATCCTCGTTGGGTGGGGTGCCCACCGCGATCATTTGCAATTGACCGAAGTCCACGGCTTGCCTGGCGTCGGTTGTAAAGTGCAGGCGGCCCTCGCGCTGGTTCTGTGCCACCAGTGCGTCCAGGCCCGGTTCGTAAATCGGGATGATGCCCTGCTTCAGGCTCTCGATTTTCGCGTTATCGACGTCGACACACATCACGTCATGTCCAACATCTGCAAGGCAAGCGCCCGTGACGAGTCCGACATACCCGGTGCCGAAAACTGTAACTCGCATAATTTACATCCTGATAAATTCGGGGCCGCTATCAAGGGGCTGATTAAAGAGAATCACTGCGTGAGAAGGCGAATTTGATCCGATTGATCAGTTTGTGTACCAGCAAACGTATTCCGCCTTGGGAGTACACGGTTGCTGCGCGTACCCAAAGCGATTCGAATTGAAGAAAGCGCGTCATGACGTAGGATCTGAGTCGGTTGGTTCGCAACGGACTGATCTTGCGGCGTTTCATGTGCTGATGAACTTGAACGAAGTGCTCGGACCATATGGTCGCCACGTGGGCGACCGAGTGTTTTTTGAAAACATCGTCGTAGGCTTTTGCTGCGATGCTTTCTCGCAGCGTCTTGTCTTCAATCAATCGGCTGATCGCCGAATACCACGCGTCGGAGGTATTGGGCGAAAGAACCCCGGTTTCACCCTGGGCGATTGATCGTTGATAGGGCGGCATGTCCGAATAGACACCTGGCAGGCCGCATGCCGAGTATTCCCTATACTTGTTATTGGTCTTGCAGCGATTCGAGGCATTGTCGATGAGTGGCGCGAGGCCTATCGACCATTGGCGCTCCTGCTTGAAATGCAGGAAGCCCGCATAGTCCGCAGTGTGGGGGAAGAAGCGAATGCGATCGTTGAGCTCAAGATCGTTTGGCGCGGCACCGATAAACTCGAAAACGACCTGCGGGTAGGCTTGAAGAAGAGGGGATATGACAGGCTTGATAATATCCAGATCGTCAGCCCTCGAAGGGCTGCCGGCAAAACCTATTCGCAGTTCGTCAAGCTCGATCTTTCGGGTGGGCTGCAACAAGGAAAAATCGAAGAACGAAGGCAGTATTTCGATCTTTTCATTGAACTGAAATAAAAATTCCGCAAGCAAGTCAGAATTCGTCAGTACTCTGTGAGCGCTTGAAACGGCGATTTCCAGTGTGTGCCGAATCAATGGGTGCTGGTAATACTTGGCGATCGGTGAGTCGCCTTCGATTTTCCAGAAGTTGTCATCGATGTAGTAAATGTAAGGATGATTGGCGTTCTGCAGTTTCTCGATCCACAGTCGCAGGGAAGGATCGCCGCTGCGCACGAACAGTGGAATAGTGGTTTTGCGAATATCCGCTATCGTCAGTTCGGACAGAAACTTCTTCCGGTAGACAACACCATAGGATCGACAGGCGGACAGCATGTGCTCAATCAAATGAGTCGTTGCTATCTCGCCTTCGATAACCATCAGGATATCTATTTTTCCCTTCATCAAGCTGCGACCTTTGACCATTACTGGAGAGCAGCAAACGGGAAGTATTTGGTGCGCTTTTTCATGATGGAATACTGGCTTACTTCATAAAGGGCAACCGGTACATCGGAGTCCCTGACGAAGACACGCAGATACCAATTGGCGTCCAGGTTGGCGGCTGTCGGAAGTTCGAATCGAGTCGGCACCTCGGGATCGATGTCGGCGAGAGGCAGAACGACATGGGCGACAACTTCGTCATTGCTGGAGACGATCTCTACGCCCAGCAGGCCCAGTTGTCCGCGCATCAACGGTCGAACCGCGAGCAACACGCCGCCGAGATTCTCCTGACGAAGCGGCATCAGGTATTCGCGATAAGGAACGTTGCGCAAGTCATCGCCGAGTGTCAGCACGGGCCGAGAAGTCTTGAGCAGGTGTTTTTCCGTAAAGGTTCTGAGCGGCGTGAAGGCCGGGGAAATCGAATTCCACAGCGAGCTTTTGCTCTTGTACAGCGACACCAGCTGCAGGGAGCGCGAGGAGCGATACTCCCGGACTTCCGATTGAAGACTGTCAATGACCTGCAAGGCTTCGTGGCGCGATTGACTGGCCTGGCTCTGCGCAGTGCTGAGTGCCAGGTTCAGATGTTGCACTTCCTGGGCGAGAGGCGATTGAGTCAGCGCTGCTTTCTTCGTCGCCTGCTGGGCGTTGATTACGTCCTGCTGGAGGCGATGCTGTTCGATGTTCCAGGTTTCCTCCTTGGCGCGATACCAGTCGATGATGCCGTTGGCTGCAACGAGTTCGGCTTTGACCAGAGCAATTTTGGCATTGGCAATGGCCGACACTTCCAGGCGTGAGCGCAGCTCCTTGTTTTCCTGCGTCTGATCCAGCAGGGCCTGATGAGCCGCCGAGGTATTGGACTGGGCTTCTGCCAGGCGTTCATGCAGTTCATTGACGAGCAGCAAGGCGTCGACATTGTCGCTTTCAAGTTTGGCGTTCTGTTCGCTCAGGCGGGTGATCTGGTCGCTCAGCTGTTCCTGTTCCAGTTGAGACTTCATCAACCGGGTCTTGCCTTCGTGGATCTGCGCCGAGAGGGCTTCAGCCTTTTCATAGGCACTCATCACCTGCAACCGCAACTGGTGGTTGTCGGCACGGGCTTCATGCAGCAGGCGGTCGGTCAGTGCACGATCCTCGGTCAGCTCGTTGATGCGCCGTTCCAGCAGCGCATCGGTGGTGATCGCCGAGGCCGCCGCAGCGGCTTGTGCTGCCATTGCCTGGGCAGCTGCGGCCGCTGTCGATTGTTCTGCCGCCGCGGCCTGTGCCGCGTTCGTCACTTGTGCCAGTTCGGTTTTCAGGCCCTCGATTCGCTGACGAAGAGCGGCTTCCGACTGAGTGAACTTCTGGATGATTTCGTTTTGCTCGTGCATCTTGAGGTGCCTGATGTAATGAGGTTCATAAGGTTTGAATGCGCTGACGTGATCTTCGTAGCTGACGCCAGGCGAGCATTCATCACCTTTCCAAACGATCAACTGGTACATGATCTGGTCACATACGTTGAATCGCTCGTTACGAAACTTTCTCTTTTGCTCGAGCGGTAGATGCAGGTACTCGGGGAAGTAGAAGAACTCCATGTTGATCAGTCGAATATCGAGACCGGGATTGGAGTTGTCTGACTTTGAAAGTCCCCAGGGGCGCTTTACCGGGTCCGCATAGTCCGCTTCATCCACCGGTGTTTCCGTGTGGTCAGTCCAGAAGCGAGGCGTGTGCTCGTTGAAAATCGTGATGTGGTAAGGGTTGGCGATATTCAGTTTCTGTTCGTTATAGGGGGCGATAATGCATACCTGTGCCCCATGCTTACAGACGCGATAGATTTCGCGCATGGTGAACATCAGATCCCGGGCATGTTCCAGGAAGTGCGACGAGAACAACATATCGACCGAATCATCTTGCAGCGGAATGCCGAGATCGATATCGGCCAGCATATCGACTTCCGGCATCGGGAAACGATCGATGCCGAAAAATCCTTCCTGCTTGCGTTTCCCGCAACCCAGGTCAACGTTCACCACTTCATTCTCTAATGTCATTTATCCAGCGCTCTGCTTAATTGGCTGATCTGACTGCGGGTGGTGTTCAGAGTTGCAAGCAGCATCTGTTCATACGAAGACGCCGAGGTCCTGGACGTGTCGTCGCCGGGCTTTTGTGCAGCTTTGCGGTGCCGGGCGAATTCCTCGAATGCCTGGTTGTACAGATCCACCAGTTCGGAGCGGACGTAGGTCGGGCGGGCAAGGAATTTCATGGATCGCTGCGCACGATCGATGATCTCCAGACGCTGCAATTGTGACAACCGGATGTACTGCGATACGGCTGCTGCCATGGCCTCTGGACTGTCGTCCTGGGCGAGGAAGCCGCTGTAGCGATGTTTGATGATTTCCCCTACGCCGCCGACAATTGTTGAAACAACGGGTATACCCATGGCCATCGCCTGCAACATGGTTTGAGGCATGGACTCATCGGTAGCCGATATCAACAACAAGTCGCACTTATCATAAAACGGTTTTGGATCATCGATAAAACCATGAATGATGAATTTATCTTTATATTGGCTGGCTTCAATTAATGAAGTGCACTCGGCCAGGTATTGATTGTGAAATACCGTGTAGCCGATCAGGTCCAGCGAAACATCGAATCCGGCATCGTTGAGCAGGATTGCCGCCTGAATTGCACCGAGTTGGTTCTTTCGCGGCTGCAGCGTGCCGGAGACAAGAATTCGCAGGGCATTGCCGCTCTTGGCTGCACGGGCGCGATTGGTAGCGAAACTGGTGAAGTAATCGTCTGCGACCGGGCAGACGATACGCCGGGCCGGACTTTTCGACAGGCTCGACCATTTGAAGCCATGAGTCAGCGAGGAGCAGTGGATCGAGTCGGCAAAGTGAACGATGGAGTTGCCGGCGCCCTCATAAAACTGGTGGACACTGGCGCTGCAGGGAATGCCCAGTTGTTTGGCGAGCAGGCTCATGGTCGGTGACCATGTCGCAAAGTGCAGGAAACCGATTCTTTCCGGCTCGAGGCAATTGGACAGATGCCTTGCTGCCGCCTCATCCTGCGGCTGAAACGGACGCTGCGGTTGCGGACTGTCGATATACCCCGAAGGCCATTGCTCTTCGAGCAGGCACGCCCCATTTGTTGCGGCGTCCCAGCGCGCCTTGAAGATCGGGCCGTAGGTCGCATCCTGCGGAACGATGCCGACGACGCGGAAACCCAGCGAAGCCACGAGGCTGGCGTGCCGGATCAGGTGCAGCGTGGCGCCGCCCAGCGCTGTTTCGTGGAAAGCATAGGCAATGGCTTTGTCACCCAGTCTGGAATGCAGGCGAACGGCTTCGCAGCTGGCGAGGAAGTCGTAGAACTGCGACTCGGTGGTATAGCGTGAAAGCACCAGTTCCCGGGCATTTTCCAGCATCTGGTCACGCTTTTGCTGGCCCATTTCGTAGCAATGATTCAGCGCCTGTTCCCAGGCCTCGACCGTGTTTTCGACCTTCACACAACAGGCATCTGGAATGTCGGAGTAGGGCACGGCATCGGTGAAGATGCCGATGGCGCCGGCTGCGACCGACTCCAGCAATTTGACCGGGCTTTTGCTGCGCGCGGCACGGGTGCTGAAGTCCAGGGGAACCAGTGCGATGTCGAAGCTGGTTTCGCTCAGGTCGCGAATATAGCTTTCGTAGACGTGGGTGAACGGTTTGAAGAAAACCGGGCATTCCAGTGCGCCGAATTTCTCCGGATCCAGACCCCAGAAGTGAAACTCCACCGCGTTGGCGTGGGCGCTGGCGAAGTTCGCAAGCGCTTGCCAGAGCTCGCGCAGAATATCCTCGCGAACGGCGCCGGACATGATCGCTACTTTCAGGCGCTTGCCGCGGCTGTAGGTGCGTTTCTGCACGAACCGGGCATGAATGTTGGTATTGAGCCGAACTGTTTTACTGTTGAGCTCGCGCAGATCTTCATTGATTGCATCGCTGTAACCGATGCACGTGTCGACCGACTGGATCTGCTGCGCGATGTTCTGATAGGTCGGTGTGCCAGGCGCAAGAAAGCTGTGTTGGGGGCCGACTTCATGGAAGTGCAGCATGTTGTCGTCCATCAAGTAGGCCAAAGGCATCTTGCCTTTCTGGTTCTTGACGAACTGGCTGCCGGCAACGCCGACAGTGCGATAGAGCACGGTCACATCCACGCCCGCCAGATCGATGACCGGCAGGTCGTTTTCCTTGACGAAAGTGCTGGTGATCGCCCGCTGTTCTGCCAGTTGCGTGAAGTTGTGGATCGTGACATCCACCGATGTCGAATAGTCCGGTTTCACGGTCAACAAGTGCAGCTTGCGTCCTCGAGCGGCCGCCGCGACCGCCATTTCGGAGTCGCTGCAGTAATCATTGAACTTGGTCAGGAACGGCGCGGCTTCCATGCGCCGGTATTCAACGATTTCCGCATCGGTGAACGTATCGGCAAATTGCGAGAGATCGATGACGTCGTAGTCGTTGATTTTTGCAGGGGTCAGCAAGTGATCGCGTGGTATCGCCAGGCTCTTTCTGTACCGCGCGAAGAACAGTGGAATTTCCTTGCCCAGCGAATCGACCAGGTTGGCCCGTACATGTGACGTCACTTCGTCGACCCAGATAAAGTCGGCGTGTTTGGCGAATCGCAACCACAGGTCATAGTCCGAGTAGCGGCGCATCATGACATGCGAGTCATACATGCCTGCAATATCAAACAGGGACTTGTGGTGCATGACCGTGTTGTTGGCAATGTAGTTGCCGTTCATCAACAGGCCGTAGTTGAACGGTCCGCCCAGCTTGCGGGTGGTGATCGACCCGTCGGCGAGGGCGATGTCGACGCTGGCGTTGGCATAGGCCACTGCAGGTCTGGTGCACTTTTCCAGTTGCTCGACACGTACTTGCAGGCTGTGCTCGGTCCACATGTCGTCGTCGAACTGGTAGGCAATGTATTTGCCTTTCGCCCGCAGCGCCGCCTGGTTGACGCGCAATGCCGGCAGGCCGCTGTTCTTGTGGTACGAATGAACAATGATGCGCGGATCTTTCTTCAGGTACTCCTGCAGGACGGCCGCAGAGCCGTCCCGTGAACCGTCGTCGACAATGATCAGTTCAAAGTTTCGGTAACTTTGTGCCAATACACTGTCGATGGATTCCTGCAGCGGCCCGTGGCCGCGGGAATAGGTCGGCAGAATCACCGTGACCTTCGGTTTCGACGGCGCCTTGGAACTGGCATGAATCTTCAGGTCAGAGGAGAAATCACTAAATTTCATGGCTGTTCCAGGGGCTGGTTCTGATGAAGCGCGCTTTGGCGAGTCAGAAGTTTATCTACGGCCGGACGAATTTTGGTCTGATAGAGCCAGTACTCGAACTTGCCGAACAGAAAGGCTGCCGGCAATGCAATCACGGTCATGATCGCAATCGAGGTGTAGAGCTCCACACCGTGAGGTTTGAGGGCCAGGAACAGGCAATAGATAACCGGCATGTGCATCAGGTAGATGCCGTAGGAGTAGTCGCCCAGTTTGATGAGAAATGCAGGAAGTGCTGGCAGTCTGATCAGTGCCAGGATAGCGACGGCGCCCATTGTGCAGATGATGGCGGTATAGCGCAGTTCAGGAAAATATACCGCCTCCAATGCCATGACGAAGAGAGCAGCATAGGCAACCCTGTTTGTCGGCTGGAAAAGCAGGCGCGACAGGAAGAAACCGACGATGAAGTAAATGTTCAGCGTCGAAATAACGATTTCACTCAATGTCGGCATGGCGACACTGGTCTTGATGCCTGCATTGGCAAACCCAAGGATGACCAGCAACCAGGCAAACATGGCAATGTTCAACAGTTGTGGTCTGGCCTTGAAGGCAATCATCGCCAGGAACACCAGCGCGTAGAAAAATACTTCGTAGATCAATGTCCAGTACGGGATCTGGAACGTCCCGTTCAGCGAGCCGACCGGAATCAGCAGCATCGAAAGCGTGCCGCTGTTCAAAACAGGACGGTAACTGGAGAAAACAAGGAAAATCAGCGAGGCAGCAATGGCGGCAATGAAAAAGGCCGGGTAGATGCGCGCGAGTCGATGCGCAGCGAACAGGCTTGGTTTCTTGTCTGTCTGTAAGGCGATGACGAAGCCGGAAATGATGAAAAATACGAAGACGCCGATCGCACCGAAGCTCAGTCGCAAGAAGCCTTGCAGGGAATCGTTATTGATTTGTCCGGAGAAGTACACTGCGTGTTGAATGAAAACCAGCAGTGCAGCAAGCCACCGCAGGGCTTGAATGTTCTTTAAGTTATAGGGGGTCGTCATGTTGGCTCGCTATCCTAGCTGTAAATCTTGGCCGGAAAAGGTTGTGATTTGTTATTGAGCGTTGGTGTGTTCTTCGTTGTAACGCTTGACGATTTCGTCGGTCGGGCCATCCGCGACAATCTGGCCTTTATGCAGCCAAACCGTGCGGGTGCAGAAGTCATTCAACAGGTTGAAGTTATGGGTGGTGAACACCAGGATTTTTCCCTGTTCCATAAACTCGAACATGCGCCGTTTGGCTTTCTCGGCGAAGGAAATGTCGCCGGCGCCCATGACTTCGTCGATCAGCAGGATTTCCGGGTTGATGCTGGTCGACACGGCAAATGCCAGCCGAATGAACATCCCGGAGGAGTAAGTGCGTACCGGGTAGTCGAGAAAGTCGCCGAGCTCAGTGAACGCGGCGATTTCCGGCAGCTTTTCTTCGATGGCATCGGCGGACATGCCCAGCAACAGTCCGCGAATACGGATGTTGTCCCAGCCCGACTGATTCATCTCGAAACCGGTGGCGAACTCGAACATCGGGCAGACGTGCCCTTTGATCGAAACCGATCCTGCGGTGGGCGGATAAATGTCCGCCATGACTTTGAGCAGGGTGCTCTTGCCGGCGCCATTGAGCCCGATCAGCCCGACACGCTCACCATGGTTGATTTCCAGGTTGATGCCTTTGAGCGCTTCGATACGGTAGTTGGTGGCCGTATCGACATTGCGCGTCAGCAACTTGCGCTTGAGCCAGCTTTTCAGTCCCTCTTCACTGCTGAGTGCACCTTCGAAGGTGATGTCGACGTTTTTCAGAATCAGCGATGCACGAGTCATAAGAGGAAAACCACGCGAGAATCAAGCTTGTAGGCGACAAGCAAAGCGGCTACCCAGGTGGCCAGTACATACGCACCGGCGTACAGGTAGTTTTCCGGCAGGGCCAGTTCACCCTGAATGATGGGGTGTCGCACCACGTCGATGAGGTAATAGAGCGGGTTGAACTGGTAGATGAACCCAAGCCCTTTCTCATGGAGCAGTTTGATCGGGAACATGATCGGCGTGATGAAGAACATCATCTGCAGCATGACGGCCATGGCATGGGGGAAGTCGCGAAAACGTGCGCCGAGATAGGCGCTGATCGCGATATGACCCAATGCCGCCATGATCAGCAGGGCCAGCCCCGGAAGAGCGTACAGCCAGCCGAGCGGGGTGATCTCGTTGAAGAACAGTTGCACGGGGATCACGACGGCAATGCCGATCAGCAATACGATCACGCTCGAGATCAGCGTCCTCAGCAGGTAAATCTGCTTTGGATAGGAGAACTGTTTTATGTAGCCCTCGGCCCTGACGAACGTGGCGCTGGCATCGGTGATCGATGCCACGATAAAGCCCCAAAGGGCGAAACCGCAGGCCAGGTAGGGCAGAAACTCGTGAACGGGTTGGCCGAACAGCAGACCGTAGATGAGCCCGACACCGGTCACAAAAAAACCGGTCGTCAGCACGATCCACAGGGGACCGAAGAATGACCGGTGAAATTTTGCCTTGATGTCCTGAACGCCCAGGTAAGTCCAGACGCGCCACATTTTCAATGCGCGCGTGCTATCGATAAACAGCCTCGTGACACTCGTCATTCAGTTCTCGCCTGTTTTTTTCGAAGGCCCATTCTGATGAGGCCGTCGTAACGCTGCTCTTCACTGAAACCGTGTTTGCGGTAGAGGTGAATGGCACGTTCGTTGGTCTCGATGACTTCGAGAAAGACATAGTCCAGATTGAGCGTGTGCCAGCAGATATCCAGCAGTACGCCACAGGCGCGACCGATATGGCCGCGACCCGCCTGATCGGCGTCAACCAGAAAACGACCGACTTCAGCGGTGCGGTTCTGCCAGTCGATGCCGTAGACCGAGGCTTGGCCGACCAGCTTGCCGTCTGCTTCGACGACAAACAGAAAGTCGGTTTCGCTCGGCTGATAGCGCTGATGGAACCAGTTGGCATGCTGCTCGTAAGTGAGAGGCGTCGAAGTTTTGAACCAGACACGCGCCTCGTCCCGGTTTCTCCAGGACAAGGTCTCGTGCAGGTCACTCTCTTCGATCAGGCGAAGGCGCATTGCGCCTTCATCAAACGAGGGGAGTGAGCGCTTCATTTTGCGTAGCGGATCAGCAGTTCGCACACGGTGTCGACGTCGGCACGGGTCAGGCCCAGGTGCATCGGCAGCGACAGGATTTCCTGGCTGGCCTTGGCTGCATTCGGACAGGTGCCGGCACCGAACGAATACATCGAGTACTCGGTGTTGTCGCGGTAGTGCACGCCTGGGTAGATCTGGTGCTCGTTCAGCGCCAGCATCAGAGCATCGCGATCCTTGACGCGGATCTGCAGCAGGTGGGTCGAAGACTCGCAACCTGGTGTTACGTTGACGATGCCGATCTTTGTCTGGCCGGCCAGGTTCTCACGGTACCAGCTGGCCAGTTGACGACGATAGGCGTTGTCCAGGTCCAGATACTTGAGTTGAACCAGACCCATGGCAGCCATGATCGAGTTGCCGTGATATTTGTAGCCCAGCTCTTCAACGTCGTACATCCACTTGTACGCGCCTTGTGCGGCGGTGCGAGCGAAGGTGTCTTTGTTGATGCCCAGCCAGCTCAGCTTGCGAACCCGCTCGTCGTCTTCTTTACTCTTGAAGCAGATCATGCCGGAGTCAGCGGTCGGCAGGTTTTTCACAGCCTGGAAGCTGAACACGACACAGTCGGCTTCTTGACCGACATGCTTGCCGTTGACGCGAGTGCCTGCCATGTGGGCCGCATCGAGGATCAGTTTGATGTCGTGCTCTTTGCAGATCTCGACGATTTTCTGGTACTGGCCGATGTTGCCACCGATGCCAACGAAGATCAGAGCCTTGGTTTTCGGCGTGATGCGCTCGATCACACTTTCCGGGTCGAGGCACAACGACTCGTCGACGTCTGCGAATACTGGCTTCATGCCCGCATACAGAATGGCGTGGTTGGTCGAGATGAAGGTCAGTGGCGTGGTGATGACTTCATCTTCATCGCTCCAGCCGAACTTGGTCTTGTACAGTTCGACGGCCAGGTGCAGGCCAACGGTGTTGGAGCTCAGGAAGTGGGCATTTGGCAAACCGGTATAGGTTTTCCATTCCTCTTCCATGGTCGCGGTCTTGAAGCCGAGACCGGTCCAGCCTTTTTCGAGGCATTCGCGAATGGCGGCGAGGCATTCATCAATACGGAATTTTGGTACAAACAGCTGAATCGACATGGAATGTCCTTATAGGTAGATCAGGCTACAAACTGGGGGTGCCTTACTTACCGATCGAGGTTGTGCAAGAGTTGGGCGTATGGACCTGGATCAATGCGGTGACATCGACACCAGATCGCAATTTTTTTGAGGGTGAATCCGGTCAAGCTGAGTGTCGCGGTGCAAGCAAATATGTGAACTCCATGTCTCGACTCCAGTTAAAGCTGGAGAAAAGTCTTCTCACAGGTGAACGTCTTTTTTGTATTGGCTCTGCTGGCCTCGCAACGTCAGAAACATGTATGCGTTGTTAGGCCCATCCTCAGCATGCGAGCTGCCGAGGCATTGAAAAACTTCGTGAGTTGCCTGCATGCAAAGGTAAAACATCAGCGTTTTTCTTGGGGGGGGCAAGTCGGTTTTCATCACTGTATTCGTGACTTTTTCCAAGGGTGCGTACGGATTTTTCCTACGCTTGGCGCGGCGATGATAACCATTTATTTCGGTCGAGACCATCGTTGGGATCCGATTGGTATCGACTCGCGTTTGGAAACGGATTGCATTGCGCGCAGGCGTGGCGGCAGGTTTGCTTCGTGCCGGTTGTGCTTTTCTGGTGTTCGGAAGTGCTCGTTGAATTATTTTGTAACAAGAATGGGGTAAGGTTTTAAGGGGGTTGGCCGGCTGATCCATCGTCTTGCTGGTGAGGAGTGCGTCCCGTTCTGCTTGAGGTGGAACAGGTTTCCCCGGGCGGCAGGCGCATATAAAGGAAACCAACTTCCGTTCCGTGCGGTCTTTTCAGGACGGGGCGGATCCGAGTTGCCCTTGCAGGGTGTTGGTTATGTCAGAGGTAGGGAGGGGGATGAACAGGTTTATTGTTGTTGCGATGTTGCTGATCCTGGCGGGCTGTACAACCAACAGTAAAACCCATGTCGTTCGTGGCGAAACCGGCGTACGCATCGATTGTTCAGGACTTGGTTCCAGCTGGGGAAAATGCGAAAAGCGGGCGGCTCGCGAGTGTCCGTCAAGGGGGTACAAGGTTGTGGCCAGGTCCAGCGATTCCAAAGAGGACGCCGAGGACTATCCGTTCGGCTGGAACCCGGCCGGATACCTGACACGAACGATGTTTGTGGTCTGCAAACCGTGAAAAATCCTGCTGGGACGGGTTTGGCGTTCTTCGGCGTCGGGCTGGCAATCGGTGCGGCTCCGGGGTCCATAAAGTTGAACTTGTGCGTTCGTCAATACTCAGGCTGTTCAAAATCTTCAGCGCATGCTAAAACCCTTTGTAGCGCTTACCTAGCTGCTTGAAAAAGAAGGGAAAAACATGACGAAGTCGGAGTTGATCGAACGAATTGTCACCCATCAAGGGCTGCTCTCATCCAAAGATGTGGAGTTGGCCATCAAGACCATGCTTGAGCAAATGTCCCAATGCCTTGCTACCGGTGATCGCATAGAGATCCGCGGGTTTGGTAGCTTCTCCCTGCACTATCGCGCGCCGCGTGTTGGTCGGAACCCTAAAACCGGGCAATCCGTCAGTCTTGACGGTAAATTCGTCCCACATTTCAAGCCGGGCAAGGAGTTGCGGGACCGCGTAAACGAGGAAGAGGAGGGCGAGCTTTGATTTCGTCGAGATTTCGGAGCGTCGGTCATGCGTAACTTCAAGCGTGTAGGGTTCTTTGTATTTTTCCTGTTATTGATCCTGATGCTGCTGGCATTTGTCCTTGAGAATCAACAATCGGTCTCGTTGCTGTTTCTGGGATGGGCGGGGCCCCAGTTGCCTGTCTCTTTGATTGTGGTGCTGGCATTGCTGGTGGGCATGATACTTGGCCCGCTTATAAGGGGTATTCTACGTCTCGTGCCGCGTGGTTCACGCAAGCGACCTGTTTAAGGTCGATGCCCTTCAGACGTGTGTATGAAATTGCACAGCAGCTTGTCCATATCCATTAGTAAATCTTCCGGTAAACTGTAAAATGCTACGCCGTTCCGATGGTGGTTATCCCTGTCGGTGCAGGCTGTTTCTATCGAAAGCCTCCGCAAAGTTGATGGCTTTTGCATTCATGGATCAGGCAGGGCCCGGTTGGCGGTCCTCTCAGTAACTCAAGGGTATGGTTTCGCGTGAAAATTCTAGTCACCGGCGGTGCAGGTTTTATCGGTTCGGCAGTCATCCGACACATCATTTCCAATACCACCGACTCCGTTGTCAATGTCGATAAGCTCACCTATGCCGGCAACCTTGAGTCGCTCGCCGAAGTCAGCCTGGATCCGCGTTACGCATTCGAGCGAGTCGATATCTGTGATCGTGATCAGATCGACCGTGTTCTGCGTGAACATCAGCCAGATGCCATCATGCACCTGGCGGCCGAATCCCACGTCGATCGTTCCATTTCCGGCCCGTCCGAGTTTATCCAGACCAACATCATCGGCACTTACGTCCTTCTCGAAGCGGCCCGTCACTATTGGGCGGCCCTCGATGAAAAGCGCAAGGCCGCTTTCCGTTTTCACCATATCTCCACTGACGAAGTTTACGGAGACCTTGAAGGTCCCGAAGATCTCTTCACGGAAACCACACCGTATCAGCCAAGTTCGCCTTACTCGGCCAGCAAGGCCAGCTCCGACCACCTGGTTCGCGCCTGGGCTCGTACCTACGGCCTGCCAACGCTCGTTACCAACTGCTCGAACAACTACGGCCCTTGTCACTTCCCCGAGAAACTGATCCCGTTGATCATTCTCAACGCGCTGGAAGGCAAGCCGCTGCCTGTTTACGGCAAGGGTAACCAGGTGCGTGACTGGCTTTACGTCGAAGATCACGCGCGCGCCCTGTACAAGGTCGTGACCGAGGGCGTTATCGGCGAGACCTATAACATTGGCGGCCACAACGAAAAGCAGAACATCGAAGTGGTGAATACCCTTTGCGCCCTGCTTGACGAACTGCGTCCTGACTCCGCTCACCGTCCGCATGCCAGCCTGATCACCTATGTTCAGGATCGTCCGGGACACGATCAGCGTTACGCGATCGACGCCAGTAAAATCCAGCGTGAGCTGGGCTGGACGCCCGAGGAGACCTTTGACAGTGGAATCCGGAAAACGGTCGAGTGGTATTTGAGCAATACTGAGTGGGTCGCTCACGTGAAGAGCGGCAGCTACCAACAGTGGATTGACCAGAACTACGCAGGTCGTTCGACAAAGGCATGAGAATCCTCCTTCTAGGAAAAAATGGCCAGGTGGGCTGGGAGCTGCAACGCTCCCTGGCGCCACTGGGCGAGCTGTTGTCCCTTGATCGTCACACGGTAGATGGATTGTGCGGTGATCTCGCCGATCTGGACGGCCTGCGCGCGACCATTCGCTCCGTCAAGCCGGATGTGATTGTCAATGCGGCCGCCTACACTGCCGTAGACAAGGCCGAATCCGAGTCTGAGTGCGAGCTGGTGGATCTGGTGAACGTCAAGGCGGTTCAGGTCATTGCCGAGGAGGCGTCCATCCTGGGTGCATGGCTGGTTCACTATTCAACCGACTACGTTTTCAGCGGAGAGGGCACGGTGCCTTGGCTGGAGGGCGATGTGGTTGCTCCGGTCAATCACTACGGCGCCAGCAAGTTTGCAGGCGAAGAGGCAGTCGTCGCGTCCGGCTGCAAGTACCTGATTTTTCGTGCGAGCTGGATCTACAGTGCTCGCGGCAACAACTTCGCCAAGACCATGCTTCGCCTGGCGAGAGAGCGTGAAACACTGAGTGTGATCGACGATCAGATCGGCGCGCCGACCGGTGCGGATCTGATCGCCGATGTCACTGCACACGCCATTCGTCAGGTGTTGCAGCGCCCGGATCTGGCAGGCGTCTATCACCTGGCGGCGGCGGGTGAGGTGTCATGGCATGGCTATGCCCGACATGTTGTCGAAGTGGCGAAAGCGCATGGCGAGACGCTGGCGGTGATGTCGATCAATCCGATTGAAACGACAGCTTATCCGACGCCTGCGCGTCGTCCCCGGAATTCGCGATTGAATACCCGGAAGCTGCGTGACAATTTTTCTCTACACTTGCCGGATTGGCAAAGTGGTGTAACCCGAATGCTTATGGAAGTTCTGAATAAATGACCACGACAAATCGTAAAGGCATCATCCTCGCTGGCGGCTCGGGCACTCGTCTGCATCCGTTGACCCTTGGTGTTTCCAAGCAGATGTTGCCGATTTACGACAAGCCGATGATCTTCTATCCGTTGTCGGTACTGATGCTGGCCGGCATGCGTGAAATCCTGATTATCTCCACGCCGGAAGATCTGCCATGCTTCAAGAAGCTGCTGGGTGACGGCAGCCTGTACGGTATCAAGTTGAGCTATGCCGAACAGCCTTCTCCGGATGGTCTGGCGCAGGCGTTCATCATCGGCGAAGAGTTCATCGGCAAGGACCCTTGCTGCCTGATTCTGGGCGACAACATCTTTTACGGTCAGCACTTCTCGGACAATCTGCGTTCTGCCAGTGCCCAGGCATCCGGTGCCACCGTGTTTGGCTATCACGTTTCCGATCCGGAGCGTTTCGGTGTTGTCGAGTTCGACAAGACGGGCCAGGCGCTGAGTATTGAAGAGAAACCGCTGAAGCCGAAGTCCAACTACGCTGTTACCGGCTTGTACTTCTACGACAAC
Organism: Pseudomonas sp. B40(2017); assembly: GCF_002112855.1. NCBI lineage: Bacteria > Pseudomonadati > Pseudomonadota > Gammaproteobacteria > Pseudomonadales > Pseudomonadaceae > Pseudomonas > Pseudomonas sp. B40(2017). The sequence continues at coordinate 565,871 of NZ_NEIT01000004.1, forward strand.
GATGTGGTCAAGATCGCCAAGGGCATCAAGCCATCGGAGCGCGGAGAGCTGGAAATCACCGACGTCAACCGTGCCTATCTCGAGCAGAAGACGCTAAAGGTGGAGATGTTGGGTCGTGGTTTTGCGTGGCTCGACACCGGTACGCATGACTCGCTGCTTGAGGCCAGTCACTTCGTTCATACGATCGAGCAGCGTCAGGGCTTGAAAGTGGCATGTCTCGAAGAGATCGCCTATCACAATGGCTGGATCACTGCCGAGCAGCTGTCCGCTCAGGCCGACGCGTTGAAGAAAACCGGATACGGGCAATACCTGCAGAAACTGCTGGATTCACCTGCTGACTGATTGGAAAGTCGTTTTCCTTTCAATGCTGCGTTCAACCGGTAAGCAGGATAGGCATGCCAGTAAACCCTCCTAAAGTTGCCGTGTTGCTGGCGGCCTACAACGGCATGCAATGGATCGAGGAGCAACTTTGCTCGATCCTTTCTCAGACAGGCGTTGATGTGACTATTCACATCAGCGTCGATCCCTCCAGTGATGGCACCGAATCCTGGTGCGCATCGTTCGCCGCTCGGCATTCGAATGTCGTTCTGTTGCCGTCGGCAGGGCGTTTCGGAGGAGCATCGCGCAATTTCTTTCGTTTGATGCGTGATGTCGAGCTGGGCGCCTACGATTATGTCGCTTTCGCCGATCAGGACGACGTATGGCGTCTCGACAAGCTGGAGCGTGCCTGCCGTTTGTTGCACCGGCAGAGTGCGGATGCCTACTCGAGCAATGTGTCGGCTTTCTGGCCTGATGGTCGCACTCACTTGCTGGACAAGGCTCAGGCTCAAGTCGAATGGGATTATCTGTTCGAGGCTGCCGGCCCTGGCTGCACTTATGTTTTCACTCGGTCATTGGCAGGTGCAATCAAGGCGTCGATGGTTGCCAACTGGCAGGCGTTGCAGGAGGTCAGTCTGCATGACTGGTATTGCTACGCATTTGCCCGTAGTCATCGGTATTCATGGGTGATCGATCCTGATTCAACCCTGCAATACCGGCAGCATGAGCGCAATCAGGTCGGGGCCAACACCGGGCTCGGTTCATTGGTTGTCCGGTACAAGAAGATCCACAACGGTTGGTGGTTTTCCCAGGCTCGACTGATCGCCTTGCTGGTGGGAAAGGAGCAGGATCCCTTCGTTCGTGGCTGGCAGGATTTGCGACGCTGGCAGTTACTGAAGCTGTCCCTGAGTGCCTGCAAGTGCCGGCGCAGGGGCAGGGACAAGTTGTTCTTTTTCATCGTGTGCTGGCTGACCGCGCTGGTTGGAAACAAGGCTGAATGAACGTGCCAAGAGTGTTGGTAACCGGCGCCCGAGGATTTGTCGGTGAGGCGGTGGTTTTCAGGTTGCTGCTTGATCGGCGAGTGGTTCCGGTGGCTGCCGCCAGGGGCGAGACGCGTCTCAAGGGCTTGTGTCCGATTGTGTCGCTGGAGCTCGGCGATCAAACTGCGCTTCCCGAGATGAACGGCATTGACGTCATTGTGCATGCTGCTGCGCGGGTGCACGTGATGGACGACTCGGCCTCTGATCCGCTGGAGGAATATCGGCGGGTGAATGTCGATGGCACCGTCCAGCTGGCGCAGAAGGCAGCGGCGGCAGGCGTCAAACGGTTCATTTTCATTAGCAGTATCAAGGTTAATGGCGAGCAGACCGAGCCTGATCGGCCATTCACTGCGCTGGATCGGCCCATGCCGAAAGACCCGTATGGCGTTTCCAAGCTGGAGGCGGAACTTGCCTTGCAAAAGCTCGCTCAGGAGACCGGCATGGAAGTGGTCGTCATCCGGCCGCCGCTGGTGTACGGGCCGGGAGTCCGGGCAAACTTTCTCAGCATGATGCGCTGGCTCGATAAAGGCGTGCCGTTGCCGTTTGGTGCGATCGATAATTGTCGAAGTCTGGTTTCGCTCACTAATCTTGTCGATCTCGTGGTGACCTGTATCGATCACCCGGGGGCTGCGGGGCAGGTGTTTCTTGTCAGTGATGGCGAGGATCTGTCGACGACTACGCTCTTGAAAGGCATGGCGCGTGCGCTCGGGAAAAAAGCGGCACTGGTGCCGTTCCCTGCGGGATTGCTGACATGGCCTGCCAGGTTGCTTGGAAAAGGAGCGTTGGCTCAGAGGCTCTGTGGCTCTTTGCAAGTCGATATCAGGCATACCCGAGAGGTGTTGGGTTGGACACCTCCCTCTAGGGTGGAGAGGGCATTGCGCCAGACCGCTGACTACTACCTGGATACCAAGAACAGATGATTTTCTGGAGTATTTTGCTTGTCGTTTTTCTCCTGTCCTGGGGGTTGACGCTGGTCTTGCGGCGTTACGCGCTGGCCAGAAGCCTGATGGATGTGCCGAATGAGCGCAGTTCCCATTCGATTCCAACGCCCAGGGGAGGCGGTGTTGCGATTGTGGTGGCATTTGCCCTGGCTTTGCCGCTGCTGGTCTCGGCAGGGCTTTTCGAGCAGGCCGCGATGATCGGTATTCTGGGCGCCGGATTGCTGGTCGCGGTGATTGGCTTTGCCGATGATCACGGACATATCGCTGCCCGTTGGCGTCTGCTTGGGCACTTTATTGCTGCCGGCTGGGCGTTGTTCTGGATCAAGGGGCTGGCGCCTGTCTCATTGTTTGGAGCGCTGGTTGACCTGCGATTGCTTGGCGAGCTGCTTGCCGTGATCTATCTGGTGTGGATGCTCAATCTCTATAATTTCATGGATGGCATTGACGGCCTGGCCAGTGCTGAAGCCATCAGTGTCTGTCTGGCGGTCTGCGTGGTTTACGCATGGTGCGGCCATCCCGACTTGATCGGGGGCGCGCTGGTTCTGGCTGCGGCTGTCGCCGGTTTTCTTTGCTGGAATTTCCCGCCTGCGCGGATCTTCATGGGGGATGCGGGTAGCGGGTTTCTCGGCATGGTGCTGGGAGTCATGGCGCTTCAAGCGGCGTGGGAGAAGCCGGAGCTGCTGTGGAGTTGGTTGATTCTGTTGGGTGTTTTCATTGTCGATGCTACCTGGACGCTGGTCCGGCGGTTGCTAAGGGGCGACAAGGTGTATCAGGCTCACCGTAGTCATGCCTATCAGCATGCCGCGCAACGCACTTCGAGTCATCTGGCCGTTACATCGGCTGTGGTGGTGATCAACGTGGTCTGGTTGTTGCCATGGGCGTTGCTGGCTGGAACCGGCGTTGTGCCAGGTGTTCTGGGCTGTATGATCGCCTATGTGCCGCTGGCATTTATCGCCTGGAAGTACAGGGCTGGCCTGGCAGCGTAAATCGCCGTACTGACGGGCGCGGGCCCGTCAGTCGTCCGCTTAGATCTTGTTCATCAGCGTAGCGACGATCAGGCTGATGTTGCCTTTGAGTGTCTGGCGGTGGACTCCGCTTTTCCGCATCCGGTAAAGCCGTGCCGGCAGGCTGCTGCGTCGAGCGGTTTCGAACAGCTCCAGTACCTGCCTGTTTCTGTCGGTCAACCGGTCGCGAACGGTATGCAGGATACTGAGGTTCTGGGTACTCCACTGGCTGAAGCGTCCCGTGAACATTTTGCGCAGTCGCAGGATCTGGTTTTTCAGGTCGGCGTTGGCGCCGATCAGATTCCCTTCATGCTGACGGTAATGGAGAGAGGGGGTCGGGTCGTAGATTACCCGTCCGCCGCAGCCGGTGACCAGCAGGTAGGTCAGCCAGTCATGTGCGACGACCGGAGCGTCATCGGCTACTCGCAGCAAAAGTGCGCGGGCCGCATTATTGATCAGCATTGTGTTGGCGCCGGCGATGCTTTGAACCAGTGCGTTCTCGAAGCAAGGCGTTCGCAGAAACAGAGGTGAATAGCCGATAGGCTCGAGGCTTGAATTGACCAGTGCAGTTCGAGAGCAGTACAGGGCGGGGGTATTCCCTTCTTCAGGCAGCAAGTCGAGACTTCGGCTAAGTTTGTTTTTAAACCATATATCGTCTTGGTCGCTGAAACAGAAATAGTCGGCAATGATTGAAGGGTTTTTCACAAGCGACAGAAAGTTTCTGGCAAACCCCTTTCGAGGTCCCTGCAGAATGACCAGTCGCTCATTGCCCAGTCGAAGTTGGTAGTCTTTCAATATATCCAGTGTTTCGTCAGACGAACCGTCATCCGAGACGTAGATTGCCCAGTTCTGATGGGACTGTTCAATAAATGAATCGAGTTGCTCTTTTAGAAAGCGCGCGCCGTTATAGGTACACACCAGAATTGCAATTTTCTTGTTGTTTTGATCAAGCGTACCGGGTGCTGAAGAGTGCTGTGTTTCAGGGTTTGATTCTTGGTTCGGCTTGTCCATGAATTTGATCTCTGGCTCCCTGATCATGCAGCGATTCGACATGAAGATATGACGGAAAGAAAAAGGCGGTAATGGCTGACTTTGATATCGGGAGGGGTCGCGGAGCAGCAGGCGTCGAGCGCCGGTAAAGGGTTGCAGCTTAACAGACGCGCCGGGGTGCTGACGAGCGGTCAGGGCGCAGATGGCGTAACGCGGGCGCCGGCCGGTCACTTGGCAGTCGTATTCTCTGGTTGAAGGAGGATACAATGCCGGTTGGTTTATAGTTCATGGAGTGGGACGGTGATCGGGCGATTCAATGGATAAAATGCGAGCATTTCTGCTGGGTTTGCCGCGTCGTCAAAAACGACTGCTGCAGGTGGCCACCGACGTTGTTCTCGTCTGGGGGGCGCTGTGGCTGGCATTCATCGTTCGCCTCGGAATCGATGACATGTACAACCCCATCAAAGTGCACGCCTGGCTTTTCGTCTGTGCCCCGCTTGTTGCAATCCCGCTGTTTATTCGATTTGGCATGTATCGCGCGGTCATGCGCTACTTCGGCAATGATGCACTAATTGCCATCATCAAGGCGGTCAGCCTTTCTTCACTGATACTCGCGGTAGTTGTCTACTGGTACAGCAATCATGAAAGTGTTGTCCCCAGATCCATCATTTTCAATTACTGGTGGCTCAGTCTGGTGATCATTGGCGGATTGCGCCTGTGCATGCGTCAGTATTTCATGGGTGACTGGTTCACCGCAGCCCAGCACGTACCGTTCACCAGTCGCGACGATGGCCTGACCAAGGTGGCGATCTATGGTGCCGGAGTCGCCGGTAATCAGCTGGTCGCGGCGCTGCGAATGGGGCGGGTGATGCGCCCGGTGGCATTCATCGATGATGATGCGAGTATCGCTGATCGGGCTATTTCTGGCCTGCAGGTCTATAAGCCCAAGCACATTCAGCAAATGATCGACGTGACGGGAGCACAGGAAATTCTCCTGGCGCTGCCTTCATCGACCCGTGCCCGTCGCCGGGAAATCCTCAACCTGCTGGAAGGATTTCCTCTGCATATTCGCAGTGTTCCAAGCTTTACCGACCTCGCCAGCGGCCGGGTGAAGGTCGATGACATTCAGGAAGTCGACATCGCGGACCTGCTGGGGCGCGACTCGGTGCCGGCCCAGTCCGATCTGCTGGCTCATTGCATTACTGGCAAAGTGGTGATGGTGACAGGCGCGGGCGGGTCAATCGGTTCGGAACTCTGCCGGCAAATCTTTCTGCTGGGGCCGATTACGCTTCTGCTGTTCGATCACAGTGAGTTCAATCTTTACAGCATCCTGTCCGAGCTTGAGCAGCGCATCGCGCGCGAGTCTGTCTCCATTCGTCTACTGCCGATTCTCGGTTCCATCCGACATCCCCACAAGCTCCTGGATGTCATGAAGACGTGGGGTGTGGACACTGTCTATCACGCGGCCGCCTATAAACACGTGCCCATGGTTGAACACAATATTGCCGAAGGTGTGCTCAATAACGTGATCGGCACCCTCAATACGGCGCAGGCAGCATTGCAGGCAGGTGTTTCCAACTTTGTTCTGATTTCCACCGACAAGGCTGTACGCCCCACCAATGTCATGGGCAGCACCAAGCGACTTGCCGAGCTGACCCTGCAGGCGCTGAGTCGTGAGCTGGCCCCTGTACTGTTCGGCGACAAGGCCAATGTGTCTCGCGTCAACAAGACGCGATTCACCATGGTGCGTTTCGGAAATGTGCTGGGTTCGTCGGGGTCGGTGATTCCGCTGTTCCATAGCCAGATCAAATCCGGCGGTCCGCTGACGGTCACTCATCCCAAGATCACCCGCTATTTCATGACGATCCCGGAAGCTGCGCAGTTGGTGATCCAGGCCGGCTCCATGGGGCAGGGGGGGGATGTATTTGTGCTGGACATGGGAGAGCCGGTCAAAATTGTCGAGCTCGCTGAAAAGATGATTCACCTGTCCGGGCTCAGTGTGCGTTCGGAAAAGAATGTGCACGGCGATATTGCAATCGAATTCACCGGGTTGCGACCAGGGGAAAAACTCTATGAAGAACTCCTGATCGGTGACAATGTTTCGGCGACGCCACACCCCATGATCATGAGTGCCAACGAGGACCTCATTCCCTGGGAGGCGCTCAAGGTTCGGCTGTCGGAATTGCTGGCCGCGGTCGAAAAGGACGACTACTCCCGCGTTCGGCAGATTTTGCGCGAAACCGTCAGTGGCTATGCGCCTGATGGAGAAATTGTCGACTGGATCTATCAGCAGCGTCGCCTCGACCCTTGAGCGTGCGGGTATGAGTAAAGAACGCGTTGCGAGTGATATCTGAATCCGGCCTGTAAGCGTCATTGCAGGGCGCCCCGTTGGTGGAACCCCAGCCGGTGCGGCGGTGTTCTTCGATGGCGTTTTACGGTATCCTCGGCGGGCATTTCTGGCTGGGGTCAGGGCGCTGTTTTTTATATTTGCACAGGATTGCGCGGATGTTCGGATTCAACAAATCTCATGCCTCTCATTGATATTGAAGGCATGGGTTTTTCATATTTCGAGAAACTTTCGAACTGTAAAACTTTAGATACTATTTCGTGGCCATGGACTGCAATCAATAGGGCGGCGTTGTTGTGATTGTCCCGTTTTTTGTCGTTCGTTTTTGTATTCAAAGAATGGAAGATGTTTAGTATGACGGGCAGTGCGGTCCAGCGTAAGTTTGGTGTCAATTCAGAGGCCATTGCCTGATGCAAGATTTTTCTACATTACCGCGTGAAATGGTTGCCAGTCTGGTTCGTAACCGGACATTGATAAGGGCATCTATCAAGCGGGAGGTACTGGGGCGCTATCGTGGATCGGTTCTGGGTGTGCTCTGGTCGTTTTTCAACCCGGTCTTCATGCTGGCTGTCTACACATTTGTGTTCAGTGTTGTATTCAAGGCGCGCTGGAGCGGTGGCAGCGATTCGAAAACCGAGTTTGCCCTGATCCTGTTCGCCGGTCTGATGGTATTCAGCCTTTTTGCGGAATGCATCAACCGGGCGCCGGGCCTTATCGTGTCCAATGCCAACTATGTGAAAAAGGTGGTGTATCCCCTGGAAATTCTTCCTTGGGTAAGCCTCGGCGCAGCCATGTTCCATGCGTTGATCAGCCTGGGTGTGTGGATGCTGGCCTACCTGATTTTCTTCGGTGTGCCACACCTGACGGCTCTGTATCTGCCCCTGGTGGTCATGCCCCTGGTATTGGTGATGATGGGGCTTTCCTGGGGATTGGCGTCTCTGGGAGTCTATTTGCGGGATATCGCGCAGTTCATCGGTATCCTCACTTCCGTACTGATGTTTCTGTCGCCTATTTTCTATCCGGCGAGTGCGTTGCCTGAGGCATATCGGCCGGTACTGATGCTCAATCCGTTGACGCCTGTCATCGAGCAGGCCCGGGACGTACTGTTTTTTGGCCGTGCTCCGGATTTTTCAATTATCGGTATCTATTTCCTTATAGGGCTGTTGGTCATGTGGTTAGGCTTTGCCTGGTTCCAGAAAACACGCAAGGGGTTTGCCGATGTCCTCTGATTCGGATATTGCGATCAAGGTTGAAAATCTGAGCAAGTGTTATCAGATTTACGACCAGCCCCACGATCGTTTGAAGCAATTCCTGGTGAAGGGCCGCAAATTCTATCGAGAGTTCTGGGCACTCAACGACGTTTCCTTTGAAATCAGGAAGGGTGAGACAGTCGGTATCATCGGGCGTAACGGCAGTGGCAAGTCCACGCTGTTGCAGATGATTTGCGGCACGCTCAATCCCACCAGCGGCAGTGTACAGACCCATGGTCGTATCGCCGCGCTTCTGGAGCTGGGTTCAGGGTTCAACCCCGAGTTCACCGGGCGCGAAAACATCTACATGAATGCTGCGGTGCTGGGTTTGAGCACCGAGGAAACAGACGCCCGCTACGACAGAATCGTCGAGTTCGCGGACATTGGCAGCTTTATCGAGCAGCCTGTCAAAACCTATTCCAGCGGGATGATGGTGCGCCTTGCGTTCTCGGTGGCGATTCACGTGGAACCGGACATCCTGATCGTCGATGAAGCGTTGTCGGTCGGCGACGCCTACTTCCAGGCCAAGTGCGCAAAAATGATCCAGGGGATCATCGCGGCTGGCTCGACGGTCCTGTTCGTCAGCCATGACACCGCCTCAGTCAAGTCACTTTGCAGCCGGGCCCTGTTGCTCGAATCAGGGCGAAGTCAGTATCTGGGCGATGTGAACACGGCAGTGGAAAAGTATTACTCTGCCCTGATCGAAAGCCAGCGTGTGGACCGAGGCCCCGAGGAAGCTGTCAAGCAGACTGCGGCAGTGGCGTCGGAATATACCGATGGGGTCGAGTCATTCCAGTCCATGGCCAGTTTTCAGCGGATACAGAACGGTGTTGCCGAGTTCATCAACGTAGCGTTGCTGAACGAAAGCGGTCAGATGATCGACGTGGTGGACTTCGGGCAGACGGTGGTGCTGCGCCAGGTGGTGCAGGTCCACAAATCTGTTCCCAGCCTTGGCCTGGCTTACCACATCCGTGACAAGAATGGACAGGACATCATCTACTCCGATACCGGTATCGAAGGTAACCGGCATCTGGTCGATGTCGAGGCCGGCAGTGTTCATGTGATTGAATGGAGGTTTACCGCGCATCTGAGAGAAGGGCACTACTCTGTTTCTTCCATGCTCGCAGAACCGGTGAATCTGAATATCGGTGAGGTCGTCGTGGCGGACTTTGTTCCCATTTCGACGAAGTTCTCACTTTCCAGCGCGGGACATCCACAGATTTACGGAGCCGCGTACTGGAGTAACAAGGTAAGCATGCGAGAAATCAAAAATGGCACAGACTGATCAGAAACTTCACCTCGGATGTGGCTCGGTCACATTCCCCGGCTGGATCAATATCGATCTTGACTCCCCCACGGCCGATCGATTGCTCGATCTCACTGAGCCGTTGCCGTTTGCGGATTCCTCGGTCAGCCATATTTTCAACGAGCATTTCATTGAACATGTCACTCGGGAACAGGCCGTAGCGTTCCTGAAAGAATGCTTTCGGGTACTGACGCCTGGTGGCGCGATTCGTATCACCACGCCCAACCTGCGCTTTCTGACCCACTCCTACTTTTCGGACAGCAAGAACGAGTGGGGTGATCTCTGGCAACCGAATTCGCGATGCCAGATGATGAACGAAGGAATGCGTTCCTGGGGGCATCAGTTTGTCTACGATGCGGAAGAGATGACCCGGGCGATTGGTGAGGCCGGATTCAAGTCCATTGTCTTTCAGTCGTATCGCAAGAGTGCCGATGAGGTCTTTTCCGGCCTTGAGTCCCGTCCGTTTCACAACGAACTGATTGTCGAGGCACGCAAGTCTTCGGCCGTTGACGTGGACGTCGATTTTTCCGCTGTCACTGAAAATGAAGCGACCTGGCTTTCAAGCGGCGCCGGCAGCGTACAGGCCAATGAACACGCTTCGGTGAAAACGGCGCTGGAGTCTGCTGCACGCGCGGAGTTCATCGAAGTTCAGTCCGCGCGCATCCGCGAGGTCGAAGCGGAGTTGCTTGCCCAGCAAGCGCTCGTTCAGCAACAGGCCGGCAATGCCGATGCAAGAGTTGCGGAAGTTGCGAGCATCTCCCAATCGCTTGCGGCTCAAGTGCAGGTGAACGAAGCGCTCAAGTCGCAACTCGATGAGGCCAGGGCGGAGCTGCAGGCCTGTCAGACGTCCTGGTGTGGACGCATCAAATCTTTCTTTAACAGAACTGCACAATAAGTTTCGATTTCGGGGCGCGCATGAATATTACTGTTACCAAGCCGTTTGTTCCTCCTTTCGACGAGTATGAAAAGTACCTGCGAGGGGTTTGGGGCCGTGAATGGTTCACCAACAATGGACCATTGGTTAACGAGCTTGAATTGAAGCTCAAGGAAAAGCTCGACGTCGATCATCTGCTGTTTCTGAGTAACGGTACCATTGCCCTGCAAATCGCAATTCGAGCTCTGGAACTGAAAGGTGAAATCATCACCACGCCTTTCAGCTACGTTGCCACGACGTCCAGCATCGTCTGGGAAAATTGCACGCCGATCATGGTGGATATCTGCCAGGACACGCTGAATATCGATCCGGCGAAAATCGAACAAGCGATCACTCCGCGAACCACGGCCATTCTGGCTACCCATGTATTCGGCAACCCCTGCGATGTCGAAGCGATTGATGCGGTGGCCAAAAAGCATGGCTTGAAAGTCATCTACGATGCCGCTCACGCCTTTGGCACGACCCATAAAGGGCGTTCCCTGCTGGCCTACGGCGATATTGCAACCTGCAGCTTTCATGCAACCAAGCTTTTTCACACCATCGAAGGTGGCGCGGTCGTTACTTCCGATCCTGAAATCCTGAAAAGCATGGCCATGAAGAGAAACTTCGGCCATACCTCGTTGACTGATTTCGGTGGCGTCGGCGTCAATGGCAAGAACTCGGAAGTTCACGCTGCCATGGGGCTGACGAATCTGAAGTACGTCGAAGAGATCCTGGAGAAGCGCAAGGAACTCTGCGACTACTACAAAGAGAACCTGACTGACCTGCCTGTCGAGTTCCAGAAGATTGCACCGGATACGCAATACAATAATTCCTACTTTCCGGTGATCTTCGAAAGTGAAAAGGTGCTTCTGGCTGTCATGGAAGTGCTCAACCTCCACAATATTTATCCTAGGCGCTATTTTTACCCGTCGCTTTCCGAGCTTCCGTACGTCGAGGGGCAAAGTTCTCCGATCTCGGAGGATGTTTCCCGCCGCATCATTTGCCTGCCGCTCTACCACACCCTGTCGCGGGAAGAGATCGACATGATCTGCCGACTCATCAAGCGCTCTGTCAGGTATTGAGTGAATTTTCGGATCAGGAGATTTTGATGAAAAAGTATTACGGAATCATCGGTGCAGGGGGGTATGGCAGAGAGGTCATTCCCCTGGCGCGTGCTTCTCTTTCAGCATCGCTTGCAAGCGGTGACGCGGAGCTGTTTTTCGTTGTTGAGGGCGAGGGTTCGGCCGAAACGGTCAACGGTTTTCCGGTGGTGAGCATGGACGCGTTCCTGGCGCTGCCCGGGGAGCGTTATTTCAGTATCGCCATTGGTGCTTCCGATGTCAGGGAACGTATCGCCCGGCTGTGCGAAGACCAGGGCGCGATGCCTTTTTCCGTGATTGCTCAAAACGTCGTGATCCTCGATGCCAATGAAATCGGTGAGGGGGCGGTGCTGTCCCCGTTCGTGACCGTGACATCGAACGCGAAGATCGGCAAACATTTCCACGCCAACCTCTATTCCTATGTGGCGCACGACTGTATGGTCGGCGACTTCGTGACCTTTGCCCCCGGCGTCAAATGTAACGGCAATGTCGTCATCGAAGATCATGCCTACATCGGTACTGGCGCCGTGATCAAGCAAGGCACGTCCAAGCGGCCCTTGACGATCGGGCGTGGGGCCATTGTCGGGATGGGGGCCGTGGTGACAAAGAGTGTCGCGCCAGGCGACACGGTCATCGGCAACCCCGCGCGGCCTCTGCGCGAGGCGCTGCGCAAATGACAACACTGAATGATTTTCTGAGCGGGCTCTCCATCGAGCAGATTGAAGTCGGGATGCAGGTTTCCTATTCCCAGACCATCACGGACGCCGATGTGAAAGCCTATGCCGGGTTGTCCGGAGACAATAACCCGGTGCACATGAGCGACGAGTACGCGAAGGACTCGCGGTTCAAGGCGCGTATTGCTCACGGGCTGTTTTCCGCCGGGTTCTTTTCCGCATTGTTCGGCACCCGATTGCCGGGTCCGGGTTGTGTGTATGTCTCGCAGAATCTGGTGTTCAAGGCGCCGGTCTATCTGCAGGACACCGTCGTTGCCATCGTCTGTGTCAAAGACGTCAACGTGCGCAAGAGAATTGTCACGTTCCGTACCTACTGCACGGTCAAGGACCAACTGGTCATTGATGGTGAGGCGCAAATCTATGTTCCGAAGAAACCAGCAGCTGCAGAGGGTTCGGTAAGTGCTTAAGGAAAAGGTTGCTCTCTCGGTTCTACTGGTTTCCTACAACCATGAAAACCATATCCGTCAGGCGTTGAATGCCTTGTTCGGGCAGGTTTTCGACGGGCCGATAGAACTGGTGGTCGCGGATGACAAATCGACGGACAGTACGCTTTCCATCATCAGGGAATATGAAGGAATCGACAGTCGCTTTACATTCAAGTATCTGGATTACAGCGAAAACCTCGGTATAACCAAAAACTATAAACGCGGCTTCAATGCCTGTTCCAATGAATACGTGGCAGTGCTTGAAGGCGACGATTACTGGGTCAGTCCGCACAAGTTGAGTCGCCAGGCAACATTCCTCTCGGAACATTGGGAATCCGACGTGTGCGGGGTCAACTACTTTGTCTACGAAGAAGACCGCGCACAGCTTACCCCGCGGGTGCCTGTTTCCACCGGGCACCGGTTCATCACCGCCAGAGAGCTGATTGCCGACAACATCATCGGCAATTTTTCCACTTGCATGTATCGCCGCTCGGCGTTTGCCAGGCTGCCGGACGCCTTGTTCGATATCAAATCCTACGACTGGATTACCAATATCGTACTGGCACGCACCAGCGTGATCGGTTTTCTACAGGAGCCCATGTCTGTCTATCGTCTGCACACCGCCGGCGTCTGGACGCAAACACCTCACGTGGAAAAGCTCAAGGCCCAGCTCGATGTGTTGCCTGCGTACGATGAACTGACCGACGGCGTTTTCCATGAGGACTTTGAACTGCTTGCCAGTCGTCTGCGCCACGTCATTACCGCGTCGCAGATCGGACACGTGGCCGAGACGGTCAGTCAGCCGGTCATTCGTGCCGTGCCGACGTTGCTCAACTTCATGCCGCCGATCCTGATTGTCGTGATCAAGGCGCTCATGCCTGTTGCGCTTAAAAATCTTATTGTCAGAGTTGTGAAACGGAGTCGGTCGGTATGAGTTCCCCTACAGTTTCCGTGATCATGGCGACCTATAATCACGCTCCTTTTGTGGCCGAGGCGATCCAGAGTGTCCTTGGGCAGGCCGGTGTGGATTTCGAGTTCCTCATCTCTGATGACGGCTCTGCCGACAACACGCGGGACGTGGTTGCGTCCATCAAGGACGAGCGGATCAGGTTCTATCCCAATGAAGTCAACCGCGGCGCCGGTGTCGTCACCAATGAACTGATCCAGCGTGCTTCGGGCGAGTTCATCGCACTGCTCAACTCGGACGATTACTGGTGCGACAGCGACAAGCTGGCTGTCCAGGTTCAGTTCCTTCGGGATAACCCACAGGTAGGCGCCTGCTTTGGCCGGGCTCGTTTTGTCGATAAGGACGGGCGCCCAATGGACAAGGCGAGCATTCCGTCCGGCGATGTATTCGACCAGCCGAACCGCTCTCAGGGTGAATGGCTGCGGCGGTTCTTCGAGCTGGGCAACTGCATCTGTCATCCGACCATGCTCATCCGCAAAGCGTGCTACGACGAGTTGGGCATGTACAGCAACAGGATGCGCCAGCTTCCCGACCTGGATATGTGGATTCGCCTGCTCAAGCATTACCAGATCCATATCTTCGACAAGGAAATGATTACGTTCCGTTTGATGCCGGGTGAAAACGCCAGCAGCCAGACCGTGACCAACTCGATCCGGACCATCAACGAACACTACCTGATTGCCGAGAATTTCTTTGACGACGTGACGGCCAAGCAACTGACTGAGGGATTCTCGGATCTGTTGCGCATCAAGACCATCGCGTCCGATATCCACCTTGATATCGAAAAGGCGCTTTTGTATCTGGCTCACAACCAGTGGCTCGGAAAGCCTTACCAGATGATCGGAATCCTGAAGCTCAATGCACTGCTGAACAGTCCTGAGCACCACAAGGTCATGGTCGAGCAATACGGGATGGATGACCGCTGGTACCAGAAGGAGCTGGGGGAAATCGATGTGCTGCGGCCCCGGGTCGTGGCGGTCATGAGTCAGCAGAAATCCCGGGCGAGACATTTTCTGCAGCGTTTTTTCCCCAAGGGATAAGTGCTGATGATCGGGTTTGCTTGAAGATCTGATTGTTACATAAGCGGTAACAGATGCGTTTTTGACATCGCCCAACCATCGCCTAAGTTTGAGAGGCAGCTTCGGAAAAGCTGCTTTCTCAAAACATGTCATGGAGCGTCAATTATGCGTACCGGTTATTTCTACTCGTTGCTCTTCGCTTTTCTCGCCAGCGCCTCGATTGCCGCCGTTGCGGCGCCAGGGGTGTCTTCCGAGAACATCAGGGCGCCATTGGTGCTTGACGCTGCCGCTTCATCCCAAAGCGAAAAGGTCGATCTCAACGGTGCCGATGCAGCGACGCTGCAAAAGGAGTTGGCCGGGGTGGGAGAGGCGAAGGCAAAAGCGATTGTTGCCTATCGTGAGGCTAATGGGCCTTTTGCATCGGTGGACGAATTGCTTGAAGTGAAAGGTATCGGCAAGGCGATCCTCGATCGCAATCGCGACAAGCTGGAAGTGAACTAAGCTGATTGTTCAACGCCAAGGGGCCGGTCATTGACCGGCCCTTTTTGCTTCCAGCTTCTTTGAAACGTCGCAGGAGGGCGATAGCCTTTCCGTCGAAGGATAGAAAATTACGGCTATCATATTGCTTTTAGATTATGCCTATAATAATTTCAGTCGCCACTGAAGCCCTCTGCTTTTTCAGCGGTCGCTCATTCCTCACGCATTCCAGGAGTATCGTCATGAATTCCCCGAAATCCCAAGGCACGGCGCTGGTCACTGGCGCTTCTTCCGGCATCGGTGCGGTGTATGCCGAGCGGTTGGCGGCACGTGGTTTTGATCTGTTGCTGGTGGCTCGCGATCAGGAGCGTCTGGAGTCCGCAGCCAGCAAGCTGCGGGATGCCCATGGCGTTCAGGTCGAAGTGCTGAAGGCCGATCTGACGCAAAAGGATGAAGTGATCAAGCTTGAGCAGCGCCTGCGCAGCGATTCCAGTATCAGCCTGCTGGTCAACAATGCGGGGGTGGCAGTCAATGGCTTGCTGGCCAACGCCGATCCCGATGTGCTGGAGCAACTGATTCAGTTGAACGTCACCACGCTGACCCGGCTGGCAGCCGCAGCCGCCTCGGCGTTCACCCGCGCCGGGCGTGGCACGATCATCAATATCGCGTCCGTGGTCGCCCTGTTCCCCGAACGTTTCAACGCCACCTACAGCGCCAGCAAGGCTTACGTGTTGAGCCTGACTCAATCGCTCAATACCGAACTGGAAGGCACCGGGGTCAAGGTGCAAGCGGTATTGCCCGGTGTGACCCGGACCGAAATCTGGGAACGCTCCGGTTTTGATGCCAGCGGCATTCCGGCGGAAATGGTCATGGAGGCGGGCGAGATGGTCGATGCCGCGCTGTCCGGCCTGGATCAGGGCGAATTGGTCACGATTCCTTCGCTGCCCGATGCCGGGGAATGGCAAGCCTTCGTCGCCGCGCGTCATGTGATGGCGCCCAATCTGTCCCATAGCTCTGCCGCCAGCCGATACAAGTAAATCAAGTCGAGAGAGGTCAACCCGATATGGATCAGCGTCGAGTAGTTGTCACGGGTATGGGCCTGGTATCGCCCTTGGGAAGTGGCGTCGAAGTCGTCTGGCAGCGCTTGCTGGCCGGGCGTTCGGGATTGCGTAACCTGCCGGAAGCGGTGATTGCCGATCTGCCGACCCGGGTCGGCGGCGTGGTGCCGACGATGGAGGAGGACGCCGAAGCGGGTTTCGATCCGGATCGCGCCACGCCGCCCAAAGAACAGAAGAAAATGGATCGGTTCATTCTGTTCGCGATGGAGGCTGCGCGGCAGGCGCTTGAACAGGCCGGCTGGCATCCGACCGAATCTCAGGCTCAGGAGCGCACCGCGACCATCATCGGCTCCGGTGTCGGCGGCTTCGGCGCGATCGCCGATGCGGTGCGCACCACCGACAGCCGTGGCCCGCGACGTCTGTCGCCGTTCACCATTCCATCGTTTCTGGTCAACCTTGCGGCGGGGCATGTCTCGATCCAGCACGGTCTCAAGGGGCCGCTCGGCGCGCCGGTCACCGCGTGTGCCGCCGGCGTGCAGGCGATCGGTGACGCTGCGCGATTGATTCGTGCCGGTGAGGCCGACATCGCGGTGTGCGGCGGCGCCGAGGCGTCAATCGATCGAGTCAGTCTCGCCGGCTTTGCGGCGGCGCGGGCTTTGTCCAGTGGCTACAACGACACGCCTGAGCGCGCCTCGCGTCCGTTCGACAGCGGACGTGACGGTTTCGTGATGGGCGAGGGCGCCGGGCTGCTGGTGATCGAGTCGCTGGAGCACGCACTGGCGCGCGGCGCACAGCCGCTGGTCGAACTGGTCGGATATGGCACCAGCGCCGACGCCTATCACCTGACCGCCGGGCCGGAAGACGGCAGCGGTGCACGGCGGGCGATGACAGTGGCGCTGGCCCAGGCCGGTATAGCGCCGGATCAGGTGCAGCATCTGAATGCGCATGCGACCTCGACCCCGGTGGGCGACCTCGGTGAACTGGCGGCGATCAAATCGGTTTTTGGCGCACAAAACTCAATTGCCGTGACCTCGACCAAATCCGCGACGGGGCATTTGCTCGGTGCGGCGGGAGGTCTGGAAGCGATCTTCACGCTGTTGGCGATCCGCGATCAAATCGTTCCGCCCACCCTTAATCTGGAAAATCCCGATCCGGCCAGCGAAGGCGTAGACATCGTTCACGGCCAGGCGCGGTCAATACCGATCGAATATGCGTTGTCCAACGGGTTCGGCTTCGGTGGGGTCAATGCCAGCGTGCTGTTCAAGCGCTGGCAGGCTTAGTCTTCCGAGCGTTTGAGGTGTTCGCGGGTGACGTCCAGAATCTGCTGCGCAAATTCAGGATCCGCGACACTGCGTGACAGCAGGAGCGCCCCGGCCAGTGTCGCCATGATGACGATGCTGCGCTCGGCGGCGTTCTCGCCTTCAAGGGTGCCTTCGATCTGGTCCAGGCGAGCCTTGAGCACTTCATCGCTGGTCGGGCTCGGCTGGCCGCGCAATCCCAGCTCCGATGAAATGGTCAGCAGCGGGCAGCCTTCATGCGGCGTGGTCTGGTGCCATTCGGACAGGTAGGTGTCGATGAACAGCTCCAGCGGGTTTTTCTGGGCGAAGATCTCCGCACACAAGCCAGCCACTTGATCTCCGGCCGCTTGCAGTGCTTTTTCAACGAGTTCGTCCTTGGACTTGAAGTGCGAGTAGAAACCGCCGTGCGTCAGGCCCAGCGCTTTCATCAATGGCTGCAGTCCGGTCGCACCGATGCCGTCCTTGCGAAAACGCTCGGAAGCTTCCTTGATGATGCGCTGATGGGTCTGGGCTTTATGATCCTGCGAGTAACGCATTTAAACTCTCCGCAACAAGATCGCCATCTTAACCAATGCAAATTGAATGGTGACTGTACTTCTACTTCTAAAAAAACGGCCGGTGACTCCGACATGTTCGTAACAGCCATCAACGGTTGGCACGGATAGTGGTTGCAGCTTGCAAAGTTGCCATCACTTGAGGAGCAGGAGAATCATGTACAAAGACTACCCGGCCGCCTATCAGGTCAGCAAAGGCTCGGCGTTACAGGTCAATACACCTTTCTATGAACGGATTCGCGATCGCAAGGACGGGCGCACGCTGATCGAACAATTCGAAGTGCCGATCCGCACCGGGCGGGCCTGGCACGTGCCGGCGGGGCATGTGTTTCGTGTCACCACACCGGTCGGGCCCCAGGTGGGCGATTTCAATGTGTGGAACGCACACGATCCACGTGAACGGATGTGGGCGGCGCGCACCCGGCAACTGCAGGGCGCGCATGTCAGCACCCACGACCGGTTGTGGTCGAACCTGCCTTTTCTGCGTCCGCTGGTGACAATCACTGATGACAGCCTCGCCGACTATGGCATCGACGAGCACGGTGGGCGCCTGCACGATTTGCTCGGCACGCGCTGCGATCCCTATGTAAACAAAATGCTCACTGGCGAGGATTTTCATCATCACTGCCATTCCAACCTGACCCGCGCCGTGTTGCCCCATGGCCTGACCGAGTTCGATGTGCATGACGTGCTGAACATCTTTCAGTGCACCGGCCTGAATCACGATGATCTGTATTTCATGAAGGCCTGTCCGGCGCAGAAAGGTGACTACCTGGAGTTCTTCGCCGAAATCGACTTGCTGTGCGCGTTGTCGACCTGCCCGGGTGGTGATCTGTCATTGGCGATGTGGGGGCCGGACGCGCAGGATCCATTGACCGTGTGCCGCCCGCTCGGTGTGGAAATTTATCGTCTGGATGAGGCGCTGCTCGAAGGCTGGAGCCAGCCGGAACGTGCAGCGTACAAAGGCCTGCATGGCTTGCACATTGCCAAGGCCGAGTGGGAAAAGTAACCGCGACAAAAAACAAACCCCGCCGATTCAGGCGGGGTTTTTCGTTCAGCGGTCCTGCGCGTCCTTGATGTCCGCTTCGGCGTTGCGTTCAGCGACGCGCTTGCGTTGTTCATCGGTCAGTTCGACCTTGTTGGCGGTGTCACGCAACATCATCAGACCGCCGACGATCGAGCCGATTGCAACGACCAGAATCAACCAGGCATACCAGGGCATAACGGCTCTCCTTAAGGGCAGGTCGACGGGCGAGGGTTTCGTCGTGCAACGCTGCATACCACTTTGAGCGAAGTGCATTCGCGGTGGTTCCATTCTAGGCCGGTTATGCCCGTCGAGGTTTACAGTCCGGTGAGCATGGCGTCTGCCGGGGCGTTGGCGCGCAATTGGCCGGTCAACAGGAAGTAGCCGAAACCGACGGCCATGAAACCGAGGAAGATCAGTCCGATCAACGCATTGAACCAGGCCATCGCCACCAGGCACACCAAGGCCAGCGCCAATGCAATCAGCGGAATCAGCGGATAGCACGGCGCACGGAAGGTACGCTCCAGATTCGGTTCGGACTTACGCAGTTTGAACAGGCTGAGCATGCTCATGATGTACATCACGATTGCGCCGAACACGGCCATGGTGATCATCGCGGCAGTGAGGGTCATGCCGCCGAGGTTGATCAGGCCGTCGCTGTAGATCGCTGCGATGCCAATCACGCCGCCGGCGATGATGGCGCGGTGCGGGGTCTGGAACCGCGACAGCTTCGCCAGCGAGGCGGGCAGATAACCGGCGCGGGCGAGGGCGAAGAATTGCCGCGAGTAGCCAAGAATGATCCCGTGGAAACTCGCCACCAGCCCGAACAGACCGATCCACACCAGCATGTGCAGCCAGCCGGAGTTGTCGCCGACCACCGCTTTCATTGCCTGAGGCAGCGGGTCGTTGATGTTCGACAGGGTGCGCCAGTCGCCGACACCGCCGGCAAAGAACATCACGCCCATCGCCAGCAGCACCAATGTCAGAATGCCGCTGATGTAGGCCTTGGGAATCGTGCGTTTCGGGTCCTTGGCTTCTTCGGCCGCCATGGCTGCGCCTTCGATGGCGAGGAAGAACCAGATCGCAAACGGAATCGCCGCGAACATGCCCGCAATCGCCGGAGCGCCGAAGATGTCCGAGCCGGCCCAGCCATTCAGCGCGAAGTTGCTGAAGCTGAACGCCGGGGCGACCACGCCCATGAACACCAGCAACTCGGCGACGGCCAGGACGCAGACGATCAGTTCGAAGGTCGCGGCCAGTTTCACCCCGAGAATGTTCAGACCCATGAACACGATGTACGCGCCGACCGCCGCGTGTTTCGGATCGAGGGCCGGAAACTGCACGTTCAGGTACGCACCAATCGCCAAGGCAATCGCCGGCGGGGCGAAGACGAATTCGATCAGCGTCGCCAGTCCGGCGATCAATCCACCTTTTTCACCGAACGCCCGGCGGCTGTAGGCGAACGGCCCGCCCGCGTGGGGGATCGCCGTGGTCAATTCGGTGAAGCTGAAGATGAAACAGGTGTACATGGTCGCGACCATGAACGAAGTCACCAGGAAACCCAGGGTTCCCGCGACGCCCCAGCCGTAACTCCAGCCGAAGTACTCCCCGGAAATCACCAGCCCCACCGCGATGCCCCACAGGTGCAAGGTGCCCAGCGTGGGTTTGAGTTGTGTGTTCATGTGTTTGCTCCCTGAACGGATTGGAAAGCTCGGGGGAAGGGCGTGTGCAGTGGCCGTGCCATTTTGTATTGGCGGGTCGTAATAGGCTGAAAGCTGTCGTATCGGGGATGTTCGCGGCGCAATGCCCACAAAATTGTGCGCCAGTTGGGTGCGATGTTGTCTGTGCTGCCGTCTTCGCGGGCAAGCCCGCTCCCACAGGTATCAGCGGTGTCTGGGCGCGCGCATTTCAAGTTGTGGGAGTGGGCTTGCCCGGGAAGCGGCCCGTCCACACGACGCAAAACTTTGCTGTAACGCCCGCGTAAACCCACTCTTTACGCTTTCTTTATGCCCCGCCCACACCCTCGCTCTCGTTCCTTTACAGCCTCCTTTCCGACAATGCCTCCACACGCGGCAATACGCCGTAACACGGAGATCTTCCATGAGCGTTCTGGACGGGGTGTCACTGCTGCTGGCAGTGGGGCTGTTCATTTATCTGTTGGTTGCGCTGTTGCGCGCGGATCGGACTTAGGAGCGGCTATGCACAGTTATGACTATTGGCTGATCCTCGCTTTCTTCGCGGTGGTCTTGCTGCCGGCGCCGTTCCTCGGGCGCTTCTACTACAAGGTGATGGAGGGCCAGCGCACCTGGCTGACGCCGATTCTTGGCCCGGTCGAGCGCGGCTGTTACCGCATCGCCGGGGTCAATCCGCAGGACGAACAGAGCTGGCAGAAGTACACGCTGGCGCTGCTGGCGTTCAACCTCGCCGGTTTTCTGCTGCTGTTCGCGATCCTGCTGTTCCAGGATCACCTGCCGCTGAACCCGCAAAACCTGCCGGGTCAGGAGTGGACCCTGGCGTTCAACACCGCCGTCAGTTTCATGACCAACACCAACTGGCAGGCCTACAGCGGCGAGGCGTCGCTCAGCTACCTGAGCCAGATGGTCGGGCTCACCGTGCAAAACTTCGTCAGCGCCGCCACCGGCCTCGCCGTGTTGGTCGCACTGTGCCGTGGCATCGGGCGCAAATCCACCAAGACCCTCGGTAACTTCTGGGTCGACATGACCCGCGCCACCCTCTACGGCCTGCTGCCGCTGTGCCTGCTGCTGGCGCTGTACCTGGTGTGGCAGGGCGTGCCGCAGACCTTCGCCCAATATGTGAATGCTGTGACGATGCAGGGCGTTGATCAGGTGATCCCGCTCGGCCCGGCCGCCAGTCAGATTGCGATCAAGCAACTGGGCACCAACGGCGGTGGCTTCTTCGGCGTCAACTCGGCGCATCCGTTCGAGAACCCGACCGCCTGGAGCAACCTGTTCGAAGTCGTATCGATCATTCTGATCCCGGTGGCGCTGGTGTTCACCTTCGGCCATTACGTGAAAGATTTGCGTCAGAGCCGCGCCATCATCGGTTGCATGCTCGCGCTGTTCATCATCGGCGGCGCCACTTCGCTGTGGGCCGAGTATCAACCGAACCCTGCCTTGAACAACGTCGCCGTCGAGCAGACCGCGCCGCTGGAAGGCAAGGAAGCGCGCTTCGGCACCACTGCCACTGTTCTTTGGTCGGTGACCACCACCGCGGCGTCGAACGGTTCGGTCAACGGCATGCATGACAGCCTCAACCCGCTCAGCGGCATGGTCGCGCTGGTGAACATGATGGTCGGCGAAGTGATCTTCGGCGGCGTCGGCGCGGGGCTCTACGGCATGTTGCTGAACGTGCTGATCGCGGTGTTCCTCGCCGGCCTGATGATCGGCCGCACCCCGGAATACCTCGGCAAGAAACTCCAGGCTCGTGAAGTGCAACTGCTGGTCGTCACCCTGCTGGTCATGCCGGTCGGCGTGCTGGTGCTGGGCGCGATTGCCGCGAGCCTGCCGGGCCCGGTGGCGGCGGTGAGCAACCCCGGCCCGCACGGTTTCAGTCAGTTGCTCTACGCCTACACCTCGGCCAGTGCCAACAATGGTTCGGCGTTCGGCGGCTTCGGCGCCAACACTGCGTTCCACAACCTGATGCTCGGCCTGGGCATGTTGATCGGCCGTTTCGGTTACATCCTCCCGGTACTGGCCCTGGCCGGCAGCCTGGCGATGAAGAAAACCGCACCGATCGGCCAGAACAGCTTTCCGACCCACGGCCCGCTGTTCGTGACCCTGTTGACCGTGACCATTTTGCTGGTGGGCGGCCTGACCTTTTTGCCGACCCTCGCATTGGGCCCAATCGCCGAACATCTGAGCATGGGCTTCTAAGGAGTCAATGATGAATATGCCCGCAATCAAACCCGCCGCCGTCAAGGCGCCGGAACAAGCGAAAACCGCGATCAGCGCCCTGTGGCGCCCAGCGCTGGTGCAAGCGTTCGTCAAGCTCGACCCGCGCCAGTTGCAGCGCTCGCCGGTGATGCTGGTGGTCGAACTGACGGCGATCCTGACCACCGTGCTGTGCTTCATTCCCGACAGCAGCGTGCCGACTTTCGTTGCCGCGCAAATCGCCCTGTGGCTGTGGTTCACCGTGCTGTTCGCCAACTTCGCCGAAGCGCTGGCCGAAGGTCGCGGCAAGGCTCGCGCCGACAGCCTCAAGGCTGGCAGCGAAGGCCTGAGCGCCCGACGCAAACTGGCCAACGGCAGCTTCCAGGTCGTACCGGCCACCAGCCTGCGCAAGGGCGATGTGGTGCGTGTCGAAGCCGGGGAAATGATCCCCGGTGACGGCGAGGTCATCGAAGGTATTGCGGCGGTCAACGAAGCCGCGATCACCGGTGAATCGGCTCCGGTGATCCGTGAGTCCGGCGGCGACCGTTCCGCCGTCACCGGCAACACACGGCTGGTGTCCGACTGGCTGCTGGTGAAGATCACCGCTAACCCTGGTGAATCGACTCTGGATCGGATGATCGCGCTGGTCGAAGGCGCCAAACGCCAGAAGACCCCGAACGAAGTCGCGCTGGACATCCTGCTGATCGGCCTGACCCTGATCTTTCTGCTGGTGGTCGTGACCCTGCAACCGTTCGCCCACTTCGCCAACGGCAGCCTGCCGCTGGTGTTCCTGGTGGCGTTATTGGTCACGCTGATTCCGACCACCATTGGCGGGCTGCTATCGGCCATCGGTATCGCCGGGATGGATCGTCTGGTGCGCCTGAACGTGATCGCCAAGTCCGGCCGTGCGGTGGAAGCGGCGGGTGACGTGCATGTGTTGCTGCTGGACAAGACCGGCACCATCACTTTCGGCAACCGTCGTTGCAGCGCGGTATATGCGGCGCCGGGCGTGAATGCCCGTGAGCTGGCCGAAGGCGCGCTGTTCGCTTCGCTGGCCGACGAAACTGCCGAAGGCAAGTCCATCGTCGAGTACCTGCGCGGCTCCAATCCGCAGCCGGAACCTTCGCCGGAAACCCTGACCGCCGTACCGTTCAGCGCGGAAACCCGCTTGTCCGGTGTTGACTACCAGGGCCGTGTATTCCGCAAGGGCGCGGTGGATTCGCTGCTGGCCTTCCTCGGTCAACAGCGCAAGGATCTGGCCCCGGCGCTGTCCCGGGAAATCGACAAGATCGCCCAGAGTGGCGGTACCCCGTTGCTGGTCTGCGCCGACGGCAAACTGCTCGGGGCGATCCACCTGAAAGACGTGGTCAAGCCGGGTATCCGCGAGCGTTTCGCCGAGCTGCGCAAGCTGGGAATTCGCACGGTGATGGTCACCGGCGACAACCCGCTGACTGCTGCCGCGATTGCTGCTGAAGCAGGCGTCGACGACGTGCTGGCCGAAGCGACACCTGAGAAGAAACTGGCGCGCATCCGTCACGAGCAGAACGACGGTCGGCTGGTCGCGATGTGCGGCGATGGCGCCAACGACGCACCGGCGCTGGCCCAGGCTGACGTCGGCATGGCGATGAACGACGGCACGCAAGCGGCGCGCGAAGCGGCCAACATGGTCGACCTCGACAGCGACCCGACCAAGCTGCTGGACGTGGTGCAGATCGGCAAGGAATTGCTGGTGACTCGCGGCGCGCTGACGACTTTTTCCATCGCCAACGACGTGGCCAAGTACTTCGCGATCCTGCCGGCGCTGTTTGCCGCGATCTACCCGCAACTGGGCGTGCTGAACATCATGCAGTTGAGCAGTCCGCAGAGCGCGATCCTGTCGGCCATCGTGTTCAACGCTTTGATCATCGTGGTGCTGATTCCGTTGGCCCTGCGTGGTGTGCGGGTGCAGGCGGCGAGTGCGGCGGCGCTGCTGCGGCGCAATTTGCTGATCTATGGTCTGGGCGGGATTCTGGTGCCGTTCGTGGGGATCAAGGCGATCGACATGCTGTTGACGGCGTTGCATCTGGTTTGAGTGAGCGGTGTTTGCTGGATCTCTACACGGCTTGAGATCCAGCCCTCATCGGAACGCCGCCCGCCTAACCCTCTCCCGGAGGGAGAGGGGACTGACCGAGGTATTTGTAAGAGCTACATCGACCTGAGATATCGAGCCGAACTCAGGATTTGAAAAGCACAAAGATTGGCTCCCTTTCCCCCTCGCCCCCTTGGGGGAGAGCGCTGGGGTGAGGGGGAGGGATCTTCCTGACACCCCACCAAAGTTTGCCCAATGAATTCGAGGATTTTGAAATGTCCACAATGATCCGTCCGGCCCTGAGCCTGCTGGTGCTGATGGCCCTGGTCACCGGCGTTGCCTATCCACTGGTGGTGACCGGCGTTGCCCAGGTTGCCTTCCCCGAGCAGGCCAACGGCAGTCTGGTGCGCGACGCCGAAGGCAAGGTGCGTGGCTCGTCGCTGATCGCTCAGGATTTTGTCGGCGATGCCTGGTTCCATCCGCGTCCATCGGCCGGTGCCTTTGCCACCGTGTCGAGCAGTGCGAGCAACCTGTCACCAAGCAATCCGGCACTGGCCACTCGGGTGATCGATGACGCCAACAAGCTGCAGGTGCCCGGCCAGGGCCCGGTGCCGCTGGCGCTGCTGACCACCTCCGGCAGTGGGCTCGATCCGCACTTGCCACCGCAGGCGATTGCCTATCAACTGGCGCGTGTTGCAGCCGCGCGTAATGTGCCGGTAGCGACTTTGCAGCAACTGCTCGACGCGCACATCGAACAGCCGTTGGTGGGCCCGCCGGTGGTGAATGTGCTGGCGCTGAACATGGCGCTCGAAAAGCTCTGAATCGGTGGCGCGGCCAATCGCTGGCAAGCCAGCTCCCACAGGAGCACGCATTCCCCATGTGGGAGCTGGCTTGCCAGCGATGACGGCAGTCCAGGCAATACACAAACATCAGGAAGAGAGCTTCAAGCATGAGTGACTCCGGCCGCGCCGACGCGCTGTTAGCAGACTTGCCCCGCGACGGACGCGGCCGGCTCAAGGTTTTCCTCGGCGCCGCGCCGGGTGTAGGCAAGACTTACGCAATGCTGCAGGCGGCCCATACCCAGTTGCGCCAAGGGGTGAAAGTCATTGCCGGCGTGGTCGAAACCCACGGCCGCGCCGAAACCGAAGCGCTGCTTGGCGGCTTGCCGCAACTGCCGCTGGTGCGCTCGGAATACCGCGGCGTGACGCTCGAAGAAATGGACCTCGACGGTCTGCTCGCGGCCAAGCCGAAGCTTGTGCTGGTGGATGAACTCGCCCACAGCAACGCCCCCGGCAGCCGCCACGCCAAACGCTGGCAGGACATTCAGGAACTGCTCGCCGCCGGCATCGACGTGTACACCACGGTCAACGTCCAGCACCTGGAAAGTCTCAACGATCAGGTGCGCGGCATCACCGGCGTGCAGGTGCGCGAAACCCTGCCGGACTGGGTGCTGCAAGAGGCCTACGAACTGCTGCTGATCGACCTGCCGCCCCGCGAACTGCTCGAGCGCCTGCGCGAAGGCAAGGTCTACGTGCCGGAGCAGGCACGCGCCGCGATCGATGCATTTTTTACCCAGACCAACCTCACCGCGCTGCGCGAACTGGCGATGCAGACCGCTGCCGCGCAAGTCGATAACGATCTCGCTCAGGGCTATCGTCAGCTTGGCCAGGCCGCGCCAGCGGTGCGCGGGCGCTTGCTGGTCGGCGTCGATGGCGATGCCCAGGCCGAACGGCTGGTGCGTCATGCCAGTCGGGTTGCCCAGCGTCGGCATTTGCCGTGGAGTCTGGTGCACGTCGACAACGGCAGTGTGCGTGACGAGCAATCGCGCCTGCGCCTGCAAAGCGCCCAGCAACTGGCCGAACGCCTCGGCGGCGAAGTGGTGCTGCTGCGGGCCGGCGAAGTGGCGAAAACCCTGATCCAGCATGCGGCGGAACGGCGGGCGAGTCTGGTGCTGGTTGGTCAGTCGCGGCCGCGCCTGCGCAGGCGTCTGTTCGGTGGTGGGCTGGCGGCGCGTTTGCTGCGTCAGGCCCATGGTCTGGAAATCAACGTGCTGGACAGTGATCAGGAACAGCATCAACCGCGCCCGCGTGTCGCGCCGACGCTGGTGTGGTTCGACTACGCGCTGGCGCTGGACGCGACGCTGTTGGCCAGTGCACTGGCGTGGGCGGTCTCCAGCGTGCTGCCGTTGCCGAATATCTCGCTGGTGTTTCTTGCGGCGGTGCTTCTGGTGGCGGTGCGCAGCAGTCTCGGCCCGGCGCTGGCCTGTGCGGCGCTGTCGTTTCTGACCTATGACTTTCTGTTCATCCCGCCGAATTTCTCCTTCAGCATCCAGCGCGAAGAAGACGTGCTGACCTTGCTGTTCTTCCTGCTGATGGCGGCGCTCACCGGCAATCTCGCGGCGCGTCAGCGGCGGCAATTGCAGGCGCTGCGCGATACCCAGGAAGAGACCACTGAACTGCTCGACCTGTCGCGCAAACTCACCGCCGCCACCGACCGTCAGGCCGTGGTCAGCGCCGCAGCCCAACACCTCAATGGCTGGAGCGATCTGCAGCTGTGCCTGCTCAATCGCGACGGGCAGGGCGGCTGGAAAGTCGAAACCGGCGGGCCGCTGCAATTCACTGAATCCGAGCGCGCCGCCGCCGACTGGGCCTGGCAACACGATCAACCGGCGGGCATGGGCACCGGCACGTTGCCGTTCGGGCGCTGGTGGTGGTGGCCACTGTCGGTGGAAGACGGGCCGCTGGCGCTGCTCGGTGTATGCGCCAAAGAAGGCCAGACCTTGAGCGGCCAACGCCGGCGTTTGCTGACCGCATTGAGTCAGCCGCTGGCGCAGGCACTGGCCCGGGCGCAACTGGCCGATGACCTGGAAGCCGCGCGCCTGCACGGCGAAACCGAACAACTGCGCAGCGCCTTGCTGGCCTCGGTGTCCCACGATCTGCGCACGCCGCTGACTTCGATGCGTGGCAGCATCGACAGCCTGCTGGCGCTCGGCGAAGCGATCCCGCTGGAGGATCGCCGCGAGCTGCTGGAAGGCACCCGCGATGAAGCCGAACGTCTCGACCGCTACATCCAGAACCTGCTGGACATGACCCGTCTCGGCCACGGCGCCCTGAAGCTGGCTCGGGACTGGGTGTTGCCGGCGGACATCGTCGGCAGTGCGCTCAATCGTCTGCGGGCGGTGTTGTCGTCGTTGCAAGTGAGCACCGATGTACCGGCCGAGTTGCCGCTGTTGTACGTGCATGCCGCGTTGATCGAGCAGGCGCTGGTCAACGTGCTGGAAAACGCCGCCCGATTCTCGCCATCCCACGGCCGTTTGCAACTGCGCGCCGGGGCGGATGACAGCGAAGTGTTTTTCTCGGTCAGCGATGAAGGGCCGGGGATTCCGGTTGATGAGCGGGCGAAGATTTTCGACATGTTCTACACCGCCGCCCGGGGTGATCGGGGCGGGCAGGGCACTGGCCTCGGGTTGGCGATCTGTCAGGGCATGGTCGGCGCCCATGGCGGGCGGATCAGTGTCGGCGACGGCATCGACGGGCGCGGCACCTGTATCACCTTGCACCTGCCGTTGCAGACGCAACCGGGGATGGACGGTGAAGCCTGATCCGCGCTGCGCTACTCTCTTGCCACTCTTTTGTGTTGATGTGAATTCATGAGCCAGACCGCGACCATTTTGGTCATCGATGACGAACCGCAGATCCGCAAGTTCCTGCGTATCAGCCTCGCTTCCCAGGGCTACAAAGTGCTGGAGGCAGGCACCGGCGCCGAGGGCCTGGCCCAGGCGGCGCTGAATAAACCGGACTTGCTGGTGCTCGACCTCGGCCTGCCGGACATGGACGGCCAGCAGGTACTGCGCGAGTTTCGCGAATGGGCCACGGCGCCGGTGCTGGTGCTGTCGGTGCGCGCCAGCGAAGGGCAGAAGGTCCAGGCGCTGGATGGCGGCGCCAATGACTACGTGACCAAGCCGTTCGGCATTCAAGAGTTTCTCGCCCGGGTGCGCGCGTTGCTGCGTCAGGCACCGGCCGGCGAAGCGCAGCAAGCCGCGTTGAATTTCGGCCCGCTGACCGTGGACCTGGCGTATCGCCGGGTGTTGCTCGACGGCGTCGAAGTCGCCCTGACCCGCAAGGAGTACGCGGTGCTGGCGCAACTGGCGCGGCATCCGGGGCGGGTAATCACCCAGCAGCAATTGCTCAAGGACATCTGGGGCCCGACTCACACCGAGGATAGCCACTACCTGCGGATCGTGGTCGGGCATCTGCGGCAGAAGCTGGCAGACGATCCGACCCGGCCACGCTTTATCGTGACCGAGGCGGGTGTCGGTTATCGGTTGTTGAGCGAGAGCGGCCTTTAGTTCTGCTCGCTCTCGTAGCGATCCAGCGTATCCCGGGCAATCTCCCGGCCCAGCGCGATCAATTCGGGCGCCTTGTAGAACTCGAAGAACCGGCATACCCGCTTCGGCACGTTGATCAGGATGTCCGGCGGATACCCGGCGATCTTGTACTGCGCCAGCGAGGTCTGCATCACCTCGAAACTCTGGTTGATCAGATCGAGCAATGAAGCCGGCCCGACGTTATCGACGATGAACGATCCGGTGGCGGATTTCGGTGCGCCATCGCGTTCCGGTGCGGCGGCCGGTTGCTGGGCTTCCGGCTCCGCGCCTTCGACCCAAGGATTGATGTCCGCCGCCTCGGCACGCAGCGCTTCCTGTTCCAGCATCAGCAATTGCTCGGCCTGTTTGCGGCGGAACGGCATCTTCGAGCCGAGCGAACTGATCAGGCTGTCGAAGCGCGTACGGAACGCGGCGGGCCGCTGGATCACCGGCAGTTTGTAATGGCGCTGGTTGGTCGAGTTGAGATTGACTGCGATGATCAGGTCGCAATGGCTCGACACCACCGGCACGATCGGCAACGGGTTGAGAATGCCGCCGTCCACCAGCATCCGGTTGCCCTGCATCACCGGAGTGAACAGGCTGGGAATCGCTGCCGAGGCGCGCATGGCCTGATGCAGGCAGCCTTCCTGAAACCAGATTTCCTGTTGGTTGGTGAGGTCGGCGGCCACCGCCGTGTAGGGAATGCGCAGATCTTCGATGTTGATCTCGCCGACAATCTTGCGGATCTGGCCGAAGACTTTTTCGCCGCGGATCGCACCGAGACGAAAGCTGACGTCCACCAGGCGCAGCACGTCGAGGTAATCCAAGCTTTCGATCCAGTTGCGGTACTCGTCGAGCTTGCCGGCGGCGTAGATCCCGCCGACCACGGCCCCCATGGAACAGCCGGCAATACAACTGATGTCATAGCCCCGTCGTTCGATCTCTTCAATGACCCCGATATGGGCATAGCCCCGGGCGCCACCGGAGCCCAGCACCAGTGCGACACGCTTTTTCATCAAACTTCCTCCCGACAAGGTTGCACAATGCACCCATCGAGGGCCGGGCTTCAATCGCCGGGGTCGCTCGGGGCGGCAATGGCGTCGTTTTTTCGATACTTCATGACCCGTTGGCGTTATCTTTTGCAGAGCGGTGCAAATGCGGGACACAAGGCACTTTTTCGCTGGCGCACCGTCTTACCTGCACGACTGTTGACCTATCTCTGAGGTGTGAGTGATGAAAGCCTGGATCTGTGTGCCGTTGATGGCGCTGGCATTGGCCGGTTGCGCCGGCAAGACCGCTTATCGTGACAGCTGCGGCAGCCAGCTCGACGCGGCGTGGCATGAACTGGATCTGGCCAAGGCCGAGGGTTTCGCCGGCACGGTCAGTTACTCCAAGGCGTTGTCTTTGCTGACAGCCGCCAAAACCCAGCAGCAATTCGAGGGCTTCGAAGGCTGCACCAAGAAAGCCGAAAAAGCACGTTTCTACATTCGCGAGTCCCGCGCCGGGCGCTAAGCTGCTGACGTAGCGCAAGGGCAGGTCGCTTGCGCTGGCGCACACTCGTGCAAAGTCATTGAATTCAGGAGCAAGCGATGTCTGCGTTGGTTGATCGGCTGGTGGCTCATGTCCTGAGCCTCGAAGTGCGGCTGCTGGCCTGTCAGGCGCGTCTGACCGCGCGGACCGACCCTGAAGCGCTGCACGACCTGCGCACCACCGTACGGCGCTTGCGCAGTCTGTTGCGACCGTTGCGCGGCTTGCCAGGTGTCGAACAGCTGGAAAGCGCGGCGGCCAGCGTCGGGCAACTGACCACGCCGTGGCGCGACCGCGAGGTGCTGGCGGCCTGGCTGATCAAACATGATCAGCCGGAAGCTGCACAGCGCCGAATGGTGCAGATGGCCGAGGCGTACCCGACGCTGGCGGCCAGCGCCGAAGTGGCGTCGCTGCTGATGATCCTCGATGCCTTTCCGCGTTTCCTGCGCGCGTCCCAGCGCCAGGGATTGCTCAAGCGCCTGGACAAGCGCATTGAAAAACGTCTGGGCAAACAATGGAAGAACCTCGACGTGGCGCTGCACGATCCGGCCCACGACCGTCATCGCCTGCGCCTGCTGATCAAGCGCGTGCGTTACGGCATCGAGGCCTACCCGGAACTGGATCGTCTGCCGGAAGCCGCATTGTCCCGTTTGAAATCCGCACAAGGCGCACTTGGTGACTGGCACGATTGCTGGCAATGGCTGGCCCGCGCCGAGCTGGAGCTGGATCTGCAACCCTGCGTCGCCACCTGGCAGGCGACCATGGCCAAGGCCGAAATCAAGGCCGACCGGGTGCTGGATAAGCTCAGCGCGGCCTGCTTCAAGTCCTGAAACCCGCTGGCGCGCAGCACCGCTGTCTTATCTGTCAGTCTCTTTGACCGGAATGGACGCTGCGCCGCTCTGCGGCGCTGGTTAAGATCCAGTCATTCCCTTTTTCGTGTCCGAGGTTTCCATGCGCTTTTGCGATCTGATCGATGCTGTCCGTCGTCAACCGGAGGTCACGATTCCGGCGGAGTGGGGCCAGGGCCGGGCCAGCTTTGGCGGCTTGGTGGCCGCGCTGCAATTTGAAGTGATGCGCACTAAAGTGTCGGCCGATCGACCGGTGCGTTCGCTGGCGATCACCTTTGTCGGCCCGGTTGAGCCCGAAGTGCCGGTGAGCTTTGAAGTCGAGGTGCTGCGCGAAGGCAAAGCGGTCAGCCAGGTGCTGGGGCGTGCGGTGCAGAACGGCCAGGTAGTGACGATGGTGCAAGGCAGCTTCGGGGCCTCGCGTCCATCGGAAGTGGCGGTTGAAGCCTATCCCGCGCCGGAGATGAAGCACTGGGACGACTGTCAGGAACTGCCGTACATCAAAGGCGTAACCCCCGAGTTCATGCGTCATCTGGCGATGCGCTGGAGTGTCGGCGGCATGCCGTTCACCGGCACTCAATCGCGGCTGATGGGCGGCTGGGTGCGCTTGCGCGGGGATGTGAAGGAAGAACCGGTCAACGAAGCGCACCTGTTGGCGCTGGTCGATGCCTGGCCACCCGCGCTGTTGCCGTACCTGAAGAAACCGGCACCGGGCAGCACCCTGACCTGGACCATCGAATTCGTTCAGCCGTTACGGGATTTGAGTACGCTGGATTTTTGCCAATACCTGGCGGACATCGAGTATGCGGCTGACGGTTACGGTCACGTCGCCGCCAAGCTGTGGAGCGCGAAGGGTGAACTGATTGCCATGAGTCGGCAGACGGTGACGATCTTCGCCTGACTCAATGGCGGCGATGGCGTTCACGCCAGGCGCGAAACCAGCCGCCACTGAGGAAGAACCGCGGAAACGTCAGGAACTGCTCGACCAGCAGCCGCGAAACGGCGTCCTTGCGATCACTGAACGGCTCGGAGGCTTGCGCCTCCAGGCTGTGACCATGGCGCTGCAGACCCAGCGCCGCGATGACGCCGATCACGCCGATCGCCACGCTGGCCAGACTCAGGCTGAACACACCCGAGACGATCAACAGAAACGCGACGATGAACAGCGGCACGGCAATCAGATGCAGCACCAGATTGGTCGGGTGCTGATGGTTGTTCGGGTACGCGCGCCATTGCCACGCGGGAAGGTTGGGGTGACGTTTGCCCATGTTGCTGCTCCTCGATCCATGTTTGGTACATGGTTGAAGAATAGGCCCGGGTAGCGAGGGCGGCGAATCAAGGTTGGCTATTGAAGTGATAGGGACAATGGTCTTATTTGATGCTGTTTCTGCTGACGCCATCGCGGGCAAGCCCGCTCCCACACGGGATTGTGAACGCCGCTGAGTCTACTGTGGGAGCGGGCTTGCCCGCGATGAGGCCCTTAAAGTTTCAACTGCCCAATCGCCTTGTTGAGTTCCCCGGCCAGCGTCGCTAACTCGTTACTGGTGGTCGCCGAATCCACGGTCTGTTGCACGGTGTTTTCGGTCACATCACGAATGCTCACTACCGCGCGGTTCATCTCTTCGGCCACCTGGCTCTGCTGCTCCGCCGCCACCGCAATCTGCGTGTTGCTCTCACGCATCTGCGCCACCGCCCCGGTGATTTCCGCCAGTGCTTCTCCCGCCTCTTGCGCCTGCTGCACGCAGTCGTCGGCCTTGTACGAACTCTCCTGCATGAAGTCCACCGCATCGCGGGTGCCGGCCTGCAACGCCGAGACCATGGTGGTGATCTCATCGGTGGAGGTCTGCACGCGTTTGGCGAGGTTGCGCACTTCATCGGCCACCACCGCAAACCCGCGACCCATTTCCCCGGCACGCGCCGCTTCGATCGCGGCGTTAAGTGCGAGCAGATTGGTCTGTTCGGCGATGCTGTGGATCACGCTGACCACGCCGTTGATCTTCTGGCTGTCCTCGGCCAGGCGCTGGATCATCTCGGCAGTCTGCTGCACGCCGCTGGACAGACCGGCAATCGAATGCTGGACGCGGGTCACCACTTGCTGGCCGCTGCCGGCCAGGCCATCGGCGGTCTGCGACAGGTCGCGTGTGGCGCCGGCATGCTGGGCGATGTGGTAGACGGTGGCGGTCATTTCGTTGATCGCCGTGGCGGCCTGATCGGTTTCGCTCTGCTGGCCGAGCATGCCGTGACGCACCTCGTTCATGCTCGACGCCAGTCGCGCGGCGCCGACGTCCAGTTGCCGCGCAGTGTTGGCCACGGTGGTCACCACGCGCTGATAACCGGCCTGCATCGCATTGAACGCATTGGCCATCTGCCCGACTTCGTCCTTGCAGGCCAGCGGCACCCGGGCGGCGAGGTCGCCGGTTTTCTCCACGTGCAGCATCACGTCCTTGAGGGTGTTGAGCTGGCTGAGCAGGAAACGGATCAGCAACTGCGAGGCACCGAGCATCGCCAGCATCAGGATGAATACTGCCACCGCATAGTTGGCGAAACGCTCACTGAACACCTGGCTGAGGCTGGGGGCGTAGGCGATCACGGCGACCTGCTGGCCATCGGCACGGCTGAAGACCTCCGCGCCGAGCAGCGGGTTTTCACCGAACAACGGCAAGTGACTGATCTCGATCCAGCCGTTGCTGTCGGTGATCTCCAGCAGCGGTTGATCGTTGAGGCGCGGCGCTTCACCGCGTTTGAAGGTCAGTACCTGATCGGATTTGGGCAGCGCCTGCCCGGCCGGCCAGGCCTTTAGCAATTGCGCCTGGGCCTGGGCCGAGGTTTGCGCGGCGTGGCTGCGGGCCTGTTGTTCGAGCTGCACGGCGTACAGCACCAGCAACAGGGTGGTGACAAAGGCGACCGCGTTGACCGCCCAGAATTTGTATTTCAGCGAGATATTGCTAAGCCAGGCACCCATGGAGGTCTTCTCTGATAGCGGAAACAGTTTTGGCAAGGTGCCATTATTGTGCCGCTACCCAGGTGCCCGGTTCTTGATATGCATCAACAACCGATGCATCTGCCTCTTTCAGGGCAGGGTAGGTAAACCGTAGAACGCCCGCGCGCAGGCGGTGGTGTGGGCCGCCAGGTCTGCTTCGGTTTCGCCTCGATGCAACGCGACCTCACGTAACACTTCGGTCAGGTACGCCGGCTCGTTGCGCCCGTTCTTCGGCTTTGGCCGCAGTGTGCGTGGCAGCAGATACGGCGCATCGCTTTCCAGCATCAGGCGACCGCGTTTGATCTCCTTCACCAACGGATGCAAATGGGTGCCGCGACGCTCGTCACAGATCCAGCCGGTGATGCCGATGTGCAGGTCCAGATCGAGGTAGCTGAACAAGGCTTTCTGCTCGCCGGTGAAGCAATGCACCACGGCGGCAGGCAATCGGTCGCGGAAGTCACGGAGGATTTCCAGCAGGCGCTGGCTCGCATCACGCTCATGCAGAAATACCGGCAATTGCAGTTCGGCAGCCAGGGCCAGATGTTCTTCGAGGACTTTTTCCTGCTGCGGGCGCGGCGAGAAATCGCGGTTGAAATCCAGTCCGCATTCACCCACCGCCATTACGTTCGATTCCTGCAGCAGGCTGCGCAGACGCCGTGCGCTGTCGGCGTTCCAGTCGCTGGCCGAATGCGGGTGAATGCCGGCGGTGGCAAACAGTCGCTGGCCGTCCGGATCCAGTTGCTGGCAGAGCTCCAGCGCCTGTTCGCTGCCCTCGACACTGGTGCCGGTCAGCACCAGTTGGCAGACCCCGGCAGCGTAGGCGCGGTCGAGCACGGCCTGGTGTTTGTCGGCGAAACTGGGGTTGGTCAGGTTGACGCCGATATCGATGAGTTGCATGGTGCTACCTCGGGCCGAAGGCCGGAAAGCATATCAGAGCTGTAGATTTATAAGAAAAGCCAAGAACTACAACGGCTTATGGCTGTCTGTTGAGGCCGCGTAGCAGGCCGGGTTGGCAGAATTGCCATCACTGTGCCAGTCTCTCGCACTTTATCAGCGCTCCAGGCGCTCTGTTTTCGTCGGTGTTTTACGACCGCTCAGCGGTGAAAACGCCCCGTATTCTTTCCGGAGAGTGGATGGTTCGTCCCTCGGTTTTGCTCCTGCTGTGTGGTTCGCTGCTGTTGCCGATGACGGCGGTCGCGCGGCTGCCCGGGCCGCTGCAAGCCGTGCCGGCCGCCAAGGTTCGCGACCTCACCGAAATCCGCAGCAGCCGCGTCTTGCGGGTGCTGGTCAACCAGAGCCGCAACAGCTCCGGCGAAGTCCAGGGCCAGGCGATCGGCATCGAATACCACCGGCTGCGCGCCTTCGAGCAATACCTCAATGGCCACGCCCGCGATGGCCAGGAAATCACCCTCAAGATCATTCCCAAAGCCAAGGATCAATTGCTCGGCGCGTTGCAGCGTGGCGAAGGCGATCTGGTGGCGCCGGGCGAACTGCTCGAGTTGCAACCGGGCCACGCAGTCGCCAGCAGCGAGCCGATTGCCAGCAACGTGCCGCTGGTGCTGGTCGGCATCAAGGGTGAAAAGCGCTACACCAAGGTTGAACAACTGGCCGGCAAAACCCTGGCGCTGCCCACCGGCAGTGCGGCGGGGGAGGCGGTCAGCCAGCTCAACCAGAAACTGGCGCTGCACAAACTGGCGCCGATCAAGATCGAATGGGTCGATCCGACGCTGGCGGTCGAGGATGTGCTGGAAATGGTCCAGGGCGGGATTTTCCACCTGACCATCGTCGAACAACCGATTGCCGAGCGTTGGGGCAAGATCCTGCCCAAGCTGCGTTTCGACCGTCAGGTGATGATCAGCGAACCGGGCGAGGAATACTGGTTCGTGCGCCGTGATGCCTCGATGTTGCGGGCCAGCATCGACCGCTTCCTGACCGGCTACAAAAAACCGTCTAACGAAGATGCGGCATTCCTGCGGATCTACCGCCGTCTCTATCAAGTGCACTATCCGTTGGCCAAGGCCGATCGCCAGCGCCTGGAAAAATTGCGTCCGACCCTGCAGAAGCACGCCGAAGCGCAAAACATGGACTGGCTCAACCTGGCGGCGCTGGCCTTCAAGGAATCGGCGCTGCAGCCCAACGCGCGCAGCGGCAGCGGGCCGACCGGGCTGATGCAGATCACCCCGTCGGCGGCACAGCGGGTTGGCGTCAACAACATCCAGAATCTCGATGCGAATGTGCAGGCCGGGGCCAAGTACCTGGCGATGATCCGCCGCAAGTTCTTCAACAGTCCGAAACTCAATGAGCGCGAGCGCATGGCGTTCACCCTGGCGGCCTACAACATTGGTCCGGAACGGGTGCAAGGCATGCGTGCCGAGGCGCGGCGTCGCGGCCTGAATCCAAACCAGTGGTTCTTCCAGGTCGAGCGCATTGCCATGGAGCAGGTGGGAATGGGCGCCGTCAGCTATGTTAATAGCGTGAACAAGTATTACTTGGCGTTCGACCGGGAGCGGGAGTCGTTGGAGCCCGGGGGGCAGAAAGTTGTCTCACGAAAATGATCAAATAAATTGATTGTTATGGCGGAATTTTTGCGCTTTTAACATGAAAATAACTGATTAATATAGCGGCCAACCAACAAGCACTTCTGACAACAAGGAAACGCAACATGAGCTCTCTGATCAACAAGGTTCTGTTCACCCGCGCCGGCTACGGTCTGACCATTCTGCGCATTGCCGTCGGCGTGATCTTCGCAGCCCACGGCTCGCAGAAACTCTTCGGTCTGTTCGGTGGCTACGGTCTGGCAGGCACCGCGCAATACATGGAAAGCATCGGCCTGACCCCGGGTTACCTGATGGCCACTCTGGCCGGCGGTACCGAGTTCTTCGCCGGTCTGGCGCTGATCATCGGCCTGCTGGTTCGCCCGGCGGCGCTGGGTCTGACCTTCCTGTCGTTGGTGGCGATCTTCACCGTACACATCAGCAACGGTCTGTTCATGGCCAACAACGGTTACGAGTTCGCCCTGGCTCTGCTTGGCGGCAGTCTGGCAGTACTGATCGAAGGCGCCGGCAAGCTCTCGGTGGATCGCGCCATCGCCGGTTGACCGCTCTGGCTCAAGCAAAAGGCCCGCATTCTGCGGGCCTTTTTTGTTGCGGCTGATTCTTGACACTGGCCGGTCACGTTCTCTAGGATGCCGCCCATGCGCCGATTTAAACAGCTACTTGCGGGGCGCCAGGTGACTATTCTTCAGTTGCCGTCAGAAGCCGGAACAGGGCTTCGAAATACCGCTAAAGCGCTGGTTCGGTGTTGCCTCTCACCTGCCATGCAGACTTTTGAGGCAGAGACACGACACGATGAATGCACTACGCCCTCCAGCACGTCCCGCGCCGATCACGGCACATATCACCCAGCGCAATCCGAAAATCCTGCTTGGCGGCAAACATCAGCCGACGCTGTTGCGTTATCTCGATGGCTGGCCACGTCGCAGCGGCGGTCCTGCCGCATTCCTGATCCAGTTCGTTGAAGACGGTGAGTCGCTGGCGCGTTTTGCCGATGACAGTTTCGATCTGGCCGTCATTCAGGCCCCGAGCCGTGAAGAGGCGCCGGAAATGATTCGCCAATTGACCCGCGTCGCACGCCAGGGCCTGATCACCCGGCGCTGAGCGTCAGGGATATTCGATCGCCACGATGTAGACGAACTGTTCGCCGGTCGGCGTCTGTACCCGAACTTCGGCATCCAGCGCCTTGCCGATCAAGGCGCGGGCCAGCGGTGAGTCGATGCTGATCAGGCCGAGTTTCAGGTCCAGCTCGTCCGGGCCGACGATGCGATAGCGCGACTGTTTGCCGTCTTCGTCTTCGATGGTCACCCACGCGCCGAAGTAGACCTTGTTCGGATCACTGGGTTTTTCGCTGACCACTTTCAACGCCTCAAGGCGTTTGGTGAGAAAGCGCACGCGGCTGTCGATCTCGCGCAGCATTTTCTTGCCATAGGTGTACTCGGCATTTTCCGAACGATCACCCTGAGCCGCCGCTTCGCTGACCGACTGCGTCACCTGCGGTCGGCGCACATGCCACAGCTCATGGAATTCGGCGCGCATCCGCGCTTCACCCTCGGGGGTGATCAGCGCGGTGCCGGCGGTGCGGGGAGGGCGATAACGGCTCATGGCAACTTCTTTTGATTAAGACGGCTGGAGTCTATCAACCCTCGCGCAACACTGTCAGCGGGCTGGCGTTGAGCGCACGCCGCGTGCCGAACACCCCGGCGCCACCGATCAGCGCCGCGCCGATCAACGGCAACAGCAGCAACCACGGATGGGGATGCCATGGCAGGTCGAAGGCGAAGCGATACAGCACCAGACTCACCACTTCCGAACCGATGGCCGCGAGCAATCCACTGACCGCGCCGAGCAAGCCGAACTCGATTCGTCGCGCCTTGATCAGCAACTGGCGCTCGGCACCCAGCGCACGCAGCAGTGCGCCCTGGCGAATGCGTTCGTCCAGCGTTGCCTGCAACCCGGAAAACAGCACCGCCATCCCCGCCGCCAATACAAACAACAACACATACTCCACCGCCAGGGTGACCTGGGCGAGGATGCTGCGCAGTTGTTCGAGCAAGGCTTCGACCTGCAGGATGGTCACTGCCGGGAATGCTCGCGACAGCTCGACAATCTGCTGATCGTGACCGGGCGCCAGATAGAAGCTGGTCAGGTAAGTCGCCGGCAGATCCTTCAGGGTGCCGGGCTGGAAGATCATGAAGAAGTTCGGCTGGAAGTTGTCCCAGTTGATCTCCCGCAGGCTGGTGACCTTCGCTTCGCGATTGACCCCGCCGACGCTGAATACCATGTGATCGCCCAGTTTGAGCTTGAGGCTTTCGGCCACCTTGCCTTCCACCGAGACGCCCGGAACATCGTCCGAAGGTTGGCCGGTCCACCACGAACCGGCGGTGATTTTGTTGCCCGCCGGCAGATCGGCCGCCCAGGTCAGGCTCAGGTCGCGCTGGATCGCGCGGTCGCCGGCCGAATCCTTGCTGACGATCTGCTGCACCGCTTCGCCGTTGATGCTGATCAGCCGTCCCGGCACCACCGGATACAACGGCGCGGCCTGGGCCGAGACATTGATCAGGTGATCGGTGAAGGCTTGTTTGTCGGCCGGCAGGATGTTCAGGGCGAAGTAGTTCGGCGCGTTTTTCGGCAACTGGTTCTGCCAGGTGTCGAGCAATTCGCCGCGCAGCAAGGCGATCAGCGCCATGGACAGCAGGATCAGCCCGAAAGCCAATGACTGGCCGGCTGCCGCCAAAGGATGGCGCAACAACTGACCCAATCCGAGACGCCACGGCAGGGACGCGCGTGCGAGCAGGCGACGCAGGCTTTGCAGCAGCAACAGCAGCAAGCCGCCGAGCACCAGCGCGGCGACCACACCGCCGCCGAGCAGGGCGAACGTCAGCAGCAGGTCCAGACTCAGGCGCCACATGATCAACCCGAGCGCGCCGAGTGCCGCGCCATAGACCATCCAGGTGCTCGATGGAATCGGCAGCATGTCCCGACGCAATACCCGCAGCGGCGGCACGCGGCCCAGCGCGGCGAGTGGTGGCAGGGCGAAACCGGCCAGCGCCACCAGCCCGGTGCCTATTCCGGCCAGTGCCGGCAACAAGCCACCCGGTGGAACGTCGGTCGGCAGCAGATCATGCAGCAACGCGAACAATCCCAATTGCGCGAGCCAGCCGAGCAGGGCGCCGCTGAGGCTGGCGAGCAGGCCGAGCACCGTCAATTGCAGACTGAACAGCACCAGGGTTTCCCGGCGTGACAGACCCAGACAACGCAGCAGGGCGCTGGCATCGAAGCGGCGACTGGCGAAGCGGTTGGCCGACAACGCCACCGCCACCCCGGCCAGAAGCACGGCGACCAGACTGGCCATGTTTAGATAACGTTCGGCCTTGCCCAGTGCACCGCCAATTTGTCGGTTGCCATCGCGGGCATCCTGAATCCGCTGATTGGCGGCGAGTCCCGGTTTGATCAGTTGGCGATAGGTTTCCAGCGCCTGCGGCTCTCCGCGCCACAGTTCGCGGTAACTCACCCGGCTGCCGGGTTGCACCACGCCGGTCGCAGCGAGGTCGTCGAGGTTGATCAGCACTCGTGGGGTCAGGCTGTAGAAGTTACCGGCGCGATCCGGTTCGTAGGTCAGCACTCGCGTCAGTTTCAGCGTCTTCATGCCGACGTCGATGCTGTCGCCAATCTTCAAGTCCAGCGCTGTCAGCAGGCGCGCTTCGACCCAGGCTTCACCGGGCTGCGGCTCGCCACCGGCTTCTTCTGTCGCGTAAGGGGCGGGAGCGCTTTTCAGTTCGCCGCGCAGCGGATAGGCGCGGTCGACGGCTTTGATACTGGAGAGCTGAATACCGTTGTCCGTGGCGATGACGCTGGAAAACTCCACCACCTGTGCATGATCCAGGCGCAACTCGGTGCCGCTCCTGATTTGTTCCGGGCGGGCGGGCGAGCTGCCTTCGAGCGACAGGTCGGCCCCGAGAAACTCGGTGGCGCGCAGCATCATCGCGCCGTTGAGGCGGGCGCCGAAATAGCCGATCGCGGTACTCGCCGCAACCGCCACCACCAAGGCGAAAAACAGCACCCGCAGTTCACCGGCGCGGGCATCGCGCATCAGTTGGCGCAGGGCGAGACTGAACAGACGCAACAGCGGCAGACGTGCCATCAAGGCTCCAGAGGGGCGACCAACAGGCCGGCTTCAAGACGGATCAGACGCCGGCAACGATGGGCCAGGCGTTCGTCGTGGGTCACCAGCACCAGGGTGGTGCCGCGTTCCTTGTTCAATTCGAACAGCAAGTCGCTGATGCGCTCGCCGGTGTGGCTGTCGAGATTACCGGTGGGTTCGTCAGCAAACAGCACGTCCGGCTCGGCGGCGAAGGCCCGGGCAATTGCCACGCGCTGCTGCTCACCACCGGAGAGCTGGCGCGGCGAGTGAGTCAGGCGCTGGCCGAGGCCGACCCGTTGCAGCAGTTCGGTGGCGCGGCTTCGAGCGTCTTTGCGGCCGTCGAGCTCCAGCGGCAGCATGACGTTTTCCAGCGCGTTGAGGCTGTCGAGCAACTGGAACGATTGAAAGACGAAACCCACGTGCTCGGCGCGAATGCGCGCGCGCTGGTCTTCATCGAGATTGCTCAGGCCTTGCCCGGCGAGCGTCACTTCGCCGCTGCTTGGCAGATCAAGGCCGGCGAGCAGGCCCAGCAGGGTGGATTTGCCGGAACCGGACGCGCCGACGATGGCCAGGCTGTCGCCCTTGTTCAGTTCCAGGCTGAGTTCGTGCAGGATGGTCAGTTCACCTTCCGCGCTGGGAACCACTTTGCTAAGGTTCTTCGCGGTGAGAATGCTTGCGCCCATGGAGAATCCGATGCGTGTGTGGTTTTTGAGTGCTGGCCTGGCCTTGATGTGCATGGCCCAGAACGCAGCGGCGGGTACAGTCCTGATCGTTGGCGATAGTATCAGCGCCGGTTTCGGACTGGATACCCGGCTTGGGTGGGTGTCGTTGCTCGAACAGCGGCTCAAGACCGAAGGTTTTGACGACAAAGTGGTCAATGCGTCCATCAGTGGCGACACCAGTGCCGGAGGCCAGGCACGGCTGCCGGCGCTGCTTGCAGAGCACAAACCGGAACTGGTGATCCTCGAGTTGGGCGGCAACGATGGCTTGCGCGGAATGCCGCCGACGCAATTGCAACAAAATCTTGCGTCGATGATCGACAGCTCCCGTCAAAGCGGTGCCAAGGTGCTGTTGCTCGGCATGCAATTGCCACCCAACTACGGCAAGCGCTATACCGATGCCTTTGCCGAGGTCTACGGCAAACTCGCCGAGGAGAAGAAAATCCCGCTGGTGCCGTTTTTCCTCGACGGCGTGGGCGGGCATCCGGACCTGATGCAGGCCGACGGTCTGCACCCGGCGGCCGGGGCTCAGGGCAAGTTGCTGGAAAATGTCTGGCCGACGCTAAAACCGCTGCTATGAGGCTTTTCTAGCGGCAGGCTTTCGGCTAATGTGGCGCCCCCTTATTTGGAGCCCCCGATGCCGCGTCCTGCCTGGTCCCTGTTCGCCTACCAACTGATCGAGCCTGACGAACAGCTGGATCTGTTCGCCTGCCAGGAAGTGCGGGTGCATCTGGTGACCCGTCAACTGGAGCTCGGTGGTTCGGCGGACCGCACCCTGTGCGGCAGTCTGCTGCCGGCGCAACCGCGCTGGTCGAGCGTGGATCGCCGGGTGTTTCAGGATCAGCGCCTGTGCTCGCTGTGCCGGGCAATCCTCGAATCGCAGAAGCGCGGCACCTCGCCGATCTGGCCTGAGCTGCGTTTCGAACTCTGAGTCCTTTTTCGTCGATATCGCGGTCTATCGGCGCATCTCCCCGAATTCCCTGGGCGCGGTGTACAATCGCGCTCTTATACCCTTGTCGATCTTGCGAAGGATTCTCCGGATGTTGCCGCGTTTTCCTGCCGTCACCCGCTGCCTGTCTCTTGCCGCCCTGTGTGTGGCCGGTCCCGTTGCCGCACTGGAGTTTCCCCTGCCACCACCCGGTGAGGACATCATCGGCCAGGTGCAGGTGATCAAGGCCAAGTACGAAGACACTTTTGCCGATCTGGGCACCA
Organism: Pseudomonas sp. B40(2017); assembly: GCF_002112855.1. Classification (NCBI taxonomy): domain Bacteria; kingdom Pseudomonadati; phylum Pseudomonadota; class Gammaproteobacteria; order Pseudomonadales; family Pseudomonadaceae; genus Pseudomonas; species Pseudomonas sp. B40(2017). The sequence goes on from NZ_NEIT01000004.1 coordinate 608,942, forward strand.
CCTACGATCTGGGTTATTCGGAGATGGTCGCGGCCAACCCGGGCGTCGATGCGTGGCTGCCGGGCGCCGGCACCGAAGTGGTCCTGCCGACGCGTTTCATCCTGCCGCCGGGGCCGCGTGAAGGCATCGTGATCAACCTCGCCGAATACCGTCTCTACTACTACCCGAAAGGCCGGAACGTGGTGTACACCTTCCCGCTGGGTATCGGTCGTGAAGGCTGGGGCTCGCCGATCGCGCACACCACAATCACCGCCAAGACACCGAATCCAACCTGGACGCCACCTGCCTCGATCAAGGCCGAGCACGCCGCCGACGGTGATCCGCTGCCGAACGTGGTGCCGGCCGGTCCGGACAACCCGCTGGGTCCGTTCAAGTTCACCCTGGGTACGCCGGGTTACCTGATCCACGGTTCGAACAAGAAGTTCGGCATCGGCATGCGCACCAGTCACGGCTGCTTCCGCATGTTCAACAACAACGTGCTGGAAATGGCCAGCATGGTGCCGGTCGGTACCTCGGTACGTATCCTCAATGATGCGTACAAGTTCGGTCGCAGTGGCGGCAAGATCTACCTGGAGGCGCACACGCCGATCGATGACAAGGGCAACCCGTCGGTGGTCGACAAACACACCGCCGTGATCAACGCGATGCTCAAGCGCGAAGACATCACCAACAACCTGCGCATGAACTGGGATGTGGTGCGTGACGTGGTGGCGGCCGAAGATGGCCTGCCAACCGAAATCGGCACGCCGAACACTTCGGCGCCGATGGTCTCCAGCGCACCGATCGACCTGCAGCAATAAGCTGCAAGACAGAACCCGCCGAGGCTATTGCAGCGGCGGGTTTTTTGTTGCCCCAAGAAACGGCGGGCACAAAAAAGCCGACCCAAAAAATGGGTCGGCTTGATAACAATCCCGAAGGACTATTACTTGCGGCTAGCTTTTTCCAGCATGCGCAGAGCACGCTCGTTAGCTTCGTCAGCAGTCTGTTGTGCTTTTTGAGCAGCAGCCAGAGCTTCATCAGCTTTACGGTAAGCTTCGTCTGCACGAGCCTGGGCGCGAGCAGCTGCGTCTTCAGTAGCGGTCAGACGTGCTTCGGTTTCTTTCGATGCGCTGCTGCAACCGGTAGCCAGAACTGCGGCCAGAGCCAGAGCAGAGAATTTCAGAACGTTGTTCATCGTGTTCCCCTTCAAGGACTTTCAATTAAGTGGCTGTCTCCTCCGATTGAGGAAATAGCCGGCGTACATACTACCCATTACTTGTAGTAAGTAAACTGACGTAAGGCAAGAAGCAAAAAAAATTGTAGGCGTTGATTCTTTTTCGAGCAACTTTTAACTGCGCTGTATAAAAAATATCCAGCTGTAAGCCGCGAGATGAGCGAGTTAATGAGAAAAAGTTCCCGGTGCCGTGCGCTGTTTTGCAGGTAGTGGCCAAAGTCTGTCTATATGGATTCGTCCACACTTTTGTTGCGAATTTGCGCAGCGCCTCGCATATCTTTGTCCATGTTGAGGTGACTTTAAAACAGGCGGCTCGTCTTAAGTCTCAACATCCGGCGATGTTCAGCCTTTCGGCTCGGGAAGATCGTCTCCCGAACCGGCCCTGAGTCCACCGGAACTGCCCCGTCAATCCGCACGATGACGAGCGTACCTTGAGCATTTTCGCCAATGGTGCCTACTATTTGATACGTGCTCGGGTTGCGCGAGATCGGTGCAGTTCTTCTCGATGCCCATCAGGCACGGGGTGGCGTAGATGTTCCTTCGCCGGGAAAACATCGGTAAGGTAGGGGTCAGAATTCGAGACCCGCGAGGAGTAGTGATGAGCGAGGCGTTGTCCATCCACCATGACCAGGCTGGTCATCAGTTCGAGACCAATGTGGACGGTCATCGTGCCTACCTGACCTACATGGATCTGGGGAAACAGACCCTGGATATCTACCGCACCTTCGTGCCCAACGCTTTGCGTGGCCGAGGCATTGCGGCAGCCCTGACCGAGCGGGCGCTGCAATACGCCGATGAAATGGGCTACACGGTCATTCCTTCGTGCTCCTACGTGGAGCGCTACATGGAGCGTCATCAGCGGCGCACCGCCAAGATCTGACTGACCTCACCGCATACACAAAAACGCCGGGCAATGCCCGGCGTTTTTTTATGCCTGCGAAACGGCTGTCATCTGCGCTGACGTTTCGGCAGCACATCCTTGAGCTTGGCGTGCACGCTGCGCAAGGTGTTTTCGGTAGCGGACCAGTCGATGCAGGCGTCGGTGATCGACACGCCATATTGCAGGTCGGCGAGGTCTTTCGGGATCGCCTGGCAGCCCCAGTTCAGATGACTCTCGACCATCAGGCCGATGATCGACTGATTGCCTTCGAGGATCTGGTTGGCGACGTTCTCCATCACCAGCGGTTGCAGGGCCGGATCCTTGTTGGAGTTGGCGTGGCTGCAGTCGACCATGATGTTCGGTTTGATCTTCGCCTTGTTCAGCGCCTGCTCGCACAGGGCGACGCTGACCGAATCGTAGTTCGGCTTGCCGTTGCCGCCGCGCAGCACCACGTGGCCGTAGGCGTTGCCCTTGGTGGTGACGATCGACACGCCACCCTCCTGGTTGATGCCCAGGAAACGGTGCGGGCTGGAGACCGACTGCAAGGCGTTGATCGCCACGGTCAGGCCGCCGTCGGTGCCGTTCTTGAAGCCGACCGCCGAGGACAGGCCGGAAGCCATCTCGCGGTGGGTCTGGGATTCGGTGGTCCGTGCGCCGATGGCCGACCAGCTGATCAGGTCCTGCAGATACTGCGGGGAGATCGGGTCGAGGGCTTCGGTCGCGGTCGGCAGGCCTTTCTCGGCCAGGTCCAGCAGCAGCTGGCGACCGATGTGCAGACCGTCCTGGATCTTGAAGGAGTCATCCAGGTACGGGTCGTTGATCAGGCCTTTCCAGCCGACGGTGGTCCGTGGCTTTTCGAAATACACGCGCATGACCAGATACAGGGTGTCCGAGACTTCTGCCGCCAGCACCTTCAGGCGATCGGCATATTCATGGGCAGCCTTGATGTCGTGGATCGAGCAGGGGCCGATCACCACGAACAGACGATGGTCGGTGCCATCGAGAATGTTGCGGATGACTTCGCGACCCTTGGTGACAGTGCGCAAGGCAGCGTCGCTCAGAGGGATATCACGCTTGAGCTGATCGGGAGTGATCAGGGTCTCGTTGGAAGCGACGTTCAGGTCGTTGATCGGTAAATCAGCCATCGTTTACTCGTCAGGTCACGGGTGCCGGCCGCCAGCAATCCCCGCGCGGCGGAGCACAGCAGATTTAAGCGCGACGGGGAGCCGAACCTTATCGCGTTAGGCGCCTGCTAGACAATGGGCAAGTCACTGTTCAGTCCAGCACGGGCTGCGCGAAAGCCTTGCGAACGGTGTCGTGGGAGAACTCGTCGGCGTGTTGTTCGACCCATTGCAGGGCCAGGGCCTGAATATCCTGGAGGTCGTCGTGGGCGTCGTTGAGTCGGCAATAGCGTTCGATCTGACACACCTGCTCACCCATTCGCGCGCTGAACAGGGTCTGTTCGTCGGTGAAGGCGATGCCCACCAGATAGCCTTTTTTACGTCGCAGGCACCAGGCCACGTAGCCCGGATAACAGATGTCGGCGTTGAGGGTCGGCATGCGCACCTGCAATGCGGTGCCATGGCGCCAGGCACGATGGTAATTGCAAGCGATGCCGCCGAGGCTGATAGTGTGCAGCCGTTGACGCGAAATACACTCCGGTGTGAGCAAGGTCAATTCAACGGGCACATCATCCGGATGAGGAATAAACCGTCCCATGAGCACAGACTCCCTGTGTCGGCCATTTGACATTGTTTCCCCCAGTATAGTGGTCGAATCGCAGCTGACCGATTTCGACGCCGACCAACGGCTGCTGGCGATGAGCGGCGTTTCGCTGGTGATTTTCACCAGCGTCGGCTGCGCCAGTTGCCGCTATGCCCGCGAAGTGTTGCCGGGGCTCGATCTGGTTGTCGATCGCGTGTGCTGGATCGATGCCGGTGACAATGGCGGACTGGTCGAGCGTTATCAGGTCTTTCATTTGCCGGCGCTGTTTGTGGTGCGCGACGGCGAGTTCTTTGGGGCGGTACACACGCGCCTGAATGCCGATGAGCTGAACGCAGCCGTGGCGCAGGCGCTGGGTCGAATTGCAGAGGAGTTGCCGTGATGGGAGCAGTGAACAAACCGGTGGTGGGGATCATTGGCACCGGCGCCATCGGCGGGTTCTATGGGGTGATGCTGGCCCGGGCCGGGTTCGATGTGCACTTTCTGTTGCGCAGTGAATTTTCCGCGGTCGCCGAGCGCGGCTTGCAAGTGGACAGTGCCGTGCATGGTGTGTTGACGCTGAACCCGGTGCAGGCCTATTCGTCGGCTGAAGACATGCCGCCCTGCGACTGGCTGCTGGTCGGCGCCAAAACCACCAGCAATGCCGGATTGGCGCCGTCGATCATTCAGGCGGCGAAATCCGACGCGAAAGTGCTGGTATTGCAAAACGGCCTCGACGTCGAAGACAGCTTGCGGGCGTTGCTGCCCGATTCACTGCACTTGCTGGGCGGCTTGTGCCTGATCTGCGTCCACCGCGAAGGGCCGGGCCAGGTCACCCACCAGGCGCTGGGGGCGGTGAACGTTGGCTATCACAGCGGCCCGGCAGCGGATGACGCGGCGCGCATGGCAATTGTCGAGGAGGGCGCCGGTCTGTTTAGGGCCGCCGGTCTCGATTCCCAGGAGATGCCGAATCTGCATCAGGCGCGCTGGCAGAAACTGGTGTGGAACATTCCCTATAACGGGCTTTCGGTATTGCTCGGCGCCGGCACCACGCCGTTGATGGCCGACACAGACAGCCGCGCGTTGATTCAGGCACTGATGGCTGAAGTGGTGCAGGGCGCCAAGGCCTGCGGCCACGACATGCCGCCCGGTTACGCTGAATACCTGTTCATGATGACCGAGAAAATGCCCGACTATTGGCCGAGCATGTATCACGACTTCCTGCACAAACGACCACTGGAGCTCGAGGCGATCTACGCTCGTCCTTTGGCGGCGGCAAAAGCGGCAGGCTGCGAGTTGCCGCGTATCGAATCGTTGTATCGCACATTGAGCTTTATCGACCGGCGCAACGTTTAAACCGGTCGCATTGGGGGAAAGGCATGGCCAAGAACATCGATGACAAACTGGTGCTGGCGATCTCGTCCCGTGCCCTGTTCGACCTCAGTGAGAGTCACAAGGTCTACCTGTCGAGCGGCGTCGAAGCCTATCGGCAATATCAGATCGAACACGAAGACGAAATCCTCGCGCCGGGTGATGCCTTTCCGCTGGTGGAAAAACTGCTCAATCTCAACAGTCGCCTCGGTCGCGCCCGGGTCGAGGTGATTCTGGTGTCGCGCAACAGCGCCGACACCGGCCTGCGCGTTTTCAACTCCATTGGTCACTACGGCCTGGCGATCTCCCGTGCGGCGTTCGTTGGCGGGCGCAGTCCTTATCCGTACCTGAAGGCTTTCGGTTGCGACCTGTTTCTCTCCACCCATGCCGAAGACGTACGCGCCGCGCTGGATGCCGGTTTCGCGGCGGCGACCATTCTGTCCGGCGGCGCCAGTCGTGCGGCCAGCGACGAATTGCGCATCGCCTTCGACGGTGATGCGGTGCTGTTTTCCGACGAGTCGGAGCGCGTCTATCAATCCGGTGGCCTCGAAGCCTTCCAGGCCAAGGAGCGTGAATCCGCTCGCGAACCGTTGCGCGGCGGGCCGTTCAAGGGTTTTCTCGCGGCGCTCAATCTGTTGCAGCGCGAGTTCTCCGATGAGGAGTGCCCGATCCGCACCGCACTGGTCACCGCGCGCTCGGCTCCGGCCCACGAGCGGGTGATCCGTACCTTGCGCGAGTGGGACATTCGTCTGGACGAGTCGCTGTTCCTCGGCGGTCTGACCAAATCGGCGTTCCTCGAAGCCTTCGCCGCCGACGTGTTTTTCGACGATCAGGCCGGCCACTGCGAGCTGGCCCGGGAAGTGGTGGCGACCGGTCACGTGCCCCACGGCATCAGCAACGAACCGGCGGTCTAAAGCCCTCGTGGTTCAAGACGTTGCGTCGCACGTCGTACTCGCCAAGGCACTGCTAAGCTGAATCAAATCTCCGCCATGTTGGCACGCGAGGAGGTCATATGATTCGTTCGATGCTGTATGCCACTGACCTCGGTCTGTACGCACCGTTAGTGATGCAGCATGCCCTGGCGATGGCGCGAACGTTCAATGCCGATCTGTACGTGGTCCACGCGGTGGAGCCCATGGGGCTGTTTGCCGAATCGGTGTTGCAGAGCTATCTCGACGAACAGGCATTGAACGAATTTCACAGTCAGGGTCTGAAAACGGTCATTGCCAATATCGAGCAGCGGGTGCTCGATAGTTTTCGCGAAGAACTGGGGGACGAGGGCGAGCAGGACCTGCAGCGGATACGCGCGGTACGGGTGCTGCAGGGCGATCCGTCACAGGTGATTCTCGATCAGGTGCAGAAACTCTCTGTCGATTTGCTGATCGTAGGAAGTCATAGCCACGGGGTCGGGGCGGAAACACCTTTGGGGCGAACGGCGGCCCGGCTGCTGCAATTGTCCAAGGTGCCGGTTTATCTGGTGCCGCTGGTGGAGCGTCGGCGTCGAGAGGATCGCTGAAGCAGGAATAATGGCACTTTGATAAAAAAGTTCTAGATTTATTCTTCAAACCATTAATATAGTTATATACCGTCGCTGATGCCCGTGGCGTCTACCTGCTTTGAGGGATTCATATGAAGCTTCAACAACTGCGCTACATCTGGGAAGTGGCGCACCACGACCTCAACGTTTCCGCTACAGCCCAAAGCCTCTACACCTCGCAACCGGGCATCAGTAAACAAATCCGTCTGCTGGAAGACGAACTGGGCGTCGAAGTGTTCGCCCGCAGCGGCAAGCACCTGACCCGTGTCACGCCGGCCGGCGAGCGCATCATCACCACTGCCGGTGAAATTCTGCGCAAGGTCGAAAGCATCAAGCAGATCGCCCAGGAATTCTCCAACGAGAAGAAGGGCACCCTGTCGATCGCCACCACCCACACCCAGGCACGTTATGCGTTGCCGCCGGTGATCAGCAATTTCATCAAGCAATACCCGGACGTGGCGCTGCACATGCACCAGGGCTCGCCGATGCAGATCGCCGAGATGGCAGCTGACGGCACCGTCGATTTCGCCATTGCCACCGAAGCGCTGGAGCTGTTCGGCGATCTGGTAATGATGCCGTGCTATCGCTGGAACCGTTGCGTGGTCGTGCCCCAGGGCCACCCGCTGACCAAACTGCCGAAGCTGACCCTTGAAGCGCTGGCCGAATACCCGATCGTGACTTACGTGTTCGGTTTCACCGGCCGTTCGAAACTCGACGAAGCCTTCAGCCATCGCGGCCTGACGCCGAAAGTGGTGTTCACCGCTGCCGACGCCGACGTCATCAAAACCTACGTACGTCTGGGCCTGGGTGTTGGCATCGTGGCGAAAATGGCGGTCGACACCAAACTGGATAACGATCTGGTGGTGCTCGATGCCAGCGAACTGTTCGAGTCCAGCGTGACCAAGATCGGTTTCCGTCGCGGCACCTTCCTGCGCGGCTTCATGTGCGACTTCATCGAGAAGTTCGCACCGCACCTGACCCGCGAAGTCATGGCCAAGGCCATTCAGTGCCACAACAAGCAGGAACTGGAAGAGCTTTTCGATGGTGTCGAACTGCCGGTCCACTAAGCCCCTGTCTACAGCACCTCGGTGACAGCAAACTGTTGCCGGGTGCCTGCTACCAGAATCTCCACCTCGTCACCCGCGAACTTGCCCAGCAGGCTTTTGCCCAGCGGCGAGCGCGGGGTGATGACGGTAATCGGCTGACCCACCACATCGACTTTCAGACCCGCCGCATCCGGCGCCAGAAACAGCCATTGCTCGCGACCCTTTTCGTCTTCCAGGCCGAGCAGGGCGCCGATTTCAATCCCTCGCTGATCGTCATACGCGCGCAGCGTCAGGTTCTGGCAGAGCGCCAGTGACTGACGAATTTCCTCGACCCGTTTCGCCTGGCCCGCCGCCAGATACGACGCCTCGAGGCCCAGAGTGTCGTACTTGTTTTCGGCGATGTTCTCTTCGTGGGTCGCGGTTTCGTAAGCGGTTTGCGCCGCGCGTTCGGCGATGTCGAGGTCGACGCGCAGCTTGTCGAGAATCAGTTGGTGAACCGTCTGTTTATTCATGATCAATCGCAGAATTGCAGGACATTGGCGCGGCTTTTTTCGCTCGGGGCCGTCTGATCCTGTTGCAGCCAGAACTGGCATTTGGGGTTCGACAGATTGCGCGTGCTGCCACGGGCCTGGTCCAGGCGTGCCTGCTGTTCGTTCTTGCGCAGGTTTTCTTCGTACTGCTCGAACAGGCGGTTTTGTGGCTCAGGTTCTGGCTGCGGCTGGGCCGCCACTGGAGATTTGCTCAGTTGTTGCACCGCCTCCGCCACCGGCTGCAGTTGACGGCTGAACACCAGCGAGGCGAGCCAGCAAGTCAGTGCAATGGCCAGGAAACCCAGCCACAGACCCAGGGCAATGCTGCCGGTCAATTGCAGCGCGCTAAGCTGAACAGGCAACGGACGACGCGGGTTGGGACGATAGGGCATGGCTGCCTCCTGGCGGATGTATGCGGGCGAGCGGCGATTGTCGCACGAAGATTAATTGTCGTCGGCTCTTCTGCATTGAGACATTTATGCGGACAATCGGCGCTTTTGCCAACGGGAGCCTTGAATGCCGCCACTGAACACCCGCTGGGACATTTTTTGTACGGTCGTCGATAACTACGGCGACATCGGCGTGACCTGGCGTCTGGCCCGGCAACTGGTCAGCGAGCAGGCAATGACGGTGCGATTGTGGGTCGATGACCTGCGCGCTTTCGAACGCATTTGCCCGGAAATCGACATCGGCCTCGATCAGCAATGGCAGCAGGGCGTCGAAGTCCGGCACTGGCCGGCTGACTGGCAGGAATCAGCAGCGGCCGACGTGGTGATCGCGGCTTTTGCCTGCCAGTTGCCGAGCATTTACATGGACGCCATGGCCGCACGGGAAAAGCCGCCGTTGTGGATGAACCTCGACTATCTCAGCGCTGAAGACTGGGTGGTTGGCTGCCACGGTCTGCCGTCGGTGAAGTACAAGTCGGTGCAGAAGTACTTTTTCTTTCCGGGATTTCAGCCGGGGACCGGTGGCTTGCTGCGTGAGAGCGGTTTACTGGAGCGGCGTCAGCAGTTTCAACAGGACCCCGAGGCGCAGCGACAATTCCTGCACGGTCTGGGGATCGCTCCTGCGCCCGGTGCGCAGCTGATTTCGCTGTTTGCCTACGAGAATGCCGGACTCGCCAGTTGGCTGGATGTGCTCGCGGCGGACGCTACGCCTACCCATCTGCTGGTGCCGGAAGGACGGATTCTCGGCGATGTCGCCCGTTGGCTTGGAGTCGAGTCGCTGCCGGTCGGTGCAATGCACGTTCGTCAGTCGCTGACAGTGCAGGTGCTGCCGTTCGTCCGTCAGGATCAATACGATCAATTGCTCTGGTGCTGCGATTTCAACGCGGTGCGCGGCGAGGATTCGTTTGTCCGGGCGCAGTGGGCGGGGCGGCCGATGCTGTGGCACATCTATCAGCAGGACGAAGACATCCACCTCGACAAGCTGGACGCCTTCCTTGCGCTTTACACAAAACGCCTTTCGCCCGCTGCTGCCGAGGCGATGAACGGTCTGTGGCGCGCGTGGAGTGCCGGGCAGCCTATCGGCGACCACTGGCTTGAGGCCCGAAAATACTGGCCTGAACTGCAGAAAAACGCCGAGGCATGGTGTCTGGAACAGGCCTTGCAGGCCGATCTTGCGACGGCGCTGGTACAGTTTTACCGAAATTGGATATGATACGCGGCCTAGATTTTTGTAAATCCCATCCAAATTCGGATATTCGCAATGAAAACTGGTAAAGAACTCAAACCCGGTACCGTGATCCGTATCGACAACGATCCTTGGCTGGTTCAGAAAGCTGAATTCACCAAGTCGGGCCGTAACAGCGCGATCATGAAGACCAAGCTGAAGAACCTGCTGACCGGTTACAAGACCGAAACCGTTTACGGTGCGGACGACAAGCTGGACGACGTGATCCTGGACCGCAAAGAAGCGACCCTGTCCTTCATCAGCGGTGACTCCTACACGTTCATGGACACCACCGACTACACCATGTACGAGCTGAACGCCGAAGACATCGAAAGCGTTCTGCCATTCGTGGAAGAAGGCATGACCGACGTTTGCGAAGCCGTATTCTTCGAAGGCCGTCTGGTTTCCGTAGAGCTGCCGACCACCATCGTGCGTCAGGTTGACTACACCGAAGGTTCCGCTCGCGGCGACACTTCCGGCAAGGTGATGAAGCCTGCCAAACTGAAGAACGGTACCGAGCTGTCGGTTGCTGACTTCATCGAAATCGGCGACATGATCGAAATCGATACCCGCGAAGGCGGTTCCTACAAAGGCCGTGCCAAATAAGCACTGTTTTTTGCGGAAAGAAAAAGCCCGACCATTGAGTCGGGCTTTTTTGTGCCTGATGTCTCGTCCTGAATAAGGCTTACTTCTTCAGGTGCTGCTTCAGTTCTTCCGAGGCCTGCAGCATCGCCGAACGCACTGCCGGCACCTGGCTGACCACGTTGAGCAAACCGTAGTCGTGGATCATGCCGTTGTAGCGCACCGAGGTCACCGGCACGCCGGCTTCGTCGAGTTTGCGGGCGTAGGCTTCACCTTCGTCACGCAGCACGTCGGCCCCGGCGGTCTGCACCAGCGCAGGCGGCAGACCTTTCAACTGCGCAGTGGTGGCCCTCAACGGTGAGGCGTAGATCTCGTTCCGCTGGTTGGCGTCAGTGGTGTAGTTGTCCCAGAACCACTTCATCATGTTGCGAGTGAGGAAGTGCCCCTCGGCGTACTGGTTATACGAACCGGTATCGAAATTGGCATCGGTCACCGGCCACAGCAGCACCTGGAATTTGATCGCTGGCGTGCCTTTGTCTTTGGCCATCAGGGCGACGACTGCCGCCATGTTGCCGCCGACGCTGTTGCCCGCCACCGCCAGACGCTTGCCGTCGACGTTGATCTCTTTACCGTGTTCGGCCACCCACTTGGTGGCGGCGTAAGCCTGGTTGATCGCCACCGGGTAATGCGCTTCCGGCGAAGGGGTGTAGTTGACGAACACCGCCGCCGCACCCGAGCCGACCACCAGATCCCGCACCAGACGTTCGTGGGTCGGGAAATCCCCCAGCACCCAGCCGCCGCCGTGGAAAAACATGAACACCGGCAGCTCGCCCTTGACCCCGGCCGGCCGGACGATGGTCAGGCTCAACGGTTGGCCATCGACCTGGATGGTTTTCTCGCTGACGTCCGCTTTGGGTAGCGTCAGTTTGACCCCGGACTGCGCGCCCGTCAGCACGGCGCGGGCATCCTTGGGCGTCATCTGTTCCATCGGTTTGCCGGTGCCGGCATTCAGCACATCAAGGAACGCCTGGGTGTTGTGTTCAACCTCCCCGGCGAATGCGCTGTGGATGGACAGGGCGAGAAGAGTACCGGTCAAGACTTTGCTGAAAGTGTTCATGTTCATTTCCTGTACGGGCCTGAGTGTCAGTGATTACACGGTGACGTGCAGACGCACATCGACGTTGCCGCGAGTGGCGTTGGAGTACGGGCAGACCTGGTGGGCAGCGTCGACCAGGCTTTGTGCGTCAGCCTGTTCCAGGCCCGGCAGGCTGATGTGCAGGTCGATGTCCAGACCGAAACCGCCAGGAATCTGGCCGATGCCGACGTGAGCGGTGATCGAGGCGTCGTCCGGGATTTTGCGTTTGGTCTGACTGGCGACGAATTTCAGGGCGCCGATGAAGCAGGCCGAGTAGCCGGCGGCGAACAGTTGCTCAGGGTTGGTGGCTGCGCCGCCGGCACCGCCGAGTTCTTTCGGGGTGGCCAGTTTGACGTCGAGGACGTTGTCACTGGAGATTGCACGACCGTCACGGCCGCCAGTGGAAGTTGCGATTGCGGTGTAGAGAGTTTGCATGATGTGAGCCTCATAAAGTGTGGTTTGTTGCGCTAATTGTTTGCGCGCTAACTAGGTGCGAAGTAAATATACTGCGCGAATATTTAGTGCGCAAGATAAATTTTTGAAGAAAGCAGGAATTCACGCTTGGATTGGAAAGTGGCGTGATCTCAAGCTTTTGATATTTAAGGATTTTTTAATGTAAAACGAGATGAAAATTTTTTCGGTGATAAGCGGGGAAGGGGCGATGCGCCTGCAGGCGCAAGGCTGCGCCCACAGGAAAAGGGGGAGTTTTAAGTGAGGCTATCCTGCAAATGACCACGCAAGGCCTGCAACTCGGCTTGCAGGTTTTGCAGGCGCTCCAGCGTGAAGCCACTGGCCCCCAGGATGCATTGTGGAACGGTCCGGGCCTTGTCTTTCAAGGCGCGTCCCTGGGCAGTCAGTTCAACGATCACCACACGCTCATCCTCACGGCTTCGCGTACGGCTGAGCAAACCTTCACCTTCCAGCCGCTTGAGCAACGGGGTCAGTGAACCCGGGTCGGTCAGCAGGCGCGTGCTGATTTCTCCGACGGTCAAACCATCCTTCTCCCACAGCACCATCATCGCCAGGTATTGCGGATACGTCAGGCCAAGCGCTTGCAACAGTGGCTTGTAGACTTTGGTCATCATCAGCGAAGTGGAATGCAGGGCGAAGCAGGCCTGATTGTCGAGCAGCAGGTCTTCGCAGTGATCGGAGGTGTTGCGGTCGGTGGTCATGTCAGTGCCTTGAACGGTGATGCAGATGAATCTAGCGCTCGAATCTTTAATGCGCCAGACAATTGTGCCCGGTGGCGAATCGGTCAGTGCCGGCCCAGCTCCCGTTGCAATGCCAGATCCCAAGGCGGCACGGGGCTGAACCGGGTCTTCAGGTATTCCAACAGCAGACGGCTGCGGGAGCTGGCCTGTTGCTCCAGCCGCAGTGCATAGATGCCGGTGCTTTCCGGTTTCGGCAGGCCGTTTTCACAGAAAAGCGGCAGCAACTCGCCACGCAACAGGTATTCGCTGGCCAACCAGGTTGGCAGATGCGCGATCCCGAGTCCCGCGAGCGCTCCGCACACCAGCGCCTCGGCGTTATTGGCGCTCATGCGCACCCGCGCCGGGCGGTGCAATTGCATCTGCCCGTTCTGTTCGAAGCGCCAGGCGAAGGGCGGGGCGAGGCCGTCCCAATCCAGGCCGTCATGCTCGCTCAATTGCGCGGGTTCGCTCGGTACGCCGCGGCGCTTGAGATAGTCGGGGCTGGCGCAGGCAATGCGCACCATGCTCGCCAGAGGGGTGGCCACCAGCCGGGTGTCAGCCATTTGCCCGGCGCGCAACACCAGATCGACTTTACCCAGGTTTGAACCGTCCATGTCGACGAAGCTGTCGATCAAATGCAGTTGTACGTCCAGCCCCGGATACAACACCAGAAAATCGGCAATCACCGGCGCCAGATGCCGCCGTCCGAACGCCGCCGGCGCATCCACCCGAATCAGACCCTCCGGCGCACTGCTCAGGGATACCGCTTCAGCCCGGGCCAGTTGCAACTCCGCCACAATCCGCCGCGCTCGTTCGGCAAATGCCAGACCCGCCGGCGTGGCGCGCACTGCGTGAGTACTGCGGATAAACAACTGGCTGCCGACCGCGCTTTCCAGACTGTCGATACGCCGGGCAACGGCGGATGGCGTCAGAGGATGTCGGCGCGAGGCAGCGGAAAAACTGCCACTCTCCAGCACGTCGAGAAACAGCCCGAGTTGTTCGGTCAATTGATTGGGATTCATGAGTCGACTCAGTGCCTATGCGGATTTGGCACAGCCATTGTGCGTTGCTGTGCGTTTCCGTGCCAGCGCCGACTGCGTAGGATGAGTCGACTGACGTTTGAGGAATTCTGCTGTGATCGAGTTTTTGCTGTACCTGTTGTTTGGCGCCGCCCTTGGCACCCTGGGTGGGATCTTCGGCATTGGCGGCGGGCTGATCGCCATTCCGCTGCTGGGCGTGTGGTTCGGGCTCGATCAGCAGATCGCCCAAGGCACAGCGCTGGTGATGGTGGTGCCGAACGTAATGTTGGCGCTGTGGCGTTATCACCAGCGTAACCGCATCGAACTCCAGCATGCGTTGCCGCTGGCGGTGATGGGATTCTGTTTCGCGTGGATCGGCTCGATCTGGGCCGTGGGCATCGACGAGCAAACCATGCGCATCGGTTTTGTCGCGTTCCTCGTGGCGTTGTCGGCCTACAACCTGGTGCGCATGTTTGGCGCGCGTCCGGCAGCGACTTCCGAGATGCGTTATTCATGGCCGTGGCTGGGTGTGCTCGGCGCGGCGTCGGGCACCATGGGCGGCTTGTTCGGTGTCGGCGGGGCGGTGGTGGCGACGCCGGTGCTGACCAGTCTGTTCGGCACTACTCAAGTGGTCGCTCAGGGGCTTTCGCTGGCGCTGGCATTGCCGAGCACCGGCGTCACGCTGGTGACGTACGCGGTGCACCACGAAGTGGACTGGATGATCGGCCTGCCGCTGGCCATTGGCGGGCTGGCCAGCATCAGTTGGGGCGTGAAAGTCGCCCACGCGATGCCGGAAAAACTCCTGCGCGGGCTGTTCTGCGGGTTTCTGGTGCTGTGCGCGGTGATGCTCGCCTTTAAAGTTTGAAGCCTTCGACGATGTGCTCGGCCAGGCATTCGGTGATCGGCGACGGATTGTTGAGGTTGCGGATCAGCATGATGCTGGCCTCGGGCAGCAGCGGCAGATTTTCGGCATCTCCAAGAATCCGCATGTCGGGGGTAATCAGGCTTTCCAGCTGCGCGGTGATCGCCAGACCCGCGCTCACCACTGCCATCAGCGCCGACAGGCTGGTGCTGTTGTAGGCGATCCGGTATTCGCGGCCCATCGCGTCCAGCGCATTGCAGGCCCACAGGCGGCAGAAGCAATCACTGTTGAACATCGCCAGCGGCAACGGCGTCTGCTCGTGGGCGCTGAAATTCTGCGCCTCGGCCCACACGAAGCGTTCCTTGCGCAGCAACTGGCCAATTTCGTTGCCCGGCTCGCGGGTGACGATCGACAGATCGAGGTCCGTGCGTTGCAGCAATTGTTTGGTTGACTCGCAGTGCACTTCGATCTGGATCAGCGGATAGAACTGCGCAAAACGCGACAGAATCCCCGGCAGAAAGCGCATCACGTAATCGTCCGGCGTGCCGATCCGCACGGTGCCGACCATGTGTGGCTCGCGCAGGGTGTTGAACACTTCGCTGTGCAATTTCAGGATGCGCCGCGCATAACCGAGCAACACCTGGCCTTCAGCGGTCAGGCGCACCTGACGCCCGTCGCGCTCGAACAACTGGCGCTGCAGCACGTCCTCTTCCAGACGTTTCATCTGCATGCTCACCGCCGATTGGGTGCGGTTGACCATTTCGCCGGCGCGGGTAAAACCGCCCTGATCGGCAATCGCGACAAAGGTGCGCAGGACATCGGTATCGATACTGGGATATGCCGACAATTGATGAATCTCCGTGATGCATGCCATCAGAAACATTCGTTGGATTGATCGTAGCTCTGGCGGGAGACTTGAGCCATCCCAAAAAGGAGGCAACACGATGAAAGGTCAAAGAGAGTACGCAGGCGAAGAAAAATTTTCCGGCCATATCGTTTCCGATCTGCTGCACAAGTTTAGCCGCTGGTACGAATTGCACCGTGAGCGCGAGCTGCTCGCCAGCCTGAGCGACGAAGCGCTCAAGGACATCGGGGTCAGCCGTGCCGATGTCGAACACGAGTCGGTGCGGCCGTTCTGGGACGATCCGATGCATAAATGATGAGGCCATCGCTACACAAACCCTCTTGCAGTGAGGTAGGTTGCGAGCAGACATGGAGGTACACATGCCCGCGACACTGTCCTTTTCCCTTAAACAGGCTCGACGTCTGGCACTGGCTGCCCAAGGGTTTCACGGGCGCCAGCCGCCGGCTGTCAAGGCCATGCACCTCAACCGGCTGATCGAACGCCTCGGTCTGTTGCAGATCGACTCCGTCAACGCCGTGGTGCGCTCGCACTACCTGCCGCTGTTCTCCCGTCTCGGTTCCTATTCTGCTGACTTGCTCGACCAGGCTGCCTGGAGTTCGGGGCGACGTCGTTCGCTGTTCGAATACTGGGGCCATGAAGCGTCGCTGCTGCCGTTGTCGATGTACCCGTTGATGGGCTGGCGCATGCAGCGGGCCAGGCGCGGTGAAGACATCTATCAGCAATTGGCGCGCTTCGGTCGCGAGCAGCAGGACACCATTCGCCGGGTGCTGGCGTCGGTCGAAGAGCAGGGCGCATTGGGCGCCGGCAGCCTGTCGACCCGCGAGGAAAAGGCCGGGCCGTGGTGGGACTGGAGTGCGGAAAAACATGCATTGGAATGGCTGTTTGCTGCTGGCGAAGTCACCGTCGCCGGACGCCGTGGCTTCGAGCGGTTGTATGACTTGCCGGAGCGGGTGATTCCGGCTTCCGTGCTGCACCAGCCATTGCTCGATGAGGCCGAGGCGCAGCGCGGTTTGCTGCTGCATGCAGTGCAGGCGCTGGGTGTCGGCACGGAAAAAGACCTGCGTGATTACTTCCGACTGAATCCTTCCGATGCCCGCCCGCGTCTGGCCGAACTGGTCGAGGACGGGCAGCTGCTGACTTGCGAAGTCGCCGGATGGCGGCAGATCGCTTATTGCCTGCCCGAGCCGAAAATCCCTCGAAAAGTCGAAGCCAGCGCGCTGCTGTCACCTTTCGATTCACTGATCTGGGAGCGCAGCCGGACCGAGCGGCTGTTCGATTTTCGCTATCGGCTAGAGATCTACACGCCGCAGGAAAAGCGGGTCTACGGCTATTACGTGCTGCCGTTCCTGCACAACGAACGGATTGCCGCGCGGGTTGATCTGCGCGCCGAACGGGTGGCGGGGCGGTTGGCGGTGCATGCGGTGCACGAGGAAGAAACGGGGCTGGACGAGGCGGGGATGCTGGCCCTGGCGCTGAACCTGCGGCGCATGGCGGACTGGTTGGGGCTTGAGCGGGTGCAGCTCAATTGTCAGCGGGAAAGTGCAGGGCGGTTGCGGATGGCGCTGGCTCAAATTGACTGAGCCAGCGCCCTCGCGATTTAGCGTTTGACCTGTTTCAGCGTTTCTGCGATCAAGAACGCCAGTTCCAGCGACTGATCGGCATTCATCCGTGGGTCGCAGTGAGTGTGATAGCGATCCGACAAGCCATCTTCAGTGATTGGCCGCGCGCCACCGATGCACTCGGTGACGTTCTGCCCGGTCATCTCGATGTGGATGCCGCCAGCGTAGCTGCCTTCCGCTTCGTGGACCTGGAAGAACTGCTTCACCTCACCAAGGATTTGCGCGAAGTCGCGGGTCTTGTAGCCGCTGCTGGCCTTGATGGTGTTGCCGTGCATCGGGTCGGAACTCCACAGCACCTGCTTGCCTTCACGTTGCACCGCACGGATCAGCGCCGGCAGGTGATCGCCGACCTTGTTCGCGCCCATCCGTGCGATCAGGTTGAGGCGGCCCGGATCGTTGTCCGGGTTGAGCACGTCGATCAGGCGGATCAGGTCGTCGGGGTTCATGCTCGGGCCGACTTTGACACCGATCGGGTTGTTCACCCCGCGCAGGAATTCGACGTGGGCGCCGTCGAGCTGACGGGTGCGGTCGCCGATCCACAGCATGTGCGCCGAGCAATCGTAGTAATCGTTGGTCAGGCTGTCGCGGCGCACGAAGGCTTCTTCGTAGTTCAGCAGCAGCGCTTCGTGGGCGGTGAAGAAACTGGTTTCGCGCAGTTGCGGCGAGCTGTCCATGCCGCAGGCGCGCATGAATGCCAGGGTTTCATCGATGCGGTCGGCGAGGTGGCTGTACTTTTCGGCCAGCGCCGAATTGGCGATGAAGTCCAGGTTCCACTTGTGCACCTGATGCAGGTCGGCAAAACCGCCCTGGGCGAAGGCGCGCAGCAGGTTGAGGGTGGCGGTGGACTGGTGATAGGACTGCAGCAGACGCTCAGGATCCGGTACGCGGCTGGCGGAGTCGAAACCGATGCCGTTGACGATGTCGCCCCGGTAGGCCGGCAGGGTCACGCCGTTGATGGTCTCGTCGTTGGCCGAACGTGGCTTGGCGAACTGACCGGCCATGCGCCCGACCTTGACCACCGGGCAACCGGCGGCGAAGGTCATGACGATTGCCATTTGCAGCAGCACTTTGAAGGTGTCGCGAATCTTCGCGGCGGAGAACTCGGCGAAGCTTTCGGCGCAGTCGCCGCCCTGCAGCAGGAACGCCCGGCCCTGGGTGACTTCGGCAAACTGACGGCGCAGCTCGCGCGCTTCGCCGGCAAACACCAGCGGCGGATAGCTGGCCAGCGTCTGCTCGACCTGGCGCAGATGCGCGGCGTCGGGGTATTGGGGTTGTTGCTGGATCGGCAGGGCGCGCCAGCTGTCAGGGCTCCAGGGTTGGCTCATCACGGTCTCTAAGGTTCTACGCACGGACGGCCATGTTAGCAGCAATTAGTGCGTGACCTGCTCCCGCCGCTTCGCCGACAATCGCCGCTTTGCCACGGCACCGCAGCGGTGCCATCGCGTCACCGCGCCCGGTGACCACCAGGAGACGAAATGACTGAGGAGCGCGTCGAGCTGTTGCTCGCCGAGGTACAGGATGAGTTCGGCGTGATTCGCGTGCTGGAAGTGGCCGACTACCGCTTTCTGGAGTTCGGCGATGCCATCGAGCAAAGCTGTGTGTTTACCGCCGACCCGAGCTGGCTGGAGTACGACTACACCCGGGCGATGCTGATCGGCGCGTTGTGCCATGAGCAGCCGGAGAGCGCGCTGTTTCTCGGGCTGGGCGCGGGCACGCTGACCCAGGCCTGCCTCAAGTTCCTGCCGCTGGAAGATGTCGAAGCCATCGAGTTGCGCCCGGACGTGCCGCGTCTGGCCATCGAATACCTCGGGCTGGATGACGATCCACGGCTGTACATCCGCGTCGGTGATGCCCTCGAACTGCTGCCGACCGCTGAACCTGCAGATCTGATCTTCGTCGACCTGTACACCGATGTCGGCCCCGGCGCCGGGCACCTTGCGTGGAATTTCCTCGGGGACTGTCAGAAACGTCTGAATCCCGGTGGCTGGCTGGTGATCAACCAATGGGCCACCGACGACGGCAAACCGTTGGGCGCGGCGCTGTTGCGCGGGCTCTATCACCGGCATTACTGGGAACTGCCGGTGAAGGAGGGCAACGTGATTCTGATCGTGCCGGCGGATCTGGATCAGGTGCTGGACATGCAGGCGCTGACGGCACGGGCTGAAGCGCTGGCGCCGAAGCTGGGCTACTCGTTGCAGTCGTTGATCAACTGCATCCGTCCGGCGACCTGATCTTCAAAGGCCTTTGAAAACCCCTGGTCTGCGCTCCACCAGCGAGCGCACACCTTCCTTGGCATCTTCAGTGGCCAGCAACTTCTTCACCAGCGGCGGCAAGCTCTGCGCCGCTGCGGTCTCACCTGCGTAGCGTGCCTGCCGCGCTGACATCAGCGTCGCCTGTACGCCAAGCGGCGCCTGGCGGGCAATGCGCTCGGCCAGTTCGATGGCGCGTGGCAGCAAATCTTCAGTGGCCATGATTTCCTGCACCAGCCCCAGGCGTAGCGCATCGTGGGCATCGAATTCGTCGCCGGTCAGCAGCCAGCGCATCGCGTTGCCCCAACCGGCGATCTGATGAAAGCGTAGCGTCGCACCGCCGAACGGAAAGATCCCACGCTGCACTTCCATCTGGGCGAAGCGGGTGTTGCTGGCGCACAGGTTGATGTCAGCAGCGAGCATCAGCTCGATGCCGATGGTCAGGCAATAACCCTGCGCAGCGACGATCACCGGTTTGCTGACCCGCGGCCCGACGAACACGCCCCATGGATCGCAACCACCGGGCGGCACCTGCCAGCCCTGGGCGAGGGCGGAACTGGCGTTGACCAGATCGAGCCCGGCGGTGAAATGCTCGCCATGCCCGAACACCACCGCCACCCGTGCGTCGCTGTCGGCCTCGAATTCGCCGTAGGCCAGGGCCAGGTCGTTGAGCAGGTCGAGGTCGAAGGCATTGCGCTTGGCGGCGCGGTCCAGGCCGATCAAATGCACGTGACCGTGACGCGCACGGCTCACGCGGCCGGGGCAGGGCTGATTCATGGGTGTTTCCTCGCAGGGGAAGAAAGGGTGCAGCGACCAGAT
Organism: Pseudomonas sp. B40(2017); assembly: GCF_002112855.1. Taxonomy (NCBI): domain Bacteria; kingdom Pseudomonadati; phylum Pseudomonadota; class Gammaproteobacteria; order Pseudomonadales; family Pseudomonadaceae; genus Pseudomonas; species Pseudomonas sp. B40(2017). The sequence goes on from NZ_NEIT01000004.1 coordinate 629,231, forward strand.
GCCGCACATCGGTGAATCGTTTAAGCGCCATCGCCCGCAGGGCCGGGGTCTTTGAAAAATAGACCTTTGCCCGATTATCCGCAAAACCCCGTTACACAGCGGTGACAACTGCATTTCGCCGATAAAAAAAGCTCCCTTTTTGGGCAAATTCCGGTATAGTGCGCGCCGGCCTTTAACCGGGCCGCGTTTAGGTAGCGCAATTCCCCGAAGTCAGCTTCGGCTGCACGTCCGCACTGCGGGCTCTTCCTTGACGATTCTTTTTCATTCATTCGTTTTCGCAAATCCCCGCCGACAAAGCTGCCAGGGCGACTCTTGAGTCTCAACACGGCATGTGCAGCTTTGGAGCATGGGTCTTTGCGGATGCACTTAGAGGCAGACCCATGACCCAGGAAATCGGCGGCTTCGCCGCTCTTGAACTTCATCCCAATATTGTCGCTGCAGTAGTCGCTACCGGCTATGAAGAGCCTTCGGCCATTCAGCAGCAGTCGATCCCGATCATCCTCGCCGGTCACGATATGATTGGTCAGGCGCAAACCGGTACCGGTAAAACCGCTGCCTTTGCCCTGCCTATCCTGCACCGCATTGATCCGTCCAAGCGCGAGCCGCAAGCTCTGATCCTGGCCCCAACTCGTGAGTTGGCGCTACAAGTTGCAACCGCTTTCGAAACCTACGCCAAGCAAATGCCGGGCGTGACTGTTGTGGCTGTCTACGGCGGCGCGCCGATGGGCCCACAATTGAAAGCAATCCGTAATGGCGCACAGATCGTTGTCGCCACTCCGGGCCGTCTATGCGACCACCTGCGTCGCGACGAAAAAGTACTGCAGACCGTGAACCACCTGGTTCTCGACGAAGCAGACGAAATGCTCAAACTGGGCTTCATGGACGACCTCGAAGTCATCTTCAAGGCCATGCCGGAAACCCGTCAGACCGTATTGTTCTCGGCGACCCTGCCGCAATCGATCCGTGCCATCGCCGAGCGTCACCTGCGCGATCCAAAGCACGTGAAGATCCAGAGCAAGACCCAGACCGTTACCGCGATCGAACAGGCTCACCTGTTGGTTCACGCTGACCAGAAGACCTCTGCCGTTCTCAGCTTGCTGGAAGTGGAAGATTTCGACGCTCTGATCATGTTCGTGCGCACCAAGCAAGCGACCCTGGATCTGGCCAGCGCCCTCGACGCCAAAGGCTACAAAGCCGCCGCGTTGAACGGCGACATCGCCCAGAACCAGCGTGAGCGCGTGATCGACTCGCTCAAGGATGGCCGTCTGGACATCGTTGTAGCGACCGACGTTGCCGCCCGTGGTCTGGACGTTCCGCGCATCACCCACGTGTTCAACGTGGACATGCCGTACGATCCGGAATCCTACGTACACCGTATCGGCCGTACCGGCCGTGCCGGTCGCGAAGGCCGCGCGCTGCTGCTGGTGACGCCACGTGAGCGCCGCATGCTGCAGGTAATCGAGCGTGTAACCGGTCAGAAAGTTGCCGAAGTGCGTCTGCCGGACGCTCAGGCCGTTCTCGATGCCCGCATCAAGAAACTGACCAACAGCCTGTCGCCGCTGGTGGCTGACGCCGAATCGACCCACGGTGATCTGCTGGATCGCCTGACCGCCGACATCGGTTGCACCCCGCGTGCCCTGGCTGCCGCACTGCTGCGCAAGGCTACCAATGGTCAGGCGTTGAACCTGGCAGCGATCGAGAAGGAACGTCCACTGGTGCCGAACAGCGCGCCGCGTGGCGACCGTCCTGAGCGTTCCGGTGATCGTCCGGACCGTGGTGATCGTGAGCGTCGTGCGCCAATGCCTTTGGGCGAAGGCCGTGCTCGTTGCCGTACCGCGCTGGGCGCGCGTGACGGTATCGCGGCGAAAAACCTGCTGGGCGCCATCCTCAACGAAGGTGGTCTGGCACGTGAAGCCATCGGTCGCATTCAGGTGCGTGACAGTTTCAGCCTCGTCGAGCTGCCGGAAGATGGTCTGGACAAACTCCTGACCAAGCTGAAGGACACTCGCGTTGCCGGTAAGCAGCTGAAACTGCGTCGCTACCGCGAAGATTGATCCGCTCTAGGGCTGATTGATCGAACATAAAAAATCCCCGACTGGTTCGGGGATTTTTTTTGCCTGCGATTTGGGCATCAGCCGAAGCGGTAGATGTCCATGCCCAGCGCGCCCATGGTGAAACCTTGATGGGCAATGCTGAAATCACCGCCGGCACCTCGGGCGAAGTACAGCGGCAACAGGTGCTCGTCGCTTGGATGGTTGCGTGCTGCGTTCGGTGCCTGCTGGCGGTAATCGTGCAGGGCGGCTTCGTCGTTGGCGGCCAGTTTGTCGACTATCCAGTCGCGGAAATCCCGGGCCCACGGCTCGACACTCTCCGGGCCGGCGCGCCAGTCCAGTTCTCGTAGGTTGTGGGTGATGCTGCCGGAGCCGATCAACAGAATGCCCTGTTCGCGCAGCCTGGTCAGCGCCTGGCCGACGCGGTTCTGCAGCGCCGGACCGCCACGACTCGGTAGGGAAACCTGCACCACCGGGATGTCAGCCTGCGGGTACATCAGCGACAGCGGCACCCACACACCGTGATCGAACGGTCGTTGTGGATCGAGGCGTGCCGGCAGGTCGTTGGCGGTCAGCAGATCGGCAACCTCACGAGCCAGTTGCGGATCGCCCGGGGCCGGATACTGCACTTCAAACAGCGCGCGGGGGAAACCGCCGAAGTCGTGCCAGGTTTCCGGTTGCGGATGGCTGCTGACCAGCAGCTCATGGCTTTCCCAGTGGGCGGAAACGATCACGATGGCTTTCGGGCGTGGCAGTTCGGCCGCCAACCGGGTCAGGGCCGGGCCGCTGGCGCCGGGCTCAAGTGCCAGCATGGGCGAACCGTGGGAGATAAACAGGCTGGGAAACATGGAAGGGTTCCTGAGCGTTAAGATGGTTCATCTTCAGTCAGTTCATTGATCTAATTCCAATATAAGTTTTAACGCCTTTTGATCGAATTCTTAGGAGGATGCATGCAGCCGGAGTTTTGGCACAAGAAGTGGGAATCGAACCAGATCGGCTTTCACCAGCCGGAGGTGAACCCGTATTTGCAGCGGCACTGGCCCGATCTGGCCATCCCGGCGCAGGCGCGTGTGTTGGTGCCGTTGTGTGGGAAAAGCCTGGATCTGCTGTGGCTTGCCGGGCGTGGGCATCGGGTGCTCGGCGTCGAGCTGTCGGAGAAGGCCGTGGAAGACTTCTTCCGTGAGCAGCAATTGCAGCCGCAGGTGAGCGAGCAGGGCGACTTCAAGGTTTATCGCGCTGACGCGATCGAGTTGTGGTGCGGGGATTTTTTTTCGCTGACTGCGGCTGACGTGGCGGGTTGCACCGCGCTGTATGACCGTGCGGCAGTGATTGCCTTGCCGCAAGCGATGCGCGAGCGTTATGCGGCGCACTTGCAGGGTCTTTTGCCGACATGCCGAGGGCTGTTGGTGACGCTGGATTACGATCAGTCACAGATGGCAGGGCCGCCATTTTCCGTAGACGATGCCGAAGTGCAGCGTTTGCTGGGCAGTACCTGGCGTGTCGAGATGCTGGAGGAGCAGGATGTGCTCGGTGACAGCTGGAAGTTCGTACAAGCCGGCGTAACTCGGCTGGAAGAGCGGGTTTACCGGATTTGCGGGGAGTAATCGACAGGCAAAAAAAGGCCCGCATCACTGCGGGCCTTTTGGTTGGTGCGCCGGTTTGATCAACCGCGACGACGCAGGGCGTCGATACGCTCTTCCAGCGGCGGGTGGCTCATGAACATGCGAGCAAACCCCTGTTTGATACCGCCGTTGATGCCGAAGGCATTCAGGGTGTCAGGCATGTGCACCGGCAGGCCCTGTTCGGCGCGCAAGCGTTGCAAGGCGTTGATCATCGCCCCCGTACCGGCCAGGCGGGCGCCGGCATCGTCGGCACGGAACTCGCGTTTGCGCGAGAACCACATCACGATTGCGCTGGCCAGAATGCCCAGCACCAGCTCGGCGAAGATGGTCGCGATGTAGTAGGCCATGCCCTGGCCTTCTTCGTTCTTGAAAATCACCTTGTCGACGAAGTTGCCGATGATCCGCGCGAAGAACATCACGAAGGTGTTCACGACGCCCTGGATCAGCGCCAGGGTGACCATGTCGCCGTTGGCCACGTGGCCGATCTCGTGGGCCAGCACGGCCCGCACTTCATCTTCCTTGAAACGCTCGAGCAAGCCCTGGCTGACCGCGACCAGTGCGTCGTTCTTGTTCCAGCCGGTGGCGAAGGCGTTGGCTTCATAGGCCGGGAAAATCCCGACTTCGGGCATCTTGATCCCGGCTTCCCGGGACAGTTGCTCGACGGTTTGCAGCAGCCATTGTTCGTGGCGAGTACGTGGCTGGGTGATGATCTGGGTGCTGGTGCTCATCTTCGCCATCCACTTGGAGATGAACAGCGAGAACAGGGAACCGGCGAAACCAAAGACTGCACAGAAAACCAGCAGCTGATTGAGGTTGAGATCAACCCCGTTGGCCGCCATGAACCCGTTGAACCCGAAAAGGCTCAAGGTGATGCTGGCTATCAGCACGACCGCCAGGTTAGTGGCCAAAAACAGCAGAATGCGCATCATGGTTGTAGAAATCTCCTCAAGCTAAAGATGTAGCGTACTGCGGGGTATATAAGGTGCGGCACCTGGCGATTCAACCGAGTGACTATTTCAAACTGTGTCCTACACCGGATTCGCCCTGCCATGGGACATTTCCCACCGGTGAAATCGCTATGGATGACAGGCACGCACCACCCGCCCTGATTGCGTCAGGCACGCATGATTGGTATGAATCGCAAGTGTAGAAGGTGCTGGAGGAGGGGCGCAGCAGAAGTGTTGCTGAATCAGACAGTGCGCAACGTTCGGGCCGTTGCGCACCGAGCGCCGGTTACTGGCGGTAGGACTTGAGGAAGTTGCCGATGCGACCGATGGCCATGTCCAGGTCATCGACCCGCGGCAGGGTCACCACACGGAAGTGGTCAGGCCACGGCCAATTGAACGCCGTACCTTGCACCACCAGCAGCTTCTCGGAGAGCAGCAGATCGAGCACGAATTTTTCGTCGTTATGGATCGGGCAGACTTTCGGGTCAATCTTCGGGAATGCGTACAGCGCGCCCATCGGCTTCACGCAGCTCACGCCGGGGATGTCGTTGAGCAACTCCCAGGTGCGGTTACGTTGCTCCAGCAAACGGCCTTGCGGCAGTACCAGATCGTTGATGCTCTGATAGCCGCCCAAGGCGGTCTGGATCGCATGCTGGCTTGGCACGTTGGCGCACAGGCGCATATTGGCCAGCATGTCGATGCCTTCGATGTAGCTGTGAGCGTTGTGTTTCGGCCCGGAGATGGCGATCCAGCCGGAGCGGAAACCGGCCACGCGATATGATTTGGACAGACCGTTGAAGGTCAGGCACAGCAGGTCCGGGGCCAGGGATGCGGTGCAGATGTGCACGGCGTCGTCGTAGAGGATCTTGTCGTAGATCTCGTCGGAGAACACCACCAGGTTGTGCTGACGGGCCAGCTCGAGCATGCCCAGCAGCACTTCCTTCGAATACACCGCGCCAGTCGGGTTGTTCGGGTTGATGATCACCATCGCCTTGGTGTTCGGGGTGATTTTCGCCTTGATGTCGGCCAGGTCCGGGAACCAGTCGGCGCCTTCGTCGCACAGGTAATGCACCGCGTTACCACCGGCCAGGCTCACGGCAGCGGTCCACAGCGGGTAGTCCGGCGCCGGCACCAGCACTTCGTCACCGTTGTTGAGCAGCGCTTGCAACGACATTACGATCAGCTCGGACACGCCGTTGCCCAGGTAGATGTCTTCGATGCCGACACCTTCGACCTGCTTCTGCTGGTAGTACTGCATCACCGCCTTGCGCGCGCTGAACAGGCCTTTGGAATCGCTGTAGCCCTGGGCGGTCGGCAGGTTGCGGATCACATCCTGGAGAATTTCGTCCGGCGCCTCGAAACCAAAGGGTGCCGGATTGCCGATGTTCAGCTTGAGGATGCGATGGCCTTCCTCTTCCAGGCGTTTGGCGTGCTTGAGCACCGGGCCGCGAATGTCGTAGCAGACGTTGGCGAGCTTGTTCGATTTGCTGAACTGCATGGCGATGTGATCCCGAAAATGAACGATCCAGGCGGCGGGTGGACAACCGTGCTGGGAATCCTGCGTCTTCACACAGGCAAGTGTCTCGAGCGGCGGTTTCCAACAATCCGTTTGAATGCGCAGGAACCCGCTGCCAGACTGGCGTGTGACGAGGCGCAATCATACGTGCCGCCCGATCCGTGGAAAAGGTACAGATCGGGCTTTTTCAGCCGCTGAGGTGTGATGATGGAAAAGATTGAAAAGACCCTGGAAGAATGGCGGGCGATGCTCGACCCCGAGCAGTTCAACGTGTGCCGCCTGAGCGCCACCGAGCGGCCGTTCTCCGGCAAGTACAACGCCACCAAGACCGATGGCGTCTACCACTGCATCTGCTGCAATGAGCCGCTGTTCGACTCCAGGACCAAATTCGACTCAGGTTGCGGCTGGCCAAGCTTCTACGCGCCGATCGGCGACAACGCGATGACCGAAATCCGTGACACCAGCCACGGCATGATCCGCACCGAAGTGAAATGCGCCAAGTGCGATGCACACCTTGGCCACGTGTTCCCGGACGGTCCGCCGCCGACCGGCCTGCGTTACTGCATCAACTCGGTGTGCCTGGACCTGGTGCCGCGCGAATAACCGATACGGGCGATCCTCGGGTCGCCTTTCGGATAATTAAATTGCACACAATTCAATTGCTCGCTATTTTTGCCGTCTACCCATTTCTCAAGAGTGCGCACCATGAGCGATAACCTGCTGAACATTCCGTGCACCACCATCAAGGGCGAGCAGAAGACCCTCGCCGATTTCGCCGGCAAGGCGGTTCTGGTGGTCAATACCGCCAGCAAATGCGGTTTCACGCCGCAGTACAAAGGCCTTGAGGAGCTGTGGCAGACCTACAAGGATCAGGGCCTGGTGGTGCTGGGCTTCCCGTGCAACCAGTTCGGCAAGCAGGAGCCGGGCAACGAGGGCGCCATCAGCGAGTTCTGCGAACTGAACTACGGCGTCAGCTTCCCGCTGTTCAAGAAGATCGAAGTCAATGGGACCGGTGCGCACCCGCTGTTTGTGCAATTGAAGAAACGCGCGCCGGGCGTGCTGGGCTCCCAGGGCATCAAGTGGAACTTCACCAAATTCCTGATCGGCAAGGACGGCCAGTTGGTCAAGCGTTTCGCCCCGGCCACCAAGCCGCAGGATTTGAGCCGCGAGATCGAAGCCCTGCTCAAATGAACAACCTGTCCGCCGATTCGCTGAGGCTCGACAGCCAACTGTGCTTCAAGTTGTATGCCGCATCGCGGGCGGTGATCCGTGGCTACAAGCCGATGCTTGATCGGCTTGGCCTGACCTACCCGCAATATCTGGCGATGCTGGTGTTGTGGGAATGGCAGCAAACCGCGCCGGAGCAACCGACCGTCAAGGCGCTGGGTGAGCGGTTGGCACTGGACTCAGGAACGCTGACGCCGCTGCTAAAGCGTCTGGAGCAACTTGAACTGGTTCAGCGTCAACGCTCGGCCCGTGACGAGCGCGAGGTTCATCTGAGCCTTACTCCACAAGGGCAGGCGCTGCGTGAACAGGTCGGGCCATTGAAGGCGCAGCTGTTGTGCGAGAGCGGGCTGGATCTGGACCGGCTCAACGAGTTGCGTGAGGGACTCGATCACCTGCTGGGCCAGATCAAAGCGTTGTCGTAGTTGGTATCCACTGATCCAGCAGCGCCGCCAGCTCTTCACGGCGAAACGGCTTGGCCAGGTAGTCGCTCATGCCCGCCGCCCGGCAGCGCTCCCGTTCCTCGGACATCGCGTTGGCGGTCAGGGCGACAATCGGCAAGTGCGGCCAGCGACCGCTCTGGCGGATCTGGCGGCTGGCTTCGTAGCCGTCCATCACTGGCATGTTGCAGTCCATCAGCACCAGATCGAACTCGTCGTGTTCCAGCTGATCCAGTGCCTCCACTCCATGGGCGGCAACCACGACATCGCACCCCAGTTTGCCCAGCATGCCCTTGGCCACCAACTGGTTGACCGGGTTGTCTTCCACCAGCAGCACCCGACCGCGCCGCTGCGACGGCACGCTCTCAAGGCGTGCACGGTCGATGGTGGTGAGGTCCGGCAACAGCGTCCGACGCAGATTCTGATACAGCGCGTTGCGAGCCAGCGGTCGGGCCTGCTGCTGCAACGGGGCGAGGGCCGCGGCTTCTTCACCCGGCAAGAAGCTGCCGTAGGCGGTCACCAGCAGAATCGGCGCCGTCATCACCGGGCGCAGGCCGAACAGGCATTCGGGGCAATCGGTGATGATGACGTCGGGGGACAGACCGAGCAGCGGATCGTCGAGGGTTCGCTGCTCGTAGGTCAGCCCCCAGACCGGCAGCAGGCTTTCCAGCAGTTCCGCCAGCCCGCTGACCGCGTTGGTGATCGCCAGCACCTTGCCGTGCAACGGTGGCGGAATCACCGCGCGGGTGTGGCAGGGCAGTGGCAGTTCGGCGCAGAACTGGCTGCCGAAACCCACTTCGGAACTGATCGTCAGACGTCCCTGCATGGCGTCGCACAGGTTGTAGGTCAGCGCCAGACCGAGCCCGGTGCCGCCGTACTGACGAGTGATGCCGGCCCCCGCCTGGGTGAACGGCTGGAAAATCTTCACCTGGGCTTCCTGGGCGATACCGATGCCGGTGTCGCAGACTTCGATTCGAACGCCGTCCTTCCAGGTGGACAGACGCACATCGACCCGACCGAAGCGGGTGAATTTCAGCGCATTGGACAGCAGGTTGCTGACGATCTGCCTGACCCGGGTCGGATCGCCGAGCACCAGCGCCGGAAAGTATGGATCGATCAGGCATGTCAGCTCGACGCTCGGTGCCGCGTTCTGTGACAGCAGGTTGGCGGTGTCTTCGATCAGTGAACCGAGATCGAAGGGAATGTGTTCGAGTTCAAGTTGCCCTGCATCGAATTTGGACAGGTCGAGAATGTCGTTGAGCAGCTCCACCAGCACTTTGCCCGAGTCGTGGGCGATGGACAGTTGCTGCTGCTGTTCGGCATTCAGCGGGCCGTCGAGCGAGAGGGCGATCATCCCCAGCAGGCCGTTGAGCGGAGTGCGGATCTCGTGGCTCATGTTGGCGAGAAATGCCGAGCGTGCTTCGGCCATGTCCAGCGCCGTACTGCGAGCCACTTCAAGCTCCTGGTTGGACTGGCTTAGTCGTGCATTGATCGCCTTGAGCTCTGCGGTACGCGCCGACACGATGTCTTCGAGTTGTGCGAGGTATTCAGTGAGGCGGTTTTCCGCATTGCGTCGCTGCTGGATTTCCGTGGCGATGTTCTCGAACTGCTGGTTGGCGACCTTGACCAGCACGCCGATCTCGTCATTGGCATGCCCGGCTGGACATTCCAGGGTGGTCGGCTCGGCGCTGCGCGGGTCGCGACCGCTGAGTTCGCGGATTACCCGTACCAGCGGTTTGGTCAGCATCACATAGAACAGCGCGAGCAGAATTCCGGTGAGAATCAGGCTGCGGGCGAAGCCGTTGAGCAACGTGACCTCGGCACGGCGCAGGAAGCGGCTGCCGAACGCGTAGGTGTCGACTTCCAGTTTCAGGGTGCCTAGGGATTCGTTGGGCAAGTGATCGAGATAGAGGCGGTCTTCAAACTGACGTTTGGCGCCGAACAGGAAGTCGCTGATCATCCGGTAGCCGCTTTGCAGCTCCGGCCGTTTGACGTTGGCCAGCACCGTCTGATTGTTGTCGGTCAGTTGCGCCGAGATGATCGCTGGCGAGCGCAGCAGGCCCAGGGTCAGTTCTTGCGCCAGTTCGGCGTCGATGTTGTAGGCGATGCGCGAGGCCGGGTTATGGCTGATTTCCAGCAACGACAGGATTTCACGGTTGATGGACGCGTCTTCACTGGCATAATCGATGCCGATTTGCAGCAGGCTGAGCAGCGTGCCCAGAATGAACCCGACCAGCACGGTAAGCCGGGCCTGTTTGTACGACAGCCGGTGGGTGAATTTGATATCCATGGGGTGTTGAACCACTTCCGTTTCCCTTCGCTGCTCAAGCATAGTCGATCATGCACGGATTCCGGGGTTCCCGAAGCGCCTTGTAACAAGGCCTGGGACAGGTTTCGAACGCTGTCTGTCGTCGCTGCACCGCCATCATTACTGTGAACGAGCCCGAGGAGAAGACGTGGATTCCCGATTGAATGCTTTTCTTGAGCGCGCCGAGTCGGTTCTGGCGCGGATCGAACCACTGCTGCCGGCGCCACGCCCGGTCATCGATTGGGGCACCTGCCTTGCCGCTCGCTGGCAACGTGACGGTCGCAGCGGTTATCTGCTGCCGCTGGAAGTCAGCCTCGACATGCGCCTGTCGGACCTGATCGGCGTCGACCGGCAGCTGGAGCAACTGGGCCGCAACACTCAGCAATTTCTCGACGGCATGCCGGCCAACCATGCGCTGCTGTGGGGGTCGCGCGGTACCGGTAAATCGTCGCTGGTGCGCGCGTTGCTGGCTGAACACGCCAAGGCCGGTTTGCGTCTGATCGAAATCGAGCGTGATCACCTGGCGGACCTGCCACGGGTGGTGGAGCAGATCGCCAAGCTGCCGCAGCGTTTTGTGCTGTTCTGCGATGACCTGTCGTTCGAGTCCGGCGAAGGCGACTACCGCGTGCTGAAAAGTGTGCTGGACGGCTCCCTCGAACAGGCGCCGGACAACGTGTTGTTGTACGCCACCTCCAACCGCCGCCATCTGGTGCCGGAGAAGGAAAGCGACAACGAAAACTGGAAGCGCGTCGATGGCGAACTGCATCCGAGCGAAGCGGTGGAAGACAAGATCGCGCTGTCGGATCGCTTCGGCCTGTGGCTGTCGTTCTATCCGTTTACCCAGGAACATTTCCTCAACGTCGTCGAGCACTGGATCGGCCAGTTGGCCGCCAAGGCCGGCCTGAGCTGGGAACGCGACGAACAACTGGACATCCTCGCCGTGCGCTGGGCAACCGGCCGCGGCAACCGCAACGGACGTTGCGCCTACCAATTCGCCCGTTATTGGGTGGGACTGAAATTGTTGGAGCACAAGGCATGATTGATTTGCAGCAGAGCGGCCAGGGCCTCGAAGGCTATGGCATGTTGGCCGCGCAACTGGAGTCGCTGCTGGCGGACGAGCGCGATTTCATCGCCAACGCCGCGCAGTTTTCGGCGTTCCTGTTCAACCAGCTCGATGACCTGAACTGGGCCGGTTTCTACCTCAATCGCAATGAAGAGCTGGTGCTCGGCCCGTTCCAGGGCCAGATCGCCTGCGTGCGCATTCCGTTCGGTCGGGGCGTTTGCGGCGCGGCGGCTGCCAGCCTGCAGACGCAGCGGGTCGAAGACGTTCATGCGTTCCCCGGCCATATCGCCTGCGACAGCGCGTCGAACAGCGAACTGGTGGTCCCGTTGGTCAAGGACGGTCGCCTGATCGGTGTGCTCGACCTCGACAGCCCGAAGCTCGCGCGTTTTGGTACGGACGATCAGACCGGTATCGAACAACTGGCGGCGATCTTCCTGCGTCTGACCGATTGCTGATCACGTCGTCAGGCCTGCCTTGAGCAGCACGGCCGCCGGGTCCACGGCATCGATCTGCCGTGGATCGAGAAAACGCGTGGCGTATTGCAGATACACGCCATCGCGAATGAACAGCTCGAACAGCTCGGCATCGATGTGCGCGTCGCGGCACATGGTGGCCATGATCCCCAGTGCTTCGCTCAGGGACTTGGCCTTTTTGTACGGGCGATCGGCGGCGGTCAGCGCTTCGAAAATATCGGCAATCGCCATCATGCGCGCCGGCAGGCTCATGTCTTCGCGCTTCAGGCGCTTGGGATAACCGGTGCCGTCCATTTTTTCGTGATGCCCGCCGGCGATTTCCGCGACGCTGTTCAGGTGTCCGGGGAAGGGCAGGTGGCTGAGCATCAGGATCGTCTGCACCATGTGGTGGTTGATGATGTAGCGTTCTTCGCGGGTCAGGGTGCCCCGGGGGATGCAGAGGTTGTACAGCTCGCCGCGATTGTATTTGTAGGGCGGCACGTCGAGTTTGAAACCCCACGGATTGTCTTCCGGGATCAGCTCGCTTTCGGCGCGCTCCAGCAGATGTTCGGGCTTGTCCGCCAGCAGCGGTTCGGTGACCGGCAGGGTCGGTGCCGGGGTGCGTGCCTGACGCCGGTTCTCCTCCCATGACAGGCCCAAGCGATCATCCAGCGTGCGCGTCCAGGTGCGTTGCGCGATGCCTTGCAGACGTTGCAGGTCAACCTCGAGCATGGTTTCACTGCCCAGATTGCAGCGGGCGACGAACGCAAAATCATCATCCAGTGCTTTCAGGGTGGCCTCGCGTAGACCGGCCAGTTGCTGTTCTTCACCGCCCAACGCCAGGGCTTGCCAATAGTTGATCCAGGCGTCGCGCTTGAGCACTTCGAAGCGGGTGCGGATTTCGTGAAGGCGATCGTTCAGGGTCTCCAGCTTGGTGGCTTTGTCGACCACGTATTCCGGGGTCGTGACCTTGCCGCAGTCGTGCAGCCATGCAGCGATGTGCAAGGCTTCCCATTCGTCTTCGCTCGGCTGGTAATCGCTGAAGGCCGGGGCCTGACTGGCTGCAGCGGCACGGGCGAGCATCAGGGTCAGTTCCGGCACGCGCTGGCAATGCCCGCCGGTATAAGGACTCTTGGCATCAATGGCGCCGGCCAGCAGTTGAATGAACGCATCCAGCAGTTGTTTCTGTCTGGCTTGCAGGCGTTGACTCTCGATACTCACCGCGGCCGCCCCGGACACCGCTTGCAGAAAGGCGATGCGATCTGGCCGGAGTTTTTCCAGGTCACTCGGCGTGCCGCCATCGTTGATCAACAGCACCAGCACGCCGACGGTTTCGTTGTGCCGGTTATGCAGACGGATTCCAACCAAATGCACCCTCGGCGAACCCATGGCCAGCAGCACTTTCTGCAGGTCGGTGGCCTGTTCGAAACCCAGGTTGCTCACGACCGTGTCGGCGTTGGCCAGTTGCCGGAACCATTCGGGGCTTTGCGAGGCTTCTAGACTGCGGCTTTGCAGATCGAATGTCGCCAACGGTTGAGACGAGTCTGCGACCACCAGGCCGTAGGGCTCCATGCGATTGCCATCGTTTTCACGCAGATAAATCAGCCCCGCCTGGGCCTGGGCGATCTGCACTGTCTCGAACAGTACCCGTTGCAGCAGCGGGTCGAAGCGGGTTTCGGCGGTCAGGCTGTCAGTGATGCGAAAGAAGCTGGCCAGGGTGTCTTTCATGCGAGCCATCGACAGGCTCAACTGGTCAATCTCCAGCACCAGCGATCGGCGGGTCACCGGGAAATTGAAGTCGAAGCTGCGAATTGCATCGGCTTCCTTGACCAAGGCATGCAAGGGCGTCACCAGCACCCGCGAGATCAGCCAGCCCAGCGGCAGACATAGCAGCAAGGTAGCCAGCGTGATGAGCGCTCCTTGCCAGCGCAGGCGATAGGCATCGACCAGCAGTTCGTCTTCGGGCACCAGTAAAGCCATCTGTAAACCTTTCGGTCCGCCTTCCTGCAGCTGGCTGCGGGCGACGATCCATTGTCGGCCGTCTACTTCGAGCCGATTGCCCTGGTGCCCGGACAACAAGGTGTGCAAGGCGGGGCTCAAATCGGCAGCCTTGGCCAGGCGCGCCGTGCGGTCATCGACGATCAGCCGGCGGCTGTCGGGGTAAGCCACGGCGTTGCCGTCGGCGTCGAACAGGACGATTTCCGTGGCCGGTGTCACCACGTGTTTGATCAGGGTCGCGGAGAGTGCATCAAGGGTCAGGTCGGCGCCGATCACGGCGTACTCGCCGCTGCGTCGGGCCAGCGTCGTGCCAACGTTGTGGGTGGAGAAAAAGACGTAGGGTTCGGTGGTGATCTGTTCGGCCTGCTGCCGTGCGTTGATGTACCACGCCCGGCTGCGAGGATCATAAGGATCATCGGGGTGGTCCTGTCGGCCGACCAGGGACAGTGCCTGGTCGAAGAACAGTGATTGTGAATGTGTCTGACCGCTGGCGTCATGTTCGATGCTCCAGACTTGAAACGCTGCTGCGTCCGGTGCCTTGAGCAGGGTTTTCAGCGCTGACGTGCGCAACGGACGAACCATGAAAAAATCGCCATTGCCATAACCCAGATACAGCGAGGCCAGATCCGGGTTGTTCGTCAGGGATTGACTGAACGGCTTGAGCAGCGCCATGCGCGATTCGAGGTTGAAAGATCCGGCGGCGGGGGTCTCTGCCAGCAGGCTCAGCAGGTGCCGGATCGGTGCATAAGTGGCCTGCAGGTCGAGACGTACATCCTGTTCGATCCGGCTGAACAGCTTTTCACTGCTCGACAGAATGATGTGTGTGGTCTGGTGGTAGTTGAACAAGCCCAGCACCACCCCGGTGAGCAACAGCAGAAAGGTGAACATGACGCTGATGTGTACATGCAGCGGAAACCGGCGTCTTTCCGGGCGCAGTGGGCTGGGCATTGCAGACTCTCCGTGTAGGTTAAGCACACTGCTCAGCCTTCAAGCATAGTTAAGCCCCGGCCATTTTGCTTTTGGCGATCCGCGCCAGTTGCTGTTCCAGTGCCTGCTCCAGTTCCAGGATAGCGAGGCGACTGGCCTGGCAATGACGCTCGATTTCTTCCCACGGCAGTGCTTGCAGACAAGCCTGCTCAAGCGCATCACAGCAGTCGATCAGACGCGAGGCCTGGGCAATGCGTGCGGCACCTTTGATCTTGTGTGCGATGACGGCCAGCGCGGAGGGATCCCGGGTGAGGGACAGTGCTTGTAACTCCTGCCGATCGAGGCGACTGCTGTTGAGCAGTTCTGCCAGCAGTCGGTGGGTTTGCGAGGGGTTGTCACCGGTCAGCTGCGCCAGCCCCTGCAAGTTGAACGCCGGTGCACGAAATAGCGGCTGAACACCGTTGACCCATTGGCTCAGGCTGTTGAGGCTCAGGGGTTTGAACAGGCATTCGTTCATGCCTGCCTGTTTGCAGCGCAGGATCTCTTCCGGCTGGGCATTGGCGGTGAATCCCAGCACTGTGCAGGCCGGGCGACTGGTAAGCTTTTCGTGCTGACGAATCGCCCGGGTCAGCTCATAACCGTTCATGACGGGCATGTTGCAATCGGCGATGACCAGATCGAATTCGCCGTTCTTCCATTGTTCCAGCCCGCGCTGGCCATCTTCGGCGATACAGAATCGATGGCCGAGGTATTCCAGTTGCTGGCACATCAGCAGTCGATTGGCCGGATGGTCATCGACCACCAGAACCGTCAACGGAATCAGGGATGTCTGAATCTGTGGTTCATCTTCAGCTCTCGCCACTTGTGCAGGCAGAATGGTCACCGGTAGCGATACCCGAACCTGGGTGCCAATTCCGGGCAGGCTGCTCAATCGCAGTTTTCCACCCATCATTTCGCACAGGTTGCGGCTGATGACCAGCCCGAGCCCCGCGCCGCTGACGGTTCGTTGCCCATCCTGGCCGGCCTGGGCAAAAGGTTCGAATAACCGCAACTGATCCTGCGTCGTGATCCCGATGCCACTGTCCTGTACGGTCAGCTGCACCATCGAGCCTTCGCTATCATCCGTGGGCAGAACATCCAGAGTGATTCTGACCTGTCCTGCCTCGGTGAACTTGATCGCATTGCTGATCAGGTTCGACAGCACCTGTTTGAAGCGCAGAGGATCGAGTTCCACATCGACATTCAGTTCAGGAGGCGAGACGGACACTGTCAGTGACAGCTGTTTCTGCCGGGCGAGCCCTTCGAAGATTCGCACCACCGAACCCACGGTGTCGATCAGGTTGATTCGCTCGGGATTCAGGCTCAGTCGCCCGGATTCGATGCGGGCAATGTCCAGAATGTCACCGATCAGGCCCAGCAGATCCCTGGCCGAATGGTAGGCCGTTTCGATGCCGGAGCGGTCCGGGTGGGTATGATCCATGCGTTTGAGCGTCAGCTCGAGCATGCCGATCACTGCGTTCATCGGCGTGCGGATCTCGTGACTCATGGTTGCCAGAAACGTACTCTTGGCCCGGTTGGCTTCGTCTGCCCGTTCCTTGGCCGCGCGAAGTTCATCGAGCAGTTCGCGGCGTTCACTGATGTCGATCCAGCCGCCGATGATCCCCTGGACTTCGCCGCTGGAGTCCCGGTACGGCAGGATCCAGTGATAGATCGTCAGTCGTCGGTTGCCTATATGCAACGGCCGGTCGAGCACCAGTGGTTTGCCTTCGGTCACTACCCGCTGATAGTCGGCCTGATACGCCTGTGCCTCGAAAGCGTTGTTCAGTGCTCCCTGCATGACATCTTTGCCGATGACGTCTTCGCGCCGGGCATTGAAGGCCTGAAGATAACTGTCATTGCAGCTTTGCAGCAGGCCCTGTCGGTCACGCACGTAGATTGGGTGGGGCGTCCCGTTGACCAGTGAACCCATGAACTCCAGTTGGTCGTTCAAGGCCCGTTCGGCCGATTTGCGTTGTTTGATCTGGCGCCGCATGTAGGCATTCCAGAGCAACGACAGCAACAACAGCAGGCAGGCGCCGCCGATCAACTGAAAGAAGAAACGCTGGTATTGATGCCAGGTGCCTTGCGAAATGTTTGAGTAGCCCCGCCAGCGACCATTGATGATGCCCAGTTCTTCGGGTGTGATGCTCATCAGCGTCTTGTCGATGATCGAGCCCAGTTCCGTGTTGTCCCGGGCAGTCGCCAGAGAGAACGCTGCCTGCCGGGTGCCGATGGTGGTGGTGATCTGCAGGGGATGTTCGAAGGTTCGCGAGGCAATGAAGTAGTTTGCGATGACGAGGGAATTCACTGCGCCTTCGACCTGACCTTCGTCGAGCAGCGCCACTGCACTGAAGGTGTCCGGCGTTTCGATCAGATGGATGCGTGGAAACTCGCTGCGCAGGTATTCGATCATCGGATTGCCCTGAGCAATCGCCAGGCGCTTGCGTTTGAGTTGACCCAGGTGAGTAGGGCTGTCGGCGGCTTTTCGGGTCAGCAGTACGTATGAATTTTCCAGGTAGGGACGACTGAACTTCAGGGTTTCCTCGCGCTGGGCAGTAGGGAGCAAGGCTGCGATCAGGTCAGCCTGGTGGTGTTCGACCTGCTTGACCATTTCGGCGTCGCTGCGGCTGCGACGGATTTCGAAGCGCAGTCCGGTGCGCAGACGGATGAGTTCCAGCAAGTCGGCGCTGATGCCGCGAAAGTTGCCGTCACTGTCAAAAAACGTCAGGGGCGCGAAAGCCTCGTTGACGACCACGCTCAGCACCGGATGTTTTTTCAGCCACTGCTCTTCACGTTTGGTCAGTTGCAGCCTCTGGTCGGTCAGAAGTACGTCGCTGCCCACGCTCCACCGTTTGGCGATATTTTCGCGCTCGCTGCCCGGCACGGCCTTTAGCGCAGTATTGATGATGGCGAGCAGCTGTGGATTGTTGCGATGTACGGCGAAGCTGAAACCGTGAGCCTCATGCTTGCCGAAACTGGCCATGCGGATGTTGTTCAGGTAACCCTTGTTGATCATGTAGTGGGTGGAAATGGTGTCGCCGAGAAACACGTCCGCCTGGTCGAACGCGACTGCGTTGATTGCGTTCTGGTAGGACGGATAAGAGGTGATGAGGGCCTTGGGATACATGGCCTTGACATCATCCAGCGGCAGGTAGTGATACAGCATGCTGAGTCGCAGGCCTGCCAGACCTTCGGTCAGCGTGCGGGTTTCGCCCTCACGTGTCACAAGGACCGGTTGATCGATGGCGTAAGGCCTGGACAGTACTATTTCGGCGTTTCCTGCCTCGAATCCGTTGGCAGTGCCGATCATGTCGATCTGGCCGTCGATCAATGCCCGTATGGCGACCTCCCGCGTGGCGAAGCGTTTGACCCTGATCGGCAGACCGGTCGCCTGACCAATCAGTACTGCGTAATCCGCCGTGTAGCCTTCGTAGTCTTGTCCGCTGGCCGTCATGTCGAAGGGAGGATAGTCTGGCGCGGAAGTCCCCAGAACCAGCTCATTGCGAGTGTGCAGCCACGCCACTTGCGATGGATCGAACAAGGCCTGCACCGTCGGTTCGCTCGAGCGACCGAGCAGGGTGAAATCTTGCGAGGTGGGTGATGCGGCTGTTGCAGAGGTGCAGAAACCCAGGCATGCACTCAATGCAATCAGGAGACTCACTAAACGGCTGGGCATGTTGGCTCTCACACGAGTGCGTTACGTTTGGCCATTTCGATAAGTTCTACGAGAGACTTGGCCTTCAGTTTTTGCATCAGTCGTTTTTTATAAGTGCTTACTGTTTTGTTGCTGAGAAACATGCCTTTGGCAATTTCCTTGTTTGTGCGGCCTTGGGCGAAAAGTTGCAAAACCATGAGTTCCCGATCATTGACTGATTTGAAAAGTTCCAGCTCGGCATAACGCACGTCATCATGACGAACAGGGTTCAAAGCCTGGCTTGGAAAGTAGTTGTAACCGGAAAGGACCGCTTTGATCGCACTGACCAGTTCACTCAGGTCTTCCTGCTTGCACACGTAACCCGATGCACCCGACTGCATACAGCGAATGCCGAACAGGGTCGGGCATTGCGCAGTCAGTACCAGTGTCTTGAATGGCGAGCTCATGGCGTTGAAGCGGGCCAGGACTTCCAGGCCATCGAGCTTGGGAATGCTGATGTCGAGAACGATCAGGTCGGGCATGCATTCGCGAATCATCTGCATGGCATCGACACCGTTATCGGTTTCTCCGACGACTTTATAACCTTCATGCTCCAGCAGCATTCGAACGGCGAGGCGGATGACCGGGTGATCGTCGACAATAAAAACGGAGTTCATAATCAAATCCCATACGAGCGCAAATAAAGGGCGAACCTTAGCTCAGTTGCATGAACACTCGCATGAACCGACAGGGTATTAGCAGCAATCTAGGATAAGTCCTACAAATAAAGAAGAATCAGACTACGTGTTAACTAGGTTTGGCGTAGGTAGGCGCGTGAGATGTTCGATGGCTGGACTTGATGAAGTTTACGGCGCACGGAAAAATTTATCGGGTAAAGGCTTTCAATGATTGTTGTTAGTTGATTTCAGGTTTTATTTTCAGCCCTGCCGACTGCACAGACTTTGGAAGAGGTTCAGTCGTCGGCGCCCGACCGATCCATTGCGGATCGGTCGGGCAGCAGACGTCAATGGCTGGAACGTCCGGTCATTTCCAGCGCCATGTCACTGGCGTAGCTGTCGGTCATGCCGGCGATGAAGTCGATCATGCGCAGGAACGATGCGTGCAGCGGACCGCGCGGATCCGGTGCATTGTTGCCCAACAGGTCGAGGATCCGGCGGCTCTTGAAGGACGGCGTGCGGCCGTTGTGCTGTTCCAGGGCGGCACCGCAGAAGGCGTTGAGCAGGATCTCCAGGGTCGTGTAGGCGCCGATCTCATGCAACGTCTTGCGCTTGTCCTGGAAAATTTTCTTGCGGGCGATGTCCTTGGCGTTCAACACGCAACGTTTGGCCGGACCGTGCATGTGTTCCACCAGATCCCCCGGCAGCGTACCGGCCAGCAGTGCGTCCTGTTGTTCGACGAAAGCCCGGGCGGCGGCGTTGGTCAGGTGCTCGATGGCTTTGCCGCGCAGGATCGCCAGTTTGCGCCGGCGCGAATCCTGCGGGCCGAGCTGGCGATAGGTTTCCGGCAGGTCATCGCCCACCAGACCGAGCAGCAGCGACTCGACTTCGGCGTAATCGAGCAGCTCCATTTCCAGGCCATCTTCCAGATCGATCAAGGCGTAACAGATGTCGTCCGCCGCCTCCATCAGATACACCAGCGGATGGCGCGCCCAGCGCTGTTCTTCGAGTTGCGGCAGCCCCAGTTTGTGGGCGATCTGTTCGAGCAACGGCAGTTCGCTCTGGTAGCAGCCGAATTTGTGCTTTTTGTAACCGAGGGAGTCGGCGTGACGGGCGGTCCACGGATACTTCAGGTAAGTGCCGAGGGTGGCGTAGGTCAGCCGGGTACCGCCGTCGAACTGGTGATACTCGAGTTGCGTGAGTACCCGGAAGCCTTGGGCGTTGCCTTCGAAGTTCAGGAAATCCCCTCGTTCGGCATCGCTCATCGCATCCAGCCAGCCGCGGCCCGCAGCCTGCTGGAACCAGTGACGGATCGCGTCTTCGCCGGAATGGCCGAACGGCGGGTTGCCGATGTCGTGTGCCAGACAGGCCGATTGAACCACCATGCCCAGATCGCTCGGATCGCACCATTCAGGCAAGGCGCGACGCAGGGTTTCGCCGACGCGCATGCCCAGAGAGCGGCCGACGCAACTGACTTCCAGCGAGTGGGTCAGGCGGGTGTGAATGTGGTCGTTGCTCGACACCGGATGCACCTGGGTCTTGCGCCCCAGACGGCGGAAGGCGCCGGAGAAGATGATGCGGTCATGGTCTTTATGGAACGGGCTGCGGCCAAGTTCCTGCGGGCTGTGCAACGGTTTGCCGAGACGTTCGCGGTTGAGCAGGGTATGCCAATCCAAGGCTGATTCTCTCCGTCTGGTGACTGATTCCCTAGCTTCCCGGTTCAGGCTGGCATCTGCAAGCGCAACTACAGCCCCGCCGCATCGATGTCGATCAACAGCAGGCGCTCGCCGTTATCGAAAAACTGTCCGGCGGTCAGGCAATACTGGTTGCTGGTGGCGTCGCGGTAGGTGTTGGAAAGGGTCAGGCGCCGTTCCTCCCAGCCTTCGGCCAGCAGGTGATAGAAGTAGGGGCGCCACGACCAGTTGTGACCCAGATAGCGATTGTCGGCGACCCAGCCGCTGGGGCGCCACTCCAGGTTTGGCGTCAGTTGGGTGCCGTGGCGGTCACATTGATAAAAACGCAGCAGCCAGGGGAAGGCGTCGAGCTGTGGCAGGGCGCTGAGCGGAGCGCGGGCCTGGGCCCAGGTTTGGAGGATGGTCATGAGTTCGCTGAGCTGCTGGCGCATGAACATCAGCTTGCTGCGCTCGGCCAGCTTCTGACGCACGTAAGACTGGCGCAGCTCGGCAAAGCGCTCCACGAAGTCATTCGTACCGAAAAGCGCCTCCTGCGCCCGGGCGAACAGAAAACCCTGCACGTAGCGCGATCCGCATTCCAGCGCGAAATTCAGTTGCGCCGCAGTTTCCACGCCTTCGGCAATGATCCAGCAGCCGGTCTTTTCGGCCATTTGCGCGAGGGCCTTGACCACGTCACTGCTCGGCCCGCCCAGTGCGGCGGCCTGGAACAGACGCATGTCGAGTTTGAGAATATCCGGTTGCAGCGCCAGCACACGATCGAGCTGCGAATAACCTGCGCCGAAATCGTCGATAGCGATCCGGGCGCCGGCATCGCGGTAGCGCGCCACGACTTCGGTCAGGCGCTGGCTGTTACCGCCCAGTTCAGTGATCTCGAAAACAATCCGTTGCGGGTCGATACCGTGCCGCGCGAGTTGCTTCAGGCTGGGCAGTGCCTGATCGGCACGCAAGCGGCTGATCCAGCGCGGTGACATGTTCAGGCTGAGAAACCAGTCCGGCGGGGCTTCGTGCAGTCGACTCAGCGCATTGTCGCGGATCTGCCGGTCCATTCGGCGCAGCGCGATGGCCGGGGTGCGCGGGTCGGCGAACAGCGGTCCGACCGACGCCAGTTGGCCATCGGCCTGGCGCAGACGGCCCAGTGCCTCGACCCCGGCAATGCGTCCGGTGGCGGTATCGATGAAAGGTTGAAAGCAGGCGAGCGGTTGCCCGTCGATCACGGGGCCTCCTTGTCGTTCTTGTTCTGGTCGAATTCTGCCGGCCGGACAGGCAAGCGGGATTGAACCTCCGGATAAGAGATTCAATCCCGCCGGTGTTGCAAGAATGCAGCCAGATGCGTGGGGATCAGCGCTTGCTCGAACTCTGCATGACCAGCTTGATCAGCGGAGCGAGGCTGGTGCCCAGGCGGATCAGTCGGGTCAAACCGCCGACGCCACCACTCTTGGCCCCTTTACCCGTGATGAAACCCAGTAGCGTCACAGCCGCCACGCCCCACAACGGCGCGTGCTTGATGCCGAAACCACCCTGCAGGTTTTGCGTCATGCCACGCATGCGTTGCAGTGGTTGCAGGACCTGGCCGGTTTCATGGCGGATTTCCTGACGATGCATTTCCATGCGCAGGCGGATCAGTGCCTTGCGCATTTCCCGGCGTGAGCTGTTGTGCGGAAGTTCAGGCAGGCTCATGGCAGCAGGCGCTCCCGATCATTGGCCAGTTCTTCCAGCGTGCCGTGGAAGGGCGAGGATTCATCGAAGATCGCGGCTTTGAGACGCAGCGCGCAAAAAATTGCCGCCAGGGTGTAAAACACGCACAGACCAATGATTGCGGCGAGGCGATAGGTGTCCCAGAACACGATCAGTACGAGGGTCGACAGGCCGACCAGCAACAGCAGCGCAAACACCAGCGCCAGGCCGGCGAACAGCAACAGGCTGACGGTGCGTGCTTTCTGTTCCTGCAGTTCGATGCCGAACAGTTCGACGTGGCTGTGCAGCAGGCCGAGAACGGCAGCACCCAGACGACGCGTGGAGGAGGCGGTGCCCGAGTTCGGGCCGGATTCACCGATCGACATGATCAGCGCCGCGTGGCCAGCAGGCCAATCAGAAAGCCGACGCCGGCGGCGATGCCCACCGATTGCCACGGGTTGGCCGACACATATTCCTCGGTGGCGGTGACCGCCGCCTGACCGCGCTCGCGCAGGGTGTCTTCGGTCAGCTTCAGGGTTTCCCGCGCGCGCAGCAGGCTTTCGTGGATCTGTTCGCGCAACTCATCGGCCTGATCACCGGCCAGCGTGGCGGTGTGCTCCAGCAAGCGTTCAGTGTCGCTGACCAGGGTCTGGAAGTCGTTCATCAGGATTTCTTGAGCAGTCTTTGCCTTGATGCTGGCCATGGGGGATCTCCGTAAGTGGCGTTCTGAAGCGGTGTTCTGAAGCGTTCGAGTATGAGCCAAGAGTGAAGGTTCAGTACAAATGACTGGTACAAACTTTGCTGTGTCGTGGTGCGTCGATCGGTGGCAGTGCGCTGTTGCCGGGCGTGAAACCGGGCAAACCTTGTCCCGGATGATGAAGGTTCATGTCAGCCCATCGACCTTGTGCGCCAAAGCGGTTCACCGACCTGCCGGATCAGTGACTGCGTGGTCGCAACTTGGTGCATGAAATGTGCGCATGAACCGCTTTGGTGCCTTTTTCAGCCTCGGGTCTGCCTCCTCATGGAAAATCTGCAAAGCGCTGTGGACACGCTGGTCCACAGTTCCAACACGTTGTTCATTCTGATCGGTGCGGTCATGGTGCTGGCCATGCACGCCGGTTTCGCGTTTCTGGAGGTCGGAACGGTTCGCCAGAAAAACCAAGTCAATGCACTGTCGAAGATTCTCAGCGACTTCGCGGTGTCGACCCTGGCCTATTTCTTTATAGGCTACTGGCTCTCGTACGGGGTGACCTTCCTGCAACCGGCGGCGGTACTCAGTGCTGATCATGGTTATGGACTGGTGAAGTTTTTCTTCTTGCTGACCTTTGCTGCGGCGATCCCGGCGATCATTTCCGGCGGCATCGCCGAGCGAGCGCGGTTTGTGCCGCAACTGTGCGCCACGGCGCTGATCGTTGCGTTCATCTACCCGTTTTTCGAAGGCATGATCTGGAACGGCAACTACGGTGTGCAAGCCTGGCTGACCGCGCAATTCGGTGCAGCCTTCCATGACTTTGCAGGTTCGGTGGTGGTGCATGCCATGGGCGGCTGGCTGGCGTTGGCGGCAGTGCTGCTGCTCGGGCCGCGTAACGGACGCTATCGCGATGGCAAGCTGGTGGCGTTCGCGCCGTCGAGCATTCCGTTTCTGGCATTGGGGTCGTGGATTCTGATCGTCGGCTGGTTTGGCTTCAACGTGATGAGCGCGCAAACCCTGCAAGGGGTCAGCGGGCTGGTGGCGGTCAACTCGCTGATGGCCATGGTGGGCGGAACGGTGGCGGCGTTGATCGTCGGTCGCAACGACCCTGGCTTCCTGCACAACGGCCCGTTGGCGGGGTTGGTGGCGGTGTGCGCCGGTTCCGACCTGATGCATCCGGTCGGTGCGCTGGTAACCGGCGCGATTGCCGGTGCCCTGTTTGTCTGGTGCTTCACAGCGGCGCAGGTCAAATGGCGCATCGACGACGTGCTCGGTGTCTGGCCGTTGCACGGTCTGTGTGGCGTGTGGGGCGGCATTGCCTGCGGGGTCTTCGGCTCGACCGCGTTGGGCGGACTCGGCGGCGTCAGCCTGATCAGCCAGTTGATCGGCACCGCCCTTGGTGTGGCGGTGGCGCTTATCGGCGGTTTCGCCGTCTATGGTTCGATCAAGGCACTGCATGGTCTGCGCCTGAGCCAGGAACAGGAGTACTACGGCGCCGACCTGTCGCTGCACAAGATCGGCGCGGTGAGCCAGGACTAGGTCTCCTCATCGTCGGCTCCGGGGTAAAAACCGTGAAGCAGGCGATAACGATCGATACGCACCTGATCGACTTTCTCCTGCACCCGGTGCGCGGGGAACCCCAGCAGGATCAGGGCATGGGAACCGAGCATCAGGCTCGACTCCAGCAGTTCCGGCACCACTTCACTGGCGCCGGCTGCTTTCAGCTCGGCCGACTGGCTGTCGTCCCGGGTGCGCACCAGGATCGGCACTGTCGGGTTGAGGCGTCTTGCCTCCTTGAGAACCCGCAGAGCCACGTCGGCTTGATCCACAGCAATCACCAGCAACCTGGCGCGCAGCAAACCGACGGCGGTCAACAGATCGCCGCGGGTTGAATCGCCGTAGTGGACGTCGCGCTCGGCGTTGGCGGCTTCCTGGATCCGCACCGGATCGTTGTCCAGCGCGACGTAGGTTTGCCCGGCATTGCGCATGAAACGCCCGATCGACTGACCGACACGGCCGTAGCCACAAATCACCACATGCCCGTCGAACCCCGCATTGAGGGCGCTGATTTCCTCGATCTGCGCTTCCTGGTTGGGTTTGCGGTGCAGGGCGGCGGCGATGCGCGGTGCGGCGCGTAACAGCAGGGGCGTCAGCAGCATCGAGCAGAAGGTGGCGGCGAGCAGCAGCGCACCGAGTTCGGCGGGGAGCAACCGGGTTTGCTGCATCTGTGCCATCAGGGCGAAGCAGAATTCACCGCCCTGGGCGAGGGCGAGGCCGCTGCGCCAGGCCGTTTCACTGTCGCTGCCGCGCCATTTCACCAGCAGCGCCACCACCAGGCCTTTGATCACCAGTAAACCCAAGGTCATCCCGATAATCAGCAGGCTGTGGCTGGCGAACAGTTGCAGGTCGATCAGCATGCCGATGCTGACGAAAAACAATCCCAGCAGAATGTCGCGAAACGGCCGGATATCGGCCTCGATCTGATGTCGGTAATGGCTCTCGCCCAGCAGCATGCCCGCGAGGAACGCGCCGAGGGCCGGTGACAGGCCCAGCAGGTGGGTCAGCCAGGCCGTCAGCAGCACAATTACCAGTGCCAGCAGTACGAACAGCTCCGCCGAGCGGGACGCCGCGACTTCCTGAAACAGGCGGGGAAGCAGCCAGCGGCTGGCCAGCAACAAACCGAAAAACAGCAACACGGTCTTCAGCAAGGTCAGAGGCAACGCCCAGTACCAGGCCTGATCACTGCTGCCGGCGAACACCGGCACCAGCGTCAGCAGCAATACGGCCACCACGTCCTGGAACAACAGGACACCTACCGCGTTCTGGCCATGGCTGCTGAAGATTTCGCCGAGGCTGCTCAGTTCCTTGGTCACAATTGCCGTGGATGACAACGACAGGCCGGCGCCCAGCAGCAAGGCCGGTGTGGTGGGCATGCCCAGGAGCATCAGCACGCTCCCAAGCAGCAGGGTGGTTATCAGCACCTGCTGGCTGCCCAAGCGGAAAACCACCTTGCGCAGGGCAATCATTTTCGACAGGGAGAATTCCAGCCCCAGGGAAAACAGCAGAAAAACCACGCCCAGCTCGGCAAGATCCGGCAAGTGTTCGCTTTCATTGATCCAGTCGAACGCCTTCGGCCCGACCATCAATCCCACGCACAGGTAGCCCAGCACAGGTGGCAGGCGCAGGCGACGGAACAGGGCAATCATCACCAGGGATGACGCCAGAATGATCAGCAGATTGGCAAACACAAGACACTCCGGAACAGGTCAGGCTCTTCAAGCGTAGAGGTAAAAAACACCGGAGCATCGCGTAAACGGCAATTTTGTGGGCTGATTTACATCAGGGTTTTGCGAAGAGCGGATTTGAGCCCGGTGGGCAGGTCGACGGGCCTTGCGGGCAGGCCTAGAATGATCACTCGATTTTTGGGGTTGAGCGCACATGCTTCCTGAATGCCAGTTGTTCGGCACCCTGGGGTGCCATTTGTGTGAAGTCGCCGAGGCTGAACTGATGCCTTTTGTCGAGCATGGTCTGCTGGTGGAACTGGTGGATATTGCTGACGATGAGTCGTGGTTCGAGGCCTACAGCCTGCGGATCCCGGTCTTGCGCAGGGTCGATACCGGCGCGGAACTGGGATGGCCGTTCAGCGCCGATCAGGTAGTGGCATTCCTGCGTTAATGGTCTTCTTCCTTCTGCATTGATGGCGCTCGTCACCTTCGCTCAATCACGACTTGGCACTTTTCGGGTTATTCGGTTACTGTATGCGCATACAGTAATTGAGTTGGCCTGCCATGCCGTTTTCGGGCATTCGCCAGGGCAAGCCGGATGTCAGAGGGAGTCACCGTGGTCAATGTCGAACAGTTGAAAAGCAGCGTGAACGGGATGTCGGTTGACGTGGTGCGCGAGGCCGTCCACGAATTGCGCCTGGACGGTCTGGTCACGGAAGGCAAGACTCCCTTCAACAAGCTGCATTTCAATACGTGCTTTGCCGAGATCGAGGCCTTGTTTCAGCGCGCCGGTTATCACAAGCAACTGGATGTGGTCGGTTATCAGGGACTGTTGTACGCCTTGTACGACCCAGGCCGCTGGGAGGCCGTCGATGTTCTGCGCTGGCTCAAGGAATTCACCGAGGCGGCGGCGCTCAAATCGATCCCCGCCTGATTCTGCGCTAGGTCTGCTGCGCCCGGTGTTGGATAATGCCGCTCTGCTTTGAAGGTTCGAGTTCTCTGTATGTCCAGCACCCCCACGTTTTCCGCCGCACTGAATCAGGCCAGCACGCTGTATCTGCCCCCCGGCAACTGGCGGACAGTGCTCGACTGCCTGTGTGAGCATTTCAGTGCCATCGGGCGCGATCAATGGCTGGATCGGATTGCCCGGGGCCGGGTGCTGGATGGTCAGGGGCGGCCGATCGCGCTGGATTTGCCCTACAGGGAAGGGCTGCGCATTCACTACTTTCGTGAAGTGCCGGATGAAAAACCGATTCCGGTAGTTGAGTCGATTCTGTATGCGGACGATCATCTGGTGGTGGCCGACAAGCCGCATTTCCTTCCGGTGACCCCGGCAGGCGAGTACGTCGAACAGACGTTGCTTCGCCGATTGATCCGGCGCCTGAACAATCCCCATCTGGTGCCGCTGCATCGGATTGACCGGCACACGGCCGGGCTGGTGATTTTCTCGGCCAACCCACAGACGCGGTCGGCATATCAGTCGCTGTTCCCCACCCGGCAGATTGAAAAACGCTATGAAGCCATTGCGGCCGCGTTACCTGGGCTGGACTTTCCGTTGGTACACAAAAGTCGTCTCGTCGATGGCGAACCTTTCTTCCGCATGAAGGAGGGGGCGGGTGCAAGTAACACCGAAACGGCGGTGGAGGTGCGTGAAAGGAATGGTGATCTCTGGCGCTACGGCCTGTATCCGGTGACCGGCAAGAAGCATCAGCTGCGAGTACACATGACGGCGCTGGGGGCGAGCATCTGCAATGATCCGTTTTATCCCGACGTGCTCAAAGACGTTGAGGATGACTACGCCAATCCGCTGAAACTTCTGGCGCAAGGTCTGCGATTCATCGATCCGGTTACGGGGCAGCCCCGCGAGTTCGAGAGCCGCATCACGCTGGACTGGTGATCCCGCTATCGATTGTTTTCGGTCAGACACGAAAAAGCCCGCATATTGCGGGCTTTTCTGTATCGGGTGTCGAACTGAAGAATTAAAGCTCTTTGACAGTACGAACCTGATCCTTGTTGATGCGAGTGTGCTTGCCGTCCAGTTGTTCGAACTCGTAGAAGCCCGAATCTTCATCATATTTAGGGGCGTCGACAGCCTGGATTTCGCGACCGTCATTCAAGGTGATCACTGTTGGCGAGGCGCAACCGGCGAGGGTGGCGAGGCCCAGTGCGAGCATGAAAGTGGCGAGGGTCCGTTGAGTCATGAGTGTGTCTCCGAAGGGAAATTCTTTTGGTTACTGAGCTTGAGACGTATACAAGGCGTGCAAGTTCCTTGAGTGCTGTCAGTCTGACACAGTGTTGTGCGAACTCAACAGTTCAGGGGTGTTGAGATTGGCCAGGCGTGGGTCGTTGTCAGGGCAAACCAGGGCTTGGGCATCAAGAGTGCGCATCAGCCGGCCGGGGCTGCGTTCTCCAGCGTTCCAGGCGTTTTCGAAGGCGGGCAGGAGTGCCACGGGGATTACGCAAAGCAGCGGTTCCCAGTGATCGTCATGGCGCAACATTAAAGGTTTTTCAGAATTCAGACTGGCCGCCTCGCGCATGCTCTGCAGCAACGCAAGGTCGATGCGCGGGACATCGCAGGGCAGTACCAGCAGGTGGGTGTGGCGCGCGGCTTTCAAGCCGGCACGAATGCCGGCCAGCGGACCGGGAAAATCTTCCTCGTCATCGCCTACCAACTGGTCGGCAAATGGCGCATAGCGTTCACGATTGCGGTTGCAGGAGATGATCAGATCATCGGTCAACGACCGAACTTTACGATGAAGATGCGCGATCAACGGTTCACCGTGCCATTCCACGAGCCCCTTGTCCTTGCCGCCCATGCGCTGGCCGCGCCCACCTGCCAGTAACAGAATGGAGCAAGGTGGTAATGGCGTGTTCGAGGTCATGGCAACTCTCCGCGGGGGCGGCGAAAAAAGGGGGCGCTGTGATATAACACCGGGCTGTTTCTCCTACAACTGGACGAGCCTATGAAAGCCAAGGCTGATGTACCTTTCGCACCGCTCAATATCGCAGTGCTGACAGTCAGCGACACCCGAACCCTGGAAACCGATACCTCCGGCCAGGTCTTCGTCGACCGTCTGACGGCCGCCGGCCATCATCTGGCGCAGCGCGTGCTGCTCAAAGATGACCTGTACAAGATCCGTGCGCAAGTTGCCCACTGGATTGCCGAAGACGTCGTGCAAGTCGTGCTGATTACCGGAGGCACCGGTTTTACCGGTCGCGACAGTACACCGGAAGCCGTTGCCTGCCTGCTGGACAAACAGGTCGATGGTTTTGGTGAGCTGTTTCGCCAGATATCGGTTGCCGACATCGGCACCTCCACCGTGCAATCCCGAGCTCTGGCGGGATTGGCCAATGGCACGCTGGTCTGCTGCCTGCCAGGTTCGACCAATGCAGTGCGCACCGGTTGGGATGGCATCCTGGCCGAGCAACTGGACTCACGTCACCGCCCTTGCAATTTCGTTACTCATTTGAAAAAGGCAGCGCCTTGTGAATCCCGTGGGTAAGCCGGGCAAGACCGGCAGCCTCATGCCTGTTGAAGAGGCATTGGCGCGTTTGCTGGAAATGGCCGAAACCTCGCGGATTGTCGAGTGCGAGTCTTTGCCACTGGCGCAGATTCACGGGCGGGTGCTGGCGCAGGATCTGATTTCGACGCTGGATCTGCCGCCATGGCCGAACAGCGCCATGGACGGATATGCCTTGAATCTGGTCGACTGGACCGGCGAGCCGTTGCCGGTCAGTCAGAAGATTTTCGCCGGTCAGGCACCGGAACCTTTGAAACCGGGCACCTGTGCCCGGATCTTTACCGGCGCGCCGGTGCCTGCGGGGGCCGACTGTGTCGAGATGCAGGAAAACGTCGAGATTCATGCCGATGAGCGCGTGAGTTTCATCGAAACGATGGTGGCCGGGCAGAACATTCGTCCACAAGGCCAGGAAACGACCGTCGGTGAATTGGTCTTGTCCGCAGGAACTCGGCTCGGTCCGATCGAGCTGGGGCTGGCTGCATCGCTGGGTTGTGCAGGGCTTGAGGTCGTTCGACAGGTTCGTGTGGCGGTTTTGTCCACCGGAGACGAGTTGGTCGAGCCCGGCACGACATTGGGGCCGGGACAGATCTACAACAGCAACCGGGTGCTGTTGTGCAGCTGGTTGCAGCGCCTGGGATATGAAGTGGTTGATGCCGGCATTCTGCCTGATGACCTGCCCACTACCCGTGCGAAACTCGGGGAGCTTCAGGATGTAGACCTGATTCTGTCGACCGGTGGGGTATCGGTCGGAGAGGCGGATTTCCTCGGAATTGCATTGCGGGAAGAGGGCGAGCTGACGCTTTGGAAGCTGGCAATCAAACCCGGAAAGCCGCTGACGGTCGGGCACTTTCGCGGTGTCCCGGTGATTGGATTGCCGGGTAATCCTGCCTCGACACTGGTGACTTTCGCCTTGTTGACCCGACCTTATCTGTTACGTCGCCAGGGCGTGCAGGATGTCGAGCCGCTGAAGTTTTCGGTGCCCGCAGGATTTGTCTGGCCCCATGCTGGTAACCGCCGTGAATTTCTGCGAGGGCGCCTGGAGCAGGGGCAAGCGATTATCTACCGTAACCAGAGTTCGGGCGTTCTGCGCAGCGCTGCCTGGGCCGAGGGGCTGGTGGAGGTACGGGAGGGAGAAGTCCTGGCCGAAGGAGACCTGGTGCCATTCATTCCACTCAGCGAGCTTCTCGGTTGATCGCAGGTATTTGAAAGGCAGGCACAGTGGTTACACGATGCCTGCCTTTCTGCCAGTCAACGACTGATCAGTGCAACGAGCTGGTCGAACCGGCTATTGGCAATCCAGCCCACCAGTCCGAGCACCATCGCTGTCGCACCTGCCGAGTAGGCAAGGCGGTGCTTGATGGCTTTGACGTCTCCTCTGACTTCGTCCATGTCGCGTCGAATGTACTTGAGGTGAGTTTCCAGCTCGGTGATACGCGGTTCCATATTGTTTTCTCCGGTATTTCTGGCGCTGCATTTGAATTCGTCTTTGAGGCTGGCGCGACTTTCGGAGAGAGAGGCAACCGGACTCACGGCTAGTCCTGCTTCATGGCTTTGCATGGAAACGTCCACCTGCTGCAGTGGGGGTCTCTTGGCAAATGCCGAAATGCAAAATATCGAAAGTCCTGAACCTGTTTCCACTCATTACATGCACATCCTTGTGTAATTGAATTGAAGATCACTAACGCCGACACACGTTGTACCAATGGCCGGGCCGGGTCAATTGAGCCGATTCCTTACGTTCTGTACGAAAAAGTACCGGTATGTAGGACAAGGAGGGCGAGCTTCAGGAATTAATCAGAAAGAGTGCGACTTTTTTATCCCTCTTGAGGGTCAAGATGTTCCGTACCGATTTAATTCCGGGAGTAACCGCAATGAGTGAACGCAAGGCATTGTTGATTCTGCATGGCAAGCAGGCGCTCAACGAGGCGGTTCGTGCCGCTGTCGAGAACAAGCGAGAGCAAGGCTGGGAGCTGGCTGTACGTCTGACCTGGGAGGCCGGCGATGCGCAGCGGTTGGTGGAGGAGGCGCTGGCGGCGGGATACCGCCAGATCATCGCCGGCGGTGGGGATGGCACCCTGCGTGATATCGCCGAAGCGCTGGCGGCGCATCCGGGCAAAGCCAGTCTGGTGCTTTTACCGCTGGGAACTGCCAACGACTTTTCCCACGCGGCGAGTATCCCGTTGGAGCCGACCGAGGCGCTTGAGTTGCTTGAAGCGCCCGCCCACGACATCGATCTGGGTGAAGTCGGTGGGCAGATCTTCCTGAACATGGCGACTGGAGGATTCGGCAGCCAGGTAACGGCCAACACGTCGGAAGATCTGAAAAAGGTATTGGGTGGCGCAGCTTATCTGTTCACCGGTTTGACGCGGTTCAGTGAGCTGCATGCCGCGTACGGTGAGTTGCAGGGGCCGGATTTCCATTGGCAGGGCGAGTTGCTGGCCCTCGGGATCGGCAATGGCCGTCAGGCCGGCGGCGGACACGTGTTGTGCCCCGAAGCGCTGGTGGACGATGGTCTCTTGGATATCAGCATCCTGCCGGCGCCGCAGGAGTTGGTTGGCACCCTGAAAAATCTGCTCAGCGACGGCTTCGGCATTGACAACATGTTTGTGCGCGCCCGTTTGCCATGGGTTGAAATCAAGGTCGCCGAAGGGCTTTACATCAATCTCGACGGCGAGCCCCTGGAGGGCGAAAGTTTGCGGTTTGCGGCGCGCCCCGGGGCGTTGCGTGTGCATTTGCCGAAGGGCTCGCCGCTGTTGAGTGCAACTCGTCGGCTCAGTCGTCCAGACTGATGATCTGTTCCCGCACGGCAAACAGCACCAGGCCTGCCACATCGTAGATCTGCAGGCGCTTCATGATCTGCGAGCGGTGGGTTTCGACTGTTTTGATGCTCAGGCCCAGGCCGTTGGCGATTTCCCGTGTGGACTTGCCACGCACGATCAGGCGCAGGATTTCCAGCTGGCGTGCGGTCAGGTTGTGCGACTCGGCGACTTCCGGCTGCTGTTTCAGATTGCGGGTCAGCGCCTGATTGATCACGGTATGGGCGATGGCGGGGCTCAAGTAGCGCTCGTTGTTGCGCAGAGCTTCGAGTGCATGTTCGAGTTCGGTGGCCGTGGTGTCCTTGAGCAGATAACCGTGAGCACCGGACTCCAGCGCCTGCATGATCAGCGCGGGGTCGGTGTGCATCGAAAGAATCAGCACTTTGGCGTGCGGACGCACTCGTTTGAGTCGCTGCAGGGCTTCCAGGCCGCCGGTTTCTTTCATGGAAATGTCCAGCAATACGATATCGGGGGACAGCAGCTCGACCATCTCGAGCAGCTGCGAGCCATCATTGGCCTCGCCGATGACTGCATAGCCGGGAATATCCAGCACCAGGGCACGCACGCCGGCCCTGATCAGCGAGTGGTCATCCACCAGAAGTAAGTTACAAGTCAACGCATAACCTTATTCGTACTGGCCCGCTCGAGTGCCCGGGGCGCCCAGGGGAATAGTGCTTCGATTTGAGTGCCTTTGCCCGGCTCGCTGGTCACATTGAGTGTGCCGCCCAGTTGCTCAATGCGCTCGGCCATCCCGGCCATGCCCCGCTGTCCTTCGCGGCCGGGATTCGCCGCCGGGGAAAAGCCCAGGCCATCATCGCTGATAAGCAGGGTCAAGCCCTGTGGCAGGCGTTGCACGCGAATCAGCAGGTTTTTGGCCTGTGCGTGACGAAGGATGTTGGTCACGGCTTCCTGAGTGATGCGAAAGGCTGCGACGGCCATCTCTTCGGGGATTCCATTCAGGCGCTGCTGGCAGTCCAGACTCCAGTGCACCGAAGTATTGGCCAATACCTTGACCAGGTGCGCACGCAGGCTCGCTTCCAGACCCAGACTGGTCAGTTGCCGCGGGTTGAGAATGGCCGAAACGTCGCGCACCTTGTTGAGGGTTTCTTCCAGCGTCTCGCAAAGTACCGAACAGTGTTCCTGCATCTCCGCGGGCAAGCGACGCTTGAGCCATTCGCTTTGCAGCTTGGCGGCGGTCAGCAACTGGCCGATATCGTCATGCAGTTCGCGGCTCAGGCGATGACGCTCGTTTTCCTGGACTTCCAGCAAACGGTCGGCCAGTTCCTGAGGCTGGAATTTGATGGATTTGCGCGACAGGCGATGTTGTGTCCAGACGCAGCCGGCAACCGCCACGTTGATCAGCAACAGGCCGAGTGACAGCGGCGCGGAGACGCCATAGCTCAACAGACTGCCCAAGGCTGAAACCGTGCACAGCAGGAGTGTGAACCTGCGGGCATTTTCTCGGGAGGGAGGCCATGTGGTGATCGACTTGAGACTGGCGTACATAGCGGATGGAGCCAATGGATGTTCGCTGCGGGCAGACCGTCAGAAGGGCTGGCGGTCTCTGTCTGGAAAACGTTTGCTCAGGTTGTTGATTTCAAAACGGTTCAGTGATCGATAATTGAGCGCCAACTTCGGTGGCAACCCATCATTGAAGTCACAATGCCATTAATTGAAGCAACTAACGGGCTGCATAATACCACTTAACATACCGTTGGTCGCGTTTGCCAATATGTCCAAAGAGTCAGGAAACAGGCCATGTTGGACGAGAGTTCCATAATGGAAAAGTTGAAATATCCGACTCGATATTATCGATGCAGCAGCAAGTTACTTTTGCACAGGAAAACCCTGACATCAGCAGAAGGCAGTCAGCATTCATCAAGCGTAATTATTTATTGGAGGATGTCGCAGGCAGGCATGAACTATTCAATTGCGACTTTCGTCTGTGAGAAATGACGGGCCCGAACAGCCCACGGTATGCCCGATTACGCTTGGCGCTCCGACCAGGTTACGAGGGACATCGGCTTGCCATTGAGCGGCAATTGGAAGTGAGTCTGCCCCACCTGGCAGGCAAAGGCTTCGATCAGCGTCACCTGTTCGCTTTCATCCAGGCCCAATTGGCCGGTGCTTGGGTCGATCAGTTCCAGTTGCCAGGCCATCAGGGTGAAGCAATCCTTCAGTGCTTCCAGGGCCTGTGCATGCAAATCCACGTGACCCTGCACCTGGTTGAGCAAGCCATGCAGGTGCAGGGAGAATTCGGATACCGCCTCCAGCCCCAGGGCATCGGCCTTGTTCGCCAGCTTGAGGAGGGTGCTGAGCATGCAGTCGATGGCGTCCTTGTCATTGCTGATCAGCTGCAGATGGCTGAGGCATTCTTCGGACTTGGCCAGGAGCGTTTCAGCCTCGACAAGGAATTCGGGGAAGCGCTGCGTCCAGTCACTACGGTCGTTCGGCATGCTTATCTCCACCACGTCATGTCTGATGAGGGAATGCCGTGTGTGTCGACGATCATGAACCGTCGCGAGACCGCGCCCCGGTGTGCATTGGCACAGACCTGGGGTTTCAAGAGGATGT
The DNA here is from genome assembly GCF_002112855.1 of Pseudomonas sp. B40(2017). Lineage (NCBI taxonomy): Bacteria > Pseudomonadati > Pseudomonadota > Gammaproteobacteria > Pseudomonadales > Pseudomonadaceae > Pseudomonas > Pseudomonas sp. B40(2017). The sequence goes on from NZ_NEIT01000004.1 coordinate 664,323, forward strand.
GTTTCCACTGAACTGCGATCGCACACAATAGCCTGACTCCGTTCATGCAATGAGAATGGCGTCACATTAATGGCTATTGGATATCGCGAACATCAGGTTGGGCCTGATTGTTCCTAGGGGATTCCCTTAGGCACGGGAACCTGTGGCGCAAATCGGGGTCGCGCCGAGAAGAATGTAGCAGATGATTTCACCGGGCCAGTAAAGCATGATGTTAATGTGACATCAATGCCTGCCAATGGCATTTTTGTTGGTGATTTTGGACGGGATCAAGATCCGCCAGATTCAGCCGATAACCCCCAATAGTGAATTCATCAGAACAAGCCCAGGAGTCATTGATGGCCGGCATTCTCGACACGGTAGACCAACGCACGCAACTGGTGGGTGAGAATCGCCTGGAAATTCTCATGTTTCGACTGGCCGGGCGCCAATTGTTCGCGATCAACGTGTTCAAGGTGCAGGAAGTCCTGCAATTGCCGAAGCTGACTTTGATGCCCCAGCGTCACCCGTTTGTCTGCGGTGTGGTCAACCTGCGCGGCCAGACGCTGCCGGTGATCGACCTGTCCCAGGCGATCGGCATGCGACCGTTGGTGCCGGGTCCGAACAGCACGATCATCGTCACCGAGTACAACCGCTCGGTGCAGGCGTTCCTCGTCGGTGGCGTGGACCGCATCGTTAACATGAATTGGGAAGCCATTCTGCCGCCGCCGACCAGTGCCGGTCGCCAGCACTACCTGACTGCCATCAGCAAGGTCGACGATCAACTGGTGGAAATCATCGACGTCGAGAAAGTCCTCGCCGAAATCGTGCCGTACAACGCCAAGGTCTCCCGGGACAAACTGGACGACCCGGTGCTGGAACGTGCCCGTGGCCGCGAAGTGTTGCTGGTGGACGACTCCAACGTGGCGCTCTCGCAATTGCGCGACACCCTCGGCCAGTTGGGCGTGAAGATGCACATCGCCAGCGATGGCCTGAAAGCCCTGAACATGCTCAAGGCCTGGGCCGATACCGGGGTGAACATGACCGACAAACTGCTGATGGTGTTCACCGACGCCGAAATGCCGGAAATGGACGGCTATCGCCTGACCACCGAAATTCGCAACGACCCGCGCCTGCGTGGCCTGTACGTGGTGTTGCACACTTCTCTGTCCGGCAGTTTCAACGACTCGATGGTGAAAAAGGTCGGCTGCGACAATTTCCTCTCCAAGTTCCAGCCGGACAAACTGGTGGATGTGGTGCGCCAGCGTCTGATGCTTGACGAAGTGCCGGCCTGATCCACAGGTCGAGGCTGACCCTGCGTCAGCCTTTGATTCGCTGACAAAGCTCGTATAGGGTGGCGTTTTTGACCCACCAGGGAGCTGGCCATGCTGCGTCTGAGCGCGCTTTATCGTTACCCGTTGAAATCCGCCAAGGGTGAGGTCCTGCAAGGGATCGGCCTGGACAAACTGGGGCTTGAGGGTGACCGACGCTGGATGCTGGTGGATGAGGCCAGCGGGCGATTCCTGACCCAGCGTGCCGAAGCGAAAATGAGCCAGCTCTCCGCGTTGTGGAATGCCAGCGGCGGGCTGACGCTCAGCGCGCCGGGGCATTCGGCAATGGATGTCGCCTTGCCCGGCAGCGACGACAACCTGCGTGGCGTGACCATCTGGCGTGACACCCTGCGTGTGCCGGATGCCGGTGAAGAGGCGGCCCGCTGGGTCAGCGATTTCATCGGCAAGCCAACCCGACTGGTGCAAGTGCCGCTGGATCGCGCCCGGACGACCCAGGCCGGATACGGCAACGACGATGACCAAGTGGCATTCGCCGATGGTTTCCCGCTGTTGCTGATTGGTGAGGCCTCGCTGCAACACCTGTCGCAGGAAGTCGGGCGTCCGCTGGAAATGCTGCGGTTCCGGCCGAATCTGGTGATCGAAGGCAGTGACGCATACGCCGAGGATGGCTGGAAGCGGATTCGTATCGGCGATGTCGAGTTCCGCGTGGTCAAGTCCTGCTCGCGGTGCATTCTCACCACGATCGATCCGCAGACCGGTGAGCGCAGCGCTGACCGTGAGCCACTGGCGACACTTCAGAAGACCCGTGCCCAGGCCGACGGCGCGATGTTCGGCCAGAACCTGGTCAACGACAGCAACGGCCGGCTTGAAGTCGGCATGCCGGTGGAAATCCTCGAATAACCGGTCCTGAAACGAAAAATGCCCGTGTCCTTGGACACGGGCATTTTTTATGACCGCCGGAAACCGGGGTATTAGCCGCGGTATTCGCACAGGTAAGCGGTGTCGACGGCCACTTTCAGCTGGAACTTGCTGTTGGCGGGCACGTTGAACTGGCTGCCGGCGGCGAAGGTTTCCCAGTTGCTGCTGTCCGGCAGTTTGACGGTCAGTGCGCCCGAAACCACGTGCATGATTTCACGCTGGCTGGTGCCGAATTCGTATTCGCCCGGGGCCATGACGCCGATGGTCGCAGGGCCTTCAGCGGTGCCAAAAGCGATCGACTTGACGGTGCCGTCGAAGTACTCGTTGACTTTAAACATGGGCGATTCCTCTCGAAAAGGGCTTAAAAGGGTCAAAAAGGGTCGGCCAGTATGCACAAGGCTCATGGCGCCGTCACCTGCGCTAGAGCGGCAGCACCAACGGCAATAATCGGGCGGTATTGCGCGCATCTTCCAGCGCCCGATGCTGCTGACCGCTGAATTGCATCCCCGCCAGTTGCAACGCGCCATTGAGGCCCAGAGGCCGTTCGAGGCGCCGGGCCTTGGCAAAGCGCTGTTTGAGGTTCATGTGCGGCACCCGGCTCAGGGCGCTGTCGAGTTGCAGACGCTGCCATTCCTGAAGCAATTGCTTGCGGTCGTAATCGCCCCAGCTGGCCCAGCCTTCAAGGCGCGTCTGGTGCTGACCGAGCCAGCGCTCGAAGGCCGGCCAGACCTCGCTCAACGGCTGCGCCGCGTCGATGTTGGCCTGGGTGATGTGCGTGAGTTCGCGGCAAAACGGCGTCAACAAGGGGCGCCGCGTCGGTTTGACGAAGCGCTGAAAGTGATCCTGCTCGCGACCCGCGCGATCCACCAGGGTCGCGCCGATCTCGATGATCTCCATTTCCGTAACCGGCCAGCCACCCTCATCGGTGGTGGCTTCCAGATCTATGACCAGCCAATGGGGCATCGCAGGGTTCCTGATTTCCGCGTCCTGATTATTCAGAGCGTAGTCAAACCTTGCGGATGCGCGCGGCGACTACTCGACCTGCAACAGAACCTGACGATTTTTTACCTGATCGCCGACCTTGACCTGCACCCGCTTGAGCACGCCGTCGATGCCGGCCTTGAGCGGGTGCTCCATTTTCATCGCTTCCAGCACCACCAGCAGCTGGCCCTTGCTGACCGGGCTGCCTTCGCTGACGAGCACATCGATGATGGCGCCATCCATCGGCGCTTTCAACGTGCCGGAACTGACGCTGGTCTGACTGTCGATCACCGCATGAGTTCGGTCCACCAAATGCAGGCTGCCGGGGTGGGTGAACAGCCAGAGCTGGTCGTTGTGCAGGCGATAGGCATGGCGCTGGCGCAGGCCATCGATTTCCAGTGTCACGGCCCCGGCGGTGTGCTCGACCAGCGTGAGTTTGATGACACGTTCGGCGACCTGCACTTCAAACGCCTTGTCCGGACTGGTACGCAGTTGCACATTCCAGTCGCGGGCGTCGAGGCCGATTCGATAGAGCAACGGCGCGCCGGCGTTGTTGCGCCATCCGGACAGCGGTGCGCGGTGTTGCTGCGCGGCGGATTGGTAAAACAGCACCGCCGCGATGGCCAGCTCTTCGGCACTGGGCGAATAGGCGTGCAGGCAATCGTGATCGGCGAAATGTTGAGGGATGAAGCCAGTGCCGAACTCCCCGCTGATGAACTGCGGATGCTGCAACAGGCTGGCGAGCAAACGCTGATTGCTCTGCACGCCCAGCAACACGCTGTCCTGCACCGCACACAACAGTTTGCGCCGGGCCTCTTCGCGGGTCGCACCATAAGCGATCAGTTTGCCGAGCATCGGGTCGTAGAACGGTGAAATCGACTGTCCTTCAATCAGGCCGTGATCGATCCGCGCACCGCGATCCAGTGCCGGCGCCCAGGCTTCGACACGCCCGGTCTGCGGCAGAAAACCCTGGGCCGGATCTTCGGCGTAGAGACGCACTTCCATCGCGTGACCATCGAGTTTCACCTGCGCCTGCGTCAGCGGCAGCGGTTGGCCCTCGGCGACCGACAGTTGCCACGCCACCAGATCCAGCCCGGTGATCAATTCAGTCACCGGATGCTCGACCTGCAACCGGGTGTTCATCTCCAGAAAGTAGAACTGGCCGCTGGCGTCGAGGAGAAATTCCACGGTGCCGGCACCCACGTAGTTCACCGCACGCCCTGCCTTGAGTGCCGCTTCGCCCATCGCCTGGCGCAGTTCTTCGGTCATCACCGGGCACGGCGCTTCTTCGATGACTTTCTGGTGGCGACGCTGTATCGAACAGTCGCGCTCGCCGAGGTAGATCAGGTTGCCGTGATGGTCGCCGAACAGCTGCACCTCGACATGGCGCGGCTCGATCAACGCCTGTTCGAGGATCAGTTCATCACTGCCGAAACCGTTCAATGCTTCCGAGCGGGCGGTGCGCAATTGCGCCGGCAGTTCCTCGGCGCTGTGCACCAGACGCATGCCGCGCCCGCCACCGCCGGCGCTGGCCTTGATCATCAGCGGGTAACCGATGCGCTCGGCTTCTCGGGTCAGGGTCGCATCGTCCTGCTCGGCGCCTTGATAGCCGGCGATGCAGGGGACGCCGGCGGCGAGCATGGCGATTTTCGATTGGCGTTTGCTGCCCATCAGTTCGATGGCTTCGACGCTGGGGCCGATGAAGGTCAGGCCGGCCTGTTTGCAGGCGCGGGCGAATTCGGCATTTTCCGAGAGAAAGCCGTAGCCTGGGTGGATGGCGTCGGCGCCGCTGCGCCGGGCGGCGTCGAGAATGGCCGGGATGTTCAGGTAGGACTGTTGCACGGGTGCCGGACCGATGTTCACGGCGTCGTCCGCCATTTGGACATGCAGTGCGTCAGCGTCGGCATCGCTGAAAACGGCGACGGTGCGATAACCGAGGGCCTGGGCGGTGCGCTGGATGCGGCAGGCGATTTCACCGCGGTTGGCGATCAGGATTTTGTGGAGGGCTGGCATGAGAATTTTCCTGAGTTTTTGGCGGTGAATTGAAGGGCCTCATCGCGGGCTTGCTCCGGGCGGCGTTCCGACGAAGCTTTCAGGAGGCCCACCTCGGTTTGCGCTTTTGCACAAACGCCATCGTGCCTTCGATGCCTTCGGCGCCGGTCACCGCTGCGCTGAACCACTGCGCGGCTTCGTCCAGCAATTCACTTGACGGCTGGCCGGCGCTGGCCAGCAGCAGTTTTTTCGTCATGGCATTCGCTTCCGGGGCGCAGCACAAGACGTGGTCGAGCACTTCATCCAGTCGCTCGGCGAGCGCCTGCGGGTCCTGCTCGACAAAATGCACCAGCCCCAGGCGTCGGGCCTGATGGCCGTCGAAACGGGCGGCGGTCAGGGCCAGGCGTCGGGTCTCGGTCAGGCCGATGCGCTGCACCACAAACGGCGCGATCTGCGCCGGCAGCAGGCCGAGGCTGGTTTCCGGCAAACCGAATTGCGCCTGGTGATCGGCTATCGCGATATCGCTGACACAGGCCAGCCCGAAGCCACCCCCGAGCACTGCGCCTTGCAGCACGGTGATCAGCACTTGCGGTGCGTGCTGCGCTTCTTCCAGCAACGACCCGAACGCTCGGTTCAGGTCGCGATAGGCATCACTGCCCTGAGCGCGGGCGTTGGCCATGTCCTTGATGTCGCCGCCGGCGCAGAAATGCCCGCCGGCACCGCTGAGCACCAGTGCGCGGACGCTGCGGTCATCGCACACGCTGGCCAGCACGGCGCGCAACTCGCCGACCATTTGCAGGCTCATGGCGTTGCGGCTGTCCGGGCGATTGAGGGTGATGTGCAACACGCCGTTGTGCCGCTCCAGCAGCAGCGTCTGGCAATCGGGCAGGGCGCTCATTTCTTTTTCCCCGGCAGGATGCCCATCAGTTTGCAGATGATCCCCAGCATGATTTCGTCGGCGCCGCCGCCAATCGACACCAGCCGCACGTCGCGGTAGGCGCGGGCTACCGGGTTGTCCCACATGAAGCCCATGCCACCCCAATATTGCAGGCAACTGTCGCTGACTTCACGACCGAGGCGCCCGGCCTTGAGCTTGGCCATCGAGGCCAGTCGGGTGACGTCCTGGCCTTTGACGTATTGCTCGGTGGCCTGATAGACCAGCGCCCGCAGGCATTCGATTTCGGTCTGCAATTCGGCGAGGCGGAAGTGGATCACCTGGTTGTCGATCAGCACGTTGCCGAAGGTTTTACGTTCCTTGCAGTACTCGATGGTGCTGTCGACGCAGTATTCCAGGCCCTTGATCATGTTGGCCGCGCCGAACAGGCGTTCTTCCTGGAACTGCAGCATCTGCATCATGAACCCGGCGCCTTCATGGCCGATGCGATTGCGCTGGGGCACGCGCACGTTGTCGAAAAACACCTGGGCGGTTTCCGAGCTGCGCATGCCGAGCTTGTCCAGGTGCGAACTGAGGCTGATGCCCGGCGTGTTCATCGGCACCATGATCAGCGATTTGTTGATGTGCGGTTTGTCGTCCGAGGTGTTGGCCAGCAGGCAGATGAAGTCGGCGCTCGGCGAGTTGGTGATCCACATTTTGCTGCCGTTGATCACGTAGTCGTCGCCATCCTTGCGCGCGGTAGTCTTGAGCCCGGCGACATCGGAGCCGGCGCCGACTTCCGAGACGCCGATGCAACCGACCTGCTCTCCGGTGATGGCCGGGCGCAGGAATTCTTCGCGCAGTTCATCGGAGCCGAAACGGGCGAGGGCGGGAGTGCACATGTCGGTTTGCACGCCGATCGACATTGGAATGCCGCCGCAGTGGATGGTGCCGAACTCTTCGGCGGCGACGATCGAATAGCTGTAATCCAGACCCATGCCGCCGAATTTTTCCGGCTTGGAAATCCCCAGCAGACCGAGGTCGCCGGCCTTGCGGAAAATCTCGTGGATCGGAAAGCGCCCGGCCTTTTCCCATTCATCGACATGGGGGTTGATCTCGTGCTCGACGAACTGGCGGACTGTACGGCGCAGTGCTTCGTGTTCCGGGGTGAAGATCATTTTTATTGTTCTCCTTTAATCCGTGGCGATCAGAACCGGCTGACGCCGAAGCTGTTGGGTTGCAACGTGCGGATATCGGCTTCGTGGCAGATGTCCAGCAGGTAACCGAGCAGGGTGCGGGTGTCGCGTGGATCGATCAGCCCGTCGTCCCACAGGTTGGCGCTGCCGTAGAGGGCGGTGGACTGGCTGTCGAGTTTCTGCGCGGTGACCTGCTCCAGCATGTCGAGCATTTTCGGATCGGGCACCAGACCGTCCTTGAGCTGTTTGGCTTCGGTGACGATGCGCAGCACCTTGCCGGCCTGGGCGCCACCCATCACCGCCGTGCGGCTGTTGGGCCAGGCGAAGATGAAGCGCGGATCGAGCCCGCGTCCGCACATCGCGTAGTTGCCTGCGCCGTAGGAGCCGCCGACCACGATCGTCAGTTTCGGCACCCGTGCATTGGCCACGGCCTGGATCAATTTGGAGCCGTGCTTGATCACGCCGTGCTGTTCCGATTCGGTGCCGACCATGAACCCGGTGGTGTTGTGGAAAAACAGCAGCGGCGTCTGGCTCTGGTCACACAGTTGAATGAACTGCGCCGCCTTGCTCGCGCCGTTGGGCGTGATCGGGCCGTTGTTGCCGATGAAACCGCAGGCGCGCCCCTGAATCTTCAGGTGGCCACAAATGGTCTGCTGATCGAACTCGCCCTTGAACTCCAGGAAGCGCGATTCGTCGGCGATCCGCGCAATGATTTCGCGCACGTCGTAGGGTTTTTTCGGGTCGTCCGGGATCAGCCCGAGCAGTTCGTCGATGGGGTACAACGGCTCCTTGAATGGCGGCTCAGGCAGCCACGGCAGTTGCTCGTTCCAGTTCAGCAGGCTGACGATTTCCCGCACCTGACGCACGCCGTCGGCATCGTTTTCGGCCAGGTATTCGGCGGTGCCGGCGACTTGCGCGTGCATCTCGGCGCCGCCCAGTTCTTCGTCGGTGGCGACTTCACCGGTCGCCGCTTTAAGCAATGGGGGACCGGCGAGAAACAGCTTGGCCTTGCCGCGCACCACCACCACATAATCCGACAGCCCCGGCTGATAGGCACCGCCAGCGGTGGCCGAACCGTGTACCACGGTGATCTGCGGCAAACCCATGGCCGACATCCGCGCCTGATTGGCAAAACTGCGCGCGCCTTCGACGAAAATTTCCGCCGCGTAGTTGAGGTTGGCGCCGCCACTTTCGGCGAGGGTGATCACCGGCAGTTTGTTTTCCTGGGCGATCTGTTGCAGGCGCAGGGATTTTTCCAGGCCTGACGGGGAAATCGTTCCGCCCTTGATCGCGCTGTTGTTCGCCACGATCAAGGCGCGCACGCCGGACACGTAACCGATGCCGGCGATCAAGCCGCCACCGGCCGAACTGCCGTCCTTGTCGTCGTGCAGTTTATAGCCGGCCAGGCTCGCCAGTTCGAGGAATGGCGCGCCGGGGTCGAGCAACAAATTCAGGCGTTCGCGGGGCAACAGTTGTCCACGTTTATCGAATTTCGGCTTGGCCTCGGTCGCCTTGTTCAGCAGGTTCTGTTCGAGTTGCTGGACTTGCTCGATGGCGGTGAGCATCGCTGCGCGGTTGCGGGCGAAGGCTTCGCTGTGCGGGTCGAGTCGGGATTGAATGACCGGCATGGCTTACTCCTTGTCCTTCAAGACATCCGGCATATAGGCCCGGTGAAAACCGTTGAAGGATTCGCTGTGGGTCGCCTTGTGCAACGGCCAGGCGCGACTGCCCAGGCTGGCCGCACCGTCGATGCGCAAGGTGCTGCCGCTGATGAACGCGGCAGCCGGGCTGAGCAGAAACACGATCGCCGCGCTGACTTCCGATTCGGTGCCGATGCGCTTGAGCGGCACGTGTTCGCGCAAGGTCGGGATCACCGCTTTGAACGCGCCTTCATAGGTGTCCATGCCGCTGGAAGCGATCCAGCCCGGCGCCACTGCATTCACCCGAACACCGGCATAACCCCATTCGAAGGCTGCGGTTTTGGTGAAATTGTCCATGCCCGCACGCGCGGCGCCGGAGTGGCCCATGCCCGGCATACCGCCCCACATGTCGGCGAGCATGTTGACGATGTTGCCGCCGTGTTTGCTCATCGACTGATTGAATACCTCGCGGGCCATCAGGAAACCGCCGACCAGATTGGTGCGCAGCACGGTTTCGAAACCTTTCTGATTGATCGAGGCCAGGGGCGAGGGGTACTGGCCACCGGCATTGTTGACCAGCCCGTGGATCGGCCCGTGTTCACGGATCAGTTCGCTGACCAGCGCCTTCACCGCTTCTTCGTCACGGATATCGCAGGCCTTCCAGTGGGCGCGACCGCCATCCTCGGCGATTTCGGCGGCGACGGTTTGCAGCTTTTCCGGCTTGCGTCCGACCAGCACCACGTTAGCCCCGAGCGCCGCCAGTTCATGGGCGGTGCAACGCCCGATGCCACTGCCGCCGCCGGTGACGATGACGGTCTGGCCGCTGAACAGGTCAGCCCTGAAAATCGATTCGAACGCCATGGTGCCAATCCTCTAGTCGAACTGTTCGGCGATGCTCTGCGGCACCGGGATCTGGATTTCCAGTAGTTGTTGGGCGAAAGCCTTGCCTTGCGGGTCGATGCGCAGACTCGCCACGCCGCCGCCACCGAGGGCGTTTTCCAGCAGGAAGTTGAGGCTGTGGGTGCCCGGCAGATACCAGCGTTCGACCCGGCCGTGAATCGGATCGAGGACATGGTTCATCCAGTCGACGACCACCGCCGGGGTCAGCGCCTCGGCGATCCACGGCAGGTATTCGGGACGGCGCGGCATGACGCCGATGTTGCTGTGATTGCCCTTGTCGCCGGAGCGCGCCACGGCCAGTTTCACCAATGGCACGCTCGCGTCGGCGCGGCCCTGGGGCTTGGGCGTTTCATGGGGCAGGGGCAGATCCTGACTGTCGAGGGCGGTGGGGGCGGGGAGGGCGAACGGGTGAGATTCGCCGGCGATGTCGATCTGCAATGTGCAGGCGCTTTTGTCGATCAGGAACGAGAACAGCCGGATCAGCGGATACACCGTCGGCCGCCCGCCGACGATACCGGTGAGGCCCGGCGCCATGCCGGTGGCGGCCTGTGCGATCTCCCGGGAGAACAGGATCAAGGCTTGTTTGTTCGGGTGACGCACGGCGAGTTTGATCACCACTTCGCGACTGTCCCGGCGCTGACCGTGAGGACCGTAGGTGGCTTCGCTGCCGAGCAGTTCGACGTGGGTTTCGGTGTAGGGCCCCAATCCTTTCTGGTCGAGCATTTCCGAGGTCTTGTCGAGGATCGCCTGGCTGACGCGCCGGGCTTTTTCCACCGCATCGATGCCGGCGATCAGGCAACTGGCGGTGCAACGGAAACCGTCCGGATACGTTGCGCTGACCTTGTATTGGTCGCTGGGTGGCAAGCCTTTGGCGCCGTGGACCCGAACGGCGTTCTTGCCTTGTTGCTGGAGTTTTACCTGGCTGAAATCGCAGACCACATCGGGTAGCAGATAAGCCTGCGGATCGCCGATTTCGTAGAGCATTTGCTCGCCGACCGTCAGCGGCGTGACCAGTCCACCGGAGCCCTCGGGTTTGCTGACGATGAACTGACCGTCGGCGCTGACCTCGACGATCGGGAAACCGATGTGTTCGTAGTCCGGCACGTCGCGCCAGTCGGTGAAATTACCGCCGGTGCACTGCGCGCCACATTCGATGATGTGCCCGGCCAGGGCGGCTTGCGCGAGTTTGTCGTAGTCGTGCCACGACCAGTCGAATTCATGCACCAGCGCGGCGCTGACCACTGCGCTGTCGACCACCCGGCCGGTGATGACGATGTCGGCGCCCAGGCGCAGTGCTTCGACAATGCCCGGCGCGCCGAGGTAAGCGTTGGTCGACACGCACATCGGCGGCAGCGGGGCGCCGCTGAACATTTCCGTGATGCCTTGGGTGGCGAGTTGTTTGAACTGGGGTTGCAGGTCATCGCCTAGAAGCACGGCGATCTTCAGCGCCACGCCAGCCTTGTCGCAGGCCGCTTGCAGCGCGGCGGCGCAGGCCTTTGGATTGACCCCGCCGGCATTGCTGATGACGCGAATGTTCTGTTCGGCCAGTTGCGGCAGCAGGGGCGCGAGGACTTCGATGAAATCGCCGGCGAACCCGGCCTGCGGATCCTTCATGCGGGCGCCGGCCATGATCGACATGGTGATTTCGGCGAGGTAGTCGAAGACCAGATAATCCAGCTGTCCTCCGGCCACGAGCTGCGCGGCAGCGGTGGAAGTGTCTCCCCAGAATGCGCTGGCGCATCCGATGCGAACCGTGGTGGGCATTTTGATCTCCGACTCAGGAACCTGTGACAGAAGTGCATCGAGGCTACCAAGCAAGCGCTTGGTTTGTAAACAGCTGAAATTATCTTCTGCCCAAGCGCTTGCTTGGTCACCGCCGGCGGCTTAAATTGCCCGCGCAACCCCGCCGTTTCTGCGGCGTGCGGCGCATTTGACTGATCGACTGTAGGAGAGAACGGGTGGACGAGCAAAAAGCCCTGAGGGTCATGCGTGAACTGGTCGACGCCGGCCAGCTGACCGATCCGGACAGCGCTCGCGGCAAATTGCTGCAAGTGGCGGCCCACCTGTTCCGCAACAAAGGCTACGAGCGCACCACCGTGCGCGATCTGGCCGGTGCCGTGGGGATCCAGTCCGGCAGTATCTTTCATCACTTCAAGAGCAAGGATGAAATCCTGCGGGCGGTGATGGAGGAAACCATCCGCTACAACACCGCGCTGATGCGCGCAGCCCTTGCCGATGCCGCCGATGTGCGCGAGCGGGTGCTGGCGCTGATCCGCTGCGAATTGCAGTCGATCATGGGCGGCAGCGGCGAGGCGATGGCGGTGCTGGTGTATGAATGGCGCTCGCTGTCCGAGGACGGTCAGGCCAAAGTGCTGGCGCTGCGCGACATCTACGAAGACCTCTGGCTGCAAGTGCTGGGCGAGGCCAAGGAGGCGGGGTTCATCCGTGGTGACGTGTTCATTACCCGACGTTTTCTCACGGGTGCGCTGTCCTGGACCACCACCTGGTTCCGTGCCGGCGGCAGCCTGAGCCTGGATCAACTGGCCGAAGAAGCGCTGATTCTGGTGCTCGAAGAGCGCTAGGCGCTTTCTATCGGGCCGGGAAACTGGCTAACTTGGCGAAACCGCCTAGCTTGAATGCAATGATCGGTACTTTTTCGGGGAGTGGGGTGTTTTGAAGTCTTCGCCAATTCGGACGGCCGCCGGGCTGATGCTCGCAGCGCTGGCTGCACTATGGGTATTGCCCGCTCCGGCGGCGCAGGTGGTTCGAGTGGGCGCGGCGCATTTTCCGCCCTATACCATTCGCCCGGAAAATGGCGCCGACACCGGCCTGCTGCCCGAACTGGTCGCGGCTTTGAACAGCGCCCAGAGCGACTATCGCTTCGAACTGGTGCCCACCTCGATTCCTCGCCGGTTCGGCGATTTCAAGGACAGCCGCACTGACATGGCGATCTTCGAAAACCCTGAGTGGGGCTGGAAAGACATTCCCCACATCACCGTCGACATGGGGCTTGAGGACGCAGAGATTTTCGTCGCGCAGAACAAGCCCGGTCGCCAGCAGAATTACTTCGCCGATCTCAAGGGTAAACGGCTGGCGCTGTACAGCGGCTATCACTACGAATTCGCCAACTTCAATGCCGATCCCAAGTACCTCGCCGAAACTTACAGCGCCACGCTGACCTATTCCCACGACAGCAACCTGCTGATGGTCTTGCGCGGGCGCGCAGACATTGCGCTGGTGACCCGCTCGTATCTGTTCGATTACCTGCTGCGCAACGAAAAAGTGCGCGACGAGTTGCTGGTGTCCCAGCGCATCGACCAGATCTACCACCATTACGCGATTCTCAGGCCAGAGGCACCGATTACCGGCGAGGCGTTCGGCAAACTGCTGCAAGGCCTGCGCGACAACGGGCAGATGCTGAAGATCTTCGATCCGTACAAGATTGCGGTGGTGCCGGTGCCGCATCAATGAGCTGCGGTTTTTCGCGTCCGGCCTAAATTTCCCGCCCCGGCTCACGTCCCATCGTTGAACTGTCGACGATTATCGTGAGCCCGACCCATGTCCAATCTGAATGACCTGACTGCCCTGGCCCTGCCTTCGGGCAGCCAACTGGTAGCCGATGCCACCGAAAGCCGTCTGAGCCTGAGCCTGGACGGGCAACCGCTGATTCGCCTGCGCCTCGATCGTGAAGGTCAGGGGCCGATCCAGATCGATGAACGCTACGCGCTGCCGCCAGGCCAGGCGCTGTGGGCAGCCTGTTATTGGCTGTTTGCCCGGGAGCCGGCGCGTCAGCAATTGATCTGGCAACTGGACCAGGCGCCGACCGAAGCCTTGCTCAGCGGCTTGCTGGTGAGCACTGAAGTGGCGGGCGAATATCGCTGCGAGCGCACGCTGTTCTGGCAACTGCCGCAACCGTGGCTGGGGGCCTCGCTGACCGGCAGTTATCCGCAGCAGATGGTCATCAGCAACGGCAAGCGTCATCCGCTACGACCGGTGAAACCGCGTGGTGAGGTTTATCGGCGCTTCGATGCGCGCCTCGGTGCCTGGATTTCCCTGCGAACGGTGGAGATCGAGCAGGATCTGGCGCGTTTCAATCGCTGGCAGAACAGCCCGCGAGTCGCCAGTTTCTGGCAGGAAGAGGGCAGCCTCGAACAGCATCGCGAGTACCTGAGCAAGCTCGACGCCGATCCGCACACGCTGACCCTGATCGGTTGTTTCGATGATCAGCCGTTTGCCTATTTCGAAGCCTACTGGGCCAAGGAAGATCGCATCGCACCGTTCTACGATGCCGACAATTACGATCGCGGCATTCACATGCTGGTCGGGGAAGAAGACCATCGCGGCCCGCACAAGGTGGCGAGCTGGCTGTCGGCGCTGGTGCATTATCTGTTCCTGGATGATCCGCGCACGCAGCGGGTGGTCGCCGAACCCCGTGCCGACAACGCGAAAATGATTGGCCACATGCACAACCAGTGCTTCCACTGCGAGAAGGAATTCGACTTCCCGCACAAACGCGCGGCGCTGATGATTCTCGGGCGCGAGCGCTTTTTCGACCGCTGCACGCTGGTGTGATATTTCGCTGAAGACAAAAAAGATCGCAGCCCTTCGACGAAGGCTGCGATCTTTTTTTGCGGCCGATTTTTATCAGCGACGGTTTGCGGTCACCGTATCGGCGCGGCTGCTGGACACCTTGCGGCAATGCACCAGCGCATCGCGAATCATGAAGTTGACCAGGGTCGGCGAAACGCCGAGTTCCTTTGCAATGTCCTTCTGCGGCACGCCGTGCAGGCGATACATCTCGAACGCATAGCGGGTGCGGCTGGGCAGCTCGGTCAGCGCGTCGGCAATGTGTTCCAGGGTCGAAAAGTTGATGTGTGAGGTTTCCGGCGAAGCGCCCTGAATGACCACGTTCAACCCTTCCTCCTCGGGGCCGGCGTACTTCTGCTCCAGCGCCTGTTTGCGGTAGTGATCGATCGCCAGATTGCGCACGATCTGGAACAGATAACTCAGCTGGGCCTTGATCGACGACGTGATCGGCGGTGCCGATTGCAGTCGGAAGAACGCATCCTGCACCACATCTTCGGCGCGTGACCGGCAGCCGGTAATGCGGGCTGCAATCTTGACCAGAATCAGTCGATTGTCGACGAATGCCTGAAGTAGCGGTGAATCGCACCTGCTTGTGGATACTTGTTCCGTCATGGAAATCACCTTGCTGCCAATAGGTTAGTGGGACGCCTGGGGGCGGGGCCGTCCTACACATCGAGCGACAAATTATGTTGAATGATAATGATTGTCAATTGAGAAAGAGAACTAATGATCCATAACAGTGCGATCTGAGAACTGCGACACGCCGCCGCACTTGCCCAAGCGCCCAGCCCCGTTGGCGATCCAGCCTGCCGACTAATTATTTCAAGACGTCATCCGTTCTCATTGGTGAATGGCTCCGGGTACGCAGCCCCGGACCTACCGCATTCCAATGCCTTGCACGGTCGGCGAAGACCGTGTCCCGCATGCCTTGCACGGGCATGCCGCAGCCAACCCGATTCCACCAGCAAGCCGAATTCAGGCAGGAAACCTCATGACCGACGCGTTCGAACTCCCCAGCACCCTGGTCCAAGCCCTTCAGCGCCGTTCGGCCCTGACGCCGGATCGGCTGGCCTTGCGCTTTCTCGCCGAAACCGAGGAGCAGGCTGTGGTGCTCAGTTATCGCGAACTCGATCAGCGCGCGCGCACCATCGCCGCCGCGTTGCAGGCCGAGGCCGGATTCGGTGATCGCGCGGTGTTGCTGTTTCCCAGCGGCCCGGATTACGTCGCGGCGTTCTTCGGTTGCCTGTATGCGGGGGTGATCGCGGTGCCAGCCTATCCGCCGGAATCGGCCAAGCGTCACCATCAGGAACGCCTGCTGTCGATCATCGCCGACGCCGAGCCGCGCCTGCTGCTGACCAGCGCCGACCTGCGCGACGCCCTGCAGCAAATCGAAGGCGCGCCGCCGCTGTTGTGCGTTGACACCCTCGATGCTTCGCTGGCCGAACGCTGGGTCGAGCCGGCCCTGCCGACAGACCATATCGCCTTCCTGCAATACACGTCCGGCTCCACCGCGCTGCCCAAAGGCGTGCAGGTCAGCCACGGCAATCTGGTGGCCAACGAACTGCTGATCCGCCACGGTTTCGGTATCGACGTAAACCCCGATGACGTGATCGTCAGCTGGCTGCCGCTGTACCACGACATGGGCCTGATCGGCGGTCTGCTGCAACCGATCTTCAGTGGCGTGCCGTGCATCCTGATGTCGCCGGCGTATTTCCTCGGCCGGCCGTTGCGCTGGCTTGAAGCGATCAGCCAGTACGGCGGCACCATCAGCGGCGGGCCTGACTTCGCCTACCGTTTGTGCAGCGAACGAGTCAGTGAATCGGCGCTGGAGCGTCTCGACCTGAGCCGTTGGCGCGTGGCCTATTCCGGCTCCGAGCCGATCCGTCTCGACACCCTCGAACGCTTCGCCGAGAAATTCACCGCGTGCGGTTTTTGCGAAGACAGCTTCATGGCCTCCTACGGTCTGGCCGAAGCGACCCTGTTCGTCGCCGGCACACCGCGTGGCAAAGGGATTCCTGCACTGCGCGTCGACGATCAAGCCCTCGCACAGAACCGCGCCGAAGCGGGCGAGGGCAGCCCGATCATGAGCTGCGGCATCAGTCAGCCGGAACATGCGGTGCTGATCGTCGAACCTAACACCCTCGAAGAACTGGCCGACAACGCCGTGGGTGAAGTCTGGGCCGCCGGCCCGAGCATCGCCCTCGGCTACTGGCGCAACCCCGAGGCCAGCGCCAAGACCTTCGTCCAGCATGCCGGCCAGACCTGGCTGCGCACCGGTGACCTGGGCTTTATTCGCGAAGGTGAACTGTTCATCACCGGTCGCTTGAAAGACATGCTGATCGTGCGCGGTCACAACCTCTATCCGCAGGACCTCGAGAAGACGGTCGAAAACGAAGTGGAGGTGGTGCGCAAGGGCCGCGTCGCGGCGTTTGCGGTCAATCAGAATGGCGAGGAGGGCATCGGCATCGCGGCGGAAATCAGCCGCAGCGTGCAGAAAATCCTGCCGCCCGAAGCGCTGATCAAAGCCATTCGCCAAGCGGTGGCCGAGGCGTATCAGGAAGCACCGAGCGTGGTGGTGCTGCTCAACCCGGGCGCGCTGCCGAAAACTTCCAGCGGCAAGCTGCAACGTTCGGCCTGCCGCAATCGCCTGGCCGACGGCAGCCTCGACAGCTATGCGGTGTTCCCGTCGGCCACTGCGGAAATCGCTCTGGACTCGACGGCATCCGCCTCCGAACTGGAAGCGCTGATCGGCAAAGTCTGGGCCGAGCAACTCAACGTCAAACAGGTCAACGCCGACGATCATTTCTTCCTGCTCGGCGGCAACTCGATCGCCGCCGCCCAGGTGATCGCCAAGGTCCGCGAAGAACTGAGCCTGGAGCTGAACCTGCGCCTGCTGTTCGAAGCACCGACCCTGTCCGCATTCGCCGCTGCCGTGGCGCAACAGCAACAGGACGGCGGCAGCGCCCAAGGCGAAATCACCGCACTGTCGCGCAACGAAGCCTTGCCGCAATCCCTGGCGCAAAACCGACTGTGGATCACCTGGCAGCTCGATCCGCAGAGTAGCGCCTACAACATCCCCGGTGCCCTGCGCCTGCGCGGCGAACTGGACGAAGACGCCCTGCGCGCCAGTTTCCAGCGACTGATCGAGCGCCACGAATCCCTGCGCACGCGCTTCTTCGAACGCGACGGCGCGGCCCTGCAACAGATCGAAGCGGCGGGCGAGTTCAACCTGCAACTGATCGACATCAGCGACCTGCCGGCCAGCGAACGTGAAGCCCGCGCACTACAGATCCGCGAGGACGAAGCCCGCACCCGGTTCGATCTGGAGAAAGGCCCGCTGCTGTGGGTGACGCTGGTTCGCCTCGACGATGAAGATCACCAGTTGCTGGTGACCCTGCACCACATCATCGCCGACGGCTGGTCGCTGAACGTGCTGATCGACGAGTTCTCGCGCCTGTACGCCGCCGCGTCCCAAGGCCAGCGCGCGGAACTTGCGCCGCTGCCAACCCAATACGCCGACTACGGCAGTTGGCAGCGCCAATGGCTGGCGCAAGGTGAGGGCGAGCGGCAACTGGCGTACTGGAAAGCGCAGTTGGGGGACGAGCATCCGACCCTGGAACTGGCGACCGACCATCCGCGTTCTGCCAAACAAATTCACAGCGCCGCACGCCACAGCGTTCGTCTGGGGATCAGCCTCAGCGACGCCATTCGCCAGACGGCCCAGGCCTATCAATCCACACCGTTCATGCTGCTGCTCTCGGCCTTCCAGAGCCTGCTGCATCGCTACAGCGGCCAGCGCGACATCCGCATCGGTGTGCCCAACGCCAACCGTCCGCGTCTGGAAACCCAGGGCCTGATCGGCTTCTTCATCAACACCCAGGTGCTGCGTGCCGACGTCGATTCACGACTGCCGTTCACCGAACTGCTGGCGCAAACCCGTCAGGCGGTACTCGGCGCTCAGGCGAATCAGGACCTGCCGTTCGAACAACTGCTCGAAGCCTTCCCGCAGGCCCGCGAACAAGGCCTGTTCCAGGTCATGTTCAACCACCAGCAACGCGACCTGAGTGCGCTCAAACGTCTACCGGGCCTGCTCGCCGAAGAACTGTCGTGGCACAGCCGCGAGGCCAAGTTCGATCTGCAACTGCACAGTGAAGAAGACCGCAACGGTCGCCTGACGCTGTCCTTCGACTACGCCGATGAGCTGTTCGACGCGGCAACCATCGAGCGCCTCGCCGAGCATTTCAGCAACCTGCTGCGTGCTGTCTGCGAAGGTCCGGACCAAGCCATCGGCGACCTGCCACTGCTGACCGCCACTGAATACACTCAGCAAAACGCGTGGAGCATTGCCCCGTGCACCCCGGCGCAACAATGGCTGCCGGAACTGCTGAATGAACAGGCCCGTCAGACCCCGGATCGCACCGCGCTGGCGTGGGACGGCGGCAGCCTGGACTTCGCCGAACTGCACGCGCAGGCCAACCGTCTCGCCCATTACCTGCGCGACAAGGGCGTCGGCCCGGACGTGTGCGTGGCCATCGCCGCCGAGCGTTCGCCGCAACTGCTGATCGGCCT
Organism: Pseudomonas sp. B40(2017); assembly: GCF_002112855.1. Taxonomy (NCBI): domain Bacteria; kingdom Pseudomonadati; phylum Pseudomonadota; class Gammaproteobacteria; order Pseudomonadales; family Pseudomonadaceae; genus Pseudomonas; species Pseudomonas sp. B40(2017). The sequence continues at coordinate 683,248 of NZ_NEIT01000004.1, forward strand.
GCTGGCGATCATCAAGGCCGGTGGCGCCTACGTGCCGCTGGACCCGGATTACCCGGCCGATCGTCTGGCCTACATGCTCAACGACAGCGGCGTCGAACTGCTGCTGACCCAGACGGCATTGCTCGACCGCTTGCCGGCCAGCGAAGGCGTCAGCGTGATCGCCATGGACACCCTGCACCTGGAGAACTGGCCGAGCCAGGCACCGGGCCTGCACCTGCACGGCGACAATCTCGCCTACGTGATTTACACCTCCGGTTCCACCGGCCAGCCGAAAGGTGTGGGCAACACGCATGCGGCGTTGGCCGAGCGTCTGCAATGGATGCAGAACACTTATCGCCTGAATGAAACCGATGTGCTGATGCAAAAGGCGCCGATCAGTTTCGACGTGTCGGTGTGGGAGTGCTTTTGGCCGCTGATTACCGGCGCGCGCCTGCTGATCGCCGGCCCCGGTGAACACCGCGATCCGCATCGCATCGCGCAGCTGGTTCAGCAATACGGCGTGACCACGCTGCACTTCGTGCCGCCGCTGCTTTCTCTGTTTATCGATGAACCACTGAGCGGCGAACGCACCAGCCTGCGCCGGGTTTTCTCCGGCGGTGAAGCGCTGCCGGCGGAACTGCGCAACCGCGTGTTGGCGCAACTGCCGGCGGTGCAGCTGCACAACCGTTACGGCCCGACCGAAACCGCGATCAACGTCACCCACTGGCATTGCAGCGTGGCGGATGGCGAGCGTTCGCCGATTGGTCGTCCGCTGGGCAACGTGGTCTGCCGGGTGCTCGATAGCGATCTCAATCCTGTGCCGGCCGGTGTGCCGGGTGAACTGTGCATCAGCGGCATCGGCCTGGCCCGGGGTTACCTCGGCCGTCCGGCGCTGACCGCCGAGCGTTTTGTGGTCGATCCGCTGGGCGAGCAGGGCGCGCGTCTGTACCGCACCGGTGACCGCGCACGCTGGACGAACGATGGCGTGATCGAATACCTCGGCCGCCTCGATCAGCAGGTCAAACTGCGTGGTTTCCGCGTCGAACCGGAAGAAATCGAAGCCCGTTTGCTCACTCAGGATGGCGTCGCTCAGGCCGCCGTGCTGGTGCGCGAAACCGTCGCCGGCCCGCAACTGATCGGCTACTTCACCGCCACCGACGCCAGTGAAGATCAGGACGGGCGAATCGCTCGCCTGAAAACCGCACTGTCCGCCGAGCTGCCGGAATACATGGTCCCGGCGCAACTGATGCGCCTGGACGCCATGCCCCTGAGCCCGAGCGGCAAACTCGACCGCCGCGCCTTGCCCGAACCGCAATGGCAGGTGCGCGAACACGTCGAGCCGGTCACCGAGCTGGAGCAGCAGATCGCCGCGATCTGGCGCGAAGTGCTGGGCCTGAAACAGGTCGGCCTGCGCGACGACTTCTTCGCCCTCGGCGGTCACTCGCTGCTGGCCACGCAAATCATTTCCCGCACCCGTCAGGCCTGTGACGTCGAGCTGCCGTTGCGTGCCTTGTTCGAACACAGCGAACTGGGTGATTTCGCCGAGCAGATCCTTCAGATCCAGGCCAGCGGCCGCACCAACAAGCAGCCGCCGATCGACAAGGTTGATCGCAGCAAACCGGTGCCGCTGTCCTATTCGCAGCAGCGCATGTGGTTCCTCTGGCAGATGGAGCCGGACAGCCCGGCGTACAACGTCGGCGGTATGGCGCGCCTGCGTGGCGTGCTGGATGTCGGGCGTTTCGAGGCCGCGCTGCACGCGCTGATCCTGCGTCACGAAACCCTGCGTACCACGTTCCCGAGCGTCGACGGCGTGGCACGTCAGCAGGTGCATGCCGAGACCGGCGTGCGTATGGACTGGAAGGATTTCTCGAAATTCGCCGCCGATGTGCGCGAGCAGAAGGTCCAGCAACTGGCCGACGATGAAGCGCACCTGCCGTTCGATCTCGAGACCGGCCCGCTGCTGCGCGCCTGCCTGGTCAAGACCGCCGAGCAGGAGCATTACTTCGTCCTGACCCTGCACCACATCGTCACCGAAGGCTGGGCGATGGACATCTTCGCCCGGGAACTCAGCGCGCTTTATGAAGCGTTCGTCGACGACCGCGAATCGCCGCTGGAGCCGCTGCCGGTGCAATACCTCGACTACAGCGTGTGGCAGCGCAACTGGCTGGAGTCCGGCGAGCGTCAGCGTCAGCTCGACTACTGGACCGCGCAGCTAGGTCGCGAACATCCACTGCTGGAACTGCCGGGCGACCGCCCGCGTCCGCCGGTGCAAAGTCATCAGGGCGAGCTGTTCCGTTTCGACCTGAGTGACGATCTCGCCGCCCGTGTCCGGGCGTTCAATGCGCAGAACGGTCTGACCCTGTTCATGACCATGACTGCTGCACTCGCGACCTTGCTTTACCGCTACAGCGGCCAGACCGATCTGCGTATCGGCGCGCCGGTGGCCAACCGGATCCGCCCGGAAAGCGAAGGCCTGATCGGTGCGTTCCTCAACACCCAGGTGCTGCGTTGCCAGCTCGACGGCCAGATGTCGGTCGGCGAATTGTTCGAGCAGGTGCGCCACACCGTGATCGAAGGTCAGTCCCATCAGGACCTGCCGTTCGACCATCTGGTGGAGGCGTTGCAGCCTCCGCGCAGCGCCGCCTACAACCCGCTGTTCCAGGTGATGTGCAACGTGCAGCGCTGGGAATTCCAGCAGAGCCGCATGCTCGCCGGCATGACCGTCGAGTACCTGGCCAACGATGCGCGGGCGACCAAGTTCGACCTCAACCTGGAGGTGACCGACCTCGACCATCGCCTCGGTTGCTGCCTGACCTACAGCACTGATCTGTTCGACGAGCCGACCATCGCTCGCATGGCTAGGCACTGGCGCAACCTGCTGGAAGCGTTGATCGCCAACCCGCAACGGCGTCTCAGCGAATTGCCGTTGCTCGATGCGCCTGAACAACAGCAATTGCTCGACAGCCTCGGTGTCGAGCCGGGCGAGCGTCGTCTCGATCAGTGCATTCATCACCTGTTCGCCGAGCAGGCGCTGGCGCGTAAAGATGCGCCGGCCCTGACCTTCGCCGGGCAGACCCTGAGCTACGCCGAACTCGACGCCCGCGCCAATCGTCTGGCCTGGGCCCTGCGTGAGCGCGGTGTCGGTCCGCAAGTGCGGGTCGGTCTGGCGCTGGAGCGCTCGCTGGAAATGGTCGTCGGCCTGCTGGCGATCCTCAAGGCCGGTGGCGCCTATGTGCCGCTGGACCCGGAATACCCGCTCGACCGCCTGCATTACATGATCGAAGACAGCGGCGTCGGCCTGCTGCTCAGCGACCGGGCGATGTTCAAGGCCCTCGGCGAACTGCCGCCGAACGTGGCGCGCTGGTGCCTGGAGGATGACAGCGCGGCGCTGGCCGATTACCCGGCCACTGAGCTGCCATTCATCAGCCTGCCGCAGCATCAGGCGTACCTGATTTACACCTCGGGTTCCACCGGCAAGCCGAAAGGCGTGGTGGTGTCCCACGGTGAAATCGCCATGCACTGCCAAGCTGTGATCGAGCGCTTCGGCATGCGCCCGGACGACTGCGAACTGCACTTCTATTCGATCAACTTCGACGCCGCCACCGAGCGTCTGCTGGTGCCGCTGCTCAGCGGTGCGCAGGTGGTGCTGCGTGCGCAAGGCCAGTGGGACGCGGAACAAATCTGCGGGCTGATCCGTGAACACCGGATCAATATTCTCGGTTTCACCCCGAGCTACGGCAGCCAGTTGGCGCAGTTCCTCGCGACGCAAAACGAGGTTTTGCCGGTCCGGATGATCATCACCGGCGGCGAAGCACTGACCGGCGAACACCTGCAACGGATTCGCGCGGCGTTCAAGCCGAGTCTGTTCTTCAACGCTTACGGCCCCACCGAAACCGTGGTCATGCCGCTGGCCAGCCTTGCGCCGGAAGTGCTGGAAGAGGGCGCCGGCAGCGTGCCGATCGGCAGTGTGATCGGTGATCGCGTAGCCTACATTCTCGACGCCGATCTGGCGCTGGTGCCGCAAGGCGCGACCGGTGAATTGTTCGTCGGCGGCGCCGGTCTGGCGGTGGGGTATCACGAGCGTGCGGGCATCACGGCCGAACGTTTCGTCGCCGACCCGTTTGCCGCCGCTGGCGGGCGCATGTACCGCACCGGCGACCTGGTGCGCCAGCGCGCCGACGGTCTGGTGGAATACCTGGGGCGGATCGACCATCAGGTGAAAATCCGTGGTTTCCGGATCGAACTGGGCGAGATCGAAACCCGCCTGCTCGATCACGACTCGATCCGCGAAGCCGTGGTGCTGGCGCTGGATGCGCCGAGCGGCAAGCAACTGGTCGGCTATCTCGTGACCGAGGTCGCTTCGAGAAGCGAAGCCGAGCAGACCGAACTGCGCGACGCCCTCAAGGCGCACCTGAAGACGCAACTGCCGGACTACATGGTGCCGACGCATCTGATTCTGCTGGCGAGCATGCCGCTGACCGCCAACGGCAAGCTCGACCGCCGCGCCTTGCCGGCGCCGGATCCGGAGCTCAATCGTCAGGATTACGTGGCGCCAAGCAACGAGCTTGAGCAAACCCTGGCGCAGATCTGGTGCGAAGTGCTCAACGTCGAGCAGGTCGGCCTCAACGACAACTTCTTCGAACTGGGCGGCGACTCGATCCTGTCGATTCAAGTGGTCAGCCGCGCGCGCCAGCAGGGCATTCACTTCAGCCCGCGCGACCTGTTCCAGCATCAGACCGTGCAGACTCTGGCCGCTGTTGCCAGCCGCAGTGAAACCGTGACCGCTGAGCAAGGTCTGGTAACGGGTGAATCGCGTCTGACGCCGATCCAGCACTGGTTCTTCGACACCGAGATTCCCGAGCGTCAGCACTGGAACCAGGCGTTGCTGCTGGAGCCGACTATGGCGCTGGAACCGCATCGTCTGGAGCAAGCACTGTTGGCGGTGATCGAGCAGCATGACGCCTTGCGTCTGCGCTTCATCGAGGTCAACGGCGCATGGCAGGCAACCCATCAAACGGTCACCGATGCCGCCGTGCTATGGCAGGTTCGCGTGCCGTCGATGGACAAGTGCACCGAGCTGTTCGCCGATGCTCAGCGCAGTCTCGACCTCACCCAGGGTCCGCTTTTGCGCGCAGTGCTGGTCGATGGGCCGGACGCTCAACAACGACTGTTCATCGCGATCCATCACCTGGTGGTTGACGGTGTGTCGTGGCGCGTTCTGCTCGACGATCTGCAAACCGTGTATCGCCAGCTCGATGCCGATCAGTCGGTGAAACTGCCGGCGAAAACCAGCGCCTTCAAGGACTGGGCGGCACGCTTGCAGGCTTACGCCGGCAGCGAATCCCTGCGTGAAGAATTGAGCTGGTGGCAGGCGCACCTGGCCGGCCCGAATGCCGACTTGCCGTGCGAACACCCTGAGGGCGGTCGCGAGAATCGCCATGCGCAAACCGTCAGCGTGCGTCTGGATGGCGAGCGCACCAGGCAACTGCTGCAACAGGCACCGAGCGCCTACCGCACGCAGGTCAACGACCTGTTGCTGACCGCGCTGGCCCGCGTGCTGTGCCGCTGGAGCGGGCAGCCGTCAGCGCTGATTCAACTGGAAGGCCACGGCCGCGAAACCCTGTTCGACGAGATCGACCTGACCCGCACCGTCGGCTGGTTTACCAGCGCCTATCCGCTGCGCCTGACCCCGCACAATATCGAAGAGGCTGCGGGGCAGGGCGCTTCGATCAAGGCGATCAAGGAGCAACTGCGCGCCGTGCCGCACAAGGGGCTGGGCTATGGCGTGCTGCGTTATCTGGCCGATGACGCCAGCCGTCAGAGCATGGCGACGTTGCCGAGTGCGCCGATCACCTTCAACTACCTCGGCCAGTTCGACCAGAGTTTCGGCAGCGACGCGCTGTTCCGTCCGCTGGATGAGTCGGTCGGCGCCGCCCACGATCCGCACGCACCGTTGCCGAACGAGTTGAGTGTCGACAGTCAGGTGTATGGCGGGGAACTGCTGCTGCGCTGGACCTTCAGCGCCGAACGCTACGACGCGCAGACCATCAACGACTTGGCCGATGCCTACGTCGGCGAGTTGCAGAGCCTGATCGAACATTGCCTGCAGGACGAGGCCGGTGGCCTGACGCCGTCGGACTTCCCGCTGGCAAAACTGACCCAGGCGCAGCTCGACGCACTGCCGGTGCCGGCGTCGCACATTGAAGACGTGTACCCGCTGACGCCGATGCAGGAAGGCATGCTGCTGCACACCTTGCTCGAACCGGGCACCGGTCTGTACTACATGCAGGATCGCTACCGCATCAACAGCGAACTCGATCCCGAGCGTTTCGCCCAGGCGTGGCAAGCGGTGGTCGCCCGTCACGAAGCGCTGCGTGCCTCGTTCTGCTGGAACGTCGGCGAAGACATGCTGCAAGTGATTCATACGCCGGGGCGCACGCCGATCGAGTACCTGGACTGGAGCGCCATCGCCGACGCCGAGCAGGAGCCGAAACTGCAAGCGCTGCTCAAGACCGAACGCGAGGCCGGGTTCGATCTGCTCAATCAGGCACCGTTTCACCTGCGCCTGATCAAGGTCGGCGCGGCGCGTTACTGGTTCATGATGAGCAACCACCACATCCTCATCGATGCCTGGTGCCGCTCGCTGCTGATGAACGATTTCTTCGAGATCTACACCGCCCTCGGCGAAGGTCGCGAAGCACAATTGGCGGTGCCGCCGCGTTATCGCGATTACATCGGCTGGCTGCAACGCCAGAGCCTGGCCGAAGCGCGTCAGTGGTGGCAGCAGAACCTGCAGGGGTTCGAGCGCACCACGCCGATCCCGAGTGACCGTCCGTTCCTGCGTGAGCACGCCGGCGAAAGCGGCGGCATGATCGTCGGCGATCGCTACACCCGACTGAATGTCGAGGACGGCGCCCGTCTGCGTGAGCTGGCCCAGGCCCATCAGCTGACCATCAACACCTTCGCCCAGGCGGCGTGGGCGCTGGTGCTGCGCCGCATGAGCGGAGATCGCGACGTGCTGTTCGGCGTGACCGTGGCCGGTCGCCCGGTGGAAATGCCGGAGATGCAACGCACCGTCGGCCTGTTCATCAACAGCATCGCGCTGCGGGTGCAGATCCCGGCGGACGATCAGCGTGTCAGCGTGCGCCAGTGGTTGAGCGGTCTGCTCGACAGCAACATGCAACTGCGCGAGTACGAATACCTGCCACTGGTGAACATTCAGGAGCAGAGCGAACTGCCGAAAGGCCAACCACTGTTCGACAGCCTGTTCGTGTTCGAAAACGCCCCGGTGGAAGTGTCGGTACTGGACCGTGCGCAGAGCCTCAATGCGACCTCGGACTCGGGCCGTACCCACACCAACTTCCCGCTGACCGCCGTTTGCTATCCGGGTGACGACCTCGGTCTGCATCTGTCCTACGACCAGCGTTACTTCGACGAGTCGACCATCGAGCGCATGCTCGGCGAGTTCAAGCGTCTGTTGCTGGCGCTGGTCGAGGGTTTCCATGGCGACATGGCCGACCTGCCGCTGCTGGGCCAAGAGGAACAGGACTTCCTGCTCCACGGCTGCAACCAGAGTGAGCACGACTATCCGCTGGAGCAGAGCTACGTCGAACTGTTCGAAGCGCAGGTCGCGCAACATCCGCAACGCATCGCCGCCAGTTGCCTCGATCAGCAACTGAGCTATGCCGAGCTGAACCAGAACGCCAACTGTCTCGGTCATGCACTGGTCGCGGCCGAAGTGCAGATGGATCAACCGGTGGCGTTGCTGGGTGAACGGAATCTGGATCTACTGGGCATGATCATCGGCAGCTTCAAGGCCGGTGCCGGTTACCTGCCGCTGGATCCGGGCCTGCCGAGCCAGCGTCTGCAGCGGATCATCGAGCTCAGCCGCACGCCGGTGCTGGTGTGCACCGAGGCTTGCCGTGAACAGGCGACGACCTTGCTGGATGAGTTCAGCTGCGCCAACCGCCCACGCTTGCTGGTGTGGGAGGAGGTTCAGGTCGGCGCGGTATCGTCGGCGAATCCGGGCATCTTCAGCGGCCCGGACAATCTGGCCTACGTGATCTACACCTCGGGCTCCACCGGATTGCCGAAAGGCGTGATGGTCGAGCAGCGCGGCATGCTCAACAACCAGTTGAGCAAGGTGCCGTACCTGAACCTGAGCGACGCCGATGTGATCGCCCAGACCGCTTCGCAAAGTTTCGACATTTCGGTCTGGCAATTCCTCGCCGCGCCGCTGTTCGGGGCGCGGGTGGACATCGTGCCGAACACCATCGCCCACGATCCGCAAGGTCTGCTGGTGCATGTGCAGCAGCAGGGCATCACCGTGCTGGAAAGCGTGCCGTCGTTGATTCAGGGCATGCTCGCTTCGGATCGCCTGAGCCTCGACGGGCTGCGCTGGATGTTGCCGACCGGTGAAGCAATGCCGCCGGAACTGGCGCATCAATGGCTGCTGCGTTATCCGGAGATCGGTCTGGTCAACGCCTATGGCCCGGCGGAATGCTCGGACGACGTGGCGTTCTTCCGCGTCGACCTCGCCTCGACTCGCGGCAGTTACCTGCCGATCGGTACGCCGACCGACAACAATTTGCTGTACCTGCTCGACGGCGCGCTGGATCTGGTGCCGCTAGGTGCGGTGGGCGAGTTGTGCGTGGCGGGCACCGGGGTCGGTCGTGGTTATGTCAGCGATCCGCTGCGCACCGCGCCGGTGTTTGTGCCGAATCCGTTCGGCGCGCCGGGTGAGCGTCTGTATCGCACCGGTGACCTGGCGCGCCGTCGCAGTGACGGGGTGCTGGAGTACGTCGGTCGGGTCGACCATCAAGTGAAGATCCGCGGTTACCGGATCGAACTGGGTGAAATCGAGGCGCGTCTGCACGAGCAACCGGAAGTCCGTGACGGCGCGGTCGGCGTGCAGGAAGGCGTCAATGGCAAGCATCTGGTCGGCTATCTGGTCGCCTCCGATTCTGCACTGAACCAAAGCGAACGGCTGGAGCGAATCAAGCAGCGCCTGCGCGCCGAACTGCCGGAATACATGGTGCCGCTGCACTGGTTGTGGCTCGACCGCTTGCCGCTCAACGCCAACGGCAAACTCGACCGCAAGGCCTTGCCGGCGCTGGAGATCGGCCAGCTGCAGAGCCAGGATTACCTGGCGCCGCGCAGCGAACTGGAACAGACCCTGGCCGATGTCTGGGCCGAGGTGCTGAAGGTCGAGAAGGTCGGGGTACGCGACAACTTCTTCGAACTCGGCGGCCATTCGCTGCTCGCCACGCAAATCGCCTCGCGGGTGCAGAAAGCCCTGCAACGGGACGTGCCGCTGCGAGCGATGTTCGAATGCAGCACGGTGGAGGAACTGGCCGGGTACATCGAAGGGCTGGCGGCCAGCGACATTACCGAGGAAAAGGTTGATCGCCTGAATGATCTGATGGCGGAGCTGGAGGGGCTGTAAAGCACAGCCCGCGGCAATGGCTACCGAAACATGAGTTTCGCTGTGGCCGTTGTCGCAAATCGGGCTTTGTAATCCTTTCATATCATTGACGGCCGAGGCGCGCCCGCTCAGTCTTCGTGCTCCAGTTTCTTTGCCACGGGGGTTATCCATGCCTTTTTTCACGGTTGACGGACAGGCGCTTCACTACATTGATCAAGGCACGGGCCCGGCGGTGTTGTTGGCCGGCAGCTACCTGTGGGACCAGGCCATGTGGGCCCCGCAAATCGCAGCGCTGTCGGCGAACTACCGGGTGATTGCCCTGGATCTGTGGGGCCATGGCGAATCCGGGCGCTTGCCTGAAGGCACTGCTTCGCTGGATGACATCGCCCGTCAGGCGCTGACCTTGCTCGATCATCTGGACATCGACCGGGTCACGCTGGTCGGGTTGTCGGTCGGCGGCATGTGGGGCGTGCGTCTGGCGTTGTCGGCGCCGCAGCGGCTCAACGGTCTGGTGCTGATGGACACTTACGTCGGCGTCGAGCCGGAGCCGACCCGCCAGTACTATTTCTCGCTGTTCAAGCAGATCGAGGAAAGCGGCGGGATCTCCGAGCAACTGCTGGATATCGTGGTGCCAATCTTCTTCCGCCCGGGCATCGATCGAGAGTCGGCGCTGTATCAGGATTTCCGCGCAAAACTCGCCGGCTATCCGGCCGAACGCCTGCGCGAGAGCATCGTGCCGATGGGGCGCATCACCTTTGGCCGTGATGACCTGTTGTCGCGTCTGGGCGAGCTGAATTCGGCGACCACGCTGGTGGTCTGCGGCGATCAGGACAAACCACGCCCGCCGTCGGAAGCACGGGAAATGGCCGAGTTGATTGGCTGCCCGTGTGTGCTGGTGCCGGAGGCCGGGCATATCTCCAATCTGGAGAATCCCGGGTTTGTGACTGAGGTGTTGTTTACCTTTTTGTCTGAACAGAACCCTTCCGTCGACTGAATCACCTTTCTGCGTCCCGCGCTACTGTCAACTCTGACAGTAGCGCGCTCTTCTTGAGCAGGCATTAAATGGTCTCGCCCAGCGTGGGCTGAATCGTGTGATCGCCGACAGGAGAGTCGTCATGTCCAGCCAATCAGCAAATGTTCCTGAGCTTCCGGTTCCATTGGTACCTGATGCTCCGCACTCAACATTACAACCTACCGACTTTTTGGGCGGTACAACTGTTCAAATCGATTTTCCAGGGCTCAGTACGGCACATAGTGTCCAGCTCTTCTGGGCGAGGCCCGGCCATATCGAGGAATTTACCACTCAGTCGAAGGACGCTTCGCTTCCCGCTGAGGTTTTCATCCCTGCGTCGGTCATCGGTGAGTCGGTCGGTAAAACCGTGCAAATCTGGTACAAAGCAAGCTTGAATGAAGAAGTGAAGCTTTCCCATACACGTCATCTGACGGTAGAACACATTCCTCCCGCCAAGTTGCCGGAACCGCAGTTACCCGATGTCGTCAAGATCGAAGGTACCGTATTTCTGGACTTGCGCAGGTTTTCGGGCAACGCGCGCGTTCTGCTTTCACCTTGGGTGTTCATCGCGCCTGGGCAGCGCATCTGGATCAGCGTTGTCGGACAGCGCAATTATCCAACCCACGAAACGCTTGATTTGGTCAAGGCGCTGGAAGTGACATCCGAGCAGGTGAGCAACGGTCTGGAATTGACTATTGATCGAAGCTTTTTGACTCGGCTTGACGATAAATCGGCGCTGACGCTAGAGGTGTTTGTCGCGTTCGACAAAAGTCCGAATATTGACACCGCGCATGAATTGCCGCGCTGGACAGAACTTCTGCTGAAATCCGACACCGATTTACCGGCACCGATTGTTGAACAGACACTGTACGACGTGCTGAATCCGGCGCTGGTCCCGGACGAAGCGATGATCGTCATCAAGTACAAGGACATGCGTCCTACCGACAGGATCATGCCGTTGTGGCTTGGCACTGCGGGCGAGGGGACACCTGAACTGAAAACGATTGATGGCGATTCATCAGGCGAGGTTAAAGTCGCCGTGAGTGCGTCGGCAGTGGCTGCCAATGAAGGTGAAACGGTTGACGTGAGCTACAGGGTCTTGCGGGACGAAATCGTGCGGCCGTCACCCATCACTCGAGTAACGGTGCAGAAGCAACGTTATGTTCATGTGGAAAATTTTGATGGTCATGAAGTAAAAATTGTCAGCGCCGCTGACGAATACACTTTCACCTTGCCCACCATGTCGATCACGCTGCTGGAGGGGGCAGGATCGGCAGGCATCATGCGTTTTGGCTCCACCATTGTGGGGTTCTTGGAAGGACTCTCTTTCGGCATGTGCATCAACTCGAGCGTTATAACGCCGCCTCAACACATCCAGTTTGAATTTCAGGCGGACTACGATCGAATTTCTTTCACTTGGACTTACCTGCATCTTAAAGGCGTCGTCGAATACTTCGATGCCAATGGTGCATCCTTGGGGAGGAAGGAATACCACGGCCATAGCGAGGGTGGAGCACTGCATCAATTGATTGACTTCGTGGCGCCACCGCAAACACGCATCAAGTCCATGAAAGTGATATGCGAGGACTATAGCTTCCTCGACTTTTTCACAATGTGTGGTTGATTTTTCGAGCCACAATCAAAGCCCACTCCTGAGAGCGGGCTTTTGTCATTAATTCGGGCCGAGAATCTTCGCCAGTTTGTCCGGCGTCGGCGCGCCTTGCTGTTGTTGCAGTTCGCCCTTGTCGTCCATGTAGAAGATCGCCGGGGTGGCCTGTAACTCCAGGTCTTCCATCAACTGCATGTTCGCCGCGAGTTTGGTCTGCACGGCGACCGGAATGTCCTTCAAGGCCTTGAGGGTGCTGGCCTTGCCGGCCTTCTCGTGATCTTCCAGGGCTTTGCTCGGGTCCTTGGCGGCGAGAAGGGCAGCGGCTTTGGCCGGGCTGTCTTCGCGGATGATGCCGACCATGATGTGTCGCAGCTGCACCTTGCCGGCCTTGACCCATGGACGGGCCTGTTCCCAGAACATGTTGCAATACGGGCAGTTCGGGTCGCTGAACAGGTACACAGTGCGTGGTGCATCCTTGTTGCCGTCCTGAATCCAGTTGCTGGCCTCGAACTTGGCCCAGACTTCCTTGGCCATCGGCGCGTAGACCAGTTTTTGCAGCGGTGCGCTGCTCAGGTCGTTGCCGTCGGCGTCGTACAGGTTGCCCAGCAGCACGTGCTTGCCGTCCGGCGTCAGGTACAGCGCCATGCCGCGGTTCTGGTATTGCGCGGCGTAACCGCGCAAGCCGTCCGGCGCGTCGAACTGACCGACGATCTTGGCGCCCTTGGCTTCAATTTTCTTGATCGCTTCAGGCAGTTCTTCAGCGGCCTGGACCGACGGCAAGTGCAGCAGGGCGGCGCCCAGGGTCAGCGTCAGCAGGTGGCGGAGGCGGGGCATGGCAGTTTCCTTGAAGAAGAGGTGGCCGGATTCGGGCTGGAGGCCGGGGTGTCGAAGCTTTCCAGGGCACGGGCCAGGCTGGCGTTGGACAATTCGCCCAAATGGCTGCCCAGCAGGCGACCGTCCGGGCTATAGAACAGGGTAGTCGGCAGGGCCATGGAGCCCACGGCCTGGCCGAGGCGTCCGCTGCGGTCGAACAGCACGTTGTTCAGGCTCAAACCCTGGGTTTCGAGAAACGTGGCGACGCTTTGCATGCTTTCGGCCTGGTTGACGAACAGGAACGTCAGGTCCGGGCGTTGTTGCTGAGCGTTTTCCAGCACCGGCATTTCCCGGCGGCACGGCGGACACCAGGTCGCCCACAGGTTGATCACCAGCGGCCCGCCCTGATAGTCGGTGAGTTTCACGGTTTCCCCGGCGGCGTTGCGCAGAGTGATGTCCGGCAGGCGCGTGCCTTGCTCGTAGATGTTCAGCGACAGGGTCGCCATCACCCAGAACACCACACCGCTGACCACACCGAAACCCAGCGATCGACGCAGACCCGGCCGGCGCCAGCCGCGATACAGCGCCGCGAGCAACAGCACGATCACCCCCGGCCAGGCGAGAAAACCGCCGTCGCGCAGGTCGATGATCTGCCACAGGTCGTTGCGATAGTGCCCCCAATACACGGCGACGAACGCAATGCGCGCCGCCAGCATGCCGAGCAGAAACAGGCTGAACAGCGCCGACTCGGGATTGTCACCGCCGCGCTTGGCCACCCGCCAGCCGACGAAGGTCGCCAGTGCCAGCGCGCTGATCAGCAACAAGTGATTGAGTGCGATGGCAAAGGTGCCGAGGGTGAAGGTCAGCATTAACGGGCGTCTCGGATGGTGGTCCAGCGTTGCAGGAAAGTATCGGCATCGACCTCGCCGGTGATGCGCTGGCTGCGGCGCTCTTCACCGTCGGCGCCGATCCACACGAAACTCGGTGGCCCAGGCACTTTATAACGACCGAGCAGTTCGCGGCTGGCGGCATTGTCGGCGGTGACGTCGATTTGCAGCAAGCGCACATCACTCAGGGCCTGCATCACCCGCGCCTGGCCGAACACCTGTTTCTCCATGACTTTGCACGACACGCACCAATCGGCGTAGTAATCGAGCAGCACCCACTGGCCTTGGGCTTTGGCGGCGTCTAACTCGCGTTGCAGGGCGGCGGGATCCTTGATCGTCGTGAAGGCTTCGTGGCCGCTGGGCGCCGCGGATCCGACGCGTCCGGCGCTGTATACCTGCAACGGCTGATATGGATCGTCACTGCCACCCGCCGCCCCGACCACCAGCAGACTGCCCCACAGGCCCAGCAACAGCGAACCGGCACCGAACAGCTGCGCCACGCGACCAAAGCCATCGGACTGTTTCCAGGCGCTGTAAGCGGCGATCAACAGCAGCGCGCCGCACAGGCCCAACCACAGCGACGGCTGCAGCACCGGGCGCAGCATCAGCAGCGCGGTGGCGAGGAACAGGAAGCCGAACACGCCTTTGAGCAGATTCATCCACGCGCCGGGCTTGGGCAGGAAGCGATTGCCGACCGTTACCAGCAACAGCAGCGGGACGCCGATGCCGATGCCCAGAGCAAACAGGATCAGGCCGCCGTGCAGCGCGTTGCCGCTTTGCGCGATGTAGAGCAGGGCGCCGGCCAGCGGCGCGGTCATGCACGGGCCGACCAGCAGACCGGACAGCGCGCCCAATACGCCGGCGCCGATCAGGCTGCCGCCGCGTTGGCTGCGCGAGGCGTGTTCCAGTCGATCCCGCAGGGCCACCGGCAATTGCAGTTCGAAGAAGCCGAACATCGGCAACGCCAGAACCACAAATACGGCCGCGAACGTTCCGAGCAGCCACGGGTTCTGCAACCACGCCTGCAGGTTGGCCCCCAGCAGCGCGGCAATAACGCCCATCGCCGCATACACCAGGGCCATGCAAACCACATAACTGCCGGCCAGCGCGAAACCGCGACGCGGCGTAGCACCGCTGCCCACCACCATGCCCGCCAGAATCGGCAGCATCGGCAGCGAGCACGGCGCAAACGCCAGCAGCAGACCCAGGCCGAAGAACACCAGCAGACTCCAGCCCAGCGAGTGCTGTTGCAGGCCGCTGGCCAGTGCCTGATCCGGCGCTTCATCTGTCGCCGCAGCGGCAGCTTTGCCGCCGAGGTCGATCACTCGCGTCTGCGGGGGATAGCAAAGACCGGCATCGGCACAGCCCTGATAACTGACCTTGATCTGGCCCGTGGCGGCCGCCGGAATCTTCAGTTCCAGACCCTGGCGATAAACCGGTTGTTCGCCGAAGTACTCGTCGCTGTGGGACTCGCCTTCGGGCAGGGCCGGGATGTTTTGTGTCGTCAGCCCGTCGAACTTCAGACGCTTCTGATACAGGTAATAGCCATCGGCGATTTGCCAGAACAACTGGGTCTCACCGGAATCCAGACGTTGCGAGGTCAGCACGAATGCCTTGTCGACCGGCAAGAACTCCGGTTTTGACGCAAATGGATCATTCCCCGCCTGGGCCAGACTCGAAATCAGCAGTGCAAAAAACAGAAAAAAATGACGCATGGAGGAGCCTTGTCCCTGTGCAATTGAGGGGCACAATGGGCGGCGGCGATTAACCGATGATTAACCGCGACGCCCTTGTCACGGTGGCGTTCGGGGCATAATGTCGGCTTAATCGGCCAGCGGCCTAATCAGCACTTTTCCACGGGACTCACCATGCACGTACTGGTTTGCGAAGACGATGAGTTGATCGCCAGCGGGATCGTCGCCGGGCTGACGGCGCAGGGCCTGACCGTCGAGCACGTCAACACCGCCTCCAAGGCGCGGGCGATTCTCAAGGTTGCCGAATTCGACGTGATGGTGCTCGATCTCGGCCTGCCGGACGAAGATGGCCTCAAGTTGCTGCAACAACTGCGTCAGCAAGGCCTGGAGATTCCGGTCCTGATCCTGACTGCGCGGGATTCGGTCACCGACCGTGTCGACGGTCTGCAGTCCGGTGCCGACGACTACCTGCTCAAGCCATTCGACCTGCGCGAGTTGTTCGCCCGCCTGCAAACCCTGCTGCGCCGGGTGGCCGGACGCAGCGTCAATCTGATCGAACACGGCGCGCTGACTTACGATCCGTGCAGTCGCGAAACCACCCTGGCGGGGCGTCCGGTGGATCTGTCGCGGCGCGAGCAGTCGTTGTTGCAAGCCTTGCTGCACAACCGTGGCCGGGTGCTGTCCACCGAGCAGTTGAAGGACAGCGTCTACGGTTTCAACGATGAACTGGAAAGCAACGCGCTCAACGTGCACATCCATCACCTGCGCAGCAAACTCGGCAAAGGCATCGTCGAAACCGTGCGCGGTCTTGGTTATCGCCTGGGCCCGGCCGATGGCGGAGAACCCGACAAGTGATGAGCCTGCGCCTGCGCCTGAGCCTGACCCTCGGCGCCGCGTTCGCGCTGATCTGGGCATTGGCGGCCGCCTGGATGCTCAGCGACCTGCGCAACCAGATGATGTTTTCCCTCGACCAGCGCCTGGTGGCGTCGGCGCGGATGGTCGCCGGGTTGCTGGAACAATTGCCGGCTGTCCCGAGCAAAGGCGAGGGCACTCATTTCAGCGCCGAGCAGTTGAACATTCCCGGCGGCATGGCCTGTCAGGTCAGCTCGCTGCGCGGGGAAATCCTCGCTCGCAGCCACAACAATCCGGAACAGGCGCTGGAAGCCCAGAAGATGGGCTTCCACGATCAAATGATCGACGGTGCCCCATGGCGCAGCTTCACCCTGGCCCGGGGCGATGTGCGTATTACCACCGCCGACCGGGTGATCGAGCGCGAAGCCCTGAACATGTCGATCCTGCTGGCGGCCTCGGTGCCGGTCGGCGTGGCGCTGCTTGGCTGCCTGTGCCTGTTGTGGCTGGGGATCGGCCAGGGGTTGGCGCCGCTCAACCGCTTGCGTGAAGCCTTGATGCGTCGCAACGCGGATTCGCTTGAGCCGTTGCAGTTGCAGTCATTCCCCAGCGAACTGAAACCGCTGCTCGAAACCCAGAACCAATTGTTTCAGCGCATCGGCAAGACCATCGAGCGCGAGCGTCGCCTGACCGGCGATGCCGCCCACGAACTGCGCAGCCCGCTGACGGCGATCAAGACCCACCTGCAAGTGGCGCGCATGACCGATGGCAGTGCCCGCGATCAGTCTCTGGCCCGAGCCGAGGAGGGTGCCGACCGCCTGCATCGGACCCTTGAGCAGTTACTGTTGCTGGCGCGGGTCGAAGGCAGTCTGTCGTTCGACGACGGTGTGCAGTGCAGCGCCGAGCAGGTAGCGAAACTGGCGATTCAGGACTCGGCCAGCGACCAGCGTCAGCGCATCAGGCTGCATCTGCCTGAACACTTGTCCGCTGCGCCGCTGCAAATGCCGGCGGTGCTGTCGATCGCGGCCCTGCGCAACCTGTTGGACAACGCTCTGCGTCACACGCCGACGGACGGCGCGGTGGACCTGAGCCTGGAAACCAGCGCCAATCGCGTGCGTTTTGTGGTGCGCGACCATGGGCCGGGAATCGCCCCTGACGATCTGCAACACCTGACCCAGCGCTTCTGGCGCAACGGCCAGAGCACCGGCTGCGGACTGGGGCTGGCGATTGTCCAGGCGATCGTTCAGCGCTGCGCCTGCACCCTGCATTTCGACAGCCGTCCGGATGGTTTGCGGGTCGAGCTGACCATGCCGCTGCAACCGGTCTGACAGTTTGCCGGGCACATCAAATGTAACCTCTCTCCATTAGTCATCCGCCGGCCGTGACGGTATTGTCGCCCCAGCCTTTGACTCAATGGATTGAGGGAAACAGCGCCATGGAAGCACCCGTCTATATCTGTCCCGCCACCCCCGCCGACGCCGGCATCATCAGCAGGATCCTTGAGCGTTCGATCCGCGTCGGTTGCGCGCTCGATCATCGCAACGACCCACAACTGGTCGACCGCTGGGTCCGCCGACAATCGGCGGAGCACGTCAGCGCCTGGCTCGCCGATCCCCATCACTATCTGAACATCGCGCTGCTGCAGGACAAACCCGTCGGCGTCGGCATGGCCGCAGCCCACGGCGAGGTCATGTTCTGTCACGTGCAGCCGGAGTGGTTTCGCCGAGGTGCGGGCCGTGCGCTGATGGGCGATCTCGAGGGTTGGCTGAGGATTCGTGGCAGGCCATGCATCACGCTTGCAAGCACGCGAACCGGCGCGGCGTTCTACCGGCGCCTGGGGTATCGCGAAACGGCGTCTCCCTTCATGCAACACGGCGTTTTGACCCTGCCGATGCACAAGCCGCTGGCATTGTCGGCCTGACATTCGATCAAGGGTGTAAATCCTCGACACGCTGGTGCGTTTCCAGAACAGGAAAACCTGCATGTGCGCCCCGCGACCGGAACGCGCACCTGCCCGGTGTGCAGTTTTGGTCACTATCCATAGCGTATTGAGGGGTCGAGAGATGTCAGTCGCCACCAGCCTTATCGAAGAGTCGTCGGCCCGGATCGCCTCCGCGCCGGCGGAAACGCTGTATCAGTTCAATGAATCGCCGTTGCTGGCCCGTCAGAGCCGGCAGGAATCCAATGCCCGCAGCTACCCGCGTCGTATTCCCCTGGCGCTCAAGCGCGCCAAGGGCCTGTACGTCGAGGACGTTGAAGGCCGCAGCTTCATCGATTGCCTGGCCGGTGCCGGCACCCTCGCGCTGGGGCATAACCATCCGGTAGTGATCGAGGCCATTCAGCAGGTACTGTCCGACGAATTGCCGCTGCACACCCTGGACCTGACCACGCCGGTGAAAGATCAATTCGTTCAGGACCTGTTCGGCCTGCTGCCTCCGGCATTGGCCAAGGAAGCGAAAATCCAGTTCTGCGGCCCGACCGGCACCGACGCGGTGGAAGCCGCGCTGAAACTGGTGCGCACCGCCACCGGGCGCAGCACCGTGCTGTCGTTCTCCGGCGGTTACCACGGCATGAGCCAAGGCGCCTTGAGCCTGATGGGCAGCCTGGGGCCGAAAAAACCACTGGGCGCGTTGCTCAGCAACGGCGTGCAATTCATGCCTTTCCCGTACGACTACCGTTGCCCGTTCGGCCTCGGTGGCGCGGCGGGTGTGAAGGCCAATCTGAGCTACCTGGAAAACCTGCTCAATGATCCCGAGGCCGGCGTGCAATTGCCGGCCGCCGTCATCGTCGAAGCGGTGCAGGGCGAGGGCGGTGTGATCCCGGCGGACATCGAGTGGCTGCGCGGTCTGCGCCGCATCACCGAAAAGGCCGGCGTGGCGCTGATCATCGATGAGATCCAGAGCGGTTTCGCCCGCACCGGCAAGATGTTTGCCTTCGAACACGCCGGCATCACCCCGGACGTGGTGGTGCTGTCCAAAGCCATCGGCGGCAGCCTGCCGCTGGCCGTGGTGGTTTATCGCGACTGGCTCGACACCTGGCAGCCGGGCGCCCACGCCGGTACGTTCCGTGGCAACCAGATGGCGATGGCCGCCGGCTCCGCGGTGATGCGTTACCTGGTCGAGCACAAGGTCTGCGAACACGCTGCCGCCATGGGCGAACGCCTGAGCGAACACTTGCGCGTTCTGCAGCGCGATTTCCCGCAACTGGGCGACATTCGTGGTCGTGGCCTGATGCTCGGTGTCGAGCTGGTCGATCCGAACGGCGCACCGGATGCGCTGGGGCATCCACCGGCCTTCGCACGTCTGGCGCCGCTGATTCAGCGCGAATGTCTCAAGCGCGGGCTGATTCTGGAGCTGGGCGGGCGTCACGGTGCGGTGGTGCGGTTCCTGCCGCCGCTGGTGATCACCGCCGCGGAAATCGACCGCGTCGCCGAGATCTTCGGCCGTGCGTTGAGCGCTGCGACCGCCGGCCTGTAAATTTTTCGCCGCGTCGAACGTTCTTTCTACATACCCGGCTGCACCGTCGTGCAGCCCACCCTTACAGCGATGGAGACACAGCATGACGTCAGTATTCGACCGCGAGGACATCCTCTTTCAAGTCGTGGTCAACCACGAAGAGCAGTACTCGATCTGGCCGGACTACAAGGCCGTGCCGGAAGGTTGGCGCACTGTGGGCAAGAGCGGTCTGAAAAAGGAATGCCTGGCCTACATCGAAGAAGTCTGGACCGACATGCGCCCGCTGAGCCTGCGCCAGAAGATGGAAGCGCAAGCGGCTGCCCAGTAAGTTATCAGCCAAAAGAAACCCGCTGGACTGGAATCAGTCAGCGGGTTTTTTCATGTCCGGCATTCGATCGTTCCCACGCTCTGCGTGGGAATGCAGCCCGGGACGCTCCGCGTCCCTTCCGAAGCGGACGCGGAGCGTCCAATGAGGCATTCCCACGCAGAGCGTGGGAACGATCACTGAACCTCAGGCGCCGCTCAAGCCCTTGAGCAGCACATCCACATTGCCTTCCAGCTCAGCCACCGGATCTGCCGCATCGGTGCTGAGCACCAGCAGATGACTGCCCGATTCGGCAATCGCCGCTTTTACCGCGTCCGACGGCTGCCGATGGTGCAGCACCACTGCTACGTCGTTGTCTTTCAAAGTCGCGGTCAGCTTTTTCAGATCCTCCGGCGTCCATTCGGCATCCGGTCGCGCATCCTGTCCGATCAACTCCAGATTCAGGCTGCCGATCAGATAACCGAAGTGATCGCTCAGGCTGATCACGCTCAGGTTGTCGGCACGGGCCAGACGCGCTTCGCTGTCGGCACTGAGTTTCAGCAGACGCTGTTTCAGCGCCGCCAGATTGGCCTCGATCTTCGGTTTGTCCTTCGGTGCCAGGCGCACCAGATCCGCCGCCATCACATCGGCCATGCGCCCCATGTTGTTGCTCGCCAGCCACGGCTGGCTGTTCAGGCCGTCGACCTTGAGCCCCGGTTGCACGGCAATGCCGGGCAGGGCGCCGTCCACCGGGCGGGCAGCATCGACTTCGACGATGCGGATGTTGCTGCGGCGGGCGATCGGGTACAGCGGATCATCGGCCCACAGCGAGCGCACGCCGATCACTGCATCGGCGCCCGTGGCCAGTTTGCTCAGCGCGGGGGCGCCGCGACCGGTGAAGTAGGCGGTCTGGCGGCTGCCTGGCAGGTTGGCCGGTGCTGCGCGTTCGAGGCTGATGTCGGTGCCCTTGAGCAGGACTTCGCCCAGACCATAAGTGATCGGCAGCGAGGCGAGCACCCGCAGCGGTTTTTCGGCAGCCAGCAGAGGGCTCGAAACCGCGCCGCTGAGGGCGATGGCCAGAGCCAGTTGTCGTAATGAAAAAGCCATTTATCCAAGGTTCCCTTTCAGACTGGGGACGACGCCCCGGGCAATCGCGGTGAGTGCGAAGGCGATACCGGCGACCAGGATGATCGCGGCACCGGACGGAATCGGCAGGTCGAACACGATCGGCGCGAGAATCCCGCACAGCGTACTGACCGTGGCAATCAGCACTGAACACCAGAAGAAGCCCTTGAGCGACTGGCTGAGCAGACGCGCAGCCGCCGCCGGAATCACCAGCAGTGCACCGACCAGAATCGCGCCGATGACTTTCACCGCGGCAACCGTAATCAGTGTCACCAGAATCACGAACAGATAATCCAGGGTCTTCACCGCGACGCCACGCACCGCCGCCAGTTGCGGGTTGAAGCTGGCGAGCATGATCCGGTTGTACAGCGGCAGGGCCAGCGCCATGACCAGCGAGCCGACAATCGCCAGCACCAGCAGGTCGTTGCCATTGACCGTCAGCACCGAGCCGAACAGCACGTTTTCCAGAATGTGCACGTTGATCTTGCCCGCCAGAATCAGCAGCAGGCTGGCGCCCAAAGCGAGGGACACCGACAGGAACACGCCGATCAATGTGTCCGGGGCCAGCCCGGTACGGTTGCGCAGGTAATTGAGCAGAATGCCAAACAGCAGGCAGTAACCGAACAGGCTGCCGTACGGCCCGGTGTAGGGTTCGCCGAGCAGGATGCCGATGGCCACGCCGGTCAACGCCGCGTGGCCCACCGCTTCGGAGAAAAACGCGAAGCGCTTGACCACCACCAGCGTGCCGAGGCCACCCAGTACCGGGCCGATCAGCAGACCGGCAAGCAGCGCGTTGACCACAAACCCGTAGGCCAGGGCTTCCGGGAGATAACCGGAAGAGGCCCAGCCTTGCACCGTCAAACGAAAGGCTTCGTAACTCATCAGGCAGCGCTCCGTGGATGGGTCGAAAACAGGGTAAGCAGACGTTCCGGGGTCAGGGCCTGTTGCGGCGTGGCGTCGAACAGCACCCGGCGGTTAAGGCCAGTGACGCGATTGGCCAGACGCCCGACCGCTTCCAGGTCGTGCTCGATCCACAGCACGGTGATGCCCGCCGCGCGCCAGTCGCCCAGCAAACGCTCGAACACCTGGATCCCGGCTTCGTCGAGGGCCGACATCGGCTCATCCAGCACCAGCAATTGCGGCGCTGGAATCAGGCCCTGGGCAAGCAATACCCGCTGGCGTTCGCCACCGGACAGCGCACCCATCCGGCGCTTGCGTTTGTCCTGCATGCCGACCCGCTCCAGCGCATCACCGATGGCGCCGGCGTAGCGTTTGCTCAAGCCGAGGAAGGCCGGGCGACGCTGACACATGGCGGCCATGAAGTCGTCGACGGTCATGGGCAGGCCGCGATCAAACTCCAGCGCCTGCGGCACGTAGCCGATGGTGCCGGGCTCGCCGGGCCATTGCAGACTGAGCCGGCCCTGATGGGGCATCTGCCCGAGCAGGGTCTTGATCAGCGAACTCTTGCCGCCGCCGTTGGGCCCCACCAGCGCATGCACGCTGCCGGGCTGCACCTGGAAGGTGACCTTGTCCAGAATCGTCGTGCGGCCGAGGGTCAGGCTGACGTCAGCGAAATCCAGGGTCGGGCCGCTGCTGGCTATCGACAGGTTTTCCTGAGCTGTCATGCGCCGGACTCCTGAATCGCTCGAACCACGGTGTTGAGGTTGCCGGTCATTTCCTTTTCGTATTTGTCGGCGGTGTATTCGCCGTAGGAAATGTGCGACAGCGGGTAAAGTTTCACGCCGGATTCACGCTGGATGGTTTCGACGTAGGTGGAGGGGAAGTCCATCTCGGAGAAGATCACTTTCACGTCCAGTTCACGCAATTGGTCGATGGTTTTCTTCAACTGGCTCGGGCTCGGCTCGATACCGTGGGCCGGCTCGACCACCGCCGTCACTTCCAGGCCGAATTCACGCAGCAGGTAGTCATAAGCGGCGTGCACCGTGGCTACTCGCAGTTCGGCGTTCGGCGCCTGGGTCAGACTGGCCAGGGCGTCGGCGCGCATCTGCCGCAGGCGTTTGCCGTAGGCGCGGGCGTTCTGGGTGTAGGTCTTGGCATTGTCCGGGTCGAGCTTGCCCAGCTCACGGGCGATGTTGTTGACCTGGGCAATCGAGGCGCTGATCGACAGGAAGGTGTGCGGGTTCACCACTTTGCCGGCACCGCGCGCGGCAACCCCGGTGGCGGCCAGCAACGGCACGTTTTCGTTGGCTTCGATGGTCTTGATGTTCGGCGTTTCGCTGGCGGCGATCATGCGGTCGGCGAAGTCGTCATGGCCAACGCCGTTGAGTACGATCACATCCAGCCCGCTGATGCGCTTGATGTCTTCGGCGCGCGGCTCGTAGGCATGCGGGTTGAAGCCGGCGGGAATCAGCGGCACGACCTCGGCCTTGTCGCCGACGATGTTCGCCACATAGCTGTAATACGGATGCAGGGTGATGCCGATGCGCAGGCGCTTGGCCTGATCGGCGCTGGCCAGCGGACTCAGCAGGCAGGCGCACAGACCGATCAGCAGCAGGCGCAGGAAAGGACGGCGTTGAGATGAACTAGGCATGGGCAAGCGGTCTTCTCTCGAATGAAGGCGAGGGTTCAATGACGATGTTCGCGGGTCACCCCGGCATCGAATTGCGCGACGATCTGTTTCCATCCGGCAGCGGTCAGCGCTGCGTCTGACAGGTCTTTCGGCGCTTGCAGGTCGGTGGCGCGGTTGAGCCAGATGTCCGGCGCGGCGTCGTTCAGGCGCATCAGAAACGAACCGGCCACGGCCGGTGCCTGACTGTGGCCGAAGTAGGCGCGGTCGGCCAGCAACTGCCAGTCATGGCCGCCACGACTGACCGAGCTGGCGTCCTGGGCGAACGGTGCAAAACCTTCATCGGCCAGGTTCTGCGGGCTTGGCAGCGTTTGCTGTTCTTCACGCAGCAGGCGGATCTCGTCGAGGGTCACGCGCAGATCGGCATAGATGCCCTGCTCGCTGGCGCCAAGGTCGCGACGGGCATCCAGTTGATGGCTGGAGACCGGCTCCGGTTCGTGGGAAACGCCGCGCAATGTCACTACCGAGCCGGCAATCGCGAGGATCAGCAGGCACATCAGCAGCACATTGAGGGTTTCGTGCCCGGCACCAGCCGGGCGGACAACCTGGGTAGTCGGCGTGGTCATGGGGCTTCGATATCCGCTTGGTCAATTTCGACCACGTGGCCGGGGCCGGCGTCGAACAGCACGTAGAACTCGGCGCCGGGTTTCTTGAAGGTCAGGGTCGAGTCGGCGCCGAGCTTGCCCGGCACCAGGATGGTTTCGTCGTAGCCGATCACATCGAGGGTCACCCCCGGCGCGCCGCTGCCGTCCGAGAAACCGCCGGTGCATTTGATCTGCTCGGCATCGATGGCCTTGCACTCGCACATCGGGTTATGGGCCAGGACGCCGGCGCTGAAACCGGCAGTCAGCACCAGCAAGGCATTGCTCAGGAGCAAGCGGAAGGGGCGTTGGGCGTGGCTCATGGTTTGGCTCCTTGTTTGTTCAGCCAGGCGAGGGTGGCAGGCGAGGCCTGGCTCAGCGGAATCGAGGCTTGGTGCATGCTGCCGTCCCAGCCTTCCATGGTGATCCACAGTTCGGCGTCGGCAGCGGTCTTTTCCGGAACCGGCAACTGGGTGCCCATGCGGTACGGCGTGCCGAAGAAAATCACCCCGGCCGCGCGCAGGCTGCGAGGTTTGCCGATGCGCAGATACGTCGCCTTGACGTGGTCGACGCAGGCGTCGCAGAGGGCGGCGCTGAAATCTTTCATGTAGCCGGCGGGGCCGGTCAGGATCGGTGCCTGATTACGCAGTTCGGCCAGTCGCAGGCTCCAGGGACCGACCTGGATTTCGCCGATCTCCCGTTCACCCAGTCCGCTGTCACCGCGAAACAGCGAGGCATCGGCGAAGTATTTGGGCATGAAGCCCAAGGGGATCAGCAGCAACAGCACGTTGATGTGGAAGCGCCATTTGTGCCAGATCACGCTCAGCCGTGAAGGCTGAGCCACGGTAGTGGATTTGCTCACAGGTTGGCCTCCGAGGTTTCACGGCGCAGGGCCGGTTGTGCCTGCACGCGCTGTTTCTTGTGCTCGCGCTTGAGGGCGTTGGCGGTGGCCAGCGCGGTGCGCTTGGTCCAGATCAGCAGGCCACTGAGGACCATCATGCTCAGCAGCAGGCCGAAGAAGAACCAGATCAGCTTGATCCACAGACCGCCGAAGTCACCGGTGTGCAGCGGGCGCATGGATTCGGTGACGAACTCCAGCGACGTGCGATCGGACAACAGCCGCGAAGCCGCCACTTCACCGCTGTATGGGTTGAGCGTGGCGGTCTGGTACATCAGCGGGTACCAGCCGCGACCGCCGATATCCAGGTGCGCGTAGGCATTGCCCGGCAGGCTGATGAAGCTGGCTTCGAAGCCGGGGATTTTCGTCTGGGCGATTTCGATGGCGCGGTCGAGGCTGATACGCGGCGGTGGCGAACCATCGTTGGACTGTGGCACGGCTTCGCGGGACATGGCCGGGACGATCGGCTCGCTGGAAATGGAAATCTGGTTGTCAAACAGCAGCGCCTGAATCAGGAACCAGGTGCCGGTGATCGAAATCACCGCGATGAACCAGATCGACCAGATGCCGCTGAGGCGGTGAAAGTCGCCCCAGAAAATCCGCGCACCGTGACGAATGCGCAGGGTCGGGCGGAAAAAACCTTTCCAGAAGCGCTTGTACACCACCAGCCCGGTCACCAGCGAAGCCAGCATCGGCAGGCCGAGGAACGACACCAGATACCAGCCCCAGCTGAAGCCGTTGGTGAACGGCACCAGCCACCAGCCATGCAGTGCGCGGGTGAACGCCTTGAAGTTGAAGCTCGGTGCCGTGCCCTGAATCACGCCGGTGTACGGGTTGACGTAGACGGTCAGCGAGCGGCCGTCGGGATAGCTGACGTCGACGTCGAGAGCAAAGTGCGACTCGTCCGGACGGTTGATGCTTTGCACCACTGTGTGCGGTTCGGCTTTTTTGATTTCGGCGAGGATCTGGTCGTAGCTGAGCAATGGTGCGTCGTCCGAAGGGGCGCTGGCGCGCATCTGCGGGTTGGCCAGCCAGACGATTTCCTGGCTGACCACCGCCAGGGTGCCGGTGACGCAGACGATCAGTACGAAAAACCAGATCGGCAATGCCAGCCAGCTGTGTACCAGGAACCACAGTTTCGAGCGGGATTTCTTCGACATGATGACGGGTCTTGATTCAGTGAGAGGGAGCGGTACTACGGGCTTCGCAGCACGGGAGTCCCTGAAAGGCCGGTCGTGGCTTTTGCCTACGCGACCGGCCCGCATCTCTATAAGACGGATGACCGAAGCAATTCCCGATGAACGATATGAAAGTAAATGTTTCGCGATTACATCTTGATGCCGCGTGGGCGAATTTCTGCGGGGGAGGCGAAGCGGTCCGACGGCAGATTCCGCCGGATCGAGGAGGGGAATCAGCGGAGAAAGTCGAGCGCCTCGGCGAGCACCAGTTCGGGCACTTCTTCGGCGAGGTAATGCCCGGCCGGCAGGGCCTTGCCGCGTACATCGGTGGCAACCTGCTGCCATTCCCCGAGCGGATCGAAGCAGCGACCGACGGTGCCCTCGGCGCCCCACAGCACCAGCAACGGCAGGGTCAGTTGACGACCAGCCGTGATGTCGGCGCGGTCATGTTCCAGATCGATGCTGGCACTGGCGCGATAATCCTCGCAGATCCCGCGAGCACTTCCGGGATGTTCCAGGCAACGCCGGTACTCACTGAACGCCTCGTCGGTAAAGGGTGCAAGCCCGGCGCTGCGACTGCCCATGACGCTGCGCAGATAACCTTCGGGGTCGGCTTCGATCAAAGTTTCCGGCAACGGCGCCGGGCGGATCAGGAAGAACCAGTGCCAATAGGCGCGGGCAAAGGCTTCATTGGTCTGGCTGTACATCGCCAGCGTTGGCGCGATGTCGAGCAGGACCATGCGCTGCACGACGGCGGGATGATCGAGGGCCAGACGATGGGCAACCCGCGCGCCACGGTCGTGGGCAAGGATCGAGAAGTGCTCGAAACCCAACGCCTTCATCAATTCCACGCCGTCGCGGGCCATCTCGCGCTTGGAGTAATTGAGGTGAGCCTCATCGGCCGGCGGGCGACTGCTGTCGCCATAACCGCGCAGGTCGGCGGCGATCACCGTGAAGTGCTCCGCCAGTTGCTCGGCGATCTTGTGCCAGATGACGTGGGTCTGCGGGTGCCCGTGCAACAGCAGCAGGCCGGGGCCGCTGCCTTTGAGGCGGTAGCTGATCTCCACACCGTTGACGTGGCGCTGGTCTTTGACGAATCCGGCAAACATCGGGTGATCCTTTATTCAGGCGAGTGGCCTGCATCCTGAAATCGCCGGGCGTTCATGACAAGACGTGATGCGTGATTCGACGGTTCATGAATCGTGTTCGCCCATCCCCGCGCGCCGCGCGGGAATGGACACTCGGCGTAGTTAGCTCTGCTGGAACATTTCCTTCGCCCGCTGCTCGATCTGCGCCTGGGTCAGGTCCTCCTTGCGCGAGGCCAGGAACCACAGATGCCCGTACGGATCTTTCAACGTGCCGCTGCGGTCGCCGTAGAACTGATCCTTGACCTCGGACACCGAGGTGGCGCCGGCCTCCAGTGCGCGTTGGAAGGATTTGTCCACATCGGTCACGTACAGATGCAGGCCGACCGACACTGCGTTGTCCGGATTGCTCAACGGCCCTTGATCGCACGGCGAGCCGAGCATGATCGCGCTGTCGCCGATGCGCAGTTCGGCGTGGCCGATGCCGCCGTCGGGCATGCTCAGGCGCATGACTTCGGTGGCACCGAACGCCTTTTTATAGAAATCGATGGCTTCGGCAGCTTTGTGAATGCCGAGGTACGGGGTAATGCTGTGATACCCCTCGGGAATGGGTTTGACGCTCATGGCGGTACTCCCTGTTATTTGTTGCCTGGTTTTTATTAGAGATTGAGGTGTGCCTTCGCCGGGATTGCCGGTCGCTCAACTATAGATCCGTGCCGCCGTCGTGACCGAGTAGCCGACGAGCAGGCCTCCCACTGTTCAGCCATCGACAGCGAAGCAACAGAGTGCGCGGGTTTTCATCGCCAGACGCCCTGAAGTTCCGCTGCAGCCCCCGTAAAACAAGGCCTTTGCGTCAGGCACAGAAGCTGCAATGACCCGGTACAACACCGATACCGAGAGTCATCCATGTCTGAATCTGCCGTTTATCCGATCAACCCGCCGGCCGCCCACCGGATTGCCGACGACGCCGAAGCCTTGCGCGTGGCTGTGCAGGTCGCCGCCGTCTTGCAGGAACACGCCGCCGAGCGTGACCGCAACCGCGAAGTGCCCGCCGAGGTCGTCGACCTGTTTTCCAACAGTGGCCTGTGGGGCATCACCGTGCCGAAGGAATACGGCGGCGCGCAGGTGTCCTACGCCATACTGGCCCAGGTGATCGCGATCATTTCCGCCGCCGATCCGTCCCTCGGGCAGATCCCGCAAAACCATTACTGCCTGCTCGAAGACATCCGCCTGCAAGGCACCCCGGCCCAGCAAGCGCATTTCTTTGAGCTGGCGCTGCAAGGTCATCGCTTCGCCAATGCGCTGTCGGAAACCGGCGGCAAGAACGTGCAGGACATTCAGGCGACCCTCCGCCGTTATGGCGACGGCTTCGTGATCAACGGCCGCAAGGGCTACTGCACCGGTTCGCTTTACGCCCATTGGCTGGCGGTGCTGGCGCTGGATGAAGAGCAGAAGGGCCAGTTGGCCTTCGTCGAGCGCGGTACGAAAGGGCTGGTGATCGTCGACGACTGGGACAGCATCGGTCAGCGCACTACTTCCAGCGGCACGGTGCTGGCGGAAAATCTGCAAGTGGCGCCCTTCAATCTGTTTCCGACGTACCGTTCCTATGAGAGCCCGACCCTGGCCGGGCCGTTCGCCCAGTTGACCACCGCTGCCATCGACGCCGGCATTGCCCGGGCAGCGTTGCGCGATACCGTGGAATTCGTCCGCCAGTTTGCGCGGCCATGGATCGATGCAGGTGTGGACAAGGCCAGTGAAGATCCGTTGACCATCATTCAGATCGGCGCACTGGAAATCCGTCTGGAAGCCGCCGAAGCCTTGCTTGAACGCGCCGGCTGGGCGCTCGACGCCGCACGTCCGGCGCCTGATGAAGACAACGTCGCGCTGGCCTCGCTGGCCGTGGCCAAGGCTAAAGTGCTGACCACCGAAATCGCCATCGAGGCCAGCAACAAGCTGTTCGAACTCGGCGGTACCCGCTCGACCCTGAAGAAGCACAACTTCGACCGCCACTGGCGCAACGCCCGGGTCCACACCCTGCATGACCCGGTGCGCTGGAAATACCACGTGGTCGGCAACTGGCTGCTCAACGGCGTCAAACCACCGCGCCACGACTGGTCCTGACCATGGCCGAGTGGTTCAAACACATTTACTGGGCCGACATCGCCCAGGCCTGTCTCGACACCCTCAGCATGCTCGGCGCGGCGCTGCTGTTTACGGTGCTGCTGGGATTGCCGCTGGGGTTGCTGCTGTTTCTCACCGGCAAGCGCCAGTTGCATGAAACAGTCGGCGTGTATCGGGTGCTGTCGGTGATCGTGAACATGCTGCGTTCGCTGCCATTCATCATTTTGCTGATCGTGCTGATTCCGCTGACCACGTTGCTGGTGGGCACCTCGCTGGGCGTGCCCGGAACCATTCCGCCGCTGGTCGTCGGTTGCACACCGTTCTTCGCGCGGCTGGTGGAAACCGCTCTGCGCGAAGTCGATCGCGGCGTGGTCGAGGCGACCCAGGCCATGGGTGCCAACACCTGGCAGATCATCCGCCACACCCTGTTGCCGGAGGCCCGCGGCGGGTTGCTGGCAGCTGTGACGGTCACCGCCATCGTGCTGGTGGATTACACGGCGATGGCCGGCGTGATCGGTGGTGGCGGGCTCGGCGATTTGGCGATCCGCTACGGCTATCAACGCTTTCAGACCGACGTGATGGTGGTCACCGTGGTGTTGCTGCTGATTCTGGTGCAGGCCCTGCAAATGACCGGCGACCGCTTGGTGGCGCACTACAGCCGACGCTGAAAAAACAAGTTCAACCCATAAAGGCCCCACGTTCACCCCACGACGGCCACTCAAATCTGCCTTGGAGCACAGCATGAAAAAGACCCTGGCCGTTCTGGCTGCCGTTCTGTCGTTCGGCGCCCATGCCAACGAAAAACTGATCGTCGGTGCCACCCCGGTGCCGCACGCGGAAATCCTCGAGTTCGTCAAACCGACCCTGGCCAAGGAAGGCGTGGATCTGGACATCAAGGTCTTCACCGACTTCATCCAGCCCAACCAGCAACTGGCGCTGAAAAACCTCGACGCCAACTACTACCAGTACCGGCCGTTTCTCGATGATTTCAACAAGACTCGCCACACCGATCTGGTGCCGGTGGTCGGCGTGCACATCGAACCGTTCGGGGCTTACTCGACCAAGATCAAGAACATTTCGGAGCTGAAGGACGGCGCCAGTGTGTCGATCCCCAATGACCCGGTGAACACCGGTCGCGCGCTGGTGCTGTTGCACGAGGCCGGGCTGATCAAACTCAAGGATCCGAGTAACACCCTGGCCACCCAGCGCGATATCGTCGAAAACCCCAAACACCTGAAAATCCGTGAACTGGAGGGCGCATTGCTCGCTCGTTCAGTGAGTCAGGTGGATCTGGCATTCGTGTTCGCCAACTACGCGCTGGAAGCCGGGATCGACACCAACAGCGCGCTGATCGTCGAGAAGGGCAAGAGCCTGTACATCGAGTTTCTGGTCGCGCGTCCCGACAACATCAATGACCCGGGCCTGCAGAAACTGGCCAAGGCGTTGAATTCCGATGAAGTGCGTCAGTTCATTCTGACCCGCTACAAAGGGCAGATTGCGCCGGGCTTCTGATGGATCGAATTGGGGGTTCCCATGGCATGGGAACCCTCACTTGGGTACGTCGAGAAAGTGCGCCCCCGGCCCTTGCTCGCCCAGCACATCACCCTGATTGCGCAGCGGGCAGGCTTCCATCGACAGGCATCCGCAACCGATGCAACCGGTCAGCCGGTCACGCAGCAACATCAACTGATTGATCCGCTCGTCCAGCTCCCGCCGCCACTGCTCCGACAGCACTTTCCAGTCCGCCGCTGTTGGCGCGCGGTTGTCCGGTAGCTGCTTCAACGCCTCGCCGATTTCTGCCAGAGGAATGCCCAGGCGTTGCGCCACTTTGATCAGCGCCACCCGCCGCAGTACTTCCCGTGGATAACGCCGCTGGTTGCCGGCATTGCGCTGGCTCTTGATCAAGCCTTTGGATTCATAAAAGTGCAGGGCGGTGACCGCCACGCCGCTGCGGGCCGCGAGTTCGCCGACGGTCAGTTGCTTGTGCAGATTTTCCGCAGTGATCATTTGCAAATTGCCCCTTGACCTCTAGTTAACTAGAGGTTTTACCCTGCAGGCCTTCGAATCGCAAGATTCGCCTGACCGAGTGGGGATCTCATGCAAGCACCAGCGAAAAACCGCAGCTTTACCCAATTGATCGAATTTGAAATCGAACCCGGCCAGCAACCGGCGCTGGTCTCGGCGCTGGCGGTGCAGACCGAACGTCTGGCCCAGCGTTACGCCGGCTTCGTCAGCGCCAGTGTCCAGGCCAGCGACGACGGGCGGCGAGTGTTGAGCTTCCTGCAATGGCAGTCCCGCGAGGCGGGGGAGGCGGCGTTTCAGAGTTTCGAAACCGGCGAGCAGGATTTCTGGCAACTGATCCGCACCCATCAGGCGCGCACCGTGACCTTCGGTTCATTCCAGGTGCTGAGCAGCATAGCCCGCAGCTATGACGACGGCTTGCACTGTCAACTGGTTGGTTAGATCGACAGCTGGATCAAGCGCTCGCCTTGCAGGTTTTCCGTGGGCCGCCGCTTGTTCACCGCCAGTTCGCCGATTTTGATCAGTCGCGTGCGGGTGACATTACGGCTCAGGCCTAACAGGGACGCGGTGTGCACCTGGTTGTAATGGCAGAAGCGATAGGCCGCGCGCAGCAATGCGTCCTCGACCTTCTCATGCAGGGCGCCGGCCTGTTGCTCGAACAGTTTCTGGAAGGCGCGTTCCAGCAGCGCTTCCGGTGAGTCGTCGGCGGTCGCGTGCTGATCGTCGGGACGATCGATGCGCAGGTTGGATAGACGTAGATCGTCGCGCTCAATCACGCCGTTACGGCAGATCAGCAGCGTGTGGTGGATGACGTTTTCCAGTTCGCGGATATTGCCCGGCCAACTGTAGCCGCGCAGTTTTTGTTCGGCGCCGGGACTGATGGTGACGCGCCCGTAACCCAGACGCTGACTGTAGGCCTCGATGAAATGCCGGGTCAGCGGCAGGATATCGCCGGGCCGCTCGCGCAACGGGCTCAGCTCCAGATTGACCACGTTCAGCCGGTAATACAGATCCTCGCGGAAATGTCCGGCGTTGATGGCTTTCTCCAGTTGCACGTTGGTCGCTGCCAACACTCGCACATCGATGGGAATGCTCTTGCGCGAACCCAGGCGCACCACTTCACGCTCCTGCAACACCCGCAGCAATTTGACCTGGATCGCCATCGGCAGATCGCCGATTTCATCGAGGAACAGGGTGCCGCCATCCGCCTCTTCAAACCACCCGGCCTTGGCGCTGAGGGCGCCGGTGAAGGCGCCTTTTTCGTGGCCGAACAGTTCGGCTTCCACCAGCGATTCGGAAAACGCCCCGCAGTTGACCGCAATGAACGGCCGGTTGCGCCGGTTGCTCAGGTTGTGGATGTGCCGCGCTACCAACTCCTTGCCGGTACCGGTTTCGCCGATGATCAGCACGCTGGCTTCGCTCGGTGCGACCTGTTGCAGATGCGCGAGCAGGGCCTGGGATTTCGGGTCTTCGAAGACCTGAGCGGTGGCGCGGATTGAGGTGGCCAGGGCGGGTGAGGGCGGCAGGGTCAGCAGTTGCATGGGGTCTCGCTCCACGAAAGAAAATCAGGAATAGAACGTCGGCACCGGCAGGGACTGGTTCAGCGCCCAGTCGCCCAGCTCGTGGAGCTTGTAATCCAGCGGGTCGTGCAGGGTTTGCGTGCGCAGGTTGCGCCAGTGTCGGTCGAGGCGCAGCGATGCGTGGGTCGAGCGGGCGCCGGTGACTTCGAACAATCGGCTGCAAATCTCCAGGCCTTGTCGGCTGGCGGCGACCTTGGCCGTGGCAATTGCCGTGGCCAGGTGACCGCGTTCTTCGGCACTGAGGTTCGGGCCTTTGGCCCAGGCCTCGTCGAGCAGCGCAGCGGCGCGTTCTACCAGCAGACGAATGCCTTCGAGGGCGACCCAGAACTCGCCGTAATGGGCCAGCACGTAAGGATCTTCGCGCACCTCGCGCACCGAGGATTTGTGCCAGACACGGGTTTCGCTGAGGGTGTATTGCCGCGCCTCTTCAAAGGCCCCTTCGGCAATGCCGAGAAACATGTGGGTGAACGTCAGTTGCGCGATCAACGGGCGCAGACAGGCGAACGGTGTACTCAGCGGGCCCGGATCCAGCAGCAGTTCCGACTCTTCGACCCGCACCCGTTCGAACGTCGCGCTGCCGCTGTCGGTCTGGCGCTGGCCGATGTTGTTCCAGTCGTTGTGCAGGGTGATGCCGCTGCGCCCGCTCGGGATCGCCGCGATCAGCAGTTTGCCGCCGTTGCTTTCGTCCACCGCCGAGGCGATCAGCATCTGCGAATCGCTGGCGCCGGAGCAGAAGCTCTTCTTGCCGGAAAACTCGCGCCAGCCACCGAGGTCCTTGACCACGGTGCGGGTGTCCAGCGGATTGAGCGCGTTGCCCCAGAACCAGTTCTGCCGCGCGGTCTGTTCGAACCACGGCTGCCATTGTTCCGGGCGAGAAAACAGGCGTACGGTGGCGAGCATCAAATGATGAAAACCGAAGACGTGGGCGATCGAGCTGTCGACCTTGGCGAACTCGCGCACGACTTCGAGGGTTTCGCTCCAGCGCGCGCCGAGGCCGCCGTAACGGGTGGGAATGCTCAGGGCCAGCAGACCGCTGTCGCGCAGGGCATCACGTTCGGCTTTCGGTGTGCCGCCACGCTCGTCGCGCTCGACGGCGGTCAGGGCAAATTCGGCGGCAAGTTGGCGGGCGGTCTGCAACGGGGAGAGCAGGGTGCTTTGCGGTTTGGCAGTCACTCGGTCTTCCTCAGGCGTTGGCTTTGGCGGGCAGTACATCGTTGGCGATCATTTCGCCGAACGGCCCGGTGAGGTTGGTGACACCGCGTCCGGCCAGGCTTGCATAAGGCTCGGGCAACAGCGGGAAGACCAGCTCGGCAAAGCGGTAGGCCTCCTCGAGATGCGGATAGCCGGAGAAGATGAAACTCTCGATGCCCAGATCCGCGTACTCCTTGATCCGCGCTGCCACTTGCTGCGGATCGCCGACCAATGCGGTACCGGCACCGCCGCGCACCAGTCCGACGCCGGCCCACAGGTTGGGGGCGATTTCCAGGTTGTCGCGGCGTCCGTCGTGCAGAGCGGCCATGCGCCGCTGGCCTTCGGAGTCGAAGCGGGAAAAGGATTTCTGCGCGGCTTCAATGGTTTCGTCGCTGATGTGCTCGATCAGTTTGTCGGCGGCTTTCCAGGCCTCTTCGGCGGTCTCGCGCACGATCACGTGCAGGCGAATGCCGAACTTCACCTTGCGCCCGTGGCGGGCGGCGCGTTCACCCACGTCGGCGAGTTTCTCGGCGACGGCGGCCGGTGGTTCGCCCCAGGTCAGGTACACGTCGACCTGCTCGGCGGCCAGATCGTGGGCCGCGTCGGAGGACCCGCCGAAGTACAGCGGCGGATAGGGTTTCTGCACCGGCGGATACAGCGCCTTGGCGTTCTGTACCTTCAGGTGTTTGCCTTCGAAATCTACCGCTTCGCCTTGCAGCACCCGGCGCCAGATCTTGAGGAATTCATCGGTGACTTCGTAGCGTTCGCTGTGGCTGAGGAAGCTGCCGTCGCCACGGTTTTCGTCCGGGTCGCCACCAGTCACAACGTTGATCAGCAAGCGGCCGTTGGACAGTCGATCCAGGGTCGCGGCCATGCGCGCCGAAACGGTCGGCGAGATGATCCCCGGACGGATCGCCACCAGATAACGCAGGCGTTCGGTGAGCGGCACCAGCGCCGAGGCGATCACCCACGAATCCTCGCAGGAACGACCGGTGGGAATCAGTACGCCGTAGTAGCCGAGGCTGTCGGCGGCTTGCGCCACCTGCTTCAGGTAATTGAGGGTGACCGGGCGCGCGCCTTGGGTGGTGCCCAGATAGTGACCGTCGCCGTGGGTCGGCAGGAACCAGAAAACATCCATGAACAGCTCCTCAAGCGATCTTCAGCAACGGTTTGATGTGAGTGCCGAACAGCGGCGCGGCGCGTTCGGCGGCCAGACGGATCCGCGCCTTGAGCGGTTCGCTGGTGATCTGGTAGTCGGCGAAGTCAGCTTCGGTGGCGTACACGCCGATCGGCAGGGTCACGGCCTGGAAGAAACTGAACAGTGGGCGCAACTGGTGATCGAGGACCAGCGCATGACGTTCGCTGCCACCGGTGGCGGCGAGCAGCACTGGTGTGTCGATCAGCGCATTCAGGTCGATCAGGTCGAACAGATGCTTGAGCAATCCAGGATAGGAACCGCGATAGACCGGCGCGGCGACGATCAGCAGGTCAGCCTGTTCGATGGCTTGCAGCTCGGCTTCGATCTCGGCCGGCAACTCCTGACGCGACAGCGCGGCGCCAAGTGGGCGGGCGATGTCGCCGAGTTCGATCAGATGACTCTCGACCGGCAAGTGCCCGGACAATTCGGCCAGCAAGGCCTGGGTCAGCACCAGGGTGCGGGACGGACGCCAGGTTCCGCCGGACAGGGCGACGACTTTCAGTGGACGCGACATGGTCAGTTCCTTTTTCAACAGTTGCTCGGCGAGCAGTGAGTAGTCACTGGAGCAGAGCAAGCGCTGTACCAATTCCTGTAAGGCCCGTATTCCGGGGCTTTGAGCGTTGTCGGCGGCTGTGTTTGTGTGACTTTCAGGCGGGTTTGTTGAACCGCTGTTGCCTGGGAAACAGTTGCTGGAGCAACAGTGCCGAACGCGATGAAGGATTTTATAAAGGCTGACTGTTATTCCGTAAAAGACTGTTAATTGATATTGATAGATCCTCTGGAAATATGAAGGTAAATCTTGCTCGAATTCTGATAGCCACTATTGAGAGCGTTGATTTCTGCCAAAGCGTGCCCGGGCGTAGCCTTTCTCCATCGACCCACACTGCTCGGCAGGACGCTCCCATGAATCGTTTACTGACTGTTTCCCTGATGCTCGCTGTCTCCGTTCTCGCTGGTTGCGCGAGCCACGTTTCTCCGGAACTGCGCCCTTACACGGCGGAAGAAACCCGCGAACTGGCGCTGGAAAACTTGAACCGCAGCGGCTTGTCGTTCGAGGAATACCACGCGAAGAAAGCCCAACTGCTTGGCCAGCCACAGAAGACTTTCGGGTTTGATAACAAGGGTGAGATGAGCGCCGAGCGGGCCGTACAGCTGCACGGTCGTCCAAGCTGATTGAGAACTGTACTGCTCGAAGTTTTGCCCAACTGTCCGTGGGTTTGCGCGGCGCCGTGGGATAGGGTCAACACCTGAATGACCCTGACGGACTGCCTGCCATGACCCTCTCGCTCGACCTGTTGCTGGGCTTCGCCCTGTTTGCCCTTGTCACCTCGGTCACACCGGGGCCGAACAACACCATGTTGCTGGCATCGGGCGTGAACTTCGGTTTCAACCGCACCATCCCTCATATGCTTGGCATTACCTGCGGCTTCTTCGTGCTGGTGGTGGCGGTGGGTTTTGGCCTGGGCGCGGTATTCCAGACCTATCCGCTGCTTTATACGATCCTGCGTTATGTCGGCGCGGCGTACTTGCTGTACCTGGCATGGAAAATCGCTCACTCCGGCCCGGTCGGCGACAGCGAGCAGGGCGAGGCGAAACCGATCAGCTATCTCGGCGCGGCAGCCTTCCAGTGGGTCAACCCCAAGGCGTGGATCATGGCCATTGGTGCCATCAGCACCTACACGCCGATGCAGGGCTATTTCACCAACGTGATCGTGATTGCGGCGGTGTTCGCCATCATCAACCTGCCGAGCGTCGGCGTCTGGGCGGCGTGCGGGACCTTGCTGCGCAACGTGCTCAAGGATCGCCGCTGGTTGCGGCTGTTCAACTGGGGCATGGCGGCGCTGCTGGTGATTTCGCTGTATCCGTTACTCCTTGAAAGCTTTAGCTGACGCAGCGCTACAACCGCCGGCCCGATGCCTGTTAAAGTCGCGTTCAGGAGCGTTCCTACGCACTTTTAAATGAAGTTGTTCTTCTTTAACGGCCTCCGATCAGGTATTGATGACGCTCTCGAACCCGGACGCAGCTCACAAGGCTGCGTCGTGCCGTTTGCAGACACGAGCCTCCTGATCCCGGAACACGCTCTGCGAGTCTTTTTATGAACACACGTCCGCTGTATTTCGATTACGCCGCCACCACCCCGGTGGACGAGCGGGTCATCCAGGTGATGATCGAGTGTCTGGGTTTCAACGGTAATTTCGGCAACCCGGCTTCCAGTTCCCACGCCTTCGGCCAGCAGGCCCGGCAAACGGTCGAGAACGCTCGCCGGCAAGTCGCCGAACTGGTCGGCGCCCAGGCGCAGCAGATCGTCTGGACCTCCGGCGCCACCGAATCCAACAACCTTGCACTGAAAGGCGTGGCCCAGGCCCGTGGTATGTCCGGCGGGCACATCATCACCAGTCAGATCGAACACAAGGCCATCCTCGATACCGCCCGGCAATTGCAGGATGCCGGTGTCGCCGTGACCTATCTGGTGCCCGACGCCGAAGGCCTGATCACCGCGCAAGCGGTCAGCGAAGCGATGCGTGAAGACACCTTTCTGGTGTCGCTGATGCTGGTCAACAACGAACTCGGTACCGTCAACGACATCCCGGCCATCGGCGAAGTGGTGCGTGGGCGCGGGGCGTTGTTCCACGTCGATGCGGCCCAGGGCGCCGGCAAGGTCGTGATCGATCTGGCGCAATGGCCGGTGGATCTGATGTCGTTCTCGGCGCACAAGCTCTACGGCCCCAAAGGCATCGGTGCGCTGTATGTCGGCCCGCGTGCGCAGCAGCGCTTGCAGGCGCAGATTCACGGTGGCGGGCACGAGGGCGGCTTGCGTTCCGGTACGCTGGCCACTCACCAGATCGCTGCCATGGGCTCGGCATTTGCCTTGGCCGCCGAAGCTTTCGATGACGAGAAGAAAACCATCGTCGCGCTGCGCGAGCGACTGCTCGAACAACTCTTGAACTTGCCCGGCGTGCGCCTTAACGGCAGCAACACCCAACGTATCCCGCACACCTTGAGCCTGACCTTCAGCGAAGGCGAGTTCAACCCGGTGGCGCTGAGCCATTCGATCGCGTTTTCCGCGACTTCGGCCTGCAATTCCGCCAGCAACGCGCCGTCCCACGTCTTGCTGGCATTGGGGCATGACGCGCACCTGGCCGGCCGTACCATTCGCCTGAGCCTCGGCCGTTTCACCACCGCCGAGGACATCGACAAGGCTGTAGAACTGATCAAGACCGCCTGCGCCAGTGCTCCGGCATTCTGGGCGACAGGACTTTAACCAGCCGACCTGACGGCTACGAACAATAACGATGCAGTGATTGGCAGGAGACATGATGAGTACCCAGACTTTGACCGAAGGAACGGTTCCCCAGCGCCTCGCGCACACCCGTGAATTGATGCGTCGCGAAGGTATCCATGCGTTGCTGGTGCCGTCCGCCGACCCGCACCTGTCGGAATACTTGCCGGGTTACTGGCAGGGCCGGCAATGGCTGTCGGGTTTCCATGGCTCGGTCGGCACGTTGATTGTCACCACCGATTTCGCCGGGGTCTGGGCCGATAGCCGTTACTGGGAACAGGCGACCAAGGAACTCAAGGGCAGCGGTATCGAACTGGTGAAACTGCAACCGGGTCAGCCGAGCCCGCTGGACTGGCTGGCTGAGCAGACGCCGGAAGGTGGCGTGGTTGCGGTCGACGGCGCGGTGATGGCCGTCGCGTCGGCGCGTACGCTGGGCAGCAAGCTAGAAGCACGGGGCGCCAGTCTGCGTACCGACATCGACTTGTTGAAGGAAGTCTGGAGTGATCGCCCGGCGCTGCCGAACGCGCCGATCTACCAGCACCTGCCACCGCAGGCGACTGTCAGCCGTGGCGAGAAACTCGGCAAACTGCGCGAGACTTTGCAGGAACGCGGTGCCGACTGGCACTTCATTGCCACCCTCGACGATATCGCCTGGCTGTTCAACCTGCGCGGCGGCGATGTGTCGTTCAACCCGGTATTCGTTTCCTTCGCGCTGATCAGCCAGCAACAAGCCACGCTTTTTGTGGCACTGAGCAAGGTCGATGCTGAGCTGCGCGCAGTGCTGGAAAAAGACGGCGTGGCCCTGCGCGATTACAGCGAAGTCGCTGACGCCTTGCGGGCGATCCCGAGTGGCGCGAGCCTGCTGGTGGATCCGGCGCGGGTCACCAGCGGTCTGCTGGATAACCTCGACACTGGCGTGAAACTGGTCGAAGGCCTGAACCCGACCACACTGGCCAAGTCGCAGAAGAGCCTGGCGGACGCCGCACACATCCGTCAGGCGATGGAGCAGGACGGCGCGGCGCTGTGCGAGTTTTTCACCTGGCTGGATTCGGCCTGGGGTCGTGAGCGCATTACCGAACTGACCATCGACGAAAAACTTACCGCCGCCCGGGAGCGTCGCCCGGATTATGTGTCGCTGAGTTTCAACACCATCGCTGCGTTCAACGCCAATGGTGCGATGCCGCACTACCACGCCACTCCGGAAGAACACGCGGTGATCGAGGGTGACGGCTTGCTGCTGATTGATTCCGGTGGCCAATACCTGGGCGGTACCACCGACATTACGCGGATGGTGGCGGTCGGTACGCCGAGTGAAGAGCAGAAACGTGACTGCACTCGGGTGTTGAAGGGCGTGATCGCCTTGTC
Organism: Pseudomonas sp. B40(2017); assembly: GCF_002112855.1. NCBI lineage: Bacteria > Pseudomonadati > Pseudomonadota > Gammaproteobacteria > Pseudomonadales > Pseudomonadaceae > Pseudomonas > Pseudomonas sp. B40(2017). The sequence goes on from NZ_NEIT01000004.1 coordinate 723,485, forward strand.
CCGCGCGCATTTCCCGAAAGGCATTCTGTCGCCGTTACTGGATGCGATTGCCCGTGCGCCGATCTGGGCCGAAAACGTGGACTACGGTCACGGCACCGGTCACGGCGTGGGCTACTTCCTCAACGTGCATGAAGGTCCGCAGGTGATCGCCTATCAGGCGGCGCCGGCGCCACAAACCGCTATGCAGCCTGGAATGATCACCTCCATCGAGCCGGGCACTTATCGTCCGGGCCGCTGGGGTGTGCGGATCGAGAACCTGGCGATGAACGTTGAAGCGGGAAGCAGTGAGTTCGGCGAATTCCTCAAGTTCGAAACCCTGACCCTGTGCCCGATCGACACTCGCTGCCTGGAGCCCTCGTTGCTGACGCAGGAAGAGAAGCAGTGGTTCAACGCCTATCACGCCGAAGTGCGCGAGCGCCTGAGCCCGTTGCTTGATGGCGCGGCGCTGGATTGGTTGAACACCCGTACTGCCGCTATTTAACAGGTTGAAGCTCGGGCGCTGCGGCCAGCGCCTGGGTCATGAAGTCGACAAACGCGTTGACCCAGGCGGACTGGTGTGGTTGTGGAGATTTAGCGCAGGGCTTCCACAACGAAGTCGAGCCGGTCCTGACCGAAGAACAACTGGTTGTCGATGAACATGCTCGGCGCACCGAAGACGCCACGCTTCACGGCGGTTTCGGTGTTGTCCTTGAGCGCAGCCTTGACCGCTTCATCGTTGGTCAACGCCAGTACTTCTTCAGGATTGAAGCCATGTTCGGTCAGCACGGCGGCAACTGTTGCCGGCTCATCGAGGGGGCGGCCTTCAACCCACAGCGCTTTGAACAGGCAATCGATGAATGCCAGGAAGCGATCAGGATGACGCAGTTGAATGCCGGTGACCGCGCGCATCAACATCAGGGTATTGATCGGGAAATGCGGGTTGAATTTCAGGAGCACGCCGTAGCGTTTGGCGTAGCGGTCCAGGTCCTGAAACATGTAACGACCCTTGGCCGGGATCATTGCCGGCGACGCGTTGCCGGTGGCTTTGAAGACGCCGCCCAGCAATAACGGAATGTAGATCAACTGGCTGCCGGTTTCAGCGCAGATTTTCGGCAGTTGGGTATACGCCAGGTAGGTGGCGGGGCTGCCGAGATCAAAATAGAACTCCACGGTTTTGCTCATGTTCGCTGCACTCTGTTTTTGTTCTTGGTGGGATTACCAGCGTTCGTTCCACGGGCGCAGATCCAGCTCGAACGTCCAGGCGTCCCGTGGCTGGCTATGCAGATACCAGTAGTTCTCGGCAATGTGTTCGGGGTCGAGGATACCGTCCTGATCTTTGGTGGCATATTTGTCAGGGAAGTTGTCGCGGATGAAATCGGTATCGATGGCACCGTCGACCACAACGTGGGCGACATGAATGTTCATCGGGCCGAGCTCTCTGGCCATGCTTTGTGCCAGAGCCCGGATACCGTGCTTGGCTCCCGCGAATGCGGCAAAACCCGAGGCGCCCCGCAGGCCAGCGGTGGCACCCGTAAACAGGATCGTGCCGCGACGGCGGGTCACCATCCGTTTGGCGACTTCCCGGGCATTGAGAAACCCGGAGAAACAGGCCATCTCCCAGATCTTGAAATACTTGCGAGCGGTTTCTTCAAGAATGCTGCAGGGCACGTTGGCGCCGATGTTGAAAACGAATGCTTCAATCGGTCCGAGGCGGGTTTCGATATCTTCAATCAGCGCAATTACGTCTTCTTCCTTGCGCGCATCGCAGGCAAAACCGTGGGCTTCACCGCCGTCCATATGAATGGCTTCCACCAAGGGCTGTAATTTGTCGGCGCTGCGCCGCGTGACGCAAGCGATGAAACCTTCTTTGGCAAACCGCCTAGCAATGGCGCCGCCCGTGGCGTCACCTGCGCCGACAACCAACACGACCTTCTTGTTATTCATGGGTGGATCCCTTTAGTAAACGATCGTTAAGTTAACGAACGTTATGCTAGGATTTGCTCAGCGTCAAGGCACTCAATGTGAGGACAGAACATGCGGTATTCCGCCGGTCATAAGCTGGAAACCAAAGAAAAGCTCCTGCAAAGCAGCTCGTTGTCTGCGAAAAAAAATGGGTTTTCATCAATGGGCGTCGATGGTCTGATGAAGGCGATCGGCCTGAGTGGGGCGGCGTTTTACAGCCACTTCTCGTCCAAGGATGCTCTGTTCGCGGCTATCGTCGAGCGCGAGTTATGCCAGAGTCTGGAGCGGTTGGGCGGGCAGGGTGCACAGGATCGCGAACGGCTGGAGCGGTGCCTGAAGCTGTATCTGAAAATGGCTCATGTCGAGCAGCCTGAACTGGGCTGTGCATTACCGGCTCTGGGCGCCGAGATTGCGCGGTCGGACGTCGTTGTGCGGGAACAGGCTGAGCTGTGGATTTGCAAGCTTCAGGAGAGTTGGGCGCAAATTCTGGAAAGTGACAGCCTGGCCTGGGCAATTCTGTCGCAATGCGTCGGGGCACTGGTGGTGGCGCGTATGCTGGCGTCGCCCAGGATTCAGCAGCGGGTGCTGGATTCCTGTCGTGAAGAGATCGGGATCCAGCTCGCCGCTTCGCGAACGCAGTAGGGGCGATGATTTATTTGCAGATGACGATCATGCTGCGGCTGGTATAGCCGGCGGGGTTGAGGCCAAAGGGATAATCACCTGGCTCTTCTACGGTGTCGCCAGATTTTGCAATGACCTTGTAGCCCTTCGGCGCGCAAGAGTTCGCGGCGCTGGCGTAGCACTTGTCCCAAGAGGAGGACAACCCCGAACAGTTGATGTGCAGCCCTTTCTTGCCGTGTTTTACGTGGGTCTTCGACGTCGCCGCGCAGCCCGCAACGGCGAGTATGGCGATCAGTATCAAAATTCGTTTCATTACCGTCCTTATGGCCGCCTCGAGTCTGACGCTCGGGTCTGCCTGTATGCGCTCTCGCTTGAAGCGTTCCGATATCCCTATCCGAAAAAATCCATGTCTGGCATTGGGTTGCGAGGCTAAACATGGCCTAAATGAACGCCAATTGCCAGACCTTCGTAAAATCCTCTTTCAATCTGCCGCGATGGCGGGTTTAGAGGTGCTACCCATCGTCATGGTTGCTCCTACGGAGGCCAGAATAATGCACAGGATCGCCATCCATTGTGACAAAGAGAGGTATTCCTGAAGGAAAAGCAGACCCGAGAGTGCGCCGAAGGCCGGTTCGATGCTCATAAGCGTGCCAAAGGTGCGGGCGGGCATGCGGGTGAGGGCGACCATTTCCAGTGTGTAGGGGAGAGCTGTGGAAAGGATCGCGACCCCGATAGCGATGGGGATCAATGCGGGTGTCAGCAGTGCGCCGCCGGCGTGGACGATGCCTATGGGGGCGACGAACAGGGCTGCGATCATCACACCAAGTGCCGCAGTGGTCACGCCGTTATCTGCGCCGGCCTTCTGGCCAAACAGGATATACAACGCCCAGCACGCGCCGGCTCCCAGCGCATAACCTGCACCGACCAGATCGATACCCGTTGCCGTGGCGCCGGTCGGTATCAACAGCAACAAGCCGATGGCAGCCAGGGCAATCCAGAGAAAGTCGATCGCGCGACGCGAGGCATAGATAGCGACTGCCAGCGGACCCGTGAACTCCAGCGCGACTGCGATGCCGAGCGGAACGGTGCGCAACGACATATAGAAAAGGAAGTTCATGCCGCCTAGTGCCATCCCGTAGATAATCACTGTGCGCAGTGATTTGGCTGTCAGCTTCGCTCTCCAGGGTTTGAGCAATAACAGCATGATCACGCTGGCGAAGATCAGGCGTAGGGTAGTAGTACCTTGGGCTCCAACGATAGGGAACATGCTTTTGGCCAGCGAAGCGCCGGACTGGATTGATGCCATGGCTATTAATAGCAGGCCAACCGGGAACAGAGTTGAGGCAAGGCTGCGAGGTTGATCGTTCATTGCGTGGCATCATCCGAAGAGTAGCTGTTGTATTGGGCAATATATTGCGCACTCGCCAAGCCCCCGTCTATAAAGAAGCGGTCTTTTTCATTCTCTTGATAGAAAACTCAAATTAATGGTTGACGGCAGATTCTGAGTCTCTATAATTCGCCCCACTTCCGGCGCAGTCGAAACGGAAAACTCCTTGAGATTCAATGAGTTAAGTAGGTTTCGATAGTGGGTCGCTTCAGTTCATCGAAGCCTGGAAGGAGTTGGAAATGCCGGTTTCTGGTGCTTTCAACGGTTCGATCTTCTCGGTCGAAAGCGGAGAAAAAGAGGTGTTGACAGCAGCGTGTAACGCTGTAGAA